>CAURNS010000012.1:0-172651 GCA_963526485.1 uncultured Pelosinus sp.
AAGAACGTTACTGGCTGCCTGAGATTCAGGAACAGTCTGGCGGCAGGCGGGACAGCGACTCAGACAGGCATGGAGTAATCCACCCGCTGCTGCAGGAGAACACCTCCGACTTTTCGGAACAGCGGTTTACCTCCAGCTTTACGGGTCAGGAGTTTTTTCTGGCGGATCACGTCGTAAAGGGGCAGCGGGTCCTGCCGGGAGTAGCCTATTTGGAGATGGCCCGGGCTGCAGTGGAGCAGGCAGCGGGAGTTCTGGCAGAGGATCAGACTGTCATGCAGCTCAAAAATGTAGTCTGGATTCGCCCTCTAGCTGTAGGGGATCAGCCGGTTAAGGTACACATTGGGCTATTTCCGGAAGAGGAGGGTGAGATTGCCTTTGAAATATACAGTGAGTCCCAAGAAGCTGGGGCAGAACCTATAGTTCATAGCCAGGGAATAGCTGTACTGAGTTCCGCTTCCGGGGGAGAGGTCTTGGATCTGCCCAGTTTACGAATGCAGTGCAGCCAGAGCGTTCTGATGCCCAGTCAATGCTATGAAGCCTTTAAATCAATGGAACTTCAATATGGACCTGGCCACCAGGCGCTTGAGATGGTGTATGTGGGAGCCGGGCAGGTAGTGGCGAAGCTGTCTTTGCCTTCTGCTGTTTTTGATACACTAGGACAATTTGTCTTGCACCCTAGCTTGCTGGATTCTGCCTTGCAGGCAGCCATCAGTTTAATGAGTGAGACTGGTGGTAGAACTGTTCTAAAGCCATTCTTGCCAGTTGCTCTTAATGAACTTGAAATGATTGAAACATGCACTTCTGACATGTGGGTGCGGGTTCAATTCAGTGATAACAGTCAAGGTGAGGATAAGGTGCAGGAATTTGATATTGATTTGTGCAATGAGCAGGGGAATATATGTGTACGGATGAAGGGATTGAAAATGCAGGAGAACATAGAGAATTTGCTTTTGACCTCTTTTGAAATAAAGCAGCCAATCCCTTCGGTTTCCTCAACCCAAGAACCCTTTGAGCTAATGACATTTGAGGAAATCTGGCAGGAGCAAACTTCGCCAAATTCTTCGTCCGTCGAGATAAAAACCCTAGTTTGTCTTCTATCCAACCCGAAAAATCAGCAGGTCATTGCTAAGGCAGTGGGAGAACTAGACCCTAAAACCAAGGTTATTTTTGTTTCTCAAAATACGGATGATCAGGAACAGCTTCAACAAAAATATCGCATTTTAAAGGATAAGCGAAACACCTACGATAAGGCTTTGCGGAGTATCAGGGAAGATCATGGTGAAGTGGACGCTGTGCTCTATTTGTGGACGCTTGAGGATCCCGGTTGTATTCAGGACTATACAATAATTGTCTACCTATTGCAGGCCATCGCATCCACAAAGCTAAAACCTAGACGCTTGTTATTGGCCGGAGAATTTGAGAATGCACTGGAGCGTTGCTGCCTGGAGTCCTGGATTGGCTTTGAGCGTTCCTTAGGACTTGTTCTGCCGAGTACACAAGTGAATTTAATTTGTAAGAAAGCTTACAAGCAGCAGGAATTTTTCATGGAAGATTGGCTGCAGAAAATCTGGGCTGAACTACAAACCCATAAAGCCCAAAGTATATTGTATCTAGAGGGAAAACGGCATGTATGTCAGATTCGTCCGACCTGCTTGTCAGCAGGGAAGAGTCCAGTGAAATCAGAAGGGACCTATCTCATAACAGGCGGCTGCGGCGGGCTTGGATTCTTGTTTGCCCAGCACATTGCCAAAATGCAGCCAGTCAATCTAATTCTGGTCGGGCGTTCTGTAATCGATCAGGAGAAACAAGCCAAAATGAAAGCGTTAGAAGAGCTAGGCAGCCAGGTTTTGTACATAGAAGCTGACATTTGTGATGAGCCTTGTATAAAAAAAGGATTAGACCGAGCCAGAGAACATTTCGGCAGGATACACGGAGTTATACATGCCGCAGGAATGGAAGACAGCCAAAGCATTCTGGAAAAGGAAATCCAAAGCTTTACCAAGGTGTTAGAGGCAAAAATCAAAGGTACTCTTGTTCTCGATCAATTGCTCCAGGAAGATCCCCTAGATTTTGTCTGCTATTTCTCCTCAACATCAGCTGTTTTGGGAGACTTTGGCTCTTGTGACTATGCCATCGGCAATCGTTTTCTAATGGCATATGCTCATTCTCGTAATCACTCGCAGCGGCAGGGCAAGGCAATTGTGATTAACTGGCCGCTGTGGAAAGACGGCGGTATGGGCTTTAAAGATGATGAAACCAGCAGAATGTATCTCAAGTCCAGTGGTCAACGATTTCTAGAACGAAAAGAAGGCATGGACGTCTTTGATCGTATCCTGTCCCAAGGCAATCCCCAAAATTTAGTGTTTATGGGACAGCGCAGCCGGGTACAACGCTTTTTAGGTGTGGATAAAGAGCAATCGACTTCATTGCATCCTGGTATTTCGAGTTTGTTAGGCAAAGGTAGACGAGTGGAAATGAAGGGATTCAGTCTAGAAGAATGCTTGGAATGGGATTTGAAAGAGCATGTCAGTACATTACTTAAGATATCCCGCGATAAAATAGACATAGAAGAAAATCTGGCCGAATTCGGCTTTGACTCTATCAGTTTAGCGGAGTTTGCGGCTCTATTAGCCAATCATTATGGAATAGAATTAACTCCTGCTCTATTCTTTCAATATTCCACATTGCAAAAGATAATCCAATATTTTGCGGTTGCCCATCAAGAAGCCATTCAGGTATTTTATCGGGAAGATGCTATACACCAAACCGTTTCTCGAAGAATTCCTTTGGCAGCAGTTCCAGCACGGCGGGAAACGAGAAAATCCAGGTTCAAAATAACGAATACCCTCCAAAGTATTCCGGAGCCCATCGCCATTATTGGTATGAGCGGTCGGTTTCCCAATGCTCGAAATAGTGATGAAATGTGGGATATCCTTGCTCAAGGACAAGATGCGGTAAAAGATATTTCGCCAGAGCGATTTCCCGGACAGGGTCCCAAGTGGAAATGCGGCTGGCTTCCGGGCGTTAGCGAATTTGATCCTCTGTTTTTTGAAATTTCCCCCAAAGAAGCAAAAACGATGGATCCCAAACAAAGACTGCTGCTGCAGGAATCCTGGAACGCTTTGGAAGATGCCGGATACGGAGCAGCCAAAATTAAAGCAAGTAAAATCGGAATGTTTGTGGGAGTGGAAGATGGCGATTACAGACTGCTGGTCAGAGAAAAAGGCAATGTTACCTCCAATCATAATGGTATTTTAGCTGCGAGATTATCATACTTTCTAAATCTCAAGGGGCCTAATATCGCCATTAATACAGCCTGCTCATCTGGTTTAGTCGCTGCCCATCAAGCATGCTGGAGTTTACGCAATCATGAATGCGATACCGCTATTGCTGCAGGTGTCAGTTTGATGCTCTTACCCGAAATGTTTGAAATATTAAACCAAGCTGGGATGCTTTCCGAGGATGGACGGTGTTTCGCGTTCGACAAGCGGGCGAATGGCATGGTCCCTGGTGAGGCTGTGGCTGCAGTAGTATGTAAACGACTCTCCCAAGCAAAGGCAGATGGTGATCACATTTATGCCGTCATCAAAGGAAGTGCTATCAACTATGATGGCAAAACCAACGGGATCACTGCACCAAGCGGAAGCTCGCAAACGGAACTTTTACAAGCAGTCTATGAACAATACCAGGTGAATCCGGAAGAGATCGAATATATCGTTACCCATGGCACCGGAACTAAATTAGGTGATCCGATAGAAATCAATGCGTTGTATGATGCTTTTAAACAGTATACCCAGAAGCAAGGTTATTGTGCCCTGACCTCTCCAAAAACAAATTTCGGTCATACCTTTGCGGCATCGGGATTGGTTAGTCTCATCAGCCTGGTACAATCTTTGCGTCATGAAACAATTCCCGCTAGTCTCCATTGTGAACAGGAAAATGATTACATCAACTGGCATGAGAGCCCGTTTTATGTCAATAAAGCGAACCGCCCTTGGCCTCAGGTAGGTACAAAAAAACGCATCGGTGCCGTGAGTGCTTTTGGTATGAGTGGAACCAACGCTCACATGGTGGTTGAAAGTTATGCCAAGGAAGAAGCGGAAGGTTCTTATGAAGAAACCCCATTCTTTTTACTCGCTCTATCTGCTAAGACCCAGGAAGCCTTGCAGGAAAAAATCAGGAATATGATAACAGTATTTACAAATAAAGATCTGAAAACAAAAGACCTGTTACAGATTAGTTATACCTTGCTGGAAGGCCGACAGCATTTTAATCATCGTTCTGCCATTGTGATTCAAGACTGTGAAGATGCGGTATATGTATGGCAGCAGGCAGGTGGTAAAGAAAGGCTGCCCAATTTGTTTCGAGGAAAGGTTTCGCGAGATTTTAAGGGGCAGAAACCGATGCAGGAGTATGCAGGGGAATTACTAACGCGCGGCCGGTTCTTAAAAGAGAATAAGACGAATTATCAGGAAATACTCTATGCGTTAGCAGATCTTTATTGTCAGGGGTATGATCTTTCCTGGAATCTTCTATTTGATGAAAAGAAGCGTTGCAGGCTTAGTCTGCCCACATATCCCTTTGCCAAGGAAAGCTACTGGGTGTCTCAAATCCAGAATCAGGATGACAGTTTTGCAATACACGCTGTTAGGACCCCATCCGCCCTTCATCCCCTGCTGCAGCAAAACACCTCGGATTTTTCTGAACAGCGGTTTAGTTCCACCTTCACAGGGCAGGAATTTTTCCTGGCCGATCATGTAGTGAAAGGTCAACGGATTTTGCCAGGAATGGCTTATTTAGAAATGGCCCGAGCCGCAGTGGAGCAGACAGCAGGGAGTCTGGCAAAAGAGCAGACGGCAATACGACTCAAGAACGTAACATGGGTCCGTCCTATTGCCGTAGGGGAACAGCCGTTTTCGGTACACATCGGACTCTTCCCGGAAGATAGCGGTGAGATTGCCTTTGAAATATACAGCAAGTCCTCAGACTCTGGTGAAGAATTCACGGTGCACAGTCAAGGATTTGCTGTGTTTCAATCGGCATCAGAAGTGCCCTTTCTGGATTTGTCCGCCTTACAAGCTTTGTGTAACCAAAGTCGGTTTTCATCGGACCAATGTTACGAGGCATTTAGGAGAATGGGATTGGATTATGGGCCGGCTTTTCAGGGAATTGAGCAGCTTTATGTGGGTGTGAATCAGGTGCTGGCAAAGCTCTCCCTGCCTGCTTTTGTCTCAGATACCCAAGAGCAATTCGTCCTGCATCCCAGTTTGATGGATGCGTCTTCTCAGGCGGCTATTGGTTTTATGATGGCCACTGACGATGCCAAGCTGCACGGCAAAGCATCTGCTCACAAGACGGCTCTGCCCTTTGCCCTTGAAGAGCTTGAAGTTCTTAGTACATGTGCTCCTTGCATGTGGGCGCTGGTTCGATCGGATGACTTTATGCAGGGCGGTGAAATGGTACAGAAACTTAATATTGATCTGTGCGACGAGCAGGGGAATGTATGTGTAAGGATGAAGGGATTCTTGCTGCGAGTGATGGAAGACGATTTGCAGCAAGGCAGTACAGTAAAAGCAGTTCCTGACCAAAACTCCGAAAAGGCAGCTGCCGGCACACTCATGCTGGTTCCCGTGTGGGATACGGTTCTAATAGAAAAAAGGGCTATATCTCCGCTCCCGACAGAGCAGGTTGTGATTGTGGGAGGAACAAAAGGCAATAGAAAAACCCTTCGGCGGCAATATCCCAAAGCCCATGTATTGGATATTCATCCTAATGATACGATAGATGCAATCGTTGGAAAGTTATCAGCACATAGTCCCATAGATCATATCCTGTGGATTGCTCCACATGATTCTTTAAAAACCTTGGCAGAAAATACAATAATTGAAGAACAAAAACTGGGTGTAATCTTAGCTTTTCGGATGATTAAAGCCTTGCTTCATTTGGGCTATGATACTAAAAATTTAGGCTGGAGTATAATCACTACCCAGGTTCAACCTATTCATAAAGACGATTCAGTAAATCCAACCCATGCAAGTCTTCATGGAATAATTGGTTCCATGGCCAAAGAATATTCAAATTGGCAGGTTCGTCTCATTGATCTGGAAGCCGATTGTAATTGGCCGATAAACGAGCTTTTTACCCTGCCCTCAGATCTTGCAGGGAATGCCTGGGCCTATCGCGGTCAGGAGTGGTATCGGCAAAAGCTGATTTCATTCCATGATCCTTCCATGAAACAGACACTATACAAGCCTGGCGGAGTGTATGTGGTGATTGGGGGATCTGGCGGCATAGGAGAAGTATGGAGTGAATACATGATTCGTACCTACCAAGCTCACATCATTTGGATTGGTCGAAGGCAAAAGGATGGAGCCATTCAAGCTAAATTGGACAGACTGGCAAAATTAGGACCTTCACTCTGCTACATCAAAGCAGATGCAAGAGACCAGAAGGAGTTACAGCAAGCCTATGAAGAGATTAAACAGCGGTATTCACAAATTCATGGGGTGATTCATTCAGCTATCGTGCTGTTGGATCAAAGTCTGGCGAAAATGGATGAGGAAAAATTTCAGGCCGGACTATCGGCAAAAATAGATGTTAGTGTACGTATGGCCCAAGTATTTCAAAAGGAACCATTAGACTTTGTCATGTTCTTTTCCGCTCTGAATTCCTTTATAAAAGCACCGGGACAAAGCAACTATGCTGCTGGATGTACCTTTATGGATGCTTTTGCCCATCAGCTTTCTCATGAATGGTCTTGTAAGGTGAAAGTCATGAACTGGGGATATTGGGGGAGTGTGGGTATTGTTGCCTCTAAAGAATATCAGGAGCGGATGGCAAAGGCAGGAATAGGATCTATTGAGCCTACGGATGCCATGGATGCTCTGGAAACATTACTTGCCGGGCCGAAGGATCAGGTTGCATTGATGAAAATAACCAAACCCTTAGTTATGGAAGGGATTCATAACGAGGAATCCATTACATTCTATCCTGAAGACCTGCTCTCAAATGTGCAAAACCTGCAAAAGCGTATTCCAGAGGAAGATTCCCAGCTTATGTTCGTAAAAGCAGAAGCAAGCCGGCACATGAAGGAAATGGATGCGCTTCTCTGCAGACTGCTTTGGGGGCAGCTGCAGTCCATGGGACTGTTTACAGAAAAGAATTCCGTGGCATCGGATATCAAAACTATAGCTGGAATGTCTGATCTGTTTGGCAGATGGTTAGAAGAAAGTATCAGGGTATTAGAACAAAATAATTATCTCCAATGTGATGAAGGGGCATATTTTGTAATTGATACAAGCCCAATTGATATCGATGCTGTGTGGGGGGAGTGGGATCAGAAAAAGGCCGCATGGATAGAAGACTCCTTTAAGAAAGCTCAGGTATCCTTGGTAGAGGCAACCCTTCGGGCTTTGCCTAACATTTTGACAGGCCAAATACGAACGACTGATATCATGTTTCCCAATGCATCCATGGAATTGGTCGAAGGTGTATACAAAAATAATATAGTTGCAGATTACTTTAATGAAGTGCTTGCTGATACAGTAGTTGCCTATATCGAGGAGCGGCTTAAGCAAGATCCGTCGGTACGAATTCGAATTCTGGAGATTGGTGCAGGTACCGGGGGAACGAGCTCTATGGTTTTCAAAAAAGTGAAGCCATATCAGGAGCACATTCAAGAATATTGCTATTCAGACATTTCTAAAGTTTTTTTAATGCATGCTAAAAAAGAGTATGGCCCGTATAATCCCTATTTGACCTATAAACTTTTCAATGTGGCAGAGTCGATTAACGGACAAGATATCAGCCCAGGCGGATATGACATTGTAATAGCAACCAATGTACTGCATGCTACCAAAAATATTCGGCAAACCCTGCGTAATGCCAAGGCCGCTATAAAGAAAAATGGCTTGATGTTATTAAATGAAATAAGCGGCAATGCCTTGGTTACTCATCTGACTTTTGGTCTTTTGGAAGGGTGGTGGCTGTATGAAGATGCGATGCTGCGCATTCCAGGTTGCCCTGGATTATCGTCGGAGAGCTGGAAAAGAGTGTTGGAAAGTGAAGGCTTTCATAAAAGTTTCTTTCCGGTACCCCAAGCCCATGAATTGGGGCAGCAGATTATTGTTGCCGAAAGTGATGGAGCTGTACTGCAGAAACTGGAGCGTAAAGCGGACGTGACGCCGATGGCTATGAAACAGAGCCTCAAGATGGAGGTGCTGCAGGAACAAGTTCCTGCATTTAAACCGTCAATAAAGCAAACGGATAAAATAAGACAGGATTTATTACGGGAAAAAGGTATAGCATATATTAAAAAGGTAGTCGGTGAAACACTTCAAATTGCAAGCAGCAGGATCGACTCTTCCGATCCCTTAGAGAAGTATGGAATCGATTCCCTTATTGTTGTTCAGTTAGCCAATCATTTAGGTAAGGTATTCGATGGGATTAGCAGCACTCTGTTTTTTGAATATCCGACGATTGATGCATTGGTAGAATATTTTATAAGCAATCATAAGGATTCATTATTATCGCTGGCAGGCTTAGAAGATCAGGAAGCGATTCCAAACAATTCTAATGATCCTAATAGTAATGAAATTATCCTTGAGAGATTGCCGGTACACTCCAGGCTGACCTGTAGGAAAGCCGAACGTTTCCCTCACTTTCGTGATCAGGAAAATAAAACAGCAGAATCTCAGACTTCCTTGGCTCAAGACATTGCGATTATAGGTGTTTCCGGACGCTACCCCGGAGCGGGAAACATCCAAGACTTCTGGAAAAACCTGCAAAACGGCGATGATTGCATTACTGAAATCCCAAAAGACCGCTGGGACCATAACTTGTACTTCGATGAAGCTAAGAACAAGCCAGGAAAAACATACTGCAAATGGGGAGGGTTTTTAGAAGATGTGGATCAATTTGATCCGCTTTTCTTTAATATCTCACCGCGGGAGGCAGAGATTATGGACCCTATGAGCCGGCTATTCCTCGAAACGGTTTGGAATTTACTTGAAAGTCCAGGATATACGCGTGAGATTTTGCAGCGTGAATATCAATCCAGGGTTGGAGTTTATGTTGGTGCAATGTATCAGCAATATCAGTCTATTTCTTCCGATATTGTCCGTGAAGCGGCGATCTCCACATCTTCTTATAGTTCTATTGCAAATCGAGTTTCTCATTATTTTAATCTCCAAGGCCCTAGTATAGCTATTGATACCATGTGTTCGTCTTCTACTATTGCAATTCATATGGCTTGTGAGAGTTTGATAAAGGGAGAGTGTCAGTTAGCTATCGCCGGAGGTGTAAATCTTTCGATTCATCCGAAAAAATACCTGGGCTTGAGCCTTACCGGGATGCTTGGCAGCCATAGTAACAGCAGAAGTTTTGGAGACGGAGACGGATTTCTTCCTGCAGAAGGTGTTGGCGCCATATTATTAAAACCCCTTTCTGCTGCTCTTAGAGATCGGGATTCTATTCTAGCTGTTGTGAAATCGACAGCGATGAATCACGGCGGGTATTCTAACGGATATACTGTCCCCAATCCCAATGCACAAGCGCGATTGATCGAGGAGAATTTTATAAAAGCTAAGATGAATCCTCGGACCATCAGTTATGTAGAATCTGCTGCGACTGGCTCATCCTTAGGAGATCCGATTGAGGTCACTGCCTTAAGCAAAGCCTTTCAGAAATTTACTGCTGATCAGCAATTTTGTGCAATTGGATCGGTAAAATCCAATATTGGTCATGCAGAAGCTGCTTCAGGAATTTCGCAATTAACGAAGGTCATTTTACAATTACAGCATAAAAAGCTAGTGCCTTCCATTAAAGCAGATCCTTTAAATCCCCATATACATTTCGAAAATACTCCATTTTACCTACAGCGAGAACTTCAGGAATGGAAACGTCCCGTGATAAATATCGATGGGGAAGAACAGGAGTATCCACGACGGGCAACAGTAAGTTCCTTCGGAGCGGGAGGCTCGAATGCTCATTTAATTGTGGAAGAGTACATTTCTGCGCCAGAAGAAAAGGTTTTTGCCCCCAACGCAGCCTCTTCTCAGATTGTGGTTTTTTCCGCTAAAAACCAAGATCGGCTGCAGGCAGTTATGCAGCAAATGCTTACGTTCATTGAGCTTCAGCAGGATCTTCTTTTGCCTGCCTTTGCTTATACCCTGCAAGTAGGGCGCGAAGCAATGGAATGTAGGCTGGCAATGGTTGTCAATAGCAGGGAAGAGTTGATTGAAGGTCTGAAAGAGTCTTTGAATTTGTCTGCAGGAGGCAAGAAAACAGAAAGCTTCACACCCATTTATACAGGGAATTTGGAAGATGATCTTTCGAGCCTTAAAGAGCTGCTTTCCGGAAAATTAGGGGATTCCTTGGTTCAAATCCTGATGGAAGAAAAAAATCTTGAGAAAATGGCGCTTTATTGGACGCAAGGAGGTAAAATTCCTTGGGAATCACTTCATGAAGGGCAGGAGGTTTATAGGATATCATTGCCAACCTATCCTTTTGAGAAACGACGCTGCTGGGTCGAATCTCAGCCTGATTCGTTAATAATGCCAGCATCGGCGAAGGGGTTAGAGTGCAGCGCAGTTGGTAAGCTGCACTCATCACTCGAGGATCAGATACTTGCTATCATCTCCCGTTCACTAGGAATAAAAGCTGAGGAGCTAAATCCTAATAAACCTTTAGATAAATATGGGGTTGATTCCATTGTTTTTATGTCAATATTTCAGCAATTACAATTACAGGTGGATTCTTCGATTACTTTAAATAGATTGCTGGAGTCTAAAACAACACAAGATGTTATAAATATGGTGCGTCCGCAAAATGGAGTTAAAGCTATGCCGTTGTCAGAAAAAGTGAATCTTTCGATTCCGATCACTTGGCCCCAATTTCCCGAACTCATTCATCTCAATCAGAATTCGCAGGGACGACCTGTATTTTGGTTTCATGGAGGACTGGGAGGTGTAGAAATATATCAAGAAATTGCTCAGAAGATTAAGCGGCCTTTTTATGGGATTCAAGCGCGAGGATGGATGAATGAGCGCTCTCCTTTACACGGGATCCATGCAATGGTTGCTTACTACATTCATATTATTCAAACCGTACAGCCAGAAGGACCCTATGATCTGGGAGGATATTCTTTAGGGGGAACTTTAGCATATGAAATTACACGGCAATTGCAGGAGTTGGGACAACGGGTTAACACAATCGTAATGTTAGATTCAATGTATTGTCCTGAAATTAAAAAAAGTTTTTCGCAAAAATCGATGATTTTGCAAATCGTTAATATTGCATTATTATCTACAATTGGGCAAGAAGCAGCAAAAGCAAGCCAAACACTCATTCATCAAGAAGAAGTGCCCATGGATTTAGAGGATGAGGCGTTTTTGGACCACGTAATTCAGCTTGCCCAAACACGTGGCTTGAAGAAACCCGTAACTCAATTACTCGCTCAGATCCAGCAAAGTGTAAAAGTTCAACAGGCTTATAAATTTGGTGATTATTCTGTTGGGTCATTACCTGATCCTCATGGGGTAACTTGTTACTATTTTCGCAATAAAAGCGGCTTATTCTGGGGGGAATTAGCGCCCTATTTTACAAGCAACAGTGATGATATTTCACTGGATCATGTTACGTATTGGGAAGAATGGGAGCGGCAGCTTCCCAAGCTTACTATGATGGATGTGGATTCTCCCAATCATATGATGCTGTTAGCTGACAAGTCTTTTGAAACAATAGCCGCTTTTTGTGAAAAATTATATTCCTAAAACCCTATTCTGTAAGTGAGTCGAATGTAAGGGGGTGGAATTTGAGAAATAAGGATTCCATTTTCTGCAAGGCCCAGTATTGGCAGTATTACAGTACTTGTTATAAGAAAAAATGATGATTTCTGCTGGAATTGAATCAATGAATCCTTATGAGAACTTCACTCCACGATGAAATGATTTCGGAGGTGTGATCTCATGAAGTAAAAGGCGGCCCTTTACGGGCCGCCTTTATTTTTATATAATGGGAATGCTATTTTAATGAAGCACAAGGACATGATAAGGTAAAAAACATCTTTATGATTTTTTTGATTTAAGGAAATCTTTATGATAAAGGGGGTAAATGAATGGGAGAGTTTATTAATGTGCAAAATATGTGCCATACCTATATTGCTCATGAAGGCGATCAGGTACAGGCACTTGACAATATAAATATGTCCATTACTAAAGGGGAATTTGTCGCTATTATTGGCACGAATGGTTCTGGTAAGTCAACCTTGGCGAAACATTTCAATGCGCTTTTAATTCCCAATAGCGGACATTGCTTTGTGAATGGGCTGGATACGACAGATCCAGCTAACACATGGGAAATTAGACAGTCCGTTGGGATGGTATTTCAAAATCCAGATAATCAGATTGTTGCTACTTTAGTAGAAGAAGATGTTGCTTTTGGTCCGGAGAATCTCGGAGTAGAACCAGCTGAAATTAGAAAAAGGGTGGCTGAGGCATTACAAGATGTAGGAATGGAAGAATATCGTCAGCATAGCCCTCATTTATTATCAGGCGGTCAAAAGCAGAGAGTAGCTATAGCTGGAGTGCTGGCTATGCGGTCTAGTTGTTTAGTGCTCGACGAACCAACCGCTATGCTCGATCCTCAAGGGAGGCAGGAAGTGTTGTCCACTGTTCTGAGGCTGCATCGTGAGCAGCAAATAACCATAGTATATATTACTCACTTTATGGAAGAAGCAGTGGCAGCTGATCGGGTGATTGTCATGGAGCAGGGAAAAGTCGTTATGGAAGGTATGCCAGAGGAAGTATTCAGTCAGGTCGATCGTCTAAAAGAATTGGGCTTAGATGTGCCAGTCGCCGCCGAGGTTTCTCAATGTTTACGGCAGCGTAATCTAATAATACCAGAAAAAATTATTACAGATGAAGAACTGGTGGTGGCTGTATGTCCATAAGTTTACAGAATGTTACCTACGTATATATGGCAAAGACGCCATTTGAAAAGGTGGCAATTAAAAATATAAACATAGAGATAAAACAAGGTGAATTTGTTGGTATTATTGGACATACTGGTTCTGGTAAGTCTACATTTGTACAGCATCTAAATGGCTTATTAAAACCTACCTCGGGAACAGTCTCAATTGGTGAACAAAACATACATAACAAGGGACAAGCTGCCAGACTGGCAAAACGTCGTGTGGGCATGGTATTTCAATATCCGGAACATCAATTATTTGAAGAAACTGTTTATGCAGACATTGCCTTCGGCCCCCGTAATCTTGGCATAGCGGAAGAAGAAATTGACAAGAGGGTGAAAAAAGCTCTTGATTTTGTAGGTCTTGATTTTGAAAAATTTGCTCAGCGTACGCCTTTTCAATTAAGTGGTGGTCAAATGAGAAGGGTTGCTATTGCGGGAGTGATTGCTTTAGAACCAGAATATTTAATATTGGATGAACCCTCTGCTGGACTTGACCCGCGAGGCCGCGATGAAATTTTTGGACAAATCGTTAATTTATATAAAGCGACTGGCATGACTGTAGTGCTGGTGTCGCATAATATGGAAGATGTAGCGAGGATGGCAAATCGACTCCTTGTAATGAAAGATGGCGAGATCAGTTTAGATGGGACGCCTACCGATATTTTTTTAAACTATCAGACAGAATTAAAGGAAGCCGGCGTTGATGTGCCGCCGCTTACCCTGTTGATGAATAAATTTAAACAACGTGGTTTGGCTGTTGATAATACTGTCATAGCAATGGATGCTGCTGCAGATAGTATCGTTGATGCAGTAAGGAGGCGCTAATTTGTTAACTGATATTATGTTAGGACAATATTTTCCTGGTGCTTCTTTTATTCATTTATTAGATCCCCGGACAAAAATTATAAGCACGATTCTGTTTATCAGTAGTATTTTTTTAGCAGAAACCTATCAGGCATATTCTATATTGGCAATTTTTATCGGTATTATTATAGCGTTAGCTGGCATACCCCTCAGTATGATTTTACGTTCCTTAAAGCCATTATGGATGATTATTGTATTGACCTTATTGATTCATATTTTTACTACACCCGGAGCCATTCTCTATAAGGTAGGACCATTCGCAGCAACACAAGAAGGCATTCGCCAGGGTCTATTTATGACCATACGACTGATCTTTTTAATTATTGTTTCCTCCTTATTGACCTTTACCACTTCTCCTATAGCTTTAACAGATGGCATTGAAAGATTATTGAAGCCATTTAAGAAGATAGGCTTACCAGCTCATGAATTGGCGATGATGATGACGATTGCCTTGCGTTTTATTCCTACTTTATTGGAAGAAACAGATCGAATTATGAAAGCACAAATGGCTAGAGGTGCAGATTTTGCCTCAGGAAATCTATTACGCCGGGCACGTAACATGATACCTTTGTTAGTACCACTGTTTATCAGCGCTTTTCGACGTGCCGATGAGCTGGCCACTGCCATGGAAGCTAGATGCTATCGCGGCGGCGACCACAGAACCCGCATGAAGCAACTACAAATTTCAAGCCGTGATTGGCTGGCATATGGAGTATTATGTATTATCATTGGAGCGTTAATTGTAGTGAGATTATACAGCAAGTAGTAGTAAAAGAAAGAATCTGAAAACATTTTGAAACGCGAAGAGGCGAAGGGAGCGAAGTAAAAAAATAGTACTTGTTCCTTCGTGATACTTCGTGTTCCGCGAAGCGCTTCGTTTCTTCGTGTTTAAATAATTTTTTTAACTCTTTTATTTTAGGACATGATAGGAGGTTATATGGTTACAGAACATCCAGATTATGTTTCAGAAAAGCAGCACTTGGACAATACGATAGAAGAAATGAACCAAATTATATCTTCTTTGGAAGAGGATATTACAAAACGCAGCCAACAGATGCGTGTATCACTGGAAAATAAGGATCAAATTAGTACATATGTTCATTCCATGATGAAACATGACAATGCAGAAAAAATTTATGATATTAAAGATGCTTTAGGCAGCCCTTATTTCGGTCGTGTAGATTTTAAAGATGATGATGCCGAAGAATATGAAAGCTTTTATATCGGTCGGGTAAAAATCAGCCGTTTGGACATTCTGACCGTAAAAGATATTTTGGTGTTTGACTGGCGGGACCCTGTAGCTACAATTTTTTATGAATGTCAGGATGGACGGGCCAGCTATGATGTATTGGACCGCTATCATTATAGTGGTGATGTAAATTTAAAACGGCAATACAAAATAGTTGACGGTATTTTACAAAAAATATCTGATGATTACATTCTTGATCAATTGTCCGACCCCAAAAAAGAGTCTTTACTTGCTGATCCTTTTCTAACGGAAAGACTCCTGCAAGGTACCAGCAACAAGTTAAAAGATATTGTAACATCCATCCGGGCAGAACAAAATAAAATTATTCGTGAAACCTTACATCAAGTTATTATTATTCAGGGAGTAGCCGGATCAGGAAAAAGCACAATTGGCCTGCATCGGCTATCCTATTTACTGTATAATGAAAAATTAGATCCCCAAAAGATGATGGTAATTGCCCCCAATAAATTATTTCTCGATTATATTTGCGAATTATTGCCAGAGATTGATGCCGATGATGTTAGACAGCAGACCTTTATTGATGTAGTGCATGAAATAACCCAGACTTCATTTTCTTTACAACAAGATGAAAAAGCACAATTGTTTTTAGAAAATAGGATCAAAGATAATCGTCGTGACCAATTAGAGGCGGTTGCTCAATTAAAAGGATCTCTGGACTTCATGAAAGTATTAGATGTTTGGGTGGATAAAAAAATTGAGAAATTCTGCTTGAAGTTAAAGGATATCGTGTTGTTTGATCGGAAACTACTGATCACGAAAGAACAGCAGATTGAAAACTTCATGCAAGGCAGCACCCTTAATACTCCCTACAACGAACGAGTGAAAACATTAGTTGGCTATATTAAATTTAGAATTAGAAACTTTTTAGAAGTGCTAGAAATTGGGCAGCGGCGCAAAAGTGGCGGTACGGATAAACTATATGAACAATATACAAAGCAAGGAACAGAATTTTTAGATACTCACTTTATAAAATGGCCATGTGATAATATCAGGACTTGCTACATGGAAGTATTCAGCAATAAAAGCGCTTTTAAAAGCCTAAAAAATAAGAAACTAGATATTGCTTTTATCTGTGAATACTCCAGCAGTATTTTGCAAGAGGGAAAAGTAGAGAGAGAGGACTTAGCACCTATTTGCTATCTTTCGTATCTTGTACATGGCTGGAATCATATTGTAAAATTTGAACATATTGTGGTTGATGAAGCCCAAGATCTAAATGCCTTGGAGTTTATGATTCTTAAAATGTTATCAAAAAATAGCTCATTTACGATTATGGGGGATCTCTCCCAGGGAATTACCGCTTATCGCAGTATTGAGAGCTGGCAAGTCGTGATGAAAGAAGTATTTTCTGATGTAAAATCGATCTATCGGGAAGTCAATTATAGTTATCGTTCCGCACGAGAGATTATCGAATGCTTCAATAAGGTAATGCCAAAAGGACACTCTGCGGCTATCCCGGTATATGAAATTGGTCAGGAGCCTGTATATGAACAGGTTAGCACAGACGGAGAAGCCATATTAGCAATTCGAAAAGCGATTAACGTTTTTAAGGAGCGAGATTGTAAATCCATTGGGATTATTACAAAGTCGGAAAGAGACAGCATTTCTTTATACCATGCTTTGCAGCAAGAAGACAATAATGAGGATTTGCATTTAATTACTAGTGATACTCTCTCTTATCAAGGTGGTATTTCCATTCTTCCAGTGGGATTGGCAAAAGGTTTGGAATTTGATGGTGTAATTATGTGGAATGCTTCAGATCAAGAATTCAAAAATAATCGCTTCGATGCCAAATTACTCTACGTGGCCTTATCTCGGCCATTGTATTATCTACATATTTTATATCACGGTAATCTTACACCCTTGCTAAAAGGGTAAAAGCACGTTACAACACGAAGAAGCGAAGACAAAGGTCGGAATTTGATGTTTATTTCGTGGTCTTTGGATTCTTCTTTTTCGCGTTTCAACGTATTCTTCTACTTTTTTATAAAAATACAAAATTTTTCATATGTTCGGGGTGTATAAATTTGCGTAACATTAAATTGACATTGGCTTATGATGGTACAGCGTATCATGGTTTCCAGCGCCAGACAAATGCGATTGGCATACAGCAAGTCTTAGAAGATAAATTGGCAAAAGTATTTGGCCACACTTTTAGAATTCACATGGCAGGCAGGACAGATGCTGGTGTGCATGCTTATGGTCAGGTTGTCAATTTTAAGACCAACTGCAGTATTCCCATAGATCGTATTGTAATCGCATCGAGAAAGGTATTGCCTTACGATATTGTAGTTACCCAGGCAGAAGAAGTTCCTGACAGTTTTGATGCCCAGTTTAGTGCTAAAAGTAAAATTTATGTTTATAAAATTTATCAGCATACAGTACCAAATCCCTTTTGGCGAAACCTGATCTGGACGATTCCTCAAACCTTAAATATATCAGCTATGGAGAAAGCTATGGAAATCATTGTGGGAACTCATGATTTTTCGGCCTTTCGTGCTTCGGGCGGATCATCCGTAAGCCCAGTTCGTACCATCATGGAAGTGGAATGTCAGCTGCAGGATAAAATATTAGAACTTTCTTTTTGGGGAAATGGTTTTCTGTATCATATGGTTCGTAACTTAACAGGTACTTTAGTGAACGTAGGGTTAGGAAGGACTTCTATAGATGGTTTTAGGACCATTCTAGAGGGGCGGGATCGGAAAAAAGCAGGTGCGACAGCACCAGCCCATGGATTATATCTCAAAGAGGTACAATATTAAATGTGACAAACTGTGGATAACTCAAAAAAAAGTGAAATTACATGCCGATATTTCTTGACATTGGACAGGTAATTTAATACAATGTTTTTATGAGATTTATGCCATGACTTCCGTTAGCCCCGGAGCTCAAGGAAACAAAATCAATTTTTTTTGTAATGTTGTGACAAGGAGGTATATCGCATGAAAACATTTATGGCAAATGCTGACACCATAGAACGTAAGTGGTATGTTGTAGATGCAGAAGGTAAAACTTTAGGTAGATTAGCTGCTGAAGTTGCAAAAGTGCTTCGCGGCAAACATAAACCGACTTTTACTCCGCATGTTGATACAGGTGACCATGTTATCGTTATCAACGCAGATAAAGTAGCATTAACTGGTAAAAAATTAGTGCAAAAGACTTATTTCCGTCATTCTGGTTATGTAGGTGGAACTACATTCGTCACTGCTGGCAAAATGCTTGCCGACAAACCAGAAAGAGTGCTTGAGTTGGCAATTAGGGGTATGTTACCTAAGAACCGTCTTGGCCGTCAGATGTATCGTAAATTGCAAGTATATCGTGGTGCAGAGCATCCGCATGCTGCACAATTACCTGAAGTATTAGAAATTAACGTAAGATAATCCGGAAAGGAGGAACATATTATGGCATTGGTTACTTACTACGGCACAGGTCGCAGAAAAACCTCGGTTGCCAGAGTTCGTCTGGTTCCGGGTGAAGGCAATATTCTAGTTAACGACCGTACTATTGCAGAATATTTTGGTCGCAAAACGTTAGAACTTATTGTTAAACAACCGTTAAATTTGACAGAAACTCTTGGCAAATATAATGTTTTGATTAAAGTGGAGGGCGGCGGTCCTTCAGGACAGGCTGGCGCAGTTCGTCACGGTATTTCCCGTGCGTTACTTAAAGTTGATGCTGAGTATCGTCCATCTTTGAAAAAAGCTGGTTTCCTTACTCGTGATCCACGTGAAAAAGAGCGTCGTAAATACGGCTTGAAGAAAGCACGTAAAGCTTCTCAGTTCTCGAAACGTTAATATTTACAAACATTATGCCCTTGCAAATCCAGTATTTGCAGGGGATTTTGCTTTATAATAACGACTAAAAACAGTTAAAATTCTAATTGTGAGTGACAAAAAAATTAGATTAAATCAATGGCTTTTTTTATTCTTCAATATCTTTATATGTATGTTTTTTCGAAAGTAATAAAGATATTACGATCAATGAGATTTTAATTGAGTGGAATTAGCGTCAGTATTATTTAGAAGAATTGCAAAAGTATGTCGGCATACGAAGTAAAGACATTAGAAGACGAAGTAGCACCTTAGCTTAATTAGCAGGGCGCTACTTTTTTATTCTAATAAATGATAAGTAAAATTTATACAATTTTAACAATTTCATAATGATTTACCAATGAATTAGCAATTGTTTTATAGTACACTAAAATTAACAGTAATACAATCGTCATCAGCTGCATAGAATGAATTTATCTATGCTATGAGGGGGTAAATAATATGTTAGTTTTATATGGATTAATCGCTGTTGGAACGGTCACTATGATTTTTTTGGTAAGTATGTTTAATCGGTTGCCACAGTAAATTTATATTTAGCCGTCTTGCCTTTGGGTAAGGCGGTTTTTTGCCTTTCTCATAAATCAGCAATCACTTGCAATTTTGAAATAGTCTTGGGATGGGGGTGCAAAACAATAAAAAATTACCCATAGATTATTAACTGGTTTACCCAACAAAATTTATTTATCACTTGTTTTCAGCCTTATAGAACATTATAATTGTTCCGTTCAAAGGAGAATACATTATGGAATATATTGATAAAATAGAAAAATTACGTAGGATAATGCACGTGACAGCACTCCAGAAAGGCATGTCACATCCGGATGTTTTATTGATCAGTCAACAAACAGATGAAGCGTTAAATGAATTTTATAATGCCAGCATATCAAAAAATAATTTAGTAAATAAAATAGAACTCGAAAATAATGTGATATCTCTAAAACAGAAAACAATACTAAATTTTATTCGTAGCTATCCTCAGCAATATCCACTTTCAATTAGGGAGATTGCTGCAGCCGTAGGTATAACTAGTATTTCGGCTATTCATCATCACCTTATAAAGTTGGAAGAGAAAGGATATATTGTGCGTGAGAATAATCGAGCTAGGTGTGTGGTGGTGAAAGATATCTAGCGAGTATATATGAAAATAAAACTTATCCACAGTAATCCACATGTTATTAACAGACTTATCCACAAAGAATGTCTTTTTTTTTTAAGCTGGATGATAATTAACATCTTACTCGGTAACAAAAAGCCGATTCAAGGCATAAAATATACCGTAAGCCGACCATGTTGAAAGGAGGAGTATATATGGGATTTGGTGGCTGGGGTGGTGGCGGTCGTGGTGGATGGTCCATCATTATCATCATTATTATTATTCTTTTATTCTGCGGTTGTGAAAATGACTGCGACTCTACTTGCTAAGAATTAATCTGTCCGCTTAATATAGTAATCCTCAAAAGCCGCCTCACTCTAAATGAGTGAGGCGGTGTTTTTGTGATATGTTTTAGCTAGCAGGAAATAAAGCAGGCAAAGTATAATAATAGAAGGTAATGATAAAATGAAAGGGGTTAGTTTGATGAAAAAAGTAATAACAGTGTTAGTTTTTTCAATGTTATGTATGCTTTCCAGTGTGGCCTTTGCCAGCTTGGATGATAACAAGATTACCATTCAGCAGCAATATGGAGATTATCGTTTAGTAATTGACACCGATAATCAATTGTGGACAAAAGCGGATTGGGAAGCAAAAGGAGCTATACGGGCAAAAGCCGCAGCATATCACTATTCTTTTAGCCGTCAAGGTCTAGGTGTGCAGATGGAAGTGATGTATGCAAATGCTAAGCCGGATGCTGCAGTGATTGCACAGCGATTTACACCTGATATGCCGTTTACAATTAAAGAGCTTAAAAAATATTTTCCTGAAGTATATGCCCTGACGCAAGCACCAAAGGCAAAATTCTTTGCAACGAATAGTGCTTTGAGTCGTAATTTCCAAGAACAAGAATCTCCTGTAACTATGGGGGTATTAATCAGAGAACTGTCAAAAGGATCTTATTATCCTCTGATAGCTTTTAATATCCAAGATGAGGGACGACTTGTAAAAGATATTGCATATATTGATGAAAATACTTACATCAGAGAATTTACTATTGAACGTGCTTCACAGACTACTGTACATAGTGCCATGGACGCCTATAAACCGGTATGGCAGCCAATAAAAAATTATTTTTAGATAAAAAACTATGTTTTTGGTAAGGAAAGACAAAGTGATTTAACCACAGAGGCACAGAATGCACTGAGAAATTGAAAATCTCTCGGCATATTCTGTGCCTCTGTGGTTATACCCTGTTTCTACTTTGCTAAGATGATTGGTACCAGTTTTGCTTCTGCTGCCATTTGCGGGCCAATAAAACCTTGTCGTGTCATCAGAGATAAAACAATAGCTTGTCTTTGTTTAGCTGCATTAAAATCAACATATGGGGAATTAAGGGAAGGGGCAGTAGGCAGACCAGCTAAAAGAGAACATTCGGCCAAATTAAGATTAACTGGTGATTTATCAAAGTAAATTTTAGCTGCATCACCAATACCATAAGCACCTGAGCCAAAATAAATGCTATTCAAATACATTTCCAATATTTCTTCTTTTGAATAGCGTAGTTCCATATCCATAGCTAAGAGAAATTCTTCTGCCTTACGCCCATAGGTTTTTTCTTGGGTAAGAAATAAATTTTTAATGAGCTGTTGGGTAATGGTACTGCCACCTTCGGAAAAGTCACCTGTTTGCATATTGACCAGCATGGCTCTGAGGATACCTTCCATATCAAAACCAGCATGATGATAAAAGCGAGTGTCTTCTACTGCGATAATAGCCTGCTGCATCGTCAAAGGAATATATTGTATTTTTACATAATTGTTCTTATTTAGCTTTTTATCTACAGCACTTTTTAAAGCAATGATTCGGTAAGTACGCTCCCATGAACCTGCCAGGTGATTATTTATGGATTGGGATGAGGGAATGGCAGGCAGCAGTTCTTGTAGCAAACTGGTACCGCCGGCCCAGCCAAAGGATAGGACAAATAATATAAGTAAAAATATCAACAATCTACCAAGTCTCATCTGTAGCCTCCTTAGTATCGTAGCTAAATACCGGGTCGCTCTAAATTTCCTATACCAGTAAGAATTTAGACGGCTTAGTATGTTGTAAATTGATCATCAAGACATTTCTTTACCATTATTGTACCTTACTGAATGATGTTTGGCTATAAGCGCTTTCTCGTATAATCCACAAATGCGCTGCATAAGGTTATAGGGGAGTTTTGACAGTAGGGAGTTGTATTGTATGAAGATACTTTATATTCAATGGTTTAGATTTAAAATGGCTATTATGCTGAGTGTTACAATGGTAGTACTTCATTTTTTAACAATGCATTATGTGATTGGTGACAATATAGAAAATGTGGACATGTCACTATTGTCAGGACATAGTATTGTCATTGATCCCGGGCATGGGGGAATTGACAGTGGTGCCACGTATCATCAGGTGGATGAAAAAGATGTAACATTAGAGATTGCCACTAAGCTGGCTGCGCATCTAGAACAATATGGGGCTACAGTTGTACTCACGCGGGATTCAGATATTGATTATTATACAAAAGGTAAGGGCGGCAAACGTAATGATTTGTTAGAGCGTATTAAGCGAGTGAACGGAGCAGGTGCTGATGCTTTTCTAAGCATACATTGTAATGCCTATAAGAGTGCAGAGTTATCGGGTGCACAGGTTTTTTATAATCCTAAATTGCCAGTCAACAAAACATTAGCGGAGAGCTTGCAGCAAGTTCTTAAAGAATTCCCTCCCGGAAATAAACGTCAGGCAAAAGAGGATTTACATATTTTATTATTGAATGAAATTAATATACCGGGTGCATTGATTGAGACAGGATATTTAACGAATAAGGAAGAAGCATCCTTATTGGCCGAAGAGAGTTATCAGCAGAAAATGGTTGAAAAGATTGCGAAGGCATTAGCGTATCATTTCTCTAAAAACGCGGCAAGATAAGTGCTATAATCAATCAACTACTGAATCAAATTGATTTGCTAGAAAGGAGTAGTTATATGAAAAATTTAGAAATATGTGCTCTTATGCCTCATCCCCCTATTATGGTTCCGGAGGTAGGCAAAGGTGAGCTGGATAAAATAAAAGATACAGTTGCTGCAGTAGAAGAAGCTGCCAAAAGGATTAAGGAATGTAATCCTCAAACGATTATTATTATTACACCTCATGGTCCTGTATTTGAGGATGCTGCCAGCATTAGCGTCCATCCCAGACTTAAGGGAAATTTTTCCTCCTTTGGGGTTCCAGAGGTTTCTTTAGGGTTTGAAACAGATGGTTTACTCGTGAGGCACATTTTAAAAAAGGCTGACCGATTAGGAGTAAACGTAGTAGAGCTAACGGATGATAAGGCCAAGAATCATTATCTGCGTTTAGAACTGGATCATGGAGCATTGGTGCCCCTTTACTACCTGAGTAAAGCTGGTTTTAAGGGACAGTTGATACATATTTCCGTTGGTATGTTATCTTATGAAGAAATGTATACCTTTGGCAAAGCTGTGCAAGGCGCCATTGGTATGGTAGATAAGAGGGTAGCAGTTATTGCTTCAGGTGATTTATCTCACCGCGTAACGCCGGATGCACCAGCAGGCTATAGCCCGCAAGCAGGTGAATTTGATAAACAGGTTATGGAAGCGGTAGAGAAGCTTAATATAAAGGCCTTACTGCAAATGGATCGGAATTTAGTAAGGGATGCAGGGGAATGTGGCCTGCGACCCATCTTTTTTCTTATGGGAGTCGTGGGCGGTCTTAAAGCTGCTGGTGAAGTTTTATCCTATGAAGCTCCTTTTGGTGTTGGTTATGGCGTAGCTGTAATTAAGGTTGATAGTAAGGCCAAAGGGGTGGAGTGATGGCTAGTCAAAGTGCAGCTGTTGAGCTGGCCAGAGCCAGTTTACAGCACTTTTTAAAGGTAGGCAGTGTTCTGTCGGTACCTGATGAAGTAACGGAGGAAATGCAAGGGCGGGCAGGAGTTTTTGTATCACTGAAGAAGCAGGGAGAACTGCGGGGATGCATTGGAACTTTCAAAGCAACCAGAAACGATATTGCCAGTGAAATTATCTACAATGCTATTAGTGCTGGTACCGAAGATCCTAGATTTTGGCCGGTAGAACTGGATGAACTGGACCAAATCACCATTTCCGTAGATGTACTGGAAGCGCCTGAGCTGATAGACAGCATAGACAAGCTCAATCCAGAGAAATATGGCGTCATTGTAAAACGAGGAAGAAGAAGTGGATTATTGCTGCCTATGCTGGAAGGTGTGGATACTGCAGCTGAACAAATCAGTATTGCTAAACAAAAGGCGGGTATTGGTGCTGAAGAGGAAGTAGAATTATACCGATTTTCCGTGACTCGTTATACATAAGTTTTTGGAGTAAAAATACTGAAAACGCGAAGAGACGAAGATAGCAAAGGGAACGAAGGGGCATAATTAACCTCTCTGTATCTCTATGTTTACTTTTTAATGGTTTAACTGCTATTCTTCATAGTCTTCGCATCTTCGTGTTTCAAAATGTTTTTTCTCTATAGTTGTAAAGATTTGTCAGTATTTTTCTTACTAAATCATAATGGAGTGGCTTACATGCAAGAGGCAATGTATTACCAGCCCCATGAAAAAGGAATCCTTTGTAGCTTATGTCCTAAAGGATGTATTATTGCTGAGGGGCGGACAGGGGTGTGCCGGGTACGCAGAAATAGAGGCAATACACTGTATGCAGAAAATTATGCTGCTTGTTCTTCCTATGCTCTGGATCCAATCGAGAAAAAACCATTATATCATTTTTATCCTGGTAGTTTGATATTGTCACTGGGTACGTGGGGATGTAACTTCTCCTGCTCCTTTTGCCAGAATTGGCAGATTGCACAAGACATACCGGAAACAATGAAGTTACTGCCGGAGCAGGCCGTAGAAATGGCTAAACAGCAAAAAAGGCAGGGTAATATAGGAATCGCTTATACGTATTCGGAACCAAGTGTTTGGTATGAGTACGTTTTAGATACTGCCAAAGAAGTCAAGCGAGCTGGCATGAAAAATGTACTTGTCACGAATGGCTTTATTAATAAACAGCCGTTGCTGGAAATGCTGCCTTATATAGATGCTTTAAATATTGATATTAAGGCTTTTAATAATGATTTTTACCATAAGATATGTGCAGGAAATCTTGAGTCTGTAAAAGAGACCGTCGCAGTAGCCGCCTCGCTTTGTCATGTAGAAATTACTACCCTGTTAGTTCCAGGATGCAATGATGATCAACAAGAAATTGCTGATCTTGCTGCTTGGTTAGGTGAGATACATGTGAATATCCCCCTGCATTTCTCTCGTTATTTTCCCAATTATAAAATGAAGACACCTCCAACACCAGAGAGTACGATGAAAATGGCTCAGGAAATTGCCAGCCAGCATTTAAACTATGTCTATCTTGGCAATATGCAAGGACAAGGAGTAAATACCTATTGTCCTAAGTGTGACAAGCTAGTTATTGATCGCAATCAGTGTCACAGTATGATGGTTGATCACAATAAATGCCTTCAATGTGGAAGTGTAATTAGTATCATTGGTGATGTTGCTTTTTAAAATAACAAGCATTTTATAGCATTAAAAATACGATGAAACGCGAAGGTCGCGAAGATTTACAAAGAGCATGAAGGGATGTTTTTTCTTCTTCTTTACAGTCTTCGTATCTTCGCGATTCAAAATGGTTTTTTCCGATTTTTGCTGGGGGCAAAGCTTGTTTGATAGTTTTATAGCTGATGAACATGATTATGCTCTACCCGCAAAAATGTATAGAGCATTTGATATTGGATACAGGATTGTTTACTATTATAAGCAGGAATGTAACCGAATTTGTATAATAATAAACCTCATTATACAAAAAAGGAGGGAATTTTATATGCCATTGGAACGTGTTAAAGCATTTCTTAGTCAATATCCTGACTTGAAAATTACTTTATTTGACCAGAGTACTCATACAGCTGATTTAGCAGCCCAGGCATTGGGGGTTGAACCTGCACAAATAGCGAAAACCTTAGTATTTCTGGCAGATGGACAACCTTTATTAGTTGTAACCTGCGGCGATAAAAAGATAGATGTTAAGAAGTTGGCAAAGGTAGTGGGGGTTAAGAAGATTCGTTTTGCTGATGCTGAGGCAGTGGCAGAGGCCACAGGATTTCCACCTGGTGGGGTATCACCAATTGGCTTAGTGCATGATATTCCCCTTTATCTAGATCAAAGTTTATGGCAGTTTGCTATTGTATATGCTGCTGCCGGTACTGCCAATTCAGCCTTACCAGTCAGCCCCGATCGCTTATGTGAAATTACTGGGGCAAAGATCATTGATGTCTGCTGTTAGTTTACCTTAGGATAAATCAGGAACCACTCTTTATACAGGGAGGTTCCTTTATTCTGTTCTGGTGTCAAATTTAGGATTAATCCTATTTTTATAGATAAATAACGAAGGGATTTAAAGAGAATTGTCGAAAATAAGCTTTATATGTTGATTTTTTGATCAATACCTACAGAGAAGTCTTTATTCCGTTCCTTAGACTTAATTACAGTAGGAGATTTATAAAGTGTTGTGGAGGCAGAGATGAAAGTAAAAGCTTTTTTTTTAGCTTTCCTAACCATGGCAACTATTCTTTTTGGCGTGTATGTTTTCACAAAGATTGACCAACAGCAATATCAAGAAAAGATCCGGGGAGAAGCGTTAGATCAATTAAGAGCAAGCCAGGCTAGGTTAGAAAGTGGATTAAATTCGAGGTTATTCCTTGAAAAAGGACTTATTGCCTTTGTATTAACGCACCTTGAGATAGATCCTCAGCACAAGATCACCCAAGATGAGGTAAATCAATTTGGTGCAGACTTTATGCCTCAAGTCTCTGGAATAAAGAATTTTACCTTAATTCAAGACAATAAAATTACTCATTTTTATCCCTTACCAGGTTCTGAGACGGTGATTGGAACCGACTTGTCACTGGTAACAGATCAAAATAAAGTATTAGAGCAGGTCAAAGAAACTCGCGGAACAATGATTGCAGGTCCCGTCAACCTCGTGGAGGGAGGCGTAGGACTTGTTAGTCGCACTGCAATTTATTGGACTCCTAAAGGCATGATAGAATCTACATATTGGGGGCAGGTTAGCTTGGCCTTGTCCCTTGAAACATTGTTTGCCGAAGCAGGGCTTTATGATCATTCAGCCATGCTTAATTTTGCTGTCCGGGGGCGTGATGGACTTGGTAAAGACGGTGGGGTATTTTGGGGTGATGAAAAAGTTTTTGTAAGCAATCCGGTCATTGTAAATGTGAAAGCTGCCAATGGTTTTTGGCAGCTGGCAGCAGTACCGATTGATGGCTGGGATAAGCATAGTACCGCTTTTATTTGGATTTGGCTGATTGGTGGCTTTTTAGCCTTTTGCTCTGGAGCCTTGGTATGGTCTTTAATCAACTCTAGAGATGTACAGAAATCATTACAGCGTAGCGAAGAAGGCTTAAAAGAAAGCGAAGAGCAATTTCGTCAAATGTTTACGAAACAAGAAGCTATTATGTATTTGGTCGATCCGGACACATTAAATATTTTAGATGCCAATGAAGCAGCCCAAGGTTTTTATGGTTATTCATTAGAAACGTTTAAAAAAATGAACGTAACCGCCTTAAACCCTTTGCCGGCAGCAGAATTAAAAGATATGTTAGGGAATGCCAGTAAAGAAAAAGGTCAGCATTGGGAATTTAAGCATAGCCTAGCCAATGGTGATATTCGGGATGTAGAAGTTCGCTCAACCCTGATCCGTTTAAAAACAAAAAAATTTTTCTTTGTAATTGTTCATGACATATCAGAACGTAAGAAAACAGAAGAACAATTGCGCTATGTAACCTTTCATGATTCACTTACAAAGCTGTACGCCAGATCCTATTTTGAAGAAGAGATACACCGCCTTGATAACCGCCGCAGCGGGACCGTGGGTTTAATTGTCTGTGATTTGGATGGTTTGAAACTGGTAAATGATACACTAGGTCATGAAAGTGGTGATCAAATGCTGATGAGTGCTGCCAGCATACTCAAAAGCTGTTTCCGTGACAGTGATGTTGTAGCTCGCATTGGTGGTGATGAATTTGTTGTCATCATGAAGGATATTACACAAGAACATATGGAAGAGGCTTGTGCACGATTAAAGCAGGAGATTCGGAGGAATAACGAGGCAAATCAGGGCGTGCCTGTCAGTTTTTCCATTGGCTTTGCAATCAGCAGCGAACCTGCAGTGGCTATGAGAGAGTTATTTAAAGAAGCTGATAATAACATGTATCGGGAAAAGATCCATCGTGGGCAAAAGGCACGTAGTGCAATCGTAGAAACAGTTGTCAACCTTTTGGCTGAACGGGATTTTATTATAGATGGCCATGGCGACCGATTGCAGGATATGGTTTCAAGTCTAGGGAAAGCAATTGGTTTATCCACAAGAAAAATAGAAGATTTACGTCTTTTGGCTCAATTTCATGACATTGGTAAAGTGGGTATATCTCAGAAGATTTTGATGAAAGAGGAAGCTCTTACCCCAGAAGAAGCAATGGAAATACGACGGCATTGCGAGATTGGGCAGCGCATTGCTTTGTCTGCCCCCGATCTTACCCCCATTGCGGATTGGATTCTGAAACATCAGGAATGGTGGGATGGGACAGGATATCCCTTAGGAATTGCTGGCGAAGATATTCCTCTAGAGTGCCGGATATTAGCCATAGCAGATGCTTATGATGCCATGACGAATGACAGGCCTTACCGTAAAGCGATGGAGCCGGAGAAGGCTATTGCCGAGCTAAAGCGCTGTGCGGGAACACAGTTTGATCCCGTTCTAGTGGCAAAATTTTGTGAGATAATGGGCACCATTGACTAGATCGCCTGTTATCGAATAATTGCTCTAAAATTAAGAGAATAATAAAAGAAGATAGGCAAAAAAAGGTATTGCATTATTATTCATGTATATTGTATAATTATAAACATTATAGGGAGGGACGACAATGAAAGTAAGTGTTATTGGTGCAACAGGGTATGCGGGAGCAGAGTTATTGCGAATCATAGCGAATCATCCAGAAGTAGAAATTGATGCTATTACCTCGGAAAGCCATACTGGCACAAATATTACAGAGCTATATCCTCATTTAGCAGGGGTTTATGATAAAAAATTAACGAGTATGACAGATACCAATCAATTTGCTGATAGTCAGGCAGTGTTCATTGGTTTGCCTCATGGGCATGCAATGGGGATTGGCAGGCAATTGGTCAGTCAGGGAATTAAAATCATTGATTTAGGCGCTGATTATCGTTTTCGTGATGAATCCGTATATGAAGCCTGGTATAAAGTAAAACATACACACCCCAATTCCGGTGCCGTATATGGTTTAACGGAATTGTACCGTCAGCAGATCAAAAGTGCGAGTATTGTAGGCAGTGCAGGCTGTTATACTACAGCCAGTATTCTGGCTCTGGCTCCGTTAGCCAAATTTCAGCTCATTGATACCAAAAATATTGTCGTGGATGCCAAATCTGGTGTTTCCGGTGCTGGACGCGGTTTAAGCTTGAACACTCATATGGCGGAAATGTCTGAGAATTTAAAAGCCTATAATATAGGGGGACATCGTCATACACCTGAAATTGAGCAAGCATTAACGGAAATTTCCGGCCAGGAGTCTCTGATTAATTTTACCCCTCATTTGATTCCTATGTCACGAGGAATCCTGAGTACTTGCTATGCTGCACTGCAAGAAGGCGTTAAACCGGAAGACGTTGATCAGGCTTTCTATGACATGTATGATCAGGAACATTTCATCCGGTTACTAGGACGGGGCGGGTATCCTGCTGTGAAAAATACCCGCGGGTCCAATTTTTGTGATGTAAGCTGGCATATTGATCCTCGTACCAATCGGGTAATCGTGGTATCAGCTATTGATAACTTAGTCAAAGGCGCAGCAGGTCAGGCTGTGCAGAATTTAAATGTAATGTTTGGTTTTAAGGAAGATAGCGGTTTACAGCAAATTGCGCTGTATCCTTGATATAGCTAGGAATGATAAGGAGGATTATTCATGTATACAGAGATTAAAGGTGGTATTACAGCACCTAAAGGATTTAAGGCTGCTGGTGTGCAGGCTGGGATAAAAAAGAGTGGTAAGCATGATGTGGCGGTAATTTATAGTACAGTACCTGCCAGTGTAGCAGGAGTTTGTACCATGAACACCATGGCGGCGGCGCCTGTTGCAGTATCCCGTTTAGCTTTTCAAAGCGGAATTGCTTCAGCCATCGTAGTCAATTCCGGTTGTGCCAATGCTTGTACAGGTGAACAAGGACTGACGGATGCCAATGCCATGGCACAAATTACTGCAGATCTTTTGAGCGTGCCAAAGGAAGATGTGCTAGTGGCATCAACAGGGATTATTGGAGTAACACTGCCAATGGATAAAGTAACAGCAGGTATTAAAGCAGCTGTTGCCGAGTTAGGCCCGGATGAGCAGGAAAAATCAATGTTAGCCATTATGACGACTGATACGTTCCCCAAACGTTGTGCCTATGAATTTGAATTAGGCGGCGTGCCAGTGCGCATTGCCGGCATTGCCAAAGGTTCCGGGATGATTCATCCTAATATGGCGACGATGTTAGCGTTTCTGACTACCGATGCTGCCATTTCTCCAGCGATGCTGAAACAAGCTTTAACAGAAGCCGTGAATGTATCCTTTAATATGATATCCGTTGATGGAGATACTAGTACCAATGACATGGCCAGTGTTCTTGCTAATGGCTTAGCTGGCAATACAATCATTGAGACGGCTAATGAAGACTATAATACGTTTAAAAAGGTCTTAACTGATATCTGCATTTATTTGGCAAAGCAGATTGTTGTTGATGGTGAAGGAGCCACGAAATTCCTGGAATTGAATGTACGCGGAGCTGTAAATTTTGCGGAAGCAAAAAAAGCTGCGATGGCAATTGCCAAATCACCCTTGGTTAAAACGGCTTTCTTTGGTGAGGATGCCAATTGGGGACGAATTTTGTGTGCAGTAGGCTATTCGGAAGCAACAGCAGATCCTACTAAAATTTCCTTGTCAATCGGGGATTTAACTATTGTAGAACAAGGCATGGGCAGTAAAATTGATGAACATGCTCTAAAGAAAATCATGGCAGAAGATGAGATTCGGGTAGTAGTAGATTTAGGTTTAGGCCAGGCTGAAGCTACCATGTGGACTTGTGATTTCTCTTATGAATATGTAAAAATTAATGGAGAATATCACACCTAAAAGGAGGTTGAAATGGTGCAAAATTCATTGGAAACTGCTGCGGTATTGATCGAAACATTGCCTTATATGCAGGATTTCTATGGTAAAACAGTTGTTATTAAATATGGCGGTAATGCTATGATTAATAGTGAACTGAAAAATAGTGTAATTCAAGATATTACACTATTGAAATATGTAGGGATGAAACCGATCGTGGTTCATGGCGGCGGTCCGGAAATTACCAGTGTTTTAAATAAATTAGGCAAAAAGACTGAGTTCATCAGTGGCCTAAGAGTAACGGATGAAGAGACCGTATCCATTGCAGAAATGGTACTGGTAGGAAAAATTAATACAGAAATCGTTAATTTACTTAATCGTCATGGTTCTAAAGCAGTAGGGTTAAGCGGCAAAGATGCTAATTTAATCGGAGCTAAGAAGCATTTTGCAGAAGTTCATGAAAACGGCAAAGTCACAATGGTAGACATTGGCTTTGTTGGTGAAGTGGAACAGATTAATACGGACATACTCAATACTCTGATTGACAGTGGTTATATTCCGGTAATTGCGCCGATTGGTGTTGGGAAGAATGGCGAAAGCTATAACATTAATGCGGATTACGTAGCCGGTGAAGTAGCTGGAGCCCTCGGGGCAGAAAAACTAATTATGCTGACGGATGTGGAAGGCATCTATCGTGATTATCAAGATAAAAGTTCCTTTCTTTCCTCCTTATCTCTGGGAGAAGCCCAGAAAATGATTGAAGAGGGATGCATTGCAGGCGGTATGATTCCGAAAGTAGAAACGTGCATTAAAGCATTGCAGGGCGGCACAGGAAAAACTCATATTATTGACGGACGGCAGCCACACTCCATATTACTCGAAATTTTTACCTCGCAAGGTACCGGTACACAGGTTGTAAAATAATAGCGTGTTTCAAAAAACACGCAGCCTTAAGTAGGGGAGGGCGTAATTGTGAAAACACAGGATATTATTCAAGTTGTTGAGGATTATTACATGCCGGTATTTGCCCGTTACAATATTGTATTGTCCCACGGCGAAGGTCCTTATATATATGACAATGACGGCAAAAAGTACTTGGATTTTTTAGCCGGTATTGCGGTAAATGTCTTGGGGCATGCTCATCCTAAGCTGGTAACGGCAATTGCTGAACAAGCTGGAAAGCTGATTCACTGCTCCAATTTGTACTATACAGAAGTGCAGGCCACGCTGGTAAAATCATTAGCGGCAGCCAGTGGTTTGGATAAAGTGTTTATTGCCAACAGCGGTGCGGAAGCCAATGAAGGGGCGATAAAATTAGCACGTAAATATGGTAAGCAGCTGGACGCAAAAAAAATTGATATTGTAACGGCTCAGAATTGTTTTCATGGCCGGACCCTGGCGACACTGACGGCTACAGCCCAGCCTAAATACCAGGCGGGCTATGAACCATTGCCAGGAGGCTTCAAGTATGTACCCTTCAATGATATCGAAGCACTAAAAGATGCCGTATCGGAAACTACCTGTGCCATTCTTCTGGAACCGATTCAGGGAGAAGGCGGTATTAATATGCCTGATGAAGACTATTTCAAACAGGTACGTGCGTTATGTGATGAAAAGGGTGTACTTCTCATTCTCGATGAAATTCAAACGGGTATGGGGCGAACAGGCAGTATGTTTGCCTATGAGCAATATGGCATTAAGCCTGATATTGTTACTATAGCCAAAGGCTTAGGCGGCGGAGTACCCATTGGTGCATTTATTGCCAGCGCTAAAGTAGCTGCGGTGTTTCATAGCGGTGATCACGGCTCCACCTTTGGCGGCAATCCATTAGCTTCTGCTGCCGCAAATGCAGTACTGGCAACCATGGCGCAGGAAAAGTTAATCGAAAATGCCAAGGATGTGGGAAGCTATTTAGAAAAAGGCTTGTTAGTCTTAAAAGCCAAATATCCTAAACTGATTACAGAGGTTCGGGGTAAGGGTCTGATGCTGGGAGTACAGCTAACTGTTCCTGGCAGAGAAATTGTTAATCATTGTTTAGTGCAGGGCGTCATTATAAACTGCACCGCCGGCGATGTACTTCGGTTTGTACCGCCGCTGAACATTGAACGTGTACATGTAGATGAAATGCTGGCCGTATTAGATGCAGTGCTGGCCAACAGTTAAGAATAAAAAGAAAGTTATATCGCAAGGATGATATAACTATGTATGGGGGTTATTATCGTGGGTATAGAGGTGAAAGATTTATTATCTATTCATGATTTGTCAACAAAGGAAATCAATGACATATTGGACTTGGCTAAAACGCTGAAAGCACAATTGAAAAATGGTGAACAGCATCATCTATTAAAAGGCAAAACGCTGGGGATGATTTTCCAAAAGGCATCGACTCGTACCAGAGTATCTTTTGAAGTTGGTATGTGGCAGCTGGGCGGTGCGGCGTTGTTTTTAAATGCCAATGATATGCAAATCGGCCGAGGAGAACCTGTCAAAGATACAGCCCGTGTATTGTCACGGTATGTAGACGGTATCATGATTCGTACTTTTTCCCATGATGAAGTAATCGAACTGGCAGAGTATGCTTCCGTTCCAGTGATCAATGCTCTCACAGATTTAATGCATCCTTGCCAGGCGTTGACCGATATTTTTACCGTTCTTGAACATAAAGGAACATTACAAGGCTTGAAAATGACTTATATTGGTGATGGCAACAATATGGTAAATTCACTGCTGCAAGCTTGTGCCAAAGTAGGTATGCATATCTCCATTGCGACACCGAAGGGCTATGAGCCAGATGAGGCTATTGTTGCCGAGGCCTTAACCGTAGCCGCTGTAACAGGCAGCAAGATAGAAATTTGTGAAGATCCATTTGCTGCCGCCCAAAATGCAGACGTATTCTATACTGATGTATGGGCGAGTATGGGCAAAGAAATCGAACAGGAAGACCGCCGCGAAGTGTTTGTTAATTATCAGGTAAATAAAGAACTCCTTGCTGTTGCGAAAAAAGATGCGATTGTTCTGCATTGTCTGCCAGCTCACCGGGGTGAAGAAATTAGCGAAGATGTGTTTGAAAGTGAGCAGTCTGTCGTTTTCGATCAGGCTGAAAATCGTCTGCATGTCCAAAAAGCAATTATGGTATTATTAATGGGAAAATGAAGCAGCGCACCAAATCTTGTTAAAAGATTTATGTAAGCTACGCGACCTTAGCATCGTAATGCTAACATCATTTTAATTTTACAAACTGATCAATATAGAAACGACAATTTAAAACATGAGGGGGATTACCAAGATGAGTGAAATTAAAAAAGTAGTATTGGCGTATTCCGGAGGATTGGATACTTCTGTTATTATTCCGTGGCTGAAAGAAAACTATAACTGCGAAGTTATTGCCATGTGTGCGGACGTAGGCCAAGGAGACGAATTGGCACCGGTACACGATAAAGCGTTGAAATCAGGTGCCAGCAAGGTCTATATTGAGGATTTAAAACAAGAATTCGTAGAAAGCTATGTGTGGCCTACGTTGAAAGCGGGCGCTGTATATGAAGGCAAATACCTGTTAGGTACTTCTTTTGCCAGACCTATTATTGCGAAAGCGCTAGTAGCCATTGCCGAAAAAGAGGGAGCTGACGCTATTGCTCATGGTGCTACCGGTAAAGGCAATGACCAGGTACGCTTTGAGCTTACCGTAAAAGCATTGGCACCTCATTTGAAAATTATTGCTCCTTGGAGACTATGGGATATTCGTTCCCGTGAAGATGCCTTTGATTATGCAGAAAAACATAACATTCCCATTCCTGTTGCCAAAAGCCGTCCTTACAGCATGGATCGCAATATCTGGCATTTAAGCCATGAAGGTGCAGATCTAGAAAATCCAGCGAATGCACCGATGGACGATGTATACATGGTGACGAGAACACCAGAAAGTGCACCGGACAAAGCAGCGTATGTAGACATTTGCTTTGAAAAAGGAATTCCGGTAGCGGTTGATGGTGAAAAACTGGATGCCGTTGCCTTATTAGAAAAACTCAATATCCTTGGTGCAGAACATGGTATTGGTATTACAGATATTCTGGAAAATCGTTTGGTAGGGATGAAATCCCGCGGTGTATATGAAAACCCAGGCGGATCCATTTTATACTATGCTCACCGGGAATTAGAATATTTAACGCTGGATCGGGCAACTATGCATTATAAAGAACAAGTCGCCATTCGTTATGCAGAATTGGTCTATGATGGCATGTGGTTCTCTCCATTAAAAGAAGCCTTAGATGCATTTGTTGATTCCACACAGCTGACAGTGACAGGTACGGTTCGCCTGAAATTATATAAAGGCAATATTATCAGTGCCGGTGCAATATCTCCTTATTCTCTGTACCATGAAGGATTTGTAACCTTTGGTCGTGATGAAGTATATAACCAAAAAGATGCAGAAGGTTTTATTAATCTTTTCGGCTTACCATTAAAAGTAAGAGCGTTAATGTTGAAAGAGGCGGACAAGAAATGAGTAAATTGTGGGGCGGTAGATTTGCCAAAAATACAGATGTAATGGTGGAGGAATTTACCTCCTCCATTTCTTTTGATCAGCGTATGTATGCAGAAGATATTGCTGGTAGTATTGCCCATGCTGCCATGCTGGCCAAATGCGGTATTATTGCCAAAGAAGAAGCAGATACTATCATTGAAGGGCTCAAAACCATTCTGGCAGACATTGAAACGGGAAATTTTAGTTTTGAAATATCCTTGGAAGACATACATATGAATATAGAGAAGCGTTTAACAGAACGTATTGGTTCAGTGGGCGGCAAGCTGCATACAGCCCGCAGCCGCAATGATCAAGTAGCATTGGATACTCATATGTACTTGAAACATGAAATTGAGGCTATTGGCATATTACTGCAGGATTTGCAGCAAGCTATTCTGGATGTAGCGCAAAAGTACCAATCCGTAGTTATGCCTGGCTATACCCACTTGCAGCGAGCTCAGCCTATTCTATTTTCTCATCACATGATGACATACTTTTTCATGTTAACTCGTGATTTCAGACGCTTACAAGGTGTATGGGAAGGAACCGATATGATGCCCCTGGGGGCGGGAGCCCTTGCTGGTACGACGTTTCCTATCGACAGACATTTCGTAGCAGAGCAGCTTAATTTTAGCAAAGTATATGAAAATAGTATGGATGCAGTAAGTGATCGCGACTATATTTTAGAGTTTTTATCCTTTGCTTCGATTTTAATGATGCACCTTAGCCGCATCAGTGAAGAAATTATTCTTTGGTCTTCCACAGAGTTTTCTTTTATTGAATTAGATGACAGTCATTGTACTGGGTCTAGTATTATGCCGCAGAAAAAGAATCCAGACGTGGCAGAACTGGTTCGCGGGAAAACCGGGCGGGTTTTTGGTCATTTGATGGCATTATTAACCACAGCAAAAGGATTGCCATTGGCCTATAATAAAGACTTGCAGGAAGATAAAGAAGGCATGTTTGATACCATAGACACCTTAAAATTCAGCTTAAATGTTTATGCTTCCATGCTGAGAGCGATGAAAATAAATGAACAAGTTATGGGATCGGCTGTACGCAATGATTTTTCCAATGCTACGGATATGGCTGATTATCTGGTGAAAAAAGGTTTACCTTTCCGTCAGGCTCACGAGGTAGTAGGAAAATGCGTGGCTTATTGTCTGGGAAACAATAAATGGCTGATGGATTTATCCCTGGCTGAGTTTAAAGAATTTTCTTCTTTGTTTGAAGCGGATATTTTAGCAGCCATAAAAGTTGAAACTTGTGTAGATGCCCGTAATTCCTATGGAGGAACATCGTCCACTGGAGTAAAACAAGAATTTACGGTAGCCCAGGAAACTTTGACGAAACAACAAACTGTACTTGACATGTATACAAAAGGCAATATATAATAACCATAAATTATGGCAAACTAGTAGACCCTGTAAAGCGTTTTCGGAAGAGAAAAGTGATACTTTACTCATTCCATTAACAATGCATAAGGGTCTGCCTGTTATGTTAAGAACTTAGTGTTACAAAGGTTATTAGGTATAGCTTTGCGGGAAAACGCTGAAATTAATATTTTTTTCTAGGTTTTAAAGTATGCTCAGCATTTTTCTTAAATGATAAGGAGGCACTCTAACATGACTGAGATTACAGTGAAAAAGAATAATACAAACGGAATCATGCCACCGGAAGAGCAACTAGGGTTTGGTAAATATTTTACCGATCACATGTTTACCATGGATTATGATCCTAAAAATGGCTGGCACAATCCTGCCGTTGTTCCTTATAACGAATTCTCTGTTTTTCCAGCGGCGATGGTTTTCCATTATGGACAAGCTATTTTTGAAGGAATGAAAGCCTTTCGCACAGAGGATGGTCGTATCGTCATATTCCGTACCAAAGATTATTTGGAACGGTTCAATCGATCAGCAGATGCTCTTTGTATTCCAAATATTGATGTAGCTGCAGTGACTGCCGGTTTAAAAAAGGTAGTAGAAGTGGACAAAAAATGGGTACCGACAAAAGTAGGTACAGCTTTGTATATCAGACCCTTTATTATTGCTACCGATCCTTATGTAGGGGTAAAAGTCTCAGATACTTACAAATTATTTATTTTGTTATCTCCAGTGGGAGCTTATTATGCGGCAGGCTTTGATCCGGTTAGTATCAAAGTAGAAGATAAGTATGTTCGTGCAACCCTAGGCGGCTTAGGGGAAGCAAAGACTCCGGCCAACTATGCCCTGAGCTTAAGAGCCCAGGAAGAAGCAAAAAAGGAAGGTTTTGCCCAAGTTTTATGGCTGGATGCTGTGGAACGCAAATATATTGAAGAAGTGGGCACGATGAACATTTTCTTTAAAATCAATGGGGAGCTCATCACCCCTGATCTGGTTGGCAGTATCTTAGGCGGCATGACCAGACGGACGGTGTTAGAATTGGCGAAGTCATGGGGCGTAAAAGCCTCCGAGCGCCGGATTTCTATCGAAGAAGTATTTGAAGCTCATGAAAAAGGCCAACTGGAAGAAGTGTTTGGTACAGGTACGGCCGCTGTTATTTCTCCGGTAGGAGAATTGTCCTGGAAAGGCAAAAAGATTATCATTAATCAGAACCAGACAGGAGAGTTTGCCAATAAATTGTTTGATACAGTTACTGGCATACAATATGGAAAAGTAAAAGATCAATTTGGCTGGATTGACGAAGTCACCAAATTATAAAGAATATCATTGAAAATAATAAGAATTAATACCTCTTTGGCAGAGGTATTAATTTTTTTTTATTTCTTGCTGTTAAATATAAAGGTTTTCCGTAATATTGGGTAGAATAAATTAATATTTATTGTTATTATTCTTACAATTATGATGAGGAGTTTGGCGTATGCTGCTACAAATTCAAGGAATTATCTCTACCATTAGTTTATTGGACCTTGTGGATATGGTAATCGTGGCCTTTGTCCTGTATAAACTGTATGTTATGATTCGCGATACAAGAGCGCTGGCACTATTGAAAGGACTCATTGTCCTGTTAATTGCCACTGTCATTAGTAAATGGCTCGGACTAAACGTTATTAATTGGCTGCTGAATAAGACGATGACCGTTGTGTTAGTAGCTTTGCCTGTTGTTTTTCAGCCAGAGTTAAGACGTGCCTTGGAGCAATTAGGGCGAGGACAATTATTCAAAAAAAGTATCTTTTTAGATGAACAAGAACAAGAAAGCCTACTGGACGAACTAGGGAAAGCTGTAGCTGTATTAGCTAAAAATAAAATTGGTGCTCTGGTAGTACTCGAACGGGAGACAGGTCTTAGCGATTACATTGAAACAGGGATTAAAGTAGATGGTCTGGTATCGAATGAATTTTTAATTAATATTTTTATTCCTAATACCCCCATGCATGATGGGGCAGCCATCTTAAGAGGAAATCGAATTATGGCAGCAGGCTGTCTTTTGCCCTTGACGGATGACCGCAGCCTTAATAAAGAATTGGGCACAAGACACCGGGCTGCGATTGGTATTACAGAACAAACAGATGCAGCCGTAGTGGTGGTTAGTGAAGAAACAGGCACGATTTCTTTGGCACGGGGTGGCAGGCTTGTGAGAGATCTTGATGCAGAATCATTAAAAGACAAGCTGCGGCCGCTGTTTGCCAGCAAGAACCACACACTAGGCAACTTCTTGAACTGGAGGCAGTATTCATAATGGATAGACTCCCAAAGAAAAACCTGACAGCAAAGATTATCGCGCTTATTTGCGCCATCATTTTATGGGTATATGTAATGAATGAACAAAATCCTCCAGCCGAGGTCAATATGGAAATTCCCCTGGAAGTACGCAATATTTCTAGTAATGTTGTGCCAGAGGATGTACCTGATAATATTAAAATTCGGGTGCGCGGACCGCGGACTTTAATCGCTGGATTAGCCAAGCAGGATATAAAAGCATATATTGATTTAAAAGGTTTATCGGAGGGTGTGAATACCGCAAAAGTGCACACAACCATTCCTACGAGTGTGGAAGTGGTGGAAGTATTGCCTGATAATGTTACGTTTCGCCTGGATAGTGTGATTAGTCGTCAGATACCTGTTGAGGTTAAGCTCAAGGGTGCACCGTCGGCAGATGTAATTGTTGATAAAATTACCTATAGTTCCCATCAGATTCTGGTAGAGGGACCAAAAGGCTTATTAAATACGGCAGCGAAAGCTGTAGCTACGGTGGATGTTGCCGGTAAGAATGCTGATTTCACCGTAACAGCACCTCTTAAGCTTGTTGATCAGAATGGTAAAGAAGTAGAAGAAGGCTTACAAATGAAGCCAGGCAGTATGTATGTCTCTTTATTCTTTATTTCCAGTAACATTAGCAAAACGGTGGATATTAAGCCGAATATCACAGGTGAATTGGCAAAAGGTGTTGTTTTAAAACAAGTTCTTACCAATCCGCAAAAAGTAGAAATCAGCGGTGATCGTCAACTTGTTGATACGATTGATGTGATCTATACCGAGCCCATCAGCTTAGATAAAATCGATAAGGATATAGAAGTGGAAGGTAAGCTGCAAGTAAAAAATGGTGTCACCCTAAGCCAAAAAACTGTAAAAGTGAATATTAGTGTACTAAAACAGCAATGATAGGAACACAGGCATAAGAAGGAGCGAAAACTAGTTGTTACGGATAATAAATATGCGGGTGCTGCTCGATAATGATACGTCGATCCATAAGTTGGCAGCGAAAAGGCTTAAAATACCACCCCAAGCTGTGCTTGAGGTGGTCATTGTGCGTAAGGCCCTTGATGCTCGCCGCAAAAGTAATATCAGCTTTGTATATACTCTTGACGTGAAGACTGCATTACCAAATGGTCAGATATTAGCTCGTCTGAAAGGCGATAAAGACATATCAGTAGTTCCAGAATATAAGCCAGAAGTGATTGCGGTAGGAAAGATGAAATTAGAACACCCTCCGGTCGTTGTTGGTTTGGGGCCAGCAGGCATGCTGGCAGCACTAACATTGGCCCAGCATGGCTATAAACCAATTGTATTGGAGCGAGGCCGAAATATTGAGCAGCGTACCCGGGACGTCAGTAAATTTTGGCAGACAGGGCAATTTGATGCCAACTCAAATGTGCAGTTTGGTGAGGGGGGGGCTGGTACATTCTCCGATGGCAAATTGACCACGCGTGTTAATGATCCTTTAATGCGCCAGGTATTGGATATCTTCATTAAAGCGGGAGCACCGGCGGAAATTGCTTACTTGCATAAACCCCATATTGGCACGGACAAGCTGCGGGATGTAGTGAAGCATATTCGACAAGAAATTATTGCTTTAGGCGGTCAGGTAGAATTTGAAGCTCAGGTGACGGATATTGATATAAAAGATGGTCAGCTCAAAGGGCTGGTTGTCAATGAAAATAGATATGTTGCGTGTTCGGCGGCTCTATTTGGAATTGGTCATAGTGCCCGCGACACTTATGAAATGCTGCATCAGCGCGGTATTGCTATGGAGGCGAAAGCCTTTGCCATCGGAGTGCGGATTGAACATTCCCAGGAAGTAATTGATGCATCCCAATATGGTCAAGCTGCAGGGCATCCACAGCTAACGGCTGCTGATTATGCACTTGTATATCATGCAAAAGACACAGGGCGTACAGCCTATTCTTTTTGTATGTGTCCAGGCGGCCTTGTCGTGGCTGCCGCTTCGGAAAAAGGCGGCGTGGTAACCAATGGCATGAGTCTGTATGATAGAGCATCAGGGATCGCTAACAGTGCTTTAGTGGTTAATGTGACACCAGAAGATTTTGGCAGTCATATACTGGATGGTATTCATTTTCAGCGAAAATATGAACAGCTGGCTTTTTCCTTAGGCGGCAGCCAGTATTATGCTCCTGTGCAGACCGTCGGTGACTTTTTGGCAGGGACAACAGGCAGTAAGGCATTTGGTACTAAGCCAAGCTATAAACCAGGAGTAGTAGCTGCCGATTTGCGTCAATGTCTGCCTCAATTTGTTACCGATACTCTAGCACAAGCCTTGCCAGAGTTTGAGCGGAAAATAAAGGGCTTTGCTCATCCTGAGGCTATTATGACAGGCGTGGAAACGAGAACTTCTGCACCTGTGCGTATTGTGCGCAAGAGTGATTATACTTCTTTCAGTACAGAAGGATTTTATCCCATTGGCGAAGGCGCCGGCTATGCAGGCGGCATCATGAGTGCTGCCCTTGATGGCCTGAACGCCGCCATTGCTATTATAAAACAATACAAGATATAGGAACGAGTTACATCGTTCACCAGAAGGGAGCCGATAAAAAGATGAGTAGACTTTTTGGAACAGATGGAGTACGTGGGGTAGCTAATACCCAGTTAACACCGGAATTGGCATTTAAACTAGGTTGGGCGGCAACCACACATTTCGGCAGAGAGCATCATACTAGTCCGGTTATGGTAATTGGCCGTGATACACGCATCTCCGGACAAATGCTGGAAGCTGCTTTAGCAGCAGGGATTTGTTCCGCAGGAGGGCAGGCTGTACTGCTGGGCGTAGTGCCGACTCCGGCAGTTGCTTATTTAGCCGGTACGCTGAATGCGCAGGCTGGGGTTGTTATTTCTGCATCGCATAATCCATATCCTGATAACGGGATCAAATTTTTTGCCGGTACTGGTTACAAATTGCCGGATGCCGTGGAAGATGAGCTGGAAGAGTTGGTATGCAACTATAAAGAAGATATGGATCGCCCGGTTGCCAGTGAGATTGGCACCATTCATTATCGCCATGACTTGCTGAAAACCTATATTGATTATTTAGTTCATACCATTGATGTTGATTTTACAGGACTAAAAATGGTGGTAGACTGTGCCAATGGTGCGGCATATGAAGTAGGACCTATTGTATACCAGCAATTGGGTGCTGAAGTGATTACCATTAACAACAACCCTACAGGCATCAATATTAATGACAACTGCGGTTCTACCCATATGGAAGAATTGCAGAAAGCTGTAGTACAGCATCAGGCTCATTTTGGCATTGCCCATGATGGAGATGCAGATCGCTGTTTGGCAGTAGATGAAAAGGGTGTTATCATCGATGGTGACCAGATGATGGTTATTTGTGCTCTGGATCGTTTAAAAGAAAATAAACTAAAAGATAATACATTGGTTGCTACGGTTATGAGCAATATTGGCTTATACCAGGCGATTAAAAAAGCTGGGGGAAAAGTAGAAGTAACTGCTGTCGGTGACCGCTACGTATTAGAAGCTATGCTGGAAAAATCATTCATGCTAGGGGGCGAGCAGTCAGGACATGTGATTTTCGCCGAGCATAGCACCACCGGTGATGGCGTATTAACTGCATTGCAGCTGATTGCTGCTTTGAAGAAAAGTGGTAAAACCATGTCGGAGTTGGCCTCCGTTATGACTCGTTATCCTCAGTTACTGGTAAATGTTGCTGTAAGAAGTAAAGACGGCTGGGAAGAAAATAAGGCGATTGAAGAGGCTATTCAAAAAGGCAATACAGAATTAGGTGAGGAAGGCCGTATTCTGGTACGTCCTTCCGGTACGGAACAATTAATCCGCGTAATGGCAGAAGGATCGTGTATGACCGAACTGGAACGCATTGTACATGAAATCGCGGATGTAGTAAAAAAAGAACAAGGATGAGTTGACCAAAGTCATTGTTTATATTACAATGGAGAAGCAAAGGAGCACAATTGTGCTCCTTTGCATATGTATAATATAAATGGGGGTGAGAAATGGATAAAGCAAAGATATTTGGTGGAAACTATTTTACAAGGTGAACAACAGAATACGGTAGTACTATTTTATAGCGCTGGAGCTTGTTTGGCATAGTATCACATTTAGGTGGCAGCCTGCAGAAGGGCGTGTTAAACAAGCAGACGAGGAAGAGGTTTATCGAGTTTGTCAGCGGATACCTCTCGGCTACTCTGCAGCCGTAAAACAGCGACAAAACTGCAAGGTAACTTGCAGGACAAAGCGCCTGAGGCAGATTGACAGAATGATTCGAATTTTGATTGAAATTTAGGAGGAATTACCATATGTGTGGTATTGTTGGTTATATTGGCCCTAAACAAGCCTCAACATTTTTAATGGAAGGTTTAAGCAAACTTGAGTACCGGGGATATGACTCTGCCGGTATTGCTGTATATGATGGTACAAAGATCCAAGTAGAAAAGAGTGTAGGCCGCCTGGCAAATTTGGAAATCAAATTAGACAACAAGCAGCTTACTGGTCATGTAGGGATTGGACATACTCGCTGGGCAACTCATGGTCGTCCTTCGGATGTAAACTCCCACCCTCATACAGACTGCACGGGTGATTTCGTAGTGGTGCATAATGGTATTATTGAAAACTATATGCACCTAAAGGAAAAACTCATTGAAAAAGGTCATATTTTTACTTCTGAAACAGATACAGAAGTAGTAGCCCATCTATTGGAAGAGTATTATAAGGGCGACTTTGAAGCCGCTGTAAAACAAGTCTTGTCTGAAATTGAAGGCTCTTATGCGTTGGTATTTATGACAAAGCATGAACCAGACAAAATTATTTGCACCAAACAAGATAATCCTTTAGTTATTGGTCTCGGTAATGGCGAGAACTTCATTGCATCGGATATTCCTGCCATTATTACTCATACCCGCAAAACCTATATCTTAAGTGATGGGGAAATGGCTGTTGTTTCCAAAGATTCTGTGTGGGTACTGAATCGCCAGGGTGTACCTATTACTAAAAAAGTATTTGAAGTCAACTGGGATGCCGAAGCAGCGGAAAAAGGCGGCTATGAGCATTTCATGATTAAAGAAATTTATGAGCAGCCAAGAGCGATTCGTGAAACCATGTCAAGTCGTCTGGCAAAAGATGATAGTCATATCATCATGGATGAATTGAAATGGACAAAACATGAAATGGCAGCGATTAAAAAAGTGATCATTGTAGCTTGCGGCACAGCTTACAATGCTGGTCTCGTCGGTAAATACTATATTGAATCCTTAAGCCGTCTGCCGGTAGAGGTAGATGTTGCTTCCGAATTCCGTTATCGCTCTCCACTCGTGGATGAAAATACCTTAGCCATTGTCGTCAGCCAATCCGGTGAAACGCTGGATACGTTAGCAGCTTTAAAAGAAGCGAAGCGTCTTGGCGCAAAAACCTTGGCAATTACCAATGTTGTAGGTTCTTCTATTTCCCGTGAAGCTGATCAAGTCGTCTATACTTGGGCAGGTCCGGAAATTGCAGTAGCTTCTACCAAAGCATATACAACCCAGCTTGTGCTGATGACGATGCTGGCTATTTATATTGCTGGTTTACGCGAAACGATTACTCCAGAGCGCAGCCGTGAATTGATCTCTGGCTTGCGCAATCTGCCGGCTCAATTGCATGAAATCTTAGAAGATGTGGAATCTATTAAAACTTTTGCACAGCAATATGGTTTTAACGAAGATGTATTTTTCATCGGACGTTCTTTAGACTATGCTGTAGCCTTAGAAGGTGCTTTGAAACTGAAAGAAATTTCCTATATTCATGCCGAAGCCTATGCCGCTGGAGAATTAAAACATGGTACGTTAGCTCTCATCATTGAAGGCGTACCTGTTATTGCCCTGGCTACTCAGCATGATGTATATGACAAAACTCTCAGCAACATTAAAGAAGTCAAAGCCCGTGATGCCATCGTTATCGGCATCGCACAGCAAGGTGATGAACAGATCAAAAAATATGTGGATCACACCATCTTCATCCCGCAAGCGGATAAATTCTTAGCTCCAATCCTCGCTGTTCTTCCTCTCCAATTATTGGCTTACTACGCTGCCGTAACACGCGGCTGCGACGTTGATAAACCAAGAAACTTGGCGAAGTCTGTAACAGTAGAATAGGTAAATGATAGCCGCTACAACCCTCTAGTTCTAAACAAATAAAGTTATATAATGAACCGCCATTTTTTGGTATGCTAGAAGTAGCAACCTTGAAAGGCGGTTTTCTTTATGAGTAAACGTGCACTTTTATAATTAATTTATAGTGAAAATTAATTGTCTTCTTTTGGTGTTTTATTTAGAAGACTAATGGATTACATAACCTGAAAAGATAAAAAGAATTACCGATATGGCGATTGCCACAAGACCATAAGGAAGAACATACTGGACATGTGAAGTAACTTGCATTTTAGTGATAGCCGCAGTTAATACTGGGGTTTCGCCTAGCGGGGATAGGTTATCTCCAATTGACCCACCTGCGAGTACTGCACCTACTGTAAGAGGTATACTAGCTCCTGTTGCTGTGGCTAAAGATAGACCTACAGGCATAACAAGTGCCCAAGTACCCCAGGAAGAGCCCATAAAATAAGAAGCCAATGCACCAATCGCAAAAATAGCTAGTGGCACAAACTGTACTGGTATCATTGCCTTCCCTAATGCTACACCGACAAATGTGTTGAAGCCAAGGTCTTGGGTTACTGCCGCAATACCCCACGCAAGTACTAAAATGACGATAGGTGGCAGCATTTCTGTTCCACCACTAAGAAAATGGCTTTGAAGTTCTCCCATCGGAATCTTTTGTAGAACATAAAATATTACCGTGATAACAATGATAGCAAAAGTAGCTACAAAAATTGACTTTTCATAATCTGCACTCATAAATGCATCCCATATAGATAATCCGGGCTGTTTTTGCCCCGTGAGCCAGAATAAATAGAATATGGATGCAATTAATAATAGCATAGGGAGCAACAGATTTACTATCTTCGGGGCGACTTTTTCGGCAAACTCGCATTCCTCATGCGCTTCATGAGAGTGATGGTCACCCTCTTCTTCTACTCCTGGTTTGTATGCCGGAACTGCAACTCTAAGAAATTTAAATTCTAACTTCATAAACGTCGCCAAAAACGCTATTATGACCATTGATATTGAATAAAAATTAAAAGGAATTGATAATAGGTAGATCATATACGGACTGCCCGTAATTCCCGCTTGAGACATTGAAGTGCCAATGAGTCCAAGTATATATCCAAGATAAGTGGTTGCAAATGGAATTAAGACAATTAACTGGGATGAGGTAGTATTTATGATGAAGGCAAGTTTGTCATTTGAGCCGTTTACCTTTTCTAATATCGGCTTACTAATTGTTCCCGTCGATATTACGTGGAAACAACAATCTAGGAAGGTGAGTGGTGTTACTAAAAAAATGCTCAGTAATGCTCCTCTTTCGGTTTTAATATAGCGATCTGTAACTTTCGCAAATCCAGAAATTCCTCCTCCAACTTTGAATATTTCAGCCAATGCTCCAAATCCGAATAGAAAAAGAATGATATATGCTCTCTCTTCATCAGCAATAACTCTAGCCAAATATTCGCCCGCACTGATTACACCATCTATGGTGCTGCCGCCTGCTTTTAGTAGCGTACCTGCTAATAGACCAAAAACTAAAGAAGGAATTATTCTTTTCGTGACTGCCGCGCCGATAATCGCCGCAATAGGAGGTATTATCGAGAAATAATCCATGTTTTATCTCCTCAATAGTAAATTCGGTAGAATATTGAAGTATGAATGTATGCATATTATACCCGCATTGAGCGGGGTTTATATGTGAATATTAAATAAGTAGCCGTTAAGCTGACCAAGTGTCTGATCAATCGGCAAACGCTTCAATCCGTGCAAAAGAGGGAGGGGAGGCAGTGGAGAAAGCTATTAATCAGATGTGCAACATTGAGGAAACTGTCAATTCTTCAGCTAAAGCTATTATAAGATTGAGTGAAAAATCTCAGGAAATCAGTCAGATTATTGATGCAATCTCGGGTATAGCTGTTCAAACTAACTTGTTGGATCTTAATGCTGCTATTGAAGTCGCGCGTGCAGAAGAACAAGGAAAAGGGGTTTCGGTAGTAGCTGAAGAAGTATGTAATCTAGCTGAACAGTCACAAGTAGAATCTAAGGAAATTTCTAAAATAACCGAAGAAACACTGATAAAGCAGTTTTAGCTACGAGCAATGGTACTAAGGAAGCATACAGAGATAATAAAATTACGACTTTTTATGACAAATAATAATTTTTATAAAAATAAACACCATTCTTTATGTAAAAGAGCGGTGTTTATTGATTTATGCACGGAGACCATATCTTTCCAAGATGGGTAGTGCTAGGAGTAGAGATTAACGTTTCAAGAAATAGCGGCGAATGATGGCCAAGTTCTGAAAGACTCTAAGGCCAAATGTTAGAAGAGCTACATAGTACAAATCAATGCCAATCCGTTCCCCGATGTAGACGAGAAGAGCGGCTAAAAGTGCATTGGTGAAAAAGCCAGTCATAAAAACCAGATTATCAAATTTTCTTTCTGCCCCTGACCGTAATCCGCCAAATACTGAATCCAGAGAAGCGAGCAAGGCTATCGACAAATATTTGGCGTATTCCATTGGCACACTGATAGGCAGTAGTGTGCCAATGAAAAGACCGATCATAAGTCCAATAACAGGCAAAATCATCTATTTCCCTCCATTCTGGACTGGTTGGGCATACTGGAAGTGAAATGTTCCCTTGAAAGCCGGAATTTGTACTATGTCCTGCTGTTTTACTATAACCTGGATATTCCAAAATTGTAGCGTTTCGATGACTCCACCGCGAATTTTTAGTGCGTTCTCCATTGTCACTGGATCGCCAATGGCTTTAATTTCAAACGGTGCAGCAAAGCTCATGTTGTTGATAGAAATAAATGAACCAGCGGTACGGACTTCCGATGAAGCGATAAGGCGCTGATTATTAATGGCAATGGCCTCGGCTCCGGCGGCCCGCAGTTCGTTAAGAATTTTTAAAATGTCTTCATCTTTTATTAGGTATAACTTGGGATTTTTACTCCCGGGAGACGCGGTTGGTTTAGTGTCATCCATCGTGACAATGACGCCCGTGCCTTGTAGCGGTACCAATCCAGCTCCCATCTTGATGGATTCTAACTCACTGGCAGCAATGTCACCGCCCGAGGCTTGGCGCAGAACGCGTACCTGATCTTCCAGAGTATTGCGCTCTTTTTCTATTTGCATCAAGCGTTGAGTCAGATCTTCGGTCCTCTGGTATTGCACTGAGGACCGGATGTCCTGAGTCGTGCGAAACTGTACGGCCAACATAATTCCTAAAATAAAACAAACTAAGGTAATAGAAAACTGTCCCTGTTTTTGCAATAGATCACACTCCTAAAGAATAAATGAAATTTTGGCTAGCGTCGAAGGGAAAACTTGACAAGAATGCTTGCTTCAATTACTATTATACATATGAACATATGTTCATACAAGATAATGTTGATTTTTTTTGATATTGTCAAAGAAAAAGAACTATCACTTTTGAAGCAAACCGCTGCTTTTTGTCCAGGTTATGGTGCTAAGGTTTTGAGGTAACTTTATTTTGAGGTGACATATGAAAGAATTACTATGTGATGTGTGTGAGGAACAGTGTGAGCATCCTGATACGGTATGCCGCGCAAAAGCTGAGATACTGCCGGAAAATACAGTACAGCAGTTGGCAGAAACATTTAAAATTTTAAGCGATGCTACCCGGATTAAAATATTACATCTCTTAACCAACAGGGAAATGTGCGTGTGCGATATTGCCGAGGTGCTCTCCATGGGGCAGTCGGCTATCTCACATCAACTTCGGGTGCTGAGAGCCGCAAGGCTGGTAAAATTCCGCCGGGACGGTAAAGAAGCTTGGTATTCGTTAGATGATGATCATGTGGTGGATTTTATGCGCCAGGGCTTGGAGCATATAAGCCACAGTTAACGGTCAGTGGCCAAAAGGAGGAAAGAGAATGAGTGAACATGGACATCATCATGAACATGGTGCCGGTGAATTAAATACTACCCGCGAGCTTGTTTTGATTGGCGTGGCGCTGACTTTATTGGTGGTGGGGTCAATTTTCCGGGAAACTTTGCATGCCACGCCATATTCGGTCGGTGAGTATATTATTTTTTTACTGGCCTACGGGATTAGCGGTTGGAATGTGGTGGTCAGTGCGGTACGGAATGCCAGTAAGGGGACGTTTTTTGATGAAAATTTCCTGATGACTATCGCTACGGTTGGCGCTTTTCTACTGCATGAAATACCGGAGGCTGTGGGCGTCATGGTGTTTTTCAAAGTAGGGGAGTTTTTGCAGGATTTGGCTGTGGAGCGATCCCGCCGGTCCATTGTCGCCGTGCTGGAATTGCGACCAAAGTATGCAAATCTAAAACAAGGGGAAGGAATTAGCAAAGTGTCTCCGGACATGATAAAGATCGGGGACGTCATTGTCATCAAACCCGGTGAGCAGGTGCCGCTGGATGGTGAAATTATATCCGGCCAATCTCGGGTGAATACGGCGGCGTTGACCGGCGAGGCTGTGCCCCGTCAGGTCGGTACCGGGGAGTCGGTGTTAGCTGGTATGGTGAACCAGACTGGCGTGTTGATGGTTCGGGTCACCAAGCCTGTGGGCGAATCAGCGATTGCGCGGGTCATCAAACTGGTGGAACAATCCAGCAGTTTAAAATCGCATACTGAAAAATTTATCACAAAATTTGCCGTATATTATACGCCGGTTGTCGTAATGGCCGCGGTAGCGGTGGCCCTCTTGCCACCCCTTTTCTTGTCGGGCGAGGCCTTTGCTGACTGGCTACGGCGGGCGCTGATCCTGTTGGTTATCTCCTGCCCGTGCGGGTTGGTTATCAGTATCCCCCTCGGCTATTTTGGCGGTGTCGGAGGAGCAGCCAAACGGGGCATTATGGTTAAGGGCTCGACTTATCTGGATAGTTTGGCGGCTACACGGACTGTCGTTTTTGATAAAACAGGTACACTTACACAAGGGGTTTTTAAAGTAACTGGAATCTATCCGCAAGGCGGATTTGCTGTGGAAGAGCTGCTTAGATTGACAGCGCTGGCCGAAGTGCATTCTGGCCATCCAATTGCCCAGTCGATCATGGAGGCCTATGGGCAAGTGGTGGATAGTTCGTTACTAACAGACTATGAGGAGATCCCGGGATATGGGGTGCGGGCCAAGATAGGGTCACAGGAAGTGTTCGTCGGGAATGAACGGTTGCTGCAGCGAGAGAATGTTGAAGTTTCATTGGTTCAGGAAGCTGGCACTGTGGTTTATCTGGCTGTTGATAAGGTGTACGCCGGGTATATGGTGATTGCCGATGAATTGAAGGCAGACGCTCCGGCAATCGTTGCTAGACTTAAAGCGGCTGGAGTGGAGCAGGTTGGGATGTTATCCGGTGATCGAGAGACGGTGGTTCAGGATGTGGCCTCTAAATTGGGACTAGACTTTTACCAGGCTGGACTATTGCCGGAGCAGAAGGTAGCGTTTGTGGAAGAACTTCTGCAGCGGGCAGACAACGGGAAAAAGATTGCTTTTGTAGGCGATGGTATTAATGATGCCCCAGTTATCGCCCGGGCCGATGTGGGCATTGCCATGGGAGGCTTAGGCTCCGATGCGGCAGTAGAGACGGCCGATGTAGTTATTATGTCCGATGCGCCGTCGAAAGTTGCTGAGGCCATCCGCATTGGGCGCAAGACTCGGCGCATTGTGTGGCAGAACGTGGTATTTGCTTTAGGGGTAAAAGGAGTATTTATTGCTTTGGGCATCGCTGGTGCGGCCACGATGTGGGAGGCTGTGTTTGCCGATGTAGGGGTGGCCCTGCTTGCAGTTTTAAATGCTGGACGGATTTTACGGTAGGATACCTCAATGATAAGTAAAGGAATAGGTACGAAATCGTAATAAAAATATTGTTTATAGTAGCGATCTTCGCTGGTTTCGTAAATTTATGGCTAGCGGTTTTGATCGATACAGGCGCTTAACTGTTAATCACGTTAAACGCTATGTGGAGTTTTTCGAATAAAGGAGGAGCGGCAAGCGAAAGGCCAAGGCAGCTCAGCTTTCGGTGGTGTCTAATAGCTTACTAGCCATTTTCAACTTTGTAATCGGTATTTTTATCGTTTTTTAAATAGTAGGGAAAAGTTGCGTCCATTGGGCGCAACTTTTGAGAGAGGAGGACAACTTGTGCTGGTATTGGTGTTAGCTATTGCCATTGCTCTTGTTGACCAAGCCATAAAATATTACATTCAGTTGCAGATCATCAATACCCAATTTTAAATCTGCAAGGCAACCCTTTTATTGAAGCTATATTTCCTTATTTAGAAAAGTTAAAAAAACAGATTTGCATATTATCTGAATTTTATGAAACAGAAAGACATTTGCCGAAGTATGTAAAAAATTCATTGAGTTAAACGTCTAGAGAGCTTAGTTGAGCCTATGGATTTCATTCTGTTATTCAAAACAATGTATAGAACTTTTTTTGCACAGGGCACGGTAGAATGAGGGTTCATGGAGTTTCAAATTATAGGACTTTATTTGCTATGAACATTTATCGCGTTACAAAAAAATTTTAACATTAACAAAAAGTTTGAACAAAACTATCTATTTTGATATGTAATCTATAACCCCTTTTTCAAACACGTCTTGCTAATGTATTTGAAAAAGGGGTTATATGGCTATTAAACTTTTATAAATTTTACTGATGAGAAGAGCAGGAAAGTGAAATATATTTTTCAAAAACATATTTAGTTAAAGTTGGTAATGTTGTGAAATTCAAACTAAGCTTGTACATTCCAAGAAAGTTCGAACGTTGGATTCTTACAAAAGGAATATCCAAAGAACTAATGGATATCGTTTTCCATAAATTTATTTTTGATTTTATATCCTAACATGAGAAAAGCATAGAAAAATTGACTAAACTATTCTTGGTTTATAAAGTTAAAGAAAGGTGTAGGACACGTCGAATAAGTATATGTAGCTTATTTGTTATAAGTTTTTTAGAAATTACTTAGCCATACTATAATTGAAAAAAATTGTTTATAAAATATAGAAAATACTAAAAATTACAGAAATATACTTGACGAAATTATAAAATGATTTTATAATATGTTTATGGAAAACGTTTTCCATAATAAAATATTCAAGTACCTTTGAATAAATAAGTTTAAGATTATTGGAGAGATAAATCTATGGCAAGAATTTCTATGGATGATGTGGCCGAACGGGCAGGAGTATCAATTACAACCGTTTCACGGGTTCTTAATAATTCAAACCACTCTGTTTCTGAAAAAACACGAAAAAAGGTTATGAAAGTGATTCAGGAATTGGATTATAAACCGGATGTTTCAGCTCAAAGTTTAAGACAATCTTTTAATAACATTATCGCACTTATAACAAGAGATATTTCTGACCCCTATTTCGGAGAAATAGCCAGGGGGGTTACTGAAACAGCAAATAAGTATGGAATTTTAACATTTGTATGTAATACTGGCAGAAATCCTGAAAATGAAATTCAATATCATGATCTTCTTTGGCAGCATCGAGTGAGAGGAATTATTTTAGGTGGTGGAGGGCTTAATCTAGAAGCATATAAAATAAAATTACAAGAACAAATGAATCGTTATAAAGAAAATGGTCATAAAATAGTTTCTTTGGCGCCACAAGGCTTTGATATGGATTATGTTATGATAGATAATCGGAGTACTGGAGAATTAATTACAGATTACTTGATAGCAAGAGGGCATACTGCAATTGCTTATATTAGCGGTCCCCAAAATGTTTATACTGCTTTTGACCGCTTAGAAGGATATAAGTTATGTTTGAAAAAGCATAATTTGCCATATGATGATTTGATGATTACTTACAGCGATAATTCATGGAAAGGAGGTTACGAGGCTGCGAATATCCTGTTGGATCGTTCTATAAAATTTACGGGTCTATGCTGCGGAAATGATAATCTTGCGGTTGGTGCTTTACGTGCATTTAAAGAACGAGGCTTAGCAGTTCCAGAAGATATTTCTGTAATCAGTATCGGCGATTTGCCAAACTCAAATTATACTGCACCGCCACTTACAACTGTAAGAGTTCCACTTTATGATATGGGAGCTAAGGCTGTTACTACAATAATGAGCGATGATACACAGAAATATAATGCCAACATTATATTCAAGACCATGATAAGTGAAAGACAGTCTGTAAGCAATATTAAATAAATAATAAAAAAGGATGTGGGTTGCAAAATGAGCAACAAATGGATGGGACTTAACCCTGCAATTATGGTACCTTTAAATGATGATTATTCAATTAATGAAAAGGAACTAAGAAATTATGTAGAATGGTTGATAACTCATGAACATATTACTGGTTTAGTTACCAATGGACATACTGGAGAAATTACCGGATTTGACCGAGAAGAAAGAAAACTGATCACTAAAATCGTAGCTGATCAAGCCAAAGGTCGAGTACGTGTCATCTCAGGTGTATGTGCTGAAGGAACTTTTGAAGCTATTGATCATGCAAAAGACGCTCAAGAAGTTGGTGCAGATGGCATCTTGCTTATGCCACCACATGTTTGGCTACGCTTTGGTATGAAACCTGAAACACCAGTAAAATTTGTTAAAGACGTTGCAGATGCTATTGATATCAAAATCGTAATTCACTTATACCCTGCAAATACAAAAGGATTTTACCCAGTGCAGACTTTGTTGAAAATGTGTGAAATCCCTAATGTTGCAGCAATTAAAATGGGGACAAGAGATGAAGCTTTGTATGAACGTGATATCCGTATATTAAAAGAAAAAGCTCCTCATGTAGGTTTATGGACTTGTCACGATGAATATATCTGCACTTCGTTACTTCCAGGAATGGATGGTGCGCTGATTGGTTTCTGCGGGTGTGTACCAGAATTGATTAACAATATGTATCAGAAAGTTCTAGAAGGTAATTTAAAAGAAATTCTAAAAGCAAATGAGCCGGTGTCCAAAATGTCTGCAGCTATTTATGGTACAGGTGAGCCTACAGGTGAAGCTCATGCTAGAATGAAGGAAGTTCTGTATCAACGCCGCATTTTCAGCTCACCTTTAATGCGTCTGCCACTTCTACCTTTGTCACAAGAAGAAAAAGACGGTGTTACTGATGCAATTAAAATGGGTGAAGTTGCAAAAGTTAATTTGGTATAAAAAAACTCAGATACATTGCATTGTACCTGAGTTGGGATATAGTAGGCATGTATGAAGTTAGAACCTACTATTAGTATAATATATCATAGCAAATAATATATGTCCAGGGAACGGGAAATATGATTGGTTGTAAAAGATCAGTCTTCCCGTTCTTTTCATAAGGATAGAGTCCTGACGTTTAAATATACGAAGAATAGACGTAATATTCTGCCTAAATAAGCACCTAACCTCTCCTATTGTTGTTCAATGTGTAAACTAAGTAAGAAAAAGCATGGTATTTGGTTGCTGACCTGCATTTCGTCACATCATTAATTATAGCTAGGTGGGTGAGGTAAATAGGCTTCTCCTGCTCTTATAAGGATATGCCTATGAGTGTTTAATGCTAAGGCAGAATTGTTTGAAAAATCAGAATTGAGGAGAGATTACACGATGACGGATTCTAGGTCAATCGGTGCTAATATACGACCTGAAGATTTACTTGCTCGTCTAGAACGCCTTCCTATGTCAAGATCACTCATCTTAATGCGAGTGATAGTTGGTTTTGCAACGTTGTTTGATGGTTTTGAAACATTAGCTATTGCATTTGTGATGCCTGTGCTCATTCATGAGTGGCATCTATCACCAACGGAAGTTGGAGGTATTATTTCTATCGGTTATATCGGTCAATTAGTTGGAGCCTTATTTTTTGGTTGGTTGGCCGAACGTTGGGGGCGTCTAAAATGTTTAATTGTTACCGTAACAATATTTGCAGTCATGAGTTTTAGCTGTGTTTTTGCCTGGAGTGGGATAGTGTTGATGGTGTTTCGTTTTATACAGGGCATTGGAACTGGTGGAGAAGTTCCTGTAGCCAGCGCTTATATCAATGAATTTATTGGTGCAAAGGGACGTGGAAAATTCTTTCTCCTTTATGAAGTGCTATTCCCTGTTGGACTAATGATGGCCGGTGCGATAGGCTACTTTATCGTTCCAGCTTATGGCTGGAGAATGATGTTTATCATTGGAGTTATACCCGCACTATTAATCATTCCGCTGCAGTTTTTCCTGCCAGAATCGCCACGCTGGTTAATTAGTAAGGGGCGGCTCGAAAAAGCTAGTGCCATCGTGGAGCGTATGGAAAAAGAGGTTGAGAAAAGTGGCAAAATCCTGCCACCTGTCCAAGATGTACTCGTTCAGATTACGCCGGATAAGGTGAAAGCTGGAAAAGGAAACTGGACAGAAATGTTCTCCAGCTTCTACCGCCCTCGAACTTTGATGATTTGGGCCTTATGGCTATGTACTTATATGATAAACAATGGAATGGCCACTTGGCTGCCTTCCCTTTACAAGACCATTTTCAAGCTACCCCTGGACCAAAGTCTGCTTTACGGCTTTTGTACCCAGGCATTTGGTGTCGCCGCTTCCATTTTATGTGCGTATTATATAGATAGGGTAGGACGCAGGAAGTGGTACATCTCTGCGTTATGTTTATCAATCGTGCCGTTGACTGCTATGTCGATAATGGGTGCGATGTCTGCAATTCAGGTGTGGCTATTCTGCTCACTCGTTTATGCCTGCATCCAAACAATCACCTTTTCATTGTATCTTTATTCTGCTGAACTATACCCAACTCGTATTCGTGCAATCGGCAACGGATTTGGGAGCGCATGGCTGCGTTTAGGATCTGCCCTGGGACCTGTCGTCGTTGGAAATATCATAGCATATGGTGGTATATCTTGGGTATTTTCATTTTTTACATTGGTTGCCTTGATTGGTGCAGCAGTATGTTGGCGTTACGCTATAGAAACCAAAGGCCGCGTTCTTGAAGATTTATCACCCTGAGTTTTACTCTATATGGTATCTCCTGATCCAAAAAGGTAGAAGGCGGAAGCGAATAAGTGAAATCCTTGCGGTAAGGATGAGCTTTTACTTTAGAGGGGGACTGTAATATGGACAAGCATGACGCTGATTCTGTAGGGTATTTCGTAGTTTCATACTCTAAAGATTATATTTATAATGCAAAGGATAAGATACTTAGTGGTTTAACGATGTTAATTGAAATCGACATATTATAAGCGGAGGGTATTATTTATGAATAAAAAAGTGATTATGTTTTTGGTGTTCCTGTTTGGTATGAATTTGGGTAATGTCTATGCGGGCCCTGCTAATGGAGAGGATACTCAGGGAGCAAGATTTTTGAGTTTAGAACAACGTTTGGCTAAAATGGAGCAGGAGCGAGAGAAAAAACCTAAAGCAACAGAACAGCCGAAAGTATCTTTTTCTGGAATGTTCAGTAATAGATATAAGGATGTAGATTATCTTAAAGCTGGTACAGCCAGTCAAGTCACCAATCAATATCGAATACGGCTAGATGGAAAAATTCAGGTTGATGCGGATTCTTTTGTAGGTTTTCGATTTGTAACTAAAGCTCCTAATAAAAATAATCTGTTCAATGACTCTTGGACTAATTCGGGCGGTGACAATCAGGTAACTGCTAATGGTACAAATAATACCTACAACAATCTCATCGATAGGTATTATTATACGGCGAAACTAGGTAGTAATACTGTATTAACTTTGGGAGAGCAAGCATTAGTCATTGATCCAATGAATATTATTGTGGATAGCACTTTCTATAGCTATGGTGGTGGTAAGGTAAGTTATAAATTAAATGGGTTAGGCAAAGACACAACAGTAACGGCACAATATGGCAGTTTTTATAGGGGGGTAACTCTCAAAGGGTTTACTGGTTGGGGTAATAAAAGTGCTGCAGATTTTAATAATGCTGATATAACATCGGTAATTTTAAATGGCAGCATTAAAACTCTTAATTATCAGGTTGGTTATGCTGGTTTTAAAAATAATACAACAGATGTTGATTTATTGAAGTACACTTTTGGCAATGTTGGTTATCTTGTATCCCCTAAAATAGGATTATCCTATGAATATGCCAATAACAGTGCGGATAGCCAAGGTCATTTTAATGCTTCAAAAATAGTGTATGGGGATCAAGTATTGAAGAAAAAAGGAGATTGGAATATATCTTACCAATATTTAGATGCTCAAAAAAATGCAATATTTAACAGATATGCAATGCTTGAGGGGGCAGCAGGTTCTAATACGAATGATGCACAAAAAATAACTGATGCTAAAATTAGCTATGCTGTTACACCCGCCGCTACTATCCTCGTAGAAAGAATGGCTATTGACGATAAAGTAGCTGCTAATAAGCTTAATGACAACGTAATTTGGAAAGCTGAGTTAGATGTAAAATTCTAGATATCAAGGTGATGTAGATACTTTAATTGTCGGCGTTCATTGTGAAAGTTCACAATGAACGCCGACATTCAGCTAGAGCATTCAAGATAAGGTGGTTCTTGCATTTTAAACTCAGCTTGGGAGATATGACGGAAGAGATTAACCTATTGCGGCACATAGAAATGTAGGTAGAAGGGAGAAGCTTAGATGCCCGTTGGTGTAATGGTAAATGCAATGTCTGTTTTCTTAGGCGGCATCATTGGTGCGTTACTAGGTAACAAGATTCCGGAAAGATTACGAAATACATTGCCCTTGATCTTGGGGGTAGCCTCAATGTCTATGGGGGTTGTTAGCATGACTAAAATGAAGGTATTACCGGCAGTTATTTTGGCAGTTATTTTGGGTACGACCATTGGCGAATTAGTTAAGTTCGAAAAAGGTATCGAATGGGGTGTGGCTAGAGCATGCACATTGATCGAAAAAATGTTGCCGGATAACAACGATATAGAAAACCAGAAAGAAATTATGGAAAAAATTATTGGTGTGCTTATTCTTTTTTGTGCAAGCGGCACGGGTGTATTTGGTGCCCTGCAATCGGGGATGACAGGTGATCACACAATCCTGTTGACTAAGTCTATACTTGATCTGTTCTCAGCGATAATCTTTGCTGCCTCATTAGGCTATATTGTTTCGGTCATTTTTATTCCCCAATTTGTTGTGTTAATTGCCTTGTTTTTGGGTGCTACTGCCATTATGCCGATGACTACACCGGAAATGCTGGCGGATTTTAACGCTACCGGAGGGATATTGATGCTGGCAACTGGACTAAGGATCAGCGACATTAAATCCTTTCCGATTGCTAATATGCTGCCAGCCATGGTTATTATCATGCCCATATCTTATTTGTGGACAAAGTATTTGATATAAATCTGATTATGTCGCTGAGTACGTCCGATTCATAGGAAATAGAGAGCATTAATGAGACTTTTTTAGAGCAATGAGGAGGGGAAGCTATGTATTTTTTAACGTATGAATTAAATGGTTTGCAAGCAATTGGCTTGTTGACTGCAGACAAGGAAAATATAATTCCCTTGTCTGTCACAGAACAACATTATTACGGTGAAATCACGCTGGCAAATACCATGCTTACACTAATCCAACAAGGTGATGCCGCCTTGCAACGAATTATTGAATTGGCGAATCAAGTAGAGATCGACAAAGATCTTTCACTATTAATTTCAGTAAAAAATGTTCGCATTATGGCGCCTATTCCCAAGCCGACAAAAAATATTTTCTGTATTGCAAAAAACTATGGCGACCCTAATATTGTAAATCCTAAGCATCCTGTTATTTTTACTAAGGCTCCGACTACCGTAATTGGCCCTGGAGACGCAATTAATAGTCATAAACAGATCACGAGTGCCTTAGACTACGAAGCGGAATTGGCTGTTATTATTGGTAAAAAAGCTACATATGTCAGCAAAAAGGATGCGATGGATTATGTTTTTGGCTACTCGATTATAAATGATATCACAGCGCGGGATTTACAAAAACAACATGTACAGTGGTTTCGAGGCAAGAGCTTGGATAGCTCGGCGCCGATGGGGCCCTATCTGGTTCATAAAAATGCCATTCCTTCTGTCAATAATCTGACTGTCAGTACAAAGATAAATGGTGAAGTAAGACAAAACGGCAGCACAAAGGACTTTATCTTTGATATACCCACACTGATCAATATCATTTCCTCAGGCATAACTCTTGAACCGGGCGATATTATTGCGACAGGTACGCCCGATGGGGTAGGGGCAAATATGAATCCGCCTATATTTCTAAAGTCGGGGGACGAAGTAGAACTGATAATTACCGACATCGGCACATTAAAAAATATTGTTGTGTAAAGAAATGTCTTCTTGGATATTATAGGAAAGGATGATTGTACCATGAAAACTAGTGACAATGAATTAGGAGGTGTCATTTTTTGAAAAACATTCGAACTCGATTATTAGTAATGGTTCTTACCATCATGCTTATTTCTTTAGGAATCTTAGCGGGATTGAGTTACTATTTTTCAAAAGAAATTCTTTCGGTAAGTGTTGACGATACCGTGAAAGCAATTGGCACTGATTACGCAAAACGGATTGAAAATTCAATCGAACAAAGGGTTAATTATCTCCAGGGACTAACCAATAATCCAAATCTTCGCCCTGGCAGCGATCGGGAAAAAATGGTTGCTGCTCTGGATGGAGCTTTGAAGAGCAATGGCAAGTTTGATACGATTAATTTTGTATATTTAGATGGAACAACTGTGCGGTTTGATGGTAAGATTCTTAATCTAGCTGATCGCGGCTATCTACAGAAAGCAATTAAGACCAAGCAAGTAGTAATTTCTGAGCCTTTGATTGGCAAAGGAACAAATAATGCTATGGTAGTGATTGTTGTTCCAATCTTGAATAATGGTAATCTGATAGGATTTCTCAACGGCACTACATCACTGGAAATTTTGAATGAGCTTGTAAAGGAGATTAAATTTAAAGACTCTGGCTATGGTGAAATTATCGATCAATCGGGGCTTTTAATTGCAAATAATAATACCGAGCTGGTAGGAAAGTTAAATTTATTAGAAACGAAGATTAACCCAGATCTTAAATTGGGTATAAGCGAAATTGACAATCGTTTTATAACTTTGCTTAGAACAGCCGGTGAGAGCGGTCAGCAAACCAAGGGAAAATTTATATCGATAAATAATATACCTTGTTTTGGTGTTTTTACTCCCATCAATCTCCCAGGCAATCAACACTGGATTCTTTCGGTTTCTGCACCAGAATCGGAAGTTGCCCGTGAAGTCGGTACTTTGACCAAACTGCTCATTACGACTACCTTAGCCGCAATCCTTCTATCTGGATTATTGGTATTCTTCCTTAGCAAACAATTTGCTCAACCAATAACCCATCTCAAAAATGAAGCTCTCATAATGGCAAACGGTGATCTGCGGCAAAGGGATGTAAACATTCACACAAATGATGAAATTGGGCAGCTAGCCGATGCTTTCAAAGATATGGGCAAGAGTTTGCGTAATCTTATTAGCAATGTGCAAAGCCGCTCGGAAACGGTTGCGGCCGCGAGCCAGCAATTAACGGCGGTTTCTCAGCAATCTGCCGATGCAGCCAATCATGTGTCAGGTTCCGTTATGCACATAGCGAATGGCTCAGAACAGCAGTCTGTTGCAGTAAATTGTGTATCAAATGTAGTGAATGAAATGTCAGGACACATCAAGCAAATTGCCGATAACAGTAAAAAGATTACCTCAATTACGGAGGAGACATCCCGATTTACCGGACAAGGTCATGAGGCAATTAAATCTGCTACCTTTCAGATGAAAAAAATTGTTGATGAAGCTGAATGTGTTCAGGAAACTATTGGCGGATTAGCTAGAGGGGCACAGGAAATCGGTGAAATCGTCAGCTTAATTTCATCTATTACCGAACAAACCAATTTATTAGCACTTAATGCAGCGATTGAAGCTGCTCGTGCCGGCGAAGCTGGTCGTGGTTTTGCTGTAGTAGCCGAAGAAGTGCGTAAACTGGCCGAAGGATCCAAGCGGGCAGCACAAAAAATCACGACTTTAATTGAAAAGAATCAAGCGGATATGCAGCAAGCCATAGATGCAACAAATGCTAACAGCAAAGGTGCCAAAGATGGGATCGAAGTAGTGCAATTTGCTGGAAGCAGTTTTCAGCAAATTGCATCTTCGGTCGAACAGTTATCCGCAGAAATTCGGGGAGTAGCTGTATCGATTGATCAAATTACTGTAGGCAGTCAAAGTCTAGTTTCCTCTATGCAGGACATTGATAAAATTAGTAAAGAAAATGCAACAGCAACACAAAGTGTCTCTAATGCTATAGAAGAACAATTATCCACGATGCAAGAAATTGCATCCTCCAGTCAATCGCTGGCACAAACATCGGCTGAGTTGAACTCAGCTATTGCTAATTTTAAAATATAAATGAAAAATAGATTTTACTAGGCAATGTAAAAGAATAGGTATATAAGCATAGAAAAAACTTGCCCTTTCCTTTACTTAATAGTAATATGGTTAAATAAGATCAATAAAACTGATTAAATTTATCACTACGCAAGGTGGAAGATATATGGTATTATCCAATTAGAGAGTAGAAATCTCTTGAAAATAGTTTTATAACCTCTGAATTGTATTATTGGATAATTTAATAATTTATTTCATAGGAAAGGCTATGAAAAGGAATAGTATCCACAAATTGATTTCAGAAAGCTGTTGGATGATGCGAAACAGTATGAGAAATGTGGTGAACTCGCCTTGGAGCTTCTGGCTGAAATATAGTAGGTCATGACGGGGATCCTCCGTTATCGGGATAGGCATGAGTAGTGCCGGTGAGTGTATGTTGATCATGAAATAGAGTGGTACCGCGAGAGCTTTGTCTTTCGTCTCTATAATCGTTGTTATGGATTATAGAGACGAAAGATTTTTTTATGCTGCATGCGGTGAAATAAGGGAGGGTATTATGAAGAATTTTGAGAAATATGAAAGGGCATATTTTATGCCGCCTCAAGTATCTTATGACTGGGTTAAAAAAGATCATATCGATAAGCCCCCAATCTGGTGCAGCGTTGATTTAAGAGACGGAAATCAAGCATTGATCGAACCAATGAGCCTGGAGGAAAAAATAGATTTTTTTCAAATGCTGGTGGATATTGGTTTCAAAGAAATTGAGGTGGGCTTTCCAGCGGCATCCGACACGGAATATAATTTCTTAAGGGCGTTAATCGAGAGAAACATGATACCTGAAGATGTAACTATCCAGGTATTAACCCAAGCCCGGGAACATATTATAAAAAAAACATTTGAAGCTGTTAAGGGCGCACCCCACGCTGTAATTCATTTGTATAATTCCACATCGGTTGCGCAGAGGGAGCAGGTGTTTAGAAAGAGTAAGGAAGAAATCAAGCAGATTGCTGTTGAAGGAGCAGAGTTATTAAAGAAATTGGCAGAAGAGACAACCGGTAATTTTTCATTTCAGTACAGCCCGGAGAGCTTTCCCGGAACGGAAGTGGATTATGCCCTTGAAATATGTAATGCGGTACTGGATGTATGGAAACCCACTCCTGATAAAAAAGCGATTATTAATCTGCCAACAACGGTAGAAAATGCAATGCCTCATGTATTTGCAAGTCAAGTGGAGTTTATGAATAAGAATTTGAAATACAGAAATTCTGTTATATTGTGTTTGCATCCTCACAATGACAGAGGCTGCGGTGTTTGTGATGCCGAACTGGGAATGCTTGCGGGCGCCGATCGTATTGAAGGAACCTTATTTGGAAATGGAGAGAGAACAGGAAATGTTGATATTATTACCTTGGCACTGAATCTGTTTTCACATGGCGTTGACCCTAAACTTGACTTTAGCAATATGCCGGAAATCTGTCAAAAATATGAACTATTAACGCGAATGCAGGTCCATGCTCGCCAGCCATATGCAGGCGAACTCGTATTTACCGCTTTCTCTGGATCCCATCAAGATGCAATTGCCAAGGGGATGAATTACAGAACAGAAAAGAAAACGGATTTATGGTCAGTTCCGTACCTTCCCATTGACCCTAAGGATGTTGGCAGGGAATATGATTCAGATGTCATCAGAATTAATAGTCAGTCAGGGAAAGGCGGCATTGGTTACATTCTGGAAGGAAATTACGGAATGTCGATTCCTGCTAAGATGAAAGAAGACGTGGGCTATACGGTTAAAGGTGTTTCTGACAGGGAACACAAAGAATTATCGCCCCAATGGGTATATCAAATATTTGAAGAGAAATATGTGAATCATACTCCGTATTTCCACATTGAAGAATTTCACTTTAAACAAATGGACGGCATTATGGCACAAGTTATCATAAATCATAATGGACAGGTTAAAACAATTGTAGGAAATGGAAATGGACGCCTGGATGCAGTCAGCAATGCGATTAAACAATATTTTGACATCCATTATGAATTAGCCATTTATGAAGAACATGCACTTTCAAAGGGGTCGTCCTCCAAGGCGGTTTCTTATGTTGGTGTTAGCTGCTGCAATAAATTATTCTGGGGTGTTGGAATTCATGACGATATTATTACATCTTCGATCAATGCCCTTGTAGTGGCTGTCAATCAATTAGACGAATTACAGGCGGAAGATAAATGCAGGAATGAAAGAATTAATGAAATCATAAATTACATCCAAACGAATTATTTGACTGTCACCCTAGAGGAGCTTTCAGAGCGGGTTCATCTGTCGGTCCCCTATTTATCAAAATATATCAAAGAAAAATCTGGGGGAACATTTGGTGAAATCCTTAGAAATGTACGGATGAAAAAGGCTTGTACTCTGTTGAAAAATGGAAGTATGACAGTTGAAAAAATTGCTGACAGCGTAGGTTATCAGAACGTGGAACATTTCAATCGATTATTTAAGAAAAAATATGGAGTGACGCCAGTTCAGTTTCGTAATAAAAAATAAGCATAGCAATGCCAGATCAATGGCAAAATACCCCCATTCGTAGGAAAATAAATCTACGGATGGGGGTATCGTTATCATGGAAAAGCAATGCAAAGCTACTTCTAACTATACTTTTCTGTTATATCACCTATATATTTTTAATAATTTTATTATATGTTGGCACATGCTATAATGCAAGAAATAGCAATAATAACCATTCTGGGCGCAGCCAATTCCCAATTAAACTCTTTCTAAGGAGGTTAGAAATGAAGTCGCTTTTAAATTTGGCAATAGTATCAAGATTTAATTTACATTTGAAAAGACTATGTAATATACACTTGCTTTTACTGACAGTACCATTATTCTGGGGAACATCGTATGTTGCCGCTAAAATAGGAATGCGTGATTTGCTGCCATTAAATTTAGTGATTGTGAGATTCGTAATTGCTTCCTTACTTTTTGGTCTCATTCTTTTAGTAAAAAAGAATGATCTTTATCTTGATAAGAAAGATATTCCTCAGTTTTTTATACTTGGTCTTATGGCAATTACTTTTTTCTACTACATTCATTATACCGGTTTACAATATACAACGAGTACAAATGCAGGTCTTATTATGGCGACAAGTCCAATTTTTGCTGCTTTGTTTTGTCTATTTACTAAAAAAGAGAATGTAAACAAGTACAGCTTTTTAGGGATAGGTATTGCTTTTATTGGGGTTTTATTAGTAATAACACAAGGAGAAATTAGCAATCTTTATCAGCAAAAAACGCTTTTTGGCGACAGCTTAATTATCTTAAATGCTCTGATGTGGGCCTGGGTTACCCTCAAAGGAAAGACAGTGCTGGAGAAATACAGTCCGTTTGTTGCTATGGCCTATATACACATTTTTGGCACAGTTTTATTACTGCCATTTGCTTTTGTTCCCACAACTCTGGCTGAAATATCTTTATGGCAGCAGCTTCCGGCAGTTAGCTGGAGTACTATTTTAGCAGCGGTGTATCTTGCTGTTTTTTGTTCTGTTTATTCTTATTTTATCTGGTATGTAGGGGTTTGCAAAATTGGAGCTGTAAAAACAGCGGCATTCAACTATTTTAATCCCATTATGGCTTCCCTGGCGGGATTTATTGTTTTCCATGAGCAAATTACGATATATATTGCTTTAGGTGGATGCTTGGTTATTTTAGGCCTATACATTACCAATCAAAAGATCAAATTGTCAGTTCGTAATTTTCTTCCTAGGAAAGCATATAAACATTCTTAAGGAGGTCTAAAGGATGATAGCAGTATTTTCTAACAAAGAGGACTGTTGTGGCTGCAGTGCCTGTCAGCAGATATGTTCTAAAAATGCTATAACGATGAGACCGGATGAGGAAGGTTTTTTATATCCGGAAATTGATAAAGCCCATTGCGTTGCTTGTGGCAGGTGTACCGAAATCTGTCCAGTGATATGTAAAGGCAATTATAAAGAAAGTGGTACTCCCCGCTTTTACGTGGCTCGCCATAAATCACAGGAGGTCTTGCGGCAGTCAACATCTGGAGGTGCATTTACCGCTATTTCTGATGCTGTTCTCCGGCAAAACGGCGTTATATATGGTGCGGATTATGATGAGGACTTTCATGTTCTTCATCAGCGGGCAGAAACGCCTGAACAGCGGGACAGAATGCGGATTTCTAAGTATGTGCAGAGTGATATGGGGAATACCTATGCGCAGATTAAAGCTGACGTCAAAAAGGGTCGCATGGTTTTATTTACCGGAACTCCTTGCCAAGCTGCAGGATTACGTGGATTTATCGGCAGTTCACCCCTTATGGACAGGCTGTATATTTGCGATTTGATTTGTCACAGCATCCCAAGTCCGCTAATCTGGGAGGAGTATAAACGGTTACTTGAACAAGAAAAAGGTGGAAAGCTTGTCAGTGTACAATTTCGCTCAAAGCGAAACGGTTGGAGTCGGACAAACAGCAATAAAGGGTTTCTCTTTGCTACAGAGAACAGGCCTGAGATATATGAAGATGATCGTTTTTACCAATTGTTCTTTAAAGTGGGTGCTATCACACGTCCTTCCTGTTCACAGTGTCGTTTTACCGATATTCATCGTGCTTCAGATTTGACGATTGCAGACTATTGGGGAATTGAGAAATACAGTCCGGAATGGTTTGATCCATTGGGGGTCTCAGTACTTTTAGTGAACTCGTCTAAAGGCGCGGACCTTTTTGATCAATGCCGGCAAGAACTGTGTACACAAGAACGGCCAAAGGAAGAGTCACTTAACGAACAAAAACGTTTGTCTAAACCATCTCCACTTCCTCAAAATCGCAGCCTTTTTTGGGAGGATTACAGACGTTTGGGATTTGAATATGTTATTGGGAAAATAGGATAAAAAATGATGAACCGACCCTATCCTCAGAAGACCTGGGGGCCAGGACGGTTTTTGCATTTGAAATTTATATATTTAGCCGTTATATTTCTATTTGCGTTTTAAAGACAATGACGGCTGTACCGCCTATCTGGACCTGTGCTGGTTCACCATTTTCTATTTTTACCCTTACATCTACTGTTCCGACACGTTTGATAGCCTCTCCCTGAATCCCGGTGAATGAAAATAAGGAATTGTCATGTTCAACCAATCCGTGCTTAACGAGATAGGCTCCAAGGGGACCGATAGCATTTCCTGTTACGGGATCTTCAGAAATACCAATAGCCGGTGCAAACATTCTGCCGTGAGTTAAAATCGTACTGGGACGGGATGCAAAAGTAAAGACATAATAACCATTACAGCCAATGGATTTACTTAAGCTGCTTAACATGCTCATATCAGGAGATAAGCGATGAAGCTGTGCCATGGATGTAATTCCAATCATTACTTTTGAGTGTCCTGTAGAAACGATCTGAATTGGACAGCGTTCATCTATTTCCTCTTCTGCTAGACCGAGGGATGACAATAAGATGTGACGGTTTTTAGTTGTAAGGGGTTCGGAAAATTCAATAGCTCCTTGCGTCATCCATATTGTATAATCATCTTTTTTTACAATATCGATGGGTAAAATGCCGATCCCTATTTTCTGCATGACTCTTTCCGAACCGAGCTGATTTTCTATGGAGCGAGCGTAATGAGCGGCAATGGTGGCGTGTCCACAAGATGGTACTTCAGTAGTTGGCGTAAAATATCTAAGTTTGACATCGTGACTTGTATCATCAGGGGGGAAAATAAAAACTGTCTCAGAATTATTAAGTTCTCGTGCGATACGCTGCATAGCAAGGTCAGATAACCCCTGTGCATTGGTGATGACACCAGCAGGATTCCCATTGAATTTTTCGGATGTAAATGCATCAATTTGATAAACGGTATATGCTTTCATCACTTATGCCTCCTCAAGCTGGTGATTTTGCTTTCTCACTTGTTATAGTAGTGGTAAACTGGACATAAGTAAAATTCAAATTTTTAAATGTAAGTATTGAAAACAGTAATAGGAATGTCTTGTGAGAAAAGTCCTCAAGGATTTGGAAGTGATTTTATGAGGTGTACCATGGATATTAGACATTTGATCACATTAAAAACAATTGCACGATTGGGAAGTTTTACAAAAGCCAGCGATGAATTATGCTACTCTCAATCAACCGTAACCATACATATTCAAGCAATTGAAAAAGAATTGAATGGAAAAGTGTTTGAGAGAATAGGCAAAAATATCGTAATAACTGATTTAGGTCATGAATTGCTTTCTCTTGCTGAAGTCATAGTAACGGCACATGAAAAAATTGAAACATTGAAAAATGGCAGAAATTTTATTGAAAGTACCATTAGAATAGGTTTGCAGGAATCTGTTGCGTTATATCGATTACAGCCAATTATAAATCAATTTCAACAAACTTTTCCGCAAACAAAGATAATTCAAGTATTAGGTCAGAAATCTGAGCTAGTTGACAAGTTATTAACAGGAGAAATCGATTTGCTGTTTGTCATGCAGCGGCAGCATGATAGTGCTAATGTTGTAGCGATCGATTTGATCGAAGAAAAAATGGGGATAGTGGGACTTGGTCGAAATCTGCATTCATTAGATGATTTAAAAAATAAGAATTTTGTGTTCATATATCCTAAAAATGATTGCACGTATCGGAATGTATTTAAGAAATATTTAGGTATTTATTTAGATTCAAGAAATAATAGAATTGAAGCGTTAAGTATAGGAGGGATAAAACAAAGTATAGTAGTAAATTCTGGAGTTAGCATTTTGCCCTATAGCACTGTTCAACGTGAAATTCAGTCTGGACAAATGAGTTTCTTTGCGCTTGATTTACCACTGGAAGAGAAAATCAGCACGCAACTTATCTATCATAAAAATAAGTGGCTTTCTCCCTTGTTAAAAGAGTTCATGAAACTGATTGAACAGGAAATGCGTAAAATGGTATTAGCAACAAAGCACAATGAGTAACTTTCCCGACTTTTTAGAATAGGGCAGCAGGGACTTAACCTGCAACAGGTGGAGTATCCCGAATTTGGAACAAAGGAGATCGATGGATGAACATAGACTTGCATGGTTTATTACTATTTACAATAGCATCTTTTGTTTTGGTGATCATGCCTGGACCAAACACATTATATGTCATTACGCGTGGGGTAACGCAGGGGAAGAGAGCTGCCCTCATTTCCGCCTTTGGCGCGAGCCTGGGGCAGCTTTTATATGCAGTATCTACTGCATTTGGATTGGTTGTTATTCTTCAGCAGTCGGCAGTTGCATATAGTATGATCAAACTATTTGGTGCCGTATATATATTGTATATTGGGGTTAAAACCATCAGAAGCAGTGAGAAGATTGTTGATCATACTGAGCTGCCGCAAGAAGAGCTGGCGAGAAATTTGTTTCTTAAGGGTTTTATTACTGCGGCGCTAAAACCTAAGACTGCCATATTCTTTGTGAGTTTTCTTCCCCAGTTCGTAGATGCCAGCAGTGAATCTGCAGCTTTAATGATGCTGATGTATGGTTTCATATATTTCTTACTTGGCTTATTGGTGCTCGTTTTTTATGCCAGAGCCTCTGGTTTTGTAAGACATCGGCTTGTGACTAAACCCGTTCTAGAACAGTATTTCCGCTGGATAACCGGCACTATATTTATAGGACTAGGACTTAAATTAATGGTGTCAGAGAATAAATAATGTTATGAACCCTGCTCTGTTTTATTAACGATCCAAGGAATAAAAATAGGTTAATGTACTCTGAATACTAAAAGCACCCAGCGAAAATTCTTGATGATTTCACTGGGTGTTTCTAATTCTAAACAATTTTGTGGATTGGTAATTGCTGAAATGGGTTATTCTGCCTGCAAAACATTAAAGGGATAGGCTGACTGACGTGGAAGTAGTGGATAACACTTTAAAAGTTGGAGATACTTTAAAAGTTTAAACTTGGTCAGAAAGTGAGGTGCCAGCTTATATATGACACCGGATGTAGTTCGCATATCAGTAAAAAACTTAGTGGAATACACCTTGCGTGCGGGTGATATTGATACGCGCTTTGTAGGAACTAGCAGAGCGGTAGAAGGAACCCGAATACACCAAAAGCTTCAAAAAGCTGGTGGCGACAAGTATTTGGCAGAAGCCCAATTGAAATATGAAATGAAATACAAAGAGTTTTTATTCCTGATAGAAGGTCGGGCGGACGGGATTATTACCGAGGATCATCAGGTGGTGATCGATGAAATCAAAACAACGGCTGTTCCCTTGGAACGGATCGATGAGAATTTTAACCCTTTGCATTGGGCTCAGGCGAAATGCTATGGACTCATTTATGGTGAGCAAAATAATGTAGAGCAGCTGGAAATTCAACTGACCTATTACAATATTGATACGGATGAAATAAAAAGACTGAGAGAAACTGTTACCTTGCAGGAGCTGCAAACATTTTTTTACGGATTGCTGGATACCTATTTGGTTTGGGCGAGACATCTCAAGGAATGGAATTTATTACGGAATGCATCCATAAAAAAGCTGAATTTTCCTTTTGCAGCCTACCGCCAAGGCCAGCGTGAACTAGCAGTTTCTGTATATAAAACCATTTCGGATAACAAAAAACTGTTTGTGCAGGCACCTACTGGGATTGGGAAAACCATTTCTACCTTGTTTCCGGCTGTCAAGGCGATGGGAGAGAATAAAACGAGCAAGATTTTTTATTTGACGGCCAAAACTATTACTCGTCAAGTGGCCGAAGAAGCAGTGAACACCATGCGGGGATGCGGCCTGGATTTTAAATCCATTACGATTACTGCAAAAGATAAAATCTGTTTTCAGGAGAAAGCCATCTGCAACCCGGACAATTGCGAATATGCTAAAGGTCATTTTGATCGAGTCAATGATGCCATTATGGATATATTTCTGCAGGAGAGGGCATTTACACGGGAAGTGATAGAAGCATATTCGCGAACTTATATGGTGTGTCCATTTGAACTTTCCTTGGACTTATCCATGTGGGCCGACTGCATTATTTGTGATTACAATTATGTTTTCGATCCCAGAGTGTATTTAAAACGATTTTTTCAAACGAGTCAGGGTGATTATACTTTTCTAATTGATGAAGCCCATAACTTGGTGGACCGGGCAAGAGAGATGTTTTCGGCAGAACTGACAAAAAGCTCTTTCATGAAGGTAAAGAATTTCTATAAAGGCCATAGTATTGGCAAAACCCTGAGGAAAATCAATACGGTTATGCTGGGAATGAGAAAGAAATGTCCTGAAGAGGGTTACTATACACAATTGCAGCAGCCGGAAGAAATCTATCCTCTGCTTTGGACATTTGTTAACAAAGCGCCTGCTTTATTAACTGACAATCATAAAACAGAGGGTTATGATGCGTTGCTAGAACTCTATTTTAATGTACTTATATTTTTGAAAATGGTAGAGTTCTATGATGATCACTATATTACGTACGTAGAAAAATCCTCGTCAGAGGTTAGGCTGAAACTGTTTTGCCTGGACCCATCCAAGTTGCTGGGGGAAGCAGTCAAGAGAGGCAAGTCCAGCGTATTTTTCTCAGCAACTCTGGCACCGCTGGATTATTTCTGCGAAATATTAGGCGGTGAGGAAATGGATGCAAAAATTGCCTTTCCATCGCCCTTTAAAATCGAGAATCTATGTTTATTGGTAGCCGATCAAATCTCCACAAAGTTCAAAGACCGCGAGAGCAGTTATGGTGAAATTGCTCACTATATTCATCTGGTGATCCAGCAGAAAACCGGCAATTATCTTATTTTTTTCCCATCCTATCACTATATGCAGGAAGTGCATCAAGTCTTTAGGCATTTGTACCCTGACACTGAGACCATGATACAGACTAATGTCATGTCAGAAGAAGAGCGTGAAGGTTTCTTAGATCGGTTTCAGCCAGATAGTAATCGTATGCTGGTTGGTTTTTGTGTGTTAGGGGGGATTTTTTCCGAAGGCATTGACCTCAAAGGAGATAAACTGCTGGGGACTGTTATTATCGGTGTGGGACTTCCCCAGATGTGTATAGAGCGCAACCTTATCATGGAGCATTTTAAGAAGAAAAATACCCTGGGATATGAATATGCGTATATGTATCCCGGTATGAATAAAGTGCTGCAAGCTGCCGGGCGGGTGATTCGTTCGGAAGAGGATAAAGGCATAGTACTTTTGATTGATGTAAGATTCTCCAGTTATTCTTACAAAAAGCTATTTCCAGCACACTGGCGTTATCCCAGGGAAGTGGGAAACGGCAATAAGCTCAACGCATTGATTCAGGGATTCTGGGGTAAGTAAAGGGTTCATATTTTAAAAATAATAACCGCTCTATCCTCTAAGAGCCCATTGTCAAGCAGACAGAAGGAAAAAAGAAAAAATCAAGCAGTCTTAGTTCGAAACTCCATCGGGCTAAGGCTGTTTCATTTTTTTATCGGTTCCCAAAGGGGTATCAAGGGAATGGTGTCAAGGCATGGGTTGTTGACACAGTGTTAATTGATTTTCTCATTGGAATAATTGGCGATAATAGAGAATATGTATTACAGAGATAAACTAAAACCGGTTACAATGCAAAGGAATGTTGAAAAATGAGTATTAACATATATGATATTGCGAAAAAGGCAGGTGTCTCATCAGCAACTGTATCAAGGGTTATCAATAATAAACCACATGTGCGTGAAGAGACGAAAAATAAGATTTTGGAGATCATTTCCTCAATGAATTACACGCCTAATGCTTTAGCCCGTAAGCTTAGCACGGGTAATACCCTGAATATTGGATTTTTGATTCCGGATATTGAAAATCCTTTTTTTTCGCAGCTTTTGCGTGGATTAACAAATGCTTCTGAACGATATGGTTATAACATTTTTTTATATGGAACAGATGATAGTGTAGAGAAAGAGCATCGTTTTTTTCGTTCGGTTAAGGCTGAACGTTTAAGTGGTATTATTGTTATTCCTATCGATGCAAATAATGCTGAAAGTTGTAAGCGGTTACTAGAATTTGAAAAAGCAGGTGTTCCGGTTGTCCTTATCGACCGAGGTCTAAAAAATTGTCGTTTAAATAGTGTGTTTTCCGAAGATTTCAATGGTTCTTATGCTGCAGTTGATTGTCTTTTGCGGGAAGGGCATCGCCAAATTGCCACGATAAAGGGACCAGAAAACTCTCGTCCCGGAAATGAGCGTTGGCTGGGGTATTTAGCGGCTTTAGAAAAATGGGATATCAAGCCGGAAAAAAGTTATATACGGCAGGGAAATTTTCATGAAGAACTGGCCTATGAGCTTATGCACAGTCTTATGGAACAAGCCGAACCGCCGACTGCAATTTTTTCATCAAATAATATGACTTCGCTAGGATGTCTTCATTATATTACGGAAAAAGGGATGAAACTCGGTGAAGATATTTCAATGATTGGATTTGACGATTTGGAGATTTTAAAATGTGCGAATATTCACTTAAGTGTTGTAGATCGTGACGTATATAGTATGGGATGTTATGCCATTGAGCTTTTGACAAGACGGTTAGAGGAACTTGGTAATAGCGATAAAAATGAGACATCTTGCCGGCAAGAAATTTTTTTACCGACCAAGCTTCTCCTGAGAGGGTCGGAAAAATGGAAAGGAGCAAAAAAATGACGTATCTGGAACTTTACGAACTACTCTTGGAAGAGCATCGGCAAGTATTTGCAGCACAGGATGAAATGCAGTTAGAAGACATGATGCAGATGATTATGAAAGCTGCACGCATTTTTGTAACCGGTTGCGGACGTGAAGGAATTGCAGCCCGCAGCTTTGCAATGAGGCTGATGCATCTGGGAAAGGAAACTCATTGGCTTTGGGATGATACGACGCCAGGTATGCAGAAAGGAGATTTATTTATTGTAGTGAATGGTTCTGGCAAGATAGGTCATATCGATTATCTTTTTGATCAGGCAGGGAAAACAGGTGCCAGCCGCCTGGTTGTCACGGGTGCACCGTTAGAAAGAACAACCCAGGAGGCTGAATACTGTGTATTTGTCCCTGCATGTGTCTATAAAGGAAGTGATAAGAGGGGTGTAAAATCGGTTCAGCCTATGGGAAATCTTTTCGAGCAGCATTTGTTTCTTCTGTTTGATATTGTTGTTATGCTGCTAACGGATAAAATGAATTTGACACATGGGCAGATGGAGTCGCGCCATCGTAATATTGAATAAGGAAGGGAGATTTTTTCATGGGGAAAAGAGTTGCGGTTTTCGGAAGTTTTGTTGTCGATCTTATGGCACGAGCATCACATCTGCCGAAGCCGGGCGAAACGGTTAAGGGGTCTATATTTAAGATGGGAGCTGGCGGCAAGGGCTTTAATCAAGGCGTTGCTGCTCATAAATCAGGGGCGGACGTCGCGATGATTACTAAGGTTGGGCATGATACGTTTGCAAATGTTGCACTCAATGTCATGGATGAACTGAATTGGAGCAAAGAGTACATACTTTATAATCAGGATGTTAGTACAGGTTCTGCAATTATTATGGTGGATGAACAAACAAGCCAGAATAAAATCATTATTGTGCCTGGAGCGTGCAGTACGATTACGGCACAAGAGGTTGATAATTTGAGACCGCTGCTTAAAGAGTGCGCTTATGTGCTTTTACAGTTGGAGGTCAATCAGGATGCAAATGAGCGGATCGTTGATATTGCAAACGAATGTGGCTGTAAGGTAATTTTGAATACAGCTCCTTATCAGCCGGTCAGGGATGAATTTTTATCAAAGATCTACATGGTGACACCAAATGAAGTTGAGGCGGAAATGATGACGGGTATACATGTAGATGGTTTGGATGCAGCAAAAAAGGCTGCACAAGTATTTTATGATAAAGGCGTTCAAGTTGTTTTAATAACATTAGGTGAACGAGGGATGTTCATTTCGGATCATGGGCGTGAAGAAATTATCAGTGCGTTTAAGGTTGAGGCCGTCGATACCACAGGTGCAGGGGACGCATTCAATGGTGGCCTCTTAACAGCTTTATCCGAGGGCAAAGATCTTTGGGAAGCTTCTCGCTTTGCCAGTGCATTGGCAGCGCTTTCTGTCCAGAGAATCGGAACGACTCCAGCAATGCCAGGGCGAGAGGAGGTAGAGGTATTTCTTAAAAATTATAAATAGATAGGAGGAAGGGGCATGTTAAAGGGAATTCCTAAATGTATTAATCCAGATTTATTGAAAGCATTGGCCGATATGGGACACGGTGATCAAATTGTAATTGCCGATGACTTTTATCCGGCAGTATCGATGGCGAAAAATGGTCTTACCATTAATGCTGACGGTATTGGGGCGGCTGAAATGGTTGATGCAGTACTTCAGCTTATGCCGCTTGATGTTGATTATGTAGAGCATCCGGTAATGATTATGGACATGATGGATCATTTGAAGGGTAAAATGGAAAGACCAAAGGTTTGGGATGACTTCATCGCTGCCGTTAAGCAGAATGAGTCTAAGGGAGAAGCGTGTATAGGGTTTATCGATCGATTTGATTTTTATGAAAAAGGAAAAGCCGCGTTTGTTACTGTATCCACGGGGGAACGGCAGCCATATGGCTGTATCATATTACAGAAAGGTGTCATGTAAGGCTTCTGAAATAAAATAAGTAGTCAAAGATTCTGAGGATATTTTGTGCTAGGCGAAGAACTACAAGTCGCGCATGGTGAACGATATAAGGCTTGTAGTGATGAAGCATAGCGCAAAATAAACCAGAATCTGACTAGTTGTTTTTTTGAACATGCCTAAATTAAGGAGGGAGCATTCATGAGTAAGAAAAAGTTTGTAGCAGTTGCGTTAGGGTTACTTCTCTGTGCCGGACTGACTGGCTGTGGAGAAAATCCTAAAAAAGCCGATGCCCCGAAGGCATCAGCACAAAAGGTTGTTGCAACAACAGACGTAGCGACACAGGGGCAAAAGAAGGACTGGAAAATCGCAGTTGTTGTAAAGGACTCTTCAAATGGATGGTTTGCCCGTATGGAGCAAGGTGTTAAACAGTATGCTGCTGATACTGGCATCAATGCTTACCAGAAAGGTCCTGCTTCAACAGATGCCGCACAGCAAGTTCAAGTTATTCAGGATGTTATCAATCAAGGAATCAATGCGCTTGTTGTTATACCAGTTGATCCGGCGGCTTGTGATCCTGTATTGAAGGAAGCCCGCGATAAGGGAATCGTTGTTATCACCCATGAGGGATCGAGTTGTAAAAATGTGGATTATGATTTAGAGGCCTTCAATAATGCTGGGTATGGTGCTTTCATTATGGATAAGCTTCAGGAATCTATGGGGGGAAAAGGTGTTTATACAACCATGGTTGCCCATCTTACTAATGCTTCACAAAATGAATGGGCAAATGGCGCCGTTGCACAGCAGCAGTCTAAATACCCGGGACTGCAATTACTGGATCCCAAACGTGTAGAATCGGAAAATAATTCGGAAAAAGCGTACCAGGTTGCTAAGGAAGTAATGAAGTCACATCCAGAGGTTAAGGGATTTGTAGGCACATCTTCCATGGATACACCGGGCATTGCCCGTGCAATCAATGAACTCGGTCTCAAGGGAAAAGCTTTCGTTGTTGGTACAGGTATGCCGAATGAATGTCGCTCTCTTATTAAAGATGGATCACTTTCGTATATTACGCTTTGGGATCCGGCAGAAGCTGGCTATGCAATGTTAGTTATGGCTCGTCAAATTCTCGAAGGCAAAAAGATCACTGATGGTACAGATCTTGGCTTAAAATCTTACAATAAGCTTATCCAGAGCAAAGATAACCCAACACTTTTCATGGGCGCAGGCTGGATTGCTATTAATAAGGATAACGTAGACAACTACAATTTCTAAGGAGTGTCTTTGGCAAAGACGATGCGGCACTCAGTGCCGCGTCGCTTTTGCCGATACATAGTGAAGCCATAACAAAGGCTGTATATTGTGTAGGAGCAAGGGGGGGAAGTAGTGTCAGATTATATTATAAAAGCAACAAATATTAAAAAATATTTTGGTGGCGTCAAAGCACTTGATGGCGTAAATATTGAGATAAAAAAGGGTGAAATTCACTGCCTGGCGGGAGAGAATGGTTGTGGTAAATCGACAATTATCAATATCATTTCAGGCTTCTATACACCGGATTCAGGGATAATTGAAATCAATGACATGAAATATGAGAAAATCAGCCCCAAACAAGCAATCGAGAATGGTATACAGGTTATTTACCAGGATCTATCTTTATTTCCTAATCTGACGGTCATGGAAAACCTTGCAATCAATATGGAAGTCGCGGCGAGTAGAAAGTTTGTAAACAAAGCACGCATGCGTAAAATTGCCGAAGAAGCGGTAGGCAAAATCGGTTTTGAAATCGATTTAGATGAAACGGTGGAAAATCTTACGGTGGGTATGCGTCAGATGATCGCCATCAGCCGCGCTTTGTTAAATGATGCGAGGCTCATCATTATGGATGAGCCGACAACAGCGATAACGAAGCGGGAAGTCAAGGCATTATTTAAAATCATTCAACAATTAAAGGCGACGGGTATAGCGGTGCTTTTTGTTTCACATAAGTTGGATGAGGTATTTGAGATTGCTGAACGATTTACGATTTTTCGCAGTGGGAAAAATGTTGCTGAGGGTAATACGAAAGAGCTTGGTCAGAATAAGTTTATATATCATATGACAGGACGTGATATTGTTTCGTCGCGGTATGAATATACGAGAGAGAATGCGCCAACAGTACTGGAAGTCAAGAAGCTTTCCCTGAAAAACGGATTTAAGGATGTAAGTTTTTGCCTCAAACAAGGTGAAATTATCGGCATAACAGGTCTTTTAGGATCAGGCCGTACGGAATTAGCAGAGACTTTATTTGGTTATCACGCAGCAGATTCAGGAGAAGTTTTTATTGAGGGAAAACTAGTGGAAATCCGTTCCATAAAGGAGGGCATTGAAAATGGTATAGGTTATCTGCCTGCAGATCGTGTTACGGAAGGACTATTCTTATCCCAGCCGATAGCAGACAATGTTTCTATTGAAAAATGGCATGAATATGCGAACTGGTTAGGTAAAATTGATCGTACAAAGATTGAGAAAATGACAGGGTATTGGGCTAAAGAATTGTCTATTGCTCTTCATAATATGGAAGATTCTGTGGGGACACTTTCAGGTGGTAATCAACAAAAATGTGTTTTAGCCAAGTGGCTGTCACTTGACCTTAAGGTATTAATCCTGAATGGACCGACGGTTGGGGTAGATATCGGTGCAAAATATGATATTTATGAGTTGATAAAACGCTTAGCAATACAAGGACTTACCGTTATTATTATCTCCGATGATTTGCCAGAGGTGCTTACAAACTGTAATCGTGTTATGGTTATGCAGTCGGGCCGACTAGTTGAAATTCTATCGACACAGGGACTCGAGGAGAGCCGCCTTGCTGAACTGGCAAATTAGAAGGATAGGAGGATTCATATATGAATGTAAAGCAATCGGTAAAGTCAACCGAATTTTATGTAGCATTGATCATCCTGTTCCTATGTATGGCCATTCAGATAAAAAGTGGGCAGTTTTTCACGGGCAATAATCTGGTCGATATTGTGCGGGCATTTTCGGTGCCAGTGATGTTCTGCATCGGTGAAATGTTTATCATTATTACAGGTGGTGTAGATGTTTCATTTCCGGCCATTGCTTCACTGTCTATGTTTGTAGTTTGTTCTCAGTTGGAAGACGTTGCCTCAAATCCGCTGGTCTTTTTTCTGGTTGCCATGTTTATCGGATTGCTGGTTGGTATACTCAATGGTGTGATTATCGCGCGTTTTAAATTTCCAGCGCTTATTGTTACCCTTGCTACAAGTAGTATATGCTTCGGTATTATGCAGGGCGTGTTCAAATCGCGGGAATATCCACTTTGTGCGCCACTTAAAGAACTTGGCGAGATGAAATTGTTTTCGGCGACAAATCCAGTTTCCGGACTGACTTCCAGTATGCCAGTCGGTGTTATTCTTATGATAGTACTTATTTTTGTGGGATGGTTTATTTTGAATAAAACGATGCTCGGGCGGGGTATATATGCTATCGGTGGTGATGTGAAAGCGGCACAGAGATCGGGTTTCAACGTTTTTGGCATTTTGCTGTTCATTTATGCTTTTTCTGGCTGCATGGCAGGACTCATTGGCGTATTGCGTTCGACGATGCTCCTTGCCGTACATCCCAATAATTTAGAAGGTATGGAAATGACAGTGATTGCTGCTTGTGTTCTTGGCGGGGTGAGAATGACGGGCGGCAAAGGCAGTGTGATTGGTGCAATGCTTGGCATGGCACTCTTGACGATAGTAGATAATAGTCTGATTTTATTGGGCATTTCGACGGTTTGGCAGAAAGTGTTTACTGGTGCGATTATTATTATTGGTACTGCAGCCTCTGCAATCCAAGCAAAACGTAACGAAAGAAAACTTGCCATCAAGATGAACGAAGGAGGAAAATGGTATGGATATAATCAGACATGCAATAAATAAAGATAAAAACTTAGCCAGGCTCCTAGTCGTTTTTCTGATGGTGTTTGTCCTTTGTACAGCTCTTAAGGGATCTATGTTCATTAATGTTTCGAGTTTCCAGTCGATGGGCAAACAGTTTCCCGAATTTGGCCTTCTATCGATCGCTATGGCATTTACTTTGTTTACGGCAGGGATCGATCTTAGTGTTGTAGCAATTGCGAATCTTTGTGCCGTGCTGATGGCAAAGTTTTTGTCAATTGTTATCGTGCCGGATATGAGCAGCAGTGTTGTCTTTATGATGATTGCAGCGGCCTGTTTTATAGCACTGGCTGTCAGCGTTCTTTGTGGTGCGTTCAATGGTTTTTTGATTGGGGTTGTTGGTATTACACCAATTTTGGCAACCTTGGGTACGCAGGCTCTTTATACAGGATTTGCTATTGTCATGACGAATGGCAGTACGCTCGGGGGATTGCCAAAGCAGCTGTCAGCTGCAATCAACGGCGGTATAATGGGCATACCAGTGCCGATTATTATCTTTTCCATATTTGCGGTAATCGCTGCTTTTATTATGAGCAAAACTACATTAGGGTATCAGTTACGCATGCTTGGTACAAGTGCAAAAGCCTCTACTTTTTCAGGGTTTGATAATGTACGTCTTTTTATTGTCAATTATGTGTTAAGTGGTGTGTTTAGTGCTGTTGCAGGAATTATTATGCTGGGACGGTTCAACTCCGCGAAGGCGGATTATGGTGCATCCTATTTGATGGAGGCTATTCTGATTGCTGTTTTGGGCGGTGTAGATCCATATGGCGGGAAAGGTAATATAAGCGGTGTCATCGTGGCAACCGTCATTGTGCAAATGGTTAGCAGTTGGCTTAATATGTATGAGGATATATCAAATTTTTATCGACAGATCATTTGGGGTGGATTACTAATCTTTGTCCTTATTTACAACTATGTTGTTAATGAACGTGATAAAAAGCAGGCAATGAAGGGGTGATGGTATGAATATTGCACAGATCATTGATCATACAATGCTGAAACCGGAAGCAACGCAAGAAACAATTCGGCGTTATTGTGCCGAGGCTCGTACTTATGGATTTGCGGCCGTTTGTGTCAATAGTTGTCATGTCGCATTGGTTGCCTCGGAACTGAAGGGAACCGGAATTAATACGTGCTGCGTTGTCGGTTTTCCATTAGGGGCGATGTTGACTGAGGCGAAGGTTTTTGAAGCGGAAGCTGCTGTAAAAGCTGGAGCAGAGGAAATCGATATGGTCATCAATATTGGCGGAATCAAAGATGGGAATATGGATTTTGTTACAGAAGATATTCGTGCGGTTGTGGAAGCAGTTAAACCGGCTCTCGTCAAGGTCATCATCGAAACGTGTTTACTCCGTGATGAGGAGAAGGTTGCCGCCTGCGAAGCGGCTGTGCGTGCCGGTGCAGCTTTCGTTAAGACCTCAACTGGTTTTAGTACAGGTGGAGCAACGGTGGATGATGTCAAACTTATGCGCCAAGCTGTTGGTAATCAGGCTAAGGTTAAAGCGAGTGGTAGTATCCGTACCCATGAATTTGCCTGTCAGCTCGCTGAAGCCGGAGCTGATCGTATTGGCGCAGGCAATGGTGTCATTTTGCTGAAATAGTATTAAACTAAGGACTTCTGCTGTAATTTTCAGCAGAGGTTCTTTTTGTTATATGTACATAAATGCTTGTGTATGACGTTGATAAACCAAGAGCTTTGACTAAGTCAGTAACAGTAGAATAGGTGTGCAGCCCTATCCTCAGAGTTGTGGGATAACAAAATTTTTGAAAGTTGCTTTAAGTAAATTATAATAATACTTTACAGATAATAATTATCGATATATAATAAAAGTAATCAAACGAATCCATTTTATCCCTGGATAGGGATTTTAGATAAAAGATAATGATTATAAGAAAGGATTGATCATTATGAAAACTTGTTACAGCGGATATTGCTATAAACATAAAGACAACAGAGAATTTAGCAGAGTATTATCTTCACCGATGAAACCATTTCTGGTGTCCTCGACCATTATACTGGCACTAGCAGTGGCGGCAAACTTTTTGCATTTGTAACCCGTGATTTTGCCGTTGATAAACCAAGGAGTTTGTCAGGTCAGTGACAGTAGAAGAGTAAAAAATAATAACCGCGTCTATCTTCAGAAAATTTGAGGATAGGCGCGATTATTCGATGTATTGATTCAAGAATTTTAGAATTAGTAAGGGACAGCATACTTTTTCTACGACGATTGTTAGGGCTAGCTGCCCCATGGATAATAGAGATAATCGTCATTTTTCTATAATTTGACATGAGTCGATTCTTATTATAAGATAGTAAAGTAAATAAGAGTAATAATCAGTATCAATGTGCTGAATTGATTGCTAAAAAAGACAGGGCCTTGATTTCAGTGCGACAAAAAAATATCTGATCAGTGGAGTGTCAATGCAGGGTATTTATAAAATCAGAAATTGTTTTAATAGGCGATGTGCACTGTCCACAATACGAGTGAGCAGTGCACATTTATGTTGTAAAACAACCAATTCCCAGTGTAAGCAGGCATTTGGAATATGGAATTTTTCATAGTGGTTCAAAGTGATACAAGACAATTTCGATATAGTAAGGGAATGACAAGGTTATTATTAATAATAAAAAAATAAAATAATAAATTTAAAAACTATAGATAAATGAAGGGATTGTACATATTGTAACGAACATTGTAACATCGTAAAAGTATTCATAGACTGTGATATGAATCAATTTAATGATTCCTTTTTTATGATACAATTATCCCAAATAAATAAAAACAGAATTGATAGGTGCACTTAGCTTGTATTATGTATTATGTATTCTTAAAGATGATAAACGCACTGGAGGAGCAGGTGAGAAAAACAAGTGTATATGGTTTTAAAACGGATAGAATAAAGAAATGGAAGACGATAATAATCGGAGCTTTAATCCGTTTTTAGTATAAAATCACTGCTCAAAAGAAGATAGGATGTCGAGTGTGTTTGGCAGACTATTATTGTACATAAATCAAGTAATTCTTATCGAAGGAGGAAAGAGAATATGTTGATCGATTTTGGCAATATTGGATTGCTGCTGCTTGTTGCTTTAGTTTTTCCGTTATTAGCGTTAGGAACTGCATTTGTTATCCGTCCCCGTCCTCGCCAGCAGGGTATAGAAAAATCGTTGCCCTATGAGTGCGGTGTAGATACGGTTGGTGAGACTTGGGTGCAATTTAGAGCAAGTTATTTTTTGTATGCATTAGTATTTGTTGCTTTTGATATTGAAACTGTCTTTCTATATCTTTGGGCAATTAAGTTTCAGCAGTTGGGAAAGTTTGCCTTTATTGAAATGTTTGTATTCCTTAGTATTTTATTGGTAGGACTAGGATATGCCTGGAAGAAAGGAGCTTTGGAATGGAAGTAACAAAACTAGGGACGCAGGAAGAGCAGGATAATGAGCTGCTGCAGAAAAATATAATTCTAACAAGTTTGGATACCGTATTAAAATGGGCGCGAAGTAATTCCCTGTGGCCGTTGTCATCGGGTCTTGCTTGCTGTGCGATAGAGATGATGTCGGCTGCCGCCGCGCGGTTTGACTTGTCAAGATTCGGATACGAGGTTTTTCGTGCTTCACCAAGGCAAGCTGATTTGCTCATTGTTGCGGGTACCTTGACTTGGGCAATGGCTGGTCCGTTAAAGCGTTTGTATGAGCAGATGCCTGAACCGAAATATGTCATCGCCATGGGCAGTTGTGCAAATTCTGGAGGCCCCTTTGCCGATTCCTATTCCGTTGTTCCCGGTGTGGACAAGATTTTACCAGTCGATGTGTATATTCCCGGCTGCCCGCCCCGACCGGAAGCTTTGATTCACGGAATGCTGGAATTAAAGCGCAAAATTAAGAATCCTGAGGTTGCGAGGAGAAAGTCATGAGTAATCAAGACATAAAGAATTCATTGGCTGAGCTGCAAGCCCGGTATGCAGAGGACGTAAAAATAATTGGCGAAGAAGCTCAGTCAGCTTTACTTGTTGAGCCACATCGTTTGCTGGATATACTTGAGTTCCTTAAAACGAACGAGTCATATCAATGTAATATGCTGCGTAATCTGACGGCAGTCGATTATTTGGAATATATAGAAGTTATTTATCATTTATATTCCTTGCCTCTGCGACAGGCGATTACAGTTAAGACCCGTTGTGGTATGGAAGATCTTCAAGTCCCGTCAGCCACCACGATTTGGCCTTCTGCAAATTTTCAGGAGCGGGAAATCTATGATTTGTTAGGCGTAGGATTTACCGGACATCCTGATTTGCGGCGTATTTTACTGCGGGATGAGTTTGAGGGACATCCATTGCGCAAAACGTACCATACTGGTAATGCAGGGGGAGAGGGGGTAAAGAGTTCATGCTAAAGACAGAAACCTTTACTTTAAATATGGGACCACAGCATCCTAGTACGCATGGTGTGTTACAAGTCGTGCTGGAATTGGATGGCGAAACGGTAGTGCAAGCGATTCCGAATATGGGCTATCTGCATCGCGGTATTGAAAAATTGGCGGAAAGTCGAACGTATGCCCAATTTATTCCCTATACTGACCGGCTGGATTATGTTTCATCCATGGGCAATAACTTAGGATATTGTCAGACGGTAGAAAAGATGATAGGCGTTACGGTACCTGAACGTGCGGAATACTTGCGAATCATTATGACGGAATTAAATCGAATTGCCAGTCATCTGATTTTTATGGGCTCGCTGGCAATTGATCTTGGCGCTTCTACTGGAATGATGTTTGGTTTTCGCAGTCGTGAGCGGATTCTGGATTTGTTTGATATGGCCTGCGGTGCCAGACAAACCTATACCTATATCCGATTTGGCGGTGTCTCCGCTGATATACCGTCAGAATTTATCCCGGCACTGCAGCGTTTTTTGGCAGATTTTCCTGCTATGCTTGATGAATATCACCATTTATTGACAGGCAATGAGATTCTGTATCACCGTTTAAAAAACACTGGCGTGGTTAGTGGGCAAAGAGCATTAGAAATTGGTTTGACTGGACCTGCCTTGCGGGCTTCAGGAGTTGATTATGATATCCGAAAAGTGGAACCATACAGTATTTATGACCGTTTTGATTTTAGCGTGCCACTAGGACAAGTTGGTGATTGTTGGGACCGCTATATCATCCGAATGGAAGAAATGAAACAGAGCGCCAGTATTGTTACACAGGCACTGGAGCAAATGCCTGAAGGCACAGTTATGGCTACTGTTCCCAAAGTGTTGAAACCAACGGCTGGTGAGATGTATCATTCCATTGAAAACCCGCGAGGCGAGCTCGGCTATTATATCGTTAGCGATGGCGGAGTTAACCCCTATCGCCTCCATGTACGTCGCCCTTCCTTCATTAATCTCCAGGTACTGAATGAAACCTGCCAAGGTTTGCTTATCGGTGATGTTGTAGCCGTACTGGCGACATTAGACTCATTGATGGGGGAAGTGGACTGCTAAACTTTATTAAGAGGAGTCATAAGGCATGCAAGAGATAACAGGATTGTTTAAAATTGCAGAAATACTAAGAGGTATCTTAGGGCGTTTTCTACCTGATCCGCAGTTAGTAGATATCTGCATGAGTTTAATAAATATTGGGGCCATTTTTACGATTATTTCCTTGACGGCAGTGGTATTGGTTTACACGGAACGAAAGGTAAGTGCCTTCATGCAGAGACGGTCAGGTCCTAACCGCGTCGGCCCAAGGGGCACGCTGCAGTCGGTAGCTGATATGATTAAGCTAATGGCAAAAGAGGATATTATGCCAGCCGGTGCTGACAAATGGATGTGGGTTTTGGCACCGATGCTCTTGTTTATCCCCGCAGCTCTAGTTTTTGTCGTATTTCCCTTTGATAATAAGGCTATTTTTGCGGATTTAAATATTGGTATTTTTTATTTTATCACGATGTCCTCCCAGTCGGTTTTACCGTTTCTGATGGCAGGGTGGGCCTCTAATAACAAGTACTCTTTGGTAGGCGGTATGAGGACGGTTGCGCAAATGCTTAGCTATGAGGTTCCCATGGTGCTTTCGATTCTCGGAATCGTGATGCTGTCGGGGTCGATGCGGATGAGCTCGATAGTAGCCGCACAACAGCATACCTGGTTTATCGTTGTACAACCGATTGCTTTTGTGGTTTATGTGATTACGGCAACAGCAGAAATTAACCGGGCGCCCTTTGACTTAGTGGAAGGTGAGTCAGAAATCGTTGCAGGACCATTTACCGAATATACTGGCATGCGATGGGCTCTGTTCTTTTTGGCAGAATATGCAAATTTATTAGCGGTTTCAGCAATCGCAACCACTTTGTTTTTGGGTGGCTGGAGTGGACCATGGCTTCCAGGCTGGCTCTGGTTTTTTCTTAAAGTTGGCGGGATGATTTTCCTGTTTATGTGGTTTCGCTGGACGTTTCCCAGGCTGCGCATTGATCAGCTTATGTCTTTCGGCTGGAAAGTGTTACTGCCATTGGCGCTGCTTAATATCATTGTTACCGGACTTGGCATGTACATTTACGAGTTTTTTAGTTAGGAGGGGAAGCTATGGTTGGTAAAGGATTATTAGAAGGCATGCGCGTAACTTTAAAAGCTTTTTTTAATAAAAAGGAAACGCTGCAGTATCCCGAAATAAAGCTAACCATGCCCGATCGTTTTCGTGGCGGTGAGCTGGACTTAGACAATAAAAAATGCATCGCGTGCGGACTATGCGCGAGGGCATGCCCTAATCATGTGATTGAATTGACTACAGGCACTAATGAGCAGAAAAAACGGCATTTAACGTCCTATATTTATCATTCAGGATTGTGTCTGTATTGTAATTATTGTATTGAGGCATGCCCGACAAACGCGATTTGCTGGGACAAAAATTATGAGAATTCACGGTATTTTAGAGAGGAATTGGATGTTGACTGTTTAGCGATTGCAAAACAAAAATCAGCGGCAGCAGAAGAGCTAGCGCAAACAGATAAGCCTAATACTGAGCAAGAGGATACCCTTAAGAGGAGGGAGAAGGATGAATGAGCTGAGTTATACTGTCGCATTTTATATATTTGCGGCGATTACAGTAGCTGCTGCCTTTGGGGTTGTGACCAAAAGTAATCTTGTACACAGCGCATTACTGCTGGCTTTATGTTTTATCGGTGTAAGCGGCTTGTATGTGCTGCTGCAGGCAGACTTTTTGGCTGCAGTCCAAATTCTAATCTATAATGGAGCAATTGCGATTGTTTTTGTTCTGGGAACAATGCTTACCAGACGCAGCAGCCGGCATGGGACGAATGATACGGAAGTAAATATTCCGTCCCGGGTAGTCACACTGGTAAGCGGCTTGTTTGTCGTTGTGACCTTAGGTGTTATCGCTACTACACCCTGGCATTATTCCAGTAGTGCCGTTGTTGAAGATACCCCATCTCTCCTTGCTCAGTTAATACTAACTGATTATATGGTGGTAATGGAAGTAGGGGCAGTACTCTTGCTGGCAGCTATGATTGGTGCGATTGTTTTGGCAAAGGGAGTGGAAGAATGATTGGCTTGGTTCATTTTTTAACAGTTGCGGCTATCGTATTTGCCATTGGCTTGTATGGGGTATTGAGCAAAAGGACGATCGTCGGTATTTTAATGAGTATTGAGCTGATGCTGAATGCTGTCAATATAAATTTAATTGTCTTTTCACGCTTTATAACACCGGAGGTTTTAACCGGACAAATATTTGCCATCTTTACGATTACGGTAGCGGCTGCTGAAGTAGCGGTAGGAATGGCAATGATCTTTCGAGTATACTATGATCGGAATACGGTGCATGCTGCGAGACTTGATGAGATGCACTGGTAAGATTGCATTAGAGAGTAGGTGAAGAAATTTGTTTAGCCAATATGCATTGTCTCATGTTGTGCTTATTCCCTTGTTACCGGCAATAAGCTTTATAATAGTGGGATTTTTTCTGCGTCGTCTTCCTGTGTTGGCAGCGACGGTATCTGTTGGTATGAGTTTACTCAGTTTTGTCTTATCCTTAGGGGTAGGGTATGGTGTGATAGCGAACCATATCACGGTGGATCATCCGTTGATTCATAAAATACCTTGGTTTTTTATATCGGGGCTTACTGTTGATATGGGGGTATATATTGATCCTATATCGGCTATGATGCTGTTCATCGTTACATTGGTAGCTTTGATGGTGCAAATCTATTCGATTGGATATATGCGTGGCGATGCTGGATTCGGACGATTTTTTGCGTACTTGTCATTGTTTGCATCTGCTATGTTAGGCTTAGTAATTGCCGTTAATTTTGTGCAGTTATTTGTTTTTTGGGAATTAGTTGGCTTGTGTTCCTATCTTTTAATCGGCTACTATTTCCATAAAGTTTCGGCGCGGGAAGCTGCTAAAAAAGCCTTTATTACTACGCGCATTGGTGATTTTGGGTTACTGGTCGGAATATTATTTTTGCAGATTTTATTTGGTACACTGGATTTTCAGCAGTTGGCATTGAATGTGCCGGTCTATGTTGCGCAGCATGGCACAAATCTTCTGACGATCGTAGCAATCCTCGTATTTCTGGGGCCTATCGGAAAATCCGGACAATTTCCCCTGCATGTTTGGCTGCCTGACGCGATGGAAGGGCCAACACCGGTATCAGCACTTATTCATGCCGCTACTATGGTAGTAGCTGGGGTGTACTTGGTAGCCAGAGCTTTTTTCTTATTTAGTGCTTTGCCAAATGCAATGGCGGTAATAGCCTGGATCGGGGCGTTCACAGCTTGCTTTGCTGCCAGTATCGCTTTTACCCAGCGGGACATTAAACGCATTTTAGCCTATTCGACTGTCAGCCAGTTGGGCTATATGATGTTGGCCCTTGGCGTAGGCAGTGTTACGGCCTCCATGTTTCATCTGATGACACATGCCTTTTTCAAAGCATTGATGTTCTTAGCAGCCGGCGCGGTATTGCACGGTTTGCCAGATAAAAATGATATCTTTGAGATGGGCGGCTTACGTCATAAAATGCCAGTTACTTTTGCTGCTATGACGATCGGTGTACTTGCGATATCCGGTATTCCGCCGTTTGCTGGCTTCTTTTCAAAGGATGAGATCCTGCTGGCGGTTTCCCAGGTTAGTACGCCATTATACATGATTGCCGTAGTGACTTCCTTTATGACGGCGTTTTACATGGCAAGACTGCTGATTGTCGTCTTTTGCGGCTCAGAAAAACCTGACAATCATCCTCATGAGGCGCCAATGTCCATGCGAATCCCTTTGGCAGTGCTGGGTGTTCTTGCTGTTATTGGCGGATATGTACCCTATGCTAATCATTTTGGTGACTGGGTTCGTTTCGGTTCGGCTTCACACGAGGGCTTACATTGGGGGATAGCGGCAACGTCGACGGTATTGTCAATACTGGCGATTTCCTTGGCTTGGTTTATATACGGTTCAGGTAAGGTTTCAGCTGATAATCTGTCCTGGCGTTTCAACACTTTATACAAGCTGAGTTTCCGCAAATATTATATAGATGAGCTTTACTTGTGGCTTAATCACACCTTTGTTGATGGCTTAGGCAAGATTTTGTATTGGCTGGAGCTTTATTTTGTAGAAGGTATTGTAAATGGGATAGCGGGTGTACCGGTTCAACTTGGCGATTTGGTGCGCAAAAGCCAGAACGGCAAGCTGCAGCGATATGGCTTAATCATGTTTGGAGCGATGATAATCGTTGTAATATGGTTATTGTTACTTAACCCGCTGACTAAGGGTGTCTTATCGGGAGGTGCTTACTAAAATGGTTGATTTTCCATTATTAACGGCAATTTTATTAACACCTATCTGGGGGATACTGGTATTATCCGTTATGCCGCGTGAAGCTGACAAAACGATAAAAATGATATCAGCTGTAACGATGGCAATCGCCCTCGGCTTAACCTTGTATGCTTACTGGGCCTATGATGTTAGTTTGGGTGGCCTGCAATATATAGAGAATGTTCCTTGGATTACCGAGCTAGGTGTATCCTATGCCTTAGGTGTAGATGGAATTTCCTTGCCGCTGCTGCTATTGACGATGCTGGTTGGTTTTTCTACTGTTTTTGTTTCCTGGAATGTGGAAAAACGCTCCAAAGAATTCTTTATTCAACTGCTGCTCTTGGTAGTCGGTGCAATCGGAACGTTTGTATCCCAGGATTTGTTCATATTCTTATTGTTTTATGAACTGGGGATCATACCAAGTTATATTATGGTAGTTGTTTGGGGTTCTTCGGAAAGAGTGAGTAAAGAATACGCGGCGATGAAGCTGACGATTTACTTATTAATAGGCTCAGCCTTCATGCTTGCCGGGGTGATCGCGTTATATGTGAATGCCTTTCCGGCAGGGATGCGAACCTTCAGTATGCAAGTTCTAGCGCAGGCTCATGTGCTTGGGAATTTATCAGAAAATGTTCAGGTAGTCACATTTTTCTTATTGCTGCTTGGCTTTGGTTCTACTTTATCCATGTGGCCCTTTTATAGCTGGGCGCCGGATGGCTATGCGGCAGCTCCGACGGGGGTATCGATGCTCCATGCGGGAGTATTAAAGAAAATTGGCGGCTATGGTCTGATTCGAATCGGGCTATTAGTTTTACCGCTGGGAGCTAAATTCTGGGCACCGTTTATTGCATTTTTTGCCGTGGTTAATGTTTTGTATGCTGCTTTTGTCACCATTGCGCAAAAAGACTTAAAATACATTGTCGGTTATTCGTCAATATCTCATATAGGATATATACTGCTTGGTTTTGCAGCCTTAAATGTTATCAGCATGGATGGCGCGATTGCAAATATGTTTGCCCATGGGATCATGACCGCCTTATTTTTTGCAATGATTGGCCTGGTCTATGACAAAACAAATACCCGGCAGGTTCCTAACCTTGGCGGGTTAGCACATCAAATGCCCCGTGTAGCTGTTGGCTTTATGTTAGCTGGGATGAGTTCCCTGGGACTTCCGGGGTTAGCCGGATTTATTCCTGAGTTTACAAGCTTTGTGGGTGCATTTAAGGTATATCCGATTCAGACTCTTCTAGCGATTTCCGGTATTGTTTTCACTGCGCTTTATATCTTGCGCGTACTGGCAAATGTGCTATTCGGGCCGCGGCGCGCGGAATTTGATACTTGCCGCGATGCCTCTGGAGTGGAATTAGTATCCCTTGTCTTACTGGGAACCATTTTAGTAGTAGTTGGTGTTTTCCCGCAATTATTAATGGGTATGGTTAATAGCGGTATGGAGCCGGTAATGGCGTTACTGGTTAAGCTGCACGTTACGCCAGCCTTGCTGGGAGGTGTTGTTCAATGAATATTGCACTGCTCACAAGTGAGATAGCCGTTGTAATTCTTGCTTTGCTTATCATCGTCTTTGACTTGCTGATGCCCCGGCAGGAAGCACGTCGTAGTCTAGGGTATTTTGCAGTTTGTGGTTTATTGGGGATTCTGGTGTACACCTTTAACCAGCATGGAACCTCAGCCACGGTATATCATGGTTTTTTTGTTGTTGATAAATTCGCCTTATTTTTCAAGCAGTTATTCATAGTGGCGACGATCTTAACACTGCTGTTTTCCTTTGACTATATCGAAGGACTGACTCATAATACTGGCGAATTTTATGCATTATTACTCTTAAGTTTAGTGGGTATGATGGTTATGGCGTCGGCAAATGATTTATTAACGGTGTTTGTCGGATTGGAATTGATGACCATTATCTTGTATATTCTAGTTGGCTTTGATTTAAGAAGCAGTAAATCAAGTGAAGCTGGCACAAAATATTTGATTCTTGGTTCGGCAGCAAGCGCCGTTTTGCTGTATGGTATGAGCTGGATATATGGCTTTACCGGCAGCATTGTGCTGAGTCAAATTGCTGCTCATCTTACTGCCAGTCCGGCTGTGCTGCTGGGATTAGGGCTTATGCTTGCCGGTTTCTGCTTTAAAATATCTATTGTACCTTTTCATATGTGGGCCCCCGATGTTTATGAAGGCGCACCGATTCCTGTTACTGCCATGCTGGCGATGGCATCAAAAGCTGCCGGATTCGCGGTATTACTCAGGGTTTTCTTAGTAGCATTTGCAGGCTTACAGGCGTATTGGCTGACGATTGTCAGTTTATTAGCTGGATTCAGTATGATTGTAGGTATCGTAGTCGCAATCTGGCAGACGAATATCAAGCGCATGCTGGCCTATTCCTCCGTAGCGCAAGCTGGTTATATTTTATCAGGCATCTTGGCTGCTGATGCAGCCGGAGTCAAAGGGATGTTATTCTATGCCGTGCTGTATATGGTGGCTAATGTCGGTGCCTTTGCTGTAACGACTGCCGTTAATAACCAGTATGGCTCAGATACGATTGAGGGTCTTTCCGGATTGTCTCAAAAGTCGCCGTTCCTGGCAGTAGTTATGACGGTGTCCTTGTTATCGATGGCAGGCCTGCCGCCAATGGCAGGCTTTGTCGGCAAGATGTATATATTTATGGCAATTACAGATAAAGGTTACTTCTGGATTGCAATGTTAGGACTTATCATGTCGATGGTTTCAGTGTATTATTACATGCTTGTGGTCAGAGCGATGTACGGTAAGGAAGCAAAGAATGAGCAGGCGTTTACTGCTAGCTTATCATTGCGTATTGTGGCTCTGATAAGTTTGATTGCAACCTTGTTTATTGGTGTATATCCTGGTCCATTAGCTGAACTGGCAAATGCTGCTGCCCGGTCGTTGTGGTAAAGACAAGGAATTTTTCCCTCTGGAACAGCATCACTGATCATAGCGAAAAAATTCCTGCGCATTAGAAAAATTAAAATACGCTCTTATAGTAAACCGTTAAAATAATAACTGTTTCTATAAGGGCGTATCTTTATGTTGAGCAAAGGAAAACACTGCGGCTATCCTTCTGCTTCAACGTTCTATTGTAATTTTTTATTGCTTTCTTTGAGATATTTTTGTTTGAAGTAACGTCCGCGAATTTCTAGAATATCACAGGTGCCGTCGTCAACAATACGAACATAACCTTTTCCAATAAATTTTAATTCGCTTTCTTTGCCAGGTGCTGGCACTTCTTCCCATCTAAAACGCCGTTCTTCGTTTGTGCCTGGGTTTTCGACAAAAATTTCTTCATCCAGATTTGGTTTCTCGTCTCCATTGCAAGGGGCAAAAAGTTCTTTAAGTTTATTAATAAAAACCTCACAATATGAATCAGGAATATCTAACGCACCTTCTTCATCACCCTTGACATCATCAATGATGAGAAACAGCGCATTACCAAAAATAATTTGCTCTTGATCCGGTTCAGGGAAACGGCGATTTGCCGTTAGTTGCAGGGGAATTGCCATATCATTGATAAAAATATGTAAGGATAGACCTTCACCCACCTGGAATAAGCGGGAACTAATGAAATTTCCGCCTAATACAGCGGCCATTTCTTCCAGTTGTTTATCAATTTCCGTTGATAGCTTGTAGACAGCAGGATCTTTGCCTACTTCCATAATGATTGCATTTAATGTTGTCATTGTTTGCTCCTCATATCATTTCGGTTTTGCTTATTTGCAAAAAAGAAGTTTTTCAAATGATTATAATTGTAGATACTTTTTCTTCACTCGTCAAGCACATGAGCTTTCTTTAAACGATGATTCCATCGTTTTTACAGAGAGGCGCCTCGCAGGAACCATATTATTTATAAGGGCAAAATAGAGAAAATTCCTGTAAAATCCTATTGGATTCGCAGGAATTCTTTGTTTACTATGGAATTTTAGAACTTATACAATAAATGCGATGGGACTAACCCAATGGAACCAATCTCCAAGAGTTTTTTACCACGGAACAGTCCGGCCGAGATAATCGAGGTATTCAAGACCGGGATTTCCTTGCTTCTTGAGCAGTGTGTTCACCAGGTTTGGAACACTTTCTTCAATGCTGAGGTGCGCAGTCGGTCCCCCCATCTCCGTTCGCACCCATCCCGGAGCCATCAGCACCATCGCCCGGGAGGATCCGGCATTGCGGGCCGCATAACTCCGCATGAACTGGTTCAAGGCCGCCTTACTGCCGCGATAGACTTCGTGCATTCCAGTGAGATTGTTTGCAACGCTGCCTTGACCGGATGACATCACTCCGATTAAGCCAGTTGCCGTAACAAGATCCTGCAGCGACTCAACGACGCGCATAGGAGACAACGAGTTCGTAACCATGACGCGGATGAACTCCTCGGTTGTCACGTCACCAATCGTATCCTTCTCATCATTTGTAATGCCAGCGTTCACGAACAGCATCTCGAACGTTCTGCCTGATAAGCGTTCGCGTAACGCAGTAACCTGGGTCTGTTCGCAGATGTCCAACTTCTCTATCTCGAGTCGGCCCTTGAACTCGTCAGCAAGATCATGCAGCTTCGTCCGACACGGTTCGTCCCGAACCGTTCCAACTACATTCCAGCCTTTCTTCAGAAACTCGGCGGCAATTGCAAGACCAAGACCACGTGAGGCTGCGATGAGCAGAATTGTAGGGACGTTTTGATCTGAGGAATTTAATGACATAGTATTTGTCCTCCCTTAATTCAATTTCTTGTTGATGATAGACAATCAGAATCACCGTGAATAAGATAAAAGCATTCCAACCCGAGGGTAGTAAGACACTTTACTCCTCCTCTTTTACGTGATATGTTTACTGTACTGCATTCGAGTAACACGAAGTCAAGGGTTTTTCAAAAAGGAGGCAGAGAAATGTACACAGTCAAAGAAGTAGCTCAGAAAATAAATCTCACAGAGCATACGATCCGATTTTATACTGACAAAGGGTTGGTACCGAACATACAGCGCGACAAATATAACACACGCCTTTTTGATGAAGCATCTCTTAATTGGCTGATAAGAGTGAAGTATCTTAAGGATTGCGGTATGTCGATAAAGGATATCAAACATTATGTTGATCTATACTTAGAAGGAGATTCTTCTATTGTTCCCCGTTATGAAATTATTTTAAAATACAAAGAGATCGCACGGGAACAGCTGGAGGAGGCAACGCGAAGGGTTAAATTTATGGAAAAAAAGACGAAACACTATCGTGATATTATAAATCAAGTCATTTCGGACGATACAAATCCAAAGTAGTGGTGGCGCATCTTAAGTCATAAGGTAAGCTGCAAGAGGCTTGGTAAGGCACGCTCCGAAATTTATAAAAACAATTAAAACTTGCGAGTTGTCGCAGGTTTTCCGTTGGTAAATCTTGAATGATATTTTAGTTTACGTTAAATTAGGAGTGTTATTGTTTATGGTCCCAAATATATGGATTACCGAACCCATCCAGGAAGATCGGAAAGCAATCTATTCAGTTTTTGACACGACTATTCGGGAAGCATTTCAGGCAGAAGGATTAGGTTCCTGGGACGAATTCATTCGAAAAGAAATTGCCTATAAGAGACAGCTGCTTACGGATTCTTTAGCGGTAATGGAATCAGAAATCTTCTTTTTCATTGCAAAATGGGAGGGACGGGTTGTTGGTACGATTTCCTTTGGACCGTGTGGTGAGGATATACGAAAATGTACGGCAAACGAGCTGGAGGGGATTGGCGAAGTTGGCAGCTTATTTGTGCTGCCAAGCTATCAAGGACAGGGAATTGGCTCGGCATTAATTCAGGCGATGGCAGAGCGGAATGCAGCAATGGGCAGGAGCCAGTTCTGCTTAGATAGCGGTTATAAACAGGCGCAGAAGCGCTGGTTAAGGAAGTTTGGCGCACCCTATAAAGTAGTGAAGGATTACTGGGGACAAGGTTTAGACCATATGATTTGGCTGTGCAGCGTGAGCGATTTTAAAACGCGAGCTTAATTGTAAATGGGACAAAGTAAAGATTTTTTATATTTCGGGGCTAATGAAATGGATTCGTTAAACCAATTGTTTCAGCAGCACGAGTATACTTTTTCCGATGAGTTGTTTCAAGTATAGAATTCCGTCAACAAACAGCTGTGGGCTGATTATGAAAATGGCAAGATTGCATTAGAAGATGTGCTAAATGCAAGGTTTTCAGAAACGCTGTTAAAACTGGGAAAAGTTGTGGATGGCATTGAATGGGAAGAGCGGTATCGAGAACTTTTGGGCAATGGATGTCAGCATATGGAAGGCGCTTTAGAAGTGTGCCAGAGCTTATTTGTATCTCATAGGCTGTTTGTTATTACGAATGGTATAACCCAAACTTAGATAAAGCGATTGAAGCAGTCAGGCTTGTATGAATTTTTTGAAGACATTTTTTGAGTGGCTGCGCTGTTAAGCATGTCGTAAGACTATAGTAGAATATAAGAGGTGATGTAAATGGCAAAATTCTTTTTTCCAAGCTGTAAGGCAAAAGCTGCTTATACACAAGCAAGTGAAAAATTGCGTATTTATATGAGGGATAAATATAATCTTGATTCAATCGGGTGCTGTCGTACGGGGCATCAAAAACTAACCGCTCAGGATAGCGCTATTGTTGTCTGCAATAATTGTGCCGCTATCATGGAAGAAAGCTCACAGGCTGGCAATATTGAGTTTATCTGGGATTTGATCGACAAGGATGCTGATTTTCCCTTTCCCGATTATCATGGGGAGATCATAACGATTCAGGATTGCTGGATTGCTTTTGAGAAAAGGCAGCTTCAAGATACGGTACGTTCCCTCTTAAACAAAATGAATATTAAGTATGTAGAACTGAATGAGAACTTTGCAAAAACCAAATTCTGTGGTGTGAATCTATTGGTTCCCTGTACACCGAGCAATGCCAAACTGGCTCCTAAACGCTATGTAGAGGAAGGGGCACATATGTTTACTCCCTGCTCCCCGGAAGAGCAGATCACCTATTTTCAAAAGCACTGTACACAAATCCAGACAGAAAAAGTTGCATGTTATTGCAAGTTCTGCAGAGAAGCAATTACAATGGGAGGAAAACAGGGCATTCATTTATTGGAGCTGCTTTTCCCAAGTTAAAGGTTAGGAGCAAAAGAATAATGGGGCTGTATCATACGCTGAAAGCACCAGCGTATGATACAGTCTTGTTTTATTGTTGACAAGGAAACAATGAGGTGATAACATAGTTATGTTGCCAAGGAAACATAACTAACGTTTTTTCGAAAGGTGAGAGTTTTAAATGTGTAAAAATTTTTTGTGGATCATTGTGGGGATTGTGTTGATGAATGGCATCGGGATGACGATGGTGTTCCCGCTATTGCCATTTTTACTTGGCAACTACTTGCCCGATGCGCAAATCGTTGTTGGTATGAGTGCGCTGGCATCCGTTTTTGCGGCTTGCACTTTTTTGGCAGCGCCAATATTTGGGGCATTAAGCGATCGCTACGGTAGAAAAAAGATTTTAATTATTAGTTTATTCGGATCTGTTATGGGATATATTCTGTTTGGTATCGGCGGGGCGTTGTGGGTGCTCTTTCTGGGCCGCATCATTGATGGACTAACAGCAGGCAATATCAGTACGATGTTTGCTTACATTGCTGATAGCACAGAGCCGCAGGAGCGCACAAAATGGTTCAGCTATATAGGTGCTGCCATGGGAATCGGCTGCATGGCAGGGCCTGCACTGGGAGGTCTGCTTGGCGCCATTTCCATTACGCTGCCGTTTTTCGTTACTGCGGGTATCATGTTCCTCTCCATTCTTTGTACCTATTTCTTTCTGCCGGAATCACTGTCTCCTGAGAAACGATCAACCCATTTTTCGGTAAAAAGCTTCAATCTCCTCGGTCAGTTCAAAGATATTTTCACTATGAAAGAGGTCAGAGCGCTTATCATTGTCGGAGGATTCTTCTATGTGGGATTAGGAATCTATCAATTTAATTTCAGCATCTTCTTAAAAGATCTTTACTCGTGGGGGCCTGTTCTTATCGGTAGTATATTTACTCTTATTGGCGCCTGCGATATTCTTTCGCGAGCTGTGTTATTACCGCTTTTTCTTAAAAGATTCAGTGAGCGAAATATTGGTATTGTTGGTCTTTTTGGAATAGCACTGGGATTGGGACTAATCATTCTTAGCATTCCGATCTCCTCGCCGGTACTTATTTTTGCCGCAGTTATGAGTATCACCCTAGGTGAAGGCTTGTTCGATCCGTCCTACAACGGACGACTCTCCCAGTCTGTAGACGAAACCAGCCAAGGAAAATTGCAAGGAGTAAATCAAAGTTTGCAGTCGGCTTACAGAGTTCTTGTTCCTCTTGCAGCAGCAGCTATATATTCATTTAGTCCGGGCATTCTATATGGAGTGGCAGCTTGTATTATGATGGGATCACTCATTTTGTTTGCGAAATTACAACCGCAATATAGTAAAAAATAATTCAAAAAAATTTGATAGACGATAATTAGTCACTAAATGATAGAAAGTGGAGGATAATTTATGAAACTCATAGCTTTGTGTGGTAGTGCAAGAAAACATGGCAATACCTCAAGAATGTTACAACAGGTCATTGAAGGAGCAACAGCAGCGGGCGCTGAAACTGAATTTATAAATCTCTTTGATTTAAACTATAAGGGCTGTACCGGCTGCTGTTCTTGTAAATTGAAGAATGGTAAATCCTTTGGACATTGCGTGGTAGAGGATGATCTTAAACCAGTACTGGCACGTATTGAGGAGTCTGATGTGATTGTGCTTGGTTCGCCAATTTATTATGGAAATCTGTCAGGACAAATGCGTTCCTTTACAGACCGATTGCTATTTCAATATCTTGATTATGGTGGTACGTCTACAGGCCCTAAACCAAAAAACTTTAAGACAGCTTTGATTGCAACAATGAATGTCAATGATGAAATTTATGTGGAAAGAGGGTTTAAGGATACTTTAACTAATTTTGCGGGAATTATGAGCCGCACAATGGGCACCTGTGAACTGCTAACGTTAACAAATACCGTTCAATTTGACGATTATTCAAAGTATGTTTATCTGATGCCGGATAAAGAAGAAAAATCTCATCGTGTCGAAAAAATATCGGCTGAGGATTTGCAAAAAGCATTTGATTTAGGAGTCAGACTGATTAAATCATAATGAATTGACATTTGTAAGCGGTTTAAAATAGTAGGCAATAGGATCTACATTACAGACCGATATCAATAAATTGGTACGAATATTTTACTTATAGATTTAAATTAAGCATAAAAATTATGCTTGAAACCCGTGAAAAAAATAAGTGCTGTGCCAATTGGCATGTAAATAAACGAGACCCGTTAACGGGCCTCGTTTATTTAGATTTAGCGCAAACCAAGACTATACTATTCTTGACCCATTTTGCGGTATAGGAGCTTCATTGGTTGTAAACCCGTAATTTTGTTGAAGAAATTAAAAACCTCTTAAAAGGTAGTGAAAAAAAGTGGATTTGCAAGGTCATAGCTCGTCTCCACTGTACGAAGTTCAAACTGTTCTTTGCCTTTGCATAGATAGCGATTTTGCTTTGTAATGAAATACCCATACTTGCTTTTCATAAAAACGTTTTATCGGACTTTCATATCTATGATGAGAATTTTTCTAGTTGCAAGATTGTTTGTTGAAAACAGTTGGTGAAGATAAGAAGATTTGTCAGCATGCTGGGGTAATAGAATTATTTGACTAAAGATTATTAAAATCCACCTATCCTTTTTTACTCTAAAATGTACGGATATATAGCAGAGGGATAAATCTAAACCTAGATGATCCCTATATTTTTATGTGGATACAGTAACATTGTTAGGAGCTGAGGCCATTCTGTTGTTTTGACGACTCTTCGCCAAAGGGTAGTAAATGTATGATGAGGGATCTGTTTTTAATTGGTGTTATAAGGAGAAGAGATATGGATATTGCATGGAGTTATTAACTGGAATATAATGGATGAGTATGCTGCTGTGAAACATATCTGATGATTATAATAAGAAGGATTAGCAATGCTGCTACATTAGCTTTCACGTGTTTGGCGGTGGGGGAGAAACGGTGAACGTGGCAGTCTAAAGGAGTGATTTAATGGATAAGCAATCGGTAAATAAATTGGCTTCTTCAAGTGTGAGAAGAACGCTATTAATCTTTTTAGTCGGTGGTTTAATTTTGCAATATGTTGTATTTACGATTGAGATATTTTGCGAAATAGTATGGTTTGATTTTATTCATTATAATCCGTATCGTTCTCAAGCGCAGGCGCTAGGACTTATGATTCGGTCGCCAATTGATGGTTTGTTTGTGTTGCCTTTCTCAGTGTTTCCAGGAATAATCGCAACTATTATTGCTGTGGTTTCATATCGGATTTGGGGGCGTGTTCCCTTTTACAGCCTCTTTGTTATAGTACCAGTATGTAGCCTTCTTCTACCGTTATTTATACCAAGTTTGAATGAGATACTATCCATAAAGTACCTAAAGTTGCGGGATATACCGCAGTATCTTTCGTTTGTTCTAAGGGAATTACCTGTCTGGATTGGATGTTGGTGGTGGAGCAATCGCACCCCAAGAAGTTAAAAAATGCTGTGGCTTGATTCGGTCAGTAGAAGTGCCGTATTTTTATTAATATAATTACATTTAGGGGGACGAAAGTTGTGGGACAATTTATTAGAGAACGAAAACCAGATAGCACTGGTATCGCCACTCGTAGTGATGGATACTTTTTACTATATAATGGAAAGCGTGTACAAAGACAACAAAATGACGGACAATGGATTGATTTTGAAACACAGGATGCAAATTTTAATCCCGATTATTTTGAGGTTCTAGATATCAACAAAAATCAGTCTGTCGGCGCAAAGTTTTTGAAGTATAATGGAGATTACATACTAAACTCTGATGGTAATCCCTATATAGTACCCTATACTTTTGATTTTGAAGCATTCATAGCAAAATATAAGTCATTAGCTGGTTTACCAGCTGCGGCTATTAAATTTGAAATGGTAGCCAATTTCCGCCAAGGCGGTATTGATGATCTGCAGAGATCTTATGATGGAGGTTACGGCTATTTCGATCATCCTCCTGTTCCATCATTTACGGCAGGAGCTAGCTTTGTGTACGGTGTAGCCAGTGGTATAGTCGGGCTTTCTGTAGATGATAGTTTGTATTATGCAGGATCATATAATAATGTATTCGGCAAAAACCCTACTGGCGAACAAGGTAATAATCCAGAGAATCCTCTCAATATAAGAAGAGGACATAGTTTAGTTGATTCATTACGAAATTATGGTGAACTTTCAACCTCACCGAACACTCCATTTAATAAAGCGGACACCAATAATAATACTTACGACTTTACTACTAAATCTAGTACGCCTATTCTAGAACCAAATCGCTATTTTCTGGAGTTTGAGATGAAATCTGGCGATGGTTGGGATACTCTCGAAGCTATATATGGTTCCCAAATTCGAGATCTACCTGAATACGGTATGATCCAGTCAGCCGATGGTAGTAGATTTCGAATCGAAGTCACGGGCGATAGGCTGGCGGAACTATATTATAGCGGGAAACTGCGATCAGATGACAAGGGCTTTGCCATAATAGGAAATGGCAGGGTCCTTTCTCATGTAACAGCACATTTCGGTGAAGAAATTGATCCAGATAGCGTGGCAAAATTAAATAAAATAGAAAAAGATTCGATCAAGCCGGGACAAGAAGTTACTGTATTTTTAGTTCCATCAAATAATACAAATTCTTCTTCGATTACGTCTATTTCCGATGCAGTATCCAATAAAAATAGTTTAAACGCTTCAATCTCAGCAGCATATGAACAAAGATGGCAAGAGAATTTTCAAACGACTTTAGGACCAACTAATGCTGCGTTTGTTCATGCAGAACCTATTAACGGCTATACATTGGAATATAATCCAAATGGTATTTTGTGGAATGTTAATGCTGTAGGAATACCGACTATTGAAGATTTTGACAAATATATTGAACAGCAAAGAGTAATCGAAAGTGCGACGGACCAAACAATTATTGAGATGGGTGACATCGGGGTGCCTGTGGCGTAATCTAAATAAATACAAAAACAATTGAGTTCCTGCAGAAGATTCTAATAATTTGCAGGAACTCAATTATTTTTATTTAAATTCATTATTGTGATACTTAATAGGAATCTTAGACTCGAGAGAAACATCCCTGTGAGTCCTATAATAAATATACTATAGATAATTAGTGTAATCCCTTTTTCTATGTAGAGGAATGTGTACCCCGTTTGATGCTTCCCGCCTACAGGTGCTTTATTACTGTGAATAGAATATACCGAGGAACAAGGTCAAGCCCATGCTAAAATAATTATTTTAGCATTGTTGAAATAGAAACAAAAGTTTAATATAATATTGTTAATACTGGGAGGACAGGCCATGAACAAAGAAGAACAGGTCATAAGGGGTTTCAGGGACTTATTAAACAAGATGGTTTCGCTTAATAAGTATAAAATGGAAGAGAGTCTTAAGGATTATAAGCCTTCTGAAGTCCATTGCATCGACTATATTGGCAAAAATGCAGATTCTAACGTAACAAAACTTGCGGAGTCTTTTTATATGACCAGGGGTGGCATAAGTAAAATAACGAAGAAGCTCATAAAAAAAGGCATTATCGAAAGTTACCAGAAACCTGATAACCAGAAAGAAATCTATTTTAGGCTTACTGAGCAAGGAAAAGTAATCTACAAAGTGCATGAGGAACTGCACAAAGAGTTTCAAGAGCGGGATAAAGCCGTATTTGAGCAGGTAACTGAGGAAGAGTTTGCTATCATGCTTAGCTTCGCGGAAAAGTATAGCAGGCATTTGGATGCAGAAATAAAGAAGCAAGGTGTAGATATAACAAATCGAAATGATTTTGAATAATGGGGCTGTATCAAAACGCTGGAACAGCAGCGTATGATACAGCCTCATTTTATTGTTGAAAAGGAAACAATAAAATGATAGAATGATTATGTTGCCAAGGAAACATAATCATTCTTTTTTTCGCGAGGTGAGAATTTTAAATGTGTAAATTCAAAGCAATCCATACAAAATATATAGAACAAAATGTTGATAAGGGGGAAAGAGAAAAGATGAACATCATGGGATTTATCGCAAGTCCGCGGAAAGCAGGCAATACCGCCTGGATCGTAAACAAAATACTCGAAGGTGCAAAAGAACAGGGGGCCGAAACACAATCATGGTGTTCCAGTGATCTTGATATCAAACCGTGCCAGAGCTGTTATGGCTGTAAAAAGGGCGATCGGGGCTGTATTATCAATGATGACATGCAGAAACTTTATGATGCGATTGCCCATGCCGATGCCCTTGTAATCGGCTCGCCGGTTTACATGGGGCAGATGAGTGCCCAGGCGAAGATCTTTACCGACAGGCTGTTTGCGCAATTCTCTCCGCGCTTCTCGCCGCATTTCAAAGAAAATGCCGTGAAAAAAAAGCTGATTCTTGTGTTTACTCAGGGTAATCCTGATGCCGGCATGTTCCAGATGTATTTTGATTATACGAAAAATATGTTTCAGTTGCTGGAATTTGATGTTAAAGGGCTCCATGTCGTTACCGGTATGCGAAATGAACCGGCACACGAAAGAAAAGATCTATACACTGCCATGAAGGATATCGGTTCATCCTTGGTTTTAGAATGATTCCCGGAATAATAAGGATTCCCGCTGTCCCTCAATTTAAACTTCGCTAGTAGAGATGAAGAACTGTGTCATCTCTAACGACGAAGAAAGTCCTGAACCCTAGTAAATTTAAGGGTTCAGGACTTTTTTACTGCAAAGATATAAATAATAAAGATAAGCAAAAAAGTAAAATTTTTGCATTGAGGGCGGAGTAGTGTGTAAAGAGTAGTTGATTAAAGAAATTAGCAGATCAGGGATAGGTTTATACGTATTGAGATCTTGCTACGTCGTTGCACTAGAATCGTTTTAATTAGGTATTGGTTTTTTTGCTACGGATATAGCTTTGCGGGAACGATAAATAGAGTCTTTTCCTCTATCACCAAGCCGTAAACTTACGGAAACAAAGATCATATCCAGAATAACCAGCTGAAGAATGCGAGAAACCATAGCATCGGTATAATATTTAAGCTGGTTAGTAGAACTAAATAATGCAATATCAGAAAGCTTGGCTAGGTTGGAGTTGATATAACTCGTGATGCATATAATTTTTGCTCCCTGCTTTTTGGCATTTTCAGCAATCTCCAATACTTCACGGCTTTCTCCTGTGTGAGAAATCAGCACAGCAATATCTGTTTGAGAAAGATGTGCTGCTTGAATCATCATGAAATGGGAATTGGAATGGGTTGTTACATTGAACCCTAGACGCAAGAACTTGTGGTAACCGTCAAGGGCTATGACATCTGAACCACCGGAACCGTAAAAGAGTAATTTATCTGCTTTTGAAAAGAGTGTGACAACAGCTTCAATGGATGCTGGATCAATTAAGGATTTAAGATCATTTATGGCAATGGAGGCTGATTGTATGACTTTTTGATTAATAGTAGCCACGTCATCATCCGTGCTGATATCTTGGTAGCCATCTTCAATTTTAAGTTTATGGGGTGATTTTTGGTCATAAGAGATTTCGGTAATTTCGTGTGCCATGTCAATGCGAAAGATCTGAAAAGATGTATAGCCTAATTTTTTTATGAAGCGCATAACAGTAGTTTCGCTTACATTACAGCTTTTAGCCAGTTCGCTTATCGTGGACATAACGGCATGTTTTTGATCATTTAATATATGATCAGCGATTAATTTTTGACTTGCTGATAACGTGTTGTATTTATGACGTATTTTGGTAAAGGGTTTATTGGTCATATATTTCACACCTCGGAAGGTTATTTATTTGAAGAATACTTTTAGCATAAAGTAAATTTATAACTATTGCAATACTAAGTGCGAAAAAATAGTACGATTTCGCATTGACAAGTAAATTTAATCTTGTTACTATTAAATCAATTCATATAGTTAAAAAATAACTATATGAATTGATTGATAGTTAAAAATAAACTTAAAGTTAAAACGGAGCATATAATATCATCATTTTTTGCGGCATCGACTAGTGCAAAGAAAATATTGTGTCCGCTGATCTTGTATGCTGTTTTATAAAAAAAGGAGGCTAAATAATGAAAAAAGTAGGTTTTATTGGATTGGGGATTATGGGTAAACCTATGGTGTTGAATTTACTAAAAGCTGGTGTAGATACTACGGTGTATGATATTAATGCAAAAGCAGTAGAAGCATTAGTAGAAGCTGGAGCGAAAGCAGCTGCTTCACCAAAAGAACTTGCAGCTGGCAGTGATGTTGTGATTACAATCGTACCGAATGCAGCAATTGTCGAGTCACTGTTAGAAGCAGAAGATGGTATCTTAGCCGGCGTAAGACCAGGTACCATTATTGTTGATATGAGTTCAGTATCTCCAGTAGCTTCTCAAAAATTTGCTAAAATGGTAGAAAAGCATGGCTGCTCATTCCTTGATTCACCTGTAAGCGGCGGGGAACCCGGTGCTATCAATGGAACCCTTGCTTATATGATTGGCGGCGACGAAGCAGTTGTCGAAACAATCAGAGATGTTTTCTTGGCAATGGGTAAATCAATTACAGTTGTAGGCCCAAATGGCAGCGGTTCTGTTGCAAAGTTGGCAAATCAAGTGATTGTTAACTTAAATATTGCTGCAGTAGCTGAAGCACTAGTGCTTGCACAAAAAGCTGGAGCTGATCCGGAAAAAGTGTATCAAGCAATCCGTGGTGGCCTTGCAGGCAGCGTAGTACTCGACGCAAAAGCTCCTATGATGTTCAATCGTGACTTTAGACCAGGCGGGACACTTGCCATAAACTTAAAAGATATAACAAATGTTATGGATACTGCACAAAGTCTTGACGTTCCTTTACTGCTTACCAGCCAATTAAAACAAATTATGCATAGCTTAAAAGCAGATGGTCATATCATGGACGATCATAGCGGAATTGTTCAATTCTATGAAAAAGTAGCTGGCGTAGAAGTTAAAAAAGGCAGCTAATCCTAATTGAATTAAAACGGAATAGGTGGAGACATCTATTCCGTAATCGGTAAGAGGAGAGTGTAGTAATGAAAACCGTACTGAAAACTGAAATTTTTTCTAAGATTCCGGAGATTAATGAAGCTAAAGTGAATGAAAAAATGGCCGAGGCTTTACAAAACTTCGATAAAAAAATCATTGTTCTGGATGATGATCCAACGGGAATACAAACAGTGCATGGAATATCCGTATATACTGATTGGTCAAAAGAAAGCATTGAGGCTGGATTTAAAGAAGCAAATACAATGTTTTTTATTTTGACGAATTCCCGCAGTTTTACTGAAGAAGAGACAGCTAAGGCGCATCAGGAAATGGCGGCTAACATTTTGGAAATATCTCAAAAAGTTGGCAAGGATTTCATGGTGATCAGCAGAAGTGACTCAACACTCCGCGGACATTATCCCCTTGAAACGAAAGTGCTGAAAGACACGCTTGAAAAAGGCGAAACTACTCAAATTGACGGTGAAGTACTGATGCCGATCTTTAAAGAAGGCGGACGTTTTACTATCGGCAATGTACATTATGTACAAGAAGGCGATTATCTGACTCCAGCCGGTGAAACTGAGTTTGCTAAAGATAAAACCTTTGGTTACACCAGTTCTAATTTAGGTGACTATATCGAAGAAAAAACTAAGGGGCAATATAAAGCGAAGGATGTTACCTATATTTCCTTAGACAGTATTAGAAATATCGACATTGATGGGATTGCTGCACAATTAGCTCAGGTCTCAAATTTTGGCAAAGTGGTTGTCAATGCCGTTGATTATGTAGATGTTAAAGTCTTTTCTATTGCACTCATCAAAGCGATGGCTGCAGGCAAAAAATTTATGTTCCGGACAGCAGCTGCCTTTACTAAGGTAATTGGCGGGATAAGCGATAAAGCTTTGCTCGTCAAGAAAGATTTGGTTAGGCAAGATAGCAGTGCAGGCGGTCTTGTGATTATCGGTTCCCATGTTAAAAAGACAACAGAACAGTTTGAAGAGCTGAGAACGCTAGATTTTGTAAACTTTATTGAATTTAATCATCTTTTAGTCCTAGAGTCTCCGGCTGTATTAGAAGCTGAAATCAGCCGTATCGTTAAAACAGCGGATGAACACATGCAGAACGGAGAAACGGTAGCCGTTTATACCGGACGCAAACGTTTTGAACTTGGTGCTGAAAATAAAGAAGAAGAGTTAAAAGTAGCTGTAAAAATATCGGATGCAGTGACAAGTATTGTACAGCGCATAAAAGTGAAGCCAAGCTTCTTAATTGCTAAAGGCGGTATTACCTCAAGTGATGTAGGCACAAAAGGGTTATCTGTAAAAAAAGCAACTGTAGCTGGTCAAGTAAAACCTGGTATACCTGTATGGCTGACTGGCGATGAAAGCAAATTTCCTGGACTTCCCTACATTATTTTTCCCGGAAACGTTGGAACAAAAACGACTTTGAAAGAAGTTGTTGAAATGCTTGGCAAACAATAACCGTAAGGAGAAAAATGATGCTGACAACTTTAAGTACTTTGCTGCAAACGGCAAAGCAGGAAAAAAGGGCGGTTGGCGCTTTTAATGTATATAATCTAGAGACGATTCTGGCAGTAGTTGAGGCAGCCAACCGCCTAAAATCCCCTGTAATTATTTCCTTTGGAGAGGGGTACTTTTCTCATGCACCAGTAGAGGCTATTGCTGCAATCGTCAAGGAAATTTGTACTCCTCTTGCGATTCAGGTTGCACTGCACCTTGATCACGCGAAAGAGTTAGAATCAATTACCCGTGCTATTCGTGCCGGTTTTACCTCGGTAATGTATGATGGATCCATGCTTCCGATTCGTGAAAATATAAAAAATACCAAAGCCATTGTGGAATATGCTCATGGGGTGGGTGTGAGTGTAGAAGGTGAACTTGGCTATATGAATCATGAAGATGGTACTTTTGAAGAAGGGTTAGATTTAGAAAAAGGCTATACTAGCGTGCAAGATGCTGCCGAGTATGTAGACAATACAGGAATTGACGCCTTAGCTGTAGCTATCGGGAATGCCCATGGTATTTATAAAGGAAAACCGACACTTGATTTTGTTCAGCTTAATAAAATTGGGCAAGCCGTTCCTGTTCCGATTGTTTTACACGGATGTTCAGGTATACCTGATGAGGATCTTCGCAGAGCAGTATCGCTGGGAGTTTCTAAAATTAATGTGAATACAGAAGTATCTACGGGGGCAGTACTGGCGGCAAGACAATTTTTAGCCCAAAATACAGCAAAAGATCTGCGTTTTGAAACCGTGCTAATGGATGCACGTCACACGATGAGCGCAAGAGTGGAACGGTTTATAAAGCTCTTAAGCTAACGATATGTAAATAATCTTAAAATCTAGTTGGAGGGTTTCATCATGAGTGATGTAACGTATTTAGTGATTTGTCTCCTTGCTGCAATTGCTTTAATTGTATTTCTTATTATGAAAGTAAGGTTGAGCGCATTTGTTGCACTAACTATTTCTGGCCTTACGCTTGGTATTTTATCCGGTATGCCTCTTGAAAAAATTGCAGTCTCTTTTCAGGCAGGTATGGGAAACACGTTAGGATTTCTGGCAACCGTTCTTGGACTTGGAACCATTCTTGGAAGGATGCTTGAGGTTTCAGGGGGAGCACAGCGTTTAGCAAGAACGTTAATTAAAGCGTTTGGTGAGAGAAACGCTCATTGGGCCATGATGTTTGTAGCTTTTATTTGTGGGATTCCCGTATTTTTTCAGGTTGGTTTTGTATTATTAATTCCAGTTATGTTTAGTATCGCTATGCAAACGAAGATGTCATTAATAAAGATCGGGATTCCTGTTGTAGCCGGTTTGATAGTAGTGCATGGTTTAGTTCCCCCACATCCCGCCGCTTTAGCAATTGTTGGTACGCTTAAGGCCGATGTTGGAACAACCATTATCTACTCTTTGCTTATCGGATTACCTGCGACAATTATAGCTGGACCAATTTTCGGTAATATCATATCAAAATATGTTAAAGCGAATCCGCCGGAGCAGCTATTCAAAAGTGAACTTATACCAGATGAAAAGCTGCCGGGATTTTCAACGACACTCTTTACAATCCTTTTACCAATGATCATCATGGTAGTAAAAACGATTGCTGAATTAGTATTACCGAAAGGCGCACTGCTTTTACCGCTAATATCATTCTTAGGAAATCCAATTACAGCACTTTTAATTTCAGTAGTTTTTTCTTATTTTACCCTCGGCTTTTCAAGGGGCTTGAAGAGAGAAGACATATTAAAAATAACTGACGGCTGCTTTGGACCAGTAGCAGGCATACTGCTCGTTATCGGTGCAGGCGGAGCATTTAATCAGGTGCTGCAGGACAGTGGCATTGGTAAAGCCTTAGGCGGAGTTCTTACAAGTCTTCATATGAATCCAATACTATTAGCATGGATTATTGCTCTTATCATGAGATTTGCTGTAGGGTCCACTACCGTTGCCATGGTTACCGCCGCTGGTATTATTCTTCCCATGATGCCTAGCTTTCCTAACCTTAATCCTTCCCTTTTATGTGTGGCGATTGGGGCGGGCGGAGTTGGACTCTCACATGTAAATGACTCAGGATTCTGGATCGTTAAAGAATACTTTGGAATGTCGGTACAGGATACTTTTAAAACATGGACACTTTCTACAACGATTGCTTCTGTCGTTGCGTTTGCGGGAGCAATGCTATTTAATATGTTTTTATAATTTAATAGGAATGTCTACTCCAAAGTTGCGTCATCGTCACAGACTGCGTTGGCAGTAACAGTTGTAATACCATTTTGCGGCAATGGCATATGTATATATGAAGATAGCAGCAGCCGTTTTTACGGCTGCTGCTATCTTCTGTAATGTCAGTAACTAAGGGGAGATGTCAGAGGCAAATGCTGATTTGGATATACGAGAATATACGAATACTTTTTTGGGGGGAGAATTATGACTACATGCTAGAAACTTTGTCTTTTCAGGCGGATGCAGCGCATCAAGAATACATTATGACTTAATGGCCCAACGCAATTTCGCAGAACGGGCACGGCTGTTGATATGGCATTCTTCTGCTGATGCCCGAATTGGATCGGGTGCTATTTCACGATAAACACCTTCACGAAGAAAGTATTTAAAAGATTTTTTAACACGACGATCTTCTCCGGAATGAAAAGACAGGATGGCAACGCGTCCACCCGGTGCCAGGACATCAGGAAGTTTTTCCAAAAATTCATCTAATACCTCAAACTCCTTATTGACATCAATTCGGAGTGCTTGAAAGGTTCGCTGACAAGATTTTTTAATCTCATCTTTAGTGACTTTCGTTACGAATTTCAGAGCATCTGTGATGATATTTCGAAGTTCCGTTGTTGTCGATATCACAATTCCTTTTTTTATGCTGGATACAATGGCACGGGCGATAGTTCCAGAATGAGGCTCATCAGCATTTTCAATCAACATATTCTCTAATTCATCTACTGATATTTTTTTCAAAAGGCTTGCCGCCGAGTAACCCATTTTTGGATTAAGCCTCAAGTCCAATGGCCCTTCAGACTTAAAGGTAAACCCTCTTTCAGGATTGTCGATTTGCATCGAAGAAACCCCCAAATCTGCCAATATAAAATTAAATGGGCCTGATTCGGCAGCAATTTGATTTATTTTCGAAAAGTTCATTTGCCTGATCTCTAAAATATCGGAGCCATAACCCAAACGCTCCAAGCGAGCTTTGGTGCGCGGTAATTCAAGCGGATCTACATCCGTTGCATACAAGCGACCTTTCGAATCTAAACATTTTAGCATCTCTAAAGTATGTCCGCCATACCCCAGGGTTGCATCTAAACCAATTTGTCCCGGGGTGATCTGCAGGAATTCTAATATTTCCTTAACACAAATGGAGATATGCATACCAGCAGGAGTATTGCCCTTCTGCATAATTTTTGCTACATCATCAGCATATTGCTCTGGCTGCAGTTCCTTGTACTTTTCTTTAAAATTCTTAGGGTGAGTGCCTTTATAGCGAACACGTCGCTGATGCTTGGGCTCTTGCGCTTCCAAGGTGTGATCTGGGGCCATTTTTTTCCCTCATTTTTATCATATATTTTGGTACTTTTGTTACAAATTATATGATAGCAGGTACACTTTCGTAAAGCAACAACAGCGATTTAGCTTCTAGTTTTTTGGCTGGCGAATCAAAGGGGGGGCTTCATTGCGCTTTGCGATTCGATTGCTAAGAACTCCTGTCAAATCTTTGTAAAAAAATTGGCAGGAGTTCTTAGTGTTTATAGGAAATATTATAAAGAGAGAGTGAGGATACTATCTTTTAGTGTTTGAACTTGAACTTGGTATGAACTTAAAAAAAAAGATAGAAAGAGCTTTCTAATAGAAGAGAAAAATATACATTGGAGAATTGTAAATGATAAAGTTAATTGCATCTGACATGGACGGAACGCTCATATTTAATCAAAAAATTTCGCGGGAAAATATAGAAGCGATTCACGCTGCGCAAAAACAAGGAATAAAGTTTGCTATTGCAACCGGCAGACCCTACGAGGATGTTAAACCATACTTAGATGAATATGGGTTAACATGTGAATGTGTGGTCTTGAACGGAGGCGAGTATCGGGATATTGCAGGTTCAATTGTTGAAGGAATTTATATTGATAAAAGTTTGGTAACTGAAATTGTAAGCATACTATCCGAGTACAAGTTAGCAGTTGAAATATATGCAAATGATGGATTTTATACAACCAACACCGAGGAAGAAATACTAGGCAGTATGATTAAACGATCAAAAATCTTTCGGCCGCAAATTACAGAGCCAGATGAGATTTATCGGAATGCGCTGCATCATCCCCATTTTGTTAAAATGAAATACATAACGAATATCGACGAATTTTTGAAAAGCAATGTAGAATTAGGCAAATTTATTTCTTTTGCAGATTCAGCGGATGAATTAAATGGACCACGGGAAAAATTAAATAAATTGGAAGGAATCGAGGTGTCAGCCAGTTTTACAACCAATATTGAAATTAACGATAGGTATGCAACCAAAGGGCGGATATTAGCTAAGGCTGCCGCAAGAATGGGTATACATAAAGATGAAGTAGCCATTTTAGGCGATGGATTTAATGATTATTCCATGTTTGCAGAGTTTCCTAATTCATTTGCTATGGAAAATGCAATACCAGAAATAAAAAAGGTGGCAAAATATATCACAGCAAGTAATGAAGAACATGGTGTAGCAAAAGCAATTTATCGTATCTTAGAGCGCCAGTGACAGACATGAATGCCTAACTTTAAGTGTTAAAGTGACAGGTTCATTGACAGAAGACATAAAATGAGCAGGTAAGAAGGCAGCTATATTGTAGGACCCTTTCCCTTGATTTGCTAGGATTGTATTAGGGAAATGAGCTCGTAAATTGTATAATATTTTGGTAAGCTTGATAAGCTTACATTATGAGGAGAGCAAACTATGGGAAAAATTAGACTGGCAATTGTGGGACCATTAGACTCGGTTTCTTTAGTTCACGAAGTTGCATTAGAGCGATCGGATTATCTTGATGCGGTACCTATAATTTATCAAGATGCATCTGAAGTGGTGGAAATCTTAACGAAAAACAAAAATGATTTTGATATATGGTTGTTTTCTGGTATTGTTCCCTATCAGCGTGCACTAGCTCTAAAACTAAACAAACCTTTATTTTACATCCCTCACACTGGTTCTAGTTTATATAGAGCACTGCTTGAGATCACCTATATTAAAAACTTACGCATTGAAAGTGTAAGTTTTGATACTTTCAGCCAAATGGAAGTTGAAGAGACTTTTAAAGATATTGATTTTCCGCTGCCCAAAATTTATGTCAATGATTATGGCGGTATTATATCTTCTAGTGAGTTAACTGAATATCATTATAACCTCTGGAAAAATGGAGAAACCAACATTGCAGTTACTTGTTTTTTAGCAACCTATGAAAATCTGAAAAAAATGGGCGTACCTGCCTTTCGCATATGGCCTACGCGGTGCAATATTCGAACTACGTTAGATATTGCCATTAATGCTTTTGAGGCACAACGATTTAAGGGAAGTCAATTGTCTATTCAGCATATAGCAATTGATGACTATGATGATCTGGTTCGAGCCAGCTCCAGCTATCATGTGAAAAGAATTGAACTGAACTTATATGAAATATTGGTCGGCTACGCTGAAAAATTAAAAGGGTCTATTGTTTTCAGTGGTGATGGGCAATTCACGTTGTATTCCACCCGGGGCATACTCGAAGAGGTCACTGAGGGTTTTACTATTATGCCTATTCTAGAAGAAATGACGCGGAGTGTTGCAGCGAAAGTTAGCGGTGGTATTGGTTTTGGTTCTACTGCTTACTCTGCGGAAGAAAATGCATTTTGGGCTCTTGGTCTTGCCAAACAGAAAGGAAAAGGACGCTGGATGGTAGTTACCGATAATCGTGAAGCGATTGGTCCATTAAGTTCTGCCGTTCATTTAAAGTACTCTGTTCGGGTTGACGATACTGTAAATAGAAAGTTCGCTGAGCAGTTGAACATAAGTATAGCAACTGCAAATAAATTGCTAGCTGCTCTTGATAAATTGAATAAAGACGCAATTGGTGCTGATGATTTAGCGTTGTATTTGGAAATTACACCACGCAGTGCCAGACGTCTTCTTGCGACGTTAGTAGACCAAGGAATTGCTGAACCAGCAGGAGATGAAATGGTTCTGAAAGGACGTCCGCGAAAATTGTATAAAGTCTTTCTGGAAACGCTGCTGCGCCCTGTTATCCAGTCTCAGTAGGACCTTGACAATACAAGTCAAATCTAATATAATTAAAAAAGATTAAGGGCAATGAAGCTCTCGCAACTAACGCGAGAGCTTTTTTTATAAACAATTTCGGAAATGTCTATAAAACGTCCTAAAAGTTATGGTATAATAATAGTCAGTAAAAAGGCAAAAAATTATTGTACAAGGTGGTTTTAGAATGTGGAATCCAAGAAAATCCGCAAATTTTGCGCGGCAATTAGTATCTTGGCGTCGAATGTTGCATGCATACCCAGAAGTAAGTAGAGAAGAGAAACAAACATCAGAACTGATTGTTTCTATTTTGAACAATATGGATATTGAAGTAAAGACTTTTAAAAATCATTATGGAGTATGTGGGACTATACATGGTAAATATCCTGGACCAGTGGTTGTATTTCGATGTGATATGGATGCACTTTCCATTACGGAAGTAACAAATGTTCCTTATCGTTCAACTAATAGTGGTGTTATGCATGCTTGTGGTCATGATGGACATATGGCAATTGCGTTAGGATTAGCAGAGATGTTTTCATCTCATAATGACTTCGCAGGAACGGTCAAAATACTATTTCAACCAGCAGAAGAAGCCGCACCTGTTGGTGGTGCGGATTTGTTAATAAAAGAAGGTTTGCTTGATAATGCAGATGTTATTTTCGGTTTGCATTTATGGCCGGATTTACCTAGTGGTCATATTGGGATTCGGTCAGGTCCTCTTATGGCGGCATCGGACCGCTTTACAATTCGTATATTGGGGCAGGGAGCTCATGTTGGCCAGCCTCAGAATGGAATAGATTCCATTACTATAGCTGCCGATGTGATTCATGGATTTAGTCATATTATGAATCGCCAGATTGATCCTTTGGAAATGGCTACTCTATCCATCGGAAAAATTCAAGGCGGTGAGCGTTATAATGTCATTGCACGAGAGGTTGAGATGGAAGGGACTGTACGTACCTTAGGTGAAAAAGTGCGAAGTGAAATTAAGGCCAAAATGGAAAGGGTACTAAGTGGAATGACCTCGGTGCATGGTGGAGATTATACATTAAACTATCAATATGGCTATCCGATATTAGATAATTGTCCCAAACCAACCGATATTGTCACACATGCTGCAAAACAGGTAATTGGTGATGATGCTGTTCATAATAATATAAAGCCTGTACTGGCTTCAGAGGATTTTGGCAGGTACCTTTCTAAAGTACAAGGGGCATATTTTTGGCTAGGATGCACTAAAGATGGTGCAGAAAAACACGGATTACACAGCCCAGATTTTGATTTTGACGAGGATGCTTTACTAATAGGGGTCAAAATTATGTATCAGACAGGCCTTAATGCACTGGTACATTATAAGAAAGAAGAAAATAATGGTCAAAAATGCAAAGCTGAATAGTATTGAGTGATACCATAGCATTAGCGATTATATACAGGTTCATATGAAAGAAGGAACGATTTCCTCAATATCTGATTTCATTCGATTAAATCGGTTCATTGCAATAAGTTGGGGAAATTTCCGATAATAGACCGATAAGTTGGTCTGAATTAATTTATTTCAGGGAAGGAGGAGAGCGATAAGGAAGATAGCGTACTTGAAGAAAATGAATGATAATGCAAATTTAAGGAGGAATTCATTTATGAGCGATTTGGTAACTGATAGCACAGCAAAAGCTTCTAGTGGTGGTTTTTTAAAAAGACTCGAAATAATAGGGAATAAACTTCCGAATCCTGCCATATTATTTTTGATTCTCTTTGCTCTTCTTGCCGGCCTTTCTGCCATCTTGGCAGCATTAGATGTAACAGCTATTCATCCAACAACACATAAGGCAATTCATATTCAAAGCTTAATTAGCCGGGAAGGACTGCAGTGGATATTGACAGAAATGATAAGAAATTATATTAACTTTCCACCGCTTGGTATGATTATGGTTCTAACACTTGGAATCGGACTTGCCGAAAAGGCTGGTTTTATGGACGCAGCTATAAAATCATCCATTCATTCTATACCTAAGCGATATGTCACATTTGCTATAGTGCTGATTAGTTTTATGAGTCATTTAGCATCTGATGCAGCTATCGTCGTCGTTCCACCTCTTGCTGCTATGTTATTTTATTCATTAGGCAGGCATCCTTTTGCAGGTTTCGCTGCTTCTTTAGCCGCTATTTATTCTGGGTTTACCGCCAATATATTAATCGTTACTACAGATGTTCTATTATCTGGGATCACTACGCAAGCAGCTAAGGTAATCAATCCCAATATAGTGGTAACACCGATCGATAATTGGTATTTTATGTCCTTCTCCGTGTTCTATCTTTCTGTTTTGACAACGATTATTACAGAGAAATTCGTTGAACCTCGCTTGGGTAAATATGAAGGAATTAAAGAAGTAAGTCTTGAGAAACCTACGAATCAGCAAATGGCTGCCTTGCGCGCCTCTGGAATGGCAGCACTTGTTTTTATTGGAATCTTACTGATATTAGTATTACCTGAAGGTGCCTTGTTGAGAAATCCAGAAACCGGTGCTATTCTTGGTTCGCCATTTATGCGTGGAATTGTACCTTTACTGTTCTTATTTCTGCTTGTTATTGGTCTGACATATGGAATAAAAGTTGGTTCAATTAAAAACGGGGATGACGCTATCACAATGATGAGTGAGTCCTTTAAAGGACTATCAGGTTTTCTTGTAATGGCATTTGCGATTGCTCAGTTTATTGCAGCCTTTGGTTGGACCAATATAGCTACTTTACTCGCAACGTCCGGTGCTGAATTTCTAAAAAATATTAATATGGTAGGTCTTCCTGCTTTGTTATGCTTTATGTTGTTTGGTCAATTTCTTGGTCTATTTACTGCCAGCGGTTCGGCTGTTTGGGCGCTTTTGTCTCCCGTATTTGTTCCGATGTTCATGCTTCTTGGTTATCACCCTGCATTTATTCAAATGGCGTTTCGAGCTGGCGATGGGGCATTAAATACGATAGGCATAGTGAACCCTTTTTTGCCTCTATTTCTGGAAGGGTTAGGAAAGTATAAATCGGACACCGGGATAGGTACATACTTGTCGCTTATGATGCCTTATGCTATTTCATTTTTGGTCATGTGGTATCTTTTATTTACATTCTGGTATCTTGCTGGCTGGCCAGTTGGACCGGGAATTCCTCAGCGTTTGTGAGGTATAAAATAGTAAGTGTACGTATCTGTCTAGATATTGGATTTGTGAGATTTGGTTTCAATCAGGTAATGAATGTTAACGATCTAATAATGAACTTGATAGTAAATACAATATAGCGAAAGTAATGGGCTGTTGCACTAAAAATAGTGTACAGCCCATTGTTTTCGTAAAAAGGTATTAAAGGATCTGTCCACCTGACAGGTCCGTCATGGAGAAAAGCTTTTTTTTATAAATCTTTATACGTCATAATCAATAGTAAGCGCCATTAAAGGATTTGGTTGAAGACTGCTGACCATTACTTGACTAGAAGGATATTGAAGAGGCCCATCGCTTACAGTGATACTATATAAGCCATATGGTACATTTGTAAATATCGCTCTGCCTGCTGAGTTTGTAACAATTGTAACGTTAGTACCGTTAATTGTCGTTGAAACCGATAAACCAGGCAGTGTGTGATAAGCCGTATCATACACAATAGCCGTTATAGTGCCAGTAGCTGGGTTCATACTAGCAGACAAAAAGGATCTTTCGCCATTTGTAACTGTAACAGGTACTGTTATACTGGAGTAACCAGACTTGGTTAGAGTCAGGGAGTAAGTCCCATCTGGCAAATCAGGGATAATGACCACTCCATAATCATCCGTTGTACCAGTTACATTAACACCATTTCCTGTCAGGTTTGCTGTAACTGCAGGTAAATTGCTATTAGTCGAGGTATCCCTTACCCCAACCAGTAAGTCACCTAGTTTTTTTACAAGATGAACTTCCCCGGCCGTTACTTGTCCATTGGCGATTGTAAGCGTGGTTGTAGCAGTTTTGTAACCCTCTTTACTTAGTGTCACTGTATAGCTGCCGATAGGTAGGCTAGTAAATGATGCTTGACCGGACTCGTTAGTCGTCGCCGTTTGCACAGAGCCGTTTACCGTAATGCTGATGGTCGCACCACTGAGCGGGGTAGTACCATCATTAACTGTAATTGTTGCACTCCCCGTTTGCCGGGTCAACGAAACGGATGCAGCTGCAAGTCCGGAAGATACTACCGTAGCATTGCAGGTAGTGATATCGTAACCGGTCTTTGTTACCGTAAAGCTGTAGCTGCCCGTCGGAAGATTGTTAAATAGCGCTCGCCCTGCTGAATCTGTTATGATCGTATGTTCTGTACCATCGGCCGTTACGCTGACGGAAGCGCCCTGAATGGGAGTGCTCCCTTCGCTGACTGTGATTACTGCGTTACCGGATTGCCTTACTGTGGTGATAGTTCCGCTCGCAGTCGATCCATGAGATACCTCTACAATAGTATAGTTGCTGCTGTAACCGGTTTTGGTTACTGTAAAAATATAAGTACCAGTTGGCACATTGGTAAATGTCGCCTGACCGAGTTCGTTTGTTGTCACCGTCCAATCACCTAAGCCGGAAATACTGACGGCGGCGCCACTAATAGGACTGATGCCATTCGTGACGGTAATGGTTGTAGCACCGGTTTGTCTAGTTAGAGAAATTGTTTCGGATGAACCAGCTATATTCACGGTTATATTGCCGCTTTTAGTGTCATAACCGGGTGCAGTTACCGTATAGGCACTCACACCAATTGGCTGAGATGCAAAGATGGCCTGACCCATTTCATCCGTAGTTTCAGATGTGGTTTCATTCAGCGTGACAGTTGCGCCGCTGACTGTATTTATGCCGTCAGTAATGGTGATGGTGATAGTGCCGGTTTGTTTTGCCAGTACTATTTTTCCTGCGGCGGTTACACCGTTGTTAATGGCTACAGTAACGGTGTTGTTAATATATCCTTCTTTACTGACGGAGAAGGTATAGCTGCCTGCAGGCATATCACTGAAGGTTGCTAACCCTATACTATTGGTGGTAACTGTTTGTGCTGTGTTGTTAACAGTTACAGTGACGGCTGCACCGCTCAATGGAGAACTTCCGTCGGTGACAGTAATTGCTGCACTGCCTGTAGTGTTATTGGACGAGGGCAGTACCACATTAACATTACTTGTGCCACCATTTGTAGGAACGGTAGCAGGAATACTATTCATGCTTTGCCCGTTTGCTTGTACAGTAAAACGATAATTACCCGGCGGTAAATTAGCAAAATGGGCTGTTCCATCAGTGCCGGTTGTCATACTAAGTGTGAAGACAGCCTCAGCAGCAAATGCTGTTTTTACACCCAGGATGCGGTCAATGAGATTTCCCTCAGCTCGTGCATGTTCGGATGATTCACTGACTACGTTAGCGGTAACTGTTGCGCCACTTACAGAGCCGCCTTGTGCATCAAAAACATTAACTACAAGATTGCCTCCGACTACCGGCAGGCTGATCGCGGCATTGACCATTTGATCTTTCTGTACTGTGACGGTACTGCTATCATTAGAATAGTTGAAATAGGTGGCCCTAATTGTATAGGTTCCGACATCCAAGCCACTGATAACCCCGACTCCAGCTGCGTTGGTAATGACGGCACTTCCGACCGGATTACCATTTTGGTAGGCCTGCAGGCGAACCCCTTGAATCGGTTGTCCACTACCGTTAGTAACAGTCGTGCTTACGCTGCCTACATAGGGAATAAATTTATTAAAGGTCTCAGTTTTAATCTGATTTTCCCGTTGTACTTTTTGTAACAGTTTATAACTGATATCGTTGGTCTTCTTATCCTTATGACTGTTTCTGAAAAGAGATGGTCCTAGTTTGTCTGCCAATTGATATTGGATTTTACCGTAGAGGTCTCCGCTCGATAAATTGGATTTTGTATAGCCCATTTCCATAGAAATTCGGGGAGATAGCTGCAGTGTACTGCGCAGTTTATACCCTCTTTCATCATCGTTATGTTTATTATCATAATAAAATCCAGAAGCATAAAAACCAAGCCACTGAGCATTTGCCAATGTCGAACCTACCTCATAGTCAAGACCTTGAACTGCTCTTATGTAGGTATATAAGATGCCGTCATTGGAAATTTTTTCGTCTATTTGTCGGTCTCCCGAGACAGGGAAGTAAAAATTCGTTCGATATTCGGCTAATTTGTTAAAGTATTCTGCACCTATGCCAACACGGGAAAGATTATGTTTAAAGCCATAATCATAGAAAGCATTAAAGCCAAGAATACTTGTTTTGTCTTCCGACAGCTTTCGCCAGCCGATCCCTAAATTAGAGGTTGTACCGTCATCACTCTGATAAGAATAACGACCTTGCCAAAACAAAAGCTCGCTGTTTTTAGTGGTTTGAGAAAAAGGCTGAATGGTTTCCAGAGAAAATACTGGTTTATAGTTTTCTGTAACAGAAAAATTAATATCCGTTGTTCTCAGCCATTGGGGTCCTTGCCGTTTACCATTTTGAAGATAGTAGGGTATGAGTTGATTCAGGAATTGTGCTGCCTTTTGGTTGGTGCTTAGCCTGCTAAAGTCCGAATTAAAAGCGGCTTGCGTTACTTGTAGTTCATTACCAGCCGGTTTATCCAGGTTCAATGCTGGTAATTCAGCGGTTTGTGGACTATTTGCTGAATCTGTTGCAGCACTTGCCGAAATGATAGCAGCGGGATTGCCTATAAGCATTAACGTCGTCAAGAACATGGCTGTTAGCTTTGCGAAACGTCTAGATATAAGAAACAAATTCATTCCTCCTTTTTATAATGCAGCTGTTAATTCATTGCCATGCCGTTTTGGATAAGCCTCCTCTCTTGGACTTGACATGCTGAATGATGCAGAAGACAGAAGTCCATAATCATAACAGTCCACTTTGGTCATATAGGACTTTTGGTAATAATTACGGTGATTCTGCAGTATTTATCGGCGAAACATTTTTTGAGTATTTCGCTGGGAAATAAGCATCATATTATCGTTGCTGACAAGTTATTATGTTCTCATCATAATGGGACTATTTACCTGTTTCAAGTAAACAATTATAAATAAGTATAAAAGGAAAATTTGTATTTCTTTATAATTCTTTATATTTTAGGTCATCGAGTACAATACTTCTTTCCGTCAAGCACATTTGAAGAACTAAGCCCACAAGTACCGTCATCCCGGGGCAACGTCAAACATAACAAAATAAACGAGGGTGCAGCTCATGAACTAGTTATCTCACCTGAGTGAGAAACTAACTTCACGAGCTGCACCCTCGTTTATTTAAAGCAACACTAACAGTTTAGCTTCTATTTCGTTTGAATGGAAATAGCAAACTTTATTTACTGCTTTTACCCAATCGTTATGAGATTTTTACCATTTTTTTTGTTCTGATACATGAATTGATCTACATGCTTTATTAGAGTAGATACTCATTGACAGGAAGTGAATAAAAGATAAAATATATAGGTAAGAAAAGACATTTATGCCGAAGTGCTGTTCCTTTGGCAGGCACACAAGTGATTCGTTTTTGTAAAATGAGGAGGAGTGAAGATGAGCAAAAGTATGATTTTTGATCTGGACGGCACAATTGGAAATACGCTTCCCTTATGTATATTGGCATTTAAGAAAGCTATAGAGCCTCTCGCAAGCAGGACATTAACTGACCAAGAGATTATTGACACATTTGGACCCTCTGAAGAAGGAACGATTCGTGCCCTAATTCCGAGTCATTACGAAAAGGGGATTGAAGACTATATACAGCATTATCATAATTTGCATGACATGTGCAGGGCTCCGTTTCAAGGAATCCTTGAAATCCTTGAACTTCTAAAGAATCGAGATATACGTTTAGCTATGGTTACAGGCAAGGGTAAGAGAAGTACAGATATTACGCTTGAAAAGTTCGGAATTAAACCCTATTTTGAGCTTATTGAAACAGGCTCTCCGCTTGGACCTAGCAAAGTTCTCGGGATAAGACGTGTGTTACATCATTTTCAAATGGCTCCAGAGGAAAGTATATATGTGGGGGATGCACCTAGCGATATTATAGCTGCTAAGGAAGTTAATATCCCCATAGTGGCTGCGGCCTGGGCTGAAACGGCCGACCAAAAGCAACTGAGCACATTGCAGCCAAATCAATTGTTTACGAGCTTAGAGCAATTTAAGCAGTACGTTGAAAAATTTTGTTAAATTCATTTGCAGCTTAAATTAAGAATGCCCCACTGTTTTGTTGCCAAATCCTGCTGGAGTTGGCAGGAATTAATTTCTTTTTATGGAATTTTATAACTTATATAAAATAATGCCGGTGGGATTAATCCGATGGAAAGATGCCGATAATTGCAAGATTTCCTTGTGATAGATTGATCCTAATACTATTTTAATGGAGGGAATTAAAACATGAAAAAAGTGGTCGCTTTTCTGGGAAGTCCAAGAAAAAATGGCAACACGGCTACTCTTGTTAAAGAAGTTATTCATGGAGCTCAAGATGCTGGTGCCGAAACAACTATTTTTAACCTGTATGATATGGATATCAAACCCTGTCAAGGCTGTCTGGTTTGTCGTAAGACCGGACAATGCGTCATACAAGAAGACGATTTCGATAACATGTTTAAACATATTATCGATGCTGATGTTGTGGTTTTCGGTTCACCCGTATACATGTGGCAGGTAACAGCGCAAATGAAGCTGTTATGGGATAGACTCTGCGGCTTGTTTGATGAAAATTTCAAGCCCAGGTATGCTGCTAAAAAGCTGATTATGGTATACTCTCAAGGGAATCCAAACGCCCAGGCTTTTCAGATATCGTTTCAAACCAATGAAGCTGTGCTTAAGATGTTAGGCTTACATGTCGTTGACACTATTTTAGTGACGGGCGGTTCAGACCCAAGCACCGCAGCAAATAATAAAGAGATTTTAGTAAAAGCTTATGAAGCAGGAAAAAGTGCTTAGCCAATAGGCAATAGTCAGCCGTATCGCCCCTATCCTCAGAATGTTGAGGGTAGGGGCGCTTTTATGTTAGGTGATTAGGTGGTTTGTGCTCTTTTTAGAAAGAATATTTTCTGCCGTAAGGAGGGGAAGGGTCAATTAACGCTGTGCCGTGATACTTAACCTTCGCTTATAATAACATTGACTTTTCTCTGTTTAGATAAATTGATAAGGAGTGTTTCATAAATTAGTTCAATATATTTAATGATGCTAGAAAATGAATGATGAAATTCTAAAGGAATTCGGTGATTTTCGTCTCCAAATGAAACTCATATTGCAATATATAGCTTATAATAGAATGTTGCTAGATATTAAAATAATGAGGGAAAGATCAGGGGCAGGCTTGACTTATGACAAAATTGAGTTGATGTTCTCATGATCTTGTATTAGTCACATAAATCAAATTATTAATAATTCAAGCCTGGCCTCAGTTTTCCATGAATGACTATTTATTTGGCCTGCTTTTTTGCTGTTCTTACTTTGTCTGTTGCTTTTTTAAGAAGGAATCCATTTATTGGCAGTTTCTTTTTCAGCAGATTTAAATACAAAATCGTCTTCTGGTTCCTTTGTTTGAAAGGCGGCAGTGTGAAAGCAATTCATAGAATTTTCTATTTTTAGCCTGGAAGATTATGCTATAATAAGCGTAACAGGTGTCGAGGGACGGTTGGCCACCCCCTTTAAGAAAGGGGGTGGTGCTTTATGACTACATATGAAACGTTGTCTTTTGCAGTCGCATTTGCTACGTTAATCGTATTAATCATAAAAAAGAAATAACCGCCCTCTCGCCAAGGTTCGCGGTTATTTCTAGATAATCCCGACTAAGGCTAACCGTTCGGGTTAGACAGCCTGTGGGGGCTGGTGTGTTTGCGCACATCAGTCCTTTTCTTATATTATACTCATAGGTCTAAAAATATGCAACCAGCCAGGAGAAAAATTCTGTGTATAAGGATATAATGAAAGCCACCACTTATTGTTTTTGATAAATAGTGGCTTTCTGCTTTTGTGGGATTTATAAACAGCGGGGTCGAATTATCTTTTTGTAAGGGATTCAGTGACATTTTGATATCTCTCCATCAGCGACAATAATTGTTCTGCCATATATTCTGATGAATAGGGCATTGAATTTGTAATCCACCATTCAATTACACCGATGGTGGCCGAAGCAAAATATTGGAATGAGTCAGGTGACGGTTCTCTGATTCATTGTACATGTAATATATGAATATAAAGGGATAGGTACAATAAAAGGAAAATCCGCCTATTACAGTGGACCGTTTTAGTATATTCGCTTTTATGAAATAACAACAGCTTTTCCACCCTACTTTTCCTTGCAATCCCCATAAAAAGTAATATAATTAGTAATAGGTGGAAATTAAAAAGTCGCCGTGTCCTAAGAGTGCGGGAACACTCCTAGGCACGAGCAGGTGTACGAGCACCTACACGTAACAGCTAGCTGTCTACGACGACAATTTATTATACCGTGAACGATCCTTGAAGACAAGGGATGGTATGTTCGGGATAATAGGATTGTGGTGTATTGGCAGAGGCTTAGCGTCTGCATGCAATCAAGATGAAGCAAAGCGCATGTGTAGGGTGAATAGACCTTGCATATGCGTTTTTTAATTTCCCCCAACATAGCTGTTTGCTGGTTTCTTCTATCCGTAATACGGATAGAAGAAACTTCATGCAGTACGAAGGTGGGGGGATATAGAGTGGTGTTAGGAGCGGCAAGCGATCTTAATAGTTGTCAAGATAAGATTATACGGAGTATGTGGATAAGGACAATCCATTAAGGACATGGCAGGAGTTGATTTTTAAATAATAAGGAGAGGATTATCATGAAAAAAGAAAGCCTTTTTGAATGTGCATTGGATTCTATGGAGGATGTTAGTCTGAATATACCAATGCAGCAGGTATCAAACGACTATTATTTTTCCGATATAGCGGCTAAAGAATATGAGGACGAACTGCGTGCAGCATTGCCGCCACATTTACATCGCACATTAAGCAGGCTGGCGGATAAAAACAATGAAAGGGAAGCAGCGAGTATGGCCGTTAGCTATCGGCAAGGATTTTCTGACTCCATACGATTTATCATGCAGGCATTGTCCTGGGAACCATCAAGGCGGTAAGAAACATTCGCGTTGGGGGAAAACTATAAATCAAGGGACACCTGTACATTTGCCTCTCAATGGTAGTGACACAAAGCCAGGAATAAAAATTATCTTTTTTACCTCTGGGAAAATATGCTATACTAATTATACAGGCTGCTCGGGGACGGTTAGCCCCTTCCTTTTTTAGGGAAGGGGGTGGTAAGATGACTATTTACGAAGCATTGACATTTGCTGTCGCATTTGCCACGCTCATGGTATTGGTCACGACCAAAAAGAAATAACCGCCCCTGCTCAAATAGCGGCGGTTATTTCTAATCACTAACGTTTGGGCTAACTGTTTTCCGGTTAGACAGCCTGTGGGGGCTGGTGTGTTTGCGCACATCAGTCCTTTTCTTATATTATACTCATAGGTTGAAAAATATGCAACCAGCCAGAAGAAAAATCCTGTGTATAAGGATGACTGGAAAAACCGCTTGCTGAGCAATCGCAAAATGCTGATGAAACGCAAACCGTATTGGCAGCAGCGGAAGAGCATTCTGCTTCCATGGAGCAAATTGCTGCATTTTGTGATGATTTGAGGCTTACTAGCCGGTGAATTGCGGTTGACAATTCTAGACAATAGGATTAATTTTATTAGGGTTAAAATATTAAACTAAGGTATTTCACCTTTTGCTGTGAAATACCTTAGTTTGTAGAATGCGTATATAATTGATTATAATAAAGCTAAGGTTTGCTATAAAGCATATGATTGTGGAGGAATGAAGATGTATAAGCTTGTAGCCATAGATATGGATGGAACGCTTTTAACAGATGATAAGATCATTACGGCTAAAACTAAAATGCGATAAAAGCAGCCAATAACTTAGGGGTAAAAATAGTTTTGACAACGGGCAGGCCGATTCAAGGGATAAAACATTATTTAGATGAATTACAACTTAGGAGTAAAGATGACTATGTTATTGCCTTGAATGGGGCCTTGCTATGCAGAACCGACGATTATTCAATAATTAGCAGCAATGAAACATTACAAGGTAAAGATTTAAAATATATTTATAATAAAGTAAAGGTGCTTAAAACATATTTTCATGCATTTACCAAAGACGAAGATTTGGTGAATATAGAAAGCAAATTTTCAAGAGAAGAAGAAAAACGGATCAATCTTAAAGTAAGGGTAGTAGATTTTCTTGCAGAAATTAAGGATGAGGATGAGATCCTAAAAGTGGTCTTGGAGGAAGACAAATTTGTGCTGGATGAGATCGCTGCGCAAATCCCCAAAGAACTGTTTGAGGAATATAACGTGATCAGAAGTGTAGACTTTATGTTGGAATTTATGAAGAAAGGGTGTAATAAAGCTTCTGGGCTAAAAAAGTTAGCCCGGTATTTGGGAATCAGTCAAGACGAAATCATTGCTATTGGTGATGCTGAAAATGACAGAGAAATGATAGAATATGCGGGATTGGGAGTGGCTATGGGAAATGCAGAAGACGAGATCAAAAGCTTGGCAAATTTCATAACAAAAAGTAACGAGGAAGATGGCGTGTCCTGTGTAATTGATAAATTTATACTATCTGGTGAGGGGAATTTCCTAAAGGAGTAGAGGGCAGAATAAGATGAAAAGAGAGAGGGGATTCATATGAAATTAGGTATTATTGGTTCCGGCATGATAGTGAAGGAACTTTTGTCAATCACGCCGCTTTTAAAAGAGGTAGAATTAGAAGCTATTTGCGGCACAGTAAGGAGCAGGGAGAAAGTTGAGGGACTTAAAGATGAGTATAGAATTAAGCGTGCCGTATATAGTTATGATGAACTATTAAGTATGGACTTAGATGTAGTTTATATTGGCTTGCCTAATAATCTGCACTTTGAATTTGCTAAAAAAGCGCTAGAGGCGAATAAGAATGTCATTGTGGAAAAACCTTTTACAGCGACGCATAAGGAGGCTATGATCTTAAGTGATTTAGCCAAACAAAAACAGTTGTTTATATTTGAAGCGATTACGAATCAGTACTTTCCTAATTACCGAAAAATTAAAACGATGCTTCCGCTGTTGGGGAATATAAGAATAGTCCAATGCAATTATTCTCAATACTCAAGCAGGTATAATAAGTTTAAAGAAGGAATTGTCTTGCCTGCCTTTGATCCTGAATTCTCAGGCGGGGCATTAATGGATTTAAATATTTATAATATTCATTATGCGGTAGGCTTATTCGGTAAACCTGAAAATGTTGCATACTATCCTAATATGGAGCGGGGAATTGACACCTCAGGAATATTGATACTCGATTATGGTAGTTTTAAATGTGTCTGCATCGGCGCCAAGGATTGCAAAGCTCCTATAGCAAATAATATTCAAGGTGATAAGGGCTGTATATATCAAGATAATCCAACTAATGTTTGTGAAAGATTCGAGTTGTTGCTGAACGATGGAACTGACTATAAAATAAATGAAAATAATTATGAACATCGTATGGTTAATGAATTTGTGGAATTCTTTGCGATGATAAAAAATAAGGATTTGGAAAAATGCTATAAGATGTTAGACCACAGTCTTATAGTCAGCGAAATACAAACAATTGCAAGAATTAAAAGTGGAATTATATTTCCGAATGATAAGGCTGATACAGTCTGAAGCAATTCCGATTCTAAAAGCATCAGCGTGATAATTAAATAATTTTTATTTGATAAAAGAAATGAGTGTCATTTCCCGATTTTATTGAAACAGGGCGTACTTATAATCTTTTCTTAAGAAACATAGCTTTGGGAAAAGTTTATTTGCTGTACCGTTTTTTATGTAGTTCTCCATTGCTTAATGTCATCATATAGTTTATAAAATGTTTCAGGGTGGGTTGCCCATGGAAGAAGCCATTTTCTTTTCTCTTGACTCTGAGCAGCAGGTACTGCTCGCAGCTTTACTAGCGATAATACTATCGGATAAGCTTAACGAAAATCAACTAAACATTTTGGGGAACTTTGTAGAATCAGTGGGGCAAAATATCCTGCTAATCCAGGCGGTAGTATCGTCTGATCCTCCAGCAGCAGATTCGGACAGTTCCTCAAATACACAAGTTCAAGACCTGCAAAAGAGCATTGATATGTTACAACAGGATTTAGAAACCATGAAGGCAAAGATTGCTGCTTTAGAAGGAAAACAGCAATAGCTGTTATATGTGGACAGGAGCTCGGAATCACTCAGTTTTGTGAACCTCTGTCCCAATCACTCTGAAGCCGACCTGGACGAATGGGTAAAAAGCATACAAGTAATGCCATGCTGACAGATAGACAGCATGGCATTTTCAGTGCAATTTATCGGATTTATATTGAGCGATAGGCATAACAAAGCAATCTACTCGATAATATATGCGCTAACAATCTCTCCATAATAAGCGGTATGAAAATCCTTGTTTGCACCGTGGAAAGAACTATCAACATCCTGGGGGTAACACATCTTCTTGTTTTCTTCTGTAATTTCACGCTCATCCTGTTTCTGCTTATAAATAACCCGGCACTCAAGGGTTAAGGGAAGCTCCTGAATAGCAGGAACAGAAATATTATTAGGTGTTACAAGTGTCAAGTTAAGTTCTTTAATTTTATCAATCGTATGACCGGATTTTGTCCCGCAAATCCCCAAGATCTTTTTATCAAAAGAACCATAGGGTATATTTATTGTGAATTCAGGATTTTTATCAAGTTGTTGTTTTGTAAAGCGATTTTCTCTAACGAAAACTGTGAAAATCGGTTTTGACCATTCAATTCCCAGTGTACCCCAAGAAATAGTCATAGAGTTCACTTTGTCAGCTGCCTTTGTGGTCAATAAAACGCCTGTTTTGACTGCCGTCAGAATTTCATTAGCATAATCAAAAACTTCAATTTCTTTTTTCATAGTGCTAACCCTCCTTGAAATTTTGATATTTTTATAATACACCAATGTGCAATTAATGGCGAGTACGCACTTTTTTGTAAGATACCATTCGGAAGGAGAGCGTAAATGGATAGCGAGATAAACCTTAGGACAATAAGGCTCTTTTTGGTCGATAATATGAGCAGTGTTCGGGGGTACCCATAAAAAACTACGACTATAGTGATCTTATACAGAGCGAATAGGGGCAGATTTGCTTTATAGCGTAATGAATTCTAGATTTTTACGCTATGATATTGACATATCTAGAAAAATAGATATAATAGAAACATGGAAACTATACTAATATTTAAAGTGTTGTCAAATGAAACTCGCCGCCAAATCTTAGAATGGTTGAAGAACCCGGATGAAAACTTTGGTCCGCAAACATGCTTACCTGCTGATGCCGATTTTAAGGGAGGAATTTGCGTAGGAAGCATTCAAACCAAAGCCGGGCTGACGCAATCCGTTGTTTCGAGCTATTTATCGATGATGCAAAAGGCTGGGCTTTTGGAATCCAGGCGGTTTGGACAGTGGACTTATTATCGCCGTAATGAAAAGTGTATTGAGGAATTCTCAGATTACATCCGAAATGAATTATGAGTAAGTCCTCAAATTTACAAGTATTCATTTTTTTGCGAATACATATCTATATTTTTAGATATGTATATATAGTGATATAGTTGTTTGCATTATGATAAATTAATTCATTCATTAAAGGAGGCTTGATCATGGCATTTCTGATGTATATCGTTTATCCTGCCTAAGATCTCCCGATGGATTGTGTGAAAAGGCTTTTGCAATGAGAGTGAAATTTTGCTAAGCAAGGATAGAGAATGTTGAGTTATACATTGGCATTGTCACGGATGTGAATCAATAGTAATGATTAATACTATTTGATAAATTACTTGGAGGTAATTAATGATGAATGTTAGTGAAGCTTTACAAACCCGCCGCTCCTGTAGAGCATTTAAGGCGAAACCGGTTGACAGAGAGACGATTCTTGCCATACTGAATGACGCACTGCGTGCCCCGTCTTGGGGGAACACGCAGCCCTGGGAAATATGGGTTGCGGGCGGTGAACTACTCACTGAGATTAATCAGGCTTTTTTGGCGAATAAAAAAGAGCATGTCCCCACAACGAGTGATATTCCCCGTCCGGTAAAATGGACAGCAGACGCTAATGTGCACATGAAGGAATTTCTATCTGCTATCTCTCATGTTGGGGAAAATTCATCTAAGATATTCGCGGAACTAAATGACAAGTTTTTTTACGCACCGGCGGTGATTTACCTTTGTATGGATACAATTCTTTCCTCATGGTCCATGTTCGATCTTGGAGGTCTTTCACAGAGCATCATGTTAGCGGCAACGGAACGTGGCCTTGGGACAATGCCAGCGGTGCAGCTCGTTCATTATCCAGAGATTTTACGCAGTAAACTTGAAATTCCCGACAATTTGTCTATTGTCTTGGGAATTGCCATTGGTTATGAAGATGATCAGCATCCGTTCAGCAAATTCGTAAGCACTAGAAGCCAGATTGCAGATGTGGTTACAATGAAAGGGATTGAATAGAAGTTAAGTAACATACTGACCACAAGTACCTGTATTGATCACATTCCTATATTTGTTCTTTGTGGAGTTCGTGGAAAAGAAAATAATGCTAACACAAAAGATAAGCTGAGCCTTTGGGAAATAAAAGGCTCAGCTTTTTTTCGGTTATAAAGTATCTGCCATAGGGGGGAGCAGTTTATTTATGCCGTTCCTTCATCAAAGATATAAATAAACGAGCTGTTTTAGAAAGGTATTTTCCCTTTCGATAGGCTATAACAGCGGTTCTTGTGTTAATGGATCCCTTTATAGAAAAATAGCAGGGATGTTCTGACATATATCGATGTCTAACTAATGTATCAGGGAGTAACGTGGCTCCGAGTCCAGCTACAACTAAAGCTTGTGCTGCTTCCATACTTTGGCTTTCAAGAATAATCTTCGGTTTAAATCCAGCCTGTGCACAAAGGTCAAGTAAAGTCTGATGCAGTCGTTGTCCATGCTTCATTAGAATAAATGGCACTTCTTTTAGCTCGGAAATGTTTATATTGGTCCAGGGAGGCTGGTTTGCATTACTTCCTCTATGTTGTTTGCTCAAGGGGTGGTGTGGTGATAATGCAATTAACAGTTCCTCTGTCAAAATCGGCTCATAAGCAAAAATATCCTCTGCTATTGGCAGGAGTACGATTGAAAAATCAGTGGTGCCATTTAAAGCAAACTCTTCTAACTCGGCTGTAGTACCTTCGGCTAAAACAATTTCAATACCTGGATATTGTTTTTGAAATAGAGGCAGCACCTGCGGCAGGAGATACGTGCTTCTAAAAGGAGAGCTTCCGATCGTAAGGCGGCCTTTTTTAAAATCCGCGATGTCATCCATTTGCTGGATCATTTGATCATTCAAGTCTAAAATTCGTTTTGCCGTCTCAATATATAATTCGCCAGCAAAAGTAGGCCGCAAGGGAGTCGCTGTCCGATCAAACAATTGGACACCTAATTGCTTCTCCAGCCTTTGAACGCATTGGCTTAAAGAGGGTTGGGCGATATATAATTTTTTAGCAGCCTGAGAAAAACTTTGTTCTTCTGCTACTTTTAAGACGTATTTCATTTGACGGTACTCCATATGATACTCCTTTCCTACTTTGAGTTATAGGATATATACTATGACTTTAATAGATATTTTAGTATTAGACCTATTATTTATTGTATATTACAATACTATCAAATGCAATAATACCTGAATATATAGAAAATATTGATTTTTTAAAAAGGGAATTTGCTATTTTTTTATGCTTGCGTAAGCAGAATTCCAAAGGTTTTATTCCTGGTTTGCCAACCGTATAAGCAGTCTGCTTGTCAGGATTTTGGAATTGACTTTGGCTGTTTTACGGTTGGCATCGGGCTAATATGCTGGAAATACTGGGTTTGTGGTAAGCAGTGAATAGTATACGAGGAGGTTATCACATGAACAAAGAAGCAAAAATTCAGGCGATGACAGAGATTATGACTAAGTTTACAAGTTATATGGGGAAACATCTGCCGGACGACGTTACAGCGAAGCTAAAAGAATTACGTGAACAGGAAGACTGCTATCTGGCAAAAGTAGTATATCATTCCATGACTGAAAATCAGGAATTGGCTAATCAGCTGAACCGTCCATGCTGTCAGGATACTGGAGTTGTCCAGTACTTTGTCAAAGTGGGATCAGAATTCCCACTGCTGGCGGAGGTACAAGATATTCTGCGGACAGCGGCTCTGGAAGCCACGAAGGAAGCACCGCTGCGTCATAATGCTGTGCAAATTTTCGAAGAGAAAAACACAGGTACGAATACAGGTGAGCGCGTTCCTTGGATAAATTGGGAAATTATCCCCAATGAGAAGGGGATCAATATTGAAGTATACATGGCTGGCGGCGGCTGTAGTTTGCCAGGGCAGGGTAAAACGCTGATGCCTGCAGCAGGATATGAAGGTGTTGTAGAGTTTGTTTTTGATGTAATGACATCTTATGGGATCAACGCTTGCCCGCCATTATTGGTAGGAGTCGGAATCGCCGGCTCCATAGATGTGGCGGCAGAGCTCTCAAAAAAGGCACTATTTCGGCCACTGGGAGTACGTCATGCTAATTCGCGGGGGGCAGAAATGGAGCGGTTGCTGGAGAAAGGTCTCAATGACTTAGGTCTTGGACCGCAAGGATTGTCTGGCAAGAACTCTGTTATGGGCGTGCATATGGAAACAGCAGCTCGTCATCCGTCCACCATTAGCGTAGCGGTGTCTATCGGATGCTGGGCCCATCGAAAAGGCAATATTCAAATCAATGAAGATATGACTTATGAAATTACTTCACACAGGGGGGTAACACTGTGAAAAAGATTCTAACAACACCAATTCAGAATGAAGACCTTGAACAGCTAACGGCGGGAGATGTTGTGTATCTAAATGGATATCTGGTTACCTGCCGTGATATGCCTCACCGCCGCCTTGTGGAATTAGGTCAAAAATTACCTGTCGATCTGGCAGGACTAGCAATTTTTCATGCAGGGCCAATTGTTGTAAAAGAGGGCGAGGGCTGGAAAATAGTCTCCATTGGACCTACCACCAGTATGCGGATGGAAAAGTTCGAAAAGGAATTTATTGCCGAGACTGGGGTAAAACTAATCGTCGGCAAAGGCGGTATGGGTACGAATACAATGGCAGGCTGCCAAACTTACAAGGCGGTGCATGCAGTATTTCCTGGCGGCTGTGCGGTACTGGCCGCGACAGAAGTGGAAGAAATCGAAAGAGTGGAATGGCTGGAACTTGGCATGCCTGAGGCACTTTGGGTCTGCAGGGTGAAAGAATTTGGTCCGCTGATTATTTCTATTGATACCAAAGGAAATAACCTGTTTGAAACCAACAAGGCCATATTCAACGAGAAGAAAGTAGCAATCGTAAAAGAGATTTGTAGTCAGGTTAAGTTTATTAAATAGTTAAAGTAGTCCGTATAGAGGGAGTTTGCGGGAAAGGTTCCTACAAGCTTCCTTTAGGAAGTATAACGATAAATAAAATCATTATATAGAAAGGATAGCGTAGAGTTGTGGGTTACAAATCTACCAGGTGAAATTATGGATATTCTGAATCATGTTACACCTAAAATAACTCCTTCCACAGCAAAGAAGACGAATGTTCGCTGGATCGTCGTAGCCTTATTATTTATTGTTACTATCATCAATTACGCCGATCGTGCTACGATTGCACTGGCCGGCCCAGAGATTGCCAAAGACTTGCATATGGATTCTGTAGCCATGGGGTATATCTTTTCTGCCTTTGGCTGGGCATATGTCCTTTGTCAGTTACCAGGAGGATATTTATTAGATCGGTTTGGTTCCAGAAAAGTGTATGCAGCTAGTATTTTCTTTTGGTCTTTATTTACATTATTTCAGGGTTTTGTTGGTTTTCTGGCTGGCTTTACTGCAATTGCTACGTTGTTTGCGTTAAGGTTTATGGTTGGAGCTTCTGAGGCACCTTCATTTCCAGCAAATAGCCGAATTGTTGCCGCTTGGTTCCCCGCCTCAGAGCGCGGTACTGCCGCAGCCATTTTTAGTTCAGGTCAGGCTGCCGCTACCGTAGTGTTTGGTCCGCTGATGGGATGGCTTGTATTCACTTATGGCTGGCATTATGTCTTTGTGGTTATGGGTGCTTTAGGAATGCTCTTCACACTGGTATGGAATAAGTTTATTCATAATCCCAAAGATCATCCCATGGCGAACGAAACTGAAATTCAATATATTACAGAAGGCGGCGGCTTGGTCGATATGGATCAGGCAAAGCAAGCTGGCGCTAAGCAAGATGGGCCTAACATGAAATATGTTAAACAGCTGCTTAAGAACCGCATGATGCTAGGGATCTATATTGCCCAATACTGCATTAACGCTACGATCTATTTCTTTATTACCTGGTTTCCAGTTTATCTGGTGCAGGCTCGCGGCATGACGATTCTCAAAGCCGGCTTTGCTGCATCTGTACCCGCGATATTTGGTTTTGTAGGCGGCATTTTAGGTGGAATGTTATCCGATTTCTTGCTCAAAAAGGGTTATTCCCTTACGATTGCCAGGAAAGTACCGATTATAGCAGGAATGTTATTAGGAACTACGATAATCGCCTGTAATTATGTGGACACGGAATGGATCGTCATCGCTGTTATGTCTGTGGCCTTTTTCGGTAAAGGTCTGGGTCAGCTCGGCTGGACGGTCAATTCCGATACTGCGCCTAAAGCAATTGTCGGTGTGAGTGGGGCGGTATTAAACATTTTTGGCAATCTTACCAGCATCATTACTCCCATTGCAATTGGTTATATTATAAAAATAACAGGATCATTCAATGGTGCGCTGGTATATATTGCTCTACATTGCCTTGTTGCTATTTTCTGTTATTTATTTGTAGTTGGAGAAATTAAGCGGGTTGAACTTAAGGATTGAATTTAGGTTAATAAAAATCACGGTCATGTGCAAAATTAATGCTTCGCGCGTGACCGTGATTTTGTATAACATTTCTTACTTTATAGTTAGTGTTTTCCATCTGTATGTTGTGCTATTTTTATAAATTCTTCCATGGCTTTGGTGATATATTTATTTTGTTTATTGTAGAAGAACACGTTGCGGCATGTGTGAATACTATCTATTTTGTAATACAGCATATTGGAAGAATCATTTGCTTTTTGTGCTAGGGTATCGCTGATAATGGCAATTGCCATGCCGTAACAGGAAACATTAAAGGCCGTAGCCAACTGATCCAGTTCCAATATAATTTTGGGTGTAATGCCTTGTTCCTGGAAAATTTTATCGGTACGCATTCGCGTGTCGTTTCCAGCCCTTAAACAAATGAATGGATCGTGAGTAAACAAGGATAAAGGCACGGGCTTGGTCGTCGGTTTTAAGTGTATGCCTTGGCGGATATCGTCAATCGATAATTGATAATCTTGAGCAAGATCATTTGAAGAAAATTTCTGGGGAACAGTTAGAATCAGACATTCACTGCAAAATAAGTGTTTTTCATAGATGAGTTCATTCAAAGGATAATTATCAATTACAAAATCAAGTGCACCGGAAAATAACTGATCTTCTAAATGGGCACTATTGGCTTCGACCAGATTTACTTTAATCGATGGGTATTGATTCGTGAATTTTGTAATGATTGCCGGAAGAATAAAGGAAGCGAATACATTGCTTGCACCAATGGAAAGGCGTCCTGTTTTTAATTGGTTTAAATTACTGAGATAATTTTCAAACCGGTTTTCAATGTCCATTATTTTTTCTACGGATTTTATATATTCGATGCCGGCTTCTGTTAATTGCACAGGATTGCTGCTTCGATCAAAAATGCAGCAGCCGAGGCTTTTTTCAATTTTTTTGATGGAAGCACTTAACGCCGGTTGGCTGATATAGAGATTTTGTGCTGCTTTTGAAAAACTTTTTTCTTTGTATACTTCATAGATATATTCTTTTCCTTTAAACATAATGCCTCCGCACTATAACCAAATGATTATATTATTTATATTGATATATGTATTTGATTCTATTGTAGTTGAATTTTATAATGAAATCAAATAAGGAATCATGAAAGTCATTGTGATAAGCAGGGGGAAAGGTATCATGCAGAAATCAATCGGTATTATTGGCGGCATGGGTTCGTTAGCTACATGCGATTTGTTTAAGAAAATTATAGATATGACGGATGCCAAGTGTGACCAAGAACATATCCATATTTGTATAGATTGTAATACGAATATTCCTGACAGGACAAAAGCCATATTAGGAGGGGGAGAGGACCCCATTCCCGAAATGGTGAGAAGCGGCGTTAAACTGCAGTCCATGGGGGCAGATGTATTAATTATGCCATGCAATACAGCGCATTATTTTTACGATAAGATTACGCCGTTCTTTGATATTCCACTCTTAAATATGTTGAAAGAAACAGTGCAGGAAATCCAAAGAAGAAAAATAAGAAAAATTGGATTACTGGCAACGGATGGGACTATCAAGTCAAGAGTGTATCATACGGCCTTAACGGACGCGGGAATCGATGTGGTGATTCCTTCGCCAATCGGACAGAAGAGTGTAATGGATATTATTTATAATGGGATAAAGGCGTCAAACAGGAATATCAGCCTTCATCCGTTTTATGACACAATCGACGGGCTTTCTGAGAAAGGGGCAGAAATATTGGTATTGGGTTGTACAGAGCTTCCCGTTGCATTCGAAGTGTTTCATATTGAAAGACCGTCAATTGACCCTACCTCAGTATTAGCTGCCGCGGCAATCCGTTTTGTTGAGAAGCCGTTATTAAATAGGCTAACTCAATAAAGAGACTGTTTGGGCAAACAGCCTCTTTATTTGTAAGGGAAATGCCAGTGGACAGTGCCGTTCATAGGAGGATGATGTAATTTGAGAGCTTCTAATGATTTTAGGGTCCTTTTGCGGAAACACCAACCTTTTTCCAATACCACTTAGGAAATTTATATGAAAACATTACAAGTAATGGGCTAGAAACATTAGCGTAAATCTTACTGATAGCATAGTAAATATCAATTGGCACTGAATATAATAATGTAACTCTTAAAATTGCTTGGGATACATTCAAAAGACCCCAGGCAATCGTAAGTATTTTCCAAGCAGATTTATACTGCGGAGTTTTTCGAAAATCTTCAGGGAAATCTACAATATGCGAATCTTCTACTAATACTTGAATTAATGGCCTAGGGAAGAATAAGGAGCCAAAGAAAATTAAGGCATATAACACATCTTCAACTATTGGTTCCGCTAAATAAATAGTTGGATTTTGGAAGATAATAGTACATAATAATCCAATTAACGAAAAAGTTCCTGATAATAACGCTATTACATTTATTTTATGCTCTCGTATTAATTTAAATAAAAAAACACTAATACACCAGCACCCTGATAATGTTGTACCTACGAGAACCATATTCATATAATTAAAAATGTAAAATAGTATCAAAGGAATGATAGCGCTTGCAATAAATTCTTTATTATATATATTTTTAGCGGCCGGAGGCGTTTCTTGAAAGTCTTTAGTATGGGATTTTTTCATAATCATTCTCCTCGCCTTATTAAACCTCCAATGATTTCCAGAAGGCGTTTACCTCTTTTTGATACATCTTTGGATCAAGTATTTCCTTATCAAGAATAGCTTGTGTTTCAGATTTGATATAGCCATATTCAACTATTTCTTTTCCCGACTTTTTTACGGTGTCAAAAAATGGTGTAAGTAAAGCAAGTAATTTCTTATTTTTTAGCAGCCCTCCCTGAGTAGATAAAATAGTCGCAGTAAGGTTACCTCCAGTCATTACTTTAAAAGTTTCGACTAAACCAGCAAAATTATAGCTTCCGGGAAATCCACAGTTTGAGATAAGTACAGTGCGTTTTGCACTCATTCCTTCATTGCGGGCATTATGAAAATATCGTGTATTATCACCTTGTATGGCTGGAGTGAATAAGGGTAGTCTGCGGTCCATAAAATCCTTCATCAGACCGGTCACACTAAAAACATATAGGGGTGATGCGTAAACTACTATATCTGCTTGCACGATCATTTGTAATAATTCCGGCATATCATCTTTGTGTACGCATAATCCGGGTGTTGTACTCCAACATGAAAAACATCCAAGACAATGATTTATTTTTTTATCTTTGAGGTAAATCGTTTCGGTTTGTGCTCCGGCTTCTCTTGCACCTTCAAGGAAAGGGTGCAGAATGCACTCGGTATTACTTTGATTGCCTTTGGGACTTCCATTTACAGCTAAAATTTTCATTTTGTCCCCTTTACTTTTACTGACTCAATCTTCTCTATAGACTCCTTATACCAAGCAATAACTGCCTCCATATTTTTTATCCCGTAATCAACTGTCAAGCTCTCAAACAAAGTCAAACCATCCTCTGAAGAATGATTTTCAGTTATTTCATTTCTAATTTGCTGATATTTGGCAAGATTATATTCGGCTAATTCTAAGCGCTGTTTGAGTTGGGAAACAATTAAGTCTTTATCGATATTGGCACCAAAGAAGATTTTAATTAGGAAAGCGTTTCTATGTTGTGATGGTTCCAGAGGTTCGATAAGCCATTTTCGCAATTCTTCTCTTCCACTATCGGAAATAGTATAAATTTTGGCATTGGGGGAAGATTCCTGGTATTTAACTTCCATAGTTAATAAACCATCATCTTTCATTTGATTTAATGTGGGGTAAATTTGACTTAAACTGGCATTCCAAAAGTTACGAACTGATTTGTCAAAGACTTGTTTTAATTGATAACCTGTCATGCTTTTGTAATTTAAGAAACCAAGTAAAGCGTATTTTAATGACATAATAAATTCCTTTCATTATATATAATTACTTTCATATATAATGAATTATATATGAAAGTGAAATTTTGTCAATTAAAGTATGAGTTCTTTTTTAACAAAATAAAAAAAGAAACACTTTTCAAAGAGAGTGCTTCTTAGGTGGATTTTGTTGGAAATGTTGGTGACAACCCATGATGAAAAAGTATATTGTATAAGGACAATATTATAAAATGTAGTAAATAAAAAGAGGACTTACAAAATTTGTATTGAAAAATAAATAGTAAGAATATTAAAAATCTACAGGAGGATCATATGGAAAAGGTTTTTTCTAATTTGGGTGCCAGTAAGGCCGACCTCGTTACAGCCATTCAGACCGTAATTGGATTTCACAGTGTGAAAGGAGAACCACAGCCAGGTGCGCCATTCGGAAAAGAGACTAAAGATGCGCTGGATTTTGCTTTGGCTGAAGCTGAAAAACTTGGTTTGACCGTAAAGAATCTGGATGGCTATTGTGGTTATGCTGAGTATGGTGTGGGAGAAGAGTATGTTGCGGTGCTTGGACATTTAGATGTTGTACCCCTTGGTAAGGGCTGGACCTCTCCGCCTCTTGAGGGGAAAATTGTGAATAATTGTATCATAGGACGCGGGGCTATCGATGATAAAGGGCCAATTTTTGCTGCTTTATATGCCTTGGCAGCTATTAAGGATGCGGGTATAACGCTGAAACATCGCATTCGAATTATTTTTGGCTGCGATGAAGAAACTGGTATGACTGATATGGAACATTATTTGAAACATGAACCAGCACCATGTTATGGCTTTACGCCTGATTCCACTTTTCCGGTAACCTTTGGAGAAAAAGGGCATGTTAATATTTTTCTTTCTGCAGTACTTGGGGAACAGCCAGCAACTAATGTGATTGTAAGCATCGGCGGTGGCGATACGATGAACGTCGTACCGGATTATGCAGAAGCGACCGTAAGAGTTACTGATCCCAGTGCTTTTATAGCCTTAGCCCGGAAATATACCCAACGGGAAAAATGCCAGCTGACTGCTGAAGGCGGCAATGGGAATGAAGTGGTGATAAAAGTAAAAGGCAGACCTGCTCACGCGATGGAACCGGCGATTGGTGATAATGCTGTCAGCCGTCTGTGTGCTTTTCTCGTGGAATGTCAATTGAGCGGAACACTTGCAGAATTTGTCGGCAAAATCAATACACTCCTGGGGCGGGAATCTGATGGACAGTCTTTCGGTATTGCGTGCAGTGATGAAGTATCCGGTGCCCTGACCTTGAATTTTTCACGTATTATCTGCAAGAATGGGAATGTGGAAGTTGGCTGTGACATTCGTGTGCCAGTAACTGTGAAACCCGAAACGATAGCGGAAAAAATAAAAGCGGCTACCGCTGCTTTAGGATTAAAACTAAACATACCGGAAATTACCCAGCCTCTATATTATCCTAAAGACAGTTTTTTGGTCACGACATTGACGGAGATTTTCTGTCGGCAATTTGGCAAAGACGTAGCACCTATGACGACAGGTGGCGGTACTTATGCAAAAACAATGCCTAATACTGTGGCGTTTGGTATAGCCTTTCCCGGTGGAATTTCCAAAGGTGAACATGAGGCTGACGAAAAACTTGATTTAGATGAATTGACGCTGGCGACAAAAATACTTGCGGAAGCCATGATAAAATTAGCGCAATAATTGCGATTCATTTCGCCGTTATACTTGATGTCAAAAATCGTATCTTCATAACGGCAGCTAAGCAAGAACCAGAAATATCTCACGCTGTGGAGGTGTTCCTGGTTCCTTTTATTTATATACTTTAACCAATGATTCGTTTTCAATAATACTCTTTTCTTAATTATGCGCCATTGAGAGACAGTATTTAATGAAAAAGCTCTTCCTTACCAGGGAATAAGAGGAATTTCACCATATAAGCTCTATTTTGTTAGATTGTAAGAAGGCTATTCCGTGATGACGTGTTTGCTATATTAGGGTATAAGAAGAAATTTATCAGGAATAATAGGTAGTGATGTACATTGACGGTGAAATGATCATTGTCTTGTGATTTTCATATGAAATAAAGCAATAGCTACAAGAAAATAAAAGGAGCGATTTAAATGGAAAATTCAATGTTTTGTTATCAGTGCGAGCAGACATTTGGAGGAAAAGGCTGTACGAAAAGTGGTGTTTGCGGGAAAACACCTGAAATCGCGAATTTACAAGATTTATTAATCTATCAGTTAAAAGGAATTTCTTGCTATGCGAAGGCTCTTATCGACCAGGGGAAAAGCATTGATAAAGAATTTGTGAAGTTTGTAGAGAATGGTCTTTTTACTACATTGACAAATGTAAATTTCGATGCTGAAAATCATGTGCAATTAATAAAAGAATCACAAAAGTTAAAAGAAAAAATAAGAAATCAAGCACCAGCAGGACAATATCCAGCGGCAGCTACTTATAATGCCAGTGATACGAAAGAAGCGATGTTGAAAGATGCAGTCCAAGCTGGTATTATGTATGACCAGGATCTCGATGCTGATATTCGATCCTTACGATCCACGATATTATTCGGTTTAAAGGGTATAAGTGCCTATGGACATCAGGCCAGGTTTATCGGATATAATAGTGAGCAAGTGGACAACTTCTATTTTCAAGGGTTAGAAGCTACTACCAATGATAGTTTGACTCTTGAAGAAATGATACGCATGGTAATGAGAACCGGAAATATGAGTGTAGAAGTCATGAAGGTACTTGATGAAGCAAATACGACTACATATGAAAATCCTTCGCCTCATAAAGTGAATAGGAACACCAAAAAGGGTCCTTTTATCGTTATATCCGGTCATGATTTACGTGATTTAGAAATGCTGCTTGAACAAACAGAAGGTAGGGGCATTAACATTTATACACATGGTGAGATGCTGCCGGCCCATGGCTATCCAACACTAAAAAAATATAAACATTTAGTCGGTAATTATGGAACTGCGTGGCAAAATCAGCAGAAAGAATTTGATGAAATACCAGGATGTATTTTAATGACAACCAACTGTTTAATGAGACCACGGGAAACCTATAAAGATCGAATATTTACAACGAATGTTGTTGGCTGGGATGGCGTAAAAAATATCCCAGTGAGTACTGATGGAACAAAAGATTTTAGTGAAATAATAAATAAAGCTTTGGAACTTGGCGGCTTTAAAGAAGATCAGGAAGAAAAGGAAATCCTGGTGGGTTTTGGACATCATGAAACATTATCTCATGCCGGAACTATTGTGAATGCAGTCAAGGAAGGAAAAATAAGACATTTCTTCTTAATTGGTGGTTGTGATGGAGCCAGGCCAGGAAGAAATTATTACACCGAATTTGCTAAAATGGTTCCCGAGGATTGTGTCATCCTTACATTAGCCTGTGGTAAATACAGATTTAACGATTTAGATTTTGGCACAGTAGCTGGATTGCCAAGATTGTTGGATGTAGGGCAATGTAATGATGCCTATTCAGCAGTCAGAATCGCTACGGCATTAGCCGATGCCTTTGATACGGATGTAAATTCTCTGCCACTCTCTATTGTACTTTCCTGGTATGAACAAAAAGCCGTATCAGACTTATTAGCACTATTGTCACTTGGCATAAAGGGAATGTTGCTGGGACCTAGTTTGCCAGCCTTTATATCCCCTAATGTATTACAATATTTAGTGGAAACATTTAATATAAAACCAATAAGTACACCAGAGGATGATTTAAAAAGTGCATTGAAGCAGGCAAGCTACGTATGAGACTATTTTGCTGCCAAAGATAATTAAAATAGAGTCTGTCCATACGTGTAACTTGTGGACAGACTTTTCTTTTTGCGGAATTAGAAGTTTTAGACAATGGTAGTATTTTAATTTAAAAAAAAATATTGACTTGGAGTAAACTCCAAATGATAAAGTTAAGATAGGAGAAAGATAAAAGTGATAGACAAGTAAAAATAAGTAAGATCGTGAAAATAAATTTGTAAAAAAATAATTTATCAGTAGTGAACCAGGTGCCTGGAATCAGGTAACTGGTTTGCTACGTTTAAAAAAACAACAGGAGGAAATAAGAAATGGAACAGAAAAAATTAGGATTTGGCTTCATGCGATTACCGGTAAAGAGTCAGGAGGATCCGACAAGTATTGATTTGGATACATTAAATCAAATGGTGGATACTTTTTTGGAAAGGGGCTTTACCTATTTTGATACCGCTTATATGTATCATGCGGGTAAGAGTGAGATTGCGATTCGAGAGGCTGTGGTAAAGCGTCATAACAGAGACAGCTTCACCGTAGCTACAAAATTACCAACAATGTTTTTGAAAACCAGAGAAGATCAGGAAAGAATCTTTAATGAGCAGTTAGAAAAATGTGGTGTAGACTACTTTGATTACTATCTTCTTCATAACCTGGGTGTAACGAATTATGAGACTGCTCAACGACTAGATAGTTTTGCCTTTGTGCAGGAAAAGAAAAGAGCAGGAAAGATTAGACACATGGGATTTTCTTTTCATGATCATGCGGATTTGTTAGACGAAATCCTGACAGCGCATCCGGAAGTCGATTTTGTCCAGTTACAGATTAATTATTTGGATTGGGATAATGAAAGCATTCAGTCCCGGAAATGCTACTCTGTTGCCAGAAAACATAATAAGCGGATTATTATTATGGAACCTGTCAAAGGTGGTAATCTTGCGAAGGTGCCTGAAAAAGCCGAGAAATTATTTAAAGAATACCACCCGGATATGTCCATACCATCATGGGCTGTTCGTTATGCGGCAAGCCTTGAAGGGGTTATGATGGTATTAAGCGGGATGTCTGACATGGAGCAGTTACTGGATAATACAGGATATATGCAGGAGTTTAAGCCATTGGTGCAGGACGAATATGATATTGTAAAACAGGCTGTGAAGACTATCAATGAAGCAATTGCAGTTCCCTGCACAGCCTGCCAGTATTGTGTAGATGACTGTCCGAAACATATAGCTATTCCCAAGTATTTTGCATTATACAATACGGAGAAGCAATCTTTAAAAACAGCGTTTTCAATACAACAGGTATATTATAATAACTATGCAAAAAAACATGGTAAGGCATCAGACTGTATCGAATGTAAACGGTGTGAAAGACATTGTCCGCAGCACATTGAGATTACAAAAGCCTTAAAGGATGTAGCGGAGACGTTTGAAGCATAATTTCCTTTCCGCAGATCGTTATGGGAGTGGTTACTATGGAATTACATCAGGTGATCCAAAAAGAGAAATTCTTCTTTTCTGTAAGATAAAAATTCATAAGTTTTTAGATAAAGTATTGGAATCGCGAAGGCACGAAACCGCTAACGCGAACACGAAGAATACAAAGAAGAATTGTTATAAAAAAACTTCATAATACTTCAAACTCTTCGCGTCTTCGTGTTCCAACGTGCTTTTTTCACTAAGTACCTCTGGTAAGAGATTATAGGAGTGCTAAATTATAATGGGATATGAAACATTATTTTTCATAGTTTGCAATCAATCTTGAAATATAGGTCAGGTTTGTGCTACTTTCAGCAGGAGGTCCTGATTGTTCATGTTGTTTAAAGGCATTCAAGCCTTGAATACTAATTTCGGCAACATCGAATTTGGGTGTAGTTTTTGAATAAGAACTACGTTTATTTTTATTGTAATGAGAGGCAAGTTCTATCTGAGCAACAACCGTTGGAGCATGCCGAGTTATTTGATATCTGGTATCGATCGCTTTTAACGGGGCTACTTTGAAACATTGCATGCCTGCCACACCTTTCTCCTTCGGAATTTACTTGTGGTGTAATTTTAGGATAATACAAAAGTGTGGCAAAAAAATGACAAAATTTATTTACATTTTTTATTTACATATTATAAAGGATAACTGTCTTTTACCCTTCTCTAGAACCAGCTTACTATGTTCTGTGAAATATCCCTTCTTCTGGATTCAGCCTTTTTACTTGAGTAACCGACCGATATAACAGCCATTAGTTCCAAATCATTTGTGGCTCCTAATAGCTCTTTTACCTGATTTTCATTTTTTAAGATTTCTCCGATCCAGCAGCTTCCCAGGCCAAGCTCATGGGCGGCAAGTAACATATTCTGTATTGCAGCTCCTATGGCTTGTATGTGTTTTAGATAAATACCCTGTATTTTAGGATCGACTACCTTGGTATCGAGAAAGACTGCTATCAGGCAGGGAGCTGTTTGTACCCAGCTATGGTAGACTGTCAGTGAGGAAAGCTTTTTGAGCAGGTCTTCATCATCTATAACGACAGAGAATCTCCATGACTGCAGATTATTTCCCGATGGTGCCCAGCCAGCAGCTGTCAGTATTTTAGTAATGTCACTGGAACTTACTTTTTTAGATGTATAGGACCTGACACTTCTGCGATTTACAATCGATGACATTAGGGAATCCATTTTAAACACCCTCCAATCGATTTTTATTTTTTCTTATCTATAGTGAATTATAGGTTTAAGTAGAAGATTCCTTTAACTTTATGGTTATATAAGCAGATAAGGTTATTTGACAAAAGGACATTGCAGTTTCTCAAAAATTATTGGCAGTAAAAGAATAATTAATATTATGCACATAATCGACAAGTGAGTATATTTATTACAACTTTATATCGTTGCCTAACGTTATAAAAAGGAGATGCAATCTATGAGCATAAATACCACGTATGAAAAAACAGCCCAAGCTCCAATACAATCGGGATTTAATTTTTGGACAACTGCCGAGGAAGTTGTAAAGGGGAAAGATTTAAAAGGTAAGATAGCAATTGTTACAGGAGGCTATAGCGGAATCGGACTCGAAACCTCACGTGCTCTTGCCAAGGCTGGAGCAACAGTGATCGTACCGGCTAGAAGTGCGAAAAAAGCAGAACAAGCATTAGCAGGCATACCCAATGTAGAACTTGAGGATTTGGATCTGATGGACCCGGAATCGATTGATGCATTTGCAAAGCGCTTCTTATCTTCCGGCAGGTCGCTGCATATTCTTATTAATGGTGCGGGAATTATGGCTTCACCGCTAATGCGTGATAAACGGGGCTATGAAGCTCAGTTTGCAACAAACCATCTCGGACACTTCCAATTAACAGCAAGACTTTGGCCTGCATTGAAAAAAGCTGGCTCTGCCAGGGTTATTGCGGTTTCCTCCAGGGCTCAGCGCCTGGGAGGTGTTAATTTTAAGGATCCAAACTTTGAGACTACGGAATATGATAAGTGGAAGGCTTATGCCCAATCCAAATCTGCTAATGTATTGTTTGCTGTAGAGCTGGATCGATTGGCAAAAAACTATGGTGTTCGGTCATTTTCAGTTCATCCAGGATTAATTCCAACTACAGATCTCGGCAGGTTTAATACTAGTGCAAAACCTGCTCCAAAGCAAATTGAGAATAATGGTGAAAAGCCTGCTGCTCATGAGCAGGCGGATGAATTTAAAACCATCAAGCAAGGGGCAGCTACATCGGTATGGTGTGCAACGAGTGATGCGCTGAATGGAAGTGGAGGTGTCTATTGCGAAGATTGTAATATCGCTGAGGCTGTTTTGGCTGATAGCTTACAGGGGAGTGGTGTACGTCCCTGGGCAATTGATCCTGATTATGCAAAACAGCTTTGGCAGCTTAGTGAAAAGCTTACTGGTCTTAAGTTTGTGTTCTAGACAAGTAGGATCGGCTTTAGTTGCATAAGTTTTATCGGTTTTTATCAAGGAAGACCGTAACGATGAATCATGAACCACCTCTATCCTCAACGAATGTATGAGGTAGAGGTGGTTTTTGCTTAATTACAACTTTGCCTTAGATATGCAATTGAAATAATGCCTGACTTCCAATATAATTGTTTTGGGAAGGAGTGAAGAAAATGTCGCCTGTAAAAGATAGTACCCTGATTATCAGAATACCGCTTAAATTAAAACAACAAATTGAGGCTTTAGCAAAGAGAAAGAAAATTTCTTCTTCCGAATTGGTGAGAAAGTTACTGGAAGATTCCATTGTTGTACATGAAAAAGAAATAAAAGAACATATGATGCTGATCAATCATCTTTCAAAACTAGTAAAAGAACGTACCCTTGAATTGGATGCTGATCATGCAGACGAATATGATAAAGAAATACGGGAATACAAAAAATTACTGTATTCTCACCAATTAGAATTCATTAAACTTGTATCAAAAGAAGCTGATATTACTGATTCTGAAATTAAATATCTGAAAGAGGATTTAAATTTTATGAATTTAATGCATCAGGGATATAATAATCTCATATATACCAATAAACCATATGATGAATTCTATAATGATTTTAAAATGCCGGATAAAGGAAAAAGGGAAGAGCGCAATCAGTACTTGGAAGAGTTTTTTTGGGAAAAAACAGATAAGCTATATTCTTTATTGCTTAATAAATATAGCAGAAATGAAGAAGGTTAAACTGCTAGGTGAGTGTAGTATTACAAATAAAGGTATTAGGAGATTGCATTTGGAAATTGTAGGATTCTAAATGCAATCTTTCTTTTAGCAGGCTTTTGAGCATAATTGGGTTTGTAATACAATTGTATTACAAACTTTTTCGTTATATAATGCAATTGTAAAATAGTGCTAATTACAGATAGCAGACAATCTGCAAATAAAGCCAAATGGAGGATAATAAATAAAAAAAGGGAAAAACCTGTTTAGCAAGTAAAACGTTTTAGCATCAGAACTTATAATGGAATATCAGAATATTTATGAAATTTAGCTTGATCAGGAAAAAGCAGCTTGCTTACAAAATAAAAGAGAGGTGCTTTACTCATGGATTATCAAAAGGAGTCAGAAAGCGTTGCAGAAAAAAGATTAGTTTTTATTGATAATATTCGTTGTCTGGTGGTATTTTTTGTGGTTCTCATGCATCTTAATGTTACGTATAGCAATATGGGTCTATGGTATTATAAAGAGCCCGTAAAACTGGATGCACTTTCCGGTCTGCTGTTTGCTATCTATGGTTCTTTTACACAAGCCTATTTTATGGGACTCCTTTTCTTTATTGCGGGTTATTTTGTACCGGGCTCGTTTGACAGAAAAGGCGCTGCTGGATTTGTTAGAGAAAGAATCATACGGCTTGGAATTCCCACCTTACTTTATATGCTGCTCATACATCCTGTAACAATTTTAATTATAGGACTTTTTAGTCACACGAATCCGACGGATTTTACATCTTGGTATATAGAATATCTTACTTCCTTTACATTTATTAGCAGTTCCGGTCCGCTATGGTTTGCTTTTGCTTTATTGTTATTTTCAATACTATATGCACTTTTGCGTCAGTTTTCTTTTATTCCGGCACTCATGGCAACGCAGGATACGCCTATTTTGCTAAAACATTTTTGGGTTATAGCTGTAATTGCGCTCATTTCAATCGTTGCCTTTTTATTACGTCTGGTTCAGCCAGCAGGAGTACCACTTTTCAATACGTTTGCCGGTAATTTCATGCAAATAGGCAATTTCTCTTCTTATATCATTCTTTTTATCTTGGGAATTATTTTTTATCAAAGGAATTTGCTTAAAAATTTTCCAGATAAATTCGGCAGGTTTTGGTTTAGACTTGCCTTATTATTAGGGGTTCCATTATGGTTTATTATCATGATCACAGGCGGCATTAAAGCAAACCCAGCTGCGCTTTTTGGTGGATTTCATTGGCAATCAGCGGCCTACTCAACCTGGGAATCTTTCTTGTGCGTAGGAGTTTCTTTGGGGTTGTTAGCGATTTTTCAAAATAAGTACAATAAGCAGGGGAAAGTAAGACGATTTCTTTTTGAAAATGCTTTTACAGTATATGTTATTCATACGCCAATATTGGTGGGAATTACGATGCTGTTTAGTGGAATTGTACTAAACCCATTGCTGAAGATGATTATAATGGCAATCATTGTATTGCCAATTTGCTTTGGTTTCAGCTATTTGCTTCGAACATTACCCCTTGTAAAAGGTTTTCTTAAGTCAGATAAGATATCGTCAGTATGAGAAAGGATGATAAATTATGTCTAGCAATCAAAGTTGGAAGACTGCAATTTTAGTGGCATCGGTACGATTAATCGAACAGTATCAGCCAAAAGAATTAAAATTGTTTGATGATCCGATTATTAAAAATTTTTTTAGTAAGATCTTTCTGTTTTTGATCCAATTTAAAATCATCAGAAATATAGAGATTATGCTGACAGATTTTACGGCAAAAGGTATTTTTGGTGCATTGCTATGCAGAACCAAATATTTTGATGATTCACTGCAGGCGGCAATGGCTGATGGAATTGATCAGCTGGTTATATTGGGAGCGGGATTAGATACGCGGCCTTATAGAATAGCAGGTATTAATAAAATCACGGTAATTGAAGTTGACTTGCCTATTATGCAAAATATAAAGAAGGAAAAATTACAAAAGATTCTTGGTGAATTGCCGCACAATATTACTTTCATCCCGATTGACTTTAATCATCAGGTACTTGATGAGGAGTTAAACATTCCGGCATTAGACTTTTCAAAGCCAATTTTCTTTATCTGGGAAGGCGTTACTTCCTATATTACGGAAGAAGCTGTTAAGAATACACTGGCATGTATTTCAAAAGCTTCAGCGGGAAGCCGAGTAGTATTTTCATATGTTTTGAAGAACGTGATCGATAAGAAATCAGATATAACGGGAGCAGAGGGCTTGGTAAATTATTTCGAATCCAAAGACCAATCTTGGATCTTTGGACTTGATCCAGCAAATTTGGTCGATTTTCTCAAGCCATTTCATCTTACTCTAGTTGAAGATATTGATGCTTCCTATTATCAGGAAAACTATTTAAAACCTCTAAATCGGAAATTAGAAGTTTCAAAAATTGAGAGAATAGCCTACGCAAAAATCATCTAAGTTATGCTGCTGTACTTTATGGCTGCAACATAAATAAATTGCCCCTACCTCAGAATGTTTTGAGGTAGGGGCAATTTGCATTGTTTCTTAATTGTTATTAATCTAACGAATCGTTATTATGAGAATTTTCTTTGTTGGTATTTCATCTAAATAATTTTCTTTATTTCATAAAGAGGCAATATACATATTTGCCAAATATATCAGTATACAATATTATATTGCTAAAAATGAATTTGAAGTATTTACCAATCAAATAAATTGCGGTAAAATGATTGTAAATCACTTGTGGTTAATTTTTGAAAAAATGTAACTTAATACAAACCGATTTTGCTAGCAAAATTTTTAAGGATATATGAAAAAAAGACCATGTTAAATGGATCGTAAAATTTGGGAGAGTGGAACTATGAGTGTGATTTCAAGTAAAATTAATGACAAAAAAATTATTATTAAACTAAAGAATAGGGTTTGTGACACATCGGAAGAGCTATTGTGTAGTGATTTATTTGCTACTATACTTACTATGGCTGTCAAAGAACTTTCGAAGCGAAAATCGATTTTACTAGATATTTTTGAGCAGAAAGACGATATTACAGAAGACGATATAAAACTTTTAATTAATACGTTTCATTACATATGCAAGATGCCGGTCAGTCTGGTTGGACAGGTTGTAAAGGGATCTGAACAATTTTCCCGCAATCCGGAACTGCTGAATGATTTTGTTCAATACTTATATAATTACTGGCGGAATTTTAATCGATTTATTGTTTGTCATTCGGAAGATGATGGTTTGGAAACACGGCCTTACCGGACGTTTCATTCTACGATAGAACAATTGAATCATCTAGTAAGAAAAACATACAGAGATTTACAAATCAATATTACGCATCACCCCAAAGTATTTAGGCAGGTCACTGCTGGTGCCGAACTAGCGGCGATCAGCACTATGGGAGAGATACCGTTTTCAGGGCAGATCTATGATAAGCTGAATCAGATTCAGATGATTCGTCAGGTATGTATCTATCCCCCTTTGGTTTTAGACCCTCCCATGAATAAACGGAATGGCAAGTTTGAGAGAATTGCTAAAAACCCACTGGATGTAGTAGATATTAATGCAGAGGAATGGCTGTGTTATCCAGCGAAAGTGGGACCCTTAGTAATTGCTATTTATTTTCATGAGAGATTTTTTGAACTCGGTTTTTCTTTGTGTAATCTATTTGAAATTGCGGATGATGATGAACTTAAAAAACAACCAGATGCCGTGTTCCTTTTCGGAGTACCGGGTAATACCTTAGATGGTTTGACGACCTCACTGCCGACTATATTCTATGAAGACAATGAGAATGAAATGCTGGTGGCGGCTATTCCGAATCGAGATGAATTTGGGTATTTCGGTTACTTAAAAAAGATGGTTCTTACCCTGCATAATATACGTATGATGAAGAATGGCAAAATGCCCTTCCATGGTGCTATGGCCAGAATTATATTAAAGGGTAACAAGGAAGCGAATGTACTTGTCATGGGGGATACAGGAGCGGGCAAATCTGAAACTCTGGAAGCGTTTCGTGTTTTAGGGGAAGAGTATATTCAAGATATTATTGTCATTGCTGACGATATGGGATCTCTATCGATCAATGATGAAGGTGATGTGATTGGTTATGGTACGGAGATAGGGGCCTATGTCCGCCTAGATGATTTAAACCCAGGTTATGCTTTTGGTCAGATCGATAGAGCTATTATTATGAATCCAAGCCAAAAGAATGCCCGGACGATTTTGCCGGTTACTACATATGATAAAATAGTTAAAGGGCATAAAGTTGACTTCTTATTATACTGCAATAATTTTGATCAGATTGACGAAGATCATCCGATTATTGAGGCATTTCCCAATGCAACGGAGGCAATTAATGTCTTTCGGGCTGGAGCAGTTATGAGTAAAGGCACTACGACCTCAACAGGTTTGGTGCAGACCTATTTTGCAAATGTATTTGGTCCGTCTCAATATAGGCAAATGCATGAAATTATCGCTAAAAAATATTTCGATGCATTTTTTAAACAAGGAATATTTGTTGGTCAGATGCGTACAAGGCTGAGTATTGCAGGCTGGGAACGCAAGGGTCCGGAAGAAGCTGCGCGAGAACTGCTGGAAATGATTCTAAAAAAAAGCAATTAAGTATATCTTAAGTTTAGAATGCACCATCATTTTGTTGGAAGTTTTGTAAGCAAAATGATGGTGCATTTGATTTTATAACGGAACCATAGGACCTATATCTCCTGTAGATGGGGTTTCAGTCCCGAGGAATACTTGACTTATGTATTTTTTTGTATTATTATGGTAAAGATAAGTAAATATTTGGCAAACCTGTCGAAAGATAGGGACGCAAAGCTATGGGTCTAAGGATGGAGGTCTATGATTGCCAGGTTGCTGTTTTACTTGATGAAACGTAAGCGGTCAGGGGTACATCTCTGATCGTTTACTTTTTTTGGATCATATAGAGTTGCCGAGTGTAGAGAATAAGTACGGCAGGGTAAGAGAGACATAAATACCCATAGCAATTGCAGATAGGGCTAATTATTGTGAAAAAGTCATTTAGGAAATAGGAGGCAGAAAGGTCATGATGTTCATTTGTATGTATATCATCACTACGATTCTATTAGTTGGCGGTCTTTTCATGTTAAGTTTGCCGGAAGTATATACTGGAGGTGCAATAATCTTATTAATACTATTATTATTTATATTTGCGTTTAGAAATAAAACAGACTCAGAAGATGCATATATTTTTGTGGCTGTTCATCCTGCCAGAGTAGTGCCGGCTATGCTGAAAGAATCAAATCGAACAAGACGATAGCAGCCGGATTATTCCATACAGTAATGAATTATCTGAGAGTTGGGAGCGGTTAAACTGCAAAATAGGACTAGAAAGCGTAGGTTTATACGCTAAAGAGCATCACTCGTGAGAATGAGTGGTGCTTATTCTTGTGCGAAAGAGAGTTAAAAAAAGTCAGTACAAATTTATTCTAATTATGAAAGAATGAAAGTAGCTTTTATAAGCGAGATAATTGCAGGAGAATTTGATTTAAATGGTAAACAATATGGTAATTATTCGCCACGTAATAAGTGGTTTAATAAAATAAAGTGTAAAAATTATAAAGAGAAATTAAGCTGCCAATGAAAAAGCTTTTGGTTAATTACATAAAATCAAAAATTAAAATGATTATTGTAACTGATAATTATTCAATGGCAGGAGAAGCTGCAATGCTTTGTTGTTAACGTTCCTAATTTTAGTGAAAAGGGGGAGGAATAACAATGAATAATCTTAATAGACATGAGCTGGAATTAGTAATTTTTGATATGGATGGGCTGATGTTTGATACGGAGAAGGTATCCTATTTAAGTTTCACTGAGGCAGCAAAAAGTTATGGGTATGATTTAGATGAAGCAACATTTCAAAAAACATTGGGTGCTAATTTGCCAAAGGTAAAAACCATTTACCAAGAACGGTTTGGCAGTGATTTTCCCTTTGATGCGGTCATTCAGAAGAAGTTTGCCTGGGCGGGCGATTATATTCAGAAAAAGGGTGTTCCGATTAAAGAGGGCTTGCATGAATTGCTGGAATATTTATGTGAACGTAAGCTTAAAAAAGCAGTAGCAACATCATCAAATCGTGAAGTTGCTTTACAGCTGTTAAAAATAGCTGGTGTTGATCACAAATTTGAATACGTACTTTGTGGTGATGAAGTGGAAAAATCAAAACCTGATCCAGGAATTTTCTTAAAAGTAGCTGAAAAGTTACATTGTCATGCTGAGCGGTGTCTTGTACTGGAAGATTCAGAGCTGGGTATTTTGGCTGCATATCGTGCCGGTATGAAAGCTATCTTGGTTCCAGATATGGTGAATGCGAGTGAGGCAACAAAAAAAATTCTCTTTAAGGAGTGCAAGAGTTTATTCGAAGTAAAACAATATGTAAGCGAAGAGATGTTATAAGTGTAAAAAATGAATTCTTATGATAGCAATAAGCTGCTGTATCTGTATGTAAGAAGGCATAATAAGAAGGAAATTTCATAGATAGATGAAATTTCCTTCTTATTATTTATATTTGAGTTGTCTGATGATATCCAACCAACCGGTATACATTGTTTTACGAAATATGAAAACGATTGATTACATCCTGTAGGTTTTGTGCCATCGTAGCCAGATTTTGGCTGGAAGAGGCGATTTCTTCCATGGATGCAGATTGTTCTTGTGTTGTTGCCGAAACATTTTCAGCTTCAGCAGCAGTTTTTTTGCTTAGTTGATCAATCACTTGTACAGATGAAACAATCTGCTGATTTCCTTCATCGATTTGCAATATGGCAGAAGAAATTCCTGTAACTTGTTCTGACACATGCGTTAACATTTGTGCGATTTCTTGAAAAGCACTGCCAGCATCCTTTACTATTTCAGCCCCTAAACCTACTTCCTTAGTACCGTTATTCATGGCAGACACAGCTTTAGCCGTATCCTTTTGTATTTCTCCAATCAGCAGTGCAATTTGTTTAGCTGCTTCCTGGGATTGCTCAGCTAATTTACGAACTTCTTCTGCGACTACGGCAAAACCTTTGCCCTGCTCGCCGGCTCGCGCCGCTTCAATTGCAGCATTAAGTGCCAGTAAATTTGTCTGTCCGGCAATACCTGATATAGTGTCAACAATTTGTCCGATCTCACTTGAGCGTTGTCCCAAATTGACTACCACTTGTGCTGAAGTATTTACAGTTTCTTCAATAAGTGACATCTGATTGACAGCATTGTTAATGGTCAGGCTGCTTTTTTCTGCCTTTTCAGTAGCTTGAGTGGATTGCAATACTGCGTGGTTAGCATCGGAAGTTACCTTTTGAATGCTGGCTGACATTTTTTCGACAACAGAAGATGTGTTTTCCACTGCATTCAGTTGCACTTCTGCCCCTTGCGCTATATCAGCTATGGAGATTGCCACCTGATTTGAAGCTTGCGCTGACTCATGAGAACTGGCTGTTAATTCTTCTGACGAGGCTGCGACTTGTTCGGCACTATTTTGTACCTGCAAAATCAAGTCACGCAGATTGTAAACCATCTTATTAAAACCAGTTGCAAGTTCGGCAATTTCGTCGTTACCTGTTATACTTGCTTGTACAGTAAGATCACCATTAGCAACGATATTTACCTGGCTGGCAAGAAGCTTCATTGGCTTTGTGATTCGCTGTATGATTATAAACGTGACAAATACTACGATAAGAATAGAGACAACTGTCACTAGCGAGAAGATCCACTTTAAAGCAGATAAGGGTTTCGTGACAATCTCTTCAGGAACTGTAATTGCTAACATCCACCCTGTGGAAGGAATTTTTTGATAAACTATAAATAAGTTCTGATTGTTATAATTATAAGTTGTTAAGCCATGGTCTTTTGTGATGATATCTTTAAACATGGGGGAAAGGGATTTTAAGTTTTCTATTTCAAAGATATTTTTAGTTACTAAATTCTGGTCAGGATGAGCTAATATAATTCCTTTAGAATCAAATAAAAAAGCATATCCTTCCCCGTATAATTTAATGTCTTTTATATCATCGGTAAGGGTTTGCAGTAAGATATCCTCGGCAATTACCCCACGAAATTGTCCTGACGAATTTTTTACTGGCAATGCCACCGATACGGCCATTTTTTTAGTAACTGTATCTAGATATGGATCTGTATAGATGAGTTTTGACTGTTCTTTGGCTGCTTTAAACCAAGGACGACTGCGAGGATCATAATCAGCAGGAGGTGTCCAGCCGCTCCCGTCAATCATCTTTCCTTCAGTGGAACCAAAATACATATCGGATAATTCATTGTCGACCTTTTTATATCCAGCTAACATAGGAACTGTCATTTCATTATCGCCGATAGTGCTTTGTATGTTTCCAAGAGTAATATCAAGCATTTTTCCTTTTGCAATGATCCATCCGTCTAGTTTGTTTACGTGGGAATTGATATTCGCAGTTAATTCTTTTTGGATACTTGTGTTCATTTGTTCTTTGGCAAATAGATAGCTGGTAAGTGATGAGGCCAGCAGGACTGCTAAGATTAACAATGAAAATATCAATGTTAATTTGCTCTGTAATTTCATTTCGATCTTCCTTTCTAAGTATGTAAAATATAGCTGTACTAGACCTACTTTGTGAACTGGAAACATAAAAATTATTTTCTGAGAAGCATCCCCCCGTTTCTAAATTTTTCTTATTACATGCATTCGCCAATAAACAAAATTCACCTTTTCTCGACAAAAAATTTAACGGTAAATTTACTTGTAAAAAAAGCATCATTGATTAATTTGGGGAGGAAGATGTGTGTAAAGAAATAGGAAGACAATTGGGTGAAGGATTCGTACCCAATTGTCTTCCTATTTCTTTCTTTTCTCATGCTGTTGAAGAAATTAAATCAAAATTTTTCGCACCGCAGCCATAATTGCATAATACCGATACTGTTTTTTCATGAAAGAAGGACACTGTTTTAAACTTAATTGCACCTCTTGGAACATTTCTTTAGCTTTATCTTTATATCCTTCCTTTTGGAAGATAACCCCTAATTCATAAAGTAGTTGAGGATTGCTGAATTCATTCACTTTGTCCATATATTCATCAATCTGCTCTTGTGCTTCTTGTTTTTTCAGGCTGTATTCTATCAGATAGATATAAGGAAAACCGTATTTTACTTTCGGGTTTAATTGAATGGCATATTCAAGTGCCGCTTTGCCTTCCTCTAGTGCATTGGTCTTAATACGCGCTACTCCCAGATAATATTCGATATCCGGATGGTCTGTTATCAACTCATGAGCTTTTTCAAGGTTATTACGTCCCTCTGTCATTTTTCCCCGTTCTACCTGCAATGCACCTAGTTCGTAATAGATTCTACCCGGAGAAGGAGTGTATCCAAGCTGTTGCTTTAGAGCTGCTGTCTTTCTTACATTTTGAAATAATCGGGAAAAATCGGGTAAAAAGCCGATAAACTTTCGATCAATGACAGCATAGATAACAAATATTAAAAGTAGCGTTATAATTGGATTCTGGAAAAACATGTTTAGAAGAATATATAGAAAGTAGAATTTAATGGTAAGACCTCCAAATTAACATTGATATAATTTCAATTATTAACCTACATGATTTACTATTCAGAGTGGTTATAGCTTACCACTTTCGATAGGCTCATGCAATAGTATGCTCTTGCCACTGTTTCATTCATCAACAGGTATTGATTAATACTTTCATTCCCTAAGGCAATAGAAGATCATTTTAAGAAGGTAATTAGATTTTTTACTAATTGATTTACTTTTTCTTTTTCCTCTGCTGGTATATTCTCGGAGACAAGGCATTCTGCAGCATTGTTTTCTAAAATAAATATTCCTATTTTTTCTATTGAAGAACGTATCGCTAATAATTGGAAAAGCACATCTTTGCAAGGAGTATTCTCATCAACCATACGCTCAATGCCGCCAATATGACCTTTAACATTACGTAATCGATTTAGTACTTCTTTTTGGATGCTGCTATTTGACATGTAAGACACCTCCGTACTTACCCCTATGGGAGGGGGTAGTAAATTCATTTTGCATCAAAAGGTAGGTTCTGTCAAGGAGAAGTAGAAATGTAGATGTACAAAGTAAATAGAAGAAGATATAATATATCTTAAGCCCCTCCTGTGGGGGTGGGGGAAGGAGACATAGTGAAATGAATTGGAAAAACTATGGATTTGGCATTCTAATACTATATCTTATCATGGGCTTTTTTGTCTGGCCGACTCTCGGAGTGGTTGCGCTAGTCTGTATGTTAGCACCGGTAGCTGTAGCGTTGTATAAGGGAAGGAAATGGTGTGGATCTTATTGTCCCAGAGGCAGTCTTTGGGATAACGTTTTTTCCAAAATAAATCCACGTAAGAATATCCCGCGTTGGGCTAAATCTACCTGGTTTCGAATTTTCATGCTGCTAGTTATTTTTACAGTTTTTGGGGGACAAATGTATTATGCTTGGCCAAACTTCGATGCTATTGGTTTAGTGTTCCTCAGAATTATTTTAATTACTACTCTTTTTGGAGCAGTTCTAGCATTATTATATAACCCACGCACATGGTGTAATTTTTGTCCGATGGGAACCTTGGCATCTTGGGTTTCAGTTGGTAAAAAACCTATTTCAGTAGCGAATACTTGTATAAGCTGTAAGTTATGCGCGAAGGCCTGTCCTATGGAGCTTGAACCCTATAAAGCAAGGGGGGCACAGTTTATAGATTCAGATTGCATCAAATGTGAAAAGTGCATTCATATTTGTCCCAAGAAATCTCTCTCATTTGAACGGGATTCTACTGGTAAATAGCTTTAAATTTCTGCTTAAAAGGGATAGTTGTTAGTATTATTCTGAAAAAGGATAGGAGGGTAACGCAATGATCACATTTATTCCTAAGGGAGTATGTGCAAAGAAAATAGAATTTGAAGTGGAAAATGATAGGATAAAGAATGTAAAATTTCATGGTGGCTGCATGGGCAATCTTAATGCAATCAGTAAATTAATTGAGGGAATGCCAGTTGATGAAGTGATTCAAAAATTTAGCGGGAATCTTTGTCGGAATCAAACGTCTTGTACTGATCAATTGGCAAAAGCGTTGGAGAAATTTAAGGATAAAAAACTATAAATAATAGTCGCATGTTTGACAACTTTAAGTTGTCAAACATGCGACTATTATTTATAGAACAAACTACTATTTTTGCTATAATGCAATTACGGATTAAAGTTTTTTTAATTCTTCATATAAGCGATCATTTAATACTTTGATGAAAGTTCCTTTCATACCTAAGGATTGAGATTCAATAACTCCGGCACTTTCAAATTTGCGTAACGCATTTACAATCACTGAACGGGTAATACCTGCTCGATCCGCAATTTTGCTTGCTACCAATAATCCTTCATTGCCTTCTAATTCATGTAAGATGTGTGTCATAGCTTCCAGTTCTGAATAAGAAAGAGTGCCGAGAGCGATTTGTACTGCCGCCTTTTTACGAGCTTCTTCTTCAATTTTCCCGCTGCGATCTCTCAGAATTTCCATTCCTACAACGGTAGCCCCATATTCAGCTAAAATAAGATCATCATCATTAAACTGCGTATGAAACTTGGCGACAATTAGAGTACCAATGCGCTGACCTACACCATGAATGGGTACAATCGTAGTAAACTTATCGTTAAATAGACAGGGTTCTCCCTTACTAAATGCACATAATCCATCTTTAAGAGTTAAATTTGGAGAAGTATCAATAATTTTCAGCAGCCACTCCACATAGTACTCCGGAAAAATTCCTGGTAACAGCACTTTATCACGCATCAAATCACATTCAAAGTTATCCAGACAAGCATAGCCGAGTAGTTTACCATCTGTACTAATAATATATACATTAGCACCCATTACTGTACTGAGCAAAGTGGACATTTCTCTATATGCGACTTTCTCAGATTTTTGTAGTAATTTATTAATTTTACGAGTACGTTCTAATAAAGATTTCAAAGTAATTTCTCCTGCCTTTCACAAAATGATATTACATATAATTGGGGAATTGCTATTACATTTTAATATTACTATGTATTTAAAGTGGCGTCTATTAGTAAAGGTAAATAAATCCATACAAAATGGCTAAAAATCACTATGTATGGGCAAGATTCTATAATTTTATTTATCGCGGATGAACTTTTTTTACTTTTTCTGCGTCTTTTAAATTATAAATGTAAAGTCTTTAGAAAATTAATGCACTTGCCAGATTGATGCTGCTAGGCTAATTCATACAGCCAGAATCAGTTTGGGATATCGTTCCAATCATAAGTCGATTAACAGAGAAGTATTTCAAGCAGCGGATAATGCTTTTTTCAGTTATGGTTGGAGGAAAGTATGAAATTGTTAAAAATAGGAAATTATCCTATAATGGATATGGTTGATAGAGCTAACCAAGCAAATTATAACTTTATATCGAGGGAGAAGATCATTGAATGATGACAAATCGTGCTGCCTTTCTATATAAATTTATTCAGAGCCCGAAAGAAATTGGTAGTATTGCTCCGAGCTCGTCATTTTTGACTAGAAAAATGTTGGCGAACTTACCCTGGGATAGGATTGATGTACTTGTTGAATTAGGGGCAGGAACCGGAGTGTTTACCAAATTTATTACAGATAATAAAAAAGAATCGTGTCAGTTGCTTGTTATAGAGCAGGACTATGAAATGCGGAAAGTTCTGCAGACTATGTATCCTGGATTTTATTATGGCAATAAAGCAGAAAAATTAGACAGGATTTTACAAAAATATGATTTACCACAAGCTGATTGTATTGTATCAGGATTACCTTTTGCAGTCTTTTCGGAGTCGTTGCGCGACGATATAATGGAGAAAATTAATTGTTCCCTCAAACCGGAAGGTATTTTTATTGCCTTCCAATACTCTCTGCAGATGCGAAAGACGTTAAAAAAGTACTTTAGCGAGGTCAAGATTGAATTTGTTTCCCTCAACATACCGCCGGCTTTCGTCTATTACTGCAAGAAATAAGAGGTATCGGATTATCTAATACAATACTGGTTATTATTTTGGAGCGTAATAAGTAGGAAAAACGATTGCAGAATAAGTAAGTAGGTGGTGCCCATTGAATGAGGCGTTAGCAGAACTAATACGGCAGGCGATGACCGGAGATAAAATTTCTTTTGGAAAATTGGTAATTCGATACAAGCAACATATTGTTAATATTGCATTTGGTATCCTTGGAAACCCGCATGATGCAGAAGAAATTGCTCAAGAAAGCTTTTTAAAAGCGTATCTTTCTATTCATCAGTTAACGTCTGAAGCTGCTTTTTATCATTGGCTGGTAAGAATTACGACCAATCTTAGTATTGATAGAAAGAACGTTAATGCTAGACAAATCAAGCAATCTATGGAAGCAGCTGAGATGTTCTTAGATACTTCACAGTACATACCGGAAGCGATGTTAGAACAAAAAGAAAATCAGCAGTTGATATTGAAAGTGCTGGAACAACTTACCGTAGAACAGCGTACGGTAATTGTCCTCCGAGAACTGCAAGGTTTTGCCTATGATGAAATTGCGGAGATATTAGATATTCCTCTTGGAACGGTCAAATCACGCATTAATACTGCCAGGCTGCATTTTCGTAACATATTGTCAAAAGAAAGGACGTGCTAACGTGGAATGCAAAGAATGTACAGAATTATTATTTGATTGTTATGATGACGAAATCGATGCCAGTCTGAAAGTCCAGGTGAATGAACATTTGGGGAGATGCCCCGAGTGTCAGAATGAATTTGTTAGTATATCAGCTGCGATGGATTTCTTTAAAGAAAATATGCCATTGTTGGCGGCAAATAGCTGCTTTACCAAGCAGGTTATGAGCAAAATCGAATTGGAAGGAGCAGCTGTCACCTTTACTAAATTAATGAAGGGCATCTGTTCCATAGTAGTCATTTTTGCTTTGGGGATGTTAGTTTTGGTGGGGCCAACTGTCATTGGGCTATTGATGCTGGCAGGCAATATTTTCTTAGGTTTATTATCAACGGCGGCCGTGGTCTTTGCTGCTTTTCCTGTTATACAGATTATCAGCAGCATTATATTAGGAGTGTTACTATTAGTAGTGACTGTTTATATGAGGCATATGCTGTTACATGATTCTGTTTAGTTAAGGAGGGAATTCGATGAATAAAAAAGCTTTGTTAAGCTTACTATTAATAATACTGGCTGGAATACTGTTTTGGACTTCTCATCCTGCTGCGTTAACAATGGGATTTCAAAATGGTGTTATGGTTAAGGATATTGTTGAATGGAAAGATGTCGTTGTTCCACGGGACGCAATCGTGGATAATGTTGTAGTGATTGGCGGCAATGCAACGATTGCAGGAACTGTGAAAGACGAAGTTGTTATCATTAATGGTGACTTAACATTGCAAAAAACAGCTCAACTCGGCAAGCGCGCCTTTGTTATTGATGGTAGGATTATTCAGGAAGACGGAGCTATCGTTAGAAAAAGCTTTGTTAATATCAGACCAGATTCTACTAATTTATTGAGTCTTTTTTTTGCTGGATCAATGGTTTTATTGTTAGAATTTATTAAGTTAGCAGTCAGCGTCTTCATCGTAACCATTCCTCCGATTTTAATGTGGAGTTCTCAGGAAAAAGGCAATGGCTTGCGAATCATCTGCGAACGGTACTTTTCAAAAAACATAGTACTGGGGGTCTTAAGCAGCATCGCCTTTTTTATTATAGAAACATTACTGATCATTAGTATTGTTGGCATTCCCCTGGCAATTCTTCTGGGAACATTATTTTTAGTGGCGACGATTCTTGGAGTAAGCGGCTTGTGTATGTCTATTGGGCTTAGGATCGCTGCTAGAGTTGGTTTAACAGAGAAGCCTCTTTTTATCCAGGCTCTCTACGGATCAGCAGCGCTAGGATTGATTATCAACATACCTTTTGCGGGCATATTGGTATTATTGGCGGCAGTATTGTTTGGTCTTGGTGCTATGGTAATGCATTTGGGCAGACTTAGATAATAAATTATACATAAAAGGAAGTGAGTTTGTTGTTTAGTTACTTCGGTGGATTCATGAAAATGGTGTTAACTTTTTTTTATAACATTACAAGCTATATGGGCTTTCCAAGTTATGGGGGAGCTATTATTTTGTTGACAGTGGTTATTAAAATGCTGTTTTACCCTTTGACGGTCAAACAGATAAAATCGATGAAAGCGATGCGGGAATTGGGACCCAAATTAAAGGAATTACAAGAAAAATATAAAGATAATAAGATAAAGGGGCAAGAGGAGGCTGCGAATTTATATAAGGAAGCGGGTGTTAATCCTCTGGCAGGTTGCTTACCGCTATTAATTCAAATGCCATTTTTATCGGGCATTTTCTATGCGATACGAAACTTCAATTATGTGAGCCAGCCTAGCTTCCTCTGGATAAAGACCTTGTCAAATACTGACCCTCTTTATATTCTTCCGGCTCTCGCAGCGATAACAACCTATATTTCATCTCAGCAAACAATGACTGATTCAAGTCAGCAAAACAAAATAATGTTGTTGTTTATGCCATTTGTGATTGGTTATATGACAATGAAATTTCCCTCAGGATTAGGATTGTACTGGGTGGTAGGGAATATTATCCAAATTGCTCAACAGCGATTTTTGTATCGGACACCGATTTCCTCTAATTCATCCCTATGAAAATGAGTACTAAATCTCACCATTTTTCATTTGCCGATTAACTGATTCAATGATAAAAAAGGAGTGAACTCTCTTGCATAAATTTATGAAAGTTGCTAATGAAGAGGCGTTTCGCGGTATTAAAAGCAATGAAGGGGGACCTTTTGGTGCTGTCATTATTAAAGATGGCCGCATTGTCGCACAGGGCCATAATGAAGTTCTAAAAACGAATGACCCTACGGCTCATGCTGAGGTGGTTGCCATTCGAAAAGCCTCAGCTTTATTAGATCGATTTGATCTGTCAGATTGTGAGATGTATGCCTCTTGCGAGCCTTGTCCTATGTGCCTGTCTGCAATTTTTTGGTCGCGGATTAAAACTGTACATTATGGATGCACGAAACAAGATGCTGCAGCTATCGGCTTTGATGATAATCTTATTTATGAATTTATTAAAGATCCATTATCTTATAGGGAGCATTTAGTATTGATTCCGATGGATCGTGAAGAATCTCTTAAAAGTTTTTCATTATGGTGTGATAAAGCAGATAAAGTCGGTTACTAATAGAGTCTATCTCTGTATTGTAGTGATGAAATGCCCTTAAGCCAGTAAAGCTGAAGGGCATTTTTTGTATCGTATTGCTTTTGCAGATAGCCAATATGCTATAAGGTTTAAACTTTAAATTTACCAATGGAATTACGCAGTTCCTGTGCTTGTATCGCTAATGCCTGACTTGACTGTGCTATTTCTGTTATGGCAGCAGACTGTTCTTGTGTTGCGGCAGATACACTTTCGGTTTGTTCAGAATTGCCTTTACCGACTTTATCAATATTACGCACTAGGTCAACTACTTGGCCGCTTGCGATTGTCATTTGCTGTGAAGCTTCTGATATGTCCCTGACTTGGGTTACTACTTGGTTAATTAAGAGGGCAATTTCTCTAAATGCATTTTCTGTTTTATTTACCACTTCGGCACCGAGTTTTACTTCATCCGTTCCTTCATGCATTGCAACGACAGCCCTATCGGTTTCACCCTGAATTTCTTCAATCAGTAAAGCAATCTGTTTGGCCGCTTCCTGGGATTGTTCAGCCAGTTTTCTGACTTCATCGGCTACAACTGCAAAGCCTCGTCCCTGCTCGCCTGCTCTTGCAGCCTCAATTGCGGCATTTAAGGCCAGCAGATTTGTCTGACCTGCTATTCCTGAAATCGTATCCACAATTTGGCCGATTTCCTTGGAACGCTCACCCAGCCGGGACACAACCCCTGCCGAATGGGTAATTGTTTTTTCGATATTTCCCATTTGGCGTATTGCTTCGTGTATGGTATCACTGCCTGTGTGAGCCGTAGCAGCAGTACGGTCGGAGGTTGAAGTTGCTGCGCCAGCACTATCTGCTGCCTGTTGCATACTGATAGACATTTGTTCTACAACTGTCACTGCAACATTTAAATCGTTTACCTGTTGTTCATTGCCTTGTACCACCTTATGAATAGCCTGTGCCACTTCATTTGTTGCGTGTGCTGACTGTTCGGTAGTCGCTGTAAGCTGCTGGGCAGAAGCGGCAACATGTTCCGTGGCCTGTATTACATGAGTGATAATCTTACGCAGACTTACTGCCATATCATTAAAATGACCTGCAAGTTTGCCGATTTCATCATTAGATGTCACTTGGATGACAGTAGTCAGATCTCCCTGAGCAATTTTTTCGGCATCGGCAATGAGCCGGTCAAGAGGTTTGGAAATTTTCATATTGAATACCAGGATGATTATACATGTCAGCAGCAGTACTGCCACAATGAAAATACTGATTGTAATAAACAAGGAATGATTTATTTCTCTGTATGCTTCTGCAGCAGGGTATACTAAAACTAAACGCATGCCTGTATTGCCAATTGGAGCTACAGCAATAAACTGCTCTTCACCGAAAACACCGGTTTTAAAAATTGAAATTTCATTTACTGCTAATATTTGATTACCGAGCTGTTTTATTTTTTCATTAGGGTCTTCGTTTATCTTTTCTTTTAGATTTTTTTCTTGTTCTTTGTACCCGAGGTAATATCCTTCATGGGTAACAACAAAGCCATAACCTGTTTCGCCAATTTTAATGCTTTGAACATACTCTTCATATTCTTTTAAACCAATATCAACTGTAGTCACCCCTACAACTTTGCCGTTTTTTTTCACGGGGCTGGCAGAGGTAATCATTGATACCTTAGTAACCGCATCTTCATAAGGCTCAGTCCAGGCCACTTTATCTTTAGTTGCTAAGCCAGCCTTGTACCAGTCATATTTAAAATAATCATATTCTGCGTTGCTATATTCCCATGTTAAGACTATTTGTCCTTTGTCGTCTTTATATTTATACGGACCATAATATTTTAATCCTTGTTGATAGATATTCGGTTCAAACCAAAAACCTGAACCTACAATTAAAGGATCCGATGTTATGTACTTATCGATAATGTTCAGCAGCAAATCAGAATCGTATGCCGGCATAGCCTCCATGTCATAAGCAAGTAATTCGGTATATTTGCCGATTTGTACGAACCTGGCATCAAGTTTATTTACTGCTTCCCCGGCCTGATATTTTAAATTTTCTCTAATCTTCACTTCCATGCTGTCTTTAAATTGGCTGATGCTGAACCAGGTCTGTATGCCAATAATCAGACTGACGATACTTATGGTTACGATAACAAAGAATAATTTGATACTTTGGGCTGGTTTTTTTGTCTGTGACTTTTGAATCCAAGGCAATTTCATATACACTCCTCCTTGATGAATAGCACTGGTTCATAAAAGTGTAGTAGTGCAGTAGCCGATATCATTTCTTTTGCTATACTTTCTCAAACTTATAGTAACATACAGATAGGAAGCTTATGTTATGGTAAATTTAATATTTGGTAAACCAACAGATGCGTCAGGGATAGCGCAATATATGATTGCGAAAAAGTGGCACTCAGTACTTGGCAAAAAGTATTGAGTGCCGCTTTTATAATAAATGGAGAAAAGTTCGATGCTTTCAGGTATTTTTCAGATTTGGATTTTATACTAAATCAGTAGCTTTGAAGGTATAAGTGATAAATTGATAGTCACATATAGCTTTCCAGTAAAAAATTAGTGTAAAATAAGATAGAGAATTTGGAGGGACTAATGAAAAGAAAATGGTTTGAAATCGTTACTATCATTTTTATTGCCGGTTTTATAATGTTCTTCCAACTGGGCCATTTGTCACTGCTAGACCCGGATGAACCCGTTTACGCCCAGACGGCAAGAGAAATGATTGCAGCGAATGATTTGATATCACCAAGAATCTATGGTGATTTTTGGTATGATAAACCGCCTATGTATTATTGGCTGGTAGCTGGTGCTTTTAAGCTTTTCGGTCAGAACGAATTTGCTGCCAGGTTCCCTTCTGCTTTATTTGCCGTGTGTGGTGCTTTGCTGGTTTATTTTGCCGGGAAATCAATCTTCAATAATCGGGTGGGAATGATAGCTGCTTTGGTATTAGCAACGAGCATAGAGTATTTTTATCTAGGTAAAGCGGCTGTGACAGATATGACATTGACTTTTTTTCTTACCGTCTCGCTGCTGTATTACTTGCAGAAAAGGTATTATATTGCTTATATCGCTGCTGGACTTGCAGTCCTTACTAAAGGACCAATTGGTCTTGCGTTCCCGGTGATGATTATCTTTATTCATCTGATTCTGACACGAAATCTAGGGGCATGGAAACATATTAAAATGATTAGGGGAGGACTGCTGGTACTCGCTGTCTCTCTGCCTTGGTACCTGGCAATGTATCATTTTCATGGTATGGATTTTATCAATACGTTTTTAGGCTATCATAATGTAACCCGTTTCCTTCAACCGGAGCATCCCGACGGAACGCTTTGGTATTATTATATTCCTGTCCTCATTGTCGGCTTCTTTCCCTGGACTATATTTCTAGTACAATCAGTGTGGTCAGCACTGCGAAATCAAAGAAGTCAGGAAAGTAGTACACTTCTCTTCTTGATCATATGGGCAAGCGTTGTGTTTGGTTTCTTTACAGCGTCGCAGACCAAATTGATTTCCTATATATTGCCGATGTATCCACCCCTGGCGTTGATCATAGGGTGGTATATTGACAGATGTATTGCCGCGGGTGCTACAGGTACATTAAAAAAAGCAGCACTGATTATGACAATTATGATTGTTTTGTTAGAAATCGGCTTCTTTACTGCAGCACCTGCTATTGAACCAGTTTTTAATTACGGAATGATCTTAACAGGCGTGATTTTTGCTGCTGTAGCAGCAGGGATATGGATTATGATTCGACGCAAGAAATACATGGGCTTCATAGGTGTGTTAGTTGTTGGTATGGTAGCCTTTGTTGTGGTCTTAATGACGCAGCTGTTTCCAGCGGCGGCGCCGCTTTTTTCTGTAAGAGATTTCGTACCTAAATTCCGTGAGCATTATGATGGAGAAGCTCCTTTGTATGTTGCAAAATTCTATCGCCCAGGGTTTACGTATTATACTGGTAATCCTAATATGGAGATGGAGAATAGTCAGCAGCTTGTGGATTTAATTACAAAGGATTCTGGTAAAATGTACTTTGTTGTGCGAAAGAGGACGTATTTAAATTTGCCGCCAGCAGAGCAGAATAAGTTACAGCTCATGGACAGCCAGGAAGATATGGTATTGCTTTTGAAGGATATAAGGTCATAAAAACGGTATAATAAGATAGATAACCCCACTGGTGCTTTTAGTTATCAGTGGGGTTATCTATATAATGACCAAAGTTTTGCTAGGGAAAAAGTAACAGGATTTTTGAAAATGTATTATAATGATACAATACTAGAGCATGGGCGTTAGATACTTCTGAAAATAGACTTATTATACAAACTGGAGGATAAAGATAATGTATGTCTTGTTTGCTGAAGATGACCTGCGGCTTGGCAAGCTGATGAAGCACTTGCTTGAGAAGGAAGAAATTCAAGTTGACTGGGTGGTACAAGGGGATATGGCCTTAGAATATGCTGCTCATTCCTTCTACGATGTTATTATCCTCGATTGGATGATGCCCGGAAAGAGCGGCATTGCGGTTTGCGAGCATTTAAGAAAACAGGGTTACGAAAATGGGATCTTAATGCTGACGGCAAGAGAGGCCGTACAAGATCGAGTATTGGGTCTTGAGACAGGAGCGGACGATTATTTGGTCAAACCTTTTGAGTTTTCTGAGCTTTTAGCCAGGCTTCATGCTCTTTCACGTCGCAGCAGCAATAAAATACAAGAGGATAGAGTTGAAATTGGTAATCTTGTATTGAATCGGACAACAAAGAATGTAAAACGGGGCGACAGAGATATCTATCTTTCAAAACGGGAATTCCAAATGTTAGACTTATTTATAAAAAATAAAGGACAAGTTCTTCCTCGTGAGGTTATATTAGACCGTATATGGGGACTTGAGTCAGAGGTAACATCGAATAACCTAGATGCTTATGTACGGCTATTGCGGAAGAAAATAGATTCGCCTGAGGATGATACGTTGATTCATACCATCAGGGGTGTTGGCTATAAGTTGGGGGAATAATATCGTGTTTAGCAAAATTAGAAAGCAGCTCACGTTTTTATATTCTGGGTTTATGTTTTTTTTTCTATTAGCTTTTGTAGGAATTATATATAGCGGTCTAACATGGGCAGTTTATTCAGAGGAAAAACATGAAATGCTTCTGTTTGCAGAGGAAGAAGCCCAGGAGCACTCTGTTATTCTAAGGAATCGGGAACTGCTGCAGCAGATGGGTAAGGTGGAAAATTACCGGGGTGGAAGGATGTTTTTCTATGCCTTTGATAACAATGGAGAGTTGGCAAATTCATCAGAGGCATATCCTGAGTTTCAGAAAGCAGTTAGAGAAAAAATAAATCAATGGAATGTGGAAGACGGCGGTGTGGTAATTACCATTGCAGAGCGCAACGGCAGAGATGGCATATTAATGATGTCATCGTTACCTGTTATGGTTGGTGATGAGCGTTTAGGAACGGTATATGTAGGACGGGATGTTACGGAATCTGAATTTTATAAGCTGCTGAAGAAGTTTTTTATCGCAATGATGCTGATTTCTCTGTTATTTTTGTTACTCGCATCAGGAGGAGGATATATGATGGCAGGACGTGCCATTATTCCTATAAGAAAATCCTATGAACGTCAGCGAGAATTTGTTGCTGATGCATCCCACGAATTACGGACACCATTAAGCATCTTCATGGCTTCAGTGGATGTCATTCAGGGCGATAAAGATAGTGATATGTCCCCCGTGGTAAAACAAGTGATAAGCGATATGAAAGACGAGATAAAGAAAATGTCAAATATCGTAAGTGATATGCTTACCTTGGCACATGCCGATGCTGCACCCATTCATATAATAAAAGAACGGTTCAATCTTAAGCCTGTAGCTGAGCAGGCAGTGCGTTCTCTGTGCCTCTTTGCCCATAAAAAAAATGTTGAGTTCAGCATGGAAATCCAGGGCGAGGTTTGGATTGTTGCAGATAAGGAACGCATTAGCCAGCTGCTTTTTATTTTGTTGGATAATGCGATAAAATACACTCCTGCCGGCGGAAAGGTGTATGTGGGAATTGCTGCCTTTGAAAGCAAAAGTCGTGGAATAATACTGACAATAAAAGATACTGGAATGGGAATTCCTCCTGAATATCAAGAACTGATCTTTGAGAGATTTTACAGAGTGGACAAAGCTCGGTCAAGAGAAATTGGGGGAAGTGGCTTAGGGTTGTCAATTGCTAAATGGATCGTAGCTGCTCATGAAGGAGAAATTAAAGTTCGCAGTAAAGTTGGAGAAGGCTCAACATTTACTGTGACTTTACCCCAAGGATAAAAAGAGGACTGAGATCAGATGAGTACTATTTCGCGGTTTTTAGCAGGGTGTTTTGACTTTTCGGAGCAGGGCTTCTCGTAATTAAGAATACAGATGCTAGTATGATAAGCGCTGCGATCCCATCTTTCGAAGTTAGCTGTTCGTTGGCAAATGCCCGGCCAAGGAAAACAGCAACTACTGGGTATTTTAGTTAGAAAATAGCAGGAATTTCAGGAATAAGCTAAAGCAGGATGGGAAAACTAAGCAGCAATGTATTAGTAAGTTGCTGGCAGGGTGTTTTTTGATCAAAGCCGGCTGGCCGCAAAGGCAAATGACTTTAGAAAAAATTAATGCAATAAATTCGAAATAACTCCGTCATTAAGAGTAGTAGCAGAAAAAGGAGGATTATTATATGGTTGATTCTAAAGTAATTGAGGCTTTTGATCTTATGTGGGGAAAATTTCCTGAGCCAGTTATGTTGGTGCACAAAACCCGGGAAATACTCGCGGTGAATGAAGCCTGTCGCGATGCTGGTGGAGTAGTAGGACGTAAATGTTCTCAAAATGGGACTCCAGAGCAGCATAAAGGATGTCTGGCCAATCAGGCACTGGCAGCTCAGGAAACTAAATACTCCAAAAGCAAAAAAGGTGACAAAGAAATTATTGGTTTTTGGCAGCCTGTAACAGGATACCCGGATATTTATGTTCATTTTGGCATCGGTACAATGATTGATTACAATAAGTCCATAAGTGGCTGTTAAGGGGCCATACTGAAAGTGAAAAGGGAATCGTAACATTACGGTTCCCTTTTATTATCGTGAAAAGTATTAATATGACATTCCGTTAATCAATATCATCCTAGGTGGAATAAGTTTTGGTGGTAAAAGTTGCTGCAGAAAGGAAACTGTTATGAAATTTACAATTTATTATTATTCAGCTACGGGAAATTCATTACATGCCGCCAAAGTCATTGCAGGCAAGCTACAGGATTGTGAGCTTTTATCCATGACCAGTTTTCACACGGACAAGGAAGTGAGGGCTGATGCGCAAGGAATTGGTTTTATTTTTCCTACCCATTATTTTGGTTTGCCTCCCTTGGTGGTTCAATTTATTAAAAAACTGAAGCTGGAAAATGTGCAATATTCTTTTGCCGCTGTAACTTGTGGAAGTTTTATAAGCAGTGCCTTGCATCAGCTAGATCAACTATTGATGCAAAAAAGTAAAAAGCTCAATGCCGGTTTTCATATCGAAATGATTTCTAGCTATATCCCATTATCTGATATTCCTCCAAAGGAGAAACTGCGGAAAAAATTATTACTGGCAGATCAGAAAATTGAACAAATCGCAGAAGCTGTCCTTAAACAGCAAAATAAGTTTGATTCTGAATACCTTTGGCTGCCTTCACGTGCCATTAACAACTATTGGCGGGAAAATCGCCTATCAAAGGCCTATCAAAAATTTTCAGTTTCCTCTTCCTGTGTAGCCTGCGGCTGTTGTGAAAAAATTTGCCCTGTTGATAATATTACCATGAATCAGGGTAAGCCTAAATGGTCAAAGGACTGTCAAGAATGTTTGGCCTGCCTGCATTTTTGTCCAATGGGCAGTATTGAATTTGGCTCACGTACAGCAGGGCGAAAGCGCTACCATCATCCTAAAATAGCAAGTATAGAGATCATGCAGTCAAAGAAGTAGTGATAAATTAGATGTAAGCTGATATTGCTAGTCCTTAGGGAAATTACCTTAGGACTTTTTTGTTATCCTGCAACATGCCCGTATCCTGAATATTCTTGGGATACGGGCATGTTGCAGGATAAGGGCGGGAGAAATACATAGTTGTTGTTATTTTTTACTAAGAGACAGCTTCTTCACTGGCAGCAGGTATTTGTTAAGAAAAACAGAATATTGGTGTAGGCGATGCGATTCTGAAAGGTGAGTTGATGTAATGCGGTTTTTGCATAAATTTACACTATTACTTAGTGCATTGATAATCATTAGTAGTTTTATTCAATTTTTTGCTTTTGATAGATTTTTTCTTGCTAATACTAATTCTTTGTTATTGGCGACTAATGAAAAAGCTGCTAATAACCTTGGTGAGCAGCTTTTAACATACTTTAAAAATACAGAGGCATCCTTACAGATGATTGCCTCTGACCCTGAAATTAGAAATAATCAAAAGTTTCTTGATAAAATTAATGAGGTCATTCCTGAGGTCAATGTGATTTTCATCCTTGATAAACAAGGGAATATTACTCTTACTAGTCAGCCTGGAAAAGCATCCAACTTGAATTTATCACAAAGAGATTATTTTCAGCATGCAATTAAGGGAGAAACCTACATCAGTGGTGTATATACAAGTGCCCAAGGGCGCGAAGTAGTTGCAATTGCTACTCCTGTTATTGAAAATGGCAAAATAGTTGGTGCAGTAGTAGGGACGGTTTGGCTGCATGAAAATAAATTAGCAATGATGTTTGATAATAAAACCTTTGGCCGCAACGGAGAGATTGCGATAACAGATCAACGGGGCAGCGTAGTTTATCATTCTGATCAGGGACGCATAGGGAAGAAAGGTGAGATTAGCGATAACTTACAGGGGGCGACAGGCTCACTAATCCTGAAAAATGCTTCTGTACCTGAGCGTTATGTGGGCTACAGCAGAGTGCCGGAATTAGATTGGCATGTGATTGTGAGTACTCCTACTGCTGAGTTGGCACAACTTCGCAGCATGATGCTTTATGAGATATTAACGGTGTCAATACTTGCTATTTTTCTGGTTATCCTAATTGGCAATTATATAGTAAGGCAATATATGAAGCCTCTTGAGAATTTAATTGAAGCATTTAGTTCTGTCAAAAAAGGAAAATATAAGAGAATTGCGTCCTATGGCTATGCTACGGAATTTGATGAGATGATTCAAGTATATAACGATACCATTAGAAAACTGGAAGAAGTCCATGTTGGACTAAAAGGAGCCGCAGATATTGATGGATTGACCGGAGCTTATAATCGCAGGGCTTTTGACAATTTATTAGAATTGATTAAAGAGGAACAGCGATCTAGCTCTCTTACTAGTCTGGGAATTATGTTATTGGATTTGGATGATTTCAAGAGACAGAACGATGCAGGGGGGCATTTAGCAGGTGATGATATTTTAAAAGAATTTACTGCGATAGCACAATCTATTGTTGGAATTCGTTCTATATTTCGTTTCGGTGGTGATGAATTTGCAATTATCCTGCGGAATATCTCAGATGCAGCGTTCCTTGCTTATGCAGAGGAAATTCGTCTGCAATGTGCAAAGAAATTGACTGATTGTACAGTAAGTATCGGCATTGCGACCTATCCTAAAAATACTGACTCTATCGATGAGCTGCTGGATTTTGCAGACAAAGCACTTTATATGAGCAAAGATACTAAAAATAAAGTAACCGAGTATAAGGTCAGCAGCTAACGAATGTATTCTTATATATGGGGCTGTCGCATTAAAAAAGCCTCGGAATAAACAAAAGACGGCAACCGACAA
>CAURNS010000013.1:0-162417 GCA_963526485.1 uncultured Pelosinus sp.
CAAAAAAAAGGCGTCGCAAAACGTTTTTTCAAAAAACGTTTTGCGACAGCCCCTTATTGATTCGAGGTGAATATTAAGAGTATTTAGAAAAAGTGATATTGATTTTTAAAATAGTATTGTATAATTGTTTTGTGTAGAAAAATAGTCCTTATTCTGCAGAGTGTAATTTGATTGTGGAATAGGGGAGTATTTATAAAATCTGCAGTTAGCAAACATTAGTAAAAAAAATAAATATTTACCTTAATAGACTTAAATGAATGTTTCAATAAAACACCGATGGATAAATTTTCTTCAATAAATATTAGGAGGAGTAATACTATGGCAAGATGTACGGCACCAGTTCATGGTCATCGCACGGCAAGTGGAAGGGCAAACTGCCCAGCGTGTGGAGGTAGTAGTTATAGAAGTTACAATTCATATCCCTCATATCCTTCATATTATTCATCATCAAGCAGTTCTACCAGCAGTGGGAGTAATAGTGGTAGTGGACAAACCAAGGTGAAAGCACGGTGGTCTCCAACTAGTTCTACTATTTTATATACTCCTGCGGAAATACGAACACTTACTCCTGTGCGTCAAAATGTTGAGACGCGTTTAAAATTACCAGATTTGCGAGATGTTTTCCTTTGTCACGCCTGGGATGATCGTAAAAGTGAAGCTAAAGAACTACACGATTTACTTGAATCAAAAGGTGTAACTGTTTGGTTTAGCGAAAAGGATGTTCTTTTAGGTTCATCTTTACTTCGGGAAATTGATAAAGGGTTGGCAAAATCTCGTGTCGGTATTGTATTGGTTACGCCTTCATTCCTTAAGCGTGTTCAGGGAGAAGGAATAGCAGATAAAGAGCTTTCAGCTTTGCTAGCTCGTGATTTACTTATCCCTATTGTACATAACACGACTTTTGAGGATTTACGTGAAGTTAGTCCGTTGCTTGGCTCACGAAGTGGCTTAAATACTATTGATGACTCAATGGAAGATGTTGCGGATAAAATAGCAGAATTGGTTGCTGCGTAAACTGAGTATAAATTGTCGTTCTGAACTCGTTGGTGTTTGTTTGAATATTAAAAGGATAGAAGTTTGCCGTTAATAAGCAAATTTCTGTGTATCAGTGTTTATGGAGATTTATTTTCATGATTGAATGTATAAGTCGGAGTGGTATTCAGTTAGCCGCTCTTGCGATTTGTAGAGTTGGTAGCTATAATAAGTGTAACAAGGTCGAGGATACTATGTCGTGGGGCACTGCCATTTATTCGCCAAAGGGCAAAATGGCTTAACCTGCCGACATAGAAAAAACGACCTTGCATTAAAGCGGCTTTTTGTCAAATGTTGTGGCTTAGGCAGGATGGATTTTTCCATCCTGCTTTTTACATGCAAATATCTGTATCAATCCTGTGTTTACGAGCTACTCTTCGGTCTGGATTATTTAGCAAAAATAGAATATGACGCTTGAAATTATCAAAATTTCTATAACTGTAACAAATTCGTTTTAGGTTTTTAATTGTCGTATTGCATCCTTCGGTGAAACCATTGTTGTGTTCTTTGTACTCAACGATTTCACTAAACACTGTCGGTCATAAATTCTTCTTTCAATACTTTATCCAATAAATCATATTTATCGCTGAAGTGATAATAAAAAGTGGCACGATTTACTGTAGCTTCTGTTGTAATATCATTGATGGTGATATCCTTAAATTCTTTTTTCTTTAAAACGTGAATAAATGCATCCATGATTAATCTACGTGTACGAATAATGCGTGGATCTATTTTTGTTTCAGCCATAAGAAAACCTCATTTCTTTCATTTTTCTGCGAAAAGAGGGATAAGGTAATTTTGCTGGAAAAAGAGGACAGCCTTGGCGGACAAGTCAATCTTGGCACGGCCGAACCGTTTAAATTTGCAATCAAAAATTTTAACGAGTATCTGAAACAGTGGGTAACCAAGTCGGATATTGAGGTGTGGCTGGGAACGGAGGCAACAGTTGAAAGCATTCAAGCAACCGAATAAATTTGTTTAGATTGAATCCTGAAGCAATAAGTAGGATTTATTGTGGTCATGAGTGTGATGAGGATCAAGTCAAGAAGTTCGTTCGTAATAATTTACAATTGACACATTTAGAAAATAATATATAAAAGGGAGATCGACTGATATTCCTATCAATAAAAATTTCTAAAAATTGATTATAATATGACATACTGTTGTCTTATTGCCTTGTATAGAATAAAGACAAATGGTTTGGGATCATACTATCTGGTGGCAATAAAATGGGTGAAAAGTATAGTAAACGTAAATATGCGGAGGTGGCACTGATGAATAATCATAAAGTCTTAGTTTATGGAGCGACTGGTTATACTGGTAAATTAATTTGTCTGAGGTTCAAGGAACTTAATATCAATTTTGCTATTGCAGGGAGAGATAAAGCTAAAGTAGCTGAGTTGTCCTCTCAGTTAAACGTGCCCAACTTCGTGTTTGAAACCAGTGATTTTGGAGCATGGCAAGGGGCTTTGAAGGGGAGTATATGTTTAATCAATGCGGCTGGACCTTTTGCCCTTACTGCCGAGAATGCCATGCATGCTTGCATGCAAAATAAAGTTCATTATCTAGATATTAGCGCCGAATTGCCAACTTACCAACTCGCTGAATCTCTAGATCAACGAGGGAAAGAAGCTGGGATCATAATGATTTCTGGAGCTGGTCTGTTTGTTGCCTACGACGCCCTAGTTGTCCATACAGCGAAAAGAGTGAAACATGCCCAGCAACTTTTCGCCGCATTTAGACATTATGGCGGATTTTCGCAAGGTTCCGTTAAAAGCTCTAAGTACATCGTGGACCTAGGCCTGCTGATTCGAGAAAATGGAGAGCTGAAACAAATCACCGAAGCTGACTCAAAGGTTTTTGATTTTGGTGAAGGACTGCAAGAGTGTTTTCCTACCTCGCTAGGAGGGATTATCGTGTCCTATAAATCTACCTCAATTCCTAATATAAGAGAATACTTTCAGTTGCAATTACCTGCACTAACGACTAATCCTGCAGACATTGAAAATCTTCCTGATGGACCAACAGCCGAAGAGCGTGCTGAGGGAAGAAGTAAATTGGCTGTGGAGGTAATTGGGGCCGACGGAGATTCTGCCTATTCAATTGCCGACCTACCTTCAGGGTATACACTAACGCCTTTGGCGGTCGTTGCAGTAGCTTGCCGGATATTAAAGGGAGATGTAATGACTGGGTATCAAACAGCAGGCTCCGCTTATGGCGAAAATATCATGAACGATATTCCTGATTCGTATATTATTGACCTTTGATCCTAAATTAACATCCTTAAACTATGTTATACAAGTTAAACTGTTTGTAAGATAAATTTGACACAAAGGATGGACAACATGAATTCAAAAATACCAGGACTTGTTGCGTACCGTATAAATATAAAGGTGGAGAAGTAATTTGACGTTATCAAAGAAATTTTATGAAGTATTAGAAGAGGAGGGGATCGTAACGATTGTTACATGGGGAAAAGAAGAACCTCATATTGTAAATGAGTGGAATTCCTATCTGGTGGTTACAGAAGATGAAAGAATATTAATACCTGCCGGCATCATGCGTATAACCGAGAAAAACATAAAGGTAAATAGCAGAGTGAAGATGGCCCTAGGTAGCAAAAATGTGAAAGGATATAATAATTATCAGGGAACCGGTTTTGTAGTGGAAGGTACTGCAAGATTTTTTGACACTGGAACTGAATTTGATATGATGAAGGAGAAATTTGGGTTTTTGACCCGAGTACTGGAGATTACAGTCTCATCAGCTAAACAGATGTTATAATAATTGTAACAAGGTCGAGGATACTATGTCGTGGGGCACTGCCATTTATTCGCCAAAAGGTAAAACGGCTTAGCCTAACAACATAGAAAAAACGACCTTGCATTAAAGCTTTTCGAAGCTTGTGCAAGGTCCTTTTTTTATCCTCAACCTGAGTAAATACAGGGATTAACATGTGCCAGGGATCTAGTTCTCTGGTGCGCACCATTTTAAAATAGTAACGGCAAGGCTCAAAGATTCTGAGCTCTGCCGTTTTTGTATATTTTATATGATATATAAAATTTGTGTAAGAGCATAAAAATTTTGCTTTTAATATAGAGAAACTATCATTTGCTGGATGGCTTAGATAGAAAAAGTGCGGCTAAATTGCTGCTGTAATAAAATTTGGTTAAAAATTGCAATGCTTTCTGTTGAGCTGGCTTTTGGATGTTTATGTGTAAGCTTGTAACATACACGTTCCGGGGGAGCTTCTGCGAGAGTAAATATATTAAAATTACCTGCTCTTAGTGCAGTTTTAGCCACAGAATGAGGAACGATAGCCCATTGATCAGCTTTGGATAAAAAAGATAAAATCAACTGAGCCGTGTCGAGCCTCGTTCTTTCGGGACATTGGGAATCCCATAAGCGATCGTGCCATAGCTCGTAGCTTGGGCCCCAGCGCACATATAATTCATGATTTGGATCTAGTTTACTAGGCTGAATAACTTCAAAATCAGTATGACCGGGAATAGCAATGCGCAAACCTAGTAATGGTTCGGAATAACACTTCTCGACAACAACGTTCATATGGGCCTTTTCTCTTATAACAAAAGCAATATCAACCTGTCGGCGTTCAATAGCGTCGTACAGTTCCTCTGAATGTAAAGTTACCACACGAAGGCTTATTTTAGGTATATGTTCATTAAGCGCTCTATAAAGTGAGGGGAAGACAGCATAATTGAGGCTATCAGTAGCTCCTATCTTTAACGTTAGCCTTGGACCGTGGGACTTCAATTGCTGTGTTTCTTGCCAAATAGACTCCCAGCGTTCGGCCAGATCAATGAACGACTCACCTGCGGAGGTTATACGGGTTGTTCTTAGGCCCTTGCCCCGTTCAATCAAGGTGGTTCCTAATTCTCGCTCGAGTACTCGTAGTCTCTTACTAAGGGCTGATTGTGTAAGGTTCAGCCGCTCGGCGGCTCTGCCAAAGTTTTGCGTTCTTATTATAGACAAAAACGCTTCAACGCCAAAAATATACATTTATAGCACCTTCTTTTTAAAATAGTCCTATCGCGACTAATTATAAGTAATTTAATTCGCTTTTTTTAATTATTCAGTTGTTATAAAATTACCACTAGAAAGATGATTCTGTCAATATACGACAAAATGAACTATGGGAGGTACTTACTATGGAAATTATTGCTCTCACAGGACCATATGATCCTAAAGTTAAGGAATTATTGTACAAAATGCTTCCGCCTGGGTTTGAAATTAGGGAGGTTGGCAGTGAAAGTGAGTATAGTAAACTACAGGAAGCTAACTATGTTATTCTAAGAACACTCAAATTAAGTAAGCAAGAGATAAACGCTATTCCTAACCTGAAGTTGATTCAAAGATGGGGAGTCGGGTATGACACTGTCGATATTAAGGCGGCTGGCAATAAAAATATTCCTGTGACTATTACATCAGGTATGAATGCAGTACCTGTTTCCGAAATGGCAGTACTTTTAATGCTTGCCGTATATCGAAATATTCCACGTTTATATGAAAATGTAATAGCGGGAAAATGGCGCGAAGGGCTAAAAGTTGATACTTTGTTTACTATTGAGGGAAAGACGGTCGGACTGGTGGGATTAGGCAGTATCGGGCGGCAGGTTGCTCAGAAAGTTAGAGCTTTTGGCGCAAAAGTACAGTATTACGATGCATTTCGGTTATCCGACGAGGATGAGAAAAGGCTTGGTGTAAGTTATGCTGGATTTGAAGATTTAATCAAGACAGCAGACATAATTAGTCTTCATGTGCCCCTGATTGAGGCTACTAAACACATGATTTGTAAAGAAACAATTGCGTTAATGAAACCTACGTCTATTATTATCAATACCGCTAGAGGCGGGATTATTAAAGAAAATGACCTTGTAGATGCGCTTAAGAATAAGAGGATATTAGGTGCTGGTCTGGATGTTGTAGAGAATGAGCCGCCCGATGAGCAAAGTCCGTTACTTGGTTTGCAGAATGTTGTAATAACGCCTCATATGGGGGGCAGCACAATGGATATCAGTGTAAATATGGCAAAACGTTGCATTGAGAACATTGTCAAGGTAAGTAAAGGCGAAAGTTTGTTGTCAGCCGACATTGTCAATGCTAATTTTTTAGGTAAAACTAATTGCTAAGTTACATTATAATAATGCAACATGTCGGAACCGCATGTTGAAAAACGAGTTCTGGAAGGGGGATACGCATGGGATTAAATATTGTACAAAAGCTGATTCAATCACACTTGGTGTCAGGAACAATGAAAGCGGGAACAGAAATAAGTATTTCCATTGATCAGACGTTAACACAGGATCCTTTGGGGACAATGGCGTACTTGCAATTTGAGGCTATGGGGATTCCCCGGGTAAAGACCAAGCTTTCGGTCGCCTATGTCGATCACTGTATGCTGCAAGAAGGATTTGAAAATTCGGATGATCATCTGTATTTACAAACGGTTGCCGCAAAGCATGGCGTTTTGTTTTCGAAGCCTGGTAACGGAATATGTCACCAAGTACATTTGGAACGGTTCAGTCGGCCTGGATGGACATTAATTGGAGCAGATAGTCATACGCCGACATGCGGTGCGGTAGGTATGCTAGCCATAGGCGCCGGGGGTCTTGATGTGGCGGTTGCAATGGCTGGCGGAGCCTTTTACCTTTCTTGCCCCAAAGTTGTCCGAGTTAACTTGAATGGTCAGTTAAGGCCTTGGGCGACGGCCAAGGACATCATTTTAGAAATACTGAAAAAATTAACTACTAAAGGCAATGTGGGAAAAGTACTTGAATACGGAGGCACGGGAATTAGTACCTTATCTGTCCCTGAACGTTCGACTATCACCAATATGGGGGCAGAACTAGGGATTACAACTTCAGTTTTCCCCAGCGACGAGGTAACACGGAATTTTTTCATAGCCCAAGATCGTGCGGATAGTTGGCAGGAAGTAGTACCGGATGCCGATGCTCATTATGATGAAATAATTGATATTGATTTAGCTGCTATCGAACCTAATGTGGCTTTACCTCATTCTCCTGATAATGTGTGCAAGGTACGGGAAGCTGGCGATGTTAAAGTGCATCAGGTGCTAATCGGCAGTTGCACCAATTCATCCTATCAAGATCTGATGACTGTAGCCAGCATGCTTAAGGGGAAAAGGGTTCACCCTGATGTCAGTTTTGGCGTAGTTGCTGGAAGCCGACAGGTCTTAAGAATGATCACGGAAAATGGCGCACTCAATATACTTATCGATTCCGGGGCCAGGATATTGGAATCATCATGCGGTTTTTGCGCCGGGTATGGACAATCTCCTCCGTCAGGTACGGCTTCGGTTCGCACTAATAATCGTAACTTCCAAGGTAGAAGCGGGACTAAGGATGCTAAGGTATATCTAGTCAGTCCTGAAGTGGCAGTGGCCACTGCGCTCTCAGGAAAACTTGCTGATCCCCGAGATCTTTTAATAGATCATCCTAAGATTGCTCTTCCCCATAAATTTTATATTAACGATAGTATGGTCGTCAGACCGCCCGCTGGAGAAGTAGAAGTTTTTCGCGGCCCTAATATAGGAGAACCGCCCCGAAACACACCGCTCCCTAGCGATTTAAAAGCCGGAGTCACAATAAAGGTTGGTGACAAAATAACGACAGATCATATTATTCCGACGGGGTCGGTGAGCAAATACCGGTCTAACATCCCTAAGTCGAGCGATTTTATCTTCCGCGATGTCGATCCAGAGTTTGTTGTGCGGTGTAAGGATAACCGGAATAAGGGAATTGGGTCGATAATTGTTGCTGGGGTCAGCTATGGCCAGGGATCTTCCAGAGAGCATGCTGCCCTATGCCCGATGTATCTGGGGATACGGGCGGTAATCGCGAAAAGTATCGAACGCATACACATGGCAAATCTGGTTAACTTTGGTATTGCGCCTCTGACTTTTACGGATGAAGCGGATTACTCTAGGATAGAGGTAGGAGATGAACTGGTTATTATTGATACCGCTGATGTTTTACGCAAAGGTATAGTCAAAGTACATAATTTGACCAAGGATTATGTATTCAATGTCACACATACGCTGACATCACGGCAAGTAGACATCGTTCTTAGTGGCGGCCTTCTCAATTATACTAAAGAGCAGTGAAATAGAGGGAAGCAGTGTCTAAATTAGAATGGGGGTAATTAAATGGTCGATTCTAATGCAAAAAAACGCGATCCTAAGAAGTTATATTGGTTGATTATTGCCGCAATTTTAGGCATTTTTACAGTAACTATTGCTCCAAATACGGGCCTTGAGTTGACTGGACAGAGGTTCTTGGGAGTGGCAGTGTTTACGATAACTATATGGGCCACCGAAGCAATGCCGTATCCCGTTTCCGCTTTGCTGTTAGTTGTCTTAATGACGTTAATTGGTGTTGATCAAAAGACCACGTTTAATCAAGCTTTTAAAAATTCGCTCAGTGGATTTGCCAGCACAGTGCCAATCGCTGTTTTGGCGGGAACTGCTTTTGCACAAGTGGTACAAGCAACTGGACTTGCACAAAGAATAATTTATACAATCATGAAGATTGTGGCTGGTACAAAAAGTACTGCTAAGGCAAGTAAAGTTCTTGCGGCGATGTTCATTGCGGAAATTCCTTTATCCTTTATGGTGGCGTCCGCTAACGGACGAAATGGCATATACCTATCATTAGCAGAGGGATTGAAAGGTATCTTTCAGTTCCACCCACTCGAAACAAACCAAGATATTAACCCGTTTCAAAAAGCAGCATACATCGCTTGCGGCGTTATTCCGGCAATTATGGGGGCGGCGTTTTTGACGGCAGGGGAAGCGACGCTCCTGGCTGGACGATTAATCGAGGAAGGGACCAAGGTTCCCCAGTACTGGACCAATACCGCTACTTTTCTGTTCGTACCTACGCTAATTATGCTCGGTGCTGGCTGGTATATTTTGAAGAGGGCTTTTCCTTCTAATGTTGATAACATCCCGCTTGCGTTCATCAATGAGAAATTGGAAGAACTGGGTCCGATGACAAAAGATGAAAAATTCGTTCTTGTATCGCTGGTGGGAGCGATAATACTATGGCTTACGGATACCATCCATCACGTTCCTGCCGAGTGTATATTGGTACTTTTGGCTGTAGTATGTTTTATTCCAAGTGTTGGCCCGGGGAATTGGAAACGCGACAGTAAAGGCATTGCCTGGTCTGCGGTAGTAGTCATTTCTGTTGCGACTAGTTTTTCAACTCTGCTCATTAAATTTGGCATGATAAAATTAATAGCGCAGTGGATTGGTAGTTTTGGAATCACAGGTTTTGTTGGACTAATGTGTTTAATGGGAATAGTTATGATTTTTATGCGACTAGGGGTAGCCTCCATCGGAGGCGCAACAGCGCTATTCATACCACTAGCTATTGTTATCGGGCAAAATGCGGGATTACCGGTTAATCATGTTGTAGCGCTTGCCTGGGTAACGTATGTATTCTGCCGGGCAGGCTATTTATTGCCTCAACAGGGGGCACCACTGATTACTTCCTATTCTTATGACTTTTTCTCAAGGGGCGATCTATTTAAGGTTGGTGTTCCGTTAACAATTGCTACCGTTATTATTTATGGGCTGTGGGCAATCTTTGTTATTCCCGTCCTGGTTTAGTGTTCTTAGTTAGTTGTAGCTATAAGAACATCATGATATATAAAGTGAAAAATTACGAAAGAGGGTATTGTAATGAAAAAGTATCCAGAACTGTTATCGGATGAAATTATCGAAAGGGCAAGCAAACTAGCCTCTACGCTATTGTCAGACGGCATGAAAGCGCTAGGTATCGCCAAAGCAGGATGTATGGAAGCCAAATTAAAGGCAGTTGATCCTTCTATGAAAGTAGTGGGTACGGCAATGACTATTGAGACGGATAATGGAGATAATTTCCCCATTCATTTGGCGACATACGGCGCCCCTCAGGAAGGGTATGTCATGGTCATTGACGGAAAAGGCTATGAGGGAAATGCCTATATTGGTGATTTGATTATGGGAGCAGCTCAGGCGGTAGGCTATAAAGGTATCGTGATTGATGGCTACAGTCGAGACAGGGAAGGAAATATAGCACTGAAATTTCCTGTATTCAGCAAAGGGTTGAAGTCAGCGGGTCCAATTAAAAAAAATCCCGGAAAAATCAATGTTCCGATTGAGTGCGGGGGAATTACGGTTCATCCTGGCGATTTGATCTTCGGTGATTTTGATGGAGTGTGTGTTGTACCTCGAGATCGGCTTGAAGAGGTGCTGGCAAAGGCGGAAGAAAAGCAGGCGTATGAGGATAAACGCGACAAAACTATTGCCGACTATAGGGAAAAGAAGTCCAAAGGGGAACCTTTGCCACAGCTTGCGCCACAATGGGTGCTGGATTTATTGCATCAAGATAAGTGTTGACAATCAAATATATATGATTTTAAGGAGTAGATTACTTTATGTATAATCTACTCCTTAAGGTAGTTTATACGAGTGAAGTGAAAAGCCATAGTGTTAAGGGATTGCGTTAAAAAGAAAAAAGGGGGCTTGTTGATGAGCATTCGCAAAAGGTTAGTTTTGATAATGACACTTTTAAGTTTTGTGCCACTCTTACTTATGTCTGCTATATCGTCACATTATTTGAGTAAGTCTCTTGAAGAGGAAACACTTCGTCAATGTCAAGAAATAGCAGGTAAAGTACGTTTGGAAATCAACGGATATTTGAATGAGCCGATAACTGTATTAAAAACTGTGGCAGTCAATCCAGTTATAAGTAGGCTTGACGTAGTACAGGCCAAGGCGCTGCTTGTTCAAATACAGAAGGTACAATCCGGAATGTCTTTAACTTTGGATGATGTGAAAGGAAACCAGGTTGCTCGAGGGGACAATGTCCAGTTGGTTAATGTTTGGGATCGTGCATATTTTCAATCAGCAATTAAAGGGAACGAAATCACAATATCAGAAGTTAACTTTGCAAAAAATAGTAACCAATTCGTTGTTACGTTGGCAATTCCTGTACGAGGTGGAGACAACAATTCAATAGCGGGAGTCGTGCAAGGATCAATTCCTCTGACTAAGGTCAGTGAATTCGTTACAAAGCTGTCGGCAAATGGAACAATAGCTTATGTAATTGACGGTGCAGGCAAGGTTTTAGCTCATCCCGATGCGAATTTGGTAAAAGATCGAGTTGACATGAGTACACAACCATTTGTAAAAACGGCTTTAGCAGAAAAGAAAAGTGGTTCTTCTATCGTAGAAGATAGCGTAGCTGGTAAAAGGCTAGTAACGTATGACTATGATCCGGGAACCGGGTGGCTGATTTGCCTGGAGGTACCTTATACTGTTATAACGGACAAAACCCATTCGTTAATTCTCATACTCAGTATTGTGACATTAGTCGTATTGGCGATTGTCGGAATATTAGTTTTTTTCATTGCCAAACGTTTTTCTGAGCCCATTATAAAGATGCAAAAATTTGCGAGCCAAATTGCTTTGGGGGATCTGTCAAAAAAAATAGACGTATGTTCAAGGGATGAAATTGGGCTTTTGGCTAAGGCTTTTAATACAATGGTGGGTAATCTTAAACAATTAATTGGTCAGATGCAAGGAGGCGCTCAGCAGGTAGCAGCAGCCTCGGAGGAGCTTACGGCCAGTGCTGAACATTCTGCACAAGCTGTCAATCTTGTCACCGCATCTATAGCTGAAGTAGCACAAGGTGCAGATAAGCAATATCATGTGTTACGTGATGTGGCGGTGGTAACAGATAAAATGTCGGTAGATATTAAGCAGGTTGCGATCAATGCACAGGCGGTATCAGAGCAGTCCACTAAGGCTGTGGACACAGCAAAAAAAGGAGGTAAAGCAATAGAACTTGCTGTAAAGCAAATGTCAGAACTTGTACAGACTGTTAATACTTCTGCTAGGGTGGTTGATCAACTGGGTGAGCGGTCAAAAGAAATAGGGCAGATTGTTGATTCAATTTCTGAAATTGCCGGACAGACCAATCTCTTAGCGCTTAATGCTGCGATTGAGGCGGCAAGAGCAGGTGAACAGGGGCGCGGCTTTGCAGTCGTTGCTGAAGAAGTTCGGAGGCTTGCTGAACAATCAGAGGGAGCAGCGAAACAAATCGCTATCCTCATAGGAGGGATTCAAGGTGAAACGAACAAGGCCGTAGCATCTATGGATCAAGGTACTCAAGAGGTAACAGTCGGTACAAAAGTCGTGAATGAGGCAGGGGAGTCCTTTAAAGAAATTATAGAGCTGATAACGGGCTTGGCAGATCAGACTGTAGAGATTTCAACGGCTATTCAGTATTTGTCTGACGGCAGTCAGAAGATGGTCTCTTCCGTGCAGTATATTGATGAGTTAGCGAAATCTGCGATTGGGGAGACTCAGTCCGTTTCAGCGGCTACAGAAGAACAGTCTGCATCTATGGAAGAGATTGCATCAGCCACCCAAAATCTCGCAAAGATGGCGCAAGATTTGCAAGATGCGGTGAATAAATTTCGCTTTTAAAGGGTCTAGGTAGCGATTTTCGAGAAGAAGTATGGACCAATGATCCAAAACCATATCTAATGAATGCTATCGGCCATAGAATTTTGCAAAATAGGTTGTCTCCAAATCCACTAAGAACTTTACGAATCAACTGATAAACTCGTTGCATGACGCAAACTTGAAGAAGGTATACTGCAACGATGGGCAAAAAAACGCCATCCTAATAAGATAAGAATCTATAAAGGTTTCTTTGAATTAAATGAAATTCTCAAAATCGTTCATTTATGACAATCACACCAAACCATTGCCACTGTTCTATCTGGCTTCCTTGCAATTTTAAGGGCTGGTAACTATAATAAGTGTAACAAAATCGAGAATACTATGTCGTGGGCCACTGCCCCACGACAAATGAAATGCCTTGCAACCTTTGTATTATAAGGGGGTTGCAAGGCGGTTTTTTATGAAGCAGGTATATAAGCAATCAGTTCATAGCTGATCTATTAATTAGGCTGAAACGTTGGGATGTAATTGTTAGCGTCAAGAACGATTGTGATGGCGAATATAATAAAATACCAGGTTATATCATTGGTTAAAGGTGCTTTGCATGCCGCTTCTAAGGCGGAGGAGGAGCAATTTAGAAATTGATATTGTAGTAGAGTAAGCAAGGGCGCATAGAGCGTCTATTTTTTTTACCTATCTCAAACTTACCGTAATTGTACGGATAAAAGTGAGGGGTTTAATTTCTTAGATGCCTTGAATGTAAGTATATAGAAATGACTTTTTTGGAGGTGGGGTAAGAAATAGTTTATTATTTCTTCGGCACTTATTGGCTGGATCATTGATGCTGAGAGTGCCGCTATAAGAAAGATGCAAGTTACCCAAATTTACACGAAGGAGAGCAAGAAAATGAGAAAAGCAACACTAGCGGAAATAAAACAACTAGCTTTACAAGTCAAGAATAATTTATGGGATCAGGCTTACAACGCGGGTAGAGATGTTAAACTCTATCTGCATTGGAGTGCCGGTCATTATGGACAGTTCTTTGATGATTATCATATAAACATTGATCAGGATGGAAGTATCTATGTAACTACTGATAACTTAGCCTCAGTTACATCCCATACTTATAAACGAAATACTGGTGCAATTGGTATTGCACTGGCCTGCTGCTATAATGCTACTACGAATGATCTAGGACCAGAACCTCCGACATCTGCACAAATAGAATCCATGGCCCAGGTAGTAGCCGTATTATCAAAGTCTCTTGATCTGACAATTGATATTTACCGTGTCATGACGCATGCGGAAGCAGCGAATAATCTGGATGGTCTAAACCCCGGGTATGAGAATAATGGTTATCCTGATGGAAAGTATGGACCGGGATATAGTTGCGAACGTTGGGATTTGTGGCTGTTAAAAAACGGTGATGTACCGGGCAGCGGGGGTAACATTATCAGAGGCAAAGGCATATGGTATCAACAACAAGGAGGTTTATAAATATGATCAATCTCAATAATACCAAGTCGTTTATCTCTACTAATTGGAAATTTCTTGTGGGATTAGCAATGATCCTAGTCTTATTAGTTTGGGGAAACCAGGAGTATCAGCAATGGAAGCAGCATGTTATGGAACAGGCGCAATCTGCTGTTCCGCAAATACAAACGATTACATTACCGCCACAAGTCATTAATACCAATACTGAGACAATCAGAGAGGTAGCTGTACAAGCTCCTAGCCAAGATGGGGCTATCCTGCAATTCGTAGAACGTCAAGGTAAGGTTATTGCTATTGTAAATGGTCAAGAGGTTGAGGTGCCCAATGTGTCTGGACAGCCTGATGTTAAAATAGGTGAGAATGGGGAACTCAGATTTTCTACCTCTTCGACCACTAAAATAGATGTAACTGACATGGCAAATGCTCAAGCTAGGTTAATAGCCAATCAAGAGTTAGAAAAACAAGCTGTAATATATAAAAAGGAATTGGATAAAGAAAAATCTGCTCGTAAAAAGGAGCGGATTGGGTGGATTATTGGAACAGCGGCCGGCGGTTATTTATTAACTCGATGAAATGTTAGCTGCATGCCGGGTTCGTCCTGGTGTGCAGCCTTAATGAGATCCAGTGCTTTTTCAATCTTTTAAAATCTCATTGTATACTATTTCTCCACGATGAATTTACATAAACTTAAAAACATTGACTATATAATCATGATATATTTTATTTAATGAGAGATTTTAAAGGAGGATTACTGTGATGTCCTTTACTGATTTATTTATAATCCGCCGTACCGATGACCGAACTCCGATTCTGATTGTTCTGCTAATGATGCTCTTGTTTACTGTATTCGTATTTAAAATGTTTGATGCTTAAGCGTTTTTTCTCCTAGCTTCGTACGTTACCCTGCATCTGTAAGGAAACCATGGTTACACTCAGGGGATTGTGCTTACGCTTTAGTTAAGTTAACTAAGGTTAGATTATTTGGGGCTAAATGAATCGGATATATACTAATGATTTACAGGATTACAATAAAGAGTTATCTTACCTTTAGCTAGGTGGATGACTCTTTTTTTATTTTACAATTAAATACAAAAAAATATTGACTGATTTTTGCGACTAATGTACTATAAATATGGACAATGTGATTAAAAGTTTACTGTGAGAGAACTTATATTAGTGAATTTATGATTGGGAGGTCGGGAAATGGAGAAAAGGGAGTATATCTCTTTCAGCGTATGACCATAGAGACAGTAACCTGATACTGGCTGCTGGTTCAGCGGAGATATTTGCTTCAGCGATCATTAGACAGATGGGTGCTAGATGGATTCGTACATTGGGAATTTGAACAGCACTATTATTTATTGCAGTGTGACTTAAATATAACACATAAGAAAGAGGCGAATTTTATGAATAATAAGTTATCTAAAGATGCATATGGTGGCGTAGCTGGTAAAGACTATGTTCCTTATGTTTCAAGTGGTTCTAGCGCTGGTGGAAATATTGCAGTATTGATCATTGGTATTATTTTAGCTGTTTTATTCGCAGCATCTACTGCTTATTCAGGGATGAAATCAGGTCTTACCGTCGCGGCGGGTATCCCTGGATCTATAATTGGTTCAGGATTTATCGCTGCATTTGCTAAGCAAAAAGGTATACTTGGAAAAAACTTGCTTCAAGGTATGTCAAGTGGCGGCGAATCGGTTGCCAGTGGTATTATATTCGTTTTGCCAGCCATCCTTTTAATCGGTTCTCAAGTTAGTTTCTTAGAAGGTTTTGTTGTTGGTATGGGTGGAGTTCTGTTTGGTGTAGGAGCCGCTTCCTTGGTTTACAATTATTTAATTGTTGAAGAACATGGTAAATTAATGTACCCGGAGTCAATGGCTATATCTGAAACACTTGTTGCTTCAGAAGGTGCGGGAGAATCAATGAAATACATGGGAATAGGTTTTGGAATTGGTGGTCTTTTAACAGTTGTAACGGAGTCATTTTTGAATGTAGCAAACAACGTTATAAGCTTTGTAAATGAAAGCTTCTACAAGTGGAAATTTCAAGTTGAAGTGAGCCCAATGTTATTAGGTATTGGATTTATAGTTGGTCTGGAAGTTTCTTTAACTATGTTTGCAGGGTCAATACTGTCAAACTTTGGTATTATGCCATTAATCGGTTATTTTGCTGGACTTGGCAGAGAAGGTGCAACTGTATGGAATGACCCTAAAGTTGCTATAAGCTCTATGCAGGTTAAGCATATTGCCGGCAGCTATGTAAAATATATCGGTGCAGGCATGATGCTTTCTGGTGGTTTGATAGGTGCGATAAAACTTATCCCTACGATCGTATCATCGATCAAGGAAACCCTTAATGCAAAAGCTGGAAATGGTGCTGATAGTTCATCTATTGGAAACATGATATTGCTTGGTGGTATAATTCTAGCTTTCCTGGGGGGCTTTGTAGTATCCGGTGGTAATGTAGTAATGGCAATAACAGCTGCTATTTTATCATTGTTCTTATCATTACTGTTTGTTATAGTTGCAGGACGTTTAACAGGTACTATAGGAACTTCAAATCTTCCAGTATCCGGTATGACTATTGCGTCTATCGTTCTAGTAACTTTATTATTTGTTATCATGGGATGGGCAAATCCTGAAAGCAACAAATCCTTATTATTATTTGGTACATTTATTGTTACTGCTATATCAATGGCTGGTGGATACTCACAATCACAAAAAGTTACATATATAATTGGCGGTAATAAAAATGAAATGCAGAAATACTTTACTGTTGCCAGCATATTTGGTGTTGCAGTAGTAGTTAGTACGATATTATTACTTTCCAACCAGCTTTCAATGACTGGTGATAATGTTCCATTTGCACTGCCTCAGGCTAATTTAATGTCGACATTAACGGATGGTATCATGTCAGGTAAATTACCTTGGGTTATGGTTATTGTGGGTGCTGTTATGGGGGTCGTTTTATTCTTGTTAAACCTTCCTGTTATGACAGTGGCTATAGGTTTCTATCTGCCAATCTCTACAACTTCAATCATATTATTAGGTGCATTAGTTAAACTATTCGTAGAAAAAACTTGTAGATCTCAAAAAGAAAAAGAAATTAAAGTTTCAAATGGTATTAGTTTATCTTCTGGACTTGTTGCCGGTGGTTCTATAATAGGACTTATCGGTATTATACTTCAAGTAACAGGTGTAATTCAGGGCGCTGGTCCCAGTGGATTTGCTGCTTCTAACGGAATGGCATTTATAATCTTAATAGCTCTGGTAGTATTAACTATAATACCTATCATTACGAGTAAGGTAAAAAATGCACAGCAATAACCAAGAAATTTTAGGTATAATATTTAAGATTTCTGATGGCCTAGAATATGAAGTAAGTACCGATAATATTGTTACTATGCTGGTAAAACAAGATCATAAAATTCAAAAATTCCTTAGAAAACTTAAATTTAGAATTCCAGAATATAAAAAAACATCTTTGGATGAATATGGAAGTTATGTGTTTCTATTGATAGATGGCGTAAAAACTGTAAAAGATATTGGCGAATATCTAGAAGCAAAGTACGGTGATAAAGTTCAGCCCCTTTATGAAAGATTATTATTATTCTTAAACCATATCAATGTTAATTGTCACTATATAGAAAAAATAAATTTCTAATAAACAAAGATGGCACTACACTGTAGTTGCCATCTTTGTTTATTGTCAGACTTTCTTGGTGAACTATAATTAGAAAATTCCTATGAGAAAACACATCCCCAATATATAATGATAGGGATGATTTCATATAGTAAATAATAAAAGGGGGAGAAGAAAATAAAAGTGAGAATTATTTCTCCCGAGGAGACTTGGGAATTACGGCATAAAGTTATGTGGCCTGATAAAAATCTGGACTATATTAAATTAAAAGATGATACGCTAGGACGGCATTTTGGTTTATTTATTGATGAAGAATTAGTTTCAGTTATCTCCATTTTTGTAGAAGCAGATGAAGTTCAATTTCGTAAATTTGCGACACTAGAAAATTTGCAAGGCAAAGGTTACGGAACTATGTTATTGCAATTTGTGATGCAAGAAGCAAAAAAGCTGGGTGCAAAGAGATTGTGGTGTCATGCAAGAAAAAACAAAATTGATTTTTATAAGCGATTTGGCTTGGAAGAATCAGGTGAGACGAATAGCAAAGATGGATTTGAATACGCTATAATGAGTAAAAAATTATAAAAGATGATATGGAGCGTCAAAGAATAGATTCTAAAAATAGTAATATACGTATAATACATTCAATCACTAGGATGATATGATTTCCTATGTCTCTATTTTTTCATAAAATATATAAGGATAGAGATAATAAATCAAGTAGTACTACGCAAGGGGGTGAAGATATGGAAGATAACAATAAGAAAATAATGTCACAGCGAATAAATTTCTGGAATGATTTTGTATTTATTTTTTTCTTGCTATTTATTACTATGGTGTCTGTATTATATATCTTTGCCAAATCATTGCTGATCTTGTTATTAGTTACTGCATTGCTGTTTATTTTGCTTGACCCCATTGTACTTCGACTTTCTCGTTCTGTTTCACATGGTATGGCAGTATTGTTCGTTCTCGTTGGCTTTTTTGGCATATTGCTCTTACTGATGAGTATAATATTTCGCACAATATTACCTGATTTAGCAGGTTTTATCCGGGAATTTCCAGGCTTTATTATTCATTTTGATTCTTCTGTTTTAGTAGATCGGTTACCACCTGAATTTACTGAGTATGGAAATCAGCTTTTACGTGATGCTGTTGTTTTTGCTGTAAATATTGTAAAGGAGTCGGTTATCCCTTTAATTCGTACTTTTTCAGGGGTTGCAGAGATGATTGCTGTGCCATTTTTGACTTTTTATTTGTTAAAGGATGGACGAAAAATTGCTTCATCGATAGCTGGATTTTTACCATCACTGCAGGTTAAGCGGCTTACAGCTTTTTTTAATGATGTTAGTATTGTACTTGGCGGCTATATTAGAGGACAGCTGCTGATTTCTATTTTTTCCGGTTTTGCTGTTTTTCTTGGTATGTATTCTTTAGGCTTACCTTATGCTCATGTTTTGGCCCTGGTCTCTGCCTTATCAGAATTTGTACCTGTTATTGGTTCCGTTGTAGCAACTGTGCCAGGTACATTGGCCGCTTTATCTTTTTCACCTCTATTAGCATTTAAGGTGCTGCTTTTCTATATTATCTTGTTAAAGATTAACCATAATATTATATATCCCAAAGTGGTCGGCAAGGCAATAAAAGTTCATCCTATCTTTATTATGGTTACTATTTTATTATTTGGACATTTATTTGGAGTAACGGGAATGTTATTTGCTGTACCAACTGTTGCTACTGGCAGAGTATGGTTAATACACTTGCTTGATAAGTCCAATACTTATCATGAGTAATGTAAATCCAGGCAAAAAACGCCACAGAAATGGGGCGTTTTTTTTATTATGCAAAAAACTGAAAAAGTTTTTTCTCAGATTATAAAGGAAGCAGGTATTCTTCTTGAATCAGTAGGCATGATTATCCGTTATTGTCGAGAACAGAGTGTAGAGCATTGAATATTTTGCAATATATTAGGAGGTTATAGGTAAAAAATGGCGAAAGTTGTATAAGAAGCAGTAATATGTAAGAGGATGCGGGAGGGAAGGTCTGTGAAATATACAGTCTCTTTCAGTTTACTAATAGTGCTGATTATTACACTTTTACTGGGGGGAACCTTCCTTTCACTTGTTAAGCAGGAGTTCCCAGGAATCATCTATTGGTCAGAACAGAGAGCTGCTAATGCTCTGCCTGCTACGCTTAGTGAAGATCTTTCATCTTATTATAAAGAGAAAAAAAATATCTTAGTTCTTCATTCCTATCATTCAGATATGCCCTGGCTGCAATTAGAGGAGCAGGGCATTAAAGCGGCATTCCAACAAAATAAACAGGCCGTACTTCACTTTGATTATATGGACACAAAAAATAATATTAGCACTGATTATCTGGATAATCTTTATCGATTTTATATACAAAAATATAAGGGGAAGAAATTTGATGCAGTAATTGTCACTGATGATGCAGCTTATGAGTTTGTTTTGGCTCATCGGCAAGAGTTGTTTCCTCTTACGCCAATCATTTTTTGTGGTGTTAATGATTTTACTGAGAACAACAGAGCGAATCATGAATGGGTGACAGGTATTGTTGAGGACGTTGACGTAAAGGGTACCATAGACGTTGCTTTAGCAATGCAGCCGCAAGTGAAACGCATTGTTGTGATTAATGATGAGACCGTGGTTGGCAAGGCAAACAAGAATTTATTGGTGCAGATAATACCCAGCTTTAAAGACAAGGTACAGTTCATATTTTTAGAAAAAATGACAATGTCAGAAGTATTAGAACAAGTGTCTGCTCTTTCTGATGATACCATTGTGTTACTTATGACTTTTAATGTAGATAAGAATCATGCTATTTTTAGTTATGAGGAAAGTGGCGAATTGATTAGTGCCAAAAGTAGAGTTCCGGTATACGGATTCTGGGACTTTTATTTACAGTATGGTATATTGGGCGGGATGATAACCAGTGGTTATCATCAAGGGAAAACTGCCGGTGAAATGGCCCGAAATATTGTATTTGAGGGTGCTCATCCAGGAGATATACCTGTGATAAAAGAAAGTGAAAAACAATATATGTTCGATTATAATGCGTTACATAAGGCTGGTCTTACAGAAGATAAATTGCCGCCAGGCAGTGTGGTTTTGAATAAGCCGGTTACCTTTTATGAATCTTATAAAAATTTAGTGTGGTTTTTGGCTCTGCTATTTGTGATTTTGTTACTTTTGGTTACGGTATTAGCAATCAATATACGTCGCCGCAAGCGAGGCGAAGATGAGATTCGTCAATTGAATGTTGAATTAGAGAATCAAGTATCTGACCGGACAAAAGCATTACAAGAAGCCAACTCCGCCCTTATGCAAACCTTAGAAGATCTGCAGCAAACCCGCAGCCACTTAGTAGAAACAGAAAAGATGGCACTATTAGGGGAGTTAGTGGCAGGTGTAGCTCATGAAATCAACACACCTGTGGGAAACAGCATTACTGCTATTTCTCATTTGGAAGTGCAGACCATCGAATTTTCTCGAAAATTTTCTGCAGGTCAGATGAAAAGATCTGATTTACAATCCTATTTAGAATCTTGTAATCATGTTTGTAAAATAATTTTTAGTAATTTAGAAAGAGCTGCGGAGCTAATTCGTAGTTTCAAAAAAGTGGCTGTAGATCAGTTAGTAGAAGAAAGACGAAACTTTGACTTAGGTGAGTATACACAGGATGTACTGGTAAGTCTGAAGCCGCAGCTGAAAAAAACTCAGCACAAGGTGACTTTATCTTGCCCTGACTCCATCAAAGTATATTGGTATCCTGGTGCCTTTTGGCAAATCGTTTCGAATCTATTAAATAATTCTTTATTGCATGCTTATGAACAAGAGGATACTGGTCATATTATGATAGATATTTCTTGCGAAGATGGGATTGTTACTTTGCAGTATGCCGATGATGGGAAGGGCATGACACCAGAAGTGCAGAAAAAAATCTTTGAACCTTTTTTTACAACACGCCGCGGTACTGGCGGTACAGGTCTTGGAATGCATATCGTTTATAACTTAGTTGTTTTTAAAATGAATGGTACAATTGATTGTGATAGCAAACTTGGAATCGGCACTGTTTTTACAATTAAGCTGCCTGTTGCTATCCAGGAGAAAGGAGAGGCCAAGCATGCCGGATGATGAATTATTATTTGCAGAAGAAACAGATGAAAACCCCAATGATATAATTGATACGATAAAAGTTTTAATTGTTGATGATGAAGAGGAAGTACATGTTGTTACCAAACTGGTACTAAATAATTTTATTTTTGAAGGAAAAAAAATTGAGCTTCTCAGTGTGTACTCTGCCAGTGAAGCTAAGGTAGTATTAGAGAAACATGAAGATATTGCGCTTATTTTATTGGATGTAGTAATGGAAAGAGCAGATGCCGGGCTGCAGCTGGTAAAATATATTCGTGAGGATATGAAAAATAATTTAGTGCGGATTGTGCTGCGCACTGGACAGCCGGGTGAGGCACCGGAAGCCCAGATTATTGTGGAGTATGATATTAATGACTATAAGGAAAAGACGGAATTAACCGCTCAAAAATTACTAACGACTTTGATTTCTGCGCTGCGTTCTCACAGGGATTTATTAACAATTGCCATGAATAAAAGAGGCTTAGAAAAAATCATTCAGTCTTCACCGGAGATCTTTCGTATGCAATCCATGCAAAATTTTGCAACAGGTGTATTGCTGCAGCTAATTGCCATGTTACGACTTGATAAGAATAGTTTGTATCTAAAAGTATCCAGTTTTGCTGCTGCGCGTAAAAAAAATGGTGATATTCATGTCTTGGCAGCTACAGGTGATTTTGAAGATGAAACTTATGAAATGCTTTCTAAAGAAATACAGCATAAGCTGGATGATGTCTTGCAAGCGAAACAAAGTATATTTCTGGAAGACTATTTTATTTTATATTGGCAAAGTGCAGATGATCATGTTTATCTCATTTATATGGAAGGTGGTAAAAGGCTTAGTGATTTAGACCGACGCTTATTAGATGTATTTTGTTTAAATGTTTCTTCTGCTTTTGAAAATTTAAAACTACATTTAGAAATGTATGATACCCAGCGAGAAGTCTTTTTTCGCCTCGCTGAAGTGGCAGAAACAAGGTCAAAGGAGACTGGAAATCATGTACGGCGTGTTGCCGAATATGCCCGTCTTCTGGCAGAAAAATATGGTTTGTCTGAAACAGATGTAGATACGATTCACTTGGCTGCACCGATGCATGATATTGGCAAGCTGGGAATACCTGATGAGCTTTTAAATAAGTCAGGGAGATTAACACTGGCAGAATTTGAAATTATTAAACAGCATGTTAATATTGGATATGATATGCTGAAAGGATCTCATTTAAAGATGCTGCAAGCGGCAGCTGTGATTGCGCTGCAGCATCATGAACGTTTCGATGGAAAAGGCTATTCGTTGGGTTTGGCTGGTGAAGATATTCATATCTATGCCAGAATTACAGCGATAGCTGATGTATTTGATGCTTTGAGCTGTGAGCGCGTATACAAGAAGGCTTGGCCGCTGGAAGAGGTATTAGGCTATTTGGAAAAAGCGAAAGGAGGGCAGTTTGATCCTGTATTGGTGGATTTGCTTTTTGCCAACTTAGATGAGATTTTGAAAGTAAGGGAAAAATTTGCAGATGAAATCGGTCATACAACCAGTTGAAAAATGATAAAATATCTACAGAGTATTTAATTGTATAATAATGATAAGGATAAATGGAGGTTAGAACATTGAGTTTACATATTAATGCAAAACCCGGTGAGATTGCTAGTACGGTACTAATGCCTGGAGATCCATTGCGGGCTAAGTTTATTGCGGAAAATTTCTTGGAGAATGCGGTTTGTTATAATGAAGTGCGAGGTATGTTTGGCTATACTGGATTTTATAATGGTAAAAAAGTTTCGGTACAAGGCTCAGGCATGGGAGTCCCATCAATATCAATTTATGCTAACGAATTGATGACAAGTTATGATGTAAAAAATATAGTTCGTATTGGTACTTGTGGGTCCTTACAAGAAAATGTGAAGATTAAGGATATTGTTATGGCAATGTCTGCTTCTCATGATTCTAATATAAACTTGCAGCGGTTTGCGGGTATGGCATATGCACCTACGGCAAGTTTTCCATTATTAAAAAAAGCTTATGATGTTGCTCAGGAGTTAGGAATTGAAGTTAAAGTTGGCAATGTGTTCACTACAGATACGTTTTATCATGATGATCCTGAAGATTGGCTGCGCTGGAAGAAATTCGGTGTTATGGCTGTAGAAATGGAGACAGCAGGATTATATACGCTGGCTGCAAAACATGGCGTGAATGCCTTGACCATTGTAACTGTGAGTGACAGTTTAGTGACGGGGGAAGCTACATCAGCGGCTGAACGTCAAACTACGTTTACGCAAATGATGAAAATTGCTTTAGAAATGGTAGAATAAAAAAGCCTTGCAATTTGGGAATCGTTGTACTATACTTTAGGCAAATGAATAATTGAAACGCTAGGGGAGCCGTTTGGCAGAGCGGGAATCATATTCCTGACCCTTTGAACCTGATATGGTTAGTACCATCGTAGGGAAGCTATTTTATATGTTGCATCGAATTTATAAAAGCTTATCCTTTTGGGGTAGGCTTTTTCTTATTACATCGGAAGATATGAAGGTTAAACAATTTAATAATAGGCTAGGGGAGCCGTTTGGCAGAGCGGGAATCATATTCCTGACCCTTTGAACCTGATGTGGTTAGTACCAACGTAGGGAAGCTATTTTTTTATATTTACTTATTTATAAAAGCTTATCCTCTTTGGATGAGCTTTTTTTATTCTTAAAGTATGTATGTTAGGTGCCCGCTGGAGACATACAATATAACCTCGTATTAGACTGGCAGCTAAAAAGATACTTTATATTAAAGTTAGGAGGTGAACAGGTTGGAAGTAGTATTGAATGGAAATATTGAAAAGTTAAATGAGGAGATGAATTTATCTGATTTTGTAGTTTCCAAAGGTTTGAATCCTGACACAATTATTGTTGAACATAATGAAAACATTGTGAAAAAACAGGAATGGACATCTGTTATTCTACGAGATAAAGATCGTTTGGAAATATTGAATTTTGTTGGAGGAGGCTGATGTAATGAGTGACCCATTGATCATTGGTGAGAAAAGTTTACATAGTCGTTTGTTTATTGGTACTGGTAAGTATTCTGCCGATGCACTGATCCCTGAAGTTGTAACAAAGTCTGGTGCAGAGGTTATCACAGTGGCATTACGGAGGATTGATTTTAATTCTCCAACGGGAAATGTGATGGATCATATTCCTGCTGGAATACAGCTTTTGCCTAATACTTCTGGTGCACGTAATGCGCAAGAAGCAATACGAATTGCTCGTTTGGCAAAAGCAGCAGGTTGTGGGAACTGGATTAAAATTGAAGTAATATCGGATAATAAATATCTGCTCCCCGATGGCTATGAAACGATTAAAGCCACAGAAGTACTGGCCGGGGAAGGATTTGTGGTTCTGCCTTATATCAGTCCTGACTTGATGGTAGCAAAAAAATTAGTGGAGGCTGGTGCTGCGGCGGTCATGCCTCTTGGAGCACCGATTGGCAGTAACCGGGGTTTAAAAACCAAAGAATTGTTAAAGATTTTAATCGAGGAAATTTCTTTACCTGTGATTGTTGATGCTGGAATTGGTAAGCCTTCTGATGCCTGCGAGGCTATGGAAATGGGAGCAGCAGCCTGTTTATTAAATACTGCTATTGCCAGTGCGGATCAGCCAGAATTAATGGCTGAGGCTTTTGGTATGGCAGTAGCTGCTGGGCGTAAGGCATATTTAGCTGGACTAGGACGTTCTCGTCAATATGCTAGCGCATCATCACCTCTTACTGGATTCTTAAATGATTAAGAGGGAGGCAGCACTATGAGTTTTTATGATGAATGTAGTAACTATACAGAAGAAGATATAAATTTGGTATTGTGCAATACGACATCTGATGAAATTGTAAAGATTATTGGCAAAGAACGATTGAGCGTGATGGATTTTTTAGGCTTATTATCACCTGCTGCTGAAGAGCATTTGGAGAGCATGGCACAAAAAGCACATAAACTGACGGTGCAAAATTTTGGGCGTGTTATTTTATTGTTTACACCTATGTATTTATCAGACTATTGTAGTAACAAGTGTATCTATTGTGGTTTTAATATAAGCAATACTTTTACCCGTAAAAAGTTGACATTGGAAGAAGTGGAAAAAGAGGCTCAGAATATTGCAGCTTCTGGAATTAAAAATATTTTGATACTTACAGGCGAAGCTCCTAAGATTGCAGGCATTTCTTATTTAGCAGATTGTGTTCAGATTTTGAAGAAATATTTTACTTCCATTGCGATTGAAGTTTATGCTATGGAAAGACATGAATATGAGTCCTTAGTAGATGCTGGTGTGGAGAGTATGACAATGTTCCAAGAAACATATAATGCTCCCATTTATGATAAGCTTCATTTAGCAGGTCCCAAAAAAGATTATCAATATCGTTTGGAAGCACCAGAACGGGCCTGCCAGGCTGGGATGCGCTCAGTAAATATTGGCGCCTTATTAGGCCTTGATGATTGGCGCAAAGATGGATTTTTCACTGGATTACATGCCAATTACTTGCAGAATAAATATTCAGATAGAGAAATTAGTATATCGTTGCCCCGAATAAGGCCAACCATGGGTACATGCGAGACAGGAGTTGCTGTAAATGATAAATATTTAGTGCAATTTATGGTATCCTTACGTTTATTTATGCCAAGGGTTGGTATTACCCTTTCCACTAGGGAAAATGCAAAATTTCGTGATCATGCTATCCGATTGGGGGTTACCAAGATGTCTGCAGGGGTAAACACGGCGGTTGGTGGTCATATTGAGAGCCAGGAGAATTCTGGACAGTTTGAAATATCAGATGATAGAACTGTGGCAGAAATGTACGAAGATATACTCAAATTAGGATATCAACCTGTGTTTAAGGACTGGCAAGCTATATGACAAAGAAAAAGAATTTATTTGAAGATGCATTAGTGAGATTCTTAGGAGAGGATAATCTGGAGAAAATTCAACAGGTTACCATAGGGATCGCCGGAGCTGGGGGTTTGGGTTCTAATTGTGCAGTAAACCTAGTACGAAGTGGTTTTATCAATTTCGTTATTGTTGATTTTGATGTAATTGAGTTTTCCAATCTCAATCGCCAATTCTATTTTTATGACCAAATTGGTAGGCCTAAGGTAGAGGCTTTAAAGGCTAATTTATTGAGCATAAATCCTAATTTACAATTAAAAATGCTACAGCAAAGAATTGAAGAAACCAATGTTTCAGCTATTTTTGAAAAATGTCACATTATTGTAGAAGCTTTTGATCAATCCAAATACAAAAAAATGATTGTAGAGCAATACATGCAATCTGATAAATTTGTCGTATCTGCTTCTGGAATTGCCGGGTGGGCCAATAGTGATGAACTAACCACTCATAAAATTAAAGAAAACTTATATATCGTTGGTGATTTATCTTCAGAGGCAGGTAAGGATCTGCCGCCCTGCGCACCTCGGGTAAGTATTGCGGCTGCTAAGCAGGCTAATCTTATTTTGCAGCATGTATTGGCAAATCCTTTAATGCCTACTTTATAGTGGAAAGGTGTGAATGGTATGGGAAGAACAAATCCGTTACCTACGGATTTATATTGTATTACAGCGGAAGACTATTCTTTAGATCGCAGCAATATTGAAGTAGTAAAACAATGGATTGAGGCGGGTATCAAAGTCATCCAATATCGGGAAAAAGATAAAGATATGAGATTAAAATATCAAGAGTGTACAAGCATTCGCGCATTAACGAAAGAGGCTGGCGTCACTTTCATTATAAATGATGATATTGATTTGGCTATGATGGTTAAGGCCGATGGTGTACATATTGGTCAAGATGACTTTCCTCTGGAAGCCGTTCGGCAGCTGGTTGGCGATCAAATGATCATTGGTATTTCCACTCATTCACCGCAGCAGGCTCAGGCTGCTGTTGCATCAGGTGCCGATTACATAGGAGTAGGACCTATTTTTAAAACTTCAACCAAAAAAAATGTGTGCGAACCTGTTGGCTTAGAATATCTAAAATATGTAGTTCATAATATACCGATTCCTTTTGTAGCGATTGGCGGTATTAAGGAAAGCAATGTAGCAGAGGTAGTTGCAGGTGGTGCTACGTGTATTGCGATGGTGACAGAAATAACGGCAGCCCAGAATATTGGCGAAAAGATTGGTAATCTTAGAAGAATTATAAAGAATGGCATAGAGGTGAATCGATAATGGTATATACTACACAAATGGATGCAGCTAAAAAAGGAATTGTAACAAAAGAGATGGCCGCAGTGGCTCTGAAAGAAAAGATAGATGTTAACGTGTTGAGAGATTTAGTAGCCCAGGGGAAAATTGCCATACCAGCTAATAAAAATCATATTTCCCTTGAACCAGCGGGGGTTGGGCAAGGATTAAGTACTAAAATTAACGTGAATCTGGGCGTATCCGAAGATTGCTGCGATATCGAACAAGAAATTTGTAAGGTAAGAAAGGCAATTGAGTTAAAGGCAGATGCGATTATGGATTTAAGCTGTTTTGGTAAAACCCGTGAATTCCGTCGCCGGTTAATAGAATTTTCACCAGCGATGATTGGCACTGTTCCTATGTATGATGCTGTTGGTTTTTTGGATAAAGAATTAAAAAACATTACTGCTGAAGAATTCCTATCAGTAGTTGAGAAACATGCGGAAGATGGCGTGGATTTTATGACTATTCACGCTGGACTTAATAGAGAAACAGCAGAGAAAGTTAAACAGGAAAAAAGGCTTACGAATATTGTATCGCGAGGCGGTTCCCTGTTATTTGCCTGGATGGAATTAAATAATCAGGAAAATCCCTTTTATGAGCATTATGATAAGGTCTTAGATATTTGTGCCAAATATGATGTAACGATTAGTCTTGGTGATGCCTGCAGGCCAGGATGTATTCAAGACGCAACAGATGCTGCGCAGATCCAGGAATTAATTGTCCTGGGAGAATTGACCAAACGAGCTTGGGCAAAGAATGTACAAGTTATTGTGGAAGGACCAGGTCATATGCCTTTGAATCAAATTACAGGCAATGTAATGCTGCAAAAGAAGTTGTGTCATGGTGCTCCTTTTTATGTGTTAGGTCCCTTGGTTACTGATGTAGCACCAGGATATGACCATATTACCAGTGCCATTGGGGGAGCCGTTGCTGCTGCTGCTGGTGCCGATTTCTTATGTTATGTAACTCCTGCGGAGCATTTGCGCTTACCAACCATGGACGATATGAAAGAAGGTATTATTGCCTCCAGAATTGCTGCTCATGCTGCAGATATTGCCAAAGGTGTAGCAGGTGCGAGGGATTGGGATAATCAAATGAGTCAGGCACGAGCTGATATTGATTTTGATAAAATGATTGCATTGTCCATTGATCCAGAAAAATCAGACAGATATCGCAAAGAGTCCTTGCCTGAACACGATGATACTTGTACGATGTGTGGTAAAATGTGTGCCATGAAAACCATGAAGAAGATTTTAAATGGTGAAGAAGTGGATATTTAAATTATGTATGAGAAGCAGGCAGCCTGCAGAAGAAATTCTGTAAGCTGCCTGCTTTCTTATATGGTAGCACATGTATGCTTTTGGAGTAAAAACACTGAATCGCGAAGAAACGAAGATAACAGATTGGGATGTTATGCTTATTTCGTGTTCTTCACAGTCTTCGTATCTTCGCGTTTCAAAATATTCTTTTCTGTGGTTAATTTTCTTTCTTCCCTAAACTTTTAATACTTAATCCAAAAGTACCTGAAGATGTTCTTCCAGCTCTTCGCGGCTCATTAGGCCACGTGCGGTTTTTTTAATCGTACCGGCTTTGTAGAAGTGTAGAGTCGGTATGCTCATTACATTGAATTGTTGCGTGAGACTTCTATTTTCAGAAGTATTTATTTTGCAGAATTTAACTCTGCCAGCATAGTCTGCTGCTAATTCTTCAAATATAGGCATAAGTCTTTTGCAGGGAATACACCTTGGGCCCCAAAAATCTACTAATACTGGTAAATCGCTATTGAGCACTTCTTGTTTGAAATTTTCCTTCGTTATTTCAATAATCCCTTCTGTCATAGTCTTATCTCCTCCAATCTATTTTCTTATTTCGGGAAAATACTCTTCAATATATTTTTCCCCATGGTAGGCGGCAATGGCTCCATCGCTTACTGCTGTTACTACTTGGCGCAAGAGCTTGTGGCGTACATCGCCGACAGCATAAATTCCTGGTATATTAGTACGCATATAATCGTCTGTTTTGATATAGCCTTCTTGTGTCAGTTCTATAATATCTTTGGCAAATAAAGTATTTGGTTCATTGCCTACATAAATAAATATGCCATTGGTTGGCATTTCAATGATTTTATCTGTTTGTAAATTTTTCAGTATTACTTTCTGGACGGTAGTTTCGCCTTGTATTTCTTGGACAATGGTATTCCAAATAAACTCTAGTTTAGGGTTTGTCAGTGCCCGTTCTTGGATAATCTTAGTTGCTCTGAGCGCATCTCTTCGGTGTACCAGGCTTACTTTGTTAGCAAATCTGGTAAGGTAACAGGCTTCTTCTACTGCAGAATTGCCGCCGCCTACTACAAGTATATTGGCATCTTCATAAAATGGACCATCACAAGTAGCGCAGTAGGAAACACCTCGAGTACGAAATGAGAGTTCGCCTGGACAGTTTAAGGATTTTGGAGTAGCACCTGAAGCAATAATAATTATTTTACTGATGAAATCACCCTTTGTGGTTTTTACAATACGGTATTGGTCAGCAAGCTCTAAACTCAGTACTTTTGCAAGCAAGGACTTCGCACCAAATCGTTGTGCCTGCTCTTCCATTTGCAGCGATAAATCGAAGCCGTTGATGCCCTGGGCAAATCCAGGGTAGTTTTCAATTTCATCAGTAGCTGCCACTTGACCGCCGACTCCTATATTTTCCAGATAGAGCGTATTCAATTTACTGCGGGCACTGTAGAGGGCTGAGGTTAAACCAGCAGGTCCAGCACCAATGATGATGACATCATAGGGTTGCATGTGCAAATCTCCTTTTTATTACTTTACATATTCTTTTTTGGTGGAATTGATAAGAATTCTAGAGTATTATATAGTACTTACTTTACATGGCAGCAAATGATGCCGGAAATACTAACATAGATATTATATGAATAAGGAATTTCTTACATTATATTCGGATGCTAAGCTAAAGAAAACTTGTCTTACGATAGTTTTACATTCCATAAGAAAAAGGCGGATGGTGAAATGGAATATGGATTGCATTTATTTAGTATTATCATCATTAATATTTTGCTCAGTGGCGATAATGCCTTGGTCATTGCTTTAGCCAGTAGGAATTTGTCCCTGACCCAGCAGAAAATTGCGATGCTGTGGGGCTGTATCGGTGCAATCAGCCTTAGGATCGGATTAACTTTTGTTGCGATATTTCTGCTGAAAATACCCTATTTGCAAATCGTTGCCGGTATATTGTTGTTATGGATTGCAATTAAACTAATGGCAGATCAAAAGGAATGTGAATATCTGGACGGCAAGAAAAATTTGGGCGGGGCAATTAAGACGATTGTATTTGCTGATTTTGTCATGAGCCTTGATAATGTAATTGCAATTATTGGCGTGGCAAGAGGAAATATAAATTTATTAATAATTGGCTTAATTATAAGTATCCCAATTATTATTTGGGGGAGTAAGTTTGTTTGCAGTCTTATTCAAAAATGGCCCATTATCATTATCTTCGGGTCATTTTTTTTAGGATGGACAGCTGCTCATATGATGATGTCTGATCCTTATATAGTTCTATTAATCAATCAATCTTCATGGGCTGAAAATATTTTTGCGGGAATTTGTGGACTATTTGTTGTCGCATTTGGTAAGAAAATGGGGAATCAAAAACAGTTAGGAAATAGATAAAGTCAGGCAATCCGAACAATGAATAAAAAATACACATAAATGTTCATAGTTTATTGACAGGTGTTTCGCTATGCTATAAAATAAGACCGTAAAACAAAATATAACTCGTATAATTTTGAGAATAAGGCTCAAGCGTTTCTACCGGACGACCGTAAATTGTCTGACTACGGGTGAAAGTGTACCTAGGGTTCCGCATAGCTTAAATGGGGTTAGTCTATTTATGTTATGGTCTGTGACCAAGTGGTACAGGCACTATGGCAGTGTTACACCGATGGGATAAAAACCCGGGCGGGGAGGTTTCGCTCATGAATTGACGCGATTCTTCCCTGCCCGGGTTATTCTTTTAGATTGGAGGGGATACTAAGCAATAAATGTAAGATAATTTTATTAACACTTTATATAAGAATAATAAAATATTGAGGGAGAGGCATACATGTTAGAAAAATTATTTAAATTAAGTGAACGTAATACCAACGTACAAACGGAGGTCATGGCTGGTATTACTACATTTATGACTATGGCTTATATATTATTTGTAAATCCTAGTATTTTAGGATCAGCTGGGATGGATAAAAATGCAGTACTGTTAGCTACTGCAATTGGTTCTGCCGCAGTTACTATGATGATGGGGTTATTCGTAAATTATCCTATCGCATTAGCACCAGGTATGGGACTGAATGCTTTTTATGCCTTTACGGTGGTTATTGGCATGGGGATTCCTTGGCAGGTTGCTTTAGGTGCAGTATTTATTTCAGGTATTATTTTCTTGATTCTAACATTAACCCAAGTTCGTCAACTCCTGGTTGAGGGTATGCCTAATTCCTTAAAACATGCTATTACCGTAGGAATTGGACTTTTTATTACGATTATTGGCTTAAAACTTTCCGGTATTATGAATATTCGTTTGTCCTTGATTCCACCCACTTTAGAAAAAATAGTTGCTGCTAAAGGCAATGGCTCACCACTGTCTTTTGAAACGATTATTGAAATGGGGAAATTAGCAGATAAGGAAATATTGTTGGCGGTTTTTGGTCTGATTTTCATTAGTATTTTAATGGCACGCAAAGTAAAGGGTGCTATGTTGCTTGGTATTGTCATCAGTACTCTGGTTGGTATTGCTATGGGGATTGTAAAGGTTCCTGCAGGCTTTGTGCCTGTGGCCATTCCTAACTTTAGTAACAATGCCTTTTTTGCTCTTGATATTCCTGGCGCCATTGGTATGGGTTTAACAACCATTATCTTTACTTTCACCTTTGTTGAATTATTTGACACCATGGGAACTTTAGTGGGGACAACCAGTAAAGCAGGTATAATGAAGAAAGATGGTACAATTCCAGGTATCGGCAAGGCTATGCTGGTAGACGCTACAGGTGTAAGTCTGGGTGCTGTCTTAGGAACAAGTACAATTACAGCCTTTGTTGAAAGTGCTGCTGGTGTGGGTGCAGGCGGTCGTACAGGTTTAACTGCTGTTGTCTGTGGCATCTTGTTCCTATTGGCATTGTTCTTTACTCCTATAGTTGGTTTAATTCCTGATGCTGCGACAGCTCCAGCGCTTATTATTGTAGGGTCACTCATGATGGAAAGTGTAAAGCATATTGACTTCTCCGATTTTACTGAAGCTATGCCTGCTTTCATGACAATTATTATGATGCCGTTTACTTATAGCATTGCAAATGGTATTTCCTTTGGTTTGGTGTTATATCCATTATTGAAATTGATTACTGGCCGCGGTCGCGAAGTACATTGGATTGTGTACATTTTAGCTGTTCTAGTTATCGTACGTTTAGTTTTTCTTGCCTAAGTAAGGTGGTAAGCCCAGATGCTAAAAACATAAAAATGTATCTGGGTTTACCATTACATATATTAATTTTGCATTCGATTCTCTACTGTCTTTATCGGCAGCTAGTGATTTTATAGATGAATATTTAAAGATAGGATAGAAGGAGGAGCTTTTGTGAAAGTAGCAATTATTATGGGAAGTGATTCTGATTGGTCTGTTGTACAGCCAGCCGTCGATGTATTAACTAGTTTTGGTGTAGCTACAGAAGTGGTTGTAGCATCGGCCCATCGTACTCCTGAAAAAGTTCATGTTTTTGCCGCAGAAGCTCGTGAGCGGGGCGTCGAGGTTATTATCGCAGCTGCAGGAGCAGCAGCTCATTTGCCAGGGGTAATTGCAGCATATACCACTTTGCCAGTGATTGGCGTACCAATTAATAGTACTTGTTTAAGTGGTCTTGATGCATTATTGAGTATTGTACAAATGCCAGCGGGCATTCCAGTGGCTACTATGGCTGTAAATGGTGCAAAAAATGCTGCCATTTTTGCAGTGCAGATTATGGCTGCTAAACACACAGAATTAGTCGAGAAACTCACAGAAAGCCGTAAAAAAATGGCCGATGAAGTAGAAGCAAAGGCTGATAGGCTTGCTGCTAAATTATTAGGATAAATATTAGGAGGGTTTTTAATTATGGAAAAGCAACCATTGTATGAAGGAAAAGCAAAGAGAATTTACAGTACTGATGTGGCCGATGAATTGTTGGTGTATTATAAAGATGACGCTACTGCATTTAATGGTTTGAAAAAGGGTACCATTGAAAGCAAGGGTGTGCTTAATAATAAAATTACGACCTTTTTCTTTAACTTATTAGGACAAAATGGGATACCCCATCATTTTATTAAAATGGTAAGTGAACGGGAGCAGCTAGTTAAGGCATTGAAAATTCTGCCTGTAGAAGTAGTGGTACGTAATATTGCAGCAGGCAGTTTGGCAAAACGCATTGGTTGGGAAGAAGGCAGAAAACTTCCAGCACCAATCGTAGAAATGTATTATAAAAATGATGATCTTGGCGATCCTTTAATTAATCAATATCACATTAAAGTATTAGAATTAGCAACGGAAGAACAAGTTAAAACCTTGGAAACTTATGCTCTTAAAATCAATGAAATCTTAACTGCCTATTTGCAGGAAAAGAAAATTGAGCTGATTGATTTTAAATTGGAATTTGGTGTTCATAAGGGGCAAGTATTATTAGGGGATGAGATATCACCAGATACCTGTCGCTTTTGGGATAGTGAAACAGGCGAGAAATTAGATAAAGATAGATTTCGCCGTGATCTTGGCAATGTTGAAGATGCCTACAAAGAAATTTTGTTCCGCTTAACAGGAGAAAAAGCATGACAAACCAATTCCTGGAAAATGATAAAATGCAGGAAGAATGTGGCGTCTTTGGTATCTTTTCTCGCCAAGAAAATGTAGCCTTAAATACGTATTGGGGATTATATGCATTGCAGCACCGTGGTCAGGAAAGTGCAGGTATTGCGGTGACGAATGGAACTTGGATGGATGTATCGCGAGGCATGGGGCTGGTAAGTGAAGTATTTCGCCACCAGCTGCCAAACTTGCCTGAACAGAATATTGCCATAGGACATGTACGATATTCAACGACTGGTTCTAGCTCATTGATGAATACACAGCCATTGATGGTAAAGTATTCGGGGGGACATATTAGTTTGGCTCATAATGGCAACCTGACCAATGCTTCCATGCTGCGCACAAAAATGGAAGAGCAGGGGAGTATTTTTCAGACGACCATTGATAGTGAGGTCATTGTTAATTTAATAGCCCGCTCACGTAAAGCTACTTTGGAAGAGAAAATCGTGGAAAGCTTATCCCAGATTGAAGGTGCTTACTGCCTGGTTATTATGACAGAGGAAAAACTAATTGGTGTACGTGATCCGAATGGTCTTCGTCCCTTGTGTATCGGTAAATTAAATGATGGTTTTGTAATTTCCTCTGAATCTTGTGCACTGGATACTGTTGGGGCTGAGTTTGTACGGGACATTGAACCAGGTGAAATGGTTATCATTGATAATAAAGGACTGCGGGCCCAACATTTCAATACCAACGGCAGTAAATCATTATGTGTGTTTGAGTATATTTACTTTGCTCGCCCAGACAGCATCATTGATGGGCAAAGTGTGTATCAAGCCAGATTTGAGATGGGCATAGCTTTAGCACGTCAAAGTGGCCTCAAAGCAGATATCGTTATTTCTGTACCGGATTCAGGTACAACAGCCGCATTAGGTTTTAGCCATGAATCTGGGATTCTTTTTGCCGAAGGATTGATCAAGAATCGCTACATTGGACGAACTTTTATTCAGCCCGATCAAAAGTCACGGGATTTAAGTGTGAAAATCAAATTAAATGCTGTAAAATCGGTTGTCAAAGGAAAATCAGTTATCATGGTAGACGATTCTATTGTGCGCGGTACAACCAGTGGTAAAATTGTGCGCATGATTCGGGAAGCTGGTGCTACGGCTGTTCATATGTGTGTGAGTTCGCCACCCATTATGTATCCTTGCTATTATGGGATCGATACATCCGTGCGTAAGGAATTAATTGCAGCCTCTAAAATGGTGGAAGAAATCAGAGAGTTTATTGGTGCCGATTCACTGCATTATTTATCAATGGAAGGATTAGCAGATTCTCTTTCTAAAGTGAAATATAAAAATATGTGCTATGCCTGTTTTAATTCAGAATATCCAGGCAGCAAGCCTTGCGAACAAAGCTGCGGCGGCAGTAAATATGTGTTTGAACAGGAGGGCACTGTATGAGCCAATTGACATATCGGGATGCTGGCGTAGACATTGATGCTGGTAATAAAGCGGTTGATTTAATGAAGAAACATGTTCGGTCTACCTATCGTCCGGAAGTTTTAGGTGATATTGGAGGTTTTGGCGGTCTGTTTGCCCTTGATGTCGCAAAATACCGTCAGCCGGTGTTAGTATCTGGCACGGATGGTGTAGGTACAAAGTTATGTATCGCCTTTATGGCTGATAAGCATGATACCATTGGGCAGGATGCAGTAGCTATGTGCGTGAATGATATTTTAGTACAAGGTGCGGAACCTTTATTTTTCTTGGATTATTTGGCGGTAGGTAAATTATCGCCAGAACAGGTGGCAGCTATTGTCAGTGGCATTGCTGGAGCTTGTTTAGAGTCAGGGTGTTCTCTGATTGGCGGCGAAACTGCTGAAATGGCAAGTTTTTATAAAAATGGGGAATATGATATTGGTGGTTTTGCTGTCGGTGTTGCTGAACGTTCTAAATTAATTACTGGCCAAACCATACAGCCGGGAGATGTTCTTATTGGATTACCATCCAGTGGTTTACATTCCAATGGCTATTCTTTAGTGCGGAAAATTTGCTTTGATTTAAAGGGGATGGATATAAAGCAGGAGATCTCCGAATTAGGAAAATCTTTGGGAGAAGAATTATTGATTCCTACCAGATTATATCCAAAGGCTTGTTTACCGTTAATCGAGAAGTTTGAAATAAAAGGCATGGTTCATATCACGGGTGGTGGTTTTTATGAAAACATTCCTCGAGTACTGCCAGAAGGCTGCGGAGTAGAAATTGAAACAGAAAGCTGGCCGAAGCCTCCTGTATTTGCTTTATTGCAGCAATGGGGCAATGTGGCTTGGACCGAAATGTATCGCACTTTTAATATGGGAATTGGTATGATTTTAGTTGTTTCTCCATCTGAGGTGATAAGCATTCAAGAGGATCTTGCGGCCAGGGGTGAAGCTTCTTATATCATTGGCAAGGTGACACAAGGACCAAAGGAAGCTGTACTGAAAGGTGGCATCTTTGGTGAGTGAGACCATACTAGGCATATTAGCTTCCGGACGGGGCAGTAACATGCAAGCCATTTGTAATAGTATTGATGCTGGAAAAATTCATGCTAAAGTAGGTCTGGTGATTAGTGATAAGGCAAATGCCAAGGTGCTGGAACATGCAGCAGCGAAAGGGATTCCCGCAGTCTGCATTGAACGCGGTAATTTTGCTTCCAAACAGGATTTTGAAGCAGCTATTGCAGAGCAGCTTACGTTATATCATGTAAATTTAGTAGTATTAGCAGGCTTTATGCGTATATTAAGTTCTTATTTTGTAAATCTTTTCTCAGGAAGCATTATGAATATTCATCCATCATTATTACCTGCTTTCCCAGGTCTGAATGCTCATGAACAAGCATTAGCCTATGGGGCAAAGGTTTCTGGCTGTACCATACATTTCGTTGATGAAGGTATGGATACTGGACCGATTATTATGCAGCAGGCAGTAGCTATACTTGCTGATGATACGGTAGAAAGCCTATCGACACGTATATTGGCAGTAGAGCATGAATTATACCCGCAGGCCATTAACCTGTATTGTGACCAGCGTCTTTGTATTGAAGGACGGAAAGTGAAAATTATAAGCAATAAGTGAGGAATCGGAATGAATATCAAACGTGCTCTGATTAGCGTTTCTGATAAAACAGGTGTTGTTGAATTTGCTCAGCAGTTACACAATTATGGTGTGGAAATTATCTCTACTGGCGGTACGATGAAGGTATTAAAAGAAGCCGGTATACCTGTCAGATACGTTAGTGAAGTTACTGGTTTTCCTGAAATTATGGATGGAAGGGTTAAAACGTTAAACCCTTATATACATGGAGGTATCTTAGCTGTTAGGGATAACGCTGCTCATGTAGAAGCCATGGAGAAACATCATATTCCTGCTATTGATATGGTAGTGGTCAATTTATACCCATTCCGTGAAACAATAAACCGTCCTGGTGTATCGTTAGCGGACGCGGTGGAGAACATTGACATTGGCGGACCAGCCATGATTCGTGCTGCGTCAAAGAATTTTCAATATGTAACTGTGGTAGTAAATCCAGTACGGTATGATGATATTTTGGCACAATTAGCCAAAGAAGGCGATATTTTGCCAAAATATCGTATGGCGTTAGCCAAAGAGGCATTTCATCATACGGCTGAATATGATGCCTGTATTGCCACTTATTTAGCCGGTCAGTTGGGAGAAGGTGATTTTCCCGAAACGATGCATTTAGTCTATGAAAAAGTACAGCCCTTGCGCTACGGAGAAAATCCACAACAACAGGCTGCTTTTTATCGTGAGAAAAATGCTGCTGGTGTAGGCGTAGCAAATGCCCGCCAGCTTCATGGCAAAGAATTGTCATTTAATAATATTGTGGATGTAGAATCTGCATACAGTATTGTTGCTGAGTTTGATAAACCAGCTGCTGCCATCATCAAACATACCAATCCATGTGGCACAGGTATAGGCGTTGATTTGGCTGATGCTTATGCAAAAGCATACCAAGCTGACCCAGTGTCTGCTTTTGGCGGAATTATTGGTCTGAATCGAGACGTTGATGTGGCGACGGCTGTTCAGATTAGCAAATTGTTTGCTGAAGCAGTCATTGCTCCGGGGTATACAAAGGATGCCTTGGAACTTCTTACGAAGAAACAAAATCTTCGTCTTTTGGTAGCAGACAAAATGCAGCTAAATTGTAAGCAGATCGATATAAAAGCCGTTTCAGGCGGTATGCTGGTGCAAGATAAGGATGTAGTCACTGAGGCTCATCAAGAAATGAAAGTCGTCACTAAAAATCAACCAAGCAGTGAAGAGTGGGAGCAGCTGATACTTGCCTGGAAGGTAGTAAAACATGTAAAATCCAATGCCATTGTAATTGCCAATGATAATCAGACCTTAGGTGTTGGTGCCGGGCAAATGAATCGGGTAGGAGCAGCTGCGATTGCTTTAGAGCAAGCTGGTGATAAGGCAAAAGGGGCAGTACTAGCCTCCGATGCATTCCTTCCTTTCCGTGATACAGTAGATACAGCCGCAAAAGCAGGCATTAAAGTTATTATTCAACCTGGTGGTTCGATGCGGGACCAAGAGTCAATCGAAGCTGCAGATGAACATGGTATTGCTATGGTGTTTACAGGAATAAGACATTTTAAACATTGATTTTACGATTTTTTTTGAATGCTAATAGGATACTTAAAAGATAAAAATTCAGGGCAATCAGCGGACAGCCCATTGGAAGGAGATACTATGAATTTGTTAGTGATCGGCAGCGGTGGGCGTGAGCATGCCTTAGTGGCCAAGTTAAAAGAAAATGCCGAGGTACAAAAAATATACTGTATCCCTGGCAATCCAGGTATCGCTCAAATCGCTGAATGTGTAAAGATGGATAGTTTGGATAATGCTGCTCTTGTAGCATTTGCCAAGACTCATTCCATTGACCTAACTGTGGTAGGTCCTGAAATTCCTTTGTCGAATGGTATTGTAGATGCTTTTAAGGCAAATGGACTTGCTTGTTTTGGACCGACTCGGGCTGCTGCTCAGATTGAGAGTTCTAAAACCTTTGCTAAGCAGTTAATGGCAAAGTATGATATTCCTACTGCTAAATTTGCTGTATTTAATCATGCCAAGGAAGCAAAAGAGTATATACAATTACAAGGTGCTCCTGTGGTCGTAAAAGCGGATGGCTTGGCAGCAGGCAAAGGTGTCGTGGTGGCAATGACTATGGATGAAGCATTAGCTGCAGTGGATATGATCATGTGTGAAAATGTCTTTGGTCAGGCAGGTAATCAGGTTGTTATTGAGGAATTTTTGGTTGGTGAAGAAGCCTCCATATTGGCTTTTACTGATGGTAAAACGATTATTCCAATGGTGGCAGCTCAAGATCATAAACGAGTCTATGAGCATGATCGAGGACCGAATACAGGAGGTATGGGAGCCTATGCGCCTGCGCCGGTAATTACTGCGGCTGTCAGTGAGCAAGTAATGAAAGAAATTTTGCAGCCAACAATTCATGCCATGGAGAGTGAAGGATGTTTTTATTCTGGGTGTTTGTATTTGGGGCTGATTATGACTGCAGATGGTCCTAAGGTAATTGAATTTAATGCTCGTTTTGGTGATCCTGAAACCCAAGTTGTGCTGCCGCTTTTGGATAGTGATTTAGTAACTATTATGCAAGCTTGTATTGATGGCACTTTGGCTGATACGACGGTAACATGGAAAGAAGAGGCTGCTGTCTGTGTGGTATTAGCTGCTGGCGGATATCCGGAAACATATCATAAAGGAGATATCGTTCGTGGTATAGATAAAGCTGAGCAGCAGGGCGCTTACGTATTTCACGCTGGTACCGCAAGTGATAAAGGGCAAGTAGTAACTAACGGTGGGCGTGTACTTGGTGTAACTGCCACAGCGTCTGATATTAGACATGCGGTAGATAAGGCTTATCAAGCTATTGAATCGATTGAGTTTAAGGATATGCACTATCGAAAAGATATTGCTCATCGGGCAATAAGAAAAGATTAATATATCAAGTTCCAGATAATTTTTAATTTCGTAACAAAGCAGGCAGGGAGTATGAATCCCTGCCTGCTTTGCTTGTAAATATGAAAAGTATAAAATTCTTTAGTTTGCACAACGGTTTAGCGATTCCAATGCATGACATTGCATCAGAAATATTAATTTATTTTAAATAAAAAAATCTTGCTAATCCTGTTTCTTTGTGATATCATCAATGTAATTTAATAATCTAAACTCTTATCAAGAGTGGTCGAGGGACTGGCCCGATGACACCCAGCAACCGGCAGAAATGCAGTGGTGCTAATTCCAGCAGGATTTATCCTGACAGATGAGAGAGGGCTAAAATGTTATTTAAGTCCCTTTCATTGAAAAGGGGTTTAAATAACATTTTTTTTTAAGGAGAGGAAGCAAAATGTCATATAGTAATCATCTTGCAGTTGCTGCAGTTGAGGATAAAACAGTAATAATACCTTCAAGAAAATTAAAAGCTGTTCCCCAGGGAATTGAAGAAATTGTTATTACCATAAGGAATGGTGTAGTGGTTAAATTTGTACAAAATGTTTATTTTTCTTCTCTCGAAGGTGTAGATGGAGACGGAATATAAGAAGCCTTGATTCAGGCAGATTTTTTTAAAGTACAGCTGGCTGTAGTGATACTTAGAGTTCTTAAAAGCAATTTTTTATAAATATAACGTTATCTTGTATTGGCAGGAAGGAAAGTATCATAGTATATTAGAAGTAATAACAGTGTGTTTATTGCTTTAAAAATGGATGCAAAGGAGAATAATTGTGGAAGATATCATTAATAAGCTAGAGCAGCTAAATGAATTACTTACTGGCTTGGGAAGTATTGTAGTCGCTTTTTCAGGAGGAGTTGATAGTAGTTTTCTAGCAGCAGCAGCAGTACGGGCTGTTGGGGAAAAAGCGATAGCTATCACTGCCTTTTCTGAAACTTTACCAGAGAGTGAAAGGAAAGAAGCAATCTTAATTGCAAAATCAATTGGTATTAAGCATATACTTTTAAATATTAGTGAATTAAATAGTCCGGATTTTGTCGCTAATAATAATAAACGTTGTTATTACTGTAAGCAAGAACGATTTTCAGTATTAGTCAATTGGGCGAAGGACAATCATTATAATTGGGTGCTCGATGGGTCGAATGTTGATGATTTATCGGATTATCGTCCAGGGATTAAAGCGGTGGAAGAACTTGAACAGGTAAGAAGCCCCTTGATTGAAGTGGGATTAACTAAAAAAGATATTAGGGAAGCCTCTAAGTTATGGAATTTGCAGACCTGGAATAAATTAAGTGCGGCTTGTCTTTCTTCAAGGGTGGTCTACGGACTTTCCATTACAGCTGAGAGGCTCAGTCAAATAGAAAGAGCGGAAGCATTAGTAAAAGAATTTTGTCCGGGGCAAGTTCGTGTTCGGCATCATGGAGATATTGCCCGTATTGAAGTGTCGCCAGAAAATATCGGGCTCATTACTGCCCCTGAAGTAGCGAAACAGATTGAGCAGGGCCTCAAAAAAATTGGCTTTACTTATGTTGCTGTTGATCTGTCTGGATATCGAAGTGGCAGCATGAATGAGATTTTGGTTTGATGGTTGCTGTAAAAAGTTTATAATAAAAATTCTAAAAAACAGACAGGGTTCATTTCCTGTCTGTTTTTTATTTACTTATTTAAAAACAAATTTAAAGAGTAACACTATGAGTTCCTTTCTCATACAGTATAGTAAGATATTAGATTAAATATTATTACCATATAGGAGGTATATAGTGTATGAGCATCTTTACAGAATTACGGAACCCAGCACTCGTTAGAGAACTAGAACGGGAATTAAATACCGATGTGGTATTATTCGGATTTGATGGGTTCGCATATTTTGGCAATCTGCAGGCTATAGAAGATTGTCGTATCGCCATCCTTTCTCCAGCAATAGAAGCCGACTGCAACGATGTAGAAATTCTTACTCCCGGGGGAGAGGTCTTACATGTGGATTTCACACGCGTAGATTTATGGAACGTAGTTGCTAAAGGAACAGCTATAGTAAAAGGGCCTTTTGATAACTTAAACGATGATGGGGGACCTAGAACGGATTCTGAAGAAGTAGGAGAACGGACAGAAAGTCGTCATTTAGTTAGAGTATTATGCCGTATGGTTGGTGATGGCGTTGTAATAACAACTCTGGGAGGGTTTTCTATTGAAGGAACACTCATTGCCATCGATGATTGTTTAGCGATTCTTTCTAATACAGATATTTTTGTTCCTGGCAGCAGTTCGCCAATTTCAGATAGAAGGATTAGATCTGCAGTAGTTAATTTGGATGCTTTGACTTCTGTTTCGGGAGACCGATGTTGCTAAAAATTTAACTTTAATTTAAAAGACTCGGAGAAAGTTCTTACCGAGTCTTTTTTTGTTAGCTTATTTGAGTGGAGGCTGATGATATGCTCATTTCTATGAAACATTTTGGCAATGTAGGAGTGGGAGTTACTTCACCCCAGTTATTTCGCGCTAATGACCGGAAGTTTTATGTTGTAAAACTACAAAATAATCGATTGGGTTCTAAGGTGTTAGCAAGTGAGTTTTTAGCAGCAAGGTTTGGCGAATATATGGGATTATGTTTTCCGATTAGCAATCTTATTGAAATTACGGAACAGACCATACAGCAAAGCCCCCAATTAAAGGCATCTGGTTTGATACCAGGACGGCATTTTGCCTCTCAATACCTAAATCGGACAGAATATGTTAAAGCGAATAATTTGCATCAGGCTGTTAATGTTACTGAAATGGCTGGTGTAATATTATTTGATTACATGTTTCATAATGCTGACCGAACCTATAATAAGAAAAATCTCTTATTGCGCAAGGAAGATGGCGGCCATAAAATATACGCTATCGATAATTCTCATTTATTTAGATCTAGCAGGTGGACAATTCCACATATTCATAGCCTCAGTAAGGTCATAAAACTTTATTATCGCTATTCCTATGGAGCATTACTCAGCAATTGGCTTTCTCCTGCTCATTTTCTGCCTTATGCAGAAAGAGTAAGACAGATGAGCCAGGAGGATGTTGCTGAGATAGTAAAAGAAATACCAGAGGAGTGGCTGCCAGATGAGGCGGAACGTCAGGCATTAATCGAGTATATTAGCATACGAAAAGAAATGCTGGAAAAGATTTTAGACATTGTGTATAGACATATACCAACATCTAGAGGAGGCCGGCAATGGTGGCTTAGCTAATACAACGTATCACTTTATTTACTAGAAATCAGGCTTATGTAATCTTTTATACGATAAACATTAAGTATTAGAACTATAAAATTTTCATTGAACAGAACCATACTGTCTTAAAGACCTGATGTAAGTTTCTTACCGGGTCTTTTTTCTTTGGTATCATTTTTATCGGCGAGAGGCAGTACAAATACCTCTGTAATTATTCTGATAGCAGATTATTGTGTAATTACCTCACTGTGAATGCCAATCTATATTGTAAGAAACATGAATATTAAAAATGCTATCCCATATTGCCGGGATAGCATTTTAAAAAAATATTATTAAGACCTGTCATAGTTTTGTCATATTTTATGGATATAATTAGCTTGCATTTAGTTGTGTTGCCAACTATATGCAAGCTACATAGTAATAAATTGCAAACTAGGAGATTGTAGAATGGAAAGAAGACCTTATATTGGGAAATGGATAACTACATTATATCGCATGGGGCGTTCTTATTTTGATCATTGTGCAAGTCAATATGGAATTAGCAGCAGTCATATCTTCTTTTTATTATGTTTATATAGAGAACAAGGGATGAGTCAAGACTCAATTAGTAAATACCTCAACATTGATAAAGGAACAACAGCTCGCATTAGTGCAACCCTTGAAGCTTTAGGATATGTAACACGCCATGAAGATTTAAAAGACAAAAGGGCTTATAAAATCTTTTTAACCGAGAAAGGGAGTAGTTTAGAGCCATCTATTCGTCTGATATTAAAGAACTGGGCTGATATTATGACCGCAGATTTTACTGATGAGGAAAAGACAGTATTGTATCAATTATTGCAACGCATGACAGAAAAGGTTATAGCTGCTAAATCTGATAATTGGTCTGCAATATAAAAAACATGGATAAAGAAGGGACGTACTAAGATGAAATATCAGCTTTGGAAGAATACGAGCAAAAAAAGAAAGTTCGTTATTACCGGTGTTATCATAGTTTTATGTTTAGGAATTATGGCTGGAATTCAAATGAAGCGCAATCACTCAATAGGAAGTACAAGTTCAACAAGCAATAAGCAGCAAACTACAGTTGATGTAGCAAGTATCCAGCGCACAAATCTGACAAAACGTATATCGCTGACCGGTCAGACTGTTCCTGAAGCGCAAGTTGATATTGCAGCCAAATACCAAGGGAAAGTTGTTGCAGTGTATGCTAAATTAGGGCAGGAAGTATCACAGGGGCAAGAGTTAGTTGCTCAGGATACGGGGGATGCCGATATTGCTATTCAGCAGAATCAGGCTGCCTATCAACAAGCCAGTGCAGATGCAGTAACAAGCGAAGTTGCCTTTAATGCCAATTATGACAGGGCTAAGGCCGACTATCAAAAGGCCTTGGTGAGCTATCAGCGAAATAAGACTTTATATGATATCGGAGGCATATCCAAAGACAGCTTAGATTCAAGCGAGCAGCAATTAGCTGACGCAAAAGCTAGTTTGGATACTTTGGCCAACCAAATGAATTCAGGTGTAGCTGCAGCAATACAGTCTTCTCGTGCCGCTGCCACAAAAGCTCAACATAGTGTTAGTGCTACAGAAAAACAGCGTGATGATTTGGTATTACGTGCGCCTCGATCTGGAGTAATTGGTTATAGACAGGTAGAAGTTGGCGATATGGTTTCAGCAGGACAAAAACTGTTGAGTATTTATGATAACAGTCATATATATATTGACTGCCAGGTATCAGAACAAGACCTAGCTGCTTTGAGTTTAGGTATGAATGTTGATGTACAATTAGATTCTTTGGGGAAAACCGTACCAGGACAAATCATTTATATTAGTCCAGCCAGTGATCCTCAAACAATGACATTTTCTTTGCGAATAGTTCTATCTAATCCTGGATCTGAAGTTAGAAGCGGTATGTTTGCCAGAACTGTAATTAACACACCTTTGCGGCAGAATACTTTAGTTGTTCCCAAAGATGCTGTGTTAGAAAAGAATGGTGAATCTTTTGTCTTTGTCGTTAATTCTCAAAATGTTATAGAGCAGCGTACTGTACAGGTAGGGGCAAGAGGCGATCAGAATGTAGAGATATTATCTGGCATTAATGATGGTGAACAAATTGCTGTAACTAATTTATCGCGCTTACGGTCTGGAATAACAATCATTCCTAATGTTGTTACGTTGGATGATAGGGGTGATGGTAAGTGAATATCACACGCTTTTCCATTCAAAAACCAGTAGGGATTACAATGATTGTCATGTTATTTGTAGTCTTGGGCTTGTTTAGCTTTTATCGCATCGGAGTTGAACTTTTGCCGGCCATCAATATACCTTATGTTACAGTAAGTGTAAATTATCCTGGTGCAGGTACAGAAGAAATTGAGCAGGACGTTATCAAGCCTCTGGAAAATTCCCTATCTTCTTTATCGAATCTGAAGCATATGACAGCAGTTGCTCGTCCTGAGAAAGCTCAGATTACATTAGAGTTTGAATTTTGGGCAAATGTTGATACTTCAGCTATTAATGCGACTCAATATGTGAATGCCGCTCTCAATAAGTTACCAACTGGCATTCAAACACCAACTGTTATGAAAAGGGATGTTAATGCATCTCCTATCATGGAGATTTCAGTTATAGCAGATAAACCTTTGGGAGATGTCTATACGCTGGCAACTGACGTCTTTGTTGAACGTTTGCAGCGGGCGAGTGGTGTTTCTGATGTTCAGCTGTATGGTGGGCGTGATAAAGAAGTTGCCGTTGAAGTGGATAAAGATAAATTATCGTATTTTAATATTTCCTTAAGTGATATAACAAATCGGATTAAACAAGAAAATGTTTTAACGCCAGCAGGTTCAGTATTTAGTGATAAAGGTGAAACCAGTGTCCGTTTAACAGCCCAGTATACCTCACCAGAAGAACTTGCTTCTATTCACGTTACAAATGCGAAAGGGATAAATGTACCATTAAGCAGTCTGGCCACAATAAAAGAACAGGATCAAAGGGTTACGCGCTATGCACGGACTAATGGTCAGGATGTAGTTTCACTTAGTGTATATAAAAACAGTGATGCAAATTTGGTAGACACTGCAAAAGCTACAACAGAGCAGCTTAATAGTTTACGGGAAGAATATCCTGATTATCAGTTTGTTGTTGTGACAGATTCTTCTCAGTTTGTAGAATCATCATTGCATAATACATTGGAAGCCCTAATAGAAGGGTTATTTACTACTGGTTTGGTACTTTACTTGTTTTTACGAGGATGGCGTTCAACGGCAGCCGTTTTAATTGCCATACCGACGTCATTGATTTCTACTTTCTTCGTTATGTATATTGCTGGATTTACCTTTAATATGATGTCACTTATGGGAATGTCATTGTGTATAGGTATTCTGGTTGATGATTCCATTGTTGTACTTGAAAATATCCATCGTCATTTAGAAATGGGGAAGGATGCTAAAACTGCAGCAGAAGATGGACGAACAGAGATTGGTATGGCTGCAGTATCAATTACGCTTTGTGATGTTGTTGTCTTTATGCCAATTGCCTTTATGAATGGGATGACCGGGCAGTATTTCCGTCAATTTGGGCTTACTATTGTATTTGCTACGTTGTGCTCCCTATTTGTTTCCTTTACGCTGACGCCTATGTTAGCCTCAAAGTTTTATAAAAATGGGATAAAGGAGCCAAAAGGAAAGATATGGGACTTTATGACTCGTATTGAGCAATCTGCAATACAAAAATATGAAACAGTATTGCGGTGGAGTTTAATCAATCCTAAAAAAATTGTTGCAACGGTTTTGCTGATCTTTGTTGCAGCAGTATCTCTGATTCCCACTGGTATCATTGGATCTGAATTTATGCCAAAAACCGATGAAGGCAGTTTTCGTATCAATGTGCAGTTCCCTGTAGGACAAAACATTGATCAAACTAATATTGCTGTCAGGAAGATAGAAGATTATCTTACAACCGTACCGGAAGTAACGAATTATTTATCAAGTGTGGGCTCACCAGCTGGCAATTATGGTGGCGTTAGTGTTCAGATGGTAGACCGCAAGGATCGAAGCAGAACTGTATGGCAGGTTACCGATCAGGTGCGGCAATATCTCAAGCAAAACTTCCCGCAAGCTGTTGCACAAGTTAGTGAAACCCAATCATCTATCGCAGGGGTATCCGGTGGTAGTGGAGCTGGCGGCGGTGGACCGAATACTTCTCCAATACAAATTGAAATTCGCGGCGCTAGTTTAGATAATATCGTTAAAGCATCAAATCGGATACAAGACATTGTATCTAAAGTTAAGGGGGTAAAGGATGTTCGGAGCTCATATACGGAAGGTGCGCCTGAATTAAGATTGAGTGTAGACAGAGAGAGATTAAAATTTTATAACACTACCGTCAACGAAGTTAATAATGTATTTTCCGGGGCTATTTCAGGAACCTTGGCAGGCTATTATGCCAATGATCCTAATAATGACGGACAAGATACAGATATTTATGTCCGCCTTAAGGGAAGCGATGGCTTTAAGGCCTCTGATATACGGGCGATACCCTTGAAGTCAGCTAATGGCCTGGTAAAATTAGGTGATGTGGCTCAAGTGGAGGATAATGCTGGGCCAGTTATGCTGCGTCGGGTTGATAAGCAAGAATCAATAAATATTGCAGCCAATATAACAGATCGTCCGTTGCAGGACGTTTTAAATGACATTGCAAAGAATATTAAACCTGAAGATTTAGGCGGAAATGTGACTTACCGCTTTACTGGTCAGGCAGATAATATGAAAGACGCATTTGGTGAAATGGCTCAGGCGTTAGCTTTGTCATTAATATTAGTATATATGTTATTGGCTACATTGTATGAATCTGTATCAACTCCTATTATTAGAATGTTTTCTCTGCCATTTGGATTAATTGGCTCTTTAGCCTTTTTAGCAGTTACACGTAATACGATCAATTTATATTCTTTAATCGGAATTTTGGTTATGGATGGTGTGGTTGCTAAAAATGGTACATTGCTGCTAGACTATACTTTAACCTTAATGGAAAGAGGCGTAGGTGCTAAAGAAGCCATTATTGAAGCAGGAAAAACCAGGTTAAAACCTATTTTTATGACTTCGTTGACAATGATTGTAGGCATGCTGCCGACGGCCCTTGCAATGACTGCAGGATCTGAAACGAGAGTAAGCATGGCTTGGGTAATCATCGGAGGATTACTGTCATCTACCTTTTTCACGCTGATTGCTATCCCCATTATTTTCTTGTACTTTGAAAAACATCCTATCTCTACATGGTTTAGATTTTCCACAGTAGTATCTAAATTTAGGAATTTATTGGGGTCAATTCGGTCTTAGTTAAATGTTATTTTTTGAGAAAAACCTATGGTTGGGTTTTTCTCTTTTTTTTATAAGAACCAGATATTACGAATGGTGAGAACTTAATAATTAAAAGATTGTAGAAATCGTTATTATATTGAATATTTGCACTATTTGTGCTATAATAAAACTGAAAGGAGGATAGAGAAGCGTAAACCAATAAAAAGGATAAAATTGAAGTGGGGGGTGGTTCGATTACAAACGTTAATGAAGGTGAACCACAATTTTATATATAATTAGGTACAAAAATACAAAATAGTACGACTGGCGTTGTGCTGGGAGTAGAGCATCGGAACATATTGCTCTCCCTTATATTTGTAGTATGTAACTGAAAAAAATAAGATTCAGGTAGAGCGTGTTCTATCTGAATCTTATTTCTTTTTTAGGCTGGTCTTAGCCTTTGTAGAGAGCGCATCTGCATTCCTCTATTTGGACTAAAATTATGAAATCGGTTCTAAATCCCTCTCTCGTCTAATGATAGTATCAAGAATTGCTGCGGCTTTAGCAATTACAGATCTGCATTTCAAATCTTCTGTACGATAATGTGTTTTGAGGGGCGTACAATTAATATCACCCATTTCTTGTTGATAGGTATCAAATAATTCCTGTGTTAAGGTTTTGATTTTACTGCTTTCATGTGCTCTGTCTTTAACAAAGAGAATTCCGAGGACCATGATTGCTGCGGTAAGAGCTCCGCATACACTGCCAATGGCCATTCCCCCGCCGAAACCTGCTGCTGCTTTTAAGGATTGATGATCTAAACCTAATTGATAAACTTCATTAGCACCATATAGAATTTTCTCAGCACAGTTAAAATCTTCTCTTTCTCCATAGCCTTGTTCAATCAAATTCCTGAGCATAACTAATTTCCTCCAATCATGGTTTTCTAAATCAATAGTACTTATATTATAAGGTGTACTTTCCATATCAGCCAAGTATTTTTCTCATTTGTATAAAAAGATAATCATTGTTCCCTAAATATTTTAGTAACTGTAGCAACGATGCAGCAGAAGAGGGGAAATATTTTTTATTAGTACCAATTACTGTATTTGTGTTATAATAATAAGACTGCTATAGGCATTTGGAGGCGTTATTGAAACAAAATGTATCGTGGAGGAAAACGTTGAAACATATGGAGAAGAAATCAGCATTTCTATATTTATGATGAATGTTTTTGGGTAATAGAGATAAAGAAATCATAACAAAAGGTTGGAGGTTTACCAAAAATGGATACAACTAGAGATAAAGCGTGGAATGTACTAACCAATTATGTACAGGAAAAAACACTTCTGAATCATTGCCAGGCAGTAGAAATTGCTATGCGTGCCTATGCAGCAAAATATGGGGAAGATGTAGAATATTGGGGCGCTGTAGGATTGCTGCATGATGTGGATTTTGAGAAATACCCTGATGATCATCCTAATCATGCAGAAGAGATTTTAAAGCCTTATGGTTATACTGAGCAGTTTATTATCGATATAGAATCCCATGCCAGGGATTGGGCACCAGAGAGGAACTTATTGCAAAAAGTGTTACTTGGGGTTGATGAACTTACGGGTTTTATTATTGCCTGTGCTTTAGTCCGTCCAGATAAGAGTATTGAGAATCTGCAAGTAAAATCAGTAATGAAAAAAATGAAGGACAAGGCTTTTGCCAGGGCTGTCAATCGTGAAACAATAGCGCAAGGCGCTCAAATGTTAGGAATCGAGCTGCAAGAACATATCGAGTTTGTGACTGCAGCCTTAGCAAAGGATTTTAGTATGGCATAATGATAAAAGGTTTACCTCTATGTAGTTGAAGAGGCAAACCTTTTATCATTTTTTTAGAAACTTAAATTTTTGATGATTACAGAAAGACGATAGAGCCCTTCTTTCAGTTTGGGTAATGTTGCATAAGAATAAGACAGGCGCAAGTGACGATTTGATAAATGATCGTATATATTTCCCGGATGAATTAAGAGACCCTCATCTAGGGCCGTGTTAAAGAGCTTTTGCATAGAAAGAGGCCGTGTTAAAGTAAGCCAAATATAAAAACCTCCTGTTGGAATCTGCCAGGTTGCGATACCGGAATAATAAGTTTCTAAACTTTTACAAGCTGCCTCGCGACGAATACGCAGCGATCTTCGTACTTCCTCTAAATGCTTTTGGTAGAGTCCACTGGCAAACCATTCAGCTGCGGTCCATTGGGATAAGGAACTTGAACCATAATCATTTTGCATTTTAGTATCGGCTAATCGCTCAATAACTGGTTCAGGTCCTACAATCCAGCCGATTCGCAATCCGGGGCTAAGTGATTTAGAGAGACTGCCAATGTAGAGTACAAGGCCATCTCTTTCAAAAGACTTCAAAGGAGCAGGCGGAGGTGAATCAAGCCAAAGCTCTCGATACACATCATCTTCAATAATAGGTAACTGTTCTTGTTGACACAACTGAATGATGTCCTTACGGCGCCGTTCTGTCATTAGGATACCTGTAGGGTTGTGAAAACAGGGAATGGTGTATAGCAAGTTTGCATGTTTATGTTGTTTGTGAAAGAGAAGTGGTGCTAGTTCGAGACCTTCTTTATCAAGGGGGAGACCAGAAAATTGCATATTCATCGATTGAAATAGTGTAAGGGAAAAAAGATAAGATGGTCTTTCAAGCAAAATGGTAGAGCCCTTTGGCAGCAAACTAGAGCATACAAGCTGTAGCGCTTGCAATGCACCCGATACAATCATGATAGATGAGGTAGAAGCATCTATGCCGATGGAACGTAAATAAAGGCGAATTTGCTGCCTAAGAAAAAGTAAGCCTTTAGGCTCTTCGTAACCTAAAGATGTAATCCGCTGCGGTAGTGTTTTTAGTATAGAACTCATCATAGTTTTAGGAAAAAACTCCGGAGAGAGCTCTCCTGTACCTAAACGAATCATATCGGGCTTGAACTCTGCCCGGTTGATTTCTTGGATCGTATGAAGATTAGGGCGATATATGCCTTTATCTAGGTAAGAATTCCAATTTACGGGCGATGGGGATGCTAATACTGACCAAGTGTTATTGGCTACCCAAGTACCGCTTCCGGCCTTACTTTCCAGCAGTCCATCTGCAATCAACTCATCTAGTGCGATGGCAAGGGTACTGCGATTTACTTGAAAAATAGCAGCAAGCTTACGTTGGGGAGGCAATTTGCTATGTATAGGCCATTCGCCAAGTGTAATTTTATTTTTTATATATGCTGCAATTTGCTGATATAAGGGTACAGAATCTTTATTATTAGGCAGCCAGTCGATTGTTAACATGGGTATTCTCCTTTTTAGCTGTTTTCTGATTATAACAAATTGGCTGGGTTAAAAACAAGCCAATTGGCTGGAGACTTTTCAAGGATCGTTTACTATACTGTAAAAAACAGTATAGGGAGCGAATGTTATGCAAGCTTTTTTTCATGGGGTCGTGCTAGCCATGGGGCTCATTTTGCCACTTGGCGTACAAAATTTATTTGTTTTTACCCAGAGTATACGCCAAAGAACCTTTCTTCGAACATTGCCAGTTGTTATTACAGCTTCCTTGTGTGATACGCTTTTGATTTTATTGGCAGTACAAGGCGTTTCCTTGTTTATAGCAAATTTTGTTTCGGTTAAAGGCATTTTTCTGGTAATTGGTGTTTGTTTTTTAGTTTATATGGGCTGGATGACATGGAATAATACATTAATGGGCATCCATGATGAGGAGAACGAAAAATTCACAATCAAACAGCAGTTGATTTTTGCTGTTACGGTTTCATTGTTCAATCCTCACGCTGTATTAGATACAATTGGTGTGATTGGAACAAGTTCAATTCATTATAAGGATCATGACAAATTACTATTTACAGCAGCTTGTATTCTTGTATCCTGGTGTTGGTTTTTCTTCTTAGCTGCCATGGGATGGGGGATAGGTAAAAAAGCAGGTTTTACGCAAATGTTTGGATATATCAATAAAGTTTCGGCAGTTTTCATGTGGTTATCAGCGTTGTATATGATTGTTAATAATCTTTCATAAAAAAGGGATAGTCAGATAAAAAATAGAATGAAATATACAGAAGCATAAATATCGCTGCTGTATGCCAAAAGTATAGGAAACAATGCCTAAGATTTAGGAAGGTGACATATTATGAAATTAATCGCTACAGATTTGGATAGAACCTTATTAAACGAAGCACATGAGATTAGTGAAGAAAATATAACAGCTATTCGACAGGCGCAAGAAAAAGGTATAGAAGTAGTTGTGGCAACAGGCAGAACTTATTTTGATGCTTTATCTATTTGTGAACAATATGGGCTGAAAACCTATTTAATTACCTATAATGGAGGGGCTGTTCATGCGAAAGATGGTCAGCAGCTTTTAGCCCTGACAATGAACCGAAGCGATGTAACTTATATGGTGAAATGGTTAGAGGAAAATGATTATTATTATGAGGTATCCACAGATAAGAAGATCTACATGCCCAGGAATGGAAAAAAAAGATTACAGCAGGAAGCAGACGGATTACAGAGCACTCCCTTTGCCATTGAGCCAAGCTATTTTATGGAGACGTTAGATCAAATATTCAGTCAGACAGGCATGACTCCTGTAAAGGGCTATGAAGAAATTATGAGTGCTAATGAAGGAATTTATAAAGTTTTTTGCTTTTCTTTTGATGATGAAAAAAGGCAAATTGCCATCAAGCAATTTGGTGATATGAAAGAATTCATGATGACGTCTTCCATGGCCAATAATTTTGAGTTTGGCCATAAGAGCGCATCGAAAGGAAATGCATTGCAAATAGTCGCAGATCAGCTGCAGATTTCCCTTACTCAAGCTATGGCTATTGGCGATAATTATAATGATGTTTCAATGATGAAAAAAGTCAAATATAGTGTGGCAATGGGCAATGCAAATGATGATATTAAGAAAGTATGTCGTTATGTTACCGATTCTAATGAGCAGAATGGTGTAGCTCATGCTATTGAGAGATTTGCAGGTAAAGGTTTGTAAAAAATAGTACAATTACATGCAGTGAACAAGCGGTTATAAATCATGAAAAGAATAGTTCTTAAATAGACTATTCTATAGGTAGTAATGATTAGCAAGTTTTTTCAGTATCCTCTTACATAGTCGATTTAAGTTGAAAAATAGTAAAAATACATGTCATGAGGAGGGCATTTGCTATGAAAAAAAGTCCTGTGTTGTTTTTGGGACATGGATCACCAATGAATATTATCCTGGAGAATGAATATACGAATAGTTTAGTTCATTTGGCGCAATCACTGCCGAAACCTAAAGCCATTCTGGTTGTATCGGCCCATTGGCTGACAAAAGGTACTTATATTACATCTGGCAGTGCACCGGAGACTATTTATGATTTTTATGGATTCCCTCAAGAACTGTATGATGTTCGTTATCCCTGTCCAGGGGCTGCAAAAGAGCTGGAAGCAGCAGCAGCAGTATTTAAAGATGCCTCAATTATTTATGACAATCAGCGTGGCATCGATCATGCAGCATGGTCTGTTTTAAAGCATATGTACCCAATGGCAGACATACCTGTTATGGAAATGAGTCTTGATTATCGGAAGACCCCCCAAGAGCATTATGAATTAGGCCAAAAATTAGCCCCCTTACGGGAACAGGGCTTTCTCATTATTGGCAGCGGTAATCTTGTGCATAATTTACGGGTTATTGATTGGGAGATGGAAGCGGAGCCTTATGGCTGGGCTATAGATTTCGATCATATGGTGAAGCAATGCTTAGTGGAGCAGAACCATAAACCTTTGATTGAGTATGAGAAAATGGGTAAGGAGGCACTATTGTCCGTACCTACCAATGAACATTATTTACCGATGTTATATGCTGCAGCTCTGCAAGAGCATGATGAAGACCTTGTGTTTTCTTATGAAGGGTTTCAAAATGCGTCTATTTCAATGCGTTGTTTTTCAATTGGTTAATTTAATAAAAATTATAGAAGGTATGCTGAAAGAGAAAATCAAACAACGGGAGAGAGTCTGTGTAAAAGCAGTTTCTTCCGTTGTTTGATTTTCTAAGTGATCGATTAATTACGTTTAAGGCAGTATGGTATCAGGATGATGATAGCCATGATGGTTTGTTGATTTTTCGTGTTCCAACAGCATTTTATAGTGTTTTTTCGGTGAAAGCCCAAAATTTTTTTTAAAGGCTCTGACAAAATTTGAATAATCACCAAAACCGCATTCTATACAGGTTGTAGTTATGGATTTGCCTTTTTTAATGAGCGCATTAGCCGCAATTAAACGCTTTTGCAAAATATAATTGTGGACAGTATAGCCGGTTTGTTGTTTAAATTTACGCATTAGATAATATTTGCTCAGATAAAAAACAGAAGCCAATTTATCCATGGATAGATCTTCATTAAGGTTTGCATTAATGTACTCCAAGATCTGTTCAATTGATTCGTCATATTCAATGTCTGGATGCTCTGTATTGGTTTCAATCCCTAAGTACATTCGATTGAGTTGTACGATAAATTGCAGAAATAGAGCGTTCTTTAGCACTTTACTGCCAAATTCAAGGTTGCTTTGCGTGTCTTCCATTTGAGATAAAAGATTTTTTATTCCTACAAGTATTTCAGGAGACAAGCGTATTAAATTTATTTTTTTTTCGGCGGCCAATTCAAAACAGGTTAACAAATTGCATTGGCTGTCGTTATGTTGTAATAAAAAAGAGGAATTAACCCAGATAATAATACGTTCATAAATCTCTGACTGATCAATGATAGGTTTATGAATTTCATTGCTATTTACTAATAGAATATCCCAGGGTTTTAAGTTGTACGTCTTCCCTTCAATTAGGTAAGTTACGTTGCCGGAGATAAAAATAATTATCTTGTTAAAGTCATGGTAGTGAAATTCAAATTGCATAGCTTTATTGTCTTTTAAATGAAAGAACTGAAAATCCGTATTGAGATATCCTCTTTTATGGTGTAGTGCTATTTCCTTATTGTCTAGTTCCATAAAGAGCATCCTTTCTTAATAGAGTAGTTTAACCTATTTTACAGCATTTTTTACAATAATATAAGCATTTTAAGCAATAAATGTAGTGAAAAATATTATTATACTAAGAGTAAAGACTTTTAGGAGATGAAAAGATGAAGAAGTTAAATATAGCAATATTATTTGGCGGCAAATCAACGGAGCATGAAGTCTCTTTGCTGTCAGCAAAGAATATAATTAGTGCTATTGATAAAGAAAAATATGATATTACATTAATTGGTATTGATAAACAGGGGCAATGGTATTTATGCGATCAAAAGGATTATCTGGTTAACGAAGGTAATCCCAAAGAAGTTAGATTAAAGCACACGGGAATTTCCGTAGTATTCCAGATGGGGAAAGCGGTAGAGCAGCTGTTATGCTTTGCTTCAGAAAACTATACGAAAAGCATTGATGTGGTTTTTCCTGTTCTTCATGGTGCATATGGAGAAGATGGAACTGTACAGGGCTTGTTAAAGTTAGCCAATCTGCCTTTTGTAGGACCAAGTCTTTTGGGTTCAGGAATTGGCATGGATAAAGATGTTACAAAACGATTGCTCAAAGAGGCTGGAATACCGATAGCAAGAAGTTTTACCTTTCACCAATGGGAACAAAAAGATATAGATTTTGATACTATAGTGAAGGAGTTAGGTCTGCCGATCTTTGTAAAGCCTGCCAATCTTGGTTCATCGGTTGGAATTAGCAAAGTTAAAAATAAAGAACAGTTTTTAGGTGCCATACATGAAGCTTTTTCTTTTGATTATAAAATAATAATAGAAGAATATATTGAAGGACAGGAGATTGAGTGTGCTGTATTAGGAAATGAAATTCCTGCAGCTTCTGCTCTTGGGGCTATTATTCCGCAGCAGGAATTTTATTCTTATACAGCTAAGTATATTGACGAGAAGGGAGCCGACATACAAATTCCTGCAAAAATTCCAAATGAAATGATTACAGTATTGCAAGCTTTAGCAAGTAAGGCCTTCCAGATATTATGCTGTGAAGGAATGGCACGCGTTGATTTTTTCTTAACAAAAGAAAATAAAGTCTTTATCAATGAAATTAATACGATTCCAGGCTTCACCCAAATAAGCATGTATCCGAAGTTATGGGAATTTAGTGGAATTTCCTATAGCCAATTGATTGATAAACTAATACAGTTAGCTTTGGAAAGAAGTAAGAGAGAAGACCAAATAAAAATAGTTATTAATAAGTAGTGTAAGAGTTATAAATAGCTAAAGCAGTCAGGGAAGTTTTCCTGACTGCTTTAGCTATGTGAGTTTGAGTATGAACTTACTTTACAATCATTACAGGAATAGGGGAGTATTGGGATACATTCGTACTAATACTGCCGAGGAAAAATTCACTAATACCGCTTAGACCTCTCGAACCTATAACGATCAGATCAAAAGGACTATTTTTTACGAGAGAAAGAATGCGCTCTGCCGGGTGACCAAATTCCAAACTTGTTTCAAATTTAGAATAATTATGCATTCGTTCTTTGGCCAACTCAATGATCTTGTGACCCGTTGCTTCCACTTCTTCAATATTAACTGAAAGAAAAGGGATTTCTCCATTAATTGCAATTGTCGGTAAGGTATAATGGGCTTGAACGACATGAACCAGATGGATTGTACTATCAAATTTTTCTCCCAATCCAGACGCATATTCTAAGGCACGCCAAGCTGCTTCAGAACCATCAATAGGAACTAAGATTTTGTCAAACATCATTAACACCTTCCTTAATAGTAAGAATGAAAAATTATACTTTATCCTATTTACAGTGTAACATAAAGCGGCATAAAGTGATATGAAAAATTCCGATAATTTAGTTAAAAGGTAAATTGTAAGGTGAAGGGGAATCCTATAATAAGTGAAAAGTAGGCACAAGGATAAAGCCGTTCCTAACGGTTTGCATTAAAATAAGAAATTTAAAACGGCTTGAACCTATAATAATAGCACTGAAAGGGTGTAAATTAAATTATGGATCATATGGTACTTATTATGAATATAGTATTTATTTTAACCCTCTTAGGTGGAGTTATGATGACCGTAATGGGCTTACCAGGCAATATTCTTATAATTTTAGCTGGTTTTGCTTATGGTTATTATGAACATTTTGAAACGATAGACTATGCTATTTTGGTAATTGTGGTCATCATTTTTGTAGTTAGTGAAATCATTGAATTTGTGGCAGGGTTAATCGGGGCAAGGAAAGAAAAAGCTTCTAAAAGAGCAATGGTTGCCCCTTTTATTGGCACAATACTAGGAGGGGTATGGGGAACTGCTATATTTCCGGTCATTGGTTCTTTATTAGGGGCGTTATTCGGAGCATATAGTATCACTGCTTTAGCAGAGTATAGTAAAACCAAAGATATATTGCAGGCCAAACGGGTTGCTAATAGTGTAATAAAGGGGCAAATCTTCGGTGTACTGATCAAGGCTGCTGCTGCTGTTAGTATGACAGTTTTATTACTATATCAGCTGAAATGGCAATAATTTTATCACATAGGATGCCTGATTATTCCTGTTTATTATTCTAAGTTTGATTGCTGCCTTTGGCACTTAAAAATAATTGCCCTTTAGAATCAATTACTGCATACATAACATTGGAGGCACTTTTAATATTTCTTACTTTTAATTGTGCTGTTAACCACTCATTGGAAAGATTTTGCTTCTTTAAGTTTTCTTCAATAACTTCTCCATCCATAATGATTTCGATAGGAAATGTAGGATCAGTGAGATGAATGTTCATATCGCTTCTCGTCAGCGGCTGAAAAGAAGATTTCTTGATAATGCTCATCTCTCCAGTTGTTTCCAGAATGGCATATTGTACTTCGCTGATATCTACAATATCTTTGGCGCGCAGCAAGGCACTCAGCTCATCCAGATCAAAGCGTAATGATTTCATATTTTCTTTGATGATACGCCCATTTTCAATTATAATACTGGGAGAACCTTCAAGTAATGTTCGGAATGGACGACTCTTCATAGTACAGACTGAAACTATGTAAGTCAGAGCTACAAAGAGTAGTAAATCATAGTAATCACTCCATATTTTTTCAGGTTCAGATGAGGCAATCGTAGCCGCAAGTGAACCTATGGTAATACCACTAACGTATTCATAAAGGGTTAGCTGTCCTACCTGGGTTTTGTCCAATAAGCGAGTAAGGATCAATAAGGTAACAAAAATAAGCGTTGTTTGCCAAGTATCACGCAAAATTTCACTCCAGTTCATATAGTGACATCTCCTCAATTATCATATTTATGATATAGCTCGGATATTTATAGATTAGACAAATTGTAAGGATTATATTATTTTTTTTTAGTGTTATTAGTGGCGCGATTCTCCAAGAGTGGAGTGATTATATTGTCTGCAATTGTAAAAACTATTCCTAAGACATTGTGGTTTGTTGTTATTGCCCTGGTGTTGCTGATTTATCTGCAGGTGCTTTATTGATAGCACTGTCCTTATTAAAAGTCAAGTTCGTTCTGATTTACGCAGAAAGTGAGCGCAACATGCAGCGGGATTAGGAGCTCAAGTTAGTAAATAGATAAATTAAAATGTGAGAGGGGTTAGAAAAATGCCGCAATTTTTAATTAAAGGTATGAAAATGGAAGAGGTACAAACGATTAGTACCCAAATGGTAAATGAATTGGAAGAGATTATCGGCTGCCCACGGGACTACTTTAGAGTTGAATATGTGGATTCTACTTTAATTAGGGATGGAGCAGCAGCAACTGGTTGTGTTTTAGTACAAGTGAATTGGTTTGACAGAGGGCCAGAAGTCCAGGATAAAGTCGCCGTTAGCATCACACAAAATATTCAGAATGCTGGTTATGATCAGGTAGAAATATTCTTTATTGTTTTAGAGAGAAATAAATATTATGAGAATGGAAAACTTCTAGAATAATATAGAATGCCTCTTTCAAATATTGCTTACTTGCGCCAAGCCATAGCTATAAAAAATAGACTGTGGGCTTGCTTGCCGTTAAAGTATGAAGTCGATATTTCGTTTGTTACTAAAAGAAACGATTCGGAAAATTTAGATTTTTAAAGGGTTTTTGAGTATTATGTTGAAAATAATATATAAATTGTAAGCCAATAAGAAGTGGTATAAGGAAATGAATAAGGAGGATTTTATATGTACGACATCTGTATTATTGGCGCTGGGGTGGTTGGGGCTAATATCGCACGTGAGTTAGCGAAGTATAAGCTGCGCGTCTGTCTTGTGGAAAAAGAAGAAGATGTAAGTTGTGGAGCATCGAAAGCAAATAGCGGTATTGTTCATGGCGGATATTCTGATGAACCAGGTACTTTGAAGGCCGAATTATGTGTCAAGGGTAATCGAATGTATGAACAGTTAAATAAAGAATTACATTTTGGATATAGAGAAACAGGATCTGTGGTATTAGCGTTTCGTGATGAAGATTGTGCAACATTAGAGAAGTTGTACCGGTATGGGATTGAAAATGACGTTGGAGGGCTCGCCATTATTGATGGTGATAGAGTCAGAGAAATAGAGCCTTATGTCAGTAAAGATGTAATAGGTGCTCTTTATTGTGCTAACGCCGGCGTAACTTCTCCCTATGAGTTTGTAATTGCGTTAGTAGAAAATGCAATAACGAATGGGGTAGAATTAAAATTAAATACAGCAGTGGTGGGGATAGAAAAAAACGATGGCTATTTTAAAATTGTTACGAATAAGGAAGAAATACAAGCTGCTTACGTTATTAATGCTGCTGGTGTTTATAGTGATAAAGTAGCAAGTATGGTAGGGATTGATGAATATCATATTACGCCGCGCAGAGGGCAATATGTTTTGCTGGATAAAGAACAGAATTATTTGGCTAATTCTGTAATATTTCAAGTTCCCAGCAAGCTGGGCAAGGGAATCTTGGTAACCACTACCTATCATGGTAATTTAATGGTGGGTCCTAATGCAGAAGAAATTAGCGATAAAGATGATGTAAGCACGACAGAGGAAGTACTAGAATATATCGTAAAAACCGCGAGGATATCAGTTCCAGGATTTGATATGAAAAAAGCAATTACATCTTTTGCTGGCAATCGGCCTGTTTCTAATAAAAAAGATTGGGTGATTGAAGAAAGCTCTGCGGTACAGGGTTTTGTTAATTTGGTAGGAATTGATTCCCCTGGGTTAACTTCTTCTCCTGCAATTGCCTTGAAGGTTATTGAGATACTTAAAAAGGCAGGTTTGGAGCTTACCCCTAAATCTAACTTTCAACCCAGTCGTCAGCCAATTATCAAAGTAAAGGATGAGAATTTTAATGGAGATATTAACGCGTCAAATCCTGAGGAGCATATTATCTGTAGATGCGAGCAGGTAACAGAAGCTGAGATTGTTGATGCTTTGCATCGTAACATAGCGATAAAATCGGTAGACGCTATAAAACGGCGTACCAGAGCTGGTATGGGAACCTGTCAAAGTGGCTTTTGCCGCTCACGAGTGAAAGCAATTATTGCCCGAGAACTTCATATTCCCATAGAAGAGGTAACCCAAAGAGGCAAAGATTCACCTGGTTTACAACAACGGGCAAATCGCGGGCAGTATATGAAGCTTTAATAATGTAAATTAAAACAGAAGCTTATGGATATTAATATTAGAAAGCCTTAACTTTTTATCAGAGTTAAGGCTTTCTAATCTTTTATTATGGGTGCCGGGGCTATTTATATAGAGAATCATAGCAGGATTTTATCGATCAATAGCTAATTGAAGAATTTATGTATTTTTTAAAAGAAAAAGGAGAAAATATGAAGATTAATTTTACTAAAAAAGAATACCAGACACTCTTAGAAATGGTATATGTAACGGACTGGGTATTACATGCTCATGATGAAAAGGAAACAGATAAAACAAATGAAACAAAGAATTACCAAGAGTTTGAACAAAAAATTCTGGCAGTAGCTCAAGAATTCGGCCTGGGAAATCTTGTAGCATGTAATGAAAAATCAGGCGCAAACTTTCTTAGTAAAGAGTTTACCAGTAATAATGAGATAAAAAAATATATTGATAAATTTGAAAATGCTACTTTTTGGGAGGAATTAATTGAAAGACTTGCCAGAAGAGATTTTATCAAAACCTATGGGGAAGAAGCTATTTTACAAATGTCTATCAGTGAAAGATTTGAAAAAGAAATGATCTTTCATCAAAAATATCATAAGGAGTTTGGTGATAATGGCTTAAATAATCTACAAATTTCACATTTGCAGAAAGAATAAGTGAATAATAGAACTTATAATTTATCAGAAAATTTAGCAAATGTCAATAAAGTTTGCAAAAAAAAATATTTTTTTTTTGCAAACTTATAGGAATTTTAAATTCTGTGTCGAATGGTAACTAAGTAGAAAATTGTGGTGAAGTAGAATTGTAGTAGATTAGCTGAAAAAAATCTATGAATATTGTATACAATTTTACTTGTCGCATTTAGTAACATAAAGAGAAAGAAGGAGATACTTATGAGAAAAATGAAGACAATGGACGGGAATACTGCTGCAGCCTATATTTCTTATGCGTTTACCGACGTAGCAGCGATCTTTCCAATTACACCCTCCTCACCTATGGCAGAAGCTGTTGATGAATGGTCGGCTCAAGGAAAGAAAAATCTCTTCGGACAAACTGTAAAAGTAATGGAAATGCAGTCAGAAGCCGGCGCCGCTGGTGCAGTACATGGTTCTTTACAGGCCGGAGCTTTAACTACTACCTATACTGCATCACAAGGCTTGTTATTAATGATTCCTAATATGTATAAAGTAGCTGGAGAGTTGTTGCCAGCTGTTTTCCATGTTAGTGCTAGAGCATTAGCAACAAATGCGCTTAATATATTTGGTGACCATCAAGATGTTATGTCTGCTAGACAAACTGGCTGTGCTTTACTTGCTGAAAGTAGTGTGCAAGAAGTTATGGATTTGGGCGCAGTTGCGCATTTAGCTGCAATTAAAGGAAAAGTTCCTTTTATCAATTTCTTTGATGGTTTTAGAACATCTCATGAAATTCAAAAAATTGAAACGATCGAATATGATGAATTAGCAAAACTGCTGGATATGAATGATGTAGATTCCTTCAGAAGAAATGCATTGAATCCTGATCATCCAGTACTTCGTGGTACAGCACAAAATCCTGATATTTATTTCCAAGAAAGAGAAGTCTCTAATAAGTATTATAATGCTTTGCCAGAAATCGTTGAAAAGTATATGGCTGAAATTAATAAAATTACAGGTAGAAATTATCATCTATTCAATTACTATGGTGCACCAGACGCTGATAGAATGATTATTGCTATGGGTTCAGCATGTGAAGCGATTGAAGAAACTGTAGATTATTTAAATGCAAATGGTGAAAAAGTCGGACTGCTTAATGTTCATTTATATAGACCTTTCTCCATCGAGCATTTCTTCAAATACATTCCGGAAACTGTTAAAAAAATTGCTGTTCTTGATAGAACTAAAGAACCTGGTTCTTTGGCTGAACCTTTATATCTTGATGTTAAAACAGCCTTTTATAATCGTGAAACCCGTCCAGTAATTGTTGGCGGCAGATATGGCCTAGGTTCTAAAGACGTAGTACCAGCTCATATCGTTGCAGTTTATGAAAACTTAAAAGCGAATGAGCCTAAAGATGGCTTTACGATTGGCATTGTTGATGATGTAACTTTCAAATCATTGCCAACTGCTGCCGATGTTGATACAACTCCTGAAGGCACAAAGGCTTGTAAATTCTGGGGACTTGGTTCTGATGGTACGGTTGGTGCTAATAAGAGTGCAATTAAAATTATTGGTGATAAAACAGACATGTATGCACAAGCTTATTTCGCTTACGATTCCAAGAAATCAGGCGGTATCACAGTTTCCCATCTTAGATTTGGTAAAAAACCAATTAAATCTCCATATTTAATTAACAAAGCTGATTTTGTGGCTTGCCATAATCAATCTTATGTTGATAAATATGATGTATTGGCTGGTTTGAAACCAAATGGCAGCTTCCTGTTAAATTGTATTTGGGATCAAGCAGACTTGGAAGAAAAATTACCAGGCTTTATGAAACGTTACATTGCACAAAACAATATTAATTTCTATACTCTGAATGCTGTAAAAATTGCACAAGAAATTGGCTTGGGTGGCAGAATCAATATGATTATGCAGTCTGCGTTCTTTAAGATTGCTAATATTATTCCAGTTGAGGATGCTGTTAAATACTTGAAAGATGCTGTTGTTGGTTCCTATGGCAATAAAGGCCAAAAAGTCATTGACATGAATAATGCTGCTATTGACAAAGGTGTAGAATCCATTGTTAAGATTGCTATTCCAGAAAGCTGGAAAACCGCTAGTGACAGCAAAAAAGACGAAGCTCATTTTGCTTGTGCTTGCAGCACTGCTACTAAAAAAGAAGTACCTGAATTTATTGAAAAAATTCTAGTACCAATGAACAGACAAGAAGGAGATTCATTACCAGTTAGTGCTTTTGTTGGCAAGATGGAAGATGGTACGTTCCCACTTGGAACATCTGCTTACGAAAAACGTGGTATTGCCATTAATGTTCCTGAATGGCAGATGGATAAATGTATTCAATGTAATCAATGTGCCTTTGTATGCCCGCATGCTGTAATCCGACCTGTTTTAGTAACCGAAGAGGAAATGAAAAATGCTCCTGAAGGATTTATTGCAAAAGCAGCGGTTGGTATAAAAGACCTGCAGTTCAGACTCGCTATTTCGCCTCTTGATTGTACTGGTTGTGGTAACTGTGCCGAAGTTTGCCCTGCAAAAGAAAAAGCATTAATCATGAAACCGCTGGATACTCAAATGGGTGAAGTAGAATTGTGGCATCATCTCGATAATATTGCACCAAAAGAAAATCCTATGAAAAAGAATACCGTAAAAGGCAGTCAATTTGAGCAGCCTTTATTAGAGTTCTCTGGTGCGTGCGCCGGTTGCGGTGAAACTCCTTATGTCAAATTGGTTACCCAGTTGTTTGGTGATAGAATGATGGTTGCAAATGCTACAGGTTGTACATCCATTTGGGGAGGCAGTGCTCCATCTATACCATATACGACAAATCATCATGGACATGGTCCAGCATGGGCGAATTCTTTGTTTGAAGATAATGCTGAATTTGGTCTTGGTATGCATTTAGGTGTAAAAGCAATAAGAGAAAAATTAGCAGCAACCGTCAAAGAAGCAATGTCCTTAAATGTTAGTGCTGAACTGAAAGCTGCTTTGGCAGATTGGTTGGAGCATAAAGACAGCGGTGAAGCAAGTCGTTCAAGAGCAGATCTTGTAACTGCACTTGTCGCTGAAGAAAAAGAAGACCATGCTTTATTGAATGAAATTGACAAAAACAAGGATTTCTTAGTTAAGAGATCACAGTGGATCTTTGGTGGTGACGGCTGGGCCTATGATATCGGTTATGGCGGTTTGGACCATGTATTGGCATCCGGTGAAGATGTAAATGTTTTGGTTCTTGATACTGAAATTTACTCCAATACCGGCGGTCAGGCTTCTAAATCGACTCCTGCTGCAGCAATTGCTCAATTTGCTGCTAGCGGTAAGACCACTAAGAAGAAAGATCTTGGTATGATGGCAATGAGCTATGGTTATGTATATGTAGCACAAATTGCTATGGGTGCTGATAAAAATCAGGCATTAAAAGCAATTGCTGAAGCAGAAGCATATCCAGGTCCATCTCTCATCATTGCGTATGCTCCTTGCATAAGCCATGGATTGAGAAAAGGTATGGGCTTTAGCCAGCTTGAAATTAAGAATGCCGTAGAATGCGGATATTGGGGAATGTACAGATATAACCCAACATTAAAAGAACAAGATAAGAATCCATTCATTCTGGATTCCAAAGAACCAACCGCTAATTTCCAAGAATTCTTGATGGGTGAAGTAAGATTTGCATCTCTTAAGAAGCAATATCCAGATTTAGCTGATGCTTTATTTGCAAAAACAGAAAAAGACGCTAAGGAAAGATTGGCAACTTATAAAAGACTTGCACAATCCTAAGAGATAGTAAGGTTAGAAAGGCCTTTATCGACTCACAATGAGTTGATAAAGGCCTTTTTATACTATGTTAAAAAATATGTATTCCGTCGCGCTGGATTCAATTATTAATGCTCCGCCGTTGTCATTTAGCCTACGCTTATGATAATGAGCATAGGCACCCAGCGCTTAGACTGTTAGCTAAAAAGATACTTCTAAATCCCCCTCAGCGCTCTCTGCGTCTCTGTGGTTAAATCGTTCTATTTAGTCTGTTTGTCATTATCAAGAAAAACCCAAATAGCATGTCTTTTCTGACTCTCCTGTGATTTATTTCATGGCCGTTGCGAGTGACCACGAAGCAATCTCTCCGCAAAGGGAGGTTACTAAGTGATTACCTGAAAATGAAAAAAGGAGAGTTATATATTTTATAGAGAAGCTTTATTTATTAAAAAAAGTTTCGATAATAGTATAAAATATTGTATAATTATATCCAAATATTATAATAAGACACTGCTTCTTAGCTGAGTTTAAAGAGGCAGTAAAAGATACTTTCTAAGATTAGGAGGATTAATGATAGATGGATATCTTATATCGTATAGGAAAGCCGGAAGATAGTTTAAAGATTGCTGAAGGAATTGAACGTGCCTCTGGGGGGATTGTGGAGTTTCTGTTTCATGGTTTATTAGGCTCACATACTGCAACGGAAGTAATGGCGAATTCCTTGCAAGAAAAGCAAGGCAGTGATTCTTATGAAAATGCAATTGTTGCGGAATATCAAGGTAATATTATAGGGGTTGTTTATTCTTATCCCGCTAAATTTCATGGAATAACTGAAAATACAAGAAGTTTTTTCCCTAGTGATAGACTTGCATTTCTTGGAGAGTTTTATAACTCACGTGTGGAGAATAGCTGGTTTCTTGATTCTATATTTGTGGATGAACAATTTCGAAGTGAGGGTATTGGCAGTAAATTGATTGAATTAACAAAACAGAAAGCGAGAGAGCAAGGCTATAAGCAGTTGAGTTTAATGGTAATGGCTGATAATACAGTGGCTCGAAGAACCTATGAAAAAAATAGCTTTAGTTTAGTTAAACATATCGATATACAAGAACATGAATTGATTCCTCATAAAGGTGGAATTTACTTGTTGGTAAGTAATTTGCAGCAAGAAGATTCATGATGATGGTCAATTCGTTTGGTTTCAATATACTCTAGGAAAGAATATTATTGAGGTGATTTGTATGAAAAATATGCGAAGAAAAGATAGAGAAATGGAAAAGTCCGAAGCTTTGGCATTATTGACGCAAAGTACATATGGAATTTTAGCAACTGTCGATAATAATGGACAGCCTTATGGCATACCCTTGAATTATATAGTTACTAATGATTTTATCTATTTTCATTGTGCTCTTGAAGGGCATAAATTACAAAATATGGCTCAGAATCATAAAAGCTGTTTTACCGTGGTGGGCAGAACGAATGTTTTACCAGGAGATTTTACTACCGATTATGAGAGCGTAGTTATATTTGGTCAGGCAGCATTGGTGGAGGAGACTGAGGAAAAAATAATGGCACTTCAGGAGTTTGTAAGAAAGTATAGTGCTGATTTTATTCCTAAGGGAGATCTTTATATCGAAAAGGCAAAAGACAAAGTATCTGTTGTTAAGATGAGTATTGAGCAATGTACAGGTAAGCACAGAGGATTTAGTATATAAATTTAGTTATAATAAATAGCCAGCACTTCATAGTGCTGGCTATTTATTATAACTAGGCAGTGTATTAGATTGTCTTCATAGGATTAACCCTCGTTATTGCCATTTAATCAACGCTTATCATAATATGAGTTTCTTATTATTGTCTATAGATAATAGGAATAGTTAATATCAATAATATATATTTTACACATGAGTGGTGGAGGGATATACTAACATTGTAATACGGAGGCGAAGTAAGATGTATATTTTAAAAATTACTTTTCAAGTGTTTATATTATTAGGTATTGCTCTGTTAGGCAATAAGGTAACACAAGTACTTCAATTACATGTTCCAGGTAGTATCATAGGTATTTTCTTTATATTTCTTTTATTGGAGAGTAAGATGATTCGTCTGGAGTGGCTTGAAGCAGGTGCTAATATTTTAATTGCGGAATTGCTATTATTCTTTATCCCATCAGCTGTTGGTGTGGTTGAGTATCGTCAAATTATGCTGACTAATGGAGTACGCTTTGGGTTCGTAATTTTTCTTAGCACGATAACAGTGATGGTGTGTACAGGATTCTTAGCCGAATTTATCAACAAAATTGGAAAGGGACGATAAGATGTTAACGATTGTTAGTTTTTTAGTTACCATTTTAAGTTATTTTGGAACAAAGTTTCTATATAAAAAAAATAAATCAGTATTTTTATCACCATTGCTGTTATGTCCTCTGATGTTAATCAGCTTATTATTGTCATTTCATATTCCCTACGACACCTATAATGCAGGTACTCAATGGATTACTGAAATGCTGCAGCCAGCAATGGTTGCCTTGGCAGTACCATTATATAAATATCGCAGCTTATTAAAGAAATATGGCTTTGAAATTGGTTTTGGCGTTTTGGGCGGTTCTGTTATTGCAGTTTTATCTTCTGTTATGTATGGTAAATGGTTTCAATTGACACCCCAGCTTCTTGACAGTTTGGCGCCTCGTTCTGTTACGACTCCCATCGCCATGGATGTATCACAAACAATTGGTGGTTTGCCGATGATGACAGCCAGCTTCGTCATCATAACAGGTATTATAGGGATCGTTACTGGTCCTTTTATACTAAAATGGTGTCCAATAAGCCAGAAGGTTAGTAAAGGCATGCTGCTAGGTATGGGGGCGCATGGTGCTGGCACAGCACAAGCATATGAAATCGGTTCTATCGAAGGGGCAATAGCCAGCTTAACCATGATTTTTGCTGGTATTATTACGATTATGGTAGCACCTGTACTGGTTCCTATCATATTATAAAACAAGCTGGCAATATTCTTTATAAAACATAAAAGAACACAAAGGAGTTCATTACTCACCTTTGTGTTCTTTTGTGTTTGGTGCGATAAAGATCCTTTTCTACCTTCATCCTTATTGGATATAGCGTCGAGCTCCGATATAGTGCTCAGTGTAATATGATTCTTCTAAGGAAGAAATCGTAACTTGTTTAGCAGCTGAGCTCTCATGAATGAATTGGTGATTACCCATATAAAATCCTACATGAGATGCACCTGGTTTATAGGTGGTGAAAAATACTAAATCACCAACTTGTAAATCATCTTTATCTACAGGAGTACCTTGAGCGTATTGTTCAGCTGCTGTTCGAGGAAGAGTAATCCCATTTTTCTTCATAACAAGTTGTGTAAAGCTTGAACAATCAAGTCCTGTGGTAGGTGATTCACCACCAAATACATATGGGACGCCCATATAGGTTTTAGCGGTAGCAATTAGAGCATTGCCTTTGTCCAAATTCGCTGCAGGAGTATTACCAGTGGTTGATTGAGACGGCAAACTTTTAATGTTAACATTAGAATTTGGCGTTGCATTCGTTTTCCCTAATAAATTTCCTAGTAACATACCAATTAAAACATTTAAAATATTAAAGGAAGAACCGCCTTTGTCTGATGATACAGATTGTTGTGTTAATGTATCCAAAGGCGATGCCGCCATTGCTGCAGTTGCAGGGAGCATAAGTGTAAAGGAGAATGTGAAAAGGATAAGAAGTATAATTGGGACGCGATAATTCTTCATGTCATAACCTCCTATTCCAGTATCAAAATAAAGAAAGACTTAAATTCAGCTGAAGTGATGACTTTCGCTGATTTTTAGTCACATTTATCTGCCAGAACTTAGCCGCACTTAATTCCCATTTATAGTAGATGGGAGTATCAGCGCGGCTTAATAGCGGACAAACTTTCTTATAGAGTAATGATACCGGAAAAAATATATTATGTAAACAGGAAATTTCTGCAATTGCTTCGGATAATTTTGTAGACTTTTTGCCTAAAAATGAAATACAATAGATAGGACACGGAGTAATAAGAGATGTCTAATCGATGTCGTGCCAAGGAGGAATATACATGCGAAAATTTATTCTTGTTTATAACCCAATAGCAGGTGATGCGAGCTTTAAATTTAAATTAGATCATGTTATTGAAGCGTTTCAGAAAAAAGGTTGTATTATTATTCCTCTCAGAGTTAGTAATGAGTTTGAGAGTAAGGACTTTGTAATGTTAACCAGAGAAATCACTATAGATGGTATTATTGTATCAGGTGGTGATGGAACCATTCATGAAGTAATCAATCATCTGCTTGAGCAGGAAATTGATTTGCCAATAGGTATAATTCCTAGTGGTACATCCAATGATTTTGCAGCTTATTTACAGTTGGATAAAAATATTGAAACTTGTGTGGATATTATAACTGAAGGACAGAGTAAAACCTTTGATGTGGGGAAAGTGAATGATAAATATTTCTTTAATGTTGCAAGTGCTGGGTTGATGACATCTGTAGCACATAATGCAGATAGTGTATTAAAAAATACGTTAGGGAAAATTGCTTATTACTTAAAGGGACTTGGAGAACTGCCTAATTTTAAAGCATTAAAAATGCGGATTATTGCAGATCAGCAAGTTATAGAAGAAGAGATATTCTTATTTTTAGTAATGAATAGTGGCACGGTAGGAGGATTTCCTAATCTAGTGCCACATGCCAGAATTGATGATGGCAAGCTTGATTTACTAATCGTAAATAAATGTAATCTACCGGAATTGATGAGTTTATTTATTAGTTTCTTAAAGGGAATTCATTGCAATAGTAAATATGTCACATGTTTACAAGCAGAAAATATTTATATAGAATGTCTGGAAGAAGTAGAGAGCGATTTAGATGGTGAATTGGGTCCCAAATTACCTCTTACTATCAAAATTATTCCCAATAAAATTAAAGTTTTCTGTATATAGGAGATATATGTATGTTGTAATAGGATTAAATTCAGGATAATAGTTGATATATTATAAAGGTTCTTTAGATAGTGTAAATAAATATTGACAATATACATTTATATATGGTATTATCATAAAAAATAAATAAACTCTTATCGAGAGTGGTCGAGGGACTGGCCCTATGACACCCAGCAACCGGCAGTAAATGCAGTGGTGCTAATTCCAGCAGAATGAAAATTCTGATAGATAAGAGGAAGACGTTTGTATTGAATAAACCTCTTTCCTCGGAAAGAGGTTTTTTTATTTAAAAATAAGTATCTAATAGGAGGCTTTTATGAAACTTGATTCTAAGATTGTACATATTGGTGTCTGTTCTGATGAGAAAACTGGGGCAATCAGTACCCCGGTATATCAGTCGGCAACATTTCGTCATCCTGCTCTTGGTGAGAGTACTGGTTTTGATTATAGCCGCAGCCAAAATCCAACCAGAAAAGTATTAGAGGAAGGAATTGCTGCATTGGAAAGCGGTGCAGTAGGCTTGGCATTTTCTTCAGGCATGGCTGCGATTACTGCTGTATTAATGTTGTATAAGACAGGAGATCACTTGGTGGTTGTAGAAGACTGCTATGGTGGTACTTATCGAGTGATCGATAAAATATTCGGTAATTTTGGCTTAACGGTAAGTTTTGTCGATGGCAGTAACAGTGCAGAGGTGGCGCAGGCTATTACGCCTGCCACTAAGGCCATTCTCATAGAAACTCCTACCAATCCTTTAATGAAGATTGTTAATATACGTACTATTGTGAATTTGGCACAGGAAAACAATCTTCATAGTATTGTTGATAATACTTTTTTAACGCCTTATTTTCAGCGGCCTTTAGAGCTGGGAGCAGATGTGGTGATACACAGCGGCAGTAAATATTTGGCAGGACATAATGATTTGGTATGTGGATTGGTAGTTGCTCGTGAGCCCGAATTAGGGGCACGCATACGTTATATTCAAAACTCTACGGGAGGGGTTCTTGGACCTAATGATAGTTGGTTATTAATTCGCAGTATGAAAACATTGGCCTTACGCATGGAAAAACATAATGAAAATTCTAAGATTGTTGCTGAGTGGCTGACAAGTCATTCTCGTGTGGTCAAAGTGTATTATCCTGGTTTAGATGGACATCCAGGAAAGGACATACACGATAGCCAATCATCTGGTTATGGCGGGATGTTATCATTTGTAGTTGATGATGCTGCATTAGTTAAGCAAGTCTTGCGTAAGGTTCAGATGATACGATTCGCTGAGAGTTTGGGAGGCGTTGAGTCTCTGATTACGCTGCCGGCTGTACAGACTCATGCTGATGTACCGATTGAGGTACGAGAACGTTTAGGAATTACCGACTGTTTACTGCGGTTATCAATCGGCATTGAAGATGCTCATGATATTATTAATGATCTAAGACAAGCATTGGCCGAATAAGTAGCGTTTACAGTGACATAAAACCTACTAGTGTTCGCATACTATAAATTAAGAGGTGAAATAGGTGAGTAATGGGAAGAATCTGCTGCAAATTATTGCATACGGGAGTGGAGACGGATCGTTTTACTGAGGCGGTTAGTCTGGGAGGAGCAGAATCTACATTGTCATGTCATATGCTGCTATTAAAACCTCAAAGCATGCAGGAATTAGGATGGTTTATTACGTTTGTCACTGGGTCTAAAGGATACAGATAATCCTTTTAGCAGATTTATGGAGGAGTAGATATGGAAGAAAAAACCTCATTCCCCGCAAAAGCTTTAGCTGTACTTGACCAAAGCATTGAAAATATCATTTTTGGTGAGATTGTGCTAGTGGTTCAGGATGGACATATTGTGCAAATTGAGCGTACAGAGAAAATTATTATTTCTAGCCAGAAGAACGTTCAAAATTCCATTGAGAAGAAAAATATCGAAGGTATCAATATGCTGCGAAAGAAAATTTTAGGGGAATTATCTTATTTAAAATATGGTCAGTTAGTTGTAAAAATCAAAGATGGTAAAGCTGTACAAATTGAAAAAACAGAAAAACGCCGTTTTCCTGAAGTAGAAGGCGTTTATGGTGATGGCATATAATAATAGAGCTTTAGCATAGGAAAGTTTTGCAATTATAAAATATAATTGACAATGTTTGTTATTTATGATAGTATTTATTCATAAAGATTGTTAGTTAGCCGATCAGAAAACTGAAGGCTAAGGAATTGTTCTATCAGGAACTTCCTTAGTCTTTTTCTTTTTCTGAGGCAAAAAATAAAAAATTTAATGGGGGTAATGTAACATGGCAAAGATTGCAAAACAGTTGACTGATCTTATTGGCAATACGCCGCTGTTGGAACTTACTAAGTTTAATAAAGAAAGAGGTTTGGATGCAAAGGTTATCGCTAAGTTAGAGTATTTTAATCCGTTAAGCAGCGTAAAGGATCGTATTGGTTATGCTATGATTGTAGATGCTGAAAAACAAGGATTAATTAATAAAGATACAACTATTATTGAACCGACTAGTGGCAATACTGGTATTGCCCTAGCTTTTGTGGCGGCAGCGCGAGGCTATAAATTAGTGTTGTGCATGCCAGACACCATGAGCATAGAAAGACGCAATTTATTGAAGGCTTTGGGCGCTCAATTGGTATTAACTCCAGGAGCTGAAGGTATGAAAGGAGCTATTGGCAAGGCGGAACAGTTGGTTGCCGAAAATAGTAATTCGATCATTCTGCAGCAGTTTAAAAATCTTTCAAATCCTGAAATACATAGACAAACAACTGCCGAAGAAATCTGGAAAGATACAGATGGAAACGTAGATATCTTTATTGCTGGTGTAGGTACTGGCGGTACGATTACCGGTGTGGCCGAAGTATTAAAGAAGAAGAAACCAAGTGTTAAGATCATAGCAGTTGAACCTTTTGATTCACCAGTTTTGGCGGGGGGAAAACCTGGTCCTCATAAAATTCAGGGAATTGGTGCTGGTTTTGTTCCTGATGTAATAAATCTTGACGTTATAGATGAAATTTTTGGCGTTCACAATGAAGATGCTTTTGTTACAGCTAGGGATCTTGCTAAAAAAGAAGGCTTACTTGTCGGTATTTCGAGTGGTGCCGCCGCTTATGCTGCTACCCAGATTGCAGCACGTCCTGAAAATAAAGGGAAAAATATTGTTGTGTTATTACCTGATTCTGGCGAACGTTACCTGTCTACGGCTCTTTTTCAACAAGAACTATAAGTAATAGCCTTTTGAGCGTTTAGCCGTATAATATATAATAGAGAGTGCCACACTGTATAGGAAATTAGCCCAATTAGTTTATAATAACTGATTGAGATAATGTCATATACACTGTGGCATTTTATGTTATTTCATTACTTTTTTATAGAGAAAAATAAAATAGTTATCACGCATTGTCAGGTATGAATTGGAATGGTATAATAAATTTGAAATAAGCTCTGCTTTTCATATAGCAGAGCTTTATTTAAGTAAAACGCTGACCATATAGTCAGGACTATATAGAAAGGTAATGTAAAAATGCAAATTATTGATTTACATTGTGATACAATACTGCATTTAATGGATCAACCGCATTCAAATTTATATTGTAATGATTTAAGTGTGGATATAGAAAAGTTAAAAATGGGTAATTCTTTGGCACAATTTTTTGCATTATATATCGATTTGGCAAAACAGCAGAACCCACTACAATACTGCTTACATATGGCAGATACTTTTCATCGCGAAATAGAGAATAACAGCCAGCATATTGCATTAGCTCAGAATTATCAGGAAATGTGCTTGAATCAGCAGGCCGGAAAAATATCTGCGTTTCTTACTATTGAAGAAGGCGGGGCTTTGCAGGGGCGCTTAGAGAATTTGCGTAATTTCTATCGTTTAGGTGTACGGTTACTAACGTTAACTTGGAATTATCCCAATGAAATTGGTTATCCCAATTGTGATGAAAAGTATGGAATGCAAGGACTAACTGATTTTGGTAAGCAAGTAGTAGCTGAAATGAATCATTTGGGTATGATTATTGATGTTTCCCACCTTTCAGATCAGGGGTTTTATGATGTTGCCGCTTTGTCGGATCAGCCTTTTGTTGCTTCCCATTCCAATGCGCGCGCCATTAGAGACCATAAGCGCAATTTGACAGATCATATGATTCGTTTATTGGCTCAAAAGGGTGGTGTAATGGGAATCAATTTTTCGGGTAATTTTCTGGCTGGATCAGCCTGGAGTAAGGTAGAGGACATGGTACGTCATATTCAACATATTGTTAAGGTGGGCGGTATAGATGTTGTTGCATTAGGAACGGATTTTGACGGTATTGAATATAATTTAGAAATTGCGACTATCGGGGAGATTGATAAATTAGTTAGGGCTCTTAGTCACAATGGTTTTAAAACAAGTGACATTGAAAAGTTTTGTTATAAAAATGCAATGAGGGTTATAAAAGAATGTTTGTAAGGAAATTCTTATTTTGGAGGCAGAAATGAAGCATGTTCGTGAAACGGTTGGTTTCCATGATTCGCAAAATAAACGTCAGCAAATACTTCAGGCTGCATACGTTGTTTTTTCCCGCAAAGGTTACCATCGGGCTACAGTAGATGAGATCATTGCTTTAGCAGACACAGGCAAGGGTACAGTGTATAATTATTTTGTTAATAAGGAGCAACTTTTTTATACCTTGATAAAGGAATGTAATACCCCTTTTCAAGTAATATTAGAAGGTGTTGTGAATTCGCCTGAGCCTCCACTGCAAAAAGTAGAGAGCATTATTAAAGCCTTCTTGGAGTTTTATGTAAAAAATGCTGATTTGTGGCGAGTTATGATGCATGAAGTGCGTGGATTCGGTGTTGCTGGGTCCTCTAATTTTACCCAAGAGCAGCTTGAAAAATATCATACCTGTTTTTGTGGGACTGTTGGTATGATTGAAAAGGTGTTAGTAGAAGCGAAGGAAATGGATGTTATTCGTAAGGACTGTGATGCTACAAGAGCAGCTCATGGCTTGTTTAGTGTTATTGTTACTTTTGTTTTTCGTGACTTTGTTAATGAGAACATTAGTGAAACAGCGCATATGATTGCTGATCTTTTTCTATATGGTGCAGCCATTCAATAATAAGCAGGATGTTCCTAGCAAAAAGAAAGATAAAGGAATGTATGCTGCGAAAGACACGAGATGGGCAAGGGCTGCGTTAAGGTTGAAGATTAGTGTTAGGGGCAGGAATTGGACAGGCGTGCTAACTGCATCAGTTATGTTAAAAAACGAATAAGGACTTGACCAAAAGGTCAAGTCCTTATTCGTTTGGCATTGCCAAGAACAGATTATATAAGACTCTTATAATGTTGTGAAGATTTTGTCTTGATGAGCTGTCTCTTGATGGAGAATACTACTGCTAATAGAGGTAAGCTAATCAGTAATAGCTGATTGCGGCTTTCAAATAAGAGATACAGTAAGCTAACAATTAACGAGGGAACAATGAGCCAAATACAGAAGGTAGAAAAAACATCGCCGATAGTCTCTCTGGCCATAGCGAACCTCCTGCTTGAGGTATATTCTCTGTACAATTATATGAATTGTACCATAAAATGTACATCGCACATTTTTTTATTATACGTATAAAATTATAGGTTCTGCAGGTTCCATTGCCTTGTACATTGGAATCAGCCTCCCATTATGTAGCTGTGAAAAAACTTCTACACTGTTCAATGGAATCACCCCCTATGTTATAATACGAATTGTTTTTGGTATTATATTCCTTTGCTTGTCTTAAGTATAATACAAAAAAATACATAATTCAACAGTTTGCGTTGTATTTCTGAAAAATATTTTTATAGTATATATATAGGCAAAACTATACATTTTTACATGCCTATCATTAAAAATACGCAAAAACGGGAAAAACATAACAAGCAGGATTTTTCTTGGTGTTGTATAAGAAATAAAAGGGAGACTGTATTAGGCGGAGTTATTCCATTTATGTAAGTCTTACTGATCGAAGATGAAAAGCTTTGAACAGCATGTCATCAGATAGATAATATTATAAGGTTTAGTGTTGTGTTAGCGAAAAAACTGCTGGGAGGTTAAACATGTTATTTGATAGTCATATGCATACGTGTTTTTCGTCGGATTCAAAAATGAAAATAGATGAGGCCGTGGCTCGAGGAAAAGAATTAAATATCGGTATTACCATCACAGAACACATGGATATCGCTTATCCGGGACCATTGTCATTTATCTTTGATGTGGAACAATATTTTAGTGATTACCATAAGTATCATAATGAAAATGTCCTTTTAGGTATAGAGATTGGTATGCGTGAGGATTGCCTGGAAGAAAATTGCCGGTTGGTAGAGGCGCATCCTTTTGATTACGTGATTGGATCAGTGCATGTTATTGATAATATTGACATATATTTAGCAGAATTTTACCAGGGAAGAAGTAAACAAGAGGTATATGAACAATATTTTAAGGCTATGAAGCAATGTGTAACATGTTATGATGGTATTCATAGCCTGGGACATATTGATTATATTGCCAGATATGCTCGTTATTCCGATCCAGAAATATATTATGAGGAATTTAACGATTGTATTGATGACGTATTGGGTATTTTAGCGCAAAAGGGCAAAGCCTTGGAGATTAATACTAGACGTCTGGTCAATAAGGAAGCAGTAGAGATTATCATGCCTGTCTATAAACGATTTTATGAAATGGGGGGGCGTCTGGTAACCATTGGATCTGATGCCCATAGTGTAAAGGATATTGGTCGAGGCCTAAGCCTAGGGATGGAAATCGCAGAGCGAGCCAAATTGGATGTAGTATACTTTAAAGAGGGGAAACCTCAATTTCAGAGATAAAAAAATAAATAGACAATCCCCCTCCATGTGGAGGGGGATTGTCTTACCATGCTGTTACCATTGTACCTTGAAAATGTTCTTTCACGAAGTTCTTCACTTCTTCAGATCGATAAGCATTGGCGATGGTTAAAAGATCAGGATTATCAATATCTTTTGTACGAACAACTAATAGATTGACGTAGGGTGAATCTATGTCTTCCAGTGCTAATGCATCTCTTGTAGGGATCAAATTAATGCTGGCAACATAGCTGGCATTGATAAGGGCAAGTTCCACGGTATCAATGATAGAGCTTATTTGTGTAGCATCAACTTGAATGAAATGAAGATTTCTAGGATTATTTTTAATATCATCAAGCGTTTTTATATAACTCGGTGCCGTATTCCGGCAGACAATAAGACCTGCTTTTTCCAGTAGAATTAATGCACGGCTGCCATTCAATAAGTCTTTTGGAATAGCGACTTTGCTGTTGTATGGTAAATCTGCTATGGTGCTTATTTTCTTGGAGTACATACCCATTGGGGATAAAACAGTTTTAGCAATAGGGGTAAGGTTGTAATCATGATCTCGCAATACACGATTGAGATAAGGCTGATTTTGAAAACTATTCATATTGACATTTCCCTGATATAAGGATTCATTGAGCTTACTATAGTCTGTAAACTCAACAACCTGTAAATCAAGACCGTCTTTTGCTACCAGCATTTTTACTAAATTTAAGATTTCAGATTGGGGACCTGCTGAAACTCCTATCTTGATTGGTTTAAATACACGATTCATATATTGTAGGCTATGCCAGGACAACAAACCGGCAATCGCCACCAATATAATAAATATAGTGATGAGTTTCAAGCGGTGTCCCACAAAATTTCCTCCTAATTAGAATGCTGGTACTACAGCACCTTGGTATTTTTCGTTAATAAATTTCTTAACTTCTTCAGAGGTTAAAGCTTTTGTTAAAGCCTGAATTTCAGGGCGATTTTCGTCACCTTTACGTATAGCAAGAATATTTACATAAGGAGAATCTTTTTGTTCGATAAATAATGCATCTTTCGTTGGTACTAATTTAGCTTCTAAGGCATAATTGGTATTGATTACAGCAATTGTTACATCTTCCAGTACACGAGGAAGTTGAGGCGCTTCAAGTTCGCTGATTTGAATGTTTTTGGGGTTGCTTACAATGTCGTTAACTGTAGCACTGATGCCTGCACCATCTTTTAATTTAATAATACCTGCTTTTTCTAAAAGTGCTAGAGCGCGGCCACCATTAGTAGGATCATTTGGAATAGCTACTTTAGCACCGGCAGTAAGTTCATTCAAGTTTTTAATTTTCTTTGAATAAATACCCATTGGTTCAATGTGGACAGCCGCAGTATAGGTTAATGCTAAATTACGTTCTGTAGAAAACTTAGTAAGGTAAGGAATATGTTGGAAGAAGTTTGCATCCAATTCTTTTTCCGCTACAGCGATATTTGGTTTTACATAATCAGTAAATTCAACAATTTGTAAATCAATACCTTCTTTCGCTAAGATTGGTTTTACTATGTTTAAAATTTCTGCATGTGGTACAGGAGTAGCTCCAACTTTTAATACCGTAGTTTTGGTAGCTGGGGCTGCAGGAGCTGTAGCTTTGCTGCAACCGCTTAGCAATAATCCTAAACTAAGAATCCCGATAAGAATAAGTACCATTTTTTTCATTCGTATAAATCCCCCTAGAAAAATTTTATAGAAAGCGTCACATTACATGGATGCTGTTTCTATTTCTTATTGAGGCGATTGGATATGTAATCGCCTGTAGATTGAACAATTTGTACTTGAGCAATTAGGATAACGACAGTAATTAACATGATATCAGCACGAAAGCGTTGGTAACCATAGCGAATGGCTAAATCGCCTAAGCCGCCGCCGCCAATAGCTCCCGCCATAGCTGAATAACCAATTAGGCTTATAATGGTTAATGTCAGTCCAAGAACAATGGCTGGCAGAGCTTCAGGAATGAGAACTTTAGTTATAATTTCTCTTGGTGATGCTCCCATTGCCTGGGCAGCTTCAATTACACCATAATCTACTTCTTTAAGGGCCGACTCTACAATGCGGGCAACAAAAGGAATAGCAGCAATGCTTAAGGGTACAATGGCTGCATTTGTACCTATCGATGTGCCTACCAGCAGTCTGGTTACGGGTATAATTGCCACCATTAAGATAATGAATGGCGTGGAGCGAGTTGCATTTACAACGGCTCCTAGCACTCTGTTAAGAGAAGTATTTTCTAAAATATGCCCTTTATTCGTAGTTACTAAAATAATGCCTAGAGGTATACCAAGTACAGCAGAAATAAAAGCTGAGACAGCGACCATATAAGTAGTTTCCCATAAGGATTTAACCAACAGCACGAGCATCTCTTGCGACATAGCCAATCACCTCAATTCCTAATTCTCTTGTTTTCAAATAACTAAGCGCTTGTTGCAAAGAAGCTTGCTCACCTGATAATTCTACAATGAGTGTACCAAAAGGTATCGATTGAATATGATCAATGTTTCCGTACAAAATACTAGCATCGATAGTAAAACGACGGATCATACTGGAGATGACGGGTTCTTCTGTGGAGTGTCCAATAAAGGATAAGCGTAAAATTAGATTGCTGTCAGCAGCAGGTGTTGGTGACAATGTAATATCTTTAAAAAAGTCAGGTAAATTATGATTAATGATAGAGCTGATAAATTCTTTAGTTGTATTGGATTGTGGCTGGGTAAAAATATCAATTACCTTGCCTTGTTCAATAATCTTGCCGCCTTCGATAACTGCAACTTGGTTGCAGATTTCTTTAATAACTTGCATTTCATGGGTAATGAGGACAATGGTAAGTTTAAATTTTTGATTTATGTCTTTTAGCAGCTCTAGAATGGATTTAGTAGTTTGGGGATCAAGAGCGGAAGTTGCTTCATCGCATAACAGTACTTTTGGGTGGTTAGCTAGAGCTCTGGCAATACCGACACGTTGTTTTTGTCCCCCGCTTAACTGAGCAGGATATTGATCTTTTTTGTCGCTTAAGCCGACTAACTCCAGTAAATGCAGAACTTCTTTATTGATTTCTTCCTTACTGCGCTTAGCCAACTCCAGAGGGAAAGCGATATTTTGATAAACTGTTCGTGAAGATAATAAGTTGAAATGTTGAAAGATCATACCAATTTTTTTCCGCTGATCCCGGAGTTCTAGTTCATTTAATGAAGTTAATTCTTGGTCATCTACGGTCACACTGCCTTTGGTCGGACGTTCTAACATATTGATGCAGCGAATAAGAGTACTTTTTCCCGCGCCGCTAGTGCCAATAATCCCAAAGATTTCACCTTGCTCAACTGTTAAATTTACACCTTTTAAAGCGTGAATCGTACCGTTATCACTTTGATATACTTTTTCTATGTTTTGAAGCTTAATCAATGAAATGTCTCCTTCCTGTTATTACTTGCTATAATAAAAAAACCGCTTCACAAATGAAGCGTGTTATCAAACTGAATTGCGCTTCATCTACCAGGATCAGATCCTGTGGAGTTGGCACCGTTTCACAAAGTGAATGGTTGCCGCAGTTTCATAGGGCCATTCCCTCAACTGCTCTTGATGAAAATTATTAACTTGCTGAATAACATAATACCATCTAAGAAAAAGACTGTCAAGAAAAAAATGACTTTGCAAATCATAAAACACAATGTTATAATTTCACTAAGTAAAGCTTAAAAGGAATAAAGGAATTTTCAACTCAGATGAAGTCAAATAATAGGAGGCAAAAATATGGCTGCCAATCCCAAGTTGAAAGATGAACTAACAGATCAATTATTTCAGGCTATTTTATTATTGGAAAATCAAGAAGAATGCTATCAGTTTTTCGAAGATATTTGTACGGTTAGTGAATTAAAGTCTCTGGCCCAGCGGCTGGAAGTGGCCCGCATGCTGAAAACTGGTCATACTTATGATGACATTGTAGACAAAACAGGAGCCAGTACTGCAACGATTAGTCGCGTTAAACGTTGTTTGCATTATGGTGCTGATGGATATAAATTTATGTTAGAAAGAATCGATAGTCAAAAAAAATAATGTGCAAGAATGTTGCTGTAGTACTGCATCATATAGGTATCTAAGAAGCTCTTTCTAAGGTCAATCCTATATGGTATCAACGTTTGCCGTACTACTTAACCTACGCTTTTAATACCATATAGATTGCCCTAGGTAAGGTATCAATCTATTGGGATTTTACAGATAAGTAAAAATGAAATTTTTAGTGAGATTGGAGTGTTTACTTTATGAGCCAGTATGAATTTGTTCCGCAAGTTCCATATGGAACAAGAGATTTTTTACCAAAAGAGGCTAGGCAAAAACGTGCAGTAGAAGGTGCTTTGGCTCATTTGTTTGCTAGTTGGGGATATGATGAAGTAGTTACTCCAACTATTGAGTATTTGGAAACAATGACAGTAGGTGCAGGCAATGATCTGGACCAGCATATGTTTAAGTTTTTTGATAAGAATAATCGTATTTTAGCCCTTCGCCCCGATATGACAACTCCGATGGCTCGCGTAGCGGCCACCCGTTTTAAGCAAAGCCCCAGTCCTATGAAATTATTTTATTTAACGAATGTATTTCGTTATGAGCAAGCCCAAGCCGGCCGACAATGTGAATTTTATCAGGCTGGGGTGGAAATTATGGGAGTATCGGAACCCACGGCTGATGCAGAAGCCATAGCTTTGGCTGTAGAGGCTATGCTCAAATCCGGTTTACAAAAGTTTCAAATTGGTTTAGGACAAGTTGATTTCATTAATGGTATTATGGAACAATGTACGCTTTCTCTTCCCCAAAGGCAGCAAGTTAAGCATGCGATGGTAACTCGGAATTTAGTAGGGTTAGATGAAATATTGGAAAATAGCTGTTTACCTCCGGGAGAGAGGAAGGTACTGAAAAATATTCCTTTACTCCATGGTAAAAAGGAAATGCTGCAACAAGCATACGAAATGGTGACTAACGATAAAAGTCACTTGGCCTTGAATAATCTGGCTGCTATTTATCAACTGTTAGAAAGTTATGGGGTTGCCCAATATGTTGATTTTGATTTAGGTATAATTCGTGATTTTGATTATTATACAGGAATGGTATTTGAATGCTACACGCCTGGCCTTGGCTTCCCAATCTGTGGTGGTGGCAGATACGACAATATGTTGAATTCTTTTGGACTAAACTCAGGGGCTACTGGTTTTGCTTTAGGTATTGAACGAGTGTTATTAGCTTTGGAGCGACAAGGGATTATGGATAGTCCCAATTACAAAGATATTTATATAGGCTGGGCAAAAGATAAACTGATAACAGCTATTGGACAGGCTGAAGCATTGCGTCAGTCAGGGCAAAGTGTGGAAGTTGCTCTTATGTCCCAATCACAAGCGGAAGCCCAAAACAGTCAAAAAGCAAAAGGCTACACAAAATTAATCTACATAGAGTGAACGGCGGCGAAAGAAATGTTTACCAGAATTAAACAAGTTTTTGCAGCACTTACAGCTACGGTTACCCAACAGGACAGGTACTTTGTGGATTTATATTTAGATGCAAAAGCGCAGCAATTATTTTGGGGTATGAACGTACCTGATCAGAGGCATGTTCTTAATGTAGCATATACGCTCCTGCAATTGGCAGAAAATTATCCACAGGTTAATCGTACGCTTCTTATAAGGTGTGCGCTGCTTCATGATGTCGGGAAACGTAAGGGCGATGTTAGTACTTTGGATAAAATTATAACTGTTATTGGGCACTGGCTACTGCCAGATTGGAGTAAAAAGTGGGGCAGTTTAGGGCGAGGCGGCAAGTTAGATAATCTTCGCCATGCTTTTTACATTTACTATCATCATGCGAATCGCAGTGCCACGATGCTCCAGGAGATCGGCGAAAGTCATCAAATAGTTGAAATTGTGGCTAAACATCATAAAACTCCAGCAGATAGTGATCCGCTGGAGTTGATATTACTTAGAAAGGCAGATAATATGCATTAAATGTTGCAATTATTAATAACCTTTTAGCTTATCAATGCTATTTAACATCTCTTTTTTCTGCAGAAACCTGGAGAGGTTGTCAGCAAAGAGTTTAACCGCTCGATCCAGGTAATTTGGCGACAAGGCGGCTACGTGAGGTGTAATAATTACATTTGACATATCCCATAGTGGAGATGTTTCTGGCAGTGGTTCTTCTTCAAAGACGTCCAGACAAGCACCTTTTATTAAACCTTGTTCTAAAGCGGCCACTAAATCGTCTTGTTTAATAATACCGCCTCGAGCGATATTGATGAAATAGGCGGATGGTTTCATAGCAGTAAATTCATTCATCGTAAATAAGTTTTTTGTTTCTTCGAGTAATGGTAAAGCTGTAACGACGAAATCGGAAAGTGACAACAATTCATGCAGTTTTTCCGGCGGATATAGTTCATCGACAAATAACTCTGTTGTCATTGTTTGTTTACTCGCTACTACATTCATTCCCATTCCCTTGGCTTTTTTTGCAATTTCACGGCCAATGCTGCCAAGACCAACGATACCCATGGTTTTACCGTGAATTTCATCAACATTTAGCCGTTTCCATTGATGGTTTGCTTGTTGGTGGATAAATAAATGGAGTCCTCTGGTAAAAGCCAACATCATAGCAAAAACATGCTCTGACACGGGGATGCCATGAATACCTTTTGAGTTTGTCAGCAGGGTATTGGAACTTTTCATCTCAGGAAAAACCAAGCTTTCAACTCCTGCACTTAGACTATGTACCCATACAAGTTTTGGTGCAGCAAGAAAGAGCGGGCGAATATCCATTGTACCCCAGGTTACTAAAATATCGATATCACGTATGTATTCGGCAGCCTTTTCAAAATCGCATGTGATAACATTGCAGTTAGGAGCGACGCTTTTAATGGCTTTCATATGACGCTCAGCGAGATTGTTGATTACAAGAATATTAAAACTGGGCATGGTACACGACACCTCTTTTAGTGTATTTTATAACTCAATATGTATGCATTTTAAAATAGCCGTGAAAAAATAAAAATGAATGTTTTTAGTAGTATGTCAAGTAATTCTACATATGTATAAAAAAATCCTACATTTATATTGACGAAAATTTTTGCAAATGATAATATATCAATATATTAACGCTTTAAATAACTAAAGGAGTCGAGGAGGTTCTTCATGACATCAAGTGACATGGATTATCTTACGATAGCTTTGCCGAAAGGCAAATTATTTGCACCATCAGCAAATATGTTAGCAAAAGTAGGATGTACAGCAGAAGATTTAAGTGAAAACTCGCGAAAATTGGTAATTACGAATGAAAAGGAAAAGTTACGTTTTATTATTACCAAAACAGCAGATTTGCCTACCTATGTTGAGTATGGAGCAGCAGATATTGGCATTATCGGCAAAGATGTGCTGCTGGAAGAAGACAAGGATGTCTATGAGTTACTGGATTTGAAGCTTGGGTTCTGCCGCATGATGGTAGCTGTACCAGAGGCTTTAAAACAAGAGAAGTTAAGTGATTATGCTCATATGCGCGTAGCTACTAAATTTCCTAAAATTGCGGAAGGTTTTTTTCATAGTATGGGCATCCAGATGGAATTTATCAAATTAAACGGTTCTATCGAATTGGCACCAATCGTAGGATTGGCAGAAATCATTGTAGACTTGGTGGAAACCGGAAGTACTCTGAAAGCTAATAAATTAGTAGAAGTTGTTACCATTCATCCAATTACAGCTCGTTTTATTGCCAATCGGGTTAGTTTTAAAATGAAATTTGATCGTATTCATAAAATTACAGAGGACTTAAGAACCTTGCTAGAAGGTGAGGCAAGTTAATGAAAATTGTGTATGCGAAAAATAGTAGTAAAGAAACCTTGCTAAATTTGTTAAAAAAACCGTCTTTTGACCAAGTGGTATTGGGAGAGGGAGCAAAAGCTCATATCAAAAAGGTGTTTGGTAATGTACTGACGGCTTCTCAGGTAGTTGAAAAAATTGTTCAGGATGTGCGTCTGCAAGGGGATAAAGCAGTACTGGAATATACACAAGCAATTGATGGGGTAAGTTTAACTGCTGAATCCTTAGAAGTTACAGCTGCTGAATTTGATAAAGCTTTACAACAGGTAGACGGACAGGTATTAGCAGCTATTCGGCGAGCAATTGCTAATGTCAAGTCCTTTCATGTCGAACAGCTCCCCAAAACATGGCTTACTTATCGTGAACATGGTTCGATGCTGGGGCAGAGCTGTATACCTTTGGAACGGGTAGGAATCTATGTACCTGGCGGTACAGCCATGTATCCTTCTTCTGTAATTATGAATGCAGTACCCGCCGCTGTCGCCGGTGTAAAGGAAATTATCATGGTCGTACCACCAGGTAAAGATGGCAGTGTCAATCCGAATGTGTTGACTGCTGCTCGTGAAGCCGGTGTGACGAGAGTGTTTAAGGTTGGTGGGGCGCAAGCCGTTGCTGCATTAGCTTTTGGTACAGATTTAATTCCTAAAGTGGATAAAATCACTGGACCAGGAAATATTTTTGTTACATTAGCTAAAAAAGCAGTATATGGACATTGTGATATTGATATGCTGGCAGGGCCCAGTGAAATTTTGATTGTTGCGGATGAAACTGCTGATCCTGCTTATATTGCGGCAGATATGTTAAGTCAGGCTGAACATGATGTACTGGCCTCCAGCATTTTAATTACGGACAGCAGTGACCTTGTTAGTAAAGTAGAAAGAGAAGTACAGGATCAATTGGCTAAGCTGCCTCGGAGAGAAATTGCAGAGGCCGCTCTCAATAAAAATGGTTTATTTATTGTCGCACCAAATATTATGGAAGCTATGGAACTGGCTAACCTATCAGCTCCAGAACATTTAGAGATACTAACTGCTCAGCCCTTTGCCATGTTGCCTTATGTGCGTAACGCAGGGGCCATATTTTTAGGGCCTTATTCGCCGGAACCACTGGGGGATTATCTGGCAGGACCTAATCATGTGCTGCCAACAGGAGGAACGGCCCGTTTTTATTCTGTATTAAACGTAGAAACTTTTATGAAAAAAACGAGTATTATCTCTTATACGAAAGAGGCACTTAGTGCAGTAGCGAGTCAGGTAATTATACTGGCAGAGGCAGAAGGGCTACAAGCTCATGCCAATGCCATTCGAGTGAGGGAAAAATAATGATATTTGATTTTAGACCGGGTTTAGAAAAGATAAAACCTTATTCAGTAGAAGAAAAAGAATGGGATAGTAAGTTAGATGCAAATGAAAGTCCTAATAATTTACCGCCTTTAGTACGTGAACGGGTTATGAATCAATTGGAATATTTGGCGTTTAATCGTTATCCTGATATAGGAATGCGAGATTTACGGGCATTGATTGCAGAAGCTTTTAATACTACAGTACCAAATACCCTAGTTGGTAATGGATCAAGTGAGATTTTGCTGGCTTTGTGCCAGACTTTCGGTGGCCCTGGACGCAGTATTGTTTTCCCTGTGCCTTCCTTTTCAATGTATGGTATTTATGCACAATTAACGGACAGTCAAGCGGTTCCAGTAGAATTAAATAAGGACTTTTCTTTATCGCCAGATACTGTTATACAGGCGGCAGAGCGAACGAATGCCAAGTTAATCATTTTATGCAACCCTAATAATCCTACAGGCAGTACAATTCCTATGGATGATATCGAATACATTGTCAGTAAGGTAAATTGTCCTGTAGTTGTAGATGAAGCATATTATGAATTCTATGGACAATCAGCAGTAAAGCTAATGGATAAGTATGATCATTTAATTGTAGCTCGGACCCTGTCCAAAGCCTATGGATTGGCCGCTACTCGTGTAGGCTATATGCTGGCAAATACCGATATTGTATCCATGACAGATCGTGTCATGATGCCCTATCATATGAATGCATTGTCCCTGATTACGGCCCAAGTTGTATATCAGATGCGTGATGAATTCATGCCCATTATCGGACAGACGATTGCAGAGCGGAAACGCTTAGCTGACTTGCTCCGAGGAGTGTCAAATGTAATAGTTTATCCCTCGGAAACTAACTTTATCTTGCTAAAAACGGCTAAAGCACAAGAACTGAGTGCCTATTTATCAGAAAAAAATATTGGTATCAGGGATTTTAGCAGGGCTCCTTATCTTACAAATTGCATTCGAGTTACAGTGGGCACTCCTCTTGAAAATGATAATTTATATAAGGCTATTGAAGAGTTTATGAAAGGGCAGTAAGTTGCCTTATAAAGAGGGCCTGATTCAGATGGCATTTTAACGCTGGTCGATTAGCAGCTAGAGTTTCCGTTATATAAGAGAGACTATCGAATGAATAAAATAATTGGGAAAGAGGGGGATCCTATGCTGCGTACTGCGACAATAGAGCGGCAGACAGCCGAAACTAATATTTCAGGAAAGTTAAATATTGATGGTACTGGTAAAAGTGAAATTGCAACAGGCATTGGTTTTTTTGATCATATGTTAAATTTATTAACCAAACATGGTTTTTTTGATTTGCAGCTCACAGCAGAAGGAGACCTGGCTGTAGATGGGCATCATACTGTAGAAGACACTGGTATTGTATTGGGGCAGACTTTAACTGAGGCTTTAGGAGATAAAAGCGGCATAAAACGTTATGGTACGGCTTTTGTACCGATGGATGAAGCATTGGCAATGGTGTCACTCGATATTAGTGGTCGGCCCTTTCTTGTTTTTGATGTAGTCATTCCTGCCGAAAGAATCGGAGATTTTGATAGTGAATTGACAGAAGAATTTCTGCGGGCTTTGTCAGTACACGCCGGTTTGACCTTGCATGTACGCGTATTATCAGGAAAAAACTCTCATCATATTGTAGAAGCGATATTCAAAGCGTTAGGTCGTGCTCTTGATGAAGCAACGGCTAAGGATGATAGGATTGTTGGAGTTATGTCTACGAAAGGGATGTTGTAGGAGGGGTGAAAATGATTGCCATAATCGACTATGGTATGGGTAATTTATATAGTGTTAAGAATGCATTTATAAAATTAGGCGCAGAAGTTGTGGTTACCAGCAGTCCAGATGTTATTGCAGCAGCAGATAAAGTAGTATTACCCGGAGTTGGTGCTTTTGGTGATTGTATGGAAAATCTTAAAGCTCACCACATGATCGATGCCATTCATGAAGTTGTAGCCAAAGGAACCCCCTTTCTTTCTATTTGTTTAGGCTTACAAGTTTTATTTGAAGGCAGCGAGGAAGAACCAGATGTTAAGGGGTTGGGAATTTTCCCGGGTATGGTGCGTAAAATTGATGCTCCTGCGTTTAAAATTCCTCATATGGGCTGGAACAGTCTAGTCTTTTCTGGTGAAAGTCCATTGTTTGCTAATGTACCTCCAGAATCCTATGTATATTTTGTTCACAGTTATCATGCTGTACCTGAAGATCGCAGTTTGATTACTGCTGTAACCGATTATGGCGGTTCTGTGACTGCTGCTATTGGACGGGGAAATATACAGGCAGTACAATTTCATCCAGAAAAATCAGGTAGTATCGGTTTGGCAATGCTGGCCAATTTTAAGGAGATGAAGGTATGATTGTTTTTCCGGCGATTGATATTCGGGGTGGAAAGTGTGTGCGTCTGACAGAAGGACGCTTTGATAAAGAAACGATATTTGCTGATGAGCCTGTGGATATGGCAGTTCGGTGGGAAAATGAAGGTGCAGAATATTTGCATTTGGTAGATTTAGATGGTGCTCTGGCAGGTAAACCTGTAAACTTAGAGGTGATTGCTGCTATTATAAGGAGCGTTAGGATTCCGGTCCAATTGGGCGGTGGTATACGAACCTTAGATACCATTGCGCAACTGCTGGAAGTGGGAGTAAAACGAGTCATTTTAGGATCCATTGCGGTAAAACAACCGGAATTAGTGGCAGCAGCTTGTAAAAAATACGGTGATCGTATCGTGGTAGGCATTGATGCACGTGATGGTTTGGCTGCTGTTGAAGGTTGGGGTATAGCAGGTGGCATTGGTGCTGAAGAATTAGCAAAAAAAATGGCTGAAGTTGGGGTAGCGCGAATTATTTATACGGATATTTCCCGTGATGGTACCTTATCAGGGGTGAATGTTCCTGCTACTGCTGCTTTGGCTAAGGCTTCAGGAATTCCTGTGATTGCTTCAGGAGGAGTCCGTGATTTAACCGACATGAAAGCGGTAAAGCAAGCTGCAGGTGATGGCATTGAGGGCGTAATTGTCGGTAAAGCTATTTATACTGGTAGTTTGCAGTTGGCTGATGCAATACGTCTGCTACGGGGAGAGTGAGATCATGTATACGAAACGGATTATTCCCTGCCTGGATGTGAAAGATGGGCGAGTCGTTAAAGGTACTAACTTTGTTGGCCTTAGAGATGCCGGTGATCCTGTTGAATTGGCATCTTTCTATGATAAAGAACTGGCGGATGAATTGATATTTCTGGATATTACAGCTTCCTGTGAGGATAGAAATACTATGGTGCAAATGGTAGAACAAACTGCATCTCAGGTATTTATTCCCTTTACAGTAGGAGGCGGAATTCGTACTGTTGATGATATCCGAAAAATGCTAAAGGCTGGGGCAGATAAGGTTTCTCTCAATACAGCGGCTATCAAGAATCCAGATTTAATTGCCGAAGGAGCCAAACGTTTTGGTTGTCAATGTATTGTCTTAGCTGTAGATGCCAGGCAAAAAGGGGAAGAACAGTGGGAAGTTTATATTAATGGCGGTCGTACGCCTACAGGCCTGGATGTATTAGAATGGGTCAAACAGGCCACCGCGCTGGGGGCAGGGGAAATATTGCTGACTAGCATGGATAAAGATGGTGTCAAAGATGGATATGACATAAAACTAACGAGGGCTGTTTCCGAAGCAGTGCGCGTTCCTGTAATTGCTTCCGGTGGTGCTGGAGAACTTGTGCATTTTTATGATGTACTTACGGCAGGGAAAGCAGATGCCGTGCTAGCTGCCTCGGTGTTCCATTTTGGTCAGTTTACCGTTGGGCAAGTCAAGCAATACCTTAAATCAAAGGGTGTGGAGGTGCGGCAATGATAAATATTGATAATATAAAATTTGATGAACGTGGCTTAATCCCTGCAATTATTCAGCAAGCAGAAACAGGCACTGTTCTTATGCTGGCTTATATGAATCGAGAGTCCTTAGTGAAAACAGTAGAGACAGGTGTTACCTGGTTTTTTAGTCGTAGTCGCCAAAGTCTGTGGCAAAAGGGTGAAACTTCTGGTCATGTGCAAAAAGTAGAGCAGATTTATTATGACTGTGATGGGGATACTTTGTTGGTAAAAGTAGAGCAAACCGGGGTTGCCTGCCATGAAGGAACCTTATCTTGTTTCAGCCGTAAATTAGGTAATCCAGAAGACCAAATTGAGCAAGGGAAAAATCCACTTTCTGTCTATGGCCAATCTTCTATATCTACTATTTTACATGAATTATATCATGTGGTGAATGAACGAAAACGTAATCCTCAAGTTGGCTCTTATACGACCTATCTATTTGAAAAGGGCCAGGACAAGATCCTAAAAAAGGTAGGGGAAGAGGCCGCGGAAACCATTATTGCATCTAAAAACAATAGTAAGGAAGAGCTATTATATGAGATGGCAGATCTGTGGTATCATTGTTTAGTGCTTCTGGCTTATCATAATGTTAGTATTAGTGAATTAATGGAAGAGTTGCAAAACAGGAGAAAATAGATTCTCAGATAAGTGAAAAATTAGTATAACAAGACTGCCAGATCTTACGTGATTGGCAGTCTTGTACTTTGCGGGGAATATTGAATCGCCAAGTAGCAAAGATGTGCGAAGAAGAGGAGAAAATGCAGCATGGTTTATTTTATTTCAGTAAATTAGCGATAGAAGGATTTTTTCAAAACAGTGGTGAAAGAATAACTGTATGATAGTTTCTTGGTATTATTATTTAATATAGAAGTTAGAGGTGTTGTTATGTCAAAAGCAATTGGTCATGAATTTATGATACAGACTCGCTATGAGAATATGAAACAATCGGACCAGGCAGATGAAGTAATTCAGCCAGCCTTAGAAGCGGCCTATGATGAGAATAGCAAGTTTATTGATTTGCCTATGCCAGAAGAAATTCCGCAAATTACAATTGATTTTATGGCGGTGGTTGAACTTAGAACCAGTGTGCGTGATTATCAAAATATGCCAATCAGTTTATTAGAACTATCCTATTTATTATGGTGTACCCAGGGAGTTAAACAGGTTTTAGGCAACAAGGCTACTTTGCGGACTGTACCTTCGGCTGGTGCTCGTCATGCCCTTGAGACATACTTACTAATTCATAATGTAGAGGGTGTAAAACCAGGTTTATACCGTTTTTTGGCTCTTGAACACAAATTAATAGCAGTAAATTTAACGGCGAATATTTCCGAGGAAATAATGAAGGCCTGCTTAGGACAGCGTTTTATCGCCAAAAGTGCGGTGACGTTCCTTTGGACAGCGCAAGCAAATCGTATGACCTGGCGATATGGAGAAAGAGGATATCGTTATTTGCATTTGGATGCAGGGCATGTTTGTCAAAATCTTTATTTATCCGCACAAGTCATTGGCTGCGGCGTATGTGCTATTGCTGCTTTTGATGATGACTATATGAACACTGTAATTGGGCTTGATGGTGAAGAACAATTTATTGTTTATGTAGCTGCACTTGGCAAAAGATAGGGACTAAACTCTAAGTAATAGTATACGAAGCAGGTAAGTGTACTTGACTATAAAATAAATGCTTGGTGGAGAAAGACTTTTCTCGGCCAAGCATTTTCCTTATTTCTCAAAATAATTTATTTATGAACATATGATATTCTTGTCTTTTGCATATTAGGTTTTTATAATAGAAATAGTTTACATAGTGGAATAAGGTGGTGTCTCTTTTGTTTTTTATAAGAAGTCCCAAATTACAAACCAAGATTATTTTTTTAACATTTGCTGTAGTGGCTGTGGCATTATTGGCTACCAATATATTGATTTCACAAAATATTGAAATTGATACGCAGCAGGGGACGGGGCGAAAAGCTACTAGTATAGCTCATCTAATAGCTCGGTCTCCACTTGTTATTGAGGGATTGACAGCAGGGAAAAATATAAGAGCTATGCAGGATTATGCTAATGAGAGTGGGATTGCGGCTGATGTTGAGTATATTGTTATCTTAGACATGGAGGGAATCCGTAGGTCTCATCCTGATTCCGATAAAATTGGTAAGAAATTTGTTGGTGGAGATGAAGTGGCTGCATTGGCTGGCAGTGAATATATTTCAGTAGCAAAAGGGACGTTGGGTGATGCATTGCGAGCCTTTGTACCTGTTTATTCGCCTGAGGGAAAGCAGGTAGGTGTAGTAGTTGTTGGTATTTTGATGGATGACATAAGGACTCTAGAGAAAGAGACGCAAAAAGCATTAATTGCAGCTATTATAATTGGTATGTTGATTGGTATCTTTGGAGCATATCTGCTATCACAGAATGTGAAAAAAATATTATTTGGTCTTGAGCCAGAGGCTATTGCTAAAAGCCTGGAAGAACGAAATGCCATGTTGCAATCTGTATATGAAGGTATTTTGACAGTTGATACTGAAGGGATCATTACGTTGGTAAATGATGAGGCTATTCGGATGTTAGGCTTGACTAAAGGAGATCACAGTCCTGTAGGCAAATCGATTACTCATTATGTACCAAATACTAAAATGCTGGAAGTGATAGAATCAAAGGTAGCCCAATTGGACCAGGAAGAAGATTTTCACGGATCACCCGTTATTGCTAATTGTTTGCCAATGGTTGTGCATGGAGAAGTCGTAGGCGCAATATCGACATTTCGTGATAAAACAGAGGTGAAAGACCTAGCTGAACAGTTGACTGGTGTGCGAGACTATGTAGACGCTCTTAGGGCACAGGCTCATGAGTTTATGAACCAATTACATGTTATATTAGGCTTAGTAAAATTAAAGAGTTATCCTCAATTGGCAACTTATATTAATAAAATTGCATCGGAACATGAGGAAGAAATAAACTTTGTGGCTAAACGTATTAGAGAACCTGTGCTTGCTGGTTTTATTTTAAGTAAATTAAGTTTATCGAGAGAAAAAAATGTAAAAATGCATGTAGCGGAAGAAAGCTATGTACCTCAGCCTCAAGATGATCGCATTGTTCATGAGTTAGTGACAATTATCGGAAATTTAATCGAAAATGCCTTTGATGCTGTAAGTAACACCAGTTATAAAGAAGTAGAATTGCATATGTATTATGATCAAGGAAGCTTATTTATTCATGTGAGTGATACCGGGGAAGGAATTTCACCAGAAATAAGCAATACGCTGTTTGATAAGGGGATTTCCAGTAAGGAAGGGAACAGAGGCTTTGGTCTCTACTTAGTGCAAAGTAGTTTGGAACGGTTGGAAGGGACTATCGAATTTGAGACCAGACCAGGTGAAGGGACCGTGTTTATGGTGGAAATTCCTTATGAAGTAAAGAAAAATCAGAAGGGGTAAATTTTTATCGGATTGCTGCTCCTTTTGTACAGACTGCCTAAGAATCAGTGGCACAAAGGACTCAAAAAAATAAGCAATATGGCGACGATTGGCCGTAGCAAGACCGTGCATATGGGGAAATTAGTCTATGTGGTCTTTGGTGCATATTTTGCATCTTATTGATGCCAATCGGGCAGTTATTTTTGTTAAATGGATGTGAGGCTATCTTGTGTACGAGAGAGCCGTACGTATTATTACTCGCCAGTAACAAAGAACAATAAGCAGATTAATTACTGCTATTATTCATTTTTTACATTCATTTCGCAGATTGCAAGTATACAAATAGAATAGTGTGTATTATAATAAAATACACGATAAAGTAGAAAGACTTGAACTTTTGCTCGGTCAACGAGGCTTAGCATAGGACAAGTCTTTCTGTTTAAATGGAAAGATCGCTATTATTGAGTAGTGAGCATACAAATATAGTTTACGCCTTTGGTGAAAGATAACTATAATTGTCAAATGAATCAGAAAATGTAATAAATTACAGGATAGATTTCATAAAGGAGAATCAAAATGATAAAGGTTTTAATCGTAGAAGATGATCCTATGGTAGCAGAATTAAATCGGCGTTATATTGAGCGGATAGAAGGGTTCTTGTTTTGTGGTATTGTAAAAAATGGTGACGATGCATTGGCTTTTCTGCAGGAAAAAGCTGTGGATTTAGTGCTGTTGGATATCTTTATGCCTAATATGAATGGACTGGAGTTATTGGCTGCTATTCGTCAGCAAAATTATAGTGTAGACGTTATTGTTGTATCGGCTGCACGAGATAATCAAAGTATTCAGGCGGCACTTAGAAATGGTGCAGTCGATTATTTAATTAAACCTTTTGAATTTGACCGGATGCAGACGGCCTTAGTTGCTTTTAAGAAGCGGTTGCAATTAATCAGGGAATCTGCTACCTTATCGCAAAAAGATTTGGATCAACAAGTCTTTGCGAGGACTTTGCAACTGGATGGCGAACTGCCTAAAGGATTAGACCGCAATACGATTAAAAGGGTATGGGAGCGTATTCTGGAACAACAGGAAGAGTTTACCGCTGAAGAAATGGCAAATTATGTGGGGCTTTCTCCAGTGTCTATTCGTAAGTATCTCAAGTATTTTCAAAGCGTTGATTTATTAAATGTTGAAATTAGTTATGGGGCTGTAGGTAGGCCTGTATATCGATACCGTTGTAACCGTGAAAGGCAGTCTGAAAAAAGTTGAATATCGTTTTGGCAGTTTTAATGGATAAGGTCTTAACAGTACTTTGAAAAGGGAGAGTATAGATGGCAGCAAAAAAAGTGGGCTATAAAAGAAGTATTTGGTTTTTAGCAGCAGCTATTATTTTAATTTTGGCAGGTTTGTATGTGAAATTTACTGAAGATTCAAAGCCACTGATTCCTCAAGGCCATACTATAGATAAGACTGGCGCTGGAGCTATTGCTGATTTTACCGAAGCAAGTAAAAGAATTCATGGGGCCGTTGATGCTGCGTTGAAAAAAGATGAAATTGCCATTATTAATAGTAAGGAAACAACCAAAGAAGTACCCCGCCAAAATGTAGAAGGAATAATTCGCTGGCATACCAGACAATTACAAGTTACTACTCCTTATTCGGTATCTGCTGAAGTGATGGTGCAAACCTTAAATGCAGCAGTGCACAGTGCAGGGGGGCAAGTCCTGTCTTCCCAACCCGATACGTATCAAGGTACAGCTGTAGTGCGTCTGGATATTGGGTTGAAGGACAAATTAGCAGGAGAAGATATAACGATTATCAGTGATAGGGTATACCTAACCAGGGGAAAAAGTCTTACTCCTGAAATTGGCAATAAGCTTGGAAACAAAAATGAAAGAAATGTACAGGGGAAAATGGCAATTATTATTGATGATTTCGGCTATAATAAAGATCCAATTAATGCTTTTGCGGCAATTTCCCGTCCTCTTACTTTTGCTGTAATACCATATCGTTCTTTTAGTAATGAGGCTGCTGTCAAAGGGGTAAGTTCAGGTCATCAGGTTATTTTGCATTTGCCAATGGAACCGTTATCCCAAAGTGCGCAATCAGAGGAATTAACTGTTAGTGTAAATATGAGTGATGAACAAATACAGGATATGGTGAACAAAGCAATTCAAGCTGTACCTGGGTTAATTGGTGTAAATAATCATCAGGGATCAAGGGCTACCGCTGATAGGCGTGTAATGAAGGCTGTTCTTGGGGTTTTAAAATCGCATAATTTATTTTTTATTGATAGTCGAACCAATAGTCAGTCGATAGCGGCTGATACATCCATCCAGATGGGAATACAAACAGGAGAAAATGAATTATTTTTGGATAATACGGATGAAGTAGGAGCTGTAAAAGCCAAGCTGCGTGCTGCTCAGGATATGGCTATAAGGCACGGCACGGTGACTGTTATCGGGCATGCTCGCATAAATACCGCCACAGCGGTGAGTGAAATGATACCTGAACTAGAAGCGAATGGCATACAATTAGTTTTTGTATCCCAGCTTGTAAAATAAAGCAGATGTACTAATATGCCTTTTATGAATAAAGGCTATATTAAATATGTATGATAATTCAGAAAGTTACAAGTGTACAACAAGATCATCCTATAATATAATAAATTATACCCTCAAATGGAAGACTTGAACTTTTGCTTGGCAATTTAGCCTTAAAGCAGAGGACAAGTCTTTTTTTAAAATATTTGGTTAAAAAACTTAAATGACAGTGTTTACGAGAGTTGGAGAAAAAGGAGAGATGAGGGAGTATATGAATAAAGAATTAACTTCGTCACAAATTCTAACGATCATCGAAGCCATAGGGAAGTCAAAGGAGAAATTGTTGTCCATACTGCTTGCGATACAAGATGCTTCCGGCAAAAATTATGTACATGAAGATTGGGCCAATATAGTTGCAAATCAATTAGCATTACCTGTAAGTAAAGTATATGATGTATTAACTTTTTATGAGATGTTTTCCACAAAACCTCGAGGTAAATATGTGATTGAGATTTGTAAGAGCACTCCCTGTTATGTCACTAAGTCAGATGCAATAGCAAAAATTTTTGCAGATCAACTAGAAATAAAGATGGGAGAAACGACCAAGGATCGGCTGTTTACCTTGCTATACACCGCCTGTGTGGGAGCCTGTGATATAGGTCCAGTAGCTAAAATCAGTGAGGAGGTATATGGGGATTTAAGCAAAAACAAAATCATTGCGATCATAAAAAAGTATCGGGGGTATGAATATGGTAAAAACAGTTCAGCTGCTTACTAAACACTGTGGAAAGATAACCCCTGATTCTATAGAAGAATACATAAAGGTCGGTGGATTTGAAGGTTTAAAAAAGGCTTTTACCCAAGAAGCCAGTGACATTATCTCTGAAATTAAGAAAGCTAAACTTTTAGGACGTGGGGGTGCTGCCTATCCAGCAGGGGCAAAATGGGAGCATTTGTTAGAAGTACCTGCATTTCCTAAATATATTGTCTGTAATGCGGATGAGGGAGAACCTGGCACGTTTAAGGATAAATTATTATTGAGTCAAAACCCCTTGAGTGTTATTGAGGGCATGATTATTGCTGGTTATGTATTTAATTCCCATGATGGTTATATCTATATTCGAGGTGAATATGCAGCCATTCAAAGAAGTTTTCAAACAGCCATTGATCATGCTATGGATAAAGGATATTTAGGTTCCAGAATTTTAGGTACTGATTTTAGCTTTCATATTCATATTATGACTGGAGCGGGTGCTTATGTATGTGGAGAAAATTCAGCTCTTTTAAATTCTATAGAAGGCAAGGAAGGCAGACCTAGAATAAAACCGCCTCATCTGGCTGAAAGAGGGCTGTTTTCAATGCCTACATTGGTGAATAATGTAGAATCTTTTGCTAATATCCCCATTATAATGCAAATGGGTGGTGAACAATATCTAAGCTATGGCACCAAAAACAGTGGTGGCACTAAATTGGTTTGCCTATCTGGTCAGGCCAGTAAACGCGGAGTCTATGAAGTGCCTTTTGGAATTACCTTGCGTGATATTATTTATGATCTTGAAATTGGTGGCGGAATTGCGAAAGGTAAAAAACTCAAGTTTTTTCATCTGGGTGGACAATCTGGTCCCTGTGGTGTACCAGAGCAGTTAGATACGTTATATTGTTATAAGGAATTGCGTTCCGTGGGACTAAGCGTCGGTTCTGGTGCTGTTGTTGTCTTGGATGAATCTGTATGTGTCGTTGATTACCTAAAAGGAGTTACGGAGTTTTTCATTCATGAATCCTGTGGCAAATGTACTCCTTGCCGCGAAGGAAATTGGCAGTTATATAAAATTCTCTGTAAATTCCAAGAGGGACTTGCTGAGCAAGAGGATTTTAATACAATGAAGCGGTTAATCACTGTCATGACTTCTGCATCCTTTTGTGGTCTAGGGCAATCTGCTACTGTTGCTCTTGAATGTTGTTTAACATATTTTAAAGGTGAATTTGAAGTTCATATTAAAAAGCAATGCCCTGCTGGTCGTTGTTTTAGCAGACAGGAGAGTGATGCATAGATGTGTTCTGCAGTCAATTCAAACAAGCAAGTAACAATCAGTATTGATGGTATTTTTGTGACGGTGCCAGAAGGAACACTCATTATTAATGCTGCTAAGGAAATTGGAATTCAAATTCCTACTCTTTGCTATCATCCTGACCTTGCAGTAAAAGCTGCTTGTCGTATTTGCCTGATAGAAATTAAAGGGCAGCGAAAATTAAGAACTGCCTGTAATACTGAGGTATGGGAAGGCGTGGAGATTATCACAAATAGTAAGTTGGTCAGGGATACGAGAAAAACTGTATTAGAACTTATCTTAGCAGCTCATCCACAAGAGTGTTTACAATGTATCCGCAGCGGTAATTGTGAATTGCAGCAATTGGCAAGAACCTTTGGTATAGGCAAATTAGATTTTGAATCTACCATAAATAGTGAGAATAAACTGCCAATACAAGAAAATATGTCAATTGTACGTGATCCCAACAAGTGTATAAAATGTGGACGCTGTGTTACTGTTTGTCAGGAAGTACAAGAAGTTGGTGCCATTAATACATTAAATCGTTCTACTCAATATACAATTGGGACATCTTATGATAGAGAACTGGAAGATAGTTCTTGTGTGTTTTGTGGTCAGTGTATTGTTGTATGTCCCGTTGGTGCTATTTATGAAAGAGATAATACGGCTGAGGTGTGGTCAGCCCTTGAGGAAAAAGAGTTACATGTCATTGTACAAGTTGCCCCTGCAGTTAGGGTAGCCCTAGGAGAAGAATTTGGCAGGCAGATAGGGGGGGTTGATACTGGTAAAATGATTACAGCACTGCGCCGATTAGGTTTTGATAGAGTATTTGATACCAATTTTGCTGCAGATGTTACAATTATGGAGGAAGGGAACGAACTCTTAGAGCGTATACAAGAACATGGTATTTTGCCTTTAATTACTTCATGCAGTCCAGGCTGGGTAAATTTTGTTGAAACTTTTTACCCGGAATTATTGCCGAATGTGTCTACCTGTAAGTCGCCGCAGCAGATATTTGGTGCATTGGCAAAAACGTATTATGCTGAAAAAGCTGGTATTTCACCAGATAAGGTCATAGTTGTTTCCATTATGCCTTGTACTGCTAAAAAATATGAGAGTTCTCGTCCGGAAATGAATAGCAGTGGCTATCGTGATGTTGATATTGTGCTAACAACCCGTGAACTTGCTAGAATGATAAAAGAGGCTGGTATTGATTTCACCACATTGGATGCGGATGCTTTTGATGATCCCATGGGGATTTCCACAGGGGCAGGGGCTATTTTTGGCACTACCGGAGGAGTTATGGAGGCTGCTTTACGCACCGTTTATGAGTTAATCACTGGACAAAATTTAGAGCGGCTTGATTTTGAAATGGTAAGAGGGCTAAGTGGGATAAAAGAAGCACAGCTCGATCTGAATGGTGTAAGGGTGAAGGTAGCCGTTGCTAATGGTCTTAAAAACGCAAGGATGCTGATGGAAAAAATAAAAAAAGGCGAATGTGATTATACCTTTATTGAAGTTATGGGCTGTCCTGGCGGTTGTATTGGGGGCGGAGGGCAACCCATTACAACTAAAACTGGTGTCAAAGGAACACGTATGGCAGGTTTATATCAAATTGATCGCAATTCGCCTGTAAGGCAATCACATAAAAATCCTGCAGTAATTAAGTTATATGAGGAATTTTTGAAGAAGCCCTTAAGTCACAAGTCTCATGAATTGCTTCATACTCATTATCAAAAACGCAGTAATAAATGATGTGTTTGGGCATGGGATTTATAGGTTTAGAATAATTAGTCCTTAATTTTTTATGGAGGTTTAATCGTGCAAAACAATGCACCGTTTGTAATATAAAAATAAATAAAAAAATGCTTGCGGCCTTACCTTTTTCATGTTATTATTTAGTCAAGCACCATCCTTACAAGTGACTTAAGTAATGCAAAGAGTTTTGGAATCCGAGTTTCCAGTCTTAGCAACCAATTAGTCGGTTATGGGGTAGAGTGTTTTTTGTTTCGGATTTTCTTAGTGTGTTAGATTAGATTTAGGTGTGTTCTCCTTATGAAACTTGGTTTATGAGTTTATCTCCAGTTCCTAAGGTTAAGTTAATAGATGAAGTAGTTTTGTCCTGAAAGGTTGATGTTGAGATTTGTCTCTGGTAAAACACAATTGTAAGGATGGTTGCTTTTTGAGAGAAGGTTAAAACCTTCTCTCTTTATTTTTGTCATTTGAAGCATTTAACCTATTGTTATATATAAATTTTGTTTAAAATGACTGCAAGAAATTGTATTTTTTAAATACATAGTCTATGCAGTTAAGAGGTGAAACGTCAATAATTATATATAGGAGTACTTGACAATGATACTCGTCTTCAGTTACTATATAAATAGATAATGATAATTGGTATCATTATTTTGAAAGGAGGAGCCGAAATGAGTAGAGTTCTTAGTGATCTATTGCCAGGAGAAAAAGGTATTGTTAAAAAAGTAACTGGTACTAGTATGATTAAAAGACGTATTGTAGATATGGGAGTTGTAGCTGGTGCTGTTATTGAGGTACAGAAATTTGCACCTTTGGGCGATCCTATGGAAGTGAAAGTAAAAGGCTTCAATCTTTCCTTACGAAAAAATGAAGCTGAAATGATTGAAATGGAAACAGCCTAAAAGGGAGGTAATCACTATGCCGCTGGTATTAGCTAGAGTTGGTCAAAAATGTACAATTAAAAATTTTGCCTGTTCTTGCGATACACGTATGCGTATGGTGAATATGGGTCTCTTTCCTGGTTGTTCAATAGAGATATTAAATTCGATTAATGGAGCTTTATTACTCAAAGTGGGTGAGGCTAGAATCATGTTAGAACGCTGTTTAGCCCATCAAATTTATGTAAATTGACTGATAATGATAATTGATTTCCGATAAGCTGACAGTAAAGGGGCATGAGGATGACGAGAAAAAAGATAACAGCTGCATTGGTGGGCAATCCTAACTCAGGTAAGACCACTATTTTTAATAATATTACAGGTGGACGTCAACATGTTGGAAACTATCCTGGCGTTACTGTTGAGAAAAAAGAAGGTTATAAGCATTTAGGGGACAAAGAGTTTGCAATTATAGATTTACCGGGGACTTATAGCTTAACAGCCTATTCTCAAGAAGAAGTTGTAACGCGTAATTTTATTGTTAATGAAAAACCTGATGTGGTAATTGATATTTTAGATGCATCGAATTTGGAACGTAATTTATATTTAACAATACAACTTTTAGAACTGGAAAAACCATTGCTTTTAGCATTAAATATGGTTGACGTAGCTGAAAATTTGGGTGTCAAGATTAATGATGATAAATTGTCTCAGTGTTTGAATGGTGTTTCTGTAGTACGTACGATTGGTGTACGTAATGAGGGAACCGATGGGATTTTGCTTGCTGCAGCTGAAACAAGTAATGACAAAAAAAGTAGTGGTTTTAAACTCGACTATGGAAGTGACGTAGAGGCAGCCGTTAAAAAAATGGAACCTTTACTAGTATCGTTACATAATGAGATTAATTTTCCTGTACGATGGTTAGCGTTAAAGGTCTTGGAAAATGACTCTAATATACTGAATTCTATTGCCAAGCTTCCTGATACTGATTCCATTCTACGGGAATGTAATGCAATTAGGACTGAATTAAATCATACGTTGGGTGAAGATGTTGAATTGTTTATTGCTGGTCAGCGTTATCAATTTGTAGGAAAAGTATATCAACAAATTGCAGATACAAGAGATTTACATGCAATGACAACATCAGATAAAATAGATAAAGTTCTTACCAATAGAGTATTTGGCTTACCAATATTTTTCGGTTTAATGTGGGTTGTGTTTAACCTGGTATTTACAATTGGTGATATTCCTTCTGGTTGGATTGAAGAAGGCATAAAGAAAATCGGTGAGATTATCGGCAATGCTATGACCGATGGACCTTTAAAATCGTTAATTGTTGATGGAATCATCGGCGGTGTAGGTGGAGTTCTTACCTTCGTACCTGGTATTATTCTATTGTTTCTAGCAATTTCCATATTGGAAGATACGGGATATATGGCAAGGGCAGCTTTTATTATGGATAGGATGATGCGCAGATTTGGCTTGCATGGTAAATCTTTTATTCCTTTATTATTAGGTTTTGGATGCAGCGTACCAGCCATTATGGGCTCCAGAATGTTAGAAAATCCTAGAGATCGGATGATTACGATATTAGTTGCGCCTCTTATGAGTTGTAGCGCAAAATTACCAGTTTACACAGTGTTGATAGCAGCTTTTTTTGACCCGAGTATTGCCGGAAATGTATTGTTTTCCATTTACATTCTAGGAATTGTATTACTCATGATTATGGCGAGTATTTATCGTAAAACCATATTCAAAGGTGAAAGTGAACCTTTTGTTATGGAATTACCGCCATATCGTGTACCTACCATTAAAAGTATAATTATTCACATGTGGGAACGCAGTTCTTTGTATTTGAAAAAAGCAGGGACAATTATCCTGGCGGCATCTATATTAATGTGGTTCCTGACTAATTATCCTAGTGAGGTAGAATATACTAGAGATTATGATGCTCTAACAGTACAGGCTGAGGAGACTTATAATCAGCAAGTTGACGAAAATATCTTAGCACCACTTGAAATTAAGGATATTGAAGAAAATGAGCAATTTGCAGCTTTGGTTGGAGAAATTCAAGATGTAAATAAAGAATTTGACGAAGCTACAGCTGAATTAGAAGAAGATAGTCCAGAATATGCTGCGCTTGAAACAGCCAAAACAGAAAAATTACAGCAACTTGAAATGGGCAATGCAGAATTATATAGTAGTGCAGCAAAATATGTTGAGCTCACGGATAGTTTAGAAGAAGAAAAAACTCATTTAGAAAATGAAAAAACGAGTGAAAAACTTGAAAAAAGCTATTCAGGACAATTAGGTAAAATGATTGAACCTGCGATCAAACCGCTTGGCTTTGATTGGCGAGTTGGTGTTAGTCTTGTGGCTGGAGTTACAGCAAAGGAAGTTGTATTAAGTACAATGGGTACGATTTATAGCTTAGGTGAGACAGATGAAAATTCCAAATCTTTAAAGCATGCACTAGCGCAAGATTCAACTTTAAATCCGCTGGTTGCTTATAGCCTAATGGTGTTTGTCTTAATTTATTCTCCATGTCTAGCTGCCCTTGCGGTAATGAAGAGAGAAACTAATTCATGGAAATGGCCTGCATTCAGTTTAGTATATGGTACCACGCTGGCTTGGGTTGTAACCTTTATAGTGTATCAAGGTGGTAAATTATTAGGTTTCGGCAGTTGATTTAATATAATTTCCGTGTTGGGTTTGCACCAGTAATTAGTGCAGACCCAACATGATAATCAATAGACCTACATTTTAGGTGCTGAAAGGAGGAGCTTATATGGAAAATTTTATACTATATGGGATTGGCATAGTAGCATTAAGCTATTTTGTTGTAACTATTTGGAAGAAGATAAAAGGACAGGGAGGATCGTGTTGCAGCTCTGGAGATTGTAGTGATTGTGGATGTAATTCTAAAGATGATGATAAATAATGCAAGTAGATGAAGATAGCTTCAAGGGCTAACTTTATTTTTTAAACAATAAGTGAGAATGATAATCAATAACAAATAGAAGGAGGATGTAATTATGTCTATCGTAGTAATTGGCGCCGATTATTTAGGGATTATTGAAAAGAATTTATACTCATTGGGAGTAACCAAGTTAACACATATTGATGGGCGAAGAGTGTCTAATCAAAATAAAATTAGTATTCCGAAGAAAACACAATTTGTATTAGTGCTTACCGATTATGTGAATCACAATACTGCCAAAATGGTAAAGGAAATAGCTAAAGCACAGGATGTACCACTGGTGTTTGCTAAACGCTCTTGGGGAGCTGTAGAGGAAAAGCTGATTTCTGCAGGCGTAATGAATTAAAAGTAATACTGATGAGGTGGAATGGATCAATGTGTTGGAAGACTTTTTTACAAACTCAAGACACGAAAAATGATGCCGATTTTTTCTTCAAGTGGTTGGCTGTAGAATTAGCACCAACAATTTATGGTGAAAAACCAGGTACATTGCTTAATTTAATGAATTCATCTAAATTTTCAATGAAGACATTATGGCTTGAATATGGGCAAGATCTGTTGTCAAATAGTAATTTGCAGTGGATGGTACTCAAAGATGATCCTGAAAGCATGAAAGTACTTTTTTATCGTGTGGATTTATTAAATACTTATGTTAATGATAAAAATAATCGGCGGTTTTTAGAAGCTTTTGGGTATCATGCTGCTATGAATTTAGAAGATCTTCTACAATATTTTAAACTGCGTTTTCAATCGCGATGTCCTCATGAAATGGGCATATTATTAGGAATTCCTCTAAAAGATGTTATGGGGTTCATGGGGATAGGAGGAGAGTGCCATACTTGCCAGGGAATGTGGAAAGTATATGGTGATCCTGAGTCATCACTTTGTATCATGCAGCGCATGGAAGAAGCTAAGAGTAAAGTGGCAGATTGGATGATGCAGGGGTTGGCTGTGGCGGATGTTTTATGTGGCCCCTGTTCTCAATTTGCTTAAAATATATGTTTATTCAACGAGGAATTTACTAAAGGAAGGGTTTTTGATTATAAAAAAAATTTTATCTTTACATTATAGCAAGAATAAAGTTATAATCTGTAGGTGGAAATTAGAACTTTATTCTTACTATAAATGAGGTTTATATTCAATAATGACAATGATACGTGAAAAAAGATCAGCGATTAAAGCTGGTTTTTTCTTAGTTTTACTGCTGCTGGTATTATTATTTGTACATTTTGTAGGAATTAGCCGTTTGACACCTGAGTCGATTCGTAATATAGTGCTATCCTTTGGCTGGTGGGGACCTGTAGTCTATATTGTTATGTATAGTATCAGACCTCTCCTTTTATTTCCAGCTATTGTCCTGACGTTAGCAGGTGGATTGGCATTCGGACCTTGGTGGGGAACTTTTTATGTTGTAGTAGGCGGTGTAATGGGAGCCAGTTTGTGTTTCGTTATAGCTCGCTTATTGGGGAGTAAGAAATTACAAAAATATATGGGTAAATATTCCCAACTGCAATTATTTGAAAATCAGTTAGAAGTGAATGGATTTCGTACGATGTTAATTATGAGACTGGTACCCATTTTCCCCTATGATCCAGTAAGTTATTTAGCTGGGCTGTCCAAAATCCGTTTTCAGGACTTTGTTTTAGCTACTACTATCGGTATGATTCCTGGGGCATTTGCCTATAATGTATTAGGATATTCTCTTCTTGATGTTTTTTCCTCGACTTTTTTACTGGCTATAGGATTGTTAGTACTTGTGATGTTTACACCATTGGTATATCATTTTGTAAAACAAAATAGAAGAATATGATGGCCAATTTTTGCAGCATATTTAAGAAGACGCAGTTGCGTCTTTTTGTTATTATTGTTCAAATTTCAATGATTGGCGTAAAGCACTTCAAAATTTTTAATACTATTCAAGTATAGGTAAATAGGGTACAATATAAGATGAAAAATTCGCAGATTATAAGTAATAGCAATGGGGGACTTTTTATGACAGAATCTTCTAAACCAATTTATGTTATTGGACACCGTAATCCTGATACTGATTCCATCTGTTCAGCGATTGGTTACGCTCACTTTCAGCAGGTCAGAGGAGAAAATGCTGTAGCAGCCAGAGCTGGGAAAGTAAATAGTGAAACTAAGTTCGTATTGGAAACGTTGGGTTTTGACAAGCCTAAGCTTGTTACCGACTTATACCCAAGAGTTAAAGATATTATGCAGACCGAAGTGGTGACTGCAGGCCCGAAAGATACGTTGCGTGACTTGGGTTGCATTATGAGGCAATGTAATGTAAAATCTGTGCCTGTTATTGATGAAAAAGGGTTTATGATAGGCGTGGTAACAGTAGGTGATTTAGCTAACCTATATTTTGACGAATTACAAATGCAGGATTTAAGTGAAGCTGGTGTGGCTTTTACGGGTATCTTGAAAGCGTTAGAGGGTGTTTTGATTTGTGGCGAAAACTTGGAACGTAAAGTTGCTGGCAGAGTCCACATTGCCGCAGGCAGTCGTAAACTAATACAGAAATTTGTTAGCGCCAATGACATTGTACTGGTAGGAGATCGTAGTAATGCTCAATTCACTTGTTTGGATCGCGGCATTTCCTGTTTGGTGGTTACAGGTAATGTTGAGGTTGAAAAAGAAGTGATACAAAAGGCTGCTGAACTAGGTATTATGATTATTGCATCTGCTCATGATACTTATACTTGTGCCCGCCTCATTAATCAAAGCATTCCTTTAGAGATGGTTATGCGTAAAGAAGTTATTGCTTTTAAACCTACAGATTTAGTTACTGATATAAAAAAAATCGTGGCTGCTACTAATTATCGGGTATATCCAGTTGTGGAAAATGGCAAGTTGGTAGGGGCCATTCATCGTGACAAATTAATCGTGCAGGAACGCAGCAAGATTATTCTTGTCGATCATAATGAAAGAGGTCAAGCGGTTGAGGGAATCGAAGAAGCCCAAATTGTGGAGATCATTGATCATCACCGCTTAGGAGGGCTGCAGACGAGTGAGCCTATTTTTATTCGTCATGAGCCTGTTGGTTGTACTGCTACCATTGTTGCTAATATGTACTGGCATCGTAATATAACAATACCTAAAAATATTGCAGGCTTATTATTGGCAGCTATTTTATCGGATACAGTGCTTTTTAAATCTCCTACTTCCACTGAGAAGGATCAAAGAACAGCAAATCAATTGGCTGAAATTGCTGAATTGGATGTGCAGCAATTTGGACTAAGTGTATTGAAAGCTGGGGCTAGTATTAAAGGAATGTCGACAGCGGACATTATTGCGAATGACATTAAAGAATTTCAGATTGGTGACTATAAGATGAGCATCGGTCAAATCTCTGTAATGGATGCGGAAGAAGTACTTTCTATAAAGGAACAATTACAACAGGATATGGAAATTCTTCGTCAGAAAGAAAACTATGATATGGTTTTATTAATGGTTACTGATATTATCCAAGAAGGTACTCATTTAGTATTTAAGGGAGAGCCTGTTGATTTATTGTACCAGGCTTTTGGGAGTAAGGGCGAGGATGGTGTTCTCTACTTGCCGGGTGTTATGTCGCGTAAAAAACAGGTTATTCCTCCTATGTCAGAAGCGGCAAGAGTGTAATAAAAAGAATGAATAGGCCAATCATTATAGAGCAGTTTCTAAACTGCTCTATAATTTTATTGTTTAATTAACAGGAAATTTAGCATTTTTGGCGAAGTTCATAAGGTTATCAGAAGTGAAAAGTTAGTGTACTTACGGAGGAATATATGCAAAATATTATAGATGGATTGAATCCTATGCAAAAAGAAGCCGTTCTTCATACCAATGGCCCTTTGCTTATCATGGCTGGTGCTGGTTCAGGTAAAACGAAAGTATTAACTTGTCGCATTGCTTATCTTTTAGAGCAGGGTGTAGCACCTTATAATATCTTAGCGATTACTTTTACCAATAAAGCTGCTGCGGAAATGAAAGAGCGAGTACATACAATCGTAGGGGCACAGTCCAAAGATATTTGGCTTAGTACCTTCCATGCTTTTTGTGCCAAATTGTTGCGTATGGAGATTGGTGGCATGGCAGGTTATAAAAGTAATTTCGTTATTTATGATACATCAGATGCACAATCTCTGATTAAAAGTTGTTTGAAACAATTAAATTTAGATGATAAGCAATTTCAGCCAAGTAGTATTTTGGCTGCTATTTCCAATGCTAAAAATGCTTTGCAGGATGAACGGGAATTTGCAACAGTAGCTAATAATTTCCATGAGCAAAAAATAGCTGAAATCTATCAATTATATCAACAAAAATTACGTATGAATAATGCCCTGGATTTTGATGATTTATTACTGCTTTCGGTGAGACTCCTACAAAATAATGAAGAAGTTTTAGGGAAATATCAACGAAAATTTCATTATATCATGATCGATGAATACCAGGATACCAATAGAGCTCAATACCTCTTAGCGCGTATGTTGGCAGATAAACATCGTAACCTTTGCGTGGTTGGTGATGCTGATCAAAGTATTTATGGCTGGCGAGGTGCTGATATTCGTAATATCTTAGATTTTGAAAAAGATTATCCGGAAGCCAAGATTATTACATTAGCACAGAATTATCGCTCTACACAAGTTATTTTGGATGCTGCTAATGCAGTGATTGAAAATAATAGTTCGCGCCGCCCGAAGGAATTATGGACGCAAAATCCGCAAGGTGAACTCATAACTCATTATTTAGCACATCACGAGCGGGATGAAGCACAATTTATTGGTGATACGATTACAAAACTTAACACCGTATATCGTACATCTTATGGTGATATTGCAGTGCTGTATCGTACCAATACCCAGTCTCGTGCCATTGAAGAAGCTTTTATGCAATGTGGAATTCCGTATGTTATTGTGGGTGGATTAAAGTTCTATGATCGTAAAGAAATAAAAGATATGTTAGCCTATTTGCGGGTTATTTTTAATCCGTCAGACAGTGTTAGTTTACTGCGAATCATTAATGTACCGAGACGTGGACTTGGTGATACAACTATTAGCCGTTTAACTGCTTATGCAGCAGAGAATAATATGACTTTGTTTGATGTAGTTAGTAATCCTGAATTAGTTCCTGGCATTACCGCTAGAGCGAAGGGACCTTTAGAATTCTTGGCTGAGCTTATTTTTAATTTAATGGCGCAAGTGCAATCATTATCTGTTGTAGAATTAGTAAATAAAGTAATGCATGATTCTGGTTATGTAGAAGAACTGCAAAAAAGTACAGATCCACAGGATGAAAACAGGCTGGATAATCTAAAAGAATTTTTGAGTGTAGCTAAGGATTTTGCCAAGGGAGAAGGCGAAGAAACATTAGAAAAATTCTTGGAGCAAGTAGCTTTAGTTGCTGACATTGATAATGCAGAAATATCTGAGGCACGCGTTACTTTAATGACCCTGCACTCTGCGAAAGGATTGGAGTTCCCAGTCGTTTTTATGGCAGGCATGGAAGAAGGACTTTTTCCCCACTCACGTACTTTGATGAATGAAGAAGAGATAGAAGAAGAACGGCGTATTTGTTATGTGGGTATTACTAGGGCTAGGCGCAAGCTATATATGACCAACGCCCGTATGCGGACCATTTATGGCAGGACACAAATGTTCCCCATTTCACGGTTTTTGAGTGAGATTCCTAGTACTATGGTGGAGAAATATTCAGGACGGCAAAATCAGTATGGTTTTGCCAGCAGCGGCAGCAGAGCAACTATCAGTCCGCCCCTTTCTGCTTCATCCATTGTGCAAAGTCCTTTACGTACTCCTGTTCCTAGAACCCTTCCACCCAAAGAACATAATGGCGGTATTTGGAAGGTCGCTGATAAGGCCCAACATACCAAATGGGGAGTAGGCACCGTGATCGATGTGAAAGGGAGTGGCGATAGTCAGGAACTTAAAATTGCTTTTCCCGGACAGGGGATTAAAGTTGTAATTGCAAATATGGCACCTCTTACCAAGGTATAGTGTAAGATGGATTTAAATAATAAGAGTAAGATCAGATGAAGTTTTAGCTTCATCTGATCTTATCCTCTCTTAACTCCTGTTTGGAGAAACTATGCATTATAGAGAGTTCTTGGTCAGCGGATAGAAAATTACTTTTTATGACAGTATAAGAATGCTGCAGTCTACTACTGCAGCTTTCTAATTCTAACAAGGAGTGGTAAAGGCAATGGAACAGAAAATAGAAGGGATACAGCCAATCATGGATGAAATCGCTGCATTGCGCAAACAGCTGTCTTATCATAATTATTGCTATTATGTTCTTGATAATCCTGAAATAGAAGATGGACAGTTTGACCAATTAATGCGTCGTTTAATAGAGCTAGAGACAGCCTATCCTAATTTAATTACCGCTGATTCACCTACCCAACGGGTTGGCGGTATGGTTGCTGGTGGGTTTGAGCGTGTCACCCATTTTACACCTATGCGTAGTTTGGGGAATGCCTTTTCCGCTGAGGAATTATTAGCTTTTCACAATCGGGTACTAAGCGGGCTTGGTGAGGAAGAAAAGATTGAAGTGGAATATATAGTGGAACTCAAAATTGATGGATTAGCCATCAATTTGACTTATGAAAAAGGTCGTTTGCTTAGTGGTGTTACGCGGGGAGATGGTTTCCAAGGGGAAGATGTGACTACTAATATTCGTACTATCAAATCGGTGCCTTTGGTTTTACAAGGTGAGGCTGCAACGATTCCGCAGGTTCTTGAGGTACGTGGTGAAGTATACATGCCCAGGCGGGAATTTGAAAGATTGAACAAGGAGCGAGAACAGGCTGGTGAACCATTGCTAGCGAATCCTCGCAATGCTGCCGCAGGATCGCTGCGGCAGTTGGATCCTAAGATAACGGCACAGAGGGCATTAGATATCTTTGTTTATGGTATTGGTGTTTATACAGATGTAGAATTGACTACTCAAGGGCAAATGCTAGAGTATTTAAAGGGGATGGGGCTAAAAATCAATTCCCAATATCGGATCTTTCAAAAGATAGAAGATGTTATTACGTACTGTACTCAGTTTACCGAAAAACGCTATGACCTTCCCTATGATATTGATGGTATGGTAATCAAAGTGAATGATTTAGCCAGCCAGCAAGCATTAGGATATACAGCTAAAGACCCTAGGTGGGCCATTGCCTATAAATTTCCTGCTGAGCAAGCCATCACTGTGGTAGAAGATATTTTTATAGGGCTTGGCCGCACAGGGGTTCTTACACCAACGGCAATACTTCGTCCTGTAAGGGTGGCTGGTTCCACAGTCAGTCGGGCTACATTACACAATTTAGATTATATTGAGGAAAAGGATATTCGTATTGGGGATACGGTTATTATTCACAAAGCAGGTGAAGTAATTCCCAAAGTAGTTGCTGTAATTATCGAAAAACGTACCGGTGAGGAAATTCCTTTTGTTATGCCCAAGGAATGCCCTGAATGCAAAGGGCCAGTAGTGCGTCAAGAAGGGGAGGCAGCTCATAAATGTATAAATCCTCATTGCCCTGCGCTCTTTCGCGAAGGTTTGATTCACTTTGTATCTCGTGATGCAATGAATATTGATGGCCTGGGTCCGGCAGTACTTACTGCTCTGGTGGATACTGGGCTAGTTAATGATGCGGCCGATTTATATCAATTACAGCTGGAACAGGTACTTACGGTACCGCGTATGGCGCAGAAATCTGCAGAAAATTTGTTATCTGCTATTGAAAATAGTAAACAGGCAGGCCTAGCCAGGCTGTTGTTCGCATTGGGGATTCGTCATGTAGGTGTAAAAGCTGCTGGCATTGTAGCACATCATTATGGCAATATAGATGATGTAAGACAAGCGTCGGTAGAGGAGTTGCTGGAATTGGATGAAATAGGTACAAAAATTGCGGAAAGCATTGTAGCCTATTTTGCTACAGAAGAAAATATCGAACTTGTTACAAGACTTCGTTCTGCGGGAGTAAAAACTACTGAGGACAAGCAAATCATTGAAGAAAATCAACTTTTTGCAGGAAAAACATTTGTATTAACCGGGACCTTGGAAAAGCTGAGCCGCAATCAGGCGGCAGAGAGGATTCAAAAATTGGGCGGTAAAGTATCTGGATCTGTTAGTAAAAAAACCAGCTATGTGGTGGCTGGTGCAGAAGCAGGCAGTAAGCTGGAAAAGGCGCAGCAATTAGGTGTGGAAGTATTGGATGAAGAACAGTTTATGAAGATGATTGAAGAATAAAAAAAGGCATTTCTAAGACATTTTGCGATACTTGTCAATTCCTATTAGTATCCTGGTACATTATACAAATTACCGTACGATGTACTTGGTTTGCGCAGTTCTTGTAGTATTTATTGCAGTACTTTTTTATGCTGTTAGTTATAAAAACAAAAATAAATGTGTCACTTGAATTTTATGTAACGATATTGTTATATTCTGGTGGATTTGCAATAGAAGGCTTGGATCTGCCTAAGAGTAAATGCATGCAAACAGAAAGCAGAACCTTGCGAGTATATATCTAAGAGTAAGGCTGATGCTGCTGGTATTGTATTTTAAGGGAATCACCACACATGGTTCCCTTATTTGAATTATTAGTGGGGGAATTTTAAATGAAAGTCGAAGAAATTAAGAATATCTGTAATCTAGGCACAGGAACCATGGGATTTGCTACTGCTATTATGTTTGCAGTGGCGGGTTATAATGTACGAATGTATGGTCGTACAGTTGAAAGCATTGCACGGGGCATAGCAGGAATTAAGGCTGCTATGGAAACCTACCGGGAAAATAATTTAGTCCAGGAGTCAGCAATACCTGAAATTTTGGGACGTATCCAAGGTGTCACTACTCTTGAGGAAGCAGCAGCAGGCGCTGATTTTGTTATTGAGTCTATTGCAGAAGATTTGAAAATAAAACAAGAAGTTTTCGCAAAAATGGATAAGCTCTGCTCTCCTCAAACTATTTTTGCTACTAATACATCTGGATTGAGTCCTACGGCGATAGCAGAGGCCATTGAGCGTAAAGATAAATTTGTTGTTGCACATTTTTGGAATCCTCCTCATTTCATACCGCTGGTCGAAATAGTACCAGGCAAGCATACAAGTCGAGAAACGGTGGATATTACCTGGCAGCTTATGGAGAAGATTGGTAAGAAGCCAGTGGCATTAAAGCGGGAAGCCTTAGGTTTTATTGGCAATCGATTGCAACTTGCATTATTACGAGAGGCCTTGTATATTGTGGAGTCAGGTATTGCTACTCAAGAAGCTGTGGATACGACTGTTAAGTATAGTCTTGGACGTCGCTTATCAGTAACTGGACCTCTTGAAAGTGCGGACTTGGGTGGTCTTGATATCTTTTATAATATATCTAACTATTTAATGGCTGACTTATGTAATAATATTGGAGTTTCTCCGTTATTAAAAGATGCATTGCATAACGATAAATTAGGAGCTAAAACCGGCCGTGGTTTATACGAATGGACACCGGAGGCATTATTAGCAATTACGAAAATGCGGGAAGAGGTTCTAATTAAATGGCTTCATAGGGATAAAGAGACAAAAATATAATATGGCATTTCGCTATATGGTTAAAAGCTTGCTTAATTGGCATGAAATGTAGTAACTCGATGGCTAGCCTCCTGTGTTACTTACATAATAACAAAAGCCACGAAATTCTTGGCTTTTGTTATATCAAATCATTAACTGTTTTTTTTTTTTTTTGAATAGCATCCTATTAGATTAAATTGTTATTAAGTGATTTAATTACAAAAACTTAAAATTGCTTGAAAATTAACTTAAAAAGAATTATAATATGGTCAAAGCATTCATTCGTTGAAGGAGTGATAGTGTGTATCAAGAAGAGCGACTGGAGCGAATCGTAGAGTATTTAAGTAAGCATAAACGGATTAGTGTGGAAGAGATATGTAGTATTTATGAGGTTTCCCGGGACACAGCACGCAGAGATTTAGTCAAGTTGGAAGAACAAAAACGAATCATTAGAACGCACGGAGGAGCTTTACTAAGCACCATCCAGAAGGATATTATGAATTATCGGGAAAGGCTGCAATATGGTATGGAAGAAAAAAGGGAGATCGGTAAGATTGCTGCTTCTCTTATCAAGAATGGTGATAAAATCATTTTGGATTCTTCGACAACCGTTCAGGCTTGTGCAGAATTTCTTGATGTAGAAGATTGTACGGTTATTACAAACTCTATTAATCAAGCCGAAATACTTTCTACAAAGCGAGGGGTGGATATCCACTTGCTGGGCGGAGATTTAAATAAAGACCAGCTTTTTCTTTTTGGACCACAGGTCATTGCAGCCTTATCTCAGTATATAGTGAATACTGCCTTTATTGGGGTTTTTGGTATTACTTCACAAGGCATCACTACAAGTCTTGAAGATGATGGGCATGTTGTTCGTAAGATGATTGAGCAGGCAGAACAGGTTGTTGTCTTAGCCGATCACACAAAGTTTGGCCGCAATGGTTATTTTAAGTATGCTGAGCTATCGGAAATTGATCTTATCATCACGAATCAAGTACCTACAGAGGATTTCATGGAGATGTTTGATAAATACCAAATTAGAGTTATTTGTAGCCAAAGTAAAATAGAAAAAGATGGAAGCTATGAAGCTAATCACGATTGATGTGATGGTGGAGGCAAAGCATTATGTACGTATGTCACATTGAGCAATGATGACGATGAAGTTGCTTATGCATTAGATAAAATGATTTTATAATTCTTATTTCCAGGCAATGAAAGGAAGGCAGCATCATGAACAATAAGCGAAAAACCCTGGATTATTTCGTTTCTTTGCCGTATAAAATTGAGCTATATCCGACTGGACGGGGATTTGTGGCAGCTATCCCTGAGTTACCTGGCTGTATTGCACAAGGGAAAACGGAGATCGTTGCTTTAGAAATGATTGCTGCAGCCAAAATTGCTTGGTTGGAAATTGCCTTGGAAGGAAGTGTTTCTATTCCAGAACCTGGTGAGGTTGAAGGTTTGTTTAGGAACAATTTTAATTTGCAGATTCCTCGTCCCTTATATCAGGATCTGATTAGACGTGCTAAAAAAGAGGGAGTAACTCCAGACCGGTTGGTTACTCATTTATTATCAAAATATATAGAAAAATATTGATATCGAAAAAGGAGAATCACTATATAATGATTCTCCTTTTTCGTTACAAGGAATTTATTATTGTTGTTTTATTTTAATACCTACCTGAGTAAGTGTGACGATATAAAATTCTCATTTATAATACAGGAAAATTATGCATACAGGCAGAACAACTATAGAAACAAGGGCCTTTTTGCTGTAAGGAATGGAACTCTTAAGTAAAAAACAATGAGGGTCACATCAATATCATAATATAGGATTTAATTAAGAATTAACGGATTAAAGGGCAGTAAAACAGTGATTTTTTTATTGTCATAAGATAATAACCAACTTGTTAGGCAGTAGGAATACTGTCTTATTCTTTAGATTGTTTAGTAGTAGACAACAATAACATTTTTAAAGAATAGGCATAAGTTATGTAGTGTGGTACAATCCTAAATATAAACTTTGCTTTTTACATAAGGCAATGTAATTTTGATATTATTAATTTTTCTACAAATGGAGGACAATGTGAACGACCAAGAAAGACAAAAAGAATATATACGATTAGAAACAACGCTTGCCGAAATAAGACAGCAACTTGCCATAAGCGAAGGAAATTGCGTGGTGAAACAATCTGAGCTCAAGGAAACTTTATTAAATTATTGGGAAAATTGTGGCAGTGATGAGGCGCAACTCGTAGAAACTGCCAATCGTCAACGTGCTTTGTCTTCCTTAACCCACAGCACTCCCCGTAAACTGCAGAGAATGTTAAACTCCCCTTATTTTGGACGCATTGATTTTATTGAAGAAGATGGCAGTCTTATGCCGCAGGAAGAGCCGATTTATATCGGTATCTCCACGCTAATGGACGAAGATGAGGGTGAATTTCTTATATATGACTGGCGGGCACCGATAGCAAGCATGTTTTATGATTGCGGACTAGGAGAAGCTTCGTATCATTGTTCAGTAGGAACAATAAAGGGAAATATAACACTAAAACGGCAATATAAAATAACAAACGGTTGTATGCAGTATATGTTTGATGCTGATTTAAAAATAGATGACGAGGTATTACAAGAAATATTGGGTAAAAGTGTTGATGATAAAATGCATACTATTATAAATAGTATCCAGCGCGAGCAGAATCAAATCATTCGAGATGCACGTCATAGAGCACTTTTTGTCGAGGGGCCGGCCGGCAGTGGTAAAACGTCTGTAGCTTTACATCGCATTGCATTTTTGCTGTATCGGGATCGGAATATTCTCAATGAGAAAAATGTTCTTATCCTCTCGCCAAATCACCTGTTTAGCGATTATATTTCAAATGTGCTGCCGGAAATGGGAGAGGAAAATGTACTGCAGCGGACTTTTCAAGATTGTGTTTCAGGATCGATAACGCAGCTTCCCATAAGGCTTGAAACACGTACTTCTCATTTGGAAGCGGTATTATCAAATAAGAATGGCCATGAGCAGGCCCTGCATGCAGAAAATATCCGTTTTAAATCTTCTAGGGATTTTGAGCAAATTATAGAGGAATGCATATACTGGATGCAAACAAGTCTGGTTGATGATTATCCCGATATTGAGTTTCGAGGTCAAAGTATCTTTAGCAAAGCAGAGTGGAAACATTATTATTTGGGTAACCTTGTCGGAATGCCGGTAATGATTCGCCTCGAAAAAATAAAACAAGTGATAGAAAATAGAATACGTCCATTGTTTAATACAATTCGTAAGGAAAAAGAAGCTGAAATTATGGCACGTGGTGAAGAGGTTGATGAAAATGCAATTAAAAGCCTTGCGAGAATGGCTGCTAGAGAAGAATTCAGCCTACTCTATGGTAAAATTGATAAGCTGACGAGACTATCCCCGTTGTCAGAATATCAGCGCTTATTTAAAGGCAACTGGTTAATTGCCCGTTCAACAGCTAAAATAAATTTCCCTAAAGCCTGGCAGGCTATCCAAAAGCAGACTCTTTCCTTTATCAACAAGGGTATATTGCCTTATGAAGATAGTGCCCCCTTTATTTATTTTCAAGGCGCCTTGCAAGGTTTTTCTATTAATCGAGATATTAAGCATCTTATTATTGATGAAGCCCAGGATTACACACGACTGCAGTTCGAAATCCTTGTAGCCCTTTTTCCAAATTCTACGTGGACAGTGGTAGGAGATCCTGCTCAAGCCGTGCATCCCTTCTTGCGTACAGCAAGCTTTAATGATATGAGTGAAATTATCGGTACAGAAGAATCAATTGCCTTTCGTCTTACACGTAGTTATCGTTCTACCAAACAGATTCAGGCATTTTGTCAGGCATTGCTTTCTTGTAGGACAGAAGTGGAATCCGTTGATCGTTCAGGCTCCTTACCCTCCATTACCCGTATTGAAAAAATCCCCGATTTGATCCCTAATTTGATCCATACAATTGCGAATATTCATAGAGAAGGCTGGCACTCCATCGCTATAATTTGCAAGAATACTTTTCAAGCCCAATGTATTTTTTCTGAACTTAAAGCTCAAATCGATGTTACTCTAGTCATTGATGAAGATGATACATTTCATCCGGGAATCATTGTAATACCATCTTATTTGGCAAAAGGTTTGGAGTTTGACGCCGTACTGGTAATTCATGCAGATGCTATTAATTACAGTCATGAGGAAGAACGTCATATTCTATATACCATTTGCACACGAACATTACATCATCTAAGCCTTTTTTATTATGGTAATCTTTCTCCTTTCTTAAGTGAGATGGACGAGATGTTATATCAAGTCATACCCAGTTGTAAAGCATAAAGGTTGAGAAAGAATGATAAGGAGGGTTCTTGCGATATGGACAAAAAAGAAGATGAGGATATTATTCTATCAAGCGGTGAGCCTGCGTCAGAATTAGAGCCTCCTTTAAAGAAGAAAAGCAGATGGGGCTGCCTTACTAGCTTTGGCGGACTGTTGTTGATTTTTAAAGCTGCAAAGATTTGGACGGTCATTAAGGGAATCTTTCTATTTTTAAAATTTGGCAAATTCCTCACTACAGGTTTATCAATGATGCTGATGATTGTTGTATATACTTATATCTATGGTTGGAAATATGCCATTGGGATTGTACTATTATTGTTTATTCATGAGCTAGGACATCTGACGGCTTCTCGCCGACTAGGCATCGATACAAGTCTGCCCATGTTTCTTCCTTTTATCGGCGCCATCATTCAAATGAAAGAAGCACCGAAAGATGCTAAAACAGAATCTATCGTAGGTATTGCCGGCCCAATTTTCGGAGCTCTTGGCGCATTTGTTTGCCTTTGTGTGGGAGAACTATTTGGTTCTACATTATTTTTTGCTTTAGCGTATTTTGGTTTCTTATTAACGGTATTTAATCTGATTCCTGCGCACCCGCTGGATGGAGGACGTATTGTTACGGCTATATCTCTAAAGCTTTGGATGATTGGTATTCCTGTAATGGTACTTTTTTCTTTGTATTTCTTTAATCCCATTAGTATTCTGATTTCTATTTTGGCCATAAAAAAGGCCTGGGAAGTATGGAAAGACCGTGAGAACCCCTATTATGATACTGATACAGGTTTCCGTTATAAAATGGGTTTCTCTTATTTCATATTGTTTGCTTTATCAGCCTATTATACATACAATTTGCATGAGGTGCTGAACAAACAATAAAATTGGTAAAAGCGAATTTTCTGTGGTAGTTTGTACTCAGATAGTTATCCATTATAAGCATAATTTGATCAGTTTAAGGTAAGCTGAAAGGCAGTCAAATAGGGCGGCACTATGAAGAGTGAAGCTGATTAAATACATAAGAAAGGACGCTGCTATGGCGTATAAACTAGTTTGTATTGATATTGATGGAACTCTTTTAAATAATAAACATAGAATTAGCAAAAGAACGAAGGAAATCTTGCAAAAGGCACATGAGATGGGTGTTCATATTGTGATAAGCACTGGACGAATGTATACTGATGCCGAATATTTTTCAAATTTGATTGGTGTAAAGTCTCCAGTGATAGCGTCAAATGGAGCATTCATAAAAGAAAAGGATACTGATAAAGTTATTTATAAGGATGTTCTCGGCGAGAGCTTATCATTAGAATTATTGGATCTATTTCGCAAATATCATATACAGCCTTATTTTTGTACTCCCCATAGATTTTATTATGGCGATATTATGTTTAAGCTATTTTATTGGGCAGCTACCATCGTAGGCAGCAGAAGCAATAAATTAGATGTGAAATATGTTCACTCCTGGGATCGGTGGCGCAAGATATTGCATCAGGAAAGAGATAATATTGTAAAAAGTGAGATCATATATAGGGATGCAGCCTTAATTTGTGAAATGAGAGATAAATTAATGGGGTTACCACAGTTAGAAATTGTTGATTCTTCAAGACATAACATTGAAATTACCCGTAAAGGAGTCTCTAAAGGGAAAGCGGTGGAAATGTTAGCAGTACATTACGGTTTGAAGCGTGAAGAGATCATAACGATAGGTGATAGTGAAAATGATTTGTCTATGATAGAATATGCTGGTCTGGGCATTGCTATGGGAAATGCTTCTGATAGGGTAAAGCAAAAGGCCGATTATACAACCGATACGAATGATAATGAAGGAGTAGCCAACGCGATAAATAAGTTTATTTTAGGTAATCTATATTAATTGAAATCGTTATTTGTCCCTTGGATAAATAACGATTTTTTGTTGTTATCGTTAATAAACTGGATTAAATATATAGGTTTACTATATATTTAAGAAATGAGATCTAATGCAAAAAGAAGGAAATTGCGTTTATACGATGAAATATAATTGGATAATGAATCTAAAAGGTATCAAATGTCTATATGGACAGAACGCAAAGCCAGTAAGAACTGTAAAGTTTATATGATTAGAAGAAAATATCCAATAAAAGGATTTATTCTTAAAGATTATATAGTAACTTAAGATTTAATTGAAAAGGAGCGAAAACGATGCCAATTAAAATTCCTAATAATTTGCCGGCAGTAAACATCCTTGAAAAGGAAAATATATTTGCAATGGATGAAGATCGTGCCTATGCACAAGATATACGTCCACTTCGGATATTACTATTAAATTTGATGCCGACGAAAATTGTCACAGAGACACAATTGCTCCGGTTGCTGGGCAATTCACCGCTGCAAGTGGAATTTGATTTTATTTATACAGCAACTTATGAACCTAAGAATACTCCTCACGAACACCTGGTTAAATTTTATGAAACCTTTGCGGAAGTAAAAAACCGCAAGTATGATGGTATGATTATTACTGGAGCTCCCGTGGAACAAATGCCTTTTGAAGAAGTCGTTTATTGGGATGAGCTATGTGAGATTATGGATTGGAGTAGAAAAAACGTTTATTCGACGCTGCATATTTGCTGGGGTGCTCAAGCAGCCTTATATCATTATTACGGCATTCCCAAATATGATTTGCCCCAGAAATTATTTGGTGTATTTCCTCATACGGTAAATGTTAAAGAAAAGATGCTGTTTCGGGGTTTTGATGAAATCTTTTATGTTCCTCATTCCCGGCACACAGAAGTAAAAAGGGAAGATGTTGAAAAGGTTCCCCAGTTATCCATACTTTCTGAATCAGAGGAAGCGGGAATTTATGCAGTAATTGATAAGACCTATCGGCATTTATTTATCACAGGTCATGCTGAATATGATGCGTTAACGCTTAAAACGGAATATGATCGTGATGTGGCGGAAGGACTGCCGATTAATATCCCGTCTAATTATTACCCTGGAGATGATCCTGAAAAGATGCCGGTTGTGCGTTGGCGCAGTGCCGCCAATTTACTATTTTCAAACTGGCTTAATTATTATGTATATCAGGGAACCCCTTTTGATCTAAATAATTTATCGGATAACGATTTACGAGGGATTGATGGAGAAGGCATTTAAAACATAGTTATAAGCATAAAAAAATGCTAAGAGTATTATATCTTAGCATTTTTTATGTTTAAAGGTGATTGAAATATTCAGTTTAATAAATTCACTTTGTGTAGCAGAACTTAGTGATTGCTTTTATGAATTATTTTTAATCAAATTTAGATTTCGATAATTTCATAGGATTTTATACCTAGCCCTATTTCCTCAGCATAATCAACACAGGACATCCAATTGGTTTCAGGATGGGCAGAACAGAAATGATCATGTTCACCTGAACTGTTCTTATTTTTTAACTGTTCCGCTAAATAGCTGTCAGAAATGACTGGAGCTTGGTTAGCCATATCTGCACAGGCCATATCAAGAGCGACGGGATCAAAAGACGCGAACATACCAATGTCTGGAATGATTGGTACATCATTTTCGGCGTGACAGTCACAGTTTGGCGATACATCAACTACCAAGCTAATATGAAAATGCGGTCTGTCATGTAAGACAGCCCAGGTATATTCGGCAATTTTTTTATTGAGTACATCATTTGACTCATCCCAAGCTGGGTTGATCGCATTAAAATGACAGGTTCCAATGCATCTGCCGCAGCCAACGCATTTTGTATGATCGATCTTGGCCTTTTTATCTGTAAGAGTAATTGCGCTATGAGCACAGATTTTGGCACAGGCGCCACAGCCTACACAATTTTCCCTATCAACACTAGGCTTGCCATCACTATGCATCTCCATTTTTCCAGCTCTTGAACCACAGCCCATACCAATATTTTTTAGCGCGCCACCGAAACCGGTAAGTTCATGACCTTTAAAGTGGTTCAGACTCACAATAATATCCGCATCCATTATGGCGCGGCCAATTTTTGCTTCTGTTACGTATTCACCGCAGGGCACGGCAACGTATGATTCATCCGTACCTTTTAGTCCATCACCGATAATGATTTGACAGCCGGTAGTAAAGGGATTGTAGCCATTTTCATAAGCTGCATCCAGATGCTCAAGGGCATCCTTGCGTCTGCCTACATACAAGGTGTTACAATCTGTAAGGAATACCTTGCCGCCCAAGTCTTTTATTACATCAGCAATTACTTTAGCGTAATTGGGTCTAAGATAGGCTAGATTACCTGGTTCACCAAAGTGTATTTTGATTGCAGTATATTTGCCTTTGAAATCAATTTGACCAATTCCAGCCTTTTTAACTAGTTTTTCTAATTTCTGCAGCAAATTCATAGTAGCAGTTGCCCGCATATTAGTAAAATAAACCTTTGACTTTTCCATAATATCCTCCTCTTATTGTGTGTTATGTAAGTTTAAAAAAACACATATATATGGTCTTTTATGGTCATTATACCATTTGAAAGTATATTTGCAAAATTTTAGCATAAGAACGCATTTTAGGCTGTCATGCTAGTAAAAGTTGTGAAAATCAATGACAAGAGGCTTTACATTATGGGTCGATAATAATGGGGCTGAAGTTTGCATATTGCAATCTTCAGCCCCAGCTATTGCTTATTTGATGATTGTTACCGTGCCTTCTTTACGCGGGACAGGAGATGGAGTATCACCTGCATTATAGCCAAAAGCCCCGGAACCAACGATTGTATATCCATTAGGAATGCCTAGCTCCTTATTTAAAGCTCGTCCTTCTTCTGTATCAAATAGAGAACGCAGGGAATGAATCCAAACGGAGCCTATATTTAAAGCATGAGCTGCAAGAAATAAGTTTCCTAATGCCAGGCTGCCGTTATGTTGTGGAGCAATCGCTTTTTCATCACCAGAAACAATGATTAACGTTGGTGCATGATAGAAAGGGCTAAAGTGTTCGGCCTTGGCTCTTTCTTCAAATGCCGGATTGCCTGAGTTTAAAAAGATTTTGCGGATAACTTCGTTGATTTTGCTTTGCAAGTCTTTGTTTTGTACTACGGTAAAATGCCAGGACTGCTCATTACGGGCACTAGGAGCAAATTGACCGGCTTCAAGAATTGCCTCTAATTCGCTGTCCTTAATCTGCTCCTGTTTGAAGCTCCTGATGCTCCGGCGCTGCAAGATAGCGTTTACGATTTCACTCATGTTATTGGCCTCCTACTATATATTTTTATATTAACAAGTTACATAATAATAAAGCTTATCTGAAGACTGAACCTCTAACCTTTTTCGGTTTCTTCAAGTGAAAATCAAAAAGGGCTATGGGGTCGACTGATAAATGTGACTAGCATTCAAGTGGCGTTGAACCCCCCTTGAGCAAGTCTCTTTATTACATGAAACTTATTTAATATGAGTTGAATAGGCGGGTAAGACCGATCTTCGCTATCATGAAAAAAACTGAAGGTAAGACATATTTATCCAATATGCTTAGCCTTCAGCTTTTCATGATCAGCTATGTAAGACAAAAATAAAGATATACGATGCATTGGCATAGAAATCTTATTTGAAATATCAAAATAAACTATTTTTAAAGGAGTAACAAGAGTCGGTAAACCTGTCTTCTAAAATTACTAGTGTGGTTTAGCTAATATTACTATAGACTGTTTATACTGTCAAGATGGATTAGTGGATGAAGTTGTCGACAAATTATGCGAAGTGATTCGTTTATTTTATCAGCTGTATTCAGTAAATCTAAAATTGGAATTAGAGGATAATTAGAATGAGGTATAATAACACAAGGATATTGACACTATCATTTATACGTGCTACTATCATATTAAATAATTTCAAATGCATTGTTATATGTTTAAACAAGCTGATCAGCATAAGCTGAAGGCCTGACAGAAGTAGTCTCTGTGCAGGTTTTTTCTTTTTAATTATTTTTAGTTTGAAGGTTGCAAAAATGACAGCATGTAAATAGTATATATTGACTGATCAGTAGGAAACTGAAGGCAAAAATTGATTCTATACGTGTAGAATCAATTTTTGCCTTTTTGTTTTCAGCTAAAGACAAAGTATTCTGAGGCAGGAGCTAAGATTGGCTCTGAATGAAGCCTTCCTAACCAAATAAAGGTAAAAATAGTGAAAAGAGGTGCGAGAGATGGCGGTTTTGAGCCTTCGTGATGAAATGACACCGAAGGAACGCCTGGAAGCAGTACTGAGCGGAAGACCTTATGATCGGGTGCCGTGTGGGGTAGTTATTAGCAATCAGGCAGGAAAAGTGGCAGGCATTCCTCATTGGCAATGCTATTTCTCCAGTGAAAAAACAGCACAGACTCAAATCGCTGCTCACAATATCTTTGGTGCCGAGGCAGTGGCAGCTGGACCGGGCTTGCCAGGAATTGCCGAAGCGGCAGGCAGTACTGTATATTATCCGAAAGAAGAGAACACTCCCTATATTACGGAAGTAGCTGTGAAAAAGCCAGCAGATTTGGATAAGTTGAAAATTCCTAATCCATGGCGCGATGGGAGGCTGCCTATACATTTAGGAGCTCTGAAAATTTTGGTTGATTGTTTAGGGGATTCTGTGCCGGTGACTAGCAATGTAGCTGGCCCATTTACGACAGCAGCCAATATTAGGGGTACGGAGGATTTCTTACGGGAGCTATACCGGAATCCTGAATTTGTACATCGACTATTACGATTTTCTTTGGATAGCACGATTGCTTATGTGAAAGAGGCTGCCAAACTGGGCGCTAAGGTGAGTATCGCCGATCCGACGGCTTCGACAACGTTAATCAGTCCGCAACAATTCCGCAAATTTGCTTTTCCCTATTTGCAGGAACTAGTAACGAGCATTAAGCAACTGACTGGCAGTGCTCCTTCCTTGCATATTTGCGGTAATACGACGAAGATCTGGCAGGATATGGTCGATACCGGTGCCGGCATATTAAGCTTGGATGATACGATTGACTTGTCCGCAGCTAAGCGTGCTGTTGGTGACCAAGTTACACTGTTTGGCAATGTCAAACCTACGGCAACCATGTATCTGGGCACACCCCAAGACGTACGGCATGATGCCAGGGAGTGCTTGACAAAAGGGTATGATAATCCTAAAGGCTATATATTATCACTTGGTTGTGGATTACCGATGGGGGCACCAATCGAAAATATACAGGCTTTATTTCAGGCAGCACGTGAATTTGGCAGATATCCACTGCAGCTAAGTAATTTTAGTTAAGTAAGTTATAAGTTAAATAATTTGAAAAAGGGGAAGGGTATTGTGGCAAATCGTAAGGAAGAATTATTTAAACAATTGGCTGATGCCGTGGTGGATATGGATGAAGAAAAGGCTGTAGAGTTGTCTAAAATCATAGTAGCCGAAGGTATTGATGCTTATGAGGCGATAGAAAATGGTCTTTCCGCTGGTATGGAAATCGCAGGGCGATTATTTGAGGAAGAAGAATATTTTATCCCTGAACTGCTGATGTGTTCGGATGCTATGTATGCCGGACTTTCTATTTTGAAACCTCACCTCAAAGCGAAAGAAGAGGCTGGAGAGGAAAAGGTTAAAATTGTCATCGGTGTTATTGAGGGAGATACTCACGATATTGGTAAGAATTTGGTGAAAATCCTATTAGAAACTTCTGGTTATGAGATCATTGATCTTGGTAGAGATATTTCACCGCAAAGATTTATTGATACTGCAAAAGAACAGAAGGCTAAAATCATTGCCATTTCTACGTTGATGACGACAACAATGGATGGATTGGCTGAAGTGATTCGTTTACTGCAGCAGCAGGATATTAGAGAACAATTTAAAGTCATGATTGGTGGTGCACCAGTCTCACAGGCCTTTGCCGATAAAATTGGTGCTGACAGTTATGCTGTAAATGCAGCAACTGCTGTACGCTTGGTCCGCCAGCTTACTGAAGGGGCAGCCTAATGATCATGAGGTGAAATGTATGAAGAGGGCGGGTTTAAATGAGCAATTTTACTCCTAAGGAACGCTTATTGAAAATATTGCATAAAGAAAAGACTGATAGGCCGCCAGTGATTTGTCCCGGCGGTATGATGAATGCGGCTATCGTGGAAGTTATGAGCCGTGGTGGTCATGTCTTACCAGCAGCTCATAGTGACGACAAATTAATGGCTGAGCTAGCTGGCGATGTCTTTGCTGCTACTGGTTTTGAAAATCTGGGCATTCCTTTTTGTATGACTGTAGAGCCTGAGGTATTAGGCAGCAGAGTCGATTATGGCAGTTTAACTTGCGAACCCAAAATCACACAGGAAGTTTTTTCATCATCTTCTGCTGTTAAGTTTCGAGGGTTTACTGACATGCTGCAAACCGGAAGGATTAATACTGTGATTCAGGCGACTTATCAAGTGGCAAAGCGCTACCCTGATATTCCCGTTATTGGAAATCTAACTGGGCCAGTTAGTACAGCAGCTTCTATCATCGATCCTATGACTTTTTTGAAGGATTTGCGTCGCAATAAGTCAGATGTTCATAGAGTCATGGAATATGTAAGCGACTTTTTGATTGCCTATGCTGCATTAATGATTGAAAATGGTGCCAATGTCATTTCTATCGCCGATCCGACGGCTACTGGAGAAATACTGGGACCGCGTATGTTTTCTGAATACCCATTGGTGTATATTAACAAAATTATTGAGGCTGTTCATTTGCAAGGTGTACCTGTCATTGTACATATTTGCGGTAATATAAATGCAGTAAAACATGTGTTACCGGAATTGAAGGCCGATGCCATCAGTGCTGATGCTATGGTGAATTTGCGGCAGGTGAAAGAGGAATTTCCTCAATTAGTCACTATGGGGAATGTTAGTACGTATTTATTAGAAATGGGAACACCGGACAAAGTGGCTAATAATACTAGGCACTTGTTGCAAGAGGGGATTGACATCATTGCGCCAGCCTGCGGTTTGAGCACCTCAACCCGTTTGGATAATATTCAAGCTATGTCTGGTACCGTGAAGGAGAAATGAAGTATGCCGGTAGTACATTTTAAGACCAATTCGAAAATAGTAGAAGTAGTGGCTGGGACAACAGTGCTGTCGGCCGCGCGTTCAGCGGGGATTATGATTGATTCACCTTGTAACGGCAATGGAACTTGCGGAAAATGCAAGGTTAAAATGGTTGGTGATTTTGCCAGCGATATCATAGTAAAAGGAGAAGCGTGTCTTTCTGCTATCGAGTATTCCAAGGGGCTTGTTTTGGCTTGCTGCACGGAAATACAGGATGATATAGAAATAGAAACCATAGAGCGGCTAGACAATGAGAGTCTGCAAATATTGAGTAATGGAAAGACCGTTGCGGTAGAATTGGCTAGTTCAATCCACAAAGTATATGACATTCAGGATGGCAAGACAAAGGTACTGGCAGGTGAGCTTCTGTTGGGGAAAGAGGCAGGGGATACAGCTAAGGAAAATTATGGCGTCGTGGTGGATATTGGAACAACTACGGTAGTACTTGCCTTATATGATATTCACTCTGGAAGGGAGCTTGCTTCAGTATCAGCGTTAAATCCCCAAAGTCGTTACGCTCAGGATGTTCTTTCCCGCATAACATATGCATCTACTACAGAAGGGCTGGATACGATGTATTTTGCCCTGATTGAGGAATTAAATCGTCTGCTTGCAGAGGTAACGGTTAAAGTGAATATTAATAGTAAACATGTGTATGAAATCGTGCTTAGCGGCAATACTTGTATGCTGCATCTGGCAACGAGAGTGAATCCTGTTACTCTGGGAAAGTACCCCTATACGCCGGTTCTGTACGGTCATGAGCAGATTAGTGCCATTGATTATGGACTGAAAGTTTCTCCCTTTGCCAAAGTTTATCTGCCACCGATTATTTCAGCTTATGTAGGTGCCGATATTACTTCCGGAATATTAGCGGCTCAGCTTATCGAGCTTGCTGGTGTCAGTCTTTTTATTGATATTGGTACCAATGGTGAAATGGCGCTGAGTAAAGATGGCAGTCTGTTTGTTGCTTCTACGGCTGCTGGTCCGGCTTTTGAAGGGATGAATATTACCTGTGGTATGCGGGCAGCAGCTGGTGCTATTGAAACCTTTGCGATTATCAATGAAATGTTAGAAATCAATATGATTGGCAGTGAAGAGGCAATTGGGATATGTGGCAGCGGCCTTATTGATATTGTGGGTGAACTGGTTGCTCATGATATTGTTGGTAAAAATGGTAAACTTAAGGATCAAAATCTGCCAGAATATCTGATGAAGCATTTGGTTAAGCGGGAGGGGAAAACTGTCTTTTCATTGACCGAGAATGTATATATATCCCAAAGAGATATTAGGCAAGTTCAACTGGCTAAGGGGGCTATCCGAGCCGGCATTGAAGCGTTGCTAAATGAGCAAGGCGTGGCGGCTGAGGCGGTTGATCGTGTGTTTATCGCAGGCTCATTTGGCTATCATCTCAATCCTGATAGTTTAATCAATATTGGACTTTTACCTAATTGTTTCCGGGAAAAAATTCAGTTTTTGGGTAACACATCAAAATCTGGCGGGCAGGCATTTTTATTGAATCAATTTGTCAGGCACAAGATGGCCGAAGCGGTAAAGGAGGTTCAGGTGATTGAGTTAGCGACAGTGGATAATTTTGATCGCTTATTTGCCAAATGCTTAGAATTTGGATTGGCATAACTTATTTGTATTGCATATGATGAAATATTTCCAGGGTTAACCAAAGACCTTCTCGTATGAGGATTGCAGTATGGAGTTGAGAGTATGGCGGTAAAAATGATTGCCTGTGAAGTTATGAAAGAAGAGTTACTTAGGGTGGCATCCGGTTGTAGTGTAGAGTTTGAGTTTATTTCTATGGGGCTGCATTTGCATCCGGAAAAACTAGGTGAAGAATTGCAGAAAATTCTTAATGGGTTGATTGGATATTCCAGGGTCATTCTAGCCTTCGGATTATGCGGTGGAGCGACCAAAAATTTAAGAGCTGTTGATTTCACTCTGACAATACCTAACGTGCATGATTGCATTCCACTGCTGTTAGGTTCAAAAGCGAGATATGAAACATTCCGTTCAGAAGAGAAAGGCACCTTGTATTTGTCCTGCGGCTGGTTGCATGGCGAACGTGCCATCCTCTCGGAATACGATCGCATTTATAAAAAATATGGTGAAAAGAAAGCAGCAGCTGTTTTTCGCAGAATATACAGCGGTTATGGCCGCGTATTATTTATCCGCACAGGCAGCGAGCAAGAACCGCAGCTCCTGACCCGCTCCTATCAGATAGCAGATTTACTGGGGTTAAGCCACCGGATCACAGAAGGTAAGAATTCGTTTATGGAAAGGCTTGTTAAAGGACCTTGGAATAGTAATGAGTTTATCAATGTTCCGCCAGGTGACTCCGTTGATGAGTGGGCCTTCTATGAAGGGAAATTGGATAAGTAGAATAAGACGATATATATATTAGGAATTGGGAACACCTGAGCCCTTGCCGATAAGGAGTTAGGTGCTTTTTGACGACCCCTCTTTAACACCCAATAGGAAGATGGGAATTGGCTGAAAGATCCAAGGTCATTGGAAAATTTTTACGACAGTAATAATGTTTGCCAGGATTTGCATATCTATAATTAAAAGAAATTTTATCTGATCATCAAATCATTGCCTAACTCATGCTTTGCGAAGAGCGGCGTTAAGAGCAGTGAGATTTGCAGATAAGTGTAACTACGATTTAGAATGGAATGAACATACTAACTGAATTCAGCCTTCTTTATAGGAAAGCCTCCAGATACTATCTTTGATATTTTTAACACTATCAAGTAAGGGGAGGGGCAATTTTATGATTATTGATTTTGAAAGTCTTATACAAAAAGATCGGGAAGCAAAGAAGCATCGGCAGTTTGAAGGTGTACTCCTTGATTATTTAGAAATAATCAAGGAAAATCCTAAGGTAGTCATGCTAGCGCATCAGCGTATGTATGATTTGCTGATAGCTGCTGGTGTAGAAACGGTGAAAACAGAAGAACATCCACGTTTGAAAAGAATCTATGGCAATGATATGTTAAAACGCTACGCGTATTTCAAAAATGATTTTTATGGTATTGATAAAACACTTATGAAAATCATGCGTTATTTCCATTCAGCGGCTATGAGGGGCGAAGAATCAAGGCAGGTACTCTATTTTGTTGGCCCTGTAGGGGCAGGAAAATCTTCTATTATGGAAGCTTTAAAACGGATGTTGGAAATGAGTCACCCTATTTATACAATTAAAGATTGTCCGATGCGGGAAGAACCGCTTCACTTGATTCCGAAGCACCTTCGCCCCAGGTTTGAAGAAATGTTGGGGGTGAAAATTGAAGGTGATCTTTGTCCTGTTTGCCGCTATCGTTTAAAAAATGAATATCATGGTGAATTTGAGCGCTTCCCAGTGGAAACTACAGAATTTTCCATTCGTTCACGTAAAGGGATTGGGACAGTACCGCCAGTTGATCCCAATAACCAAGATACATCGGTATTGATTGGGTCGGTTGATATTTCTAAAATGGATTTATATCCTGAAGATGACCCGAGAGTATTGTCATTAAATGGGGCTTTTAATGTAGGCAATCGTGGTTTGGTTGAGTTTATCGAAGTCTTTAAGAATGATGTTGAATATTTACATACGATGATTACAGCCACCCAGGAAAAGTCCATACCGTCGCCTGGTAAGGGTTCCATGATTTATTTTGATGGCATCATTTTAGCTCATTCTAATGAAGCCGAATGGAATAAATTTAAATCAGATCATACTAATGAAGCTATTTTAGATAGAATAGTCAAAGTTGAGGTGCCTTATTGCCTGGAGCTTGATGAAGAAGTAAAAATTTATCAAAAGATCTTAAGAAGCAGCAGTTTTGATGCTCATATTGCACCACATACTATTGAAATGGCATCCATGTTTGCTATTTTAACCAGGTTAAGCCCATCAGTGAAAGTAGATCCATTGACAAAACTGAAATTATATAATGGTGAAGAAATTGTTGAAAAAGGTTCTACAAAGAAAATCGATATTTTTGAGCTTAGAGATGAGGCACAGCGGGAAGGGATGACGGGAATTTCTACTCGTTTCATTATGAAGGCTGTGGATGTTGCCTTATCAGAATCAGAAAATAATTGCATTAACCCGATTAGTATTTTAGATACCCTAACGAAGTCAGTCAAGGAATTGGCCATTGCTGAAGATGATAAAAAGCGATATTTAGCTTTTTTACAAGATACTATCAAAAAAGAGTATCATAAAATCCTTGAAAAAGAAATTACACGGGCTTTCATCCATGGTTATAGTGAGCAGGCAGAAAGCTTATTTAATAACTATTTGGATCATGCAGAAGCCTTTGCTAATTCGACTAAGATCAAAGATAAAAATACGGGAGAAGAGTTGGAGCCTGATATTAAGTTCCTCCAGTCAATCGAAGAACAGGTTGGTATTTACAGTACAGCTGCACCAGGTTTTCGCCAGGATGTGACTGCTTATATGTTTTCGGTATTGCGTAATGGCGGAAAAATTGATTATCAGTGTTATGAGCCGCTAAAAGAAGCCATTGAGAAAAAATTAACGGTAGCTGTCAAAGAAATATCACGCGTTATAACAAAGGCAAGAGTACGAGATAAAGAACAAGACATCAAATATAATGTTATGGGTGAGGAACTAAAGGCCAATGGTTATTGCGATCACTGTTGTAATGTCATCTTGAAATACGCAGCCAATAATCTGTGGAAGGATTAAGGCGTTTCTAGGAGGGGAGATGTCAGCAAGTGGCAATCTTTAAAGATGGGGATATAGGCAGTTCAGACCGTTCGGCATGGGATCGTAAAAGGCATCGTCAGCTGATAGAGGAGAGCATAAAGAAGAATTTAGGTGATATTATTGCCGAAGAAAGTATCATCGGACAGAGCAAAGATAAGAAAATAAAGATTCCGATTAAAGGGATTAAAGAGTATCAATTTATTTACGGGAAAAATGCAGGTGGCACAGGTTCTGGAGAAGGTCAGGAAGCAAAAGGCCAGGTGATCGGTAAGGCTGGTGATAGTCAGCCGGGACAGCAGCCGGGCCAGGCTGGGAATAATCCTGGTGAAGATGTCTATGAGACCGAAATTACGATGGAGGAGCTTACGAATTATCTTTTTGAGGATCTGCAATTACCAGATATGGAACGTAAAAAATTTGCCCTTATCGAGTCAGAGCGTAAATATAAGCGATCCAGCTTTCAGCGTAAAGGAATTCCACCACATCTAAATAAAAAAAGAACCTTAACCGAAAAAATTAAACGCCAGAAAATGGCGCAGCGACATATTGAAAATAGTGAGGAAGAGGAAATTCCGGAACGTATACCTTTTCATGAAAATGATCTTAGGTATTGTCGGATAAAAGAAGATACCCGCAGGCATTCCAATGCAGTAGTGATTTGCATTATGGATACATCAGGGTCTATGGATCAAACTAAGAAATATTTGGCACGTAGTTTTTATTTTTTGCTGTACCAGTTTGTTCGCTGGAAGTATGAACATGTTGAGGTAACTTTTATTGCTCATACAACTACGGCCCAGGAAGTAAATGAACAAGAGTTTTTTCATCGCGGCGAGACAGGCGGAACCTATATTAGCAGTGGTTATGAGAAAGCGTTGGAGATTATTGAGCAACGCTATAATCCAACTAGCTGGAATATATATGTATTTCACTGTTCCGATGGTGATAACTGGGGTGAAGATAATAATAAAGCTGTTGATCTAGTAAAACAACTTTGTAATATCAGCAACTTATTCGGCTATGGTGAGATTACAACTAGTACGTATAATGTGAATGGCAGTACCATTAAGAAGGAATATGAAAAATCAATCAGCTTTGCTAATTTTGTCATGGTAACGATGAAAGACAAGACAGATATTTGGCAGGCATTTAAAAAGCTTTTAGATACGGAATCTAGTTCCGGAGGTAATTGATAATGTCAGCCTATAGTTTGAGTGAATTAGAATTTTGGAACAATAAAATTGAAAAATTGGTTCGAGATGCAGGTCTAGACTGTTATGAACAGCATTTTGAAATATGCAGCTATGAAGATATGCTATGTTATGAGGCCTATTTAGGAATACCTACTCATTATCCTCATTGGAGCTTTGGTAAGGCTTATGAACGGCAAAAGAGTTTTTATAAATATAATCTTGTAGGATTGCCTTACGAGATGGTGATTAATTCTGATCCTTGTATTGCATACCTTATGCGGGATAATACTTTGTTAATTCATATATTGACGATGGCTCATGTCTATGCACATAATGACTTTTTTAAGAATAATCGTTTATTTAAACGGGATACACGGGCTGATTTGGAAATGGAAATGTTCAAGGTACATGCCAATCGTGTTAGAGAATATATACAAGATCCTAGTATTGGGCCAGAGAAGGTTGAACGTATTTTAGATGCTGCCCATGGACTTAAATTTCAGATTTGCCGGCATGGTGAAAGAAAAAAAACAGCAAGTAAACAACTTGCTGAAGAAGAGCATGAATGTGTACCAGAACGGCTAAAGGATGATTTATTAGCTTTTCTCGCAGAAAAAGGAAATTTAGTCGAATGGGAACGTGATTTAATTCAGATTGTGCGAGAAGAAACCATGTATTTTATTCCGCAAATAGAAACCAAGATTATGAATGAGGGATGGGCCAGCTATTGGCATTATCAGCTGCTAAACCAACTTGAGCTGCCTCAAGGACTGCACTTAGAATTTTTACAGCGTCATAATTTGGTGATACGTCCTCATCAAGGGCAGATTAATCCTTATTTTATAGGATTTAAGATGTTTGAATACTTGGATCAGCAGCCTGGTGGGCGGGAGAAAATTATGGCGATACGCTCTGAGGATCGGGATCAATCTTTTATACGCCGCTATTTAAATCAGGAGTTGTGTGAAAAGCTGCATTTGTTTTCCTATGGCACCCAAGGCGATGATATTGTTGTAACCGAAGTAGCAGATGAAGATGGCTGGAAAACAGTACGAGATAATTTTGCTAATTCTGTTGGTTTAGGTGGTATACCATTAATTCAGCCAATCGGGGTGGAAAATGACACCTTACTATTAGAACATGTTTACGATCAGCGGGAACTGGAATTAAATTATGCGCAAGAAAGCTTAAAGTATATTGTTGATCTTTGGGGTGGAAAAGTAGATTTGCAAACCCAAATAAATGGTGAAACCAAAATCATTAGCTGCAGTAAAGAGAAAACTGTGACGATGCATGCGTAAATGAGAGATTGCATTCAATAATGAGAAGTTACCCATGAAAATATTGGTGATGAATGTAAGGCTCGCGGAGAAATATCCTGCGAGTCTTTATTCAAGTTATCTTACAAAGAACTTTTATTTTTTTATTTCCAATAATCGTGATATAATATAGTTTATTATGAAATTTCCTGAACATTATTAAGTTTGGATGGTGAGATTGTGAAGATTACATGTAAAGATGTAGCAAATGTTGCGTTATTGTCACGGCTGGAATTTTCCGAGGATGAACTGGAAACCTTTACTGGACAAATGGATGCTATTTTAGAATATGCAGATGTTTTAAATAAGCTAGATGTGGATAACGTGCAGCCGATGGCACATGTATTGCCATTAAAAAATGTGATGCGTGCTGATGAAGCAAAGCCTTCGTTACCTAGGGAATTGGCTCTTTCAAATGCTCCAGAACAGGAAGATGGCTATTTCAAAGTGCCTAAGGTTATGGAAGGATAAGAGGAGGATAAGCATGGAGTTATTTAAATATACAGCTGGTCAGTTACATGAAAAGTTAGTAACGAAAGAAATATCAGCTGTGGAATTGACAAAAGCCGTCTTAGCTCGGGTTGATGCGGTGGAAAAAGATGTTAAAGCCTATATTACTCAAACTCGTGAGGGTGCTTTGGCTCAGGCCCAGGCAGTAGATGATAAAATTGACCGCGGTGAAAAGCTTTCAGTGCTTGCTGGTATTCCAGGTGCATTAAAGGATAATATATGTACAAAAGGCACAAAGACGACCTGCGCTTCTAAAATATTAGCTGATTTTGTACCCCCCTATGATGCCACTGTTGCAGAGAAGCTGGCAGTAGAGGATGCTGTGGTTGTTGGTAAAACCAATATGGATGAATTCGCTATGGGCGGATCTACAGAAAACTCAGGATTCTTTCCAACGCATAATCCTTGGAATTTGGAGACAGTACCAGGTGGATCAAGTGGCGGCTCGGCTGCAGCTGTTGCAGCAGGACAAGCAATCTGGGCATTGGGCTCGGATACGGGTGGTTCTATTCGCCAGCCAGCCGCCTATTGTGGTGTAGTTGGCTTAAAACCTACTTATGGGCGCGTGTCACGATATGGGTTAGTGGCCTATGCCTCTTCTCTGGATCAAATCGGAACAATTACCCGGGATGTTACGGACAGTGCTCATGTAATGAATGTAATTTCCGGCTATGATGCTAAAGATTCTACTTCTATTAATGCCGGGGTCCCTGATTATACTAAATCTTTAGTCAATAATATTAAAGGTTTAAAAATTGGTTTGCCAAAAGAGTATTTTGTTGCAGGAATGGACGCCGAGGTAGAACGGGCGATTAATAAAGCCATTGAACAATTGGTAGCACTAGGTGCTGAATATAAAGAAATTTCGATGCCGCATACAGAATATGCTTTGTCCGCTTATTATATGATTGCTCCTGCAGAAGCTAGTTCTAACTTAGCCCGTTATGATGGTGTGAGTTTTGGGCATCGTGTAGAAGGCAGCGATATTATTGAGATGTACAAGAAAACCCGTAGTGAGGCTTTCGGTGCAGAAGTCAAACGCCGCATTATGCTTGGGACTTATGCTTTAAGTTCTGGTTACTACGATGCCTATTATCTAAAGGCATTAAAAGTTCGAACCTTAGTGAAGCAAGATTTTGATAAGGCTTTTGAACAAGTGGATGTGCTAATCACGCCAACAGCACCGACAACTGCCTTTAAATTGGGTGAAAAGACCAACGATCCCCTTGCCATGTATTTGCAGGATGTGTGTACAATTCCTGTTAACTTGTCAGGAATGCCTGCTATTTCGATTCCTTGCGGTTTTGCAGGCGGCATGCCGATTGGTATGCAAATTATCGGCAAAGCTCTTGGCGAAGAAACTATCATTCGGACCGCGTATACCTTCGAGCAGAATAATGACTACCACAAGGGTTTTGCAGCCCTGGGGGAGGTTTAATAGATGGATTATGAAATAGTAATTGGGTTAGAAATTCATACAGAGTTAAAGACAAAATCGAAAATTTTCTGTGGATGCAGTACCAAATTTGGTTCCGAGCAAAACACGAATGTTTGTCCAGTATGTTTAGGGCTGCCTGGAGTATTGCCTGTCATTAACGAAAAAGTTGTAGAATTTGCGATTCGGGCTGGCGTTGCATTAAATTGCGAAATTTTGCCGTTTAGTAAATTTGACCGTAAAAACTACTATTATCCTGATTTGCCGAAGAATTTCCAAACTTCCCAATACGATTTGCCAATTGCAGTAAATGGTCATTTAGATATTGAGGTTAATGGCGAGACGAAACGGATCGGTATTACACGTATACATATGGAAGAAGACGCTGGTAAATTGGTGCATTCAGGTGCCACAATTAATAGCTCAGATTATGCTTTAGTTGATTATAATCGTACTGGCGTGCCCCTATTAGAGATTGTTTCAGAGCCAGATCTTCGTTCTCCGGAAGAAGCAAAGGCATATTTGGAAAAAGTTAAGGCGATTTTAGAATATTTAGATGTGTCCGATTGTAAAATGGAAGAAGGCAGCTTACGGTGTGATGCCAATATTTCACTGCGTCCCCGGGGACAGGCTACCCTTGGTACAAAGGCTGAAATTAAAAATTTAAATTCTTTCCGCTCCGTACAACGCGGTTTGGAGTATGAAGTAGCTCGTCAGGAAGATCTTCTGGACGAGGGTGGACGAGTGGTTCAAGAAACACGTACATGGGATGAAAATAAAGGTGTTACTGCCTCTATGCGCAGTAAAGAACAGGCTCATGATTATCGTTATTTGCCTGAGCCGGATTTAGTGCCTATTGTGGTGGATCCAGCTAGAGTAGCAGAAATCCGGGCTAATTTACCTGAATTGCCAGATGCTCGTAAACAACGCCTGATGGATGATTGTGGCTTGTCTGACTATGATGCCTCTATTATTACTGCCAGTAAAGCCATGGCGGATTATTTTGACCAAAGCATTACTTATAAGGCAGATGCGAAAGTAGTAGCCAATTGGCTTATGGGTGAAGTATCAAAGCACCTAAACAATGAAGGCATTACTATTTTGGAGTGCCCTGTTACCCCTCAACAATTAACAGGACTCATTGCTTTAATTGACAAAGGTACAATTTCCAATAAAATAGCTAAAACCGTATTTGAAGAAATGTGGACTAGCCGCAAAGATGCAGAAGTTGTTGTTAAAGAGAAAGGTTTGGTACAGATTTCAGATACGAGCGAAATTATTGCGATTGTTGATGGCGTAATTGCTGCAAATCCTCAATCTGTAGCAGATTTTAAGGCAGGCAAAGAAAAAGCTATTGGATTCTTGGTTGGACAAATTATGAAGCAAACGAAAGGTCGCGCGAATCCTGATATGGTAAATACTCTGCTGCGTGAAAGATTATAATAAAACAATACAATAAAAAATAGCGTTTCTGCCTCGTGGCAGAAACGCTATTTTTTATTGTATTGTTACCTTGCAAACTTAAGGTGTTAATTTCAAGACAATTTTTTTCTATGTTAGAAATTTCTATGCAGTTCATGCGTTATACCGCAAAAAATAAATATAAGAGTATGCTTTCACTGGAAAGTATATGTTGCAGCTTTCTTATTTAAAAATTTCCAAGGATGAAAGACAAGTTGGACGTGCATAATGGTATTAATATGTCTTTGTTATTTAAGAGGTAAAAAATATGATATATGATAAAGTACCTTGGAATCTTAAGGCGGTTTTGTCAATTCATATCTTACGATTAGTAGTGGGCTTACTGTTAGTAAGAGTTTTGTATCCTATGATTTTTGTAGTTACACCGTTTGTCGTTGAAGTTACAGATCGAATAGTGGTACTAGTTTTGGTTTGGGCAATGGTACGTAACTGTAAAGGCAATTTTAATAATTTGGGTTTATCTTTACGAAATTTAAGTTCTAATATATTTTATGGTGTAATGATTGGAGTTGTATTACTTGGCATCAGTATTTTTAGTGAAAGGATTTACACGACGGTGCTTTTTTTGACGCCTAGTCAACATCCTTTAGTGGCAGAAGTGGACAACGCAGTTTCATGGCGTGATTTAATTTCACCGTTATTTTTGGCAGGAGTTTTGGCACCGGTGACAGAGGAAGTACTATATCGTATGTTTACCTTTTTGCCAATGAAAGAACGGTGGGGATTTTGGGGAGGGGCTATTGCTAGTTCCATTATTTTTGCTATCATGCATTTTAATTTGTATTGGTTGGGTGAAATGATTGTAGTAGGAGTAGGATTGTCATTTGTTTATTATTGGACAGGTTCACTCATTAGTGCCATTGTTGCTCATTCTATTATTAATACGTCTAAAATTATTATGTTATTTTTGGGAATAAAATTTGTTTGAAAGGGAGATGAAAGGTATGCCAAGATGTCAGAATTGTGGTAATGTGAAAAGTTTCGGCGCAAGCTCAATTCCTCCTTCGTCGCTGTATGCAAATGGTCCTCTATCGGGGATAATAGGAGAGTTTAAACAAGATAAAGAATTATTATGGATTCATAGTTCTGGTGCTACTAAAGCTATGATTAATGCGGCAAGTCATCGCCCTCAGGAATTTTTTGATTTGTGCATACAGTGTGGTCATCAAGCCGTGATATGGAATGAGGATAGTGAATGATAATGATATAAGAAGACTTGATTCAGATGGAGTTTCATTTCATTTGAATCAAAGTCTTCTTTATCAGGAATTACTTATAGCTAAAATCATTTAGATAATTTATCCAGCCATAAAGGGATTGTATCAAAAGAGTCGAAATGTAGAGTTAAAACGTAGAAAAGGGGAGCATATAATGACGAAATATCCTGAACTGCCAGTAAATAAGCTTCGTTTTACATGTGACGAAAATTTATTTCATTTTGAAACTACAGCTAGTATATCCCCTCTGGATGTGATGATAGGACAAAAACGTGCAGTTAAAGCTGTGGAGTTTGGCTTATTTGCTAAAAATCATGGATATAATATTTTTATATCTGGATTGGTGGGTACTGGAAAAATTACCTATGCCAAAGCGGCTGTTACTAAAGTTGCCGCTGAACAGCAGACCCCTGGCGATTGGTGTTATGTTAATAATTTTAAAAATAGCAGCCAACCTATCGCATTGCTGTTGCCGGCAGGAATGGGTCATGTGTTTAGCCAGGAAATCGAAGATTTAATGGAAGATATAAAAACGGAAGTAAGCAAGGTTTTTAATAGTGATGATTATGAAAGTGCTAAAAATAATACCATAAAATCATTTCAGGAGAGACGCACAATTATTATTGATTCTTTTAATGAGAAGGCTAATGAATATGGAATTTTGCCTCAGTGGTCAACTACAGGTTTTGTTGGTATGCCGATGAAGGATGGCAAAACTCTTAGTCCTGAAGAATTCCAAACATTAGATAAAGAAGAGCGAGAAGCAACGGAAAAGAAAATATTGACAGTTCATGAAAAGGCTATGGAAGTCATTCGGCGTATGCAAGAATTAGAACGGGAAATGCGCGAAGAAATACGCAAACTTGATAGTAAGGTAGGTTTGTTTGCAGCCGGCAGCATGATTGATGAAGTGAAACAGAAATATAAGGATCATCATGAGGTTGTAGAGTATTTGGAAGCTGTGAAAGAAGAAGTTGTAAAAAATATTAGTGACTTTAAAGCCAATAGCGCTGAGGATGATCAAAATAATCCTTTTGCCTTTTTGAAAAAGAATAATCAGGATTCAGTTCGCGATAAATTTAAAGTTAATTTATTGGTAGATAATCGTGAACTTAAGGGTGCTCCTGTGATTTTTGAATCGAATCCAACTTATTATAATTTAGTTGGCCGTGTGGAATATGAAACACGTATGGGTATGGTAAGTACTGATTTTACTATGATTAAAGCGGGAGCATTGCATAAGGCGAATGGTGGCTATCTCATTTTAAATGCCCGCGATGTATTAACTAACATCGGATCATGGGAAGCCTTGAAACGGATTTTAAACACACAAAAATTATTTGTAGAAAATCTGAGCGAACAATATGGTATGATGGCCATGGCATCCTTAAAACCACAGCCAGTACCGATCAATGTCAAAGTTGTTTTGATAGGCAATCCCTATTTGTATTATTTAATGTATAACTATGATGAAGATTTTTGTAAATTATTTAAAATTCATGCTGATTTTGATACGCAAATGGACAGTACCACAGACAATATCATAAAAATGGCTGAATTTATCAGCTCAACGATTGAAGCTAAGCAATTAAAACATTTTGATCGTTCGGCTGTAGCGAGAATGGTAGAGTATTCCTGTCGTCTAGCTGGTAGTCAGAAAAAATTAACAACGCGTTTTAGTGAAATAGTAAAAATCCTATGTGAAGCTGATATTTGGGCTACCATGAATAAAAGTGATATTGTAACCGGCCAGCATGTAAAGCAGGCTATCGAAGAAAAAAAATATCGCAGCAATAAGTATGAAGAACACTTGCAGGAAATGATTGCTGATGGTAAACTCATGATTGATACGAAAGATAGAAAAATCGGTCAAGTGAACGGATTAGCCGTTATGGCAGTTGGCGAGTATATGTTTGGTAAACCATCGCGAATTACTGCCAATACTTATATGGGGAAAAGCGGTATTGTTAATATTGAACGAGAAACCAAAATGAGCGGTACGAGCCATTCAAAGGGTGTATTGATCTTAAGTGGTTATATCGGACAAAAATATGCCCAGAAATATCCTTTAGCTCTTACAGCCAGCCTAACCTTTGAACAACTATATGGTGGTATTGATGGTGACAGTGCTTCTAGTACTGAATTGTATGCGTTGCTGTCAAGTTTATCAGGTGTACCCATCAAGCAGCATATTGCTGTAACGGGATCGGTAAATCAAAAGGGTGAGGTGCAGCCGATTGGCGGCGTTACAGAAAAGATTGAAGGATTTTTCAATATCTGTAAAATGAAAGGCTTAACCGGTGAACAGGGTGTTATGATTCCCCATCAAAATGTAGATGAATTAGTCTTAAATGATGAGGTCATTGAAGCAGTAGAACAAGGTAAATTTCACATTTATGAAGTAAAGACGATTGATCAGGGCATAGAACTACTGACTGATGTTCCAGCGGGTGAATGTCGCGTGGATGGTACGTATCCGCCTGGCAGTATACATTACTTAGTAATGCAAAGGTTAAAAGAATATACCGATAGTTTTATTACATTAAGTAAAGCTGCTGATGGCAAAAGTTAATAAACTTTGATGTTCATTGAGGGTGCCTTAGGTGGCACTCTTTATTTCTGAATGAAAATATTGTAGCTTCTTAAATAAAATGTTTGTTAGAAATGAAAGGTGAGAATAAAGTGACAGAGCAAGGGAAACCAATACTAAAAAATAAGATATATAGTTTAGAGATTGTGAGTTTGGGACATAGTGGGGAAGGTGTGGGTAAATACGAAGGTTTTACTATTTTTGTTCCTCATGCCCTGCCAGGCGAAACGGTGGAAGTTAAAATAACAGAAGTGAAGAAGAGTTATGCCAAAGGTCGGCTAAAAGCGATACTCAAGCCCGCAGCAGCCCGCAATGAACCTAAATGCCCGATTTATTATGAGTGTGGCGGCTGTCAATTGCAGCATGTTTCTTATGATGAGCAGCTTGTTTTAAAAAGGCAGACGGTAGTGGATGCTGTTACTCGTATTGGAAAACTAACCGATGTGATAATCCATCCAACAATAGGTGCTAAAGATTCGTGGTATTATCGTAATAAAATGCAATTTCCAATTGGTACCGTTAATGGGAAAATTGCCGTAGGCTGCTTTGCACAAGGGACTCATACCATTATTAATACTGAACACTGCTTTATCCAGCATAAGGCTAATAATACAATTGCTCAGGCGGTACAACAAATTATAACAGAGCTAGGGATTAGTACTTATGATGAGCACACAGGGCAGGGTATCATGCGGCATGTATTGGGGCGCGTAGGAACGGCAACAGATGATGTTATGATCGTGTTGGTAACAGCGACTAATGAACTACCACAGCAAGAACGGATTATCGCTGAATTGCGCCAAAGGATTCCCAATTTAGTAAGCATTGGGCAAAATATAAATAACAATAGAACTAATGTAATTTTGGGAAACCGGACTAAAACCTTATGGGGACAAAATACAATTACAGATAAATTAGGGGAATTTACTTTTCATATTTCAGCCCGGTCCTTTTTCCAAGTAAATACCAGGCAAGCAGAAGTGCTTTATAATAAAGCTGTGGAATATGCTGGATTATCAGGGAGAGAAACCGTAATTGACGCCTATTGCGGTACAGGCACTATTACATTATTTTTAGCTCGTAAGGCAAAGAAAGTTTATGGCATTGAAATTGTTGAACCTGCCATTCGCGATGCTCGCAAGAATGCTCAGACAAATCAAGTTTCTAATGTGGAATTTATTGTGGGCGATGCGATTGATATTATGCCTCGGATATTTAAACAAGGCGTACAGCCACAAGTTATTGTTGTGGATCCTCCAAGAGCAGGTTGTGATAAAAAAGTATTGGAGACCTTTGCCGCCATGCAGCCGGAACGTATTGTATATGTATCCTGCAACCCGTCTTCCTTAGCCAGAGATTTGGCATTTTTAGACGAGTGCGGGTATAAAACAACAGAGATTCAGCCGGTAGATATGTTTTCTCACACGTATCATGTGGAGATTTGCGTGTTGCTACAACGAAGAACTATATAGAAATCCTGAATTTTAGGCACTTATTCAATCATTTTGTTTTTACAAATGAGGGTGATAAAATTCGTAATAAACAATTAAAAAAATATATTAATGTTTTTGTGGTTATTGATATGGGGTGTGGAGATACAACAAAATAAAGATTGAGATTTCAAGGGACACTGTAGAAATATATAGACGTCAGAGCCAGTGTCATATCAGAGTACTATACTCCTGTACCCAAAGGACACGATTTTTTTTAGAGATAAACGCTTTGATAGCCAGCAGGCAGGAAGCACAGGTGGCGTGCGAAGCGAAAGCCCCAGGTGATTACTGACCTGCATATATTAGCCCCCCGTACCTAACAGGGGGGCACAAATAAACTGAAAACAGGAGGTAAAAAGACTTAAGTTTGCTAAATTGAAATAAGTTTAGCTAAATTATGCGATAAGTTAGATTTTTGGTTTATTGAATATTTCAATAATAACTATTGTAAAAATTAATTACAACAGCAATATAATTATTTAATTTGTTTGAACTTTTTTATATAGTCTAATCATTAACTGCTCAGTTGAAATTCCAATAATTGAACCAAATACAAGACCATTATTCAATATTGTTGAAATAACAACTGGCAAGCCGGCAGTTGCTGTTGAAGGTAAAAACATGCATCCAACACCAGTTAGTAGAGCAATACCAGAAACTTTGTAAGTCAAGCTTAAATTCTTGACTTTTTCTAACTCAGAAAAAGCAAGACCTATCATTCTAGCAAAAATAACAAATGATACTGCATAACATACTGGTCCAGGAATAGAAGACATAATGTTAATAATTGGTGGAAATAAAGCTATAAAACACATAAGAAGCCCACCTAAAAGAAATGGCTTTATTTTTTTTAAGCCTGTTTGAGATACAAAACTAGCTGCAGCAGCAATTGGAACAGATCCAACTGCCGAGAACATACTGCCGATGAGCAGATTAATTCCAGAAATAATGCCTCCACTTCGTAATCTTTTTTTATCAGTATTACTATCTACTATTTGTTCCATCACTCGGACAGATGTAATCATATTAGTTGTTAACAAAAGTCCAATAAAAATGCCTGTAGTAAAGGTACCAGCATCAACAAGAGGAGTTCCAAAAACAAAAATATGTGGAAGAGCGAACAAACTATCAGTAGTTGGTATAGAAGGGGCTAAACCAAAACAAATAAAAAAGATCCATCCACCTAACAAACTTAATATTATAGAATATTGTCTTATTAATCTATTGGAAACTTGCCCAAGATAAAAAGTTAAAAATATAGTTATAATGCTTAATAGAGCAACTATAGGCTGTATAGTGGGACTAGTATTAGTAATTCCAAGAATTCCTTTAATAAATGAGCCACTTAATTGCAAAATAAGCAATAACAAATATATGAATGTTACAGTAGGAGTAAAAAGTTTTTCGATTTTGTTGATAAGTCCTAAAAGAGTAATAATTATAATAAATATAGCACTAATTATCATTGCTCCACTAAGAATTTGTAATGTATAACTTTCTGATACATAGATTGTTCCAACAAATCCTGAATAAATCGTGAAAACAACCCACCATAAACCAGCAGGGCCTTCACTTATTGGAATACGATGTCCCAATAGTCCCTGAATAAAACTTGCAGCGCCTAGTACTAAGAGAGTTCTTTGCACGAAGGAAGCAGTTTCAAAAGAATTTAAATGAAATAGACTAGCAATTGCTATAGGTACTGCTATTGATGTTGCAATCATAAAGCACACCCATTGTATAGCTGATATAAAATATTTCATAAATTTCACCTCTTAATAATCGAATGTTCGTTTTATTATAATTAAAAAGAAAGACCGAATTAAGCCTTTATAGCATTCCAGCTAAATTCAATCAATGTTTTAGTCATTGTTTGGTCAAATATGTATTCACCTTTTAAGTGCAATTTTAAAATCTGCACAATAGGAGCGAATGAATACGTTATTAGTAAGGCTGTATCAACCTTTTTTAATATCTGTTTTTGTTTACCATTCTCAAATAAGTCATACATTGGCTTTAAAAGCAAACTACCTTGGTCAATAGATAATTTTTTAATATAAGGTGAATTTTTGAATTGTTCAATAAAAAGAAAATCATCTTCATTATTTAAAGCAAAATTGATATAGTTTTTTAACAACAATTCAAATCCAAGCCTTATAGATGTTTTTTCACTAATACCTTTAAAAATCTCTTGACGCATCTCTTCTTTTGCATATAAATAAAGTTTGTTAAGCATATCCTCCTTGTTTTCAAAATAAACATAAATAGTAGACTGTGATAAATTCGCTTTTTTGGCTATTTTAGACATTGACGTCTCTGAAAAACCAATTTCATTGAGAAGTTGTATTGTTGCATGAAAAATTGCCTCGCTTTTATTAACATCTTTACATCTCATGTTGCAATTATAAACGATCATTCGATTATAAATCAATCGTTTTTAATGAGATTTATAAAATTATTTCGTATTTAATATAATAATCCATACTCCTTTAATTTTTTGTATAGCATTGTTCGTGATATACCTAATGCCTCAGCAGTTTTCTTTTTATTATTATTAAATAACTTCAAAGAATCGGAAATCATTGATTTTTCCATATCCTTCTTTATGTTTTTAAAATGAATTTTTGACATGGATATTTTATCTGTGTTTTTATTTTGAAATTTCTTCCCGGAAAAGTAATCTTTAAAACTTGTCCATTCTAAAGTACCATTATATTGCATGTTCAATGCTCTTTCTACTACATTTTGAAGTTCACGTATATTGCCAGGCCAATTATATTCTTGTAGTCGTTTTGTTACTTCTTCAGATATTCCATCAACATTAGTTCCAAGTTGAGAATTTAAGTGCGTAATGATGCCATTTAGTAATAATGGAATATCTTCAACTCTTTCTCGTAATGGAGGAATTTTAATTGTTACTACATTTAATCTGTAAAATAAATCACTTCTGAATTTATTTTGTTTTACTAGTTCCTCTAAAGAAGTATTAGAAGCTGCTATCAATCTTACATCAACAGAGATGTTATCAGTTCCTCCAATTCTAGCAATTTCTTTTTCTTGTAATACACGAAGAATCTTAGGTTGAATAAAATAGGACATTTGATTGATTTCATCTAAAAAAAGACTTCCATGATTGGACATTTCAAATATTCCTGCCTTACCTCCTTTTTTTGCTCCAGTAAAAGCTCCATATTCATAACCAAAAAATTCTGATTCTGCAAGCTCAGCGGGTATTGCAGCACAATTAATCTTAATAAAAGGGCTTTTATTTCTGGTGCTTAAATTATGAATTGCATTGGCAACTAATTCCTTTCCACTGCCAGTTTCTCCTTCGATTAGAACTGTAGAAATGGAGTTGGCTGCTTTATAAATTTGTGTTTTCATATTCTGTATTGATTGGCTTTCCCCGATAATATTGCCGATAGAGTATTTAGAAACTTGTAATTTACGAAGCTCCTTTTTATAATAATTAAGTTCATTTTTCATATCTGATACAATTTTTGTGAAAAGAACTGCGTCTTTAGAGTTATTAAAAATAATCAAAATTACACCTGCAACTAATTCCCCGTCCTTAAAGATTGGGAAATAATTACTAAATGCTTCTTTACCCTCTCTGTGGTGGGTTGGATGTCCATAAATAGGCTTGCCACTCTTAAGCGCTTCATCAATTCGTGAAGTAGGGACTATTTCTTTTACATATTTTCCTTTTATATGATCTAACTTATATCCTACACAATTTGTCCAGCCGTGATTTACATATATGTATCTACCTTGTGGATCAGTGATTGCTATTCCATCAATTTGTTCCATAGTCATATTAAATATTTCAGTTATATCTAGTGTAGACTGTTCCATAATTTCCCCTCCCAAAGATTTATATTTTAGAAATAATTATAGCCAATAATTATAAAATGTAAATGTTTGTACATGAAATTAATTTAAAAAGAACTTTGAATAGTGTGTTAAAAAATAACATGTAAACTTTTATGCACACTTTACGTAATGCTAGAATGAGTAGGATAAAAAAATGTAAAAAAATATTTACAATAATCAATTTAAATGTACAGGTAAAAAAGTTGATAAATCATTAATCATATTAATTCAAATATGTTGGCATAGAAATTGCTAGCATTATTTGTGGAAGGGAGGAATTATTATGAAAATTATTGATTTATCTATTGCCCTTGAAAATGGTTTGCCAAGTGATCCGCCAAAACAAATTCCTAAAATTGAATATCAAGATCATAAACAGTCAGCAGAAGAGATGGTTGGATTTTTTAGTGGAGTAACTATAGCAGATTTACCGTACGGAAATGGTTGGGCAAATGATTTTATTACTTTATCGACGCATTCAGGTACTCATTTAGATGCACCATGGCATTTTTATCCTACGATGAACGGAGGAGAAAGAGCATGGACAATTGATGAAGTTCCGTTAGAGTGGTGTTATGGAAATGGTATAGTTGTTGATTTTAGAGATAAGCCGGATGGTTATAAGGTTATGAGTTCAGATTTTGAATCTTATTTTAAAAACATAAACTATACTCTTAAAGAGGGCGATATTGTTCTTGTAAACACAGGAGCTGATAAGTATTGGGGAAAAAAGGAATACCTGATAGCAGGATGCGGTATGAGTAAAGAAGCAACTTTTTGGCTTATAGATCAAGGTGTTCATGTAGTAGGAACTGATGGATGGAGCTGGGATGTGCCATTACCTCTTATTGGAAAAGAATTTATGAAAACTAGAGATGTAGATATTATTTGGGAAGGTCATCGTGCAGGCAAGGATAAGGCATATTGCCATATAGAGAAACTTACAAATTTAGATAAGCTTCCGATAACAGGATTTAAGTTTTTTGGTTTCCCAGTAAAAGTAAAAGGTGGAAGTGCTGGATGGATACGTGCTGTTGCATTTGTTAAAGAATAAAGTGAATTTAACTAAAACATAATTCTGTAGTGTACCTTTTTATCCTAAACGAAGTTATCTTAGTACTGCAATCGAGAATGAGAAGTTTAACTTCTCTGTTTTATGAGATTTAGAAAAAATTATTATTTAGATGAAAAGATTAGGAGGATATTATGGAAAATAAAGTTATAGTAACTGTTGCTACTACAGGAGCATGGCCTACTAAAAAAGAATCACCTTATATACCATTACAACCTGAAGAAATAGCTAACGAAGTATATGAATGCTATAAAGCAGGAGCTTCGGTTGCACATATTCATATTAGAGATGATGAAGGTAAAGCATCTATGAGCTTAGAAAAATTTGAAAGAACTGTAAAGCTTATAAGAGAAAAATGTGATATTGTTCTCAATTTGACTACCTCAGGTGGGATTGGATTAGATGATGAAATAAGAATGAAGCCATTTATGGAATTAAGACCTGAATTAGCTTCTTATGATTGTGGATCAATGAATTGGTTAAATACAACTGTATTTGAGAATAGTCCACAATTTCTCGAAAAGTTAGGATTAACTATGCAAAAATATAATGTAAAGCCTGAAATTGAAGTATTTGATGCAGGTATGATTTATAATGCTTTGTATTATTATAAAAAAGGTATTTTAAAAGGACCACTTCATTTTCAATTTGTATTAGGATCCCCTGGAGGAATGACTGCAACAGTGGAGAATCTTGTATATCTCAAAAATTTAATTCCTAAAGATGCAACATGGAGTGCGATTGGAATTGGTAAACAGCATCTTTCAATCTTGTATGCAGCACTAGCCTTGGGTGGAAATTTAAGGATAGGAATGGAAGATAATATTTATTATAGTAAAGGAAAGTTAGCTAAATCCAATGTTGAATTTGTAGAAAGAACTAAGCGAACTTTAGCTGAAATAGGAAAAGAAATTGCAACACCAGATGAGGCAAGAATAATATTAGGCCTTAAAAAACAGTAATTCAAAGGAGTTATTGAGAATAAAACAATTTAGAAAAATCTTTATATTGTTTTATATTAGATATAAATTGATTAAAAAAAGATTTTTGATAGATTAGACTCTATTGAGGAATAGAAGAGTTGGCATATCATATCTTGAAAATTACTGAATTATCGATAAAACATTGTATTTAGATGGAAGGAGTGAAGATTTAAGTGAAGATTGATACACACTTGCATTTTATTCCTAAGGAATATATTAAATTAGTTTCAAAAAATAATCTTAAATTACAAGCAAATATAAAAGAGGTCGATGGAAATATGTGGCTAACACAAGATCAAGGTTGGTCTTATCCTATTTCTAAAGGGTTCTATGATATAAACGTGCGTTTAGCTGATATGGATAAGATGAAGATAGACATGGCGATAGTATCAGTGTCACCAACCTTATATTATTATTGGGTCGAACCTCAATTAGGATTAGAAATTGCTCAAATGATAAATAATGCTATATATGATATGGTGAAATCTCATCCAAATAAATTTATAGGTATGGGAACATTGCCGATGCAAGATATAGATATAGCAATCAGAGAACTACGAAGATGCGTAAAATATTTGGGGTTTAAATCCATTCAGATTGGATCCAATGTAGAAGGAATTCAATATGATGATCCTAAATTTTTATCTTTTTTTAAAGAGTGTAGTGAACTGGGAGTAGTTGTTTTAATGCATCCATATTATGTTCTGGCAAAAGATCTATTTAGGAAATATTATTTATCAAATCTTTATGGATTTCCACTTGATGGGGCAATGGCTTGTACTAGTTTAATTTTTGGCGGAGTGTTGGATAAAGTTCCTGAATTGAAAATTATTCTAACTCATGGTGCAGGATTTTTTCCTTATTTGTTTGGGCGATTGACACATGGATATAAAGTTCGTGAAGAACCAAAAGTAAATAATATAAAATCTCTAAATAATTATTTAAATCAGTTATATTTTGACACACTGGTATATGATGAAAAACAACTTCGCTTTCTTGTTGATTTTGCTGGAGCTGATCATGTTTTACTTGGAACAGATTATGCTTTTGATATGGCAGAGGTTGCACCAGTGGATTTCGTTTCAAAATCGGGATTAACATTAGAGCAACAAAAATTAATCTATGGAGATAATATCAGTAGATTGTTAAAAATTTAATTTGAATAAAAGTATAATACACGTAATATTTATATTTTTATGTTTATTTAGGAGGTATTAAAATGAATATAAGCAAAGATCAAATTATTAAAACACAATGGTCATCACAACATGATGAAGATTGTTTTGCAGTTGAGAACCCCGCTACTGGCGAAATCATTACTTATGTACAGGGAGCATCACCGGCAAATGTAGATTCAGCAGTAATTGAAGCTGACAGAGCATGGCGTACGAATTGGAGATGGACTACTTGTCAAGAACGTGGTCGTCTCTTAATGAAATGTGCTCAGGTATTGAGAGAACATGCTGATGAGATTGCTCGTATTGAGTCTGAGGAAATAGGTAAACCATTTACTCAAGCACGAATATTAGATGTTGAGTTTTGTATTGGAGCCTTTGAGATGTTTGGTGGATTAGTTGCAGCTATACCTAGCGAAGTGAAAGAACAAGGACCAATTCTCGGAATCAGTACTACAGAGCCTCTTGGAGTTGTAGGTGGTATTATCCCTTTTAATTGGCCGCCAATTCATACAGGTGGAAAAGTAGCTCCTGCACTTGCTATGGGAAATACTGTTGTTGTTAAACCACCTGAGCAAGGACCACTTACAATTATGCGTATAGTTGAATTATTAAATACAGTATTACCAGCAGGAGTATTAACTGCTGTACCTGGGCTTGGAGTGTGTGGTGCAGCTTTAGCTGCTAATCCAATGGTAAAGATGGTATCTTTTACTGGGTCGCCTGACACAGGTATGAGTGTGTTAAAGACAGTTGCTAAGAATTTCACACCAACATTAATGGAGTTAGGAGGAAAAAATCCTTTAATTATTTTTGAAGATGCAGATATAGATAAGGCTGTACGAGGAGCTATTGACGGCGCGTTCTTTAATCAAGGTGAGGCTTGTACTGCAGCATCAAGAATACTTGTTCATGATTCATTATATGATGAATTTGTAAAAAGATTAACGGAAGCTGTCCCAAAATTACGAGTTGGTGATCCCGCTGATTCGAAGACTCATATTGGACCACTTGTAACGGCTAAACAACGTGATCGAGTTAAAGAATATATAAATATTGGAGTTTCTGAAGGAGCTAAAATTGCAGCACAGGCTCCATTACCAGTTGATGATAGATTCGTTAATGGCTTTTGGGTAGCCCCAACATTATTTGTTGATGTTAACCCTGATATGCGTATAGCAAAGGAAGAAATTTTTGGACCTGTAACAGTAGTTATGAGATTTAATACTTATGAAGAAGCAATAAGAATTGCTAATAATACTGATTTTGGTTTGGTAGCTGGTGTTTACACTAATGACTTCACAAAGGCGTGGAAGGCAAGCCGTGAAATAGATGCAGGAATAGTTTTCATCAACAACTATCATCGTAATTTTTTAGGTACGGCTTTCGGCGGATGCAAGCATAGTGGTTATGGCAGAGAGCATGCGTTAGAAACATTACGTGAATTCGGTCGAACTAAAACTGTTCGTATTGCCAATGGAATGGGAGAAGTACCGCAATGGTTTGCAGTATCTGATGTTTTAGATGATGAAGAATAACAACTTAGAAATAAAATATTTGTGTATTTGTAAATAATTGGAGTTGCCTCAAATACAATGTGTTAAATATCTCTTGATTGTAAACCGATATTGAATAGATCAACATTGATTGGGCACAATCTACTGTAATCTGAATAATTAAAAATGAGAAATATAAGGGCGATTTGCTTATGTTTGGACGGCTTTTTCTATCGAGGTGTTATAATGCAGCAGATAATCGTATTAATGGGGCGAGGCCTCAATTATACGGTAGTTATCTTTGCAGTAAGCATAATGGATTACTAATGAAAACCACGGTTTGCCAGAGCAACAATTGAAGAAATGAAAGCCAAAGACACCAGTGAAAAATAATGCTTACTTATGATAACAAATCGTCATCGAATATGAAGCTATAAATTATAGAAGCGTGTCCTGCCAATTTCTATGTAGATTTGGCAGGGCTTTTTGTCTTTATAGGGTACATATAACAAAAGATCTACTTTTATCTAATTGGGCCTGTGAAATTATTGAAGGAACGATTAAATAAAAACGTTCTCTTCTATCCTTAATACATGAGAGGCCTCTACGGCTTTGCTTCGATTGCGTTCATACTTCGAATCATCAATAATAAAGACTTTGACGCGTTTTTATGAGTCAATGCGGAAACAGTTTGAATGGTTTCACTGCTCAGTATTAATTTTTCTATTACTCGTGAGCGCGTACGTCAGATTGAAGCAAAACACTTAGAAAATGAGAAAACCTAGTTATAATAACAAATTAAAAGATTATATTGAAGACTAAATAGACGCCTCAACTGACACTGAACTGGCATTAGAAGTATTGATAATGCGATTTTCAGTAGGTTTAAGTATTTTGGGAAACATAGATAATTCGAAACTTATATGACAAGAGGGGATTTATTATGGATTTAAAATTTTTCTATCTTTTAGTATAATGATATGCGATGATTAAGAACCGTCCTATGTCGTACCTATAATCAAAATTGACCCCTATCCAAAGCTTTAAATAGGGGTGTCGCAGGGTGTCATGGGGGTGTCGCGACATTTTTTCGAAGGAGTGATCGATTATGTGTGATAATAACATGGTATCGGAAATTGTCGAAAAAAATATTTATGATTTCTTATCGCCTGAACAGATCAGCAGAATACCTATGGTGAGTATTAAGGATAATGTTGTTTTGATTCCTGCAATAGCTCAAGAAGATATTGATTTGTACTATATTTTAGAAGGGACAGCAGAGGTCTATTCACAGTCTTATCATGGCCGTCGTTTTCTTATTGATACACTGGGAGCTAGTGATTTTATAGGAAAATTTTCTCAAATGAACAAGCAAAACTTTTACTGTGAGATTAAAACATACACGCCATGTACAATGCTAAAACTTACTGAAATAAAAAATGAACTTTTTAATGACGAGCGATTTCTCCTGTTTTTTTATATTAAGACGACAAATCGAATTTATGAAATGTACAAATTATCAATGGCGCGAACGCTTTTTACTTATGAAGAGCTGCTAGCCTATCACCTGTTAGGAATAGCGAATGAAGAAGGAGTAGTTAGTGAAAAGGACCTGAGTATTTGCTTAAAAACTAACATCAGCGAGCGGCAGTACTATTATCTTATGAAAAAATTTAAGAATAAGCGCATTATTTGTAATAATAAAAAAGATATATACATCCTTGACATAGATAACTTAACGGCTATCGCAACTAACGTCACAGAATTTATGATGAATAATATTTGAATGCCACGCAGCTATGCATGCATTTTGGTGAGATAACCTATGGTATTGAAGTGCCCCCGTCATATAGACAGGAACAAGAAATCGTAATAAAACTGGATGCACACAAGAGTATCCAGTTTTTTACGTCAATGCCGCCGCCAGTAATAAAGCGCGTAATTCCAATGGACAACGTCGGCTGGTTGGTTTTATCTCTTTATCAAGAGATACCTGCAAGTAACCATGCCTGCAATTTGCAGTAACAGTTAAGACGCGTTTTTTTTATAATAGGAAATGAAACATATATTATTCATGCTTCCCTGACCTTTACAATAATCGTACAAGGCGGATTATAATGTGGATATTTTTTGAAGCAGGAGGTGAGTGTAATAAGCTTGGAAGAGAAGGGGGGCCTAGTCGGGCAAGTTTTCAATATTCAGCGCTATTCTACCCATGATGGGCCTGGTATACGCACTACGGTCTTTTTGAAGGGATGTCCCCTGCGCTGCTTTTGGTGTCAAAATCCCGAATCCCAGAGCAAGCAGCCGGTTCTCATGTACAAAAAGCATAGCTGTAAATTGTGCGGCAGGTGCATCAAGGCGTGTGCGCCTAGGGTTATCCGTATCGCCGGTGGCGAGCTGATTAACAACCGCACACTCTGTACAGCCTGTGGAGCTTGCGTATCTGCCTGCTTGGCGCAGGCACGCAGCATCGAAGGCAAGAACATGACCGTTAACCAGGTAATGACAGAGGTCATGAAAGATTTTTTTATCTATATGAATTCGGGCGGCGGCATGACCCTGTCAGGCGGTGACTGCGAAATGCAGCCGGAGTTTGCCGCTGCGCTTCTGGAGACCGCCCGGCAGCAGGGCATTCATACTGCCGTTGAGATTACAGGGGCGTTTCCCTGGGAAACCGTCAAGACGGTTGTCGATTACGCCGATGTCATTCTTTACGACCTCAAGTGCATGGATGAAACCCAACATAAAGAGGGTACCGGGATATCTAATACGCGCATCCTGGAAAATGCAAAGAATCTGGTCAGGGAGAAGAAAGAAATTTACTTCAGGATGCCGCTTATCCCAAGTTTCAATGACAGCCGAGAAGCTGTTGAGGCTGTTGCGCGGTTCGTGCGGGATGACTTGGGGTTGAGTCCTGCCGACTATCTGGAGCTGCTAGCCTATAACAACCTGGGTGAAAACAAATATGCATGTATTGATTACGAGGGTGTGCATCCGCAATATCGACGCCAATCCGAAGAATATATCAAGGAACTTAACGCACTTTGCGCATCAATCTGAATATTTGCCAGGAGGGGGATGTGCCCGGTATCCCGAAAGGGTGGCAGGGTGAACAAGCAGCGCAGGATGAGCGTATTCAGAAAAATGAGGAGAAAAGAATGAAGTCAGATAGGATATACGGCACTGATAATGTGGCTTTAATCAAAAAATTTAACTGAGGTGAAGATGGACGTGAAAAAAGAAAAATTGGATTACAATACATATTCGGACACGTCACGTGGGAAGGTTCTCTGGGAGCGGTTGAATCCCTTGCGCTATACTCAGACCATTTCATTGGCGCGCGCTCAGCTGTTGACTGATGCTTATACGGAATTCGAGGGTTATTCGCTTTACCGCAAACGTGGTCTGGCTATTGCCAAGATTCTGAAAGAGTTTCCGATTTACATTGATGACAATCAACTGCTGGTAGGTGACTTTGGAGCCAAACCGATGGCTCCCGAGTGGTTTCCCGATCTGGCCGGCGCGTGGGTAGGCGAATACGCTGACAAGTACGGTTATCAAGGCAACGGCAAGTTCTTCGCATTTGAAGACGAAGCGCAGGCGCAGCAGGGGAAGGCCATTTCTCACTATTGGCGCAATATTGGCGGCAAGGAGATGTGGCTCAAGTACCTGGGGCCCGAAGAAGTTGAATTTGAGGACAAAATTGGCGAGGCAAACGCCTGGATTATAAACACCGTTTCCGAGATGTTTGCCGAGAAGGCTTGGAATGTGCCTGATATCAGCCGCCTCATAACAAAGGGTATCCGCGGTCTGGTGGCTGATATCGATGCACAACTGAAAAGCCTCGATATTCTCGATGATGATGAATATCGTGCCCATGAGTTCCTGATTGGACTCAAGACCATGCTGTTGGCAGGAATCGACTATGCCCATCGCTATGCCGAAATCGCCCGCCAAAAGGCTGCTGTTGAGAAAGATCCGAAACGTAAGGCTGAGTTGGAAGAGATGGCTCGTGTTTGCGACCGTGTTCCGGAACATCCGGCGCAAACATTCCAGGAGGCGCTGCAGTCCTTTTATTTCGGCATTCTGATGGTTTTCTTTGACACTCGCACCTTTGGCATGGGGTACGGTCGTGTTGACCAGATCATGTACCCCCAGTACAAGGCCGATATTGAGTCCGGCTACATCGACAATGAGTATGTCACCCAGCTGCTTGAGTGCTTCCGTATCAAGGTCATGGGCAAGCGTCAGTTTTGGCCGGAAGTTATGGTGCCAAATTTGAGCGCCGAATCCCACTTCCACAACTGTGTTATCGGCGGCATTGATCCCCATACCGGAAAAGACGCTACTAACGAATTGTCTTTCCTTTGGCTTGACGCGGCTGTCCGTGTAAAGACCACGCATCCGACCATCTCCGTGCGTTGGCATAGTCGCATCGATCCGAAATTTATGGATCGATGTCTCGAAGTTGTGGCACTGGGCATGGGCTTTCCTGCATTTTTCGGTGACGACTCCAGTATCCAGTATTTGCTCAACCGTGGTTATACCCTGGAGGAAGCGCGTAATTACGCCATCGGCGGCTGCGTACTCCATCAGGTGCCTGGTAAGAATGGCCCGATTTGGCCGTTGGTCATGAATTACGGCAAGCTCTTCGAACTCACGCTCAACAACGGCTTTGACACTCGATTGCAGGAACAACTGGGGCCTCAGACCGGTGACTTCACCAAAATGAAAACCTACGAGGAGTTCCTCGAAGCCTATAAGGAGCAGTGCACATATTGGGCAAACGTTGGGGCCAGAAGTGGTCGCGCCTGCCGTATCCAGCATCTAGAGTCTTTCCCTGACATTATGATGTCCGCCTTTACTGATGACTGCATCAAGCGGGGTAAGGTCACCAGCTTGGGGGGCGCACAACATGCGGATAATACCCAGTACATTTTGCCGGTAGGCGTTCAGGATTTGGGCAACGAGCTGTATGTGCTTAAATACGGCATTTTTGTAGACAACCCGATCTGCAGCAAAGAGGAAATGCTGAAAGCTTTGGCTGTCAATTGGGAAGGTTACGAAGAACTGCGCGCCAAAGTGCTGGCTATGCCGAAGTATGGCAATGACATACCGGAGGTCGATGAGTTGGTTGACTTTGGTTATCGTTTCCTTATCGATATTTGGCATAAAATTCCCGCTTGCTACGGTGCGCATTATGAGGTTGCCCCGCACTCCATCGGTTTTCACGCCGGTACCGGTGCCAAGACCGGTGCACTGCCTTGTGGCCGTATGGCCTGGACCGCCATGGCCGATGGAGCCGTATCCCCCACGCAGGGAACCGATACTATGGGCCCGACAGCCTGCATCAATTCGGCAGGCCGTATCGATCAGACCGAAATCTACGGTGTTCTGTTCAACATGCGATTTACCCCCAACGCTTTAAAAACTACCAAGGAACGCGCAAATCTGGGGGCGATGATCAAGACCTACTTTAACGATTACAAGGGCAAACATATTCAGTTTAATGTCATCAGCCGTGAGGACATGCTTGCTGCGAAGAAGGAACCTGAGAAATTCAAGGACCTCATTGTACGCGTTGCCGGCTACAGTGCTTACTGGACTGATTTGACCGATACCATTCACGACGAGCTAATTGCCCGCTCGGAAAACGAGCTTTAAAATGAAAGCATTTATTGATAGGGTGGGATTTGTTGCTCTTGGTAACGATTGTGATTTTTAAAGGATAGTCCAAGAGACTATTAGCTTACTTGATGGTAGGAGCTTTGTGCAAAGAAAACGCCGGTTAAGACGGTTTTGATGACTATCTTAGCCGGCGTAATTTCTACTCATGTTAGCAGAAATTACCAGGTGCACCGACATTTACATAGAACATATGTTCTGGTACTATGAATATGGAGGTGGATAGTGATGAGCGAACATACGATAGATTTACTGAGTATCCCTATTTATCAGCAAATGGCTCGGATCGTTTACTTTGACCGATGTATGATCAAGTGGGCGGGAATGTTACTGTCTGAGCATAACGAGCAGATGAGAGAGAATGAAGGCAAAAGCGATGGAGCGCGTTGATTTTTCTCATTTTCCCTGCAGGAGTGTATTGTGCATCGATGTAAAATCCTTTTTTGCATCCGTAGAGGCGGTGCGGCGGGGACTTGACCCGTTAGAAGCCTATATTGCTGTAGTATCGGATTTGAGGAGAGCCGGTGCGGTCGTACTGGCCAGTAGTCCGAGGGTTAAATCGGAATATAATATCAAGACAGGAAACCGACTCTTTGAAATTCCCAAGCGTTCTCCGATTATGATAGTAGAACCCAATATGGCGTTATATATCAACATGAACCAGGCAATACAGAATATATTCCGACGGTTCGTAACAGATGAAGATCTGCACGTTTATAGCATTGATGAATCCATATTGGATGTTACCGCATCCCACAATTTGTTTGGATCCGCAGAGGTGATTGCAGAGGCCATCCTGAAGAAGGTGAAGGATGAGTTAGGTCTTATAGTGACTGTCGGCATTGGCGATAATCCGCTTTTGGCAAAACTGGCACTGGATAATGAAGCTAAAAAGCGTCCCCCGTGGATTGCAAAATGGACGTATGAGATGGTGCCGGAAACAGTATGGAAAATACAGCCGCTGACTGCATTTTGGGGCATATCCAAGGGATACGATGGGAAACTCAAGCGAATGGGGATTTATACGATTGAGGGGCTGGCTCACGCCAACCCAGTGTGGTTGCAGAAAACTCTGGGCGTAATGGGATTGCAGTTATATTATCACGCATGGGGCTTGGATGCCAGCATCATTAGCCAGAAAGAACGACCGAAAAGTAAATCCTATAGTAAAAACCAGATATTAATGCGGGATTATGATGTAAAAGCAGAAATTCTAATGGTCATCAAGGAAATGGTGGGAGATGTATGCACTAGGCTGCGGAAGCACCAGGAAAAATGCCAAGAGGTATATTTGGGAATAGGATACTCGGATAGGAATTTACAGATGGGTTTTACTGCACGAATTAAGCTAGTTCGTCCAGAACACTCAACGGATATTATTAGTGAAGCTGCACGCCAGGAGTTTAGTAAGCGATGGCAGGGGGAACCGGTACGATCAATAAATATTACTGCTGGGAAAATCGTATCACAAGGACTTGAGCAGTTGGAACTGTTTTTTGAAGGAGAAGAAAAGAATCATGCCATAGATAGAGTAGTAGATGATCTGAGGAAGAGATTTGGCAAAAAAACAATTTTTTATGCTGGGTCGATGGTTGGTGGAACCTTCCTTGAACGTGCGGATTATGTGGGTGGACATAAGGGGAAAAGTGAATGACATAAATTAGCTCTGACATTTTAAGAACTTTTTGAAATGCAAAATGCATGAGTTAGTTATTTATACTTACATCACAAAATATGAATGTAAGGCCTGTATGGCTTTGGTGCAGGCGTCTCCGATTACAGGCTACGACTATTAGCTTTATCAATGATAAATCTACATATATAGAATGGAAAAAAAGCCTTAAACCACAGCAAGGCTTTTGGCAGAACTGAATATGTGTGCTTTATATTAGCCTAGACTTCGGTTTAGGCTGATTTTTATTTTATGGGGTGGTGTATTTAGCAGAAATCAACTTTTTTGCGAAAGTAAGTAGGAGTTTACGTAAAGGTATGGGATTGACAAAGTTTCCAAGAGAGAAGCGGTGATATGATCCTCTGCTGATGCCAAAACAGCTGTGACACAGCTAAGAGATATAGTTAACTCCAATCGTTTTGCTTATTTGTCGGCAAAGATGGTATCATCCTTTATCGCATTTGTTAGGTCTGGCTATTGCATCTAATATTGGCAGTGCTGCCACTTTACTTGGAAATCCACAAAATATATTAATTGCAAACTAATCACGAATATCATTTCTTTCATATTTTGTAACAGCACTTCCTATTACATTATTAGGGTTTTTCTCTAGCGCAGGATTAAAAAATAATGGGTTTTTGTACGGAGAAATTCCGTCGGGTTGACGAAGAACAGATTTTTAGTTATCTAGTCATACATTACTATTATTATTTTGCGGTAATAGTATGATTCAAGTGTGATAAGACAAATTACTATTTAATAAAGTTATATATAGCCAATGCATAGAATCGTTTCTACCTATTAGGTAAAGAAGAACACTGTCTAAGGATAATCTTAAGGGGGAAAGCGGATGAAAGAGATCATAGTTATTGGCGGCGGATGGGCTGGATGTGCGGCCGCCGTGAGTGCAAAAAAAGCCGGAGCAAAGGTAACTTTATTAGAGAGAACAGATCTATTATTAGGACTAGGGAATGTTGGTGGACTGACTAGAAACAATGGAAGATATACGGCCGCACAGGAATCCATCTTATTAGGTGGAAGAGAATTATTTGAAATAACAGATCGCTCTTCAAGGCATAAGAACATTGTTTTTCCAGGACATAAGCATGCAAGCATATATGATGTAAATTTAATTGAAAGCGCTGTAAGAAGAAAATTACAGGAAATGGAGATTGATATTTTATTTTATACCACTGCTAAGAATGTGGAAATGGAAGATCAAAGGATAAAGTCTATTGTATTAAATGATGGAAGCAAAATTACGGGAGATTGCTTTATAGAAACCACTGGGTCCACTGGTCCAATGAATAATTGCCATAAATATGGAAATGGATGTGCAATGTGTATATTAAGATGCCCTACTTTTGGCGGCAGAGTAAGTATTACCGAAAAATGTGGAATTAAAGATAGGATGGGAAAGCGAAATGACGGAACATACGGTTCTTTTAGCGGGTCAGTAAAAATCAATAAAGAGACATTAAGTGAAGACCTTCAGGAAAGACTGAACAAAGAAGGGGTTGTCATCATACCGCTATCTCCTGAAGAGAAGAACCCGGAAAAAATAAATATAAAAATATGTCAACATTATGCTTTAGATGCCTTTGTGGAGAATATAATTTTACTTGATACCGGGCATGCGAAATTAATGGCACCATTTTATCCTATTGAAAAGCTGAGAAAAATTAAAGGTTTTGAGAATGCTAAATTTGAAGACCCGTATTCAGGGGGTGTAGCGAACTCTATAAGACATTTATCTATTGCCCCAAGAGAAAATACAATGAAGGTAAAGGATATAGAAAATCTATTTGTGGCAGGAGAGAAAAGTGGCTTTTATATCGGGCATACAGAGGCTATTGTTACTGGGTATCTAGCGGGTCATAACAGTGTAAGATACGCATTAAATAGCCCTTTGCTAGAATTACCAGACTGCATAGCCATAGGAGATTTTATATCTTTCTCGAATCAAAAGATGTATGAAGTAGACGGAGATAAGTTGAAATTTACGTTTGCAGGCTCTATTTATTTTGAAAGAATGAGAAGAAAAAATTTGTATTCAATAGATCATGAAGAACTATACAATAGAATAAAAGGAACTGGACTTCTCAATATATATGATAAAAAGTTATGTTAATTATATAATAACTATTGGAAAGGGCAGGCACAATTAAAACATCTTATCGTATTAGCATCGATTTTTTATTATCTGCATATTTTAAAATCAACAAAAAGAGGAGGAATTTTATAAAAACAATTTACTGTTTAAAGAGAAGAGCTCTTTAGCTTTTTCTCTTTTTTATTTTTGTATATAACAAGTGTTGACATTGAGTAATGGCTTGTGTTAATATGAATAAGCCGTCAAGCACGGTAATGAAAAAATAAAAAAGTATTGACATAAGAAATTAAAAATGTTATACTTTAAAAGTTGTCGCAAAAAACAACGAAAGCTTTGGTAGAATGTGTTCCTTGAAAACTAAACAATGTAAGTAAAGTTAAAATAAGCCAGATGTGCGGTACTCGTTTGAGTACAAAACAAAGTTAATCCA
>CAURNS010000014.1:0-161776 GCA_963526485.1 uncultured Pelosinus sp.
GTAAAGTTGTAATGATGTTAGCATTTCGATGCTAACGAAGCGACTTACACAAATCTTTTAACAAAGATTTGGTGCGCTGCTTCTGTGAAGTTTTGAGAGAACATTTGTTATCTCTATTGTAGCGCTGTAAAGTTCGAAGTTAGCATCCCAATGCTAACTAAGCGGCTTGCACAGATTTTTTAACAAAGATTTGGCGCGCGCGGTTTATCGCATATCTGGTGACGATAGCTAAGGGGTTCCACCTGTTCCCATACCGAACACAGTAGTTAAGCCCTTATACGCCGAAAGTACTTGGATGGAAACGTCCTGGGAGGATAGGTAGTTGCCAGTTTATTCCTTGATAGCTCAGTTGGTAGAGCAATCGGCTGTTAACCGATCGGTCGTAGGTTCGAGTCCTACTCAAGGAGCCAGTTTAGCTAAAACACCATTCACGAAAGTGAATGGTGTTTTGCCTTATAATATCAAAATATTTCTGAGTAGACTTTATTAATATGTAAATTAAATAAGTATAAAAAGTGAATATTTTGCAAGGAATGATAGACATATCTATCGTGATTCTTTATACTATACAATAATGCAATAACAGGAGGGTTACATGTTACAATTAACAGAAGTAGTAAAAATTAGACGTAAGGTTTTATCCGAAATCGCTAAGCTTACTTTTAGGGGTGAGCTAGATAAACATAATATTGTTGAAGTTTTAGATAATATCGTTACTGAGGATGGTCCTCGCTATCGTTGCTGCGTGCATAAAGAGCGTGCAATAGTAAAAGATCGTGTTAAATTTATTTTGGCACAGCCTTTAGAGACTGGTATTGCTGAAGCAGCTGCAAATGCATTAGATGGGCAAATTGCCGATATGCCTATCGTTAATATTATGCCTGAGGCTTGCGATCAATGTCCTATTGATACTTTTTTTATAACGAATGCTTGTCGCAATTGTGTTGCTCATAACTGTATTGCAAGTTGTCCTAAAAAAGCGATTACGGTAGTGCAGAATCAAGCTTATATAGATAAAACAAGATGTGTGGAATGTGGTTTATGTAAAAAATCATGTATGTATGGAGCTATTGTTGAAATTACCCGTCCTTGTGAGAGGGCATGTGATATTGGAGCGATAAAAGCAGATAAAGAGCGTAGAGCTGTTATTAATTATGAAAAATGTGTTCAGTGTGGTGGATGTAAGGTCGCTTGTCCTTTTGGGGCGATTACGGAGCAAAGTTTCATTGTACAATTAATTCAACAGTTAAAATCAAGTAAACGTGTATACGCTATTTTAGCTCCCGCATTTATTAGTCAATTCGGTATAAAGATAAAACCTGCTCAAGTATTGAATGCAATAAAGAAAATTGGATTCCATGATGTTCAAGAAGTTTCTTTTGGTGCTGATATTGTCACCTTAGAAGAAGCGAAAGAGTTTGCAGCTACAGTTCCGGAAAAACAATCTTTTATGACAACATCATGTTGTCCAGCATTTGTAGAAATGGTAAATAAGCATTTGCCAGAACTTAAAGAGCATGTATCAACAACTGTATCGCCAATGGTGGCTATAGGAAAGCTAATTAAGGATACAGACCCTGAAGCAGTAGTCGTTTTTGTTGGACCGTGTCTTGCTAAAAAAGTGGAAGCACAGCAATATTCCGGCATTATAGATTTTGTTATCACTTTTGAGGAAATGGAAGCTTTATTTTCAGGTGCTGGTATTATTCTAACAGAGATTGCCGGAGAAGAGTTTTCATCTGCAGCTTCACGTGATGGCAATGCATTTGCAAGAGCAGGTGGTGTAGTACGTGCAGTTATTGATGCTGCAGAAAAAATTGCACCCGAATTAGTAGTAAAGCCTCATAGAGCAGAAGGATTACAAAATTGTAAAGCGGCACTATTACAAATGGCAGCTGGTAAAATCGATGCCAATTTTTTTGAGGGAATGGGTTGTGAAGGCGGCTGTGTTGGAGGGCCTGGGATTTTAATAGATACTCGTATTAGCAGTAAGATGGTTGATAAATATGCAGATTCTTCAAGTATGGTTACTGTGTTAGATAATCAAAATGCAATTGAACAAAGTAAGAAAGATATACATTGGCATAATAAGTAAAGGCATCATTTTTTATATCGTAATTTCTTGATTTAATTTAGTCTAATAAGTTACAGATAATAGGAATATATAGATAATCTCTAGTAGATACTTTACTAAAAGTGCATGATTATGCTAAAATTATTCCTGATTCATATTGGTTGAGGGGAGAAAAATATATGTCAGGACACTCAAAATGGGCTAATATTAAGCATAAAAAGGGTAAAATGGATGCTTTACGTGGCAAAGTAACTACAAAAATTGGACGAGAACTCACCGTAGCTGCACGAATGGGAGGAGCTGATCCGACTGGCAATATGCGTTTAAAATTAGCTTTACAAAAAGCTAAAGAAAATAATATTCCTAAGGATAATATTCAACGTGCTATTCAAAAAGGTCTAGGGTCTTTAGATGGCAGTAGTTATGAAGAATTAGTTTATGAAGGTTATGGTCCTGCTGGTGTTGCTGTTATGGTAGAAGTTATGACAGATAATCGTAACCGTACAGCAGCGGATGTTCGTCATTTGTTTTCAAAATATGGCGGTAACTTGGGAGAGTCAGGTTGCGTATCCTGGATGTTTAATAAGAGAGGTCTATTTGTGGTCGAAAAAGGGTCAAGTATTGATGAAGAAGAATTGATGATGTTGTCGCTTGAAGCTGGAGCTGATGATTTTAAAGCAGAAGAGGATGAATTTGAGATCATAGTGGATCCTGCGCTTTTTTATCAATTTCAGGAAACTTTAGAGAAAAACAATATCAAGACATCGGTAGCTGAAGTTACGATGATACCTGAGACTACAGTTACATTGACGAGCGATGATGCTACGAAGATGATGAAATTAATGGATGCGTTGGAAGAACATGATGATGTACAAGAGGTATATGCGAATTTTGATATTCCAGAAGATTTAATGTAAGATGAATTAGAAAAGATATGATGTTACTAAAGAAGATTTTAATAACATTATATCTTTTTTATTAATTATGTATATTTTTGGCACATTCGGGTAATAATGTTGGCAACATGAAAATGAGGAGTTGCTTTTATTGTTACCATTTACACAGATTAATAAGAAATATGCATTATTATGCGCAGCCGTACTAGTGGTAATGAGCATAACAGTATATTATATGGGGTATTCATCTTTTTTTGATACCGAAAAAAATTCAGTCATTCCTCAAGAAACTGAGGTTTCCAAACAAGATGGTAAAATTAAAATAACAGACAATACAGATATTGTACAAAAAACTCTATATCTTAAATGTAACGAAGAAGAGATTTTACGCACTAAGCCTACAGAAAATTTAGTGGGATTAAATATTTACCAAATGCAAAAAATGTATCCAGGATGGGAATTTGAGAAATTTGATACTAATGAGGCTGTCATGGCGCAAAAGATTGATGGTTATTGTAGTATACATGCTAATAACTTCTTTCTGGGAATAAGAGATGGACATGTAGCAGTGTTTTATGGTAAACCAGACTTTAAACCGATCTTAAAAGAAATAACTGCGATTGAAACTAATAAGCTTATGCCTCAAGATGTTGAAGAACTGCAACATGGTTTGGTTGTACAATCAAAAGAAGAATTATTACGCACATTAGAAGGAATGCAGTCGAGATAAGGAGAAATAAGTTCTCCTTATCTTTTTTGTTACGTAACAGAAAGGAATCATGTACACTACTGTCGAACTTATTATAGTTGGTAAGGGAGGCTGTTTTTTTATGTTAGCATTAGGTATTGATCCTGGTACAGCGATCTGTGGATATGGAGTTGTAAGTTTGGAGGGAAGTCGCCTCACATCATTAGATTATGGTGCTATTCAGACAAGCCCTAAGCTTAATCCAGAAGAACGTTTAGTAATTATTCATCATGAAATTGATATAATTATAAAAAAGTATAGACCTGATATAATAGGAGTCGAAATGCTTTTCTTTAATAAAAATGTGCGTACTGCTATAACTGTAGCACAGGCTCGGGGTGTCATATTACTAGCAGCCGCCCAAAATTCTGTAAAAATAGCAGAGTTTACACCTTTGCAAGTGAAGCAGGCAGTAGTGGGTTATGGCAAGGCTACTAAGGAACAGGTGATTTTTATGACCCAGCGTTTATTAAATTTACCTTCTAAACCTCATCCTGATGATGTGGCAGATGCTTTAGCAGTTGCTATTTGCACAACACACTGCAGTAAAAATAATAGACAGGAATTAATTTGTACAAATTCATTAGACCAAAATAAAAGTAATAGTCGTGCCTACTTAAAAGCACGTCTAGGTATAAAATCAAATGCAGAAAATAGCGTGTGGGGAAGTAAGATATGATTGGTTATGTGCGTGGTACAGTATCACATTTAGCAGTAGATCATTGTTTTATTGATGTTCAAGGTATTGGATATCGAATTTTCATTGCCCAGTCTACCCGTCAAAAAATATCGATTGGCGCAGTGATATCTTTATTTACATATATGTACGTTCGTGAAGATGCATTGTTGTTGTATGGTTTTTATACACAAGATGAATATAACTTATTTTTGCAGTTGGTGTCGATCACGGGAATTGGCCCTAAAGTTGCTATGGGAATTTTATCAGCAATTGATCCACAGCAATTTCGCATAGCTATCAGCCAGAAGAATATTTCAATTTTAACGAAGTTACCTGGAATTGGCAAGAAAACGGCTGAAAGAATGATTCTTGAATTAAAAGATAAAATTGGCCTTATTTCAGCAGATGATAGTAGTGAAAATCAGAGTTCAGAGGAGATGGCTACATCTAGTGATGCTACTGATGAAGTATTACAAGCGTTATTAGCTTTAGGATATAATCAAAATGAAATACTTCCCATTCTTAAGAAAATCGGAAATAATGGGTATTCAGTAGAAGAACTGCTTAAATTGGCACTTAGGGAATTCATGGGAGGTAGTAGATAATCGTGGAGGAACGAATTATCGCTGGTAATGAGCAGGAAAGTGATAACTGGGAGTACAGTCTAAGACCGCGTCGTTTAAACGAATATATAGGACAAGATAAGGTTAAAAATAATTTATCCATATTTGTTCAGGCTGCTCTTTCGCGAGAAGAAGCCTTAGATCATGTACTGCTTTATGGTCCACCTGGTTTGGGAAAAACTACATTAGCAGGTATTATTGCTAACGAATTAGGTGTAAATTTTCGTGTTACATCTGGTCCAGCTATTGAACGAGCAGGAGATTTAGCAGCTTTACTTACTAATTTGGGTGACAAAGATGTATTATTTATTGATGAAATTCATCGTTTATCTAGGAATGTTGAAGAAATTTTATATTCTGCTATGGAAGACTATGCTTTAGATATTATTATTGGCAAAGGTCCCAGTGCCAGATCGATTCGCTTAGACTTGCCACCATTTACGTTAATTGGTGCGACAACTAGAGCAGGCGCGTTGGCATCGCCTTTACGAGATAGATTTGGAGTCATGTGTCGTTTAGAATATTATCGTACGGAAGAGTTAGTGTACGTTGTAAATAGAACGGCGGAAGTTTTGAATGTTAAAATTCAAGATGGAGGGGCATATGAAATTGCTAAGCGGTCTAGGGGAACACCACGCATAGCGAATCGATTATTAAAAAGGGTAAGAGATTATGCGCAAATCGCTGGTAATGGTATTATTACTGATGTTATTGCCGACAAAGCGCTGGCGATGTTGGAAGTTGATAAATGTGGACTTGATAAGACAGATCGTAATATGTTGTTAGCGATCATACAGAATTTTAAAGGTGGTCCGGTAGGCCTTGATACTTTAGCGGCTGTTATTAGTGAAGAAAATGAAACAATAGAGGATGTATATGAACCTTTTTTGCTGCAAATGGGATTTCTACAGCGTACTCCTCGAGGAAGAGTAGCTACACAAAAGGCATTTGAACATTTAGGTATATTGTATAAAGTTGATGAACAAGGTAATTTATTATAATCTTCATTACCGGAAGGAGAGTCATTTTGAATTACAGATTTTCTACTATATTGCTGACCTTTTTATTTTGTACATTTTTCCTGCTGATGCCTGCATATGCATATTCACCAGAGACGAGTATCCGGGTAGGCATTTGGTCAAATCAGCGTAATCTATTAGTTTCAGGAGATGTGGATTATGAAATAATGAATACTGACACTGGAAAATCATTGGAACGTTTGCCTGCTAATGTAGAAGCAACGATTGCCTTTGATGGAACTAAGTTCACCGTGAATGGCAAGCCTGTGGATGCCATTAGGCTCAGTATCTCAAAATTGAAAAAAGATAATGAATATTCAATTGAAATAAACAAAAGAAAATATCGGGGCGATATCGATATCCATATTACTAATGGTAAGGCTGGAATGACAGTTGTAAATACGTTACCCCTTGAAGAGTACTTATATGGTATTCTTCCTAAAGAAATCTCTCCCAATTGGCCATTAGAAGCAGTTAAAGCGCAAGCGGTAGCAGCGCGCACTTATGCATTGTATAACAGAAATAAACATCAAAATGATGGTTATGATGTTTGTGCCACAACCGATTGCCAAGTTTATGGTGGGAGAGAAAGTGAGGTCCCACGGGGAAACAAGGCAGTTGACGCTACCGAAGGACAGGTCATTTTATATCAAGGCAAACCAATTCCTGCTTACTTTCATAGTAGTTCGGGCGGATATACAGAAAATAGCGAGAATATATGGGGGACTTATCTACCTTATTTACGCGGCGTATTAGATTATGACCAGAATTCACCTCAATATAATTGGGAAAAGCAAGTAACGCCTAGCGAATTAGAAGGGTTATTATCGAAAGCAGGATATAATCTTGGAACAATTAAAGCCCTTGGAATTTCTCCGCTTGGCCCTCAACCTATGAGTACTATTGATCGTGGTGTTTCTGGACGAGTAAAGATAATAAGGATTGTTGGTACTAGTGGAAGTATTCAGCTAACAGGTGAGAAATTACGTAAGATATTATCTTTAAAAAGTTCCTTGTTTGACGTTCGTATAATATTGCCCGTACAGAAAAGTATTGAATTTGAAATTACGGATAGCGTAGGTAATCAAGGTAGCAAAAAGGTTGAAATAAATTTACCGCCAACAAGTGAAAAAGGTTTTTTTACAGATAAAGAAGATATACATCGCATAAGTGGCCGGCCTAATGAAAAAATAGTCATTTCAGGATTTGGCTGGGGACATGGTATTGGACTGTCTCAGTGGGGAGCCAAAGCTATGGCTGAGAAAGGTCCTCAGGATGATCCTACATATTTTAAACAGATATTGAAACACTATTATCAAGGTGTTGAGGTTAAAAAGTTACCTAAAGGAGTTTAATCTAATGTTATTATCTGAATTTGATTATTTTTTACCACAAGAGTTAATTGCTCAACATCCTTGCGAACCTCGTGATCATTCTCGCTTATTGGTTTTAGATAAGGATACTGGTGCTATTTCACATCAGCATTTTTTTGATTTATTACAATATGTAAATGCTGGTGATACTTTGGTTTTTAATGATACCAGAGTAATTCCAGCAAGATTGATTGGTTCTAAAGCAGAAACAGGTGGGAAAGTGGAAGTTTTCTTATTAAACCGCAAGTCAGGAAATGATTGGGAAGCATTGGTAAAGCCCGGGAAAAAAGCTCGGCCTGGCACCATTATAGTGTTTAGTGATAGGTTATCCTGTGAGATATTGTCATCTACTGATTTTGGCGGCCGTGTTGTTCGTTTTATTTTTCAGGGTATCTTTGAAGAAATATTAGATGAGCTGGGAGAAACTCCCTTGCCACCTTACATAACAGAGCAGTTAGCAGATAAAGAACGGTATCAAACAGTTTATGCGCGCGAGCGCGGATCAGCAGCTGCACCTACTGCTGGTTTACATTTTACTAAAGAATTAATGAAGCGTTTACAAGACAGGGGGATTCGTTTAGCATTTGTGACCCTGCATGTGGGATTAGGTACTTTTCGCCCAGTAAATACAGAACAAATCACAGATCATGTTATGCATCGAGAATATTATTCTGTATTGCCGGAAGCGGCGAAGCTTATTAATGAGACTAAGCAACTGGGGGGACGGGTGATTGCTGTGGGCACTACAGCAATACGGACTCTGGAAACGGCTACTGTAAATGGCGTTTTAGAAGCTAAAAGCGGCTGGACTGGAATTTTCATTTATCCAGGCTATACATTTAAAATGGTTGATGCTGCTATAACAAATTTTCATCTACCTAAATCTACATTATTGATGTTAATTAGCGCCTTAGCTGGACGCGAAAATGTTTTTAAGGCTTACAAAGAAGCTGTGAAGCAACAATATAAATTTTTTAGTTTTGGAGATGCAATGCTAATTATATAAAAACTTCATTTGAATCATAGACTTATCCGCCAAATTTAGGCGCTCTTAGTTCCTGCTTATAGATAATAGGAATTTTAGAGCGCCTTGGTCATCGGATCAAAAAGCATATACTATGATTTAGTTTAATACAACCTAGGGGGAATACCATGTCAGTTACTTATGAATTAGTTAAAAAATGCGCGAAAACAGGAGCGCGAGCAGGACGGTTGCATACACCTCATGGCACTTTTGATACACCTATTTTTATGCCTGTAGGTACGCAAGCTACTGTAAAGGCAATGTCACCAGATGAATTGAAAGCTATGGGAGCTGGAATCATTTTAAGTAATACCTATCATTTGTACCTAAGGCCGGGTCATGATCTAGTGGCAGAAGCTGGTGGATTACATAAATTTATGAATTGGGATAGAGGTATATTAACAGATAGTGGTGGTTTTCAAGTTTTCAGCTTAGGAGCATTACGTAAAATTACAGAAGAAGGCGTTACATTTCGTTCCCACATTGATGGGTCCAAACATTTTTTATCACCAGAAAAAGCAATAGAAGTGCAAATGTCATTGGGATCGGATATTATTATGGCCTTTGATGAATGTGTTCCTTATCCAGCTGACCATGATTATGCCCGGAAGTCTACAGAACGAACTACTCGCTGGGCTGAGCGCTGTAAAGAGGCTCACACGAGAACTGATGATCAAGCATTGTTTGGTATTGTACAAGGTGGTATGTATAAAGACTTAAGAACGATGAGTGCCAAAGATTTGGTTTCCTTGGATTTCCCTGGCTATGCTATTGGCGGATTGAGCGTAGGCGAACCGAAACCTTTAATGTATGAAATGTTGGAACATACAGTACCTTTATTACCAGAGGGAAAGCCTCGCTATCTAATGGGGGTTGGGACGCCTGATTGTTTGGTAGAAGGTGTTATGCATGGTATTGACATGTTTGATTGTGTATTTCCTACTCGTGTAGCTCGTAATGGCACAGTTATGACTAACCGGGGACGCCTCGTGGTAAAGAATGCTGAATATGCTAAAGATTTTAAGCCTCTTGATGACGAATGCAGCTGCTATACCTGCCAAAATTTTTCTAGGGCTTATATTAGACATCTATTTAAGGCAGACGAAATATTTGGTTTACGGCTCACTACAATTCATAATTTACATTTTTTGCTGAATTTTATGAGAGAAATGCGTAAATCAATTATAGAAGATTGTTTTATAGATTTTAGGCAAGAGTTTTTAGCACAATATAATCGCTAAAGAGGATTTAAGTGTTTAGCGTGGAATATAATGTTAAGTAAGTATAAAAACAGGGGGTGAATTATATGCCAGGAATTTCTCCAGAAATGATGCAGACATTAGCGGCTTATGGGCCGATCGTTTTAATGGCCTTGGTTTTTTATTTTTTATTGTATCGTCCACAGAAAAAGCAGCAACAACAACGGACTGAGATGCTAAATGGCTTAAAAAAAGGTGACCGTGTGATTGCTGCAGGGGGTATATACGGTACCATTACAGCTTTAGATGCTAAGAAAATTACTTTAAAAGTTGCAGAAAAGATAGAAATCGATTTTTTACGTGGGTCAGTTCAATCATATCAAAATGATCCTAAGAATGGATAAGCTAGAGTACATAATGTAAACAGATACGAAGGTAAGGAAGCATTATGAAAGATAGCAATAATGAAAAAAAAGAATTACGAACCAACTTATTACTCAAGAGACGTAAACTAGACAAAGACATTATTACTGCTCAAAGTGATAATATGGCCAAACAATTATTTGTTTGGCCATATTATCAGCAGGCAAAGGTCATCATGTTATATTTGTCCATGGCAGATGAACCACAAATGATAAAGGTAATAGAAAATGCCTGGCTACGAGGTAAGACAGTTTGTGTACCATATATGAGGCAAGAATATGGTGTAATGGATGCAGCCATCATTGCTAATTTAGATGATTTAGTGCGGGGACGGCTTAATTTATTAGTGCCTGATCCTGCTACTGTAAAGCTGATTGATCCTAAGCTAATTGATTTAATCATTGTACCAGGAGTGGCATATGATTATGCAGGTAATCGATTAGGAATGGGGGCTGGTTATTATGACCGATTTATTCCCCAGGCTCCACAAGCGATATTAATTGGTGCTATATGGTCTTCTCATGTCCTAGATAGCATTCCATATAGTTATTATGATAAGCCGGTACATTACTTGTTGAATGAAAATGAAATTATAACATGTCATAAATAAGAGATAATGTAATTTTTGGATGTTTCTCATAATAGAATATGCAGCAAGGTGAAAAATTATGGAAATAAAGATAGGTATTGCTAAGATTAATAAATATGCTGTAGCAGAATGTGGGGATAGTGTGGAGGTGGCAGAACGACCAAGGGGGGGGATTTCTGCCATTTTAGCTGATGGACAGGGGAGTGGGAAAGCTGCCAAAATTACTAGTAGTTTGGTAATTAATAAGGCTGCGGCGTTAATTGCTGATGGCACGCGAGATGGTGCAGTGGCTCGTGCTGTACATGATTATCTTTATACTATAAAAGATGGAAAGGTATCATCTACTCTTACATTGCTAACTGCCGACTTAGAAACTGAGACAGCTGTTTTTAGTCGTAATTCCAATTGTCCCGTAATTATTAAACATCAATATGGTATTGATATTTATGATGAAGAGATTAGTTCTATTGGCGTTCATAAGCGTATGAAGCCATTAATGTATCAAATACCATTAGAAATGGGCATGCTTTTAATATCTTATACTGATGGAATTCAAGCGGCTGGACGTAAACGTGGTAAAGCTATGAATTTTAAGATGGTAGAAAAAATCATTTTAGAAAATCATGCCGACGATGCCACTTTTATTGCAGAAAGTATTTTAGAATATGCATTAGAATTGGATGATTATCGTCCAGGAGATGATATGACTGTAGTGGTTATGGGGATATCTGATAAGGAAAGAGAGCATAATATACAAAAAATGAGTATATCATTTCCTTGTTAGTGGGTGAAAAGAATGCGGGTCGTAGTTACTGGTGTTTGTGCTTCAGGTAAGACCACATTAGTAAAGTCTTTACAGGACTTAGGTATTGATGCCTATCATGTTGCCCAGGAGCACTCTTTAATCGATGAATTGTGGAATAAGCAAGATCCTGATCTACTGGTAGTCTTGGATGCAAAATTAGTGACAATTCGTCAGCGGCGTTTCGTGCCGTGGGGTGAAGAAAAACTTGTTGCGCAGCATAAGCGATTAGTAAATGCATGCGAACATGCTGACTTGTACCTCCAAACAGATGATTTGAGCAGAGATGATGTTGTTCAACGGGTACTAGAGTGCATTAGGAGGAATAATCATGCCACAACTTACTGTTGAGGACTTAAAAAAAGATCATGAAATATCTGTATATCTAGCGTGTAGCACCAAATATCTCGGTCGTCTTGGCTTTACGGAACATGGCAAGCGTCATGCATCAATTATATCGGAAAGAGCTTATCATGTATTAAAGGATCTAGATTTTGAAGAACGAGAATGTCAGTTGGCAGCGGTGGCAGGATATATACATGATATTGGAAATATGATTAATCGATATAATCATGGTGGTACAGGCGCTGTGATGGCTTATAATGTGCTTTCACGTTTAGGTATGCCGCCAGAAGAAATTGCATTAGTTATTTCGGCAATTGGGAATCATGAAGAAGAACGGGGTAATGCTATTAATCCTGTAGCTGCAGCATTAATTTTAGCAGATAAGTCAGATGTACATCGTAGTAGAGTAACTAATAAAGATTTTGCTACGTTCGAAATACATGACCGAGTAAATTATGCTGCTGATAGTAGTAAATTAGTAATAGACAAGCATATGCAAAATATTGCTTTGGAAATAGCCATTGACACTAAAATTTGTCCAGTCATGGAATATTTTGAGATTTTCTTGGCTCGGATGATCATGTGTCGGCGGGCAGCAAATTTTTTAGATTGCAAATTTAGCTTGATAATTAATAATAATCAGTTATTGTAATTACCAATTGGCATCACGTTGACATTTTTATGATATTGCAGATATAATGAGGGTCGTGGGATTTTTTGTCTGTTATTAAGCTCCAAGTTTGAAAAAGGAGCTTGATAGCTGTATTTTAAATTAAAATTAGATAAGGGCAGAATGGGGGAGAAATCTTTGAGATTGGGCAAGTTTTTGGCAGTAGTTTTTGTGATAATAGCAGTTTTTGGCTATTATATTTCACCTCTAACTACATCAATTAAACAAGGTTTGGATTTACAGGGTGGTACGCATGTAGTACTTGAAGCCGTAGATACACCTGAGGCTAAAGTAGATGAAGATGCTGTACAACGGGTAGTTAAAATTATAGAAAAGCGTGTTAATGAAATTGGCTTAACTGAACCTATTATTCAAAGGCAAGGCGAAAGAAGAATCATTGTTGAGCTGCCTGGTATTAAAGAACCTGAGAAGGCAATTGAAATGTTAGGCAAAACAGCATTATTAGAATTTCAAGATGAAAGCGGCATCACTGTTATGACAGGTAAAGATCTAAAGGATGCTAAGGCTGAAATTGGTCAAAATAAAAATACTGTAGTAGCATTAGAATTTTCGGATGAAGGTGCTAAATTGTTTGCTGACTTAACTACTAAAAATGTGGGAAAGCATATTAGCATCTTACTTGACAAAAAGGTCTTGACTAGTCCAGTAGTAAATGAACCTATCCCTAGTGGTAAAGCTGTAATTACAGGCAGTCGGTCAATTGAAGAAGCCCAAAACTTAGCTATTTTACTGCGATCTGGATCACTTCCAGTCAAGGTAGATGTTATGGAAATGAGAACCGTGGGTCCGACTCTAGGTCAGGATTCTAAAGAAAAGAGTGAAAGAGCCTTTATGATTGGTATTGCTGCTATTGTAATATTTATGCTAGGGTTTTATCGTTTATCAGGTTTTGTTGCAACTATTGCCCTACTGGTTTATGTATTACTCTTAGTAGGATCTTTAAAAATGCTCCAGGCAACCATGACATTGCCAGGTATTGCTGGTATTATCTTGTCAATGGGGGTTGCAGTAGATGCAAATGTACTAATTTTTGAAAGATTTAAAGAGGAGTATCGCAGTGGTAAAACCTTGAGAGCTGCTCTCGATGCTGGATTTTCAAGAGCTTTTAATACTATATTAGATTCTAATGTTTCTATCATGATTACTGCTACTGTGTTATTTTTCTTAGGAACTGGCCCAATCAAAGGCTTTGCTATAACACTCGGGCTTGGCGTAATTCTTAGCATGTTCACGGCAATTACTGTTAGTCGTTATTTGCTGCGTATGCTAATGCAAGCTAACATGACTAAAAATGGCAAATACTTTGGTGCGTAAGGGGGGATTAAAATGAAATTTGATATTATCGGAAAACGGTATTGGTGGTTTGCCTTGTCGGCAATTATTCTAATTCCGGGATTAATTTCTATGGCTTTACAAGGATTCAATCTGGGTATTGACTTTACTGGCGGAACCATTTTGGATTTAAAATTTACTACTCCAGTGACAGTTGCACAAGTTCGTGAGGTCTTAATAGACCATCATTTGGATAATAGTGTAATCCAGTTGGTATCTACAGATCAATCAGAGACATCAAATAATTTATTTATCAGAACACATACTCTATCGAATGATGAAAGTCAGGTTCTATTCGCAGATTTTAATAAACGCTTAGGATCCTTTGAAATTTTACGGAGTGAAAATGTAGGCGCTGTTATGGGGTCTGAATTAACACGGCAAGCGCTATTAAATTTAGTGGTTGTGTGTGCTTTATTAATTGCTTATATTTCATACCGGTTTGAGTATCAAATTGCGGTTTCGGCTATTGGAGCTATATTGCATGATGTACTGATTGTCTTAGGAATTTTCTCTTTATTTCGTATTGAAATGGATTCTTCTTTCGTTGCGGCCATTCTAACGGTTATTGGTTATTCAATGAATGAAGCAATTGTTGTTTTTGATCGGATAAGGGAAAATTTAAAGACTCACCGTAAAACTGAATCTTTTCAAGAACTGGTAAACCGAAGCATAGGGCAAACTTTTACCCGCACGCTTTATACTCTACTTACCGTTTTATTTGCTTGCGCCTCATTACATTTTTTTGGTGGAGAATCAACCAAAAACTTCTCTCTCGCAATGTTAATTGGCTTTACAAGTGGTGCTTATTCAGCAATCTTTAATGCTAGTCCGATTTGGGTAACTTGGAAAGAACATGATGAACGTAAGAGAGTTACTTTGAAAACAGGCGGTCCAAAATAAAAAGAACTAGATGAAGTTTTAACTTCACCTAAATTTATTAAATAATATTTAGAAATGGCTGCTGTAAAGGCTTATCCTTTACAGCAGCCATTTTTATTCACCATTAATAAACGATTATAATATCATATAACCACAAGGCGGTGAATTTATGTGGATGATATTACCAATATGCTGTTTAGCCATTCTCCATATTGCAGGTGATAATGTCGCAGTAATTCCAGATATGGCAGGAATACTAGGAAATAAGAACATTTATATTAGTACATTATGTGTTTATATTGTTCTTGGCTTACTATTTGCAACAATTCTAGCGTGGATCGGTGTTAGGAGCGGGCAAGAGTTAGTTGTTGTCATTAAAGATTTATATGGAGTGCCAGGTAAAAAACTATTAGCAGTTATTATTTTGTCCATATGTATTCCGGCTAGTGCTTTAACAGGTGGCTATTATGCTGGCCAAATTTTACAAGCTTTAACAGGAATTCCTTATGAACTGGCAATATTAATTTGTCTAGCATTGTTTTCATTACTAGCTGCAGGCTATGGTCATTTTTTATTAATCATATCTAATTATATTGGATTTTTGTTAGCCCCCATGATACTAATTTTATTTTTTTTTCATGATCTTAAATTACATTTTATTATACCTAGTATAAGTAATATCAATTGGCTGCTTGCCTTAGGATTGCTAGGATACAATGTGGGAGGAATGTGGTCTATATTAGTTGTTGAAATGGGAGCATATTTATCGCAAAGAGGTTATATGGCCATTTTATTAGTAATATTAGCAAAATCAGCAGAGGGGATTTTTACTCTGCTTGTGGCATATTTAGTTTTATCAGTAGATATTTCTGGTCCTTTAGCATTATCAATTGTAGTTCAACAAGTAGGAGGGGCTACCGTAATGCATATCTTTAATCTTGCGTTATTTTGTACTTTTACCAATACAATGGTTCCTGCCATGCTAGTTAATGCTAGACAAGTTAGTAGTATTACGAGAGCAAGCTTCTTTCCAGCATTACTACTAGCATGCTTAGTTATATACATCGTTAGTTGTATGAGTTTCTCAAGGATATTATTGATTATGAGCTACTCTGGTTTTACAATGATATTATTTATTATTTATACTGCTTATTTGTTACATAAATATAGGATAAATCACCAATAATGATAGTAACTATAGTTAAGTGAGAAAGGTATAATGTTGATATTAAAAATTGTTATATTGCTAATCATGCTTATAGGTCTGGTGTGCACGCTAGCACCTGGGTTGCGGGGAACATTAATCATCTTAGTCGGTGCCGGTATTTATGTGTCTATCCTTGGTTTCAACGCTGTTTCATTAGGCATAATATTGACTTTGTGCACATTGACCCTAATTGCAGAAATTGGGGGGAGGTGGCTGCGAATTTATCTTACCCAAAATTCTGAAGTCTCAAGAGAATATAGTGTGAACACCACGATTTGTAATGTAGCTGGAATTGTTGTTGCAGATGCTTTTTTAGGTGCACTAGTGGGTATAACAGTATGGGAATTGGTCGTGGGTAAGGCTCTTCTGCCTCGTATTAACAATGTTAGTAAAGTTTTAGGCTCGCTGATGTTAGTGGCATCATTACGTTTCTTGTGTGGAATTATAATGTTTATCCTGATATGTAACTATATTATATAGAAGAATGAGAGGGTGAGATTAAGTTGTAAGATGTACGAAATAAGAAGAACCGGGAAATCTGAGAGACTTGGGGTAGGGGCAGATAGATTGAAAATCTATAGGAGGAATATTTGTGAAATTCTATCATCAACTTGTTCGACATGAGGGAAATCAAGATTTATTTAAGGCAGTAGACCTATCAATTACTGCATTACATAATAGTTTGCCGTTACATATTCATGCAGAAGGCTTACGTGGAACCGGTAAGACTACTATTATGAGATCAGTCAGAAACATACTGCCACCAATAACAAGAATTAAAAATTGTAGATATAATTGCCATCCTGCATTTCCTCATTGTCCCGAACATCGTTCCTTGTTATCAGAAGAAATTTTAAAAATTGGTACGGAAGTGGTACCTTGTCCATTTTTGGAAATCTCTCATTCTGCTAAAATTGGAACCGTAGTTGGTAGTATTGATTTAGGAAAACTTACTAACAAAGAGATCGTTAGCGCAGCTATTCTACCAGGCACAATTCCCCAGGCCCATAGAGGGATTATTTTTATTGATGAAATTAATCGTCTGGCAGATACATCACCTGAATTGGCCGATGTATTATTAGATGTTATGGGAACTAAGCCAGGTCATCTTCAAATTGAAGAGACTGGTTTGCCGACAATAGAATTACCAGTATCAATAAGTGTATGGGCAGCATCGAATCCAGATGAAGAGCCCGGCTCTTTGAATCGCATTAGAAGGCAACTAGCTGACAGGTTTGATTTTAATATTCATATGGGACGTCCGAGTGACTATCAAACAGTATATACAATTTTAGAAAAAAATAAAAATAAAGAAGAAGCAACTGTATATGAAAATATAAGTAATCATTCTGTTGGTGATTTAAGTAATATTGTAGTTGAAGATTATATTAGAAAGATCATTGCAAAAATTTATGTTGATTTTAATCTGGAAAGTTTACGAGCTGTTGAGACAATAGAATTTGCAGCTAGTTTATTTTGCTTGTTATCAGGTCGCCAAAAGGTTGAGATAAAAGATATCAGTAGTATTGTCAATTTAGCTTTAGCTCACCGTATTGATAATGAAACGATAACTGCTGTTTTAAAATATTTAGACAATGTAAAGAATGGGTTGGGGGTTGAAAGTAGCAGAAATCATTTTTCTACAGATGAAATAACGGAAAATTCCGTAAAAGAGCAAGATGGTGAAAAAATAAAATGGTGGAAAAACCTAATAAATATTTTATTCTATAAAATAAGATTTACGATGAAAAGTAAGAAACAAAAAGCTAATTTAGGACTAGGAGTTGATGCATTATCAGCGGGAAACATAGTAGATCCAGCTAAGATTACTATAGTAGCACCTCCGAAAAAAGCAATTGCGATGAAAGAATTACCGGTAGAGGAGTTTATTCTTAGCGAGGAAAATTTGCTAAATGATAAAAAATGAAGATTATTTATTACATCCCCACTTTTTATCGGATATAGAGCCTGTGTGTGAAAAATTATTAGGCATATTTAAATCGGAAAAGGGAGCCCGTATTGGACAAAGTACAGTTTGTAGTCAAAAGATGCATAGCTTTCATCCGGAATCACCTGAAGAAATAAATATTTTACAGGATTTTGATGCTGGACAAGCTTTCTATCAGATGGTGGAAACAGGTAGTATTTATCATTTGGATATATTTCACCAATGTGGACAAGTGAATCATATTCAGGCAGCAATTGAAATCCAACAAGCTATTGAGGTTTATAATAGACATTATATTTTAGGGAAAAAAGGGTTGAACGATAAGAATAATATTGTAAAAGCAGATTTTATTGATATTCAGACAAGTACTGGCGGCGGACGTATTACTGGAAAATTAAACTCTGGGAAAAAACTGTCATTACGTAAAGCTCATATTAACCATGTTCATCTTGCAGTTATGATACCATCGATACATTTGGCTTGTTTAATTTATATTATCATGGCAGTAGAGAATATTATTTTGTCAAGTAATTTGGAATTAAGGTGCAATGAAATAATAAGAAATATAAGGGGGGCAAACAAAAAGAAGAATGATTTAACTGCTTATATTGATAAATCAGACTCTTTATTACAAGGCCAGAATCATAAAGTTGCTTTTGAACCAAGTCAAGGAGCTCAGGGTTCTGAATATATAAGTGATTCTGATGAGGCATTAAATTTGCAAGAGTTTAGTGAAAAGAATGATAAAAGAAATGTTGAATCTATGTCTAATGGCATTGTAAATAGCTGCCGTGCTACTGAAACATTTCTGCAAGAAGGCATGATCGAGCTTACTAGTAACCGTACTAGCATAGAGATAGAGGAAGATAATAATTTTAATATCCACTTGGAAGAACAGTTGCCAGAGATTGAAGCCCATTTACGAAAAGTTGTATGGGAAGCCAAGCGTTTATGTAAGAAGTCTGATAAAAGTAAAATTTTAAAAAATAAGTTTGGTAAAAATAAATCATACGATGAAAGCAAGGAGAAGCAGCATGGTGATTTAGCAACTGCAGAAATGATACATGCTGCAGCACGTAGAGTGGTAGAAAATGGAGAAGACACATTTGAAATTCTTCATGATGATATAAGGTATTTTACTAGAAAAAAGAGTAGAAAGATTGAATTTTGTATATTAATTGATGCTAGTTCCAGTATGGAAGGCCAGCGTATTCAAGTTGCAAAGCTATTAATTAAACACTTATTTTTTTCTGCCAATGATTGTATTAGTGTTATTGTTTTTCAACAGAATAGGGCTTGGCTGCAGGTACCTTTTACTCATGACTTTAGAGAGTTAGAGCAGAGATTAGAAGAGATTAAAGCATATGGAGAGACCCCTTTAGCTTTAGGATTAACAGCTTGTCTTCAATATATTGAACAAGAAAGAGCATGTAATCCTATCATTATTTTAATTACAGATGGTGTACCAACACTTGGGACTGTTAGTAGTGACCCTATATATGATGCATTACAGGTTGCAAGAAAAATTAAAAGCAACAATTATGGATTTACTTGTATTGGTCTTAAACCCCACCTAGCATATTTACAACAATTATCGGAGGTGGCTGGTGGCAGTATTTATGCTGTGGAAAATCTGTCAGAAACGGTAGGTATTAAATAGCGTAAGAACGTTATTTGTATACTATCTTTTTTTTTGTAATTTTTAAGAGGATTTTAGTAATGTAGTCAAGAATAAAATAAAGTCAAGGAATTTTCTATATCAAAAATTAAAAATTTTATGTAATTTATCTTATTAGCAACAGGGTAGGAGCAAATGTTATGATGCTGGGTTCATTAACATATGGCTAATTGTTACAAGAAGCACCAGCGTCTTTGATTTGAATATATAATGGATAACTTTGCATAATATCCCATTATTGGGTATAATGTTTTAGATAAACTGGAGGCAATATGCCAAGAATAAAAAAAACATGGAAGCTAATGCCAGAAGATACCGTTTTTAAAAAAGAATTAAGTAGTAATTTAGGGATATCAGATGTAATTGCTCAAGTACTTGTCAATCGCGGTATAATAAATAAGAGTAGTGCTGAAGAATTCTTATTTGGTGGGCGAGAAAATTTAGGTGATCCTTATTTATTAAAGGATATGAAAAAGGCTATTGATCGTATTGTAAATGCCATTACTGCCAAACAAAAAATCTTTGTATATGGTGATTATGACGTTGATGGTATTACATCAAGTGCCCTTTTATATAAGGTACTTAAGGAATTAGGGGGAATGGTTGAATATTATATCCCTGAAAGACAAAGTGAGGGTTATGGTTTAAACCGTGCTGCGCTGTCAATGTTGTTAGCTTCCGGTGCAGAACTTCTAATTACTGTAGATTGTGGCATTAGCGCTGTTGCAGAAATTAATGCCATTGCCGATCAATTAGACATCATTATTACAGATCATCACCAGCCTCCCGAAGTGTTACCATTGGCCTATGCCATTATTAATCCTAAGCAAAAAGAGTGTACTTATCCTGAAAAAAACTTAGCAGGAGTTGGTGTTGCTTTTAAGCTATCTCAAGCCCTCTCTAGGCATTATTATGGACATGATGTTCAATTCCTGAATTATACGGACATTGTGGCAATTGGTACGGTAGCGGATATTGTTTCATTAACTGGAGAAAATCGAATTTTAGTAAAATTAGGATTATGTGAAATAGCTAAAACTCAAAATATAGGTTTAAAAGCTTTAATAGAAATTTGTAAGATTGATCCTGACAAAATTGATACAGGTAAAATTGGCTTTGCAATTGCACCACGCCTTAATGCAGCTGGTCGTATAAGCCGAGCTGATTATGGTGTTGAGTTGTTAATTACTGATAGTATTGTTAGAGCAAAAGAGCTAGCGAATTATTTAGAAGGAGAAAATTCTCAACGTCAAAACGTAGAAAAAGATATTCAGGCAGCGGCAGAGGTTGTCGTAGCAGGTCTTGATTTGAATGCTTCTAAGGTATTTGTAATAGCAGGTGAAGATTGGCATCCAGGAGTCATTGGTATTGTTGCATCTAGATTAGTAGAAAAGTATTATCGTCCTGTCTTTATGATTAGCATACGGGATGGTATTGGTAAAGCTTCTTGTCGCAGTATTCCTGCTTTTGATATATATGATGCTTTGAGCCAGTGTTCAGATCTTTTGCTGCAGTTTGGCGGGCATCGTCAAGCTGCCGGATTTAGTATTCTGCCTGAGCATATTGATGAATTACGAGTGCGTTTAAATCATATTGCGAATACTACACTTACTGAAGCCGATTATGTACCGGTGCTTACGATTGATACTCTGGTTTCATTAGAAGAAGTAAATGCAGGATTCTTAGAGCAATTAGCCTGCTTAGAACCATATGGTATGGGTAATCATAGTCCAATTTTCGCCTGTAAAGATGTGGAAATAAAGGATATACGTACTATTGGTCAGGACGCACGACATTTAAAACTTAAAGTTAGTCAAAAAAATGTTACCAATGAGGTTGTTGCTTGGCAAATGGGCGGATTGGTGGAGAGTATACAGCATAAAGAAAATATAGATTTGGCATTTTTCCCTGAAATTAATGAGTGGCAAGGACAGCGAAAAATTCAACTGCGTGCTTATGACGTAAAAAAAATTGAATCGACAGATATTGAAAAAATGTATACATTACACAAAATAAATGGTAAACAATACAGTTCTTTAGAGGATTGTTATATAGATGATGATAATCAATATCTTAGTTGTGCCGAACTGCAAAACGAGTTTATACTTGAGGATCATCGAAACTGTGAAAATCGATTTAATTATTTATTAGATATCATTAACAAACATGAAAAATCTCTAGTGTTTGTCAATACCCCTCAAGAGTCTTTTGAACTAGCACAAAAAATAAGAAGTTATTTAACCGAATATAACGATCAAGTTGCTTTTTATCATTCAAAATTAGACACAGATTGGCAGGAAAAAGTTAAAACATGGTTTAAAGAAAATAGAGTAACAGTGGTATGTACTACCCTATTTGCTAAAAATTTTTCTAGGGTTAATAACATCCGGCATATTCTGGTATATGATTTACCACTCAATATGCAAAGCTTTATCCAGCAGTGCAGACAAGTAGGGTGTAATGGGAATATCCATTTATTATTTAATCAAAAAGATATCAAAAATAATCAAAAAATATTACAAGAAATCAGACCAGATCGTCTTATCGTTGGACAAATATATGTGGTACTAAAACACTGTGGTGCTGCAGTAACAGATTGTGAAATAGTAACTAAAGCATGGGAAAAGTATCAGGTCTTCATTTCAGAAGCTTCGGTAAGCGCTGCCATTAAAATACTTGAAGAATTAAAACTAATATATTGTGAATTAGTAGGTATAAGGCGAAAGATAACAATATTATCCGCCCCGAAAGAAAAGCTTGAAATTGAGCAATCTAAAACGTTTCGCCAGGGTGCATCGCAAAAAGATGAATTTGAAACTTATGCAGAGAGAATAATGAATTTATCAAATAATGCGTTGTTACAGTTGCTGCGTGGCAAAGAACATAGTGTCTAGCAACGTTGTAGTCTTACAATTATTTATGTGTGTAATGAGAATTTCTAAATCGTAGAGTTTATTTGTATCATATAATACATAGGAGGGTTTTTGTTTCATGAATTTTAAAGAAAAAATTAGAGTGGTACTTGATTTTCCTGAGAAAGATATCCGTTTTAAAGATATTACTACATTACTAAAAGAGGGAGAATGCTTTCATCAAGCAATTAATGCATTAGCAGAACCTTTTAAAGGAAAAGGTATAGAATTAGTAGTAGGTCCTGAAGCAAGGGGCTTTGTTGTAGGCGCCCCTGTGGCTTATGCATTAGGAGCTGGCTTCGTACCTGTACGTAAACCTGGTAAATTACCTGCTGAGACTTTAAAGCATGAGTATAATTTGGAATACGGTAAAGATTCACTGGAGATACATAAAGATGCAATTATTCCTGGGCAAAAAGTGTTAATTGTTGATGATTTGTTAGCTACTGGTGGTACGGTGCAAGCCACTGTTGCTATGGTTGAGGCTCTGGGAGGAATTGTTGCAGGCCTTGTTTTTTTAATTGAATTGTCTTATCTTGATGGGCGTAAAAATTTAACAAATTATAATATTACTTCATTGTTAAAATATTAGACCGAATACGGTATATTGAGGTGTGCATATGGGGTGTGAAACGCAGGTCACTATTGAAAAAATTATAGAAAAAATACAATCCTATCAAGCTGATGCTCCCATAGCAATCGTTCGTGAAGCATATGAGCTTGCTCATGATGCTCATCAAGGTCAAATACGTGCGTCGGGTGAGGAATATATTTGTCATCCATTAGGGGTAGCTTCTATTTTAGCAGAACTGCAAATTGATGCATTAACGATTAGTGCATCTTTATTGCATGATGTTGTGGAAGATACGGCATTTTCGTTAGAAGAAATTGAAAAACATTTCGGTAAGGAAGTTGCTATGCTTGTGGATGGTGTTACTAAATTAAGTCGTATTGAATACAAGTCAAAAGAAGAGCAGCAATTAGAAAATTTCCGCAAAATGTTCTTAGCGATGGCAAAAGATATCCGTGTAGTATTGATAAAGCTGGCAGATCGTCTACATAATATGCGAACATTGAAACATATGCCGGAATATAAGCAACGGAGAATTTCGCAGGAAACCCATGAAATATTTGCTCCTCTTGCCCATCGGTTAGGAATTTCTAGTGTGAAATGGGAGTTGGAAGACCTAGCTTTTCGATATTTAGAGCCTGAAAAATATTATGAATTGGTTGAAAAAGTTAAACAGAAAAGGCGGGAACGAGAACAGCTCATTAATGAAGCAATACGTATTTTGTCAGCACGTTTAGAGGAAGTAGATATTAAAGCTGATATACAGGGGCGTCCTAAACATTTCTATAGTATTTATAAAAAAATGCTAAAAGGGAATAAAGACCTTAGTGAAATCTATGATTTGTCTGCTGTGAGGATCTTAGTAGATACTGTAAAGGATTGTTATGGGGCTTTAGGTGTTGTACACACATTGTGGAAGCCTTTGCCACTACGTTTTAAAGATTACATTGCCATGCCAAAGAGTAATATGTACCAATCACTACACACCACAGTGATTGGTACAGAAGGGCAACCTTTAGAAATACAAATTCGTACTATGGATATGCATCGTACATCGGAATATGGTATTGCGGCCCATTGGCGATATAAAGAAGGTTCTAAGGGGGCAAATAAAGATTTTGATGAGAAATTAGCATGGCTGAGGCAAGTATCTGAATGGCAGCAGGATTTGCGAGATCCCCATGAATTTATGGAAACTGTTAAAATGGATATTTTTTCGGATGAAGTATTTGTCTTTACGCCAAAAGGCGATGTAATTGATTTACCTGCAGGATCCATACCTATTGATTTTGCCTACCGTATTCATACTGGTGTAGGAAATCGCTGTATTGGTGCCCGTATTAATGGTAAAATGGTACCATTGGAAACAAAACTGATAAATGGAGATATTGTTGAAATTATCACCACAAAAACTGGGAATGGGCCTAGTAGAGACTGGTTGAATATTGTGGGATCTTCCGATACTAAAAATAAAATTCGCCAATGGTTTAAGAAAGAGAAGCGAGAAGAAAATATTATAAAAGGTCGAGAAATGCTCGAAAAAGAGAGTAAAAAATTAGGTTATGACTGGCGAGAAATAACCAAAGGTGAAAGATTATCTGAAATCGGAAAGAAATTTAATATACAAACGGAAGAAGATTTGATGGCGGCATTAGGTTATGGGGGAGTGACAACTCATGGCATAATGGCAAAGTTAATTGAAGCCTACAAAAAGGAATTACGTAGTGCTACGCCTCCTGATGTATCAAAGTTATTAGCCAAACTTAAACCTCACAACAATACGGGCAAATCGGGTCACGGCATTTTAGTCGAAGGTGAGTCAGGATTGATGGTAAGGTTGGCTAAATGTTGTAATCCCTTGCCGGGGGATGCTATTATTGGTTATATCACCAGAGGACGTGGCGTTTCTGTGCATCGTGCTGATTGTACTAATATTTTAGTACAGCCGGAAGAATATGAACGTATGATTGAGGTTGGCTGGGATTTGACTGTTGGTAATTTATATAAAGTCATTGTTGAAGTTATAGGGGTAGATCGTTCAGAATTATTATCGGATATTTTGATGGTTACTTCTGAAAGTAAGATCAAGGTTAGCTCTGTAAATGCTAAAGTTATAAAAAATAATATGGGTTCCATTACATTAACCTTGGAAATCAGTAATTTAAATCAATTGGAGCATATTATGACCAAAATGCGACGAGTTAAAGACGTATATAGTGTGCATCGTGCCATGCCTAATTTAGGTGGTGTAGGATGAGAGCTGTCGTTCAACGTACAATAAAATCAAGTGTAACAGTAGAAGATCAAAATATTGCTACAATTGGACAAGGTTTAACGGTGTTGCTTGGTGTTGGACATAAAGATACCGAGAAGGATGCTTTTTATTTGGCAGAAAAAATTATAAATTTGCGAATTTTTACCGATAATGGTGGTAAAATGAATTTATCACTGTTAGATATAAAAGGAGAGTTATTGGTTGTATCCCAGTTCACCTTATTTGCTGATTGCCGAAAGGGACGTCGTCCAAGTTTCGATGGGGCTGCACCTCCCGAGTTAGCACGCGAACTGTATGAAATATTCATTGGGTATTGTAAAGATTGGGGAGTATCTGTTGCTTGTGGAAAATTTCAGTCGGAAATGGTAGTAGCGATAGATAATCATGGACCAGTAACAGTATTATTAGATAGTGAACGTATTTTTTAGGAGGTGGTTGATAAATAATGAAGATTATTAGATTAGAAGTCGGCAATCTTGGTGCTAATTGTTATATTCTATACTGCGAAAAAACAATGGAAGGCACAGTGATTGATCCTGGAGGAAATGCACAGGATATTATTACTATTATTAAACGAGAAAATATTAAAATTGTATCTATTATCAATACTCATGGACACGCTGATCATATCGGGGCTAATGATAAAATAAAAGAGTATACAGGTGCACCTGTTCTTATTCATAAAGAAGATGCAGACATGTTAACGAGTGCACAAGGAAATTTATCCATGTATATTGGTAATAATCTTATATGTAAGGCTGCAGATCGTTTATTGGCTGATAAAGAAATCATTCAGGTAGGAGAGATTGAAATTCAAGTTCTCCATACTCCCGGTCACACCCCTGGCGGAATATGTCTTAAAGCTAATGATGTCGTGTTTAGCGGTGATACTTTATTCGAGCAGTCTGTAGGCAGGTCTGATTTTCCTGGTGGTTCTCACAGTCAATTAGTAAACAGTATAAAAGAAAAGTTATTAGTTCTTTCAGATGCCACTAAAATTTTGCCTGGGCATGGAGCGGGAACAACCATTGGAGATGAACGTTATAATAATCCATTTATTCAATAACTCTATACATAGGGAGGTGGCCTATGTCATTTAAATCATATGATACATGGTTTAAAATAAGTATTTTATTATTGGGATTATACGTAATTATCAAAGTAATGCCAATTTATTTTCCCATTATTGTTGCTATGGTAGTGGCATTTATTTTGAATCCATTGGTAAATTATATAGCAAAGATAGAATTTGGGAGAAGCAAAAAACAAATTAGTCGTAGCATTGCAGTGTTATGTGCATTTTTATTAATGATACTACTGCTTTTAGTTTTGGGAACTTTTGTATTATTACCCTTTATACATCAATTTGATAAATTTATTATTGATTTGCCCAAACTTATCATTAAAATACAGGACATTACAATAAGCATTCAGCAACGTGCTAGTTTGTTGGATTTCCCAGCAAATATTAATACACTTATTGAACAGACGATTGCCAGTGCTGCGTCCTTTTCGGCTGATTTGGCAAGGCGTATCTTGCAAGCTGTTTTTGGATTTGCATCCAGTATTGTTGAACTTGTAGTTGTACCCGTTTTGTCTTATTATTTTTTAAAAGACTGGAGTATTTTAAAAGAAAAAATTATAGCTTTATTTACTGTGGAATCTCGTGGAAAAGTCCGTAAGATTATTGAAGAAATGGCTGTGGTTATTAGCGCATACATCCGAGGTCAAGTCATCATTAGTATAATTATTGGCTTATTCGTATTTAGTGGGATGTATATGTTAGGAGTGGATTATCCCTTAGTATTAGGGCTGCTTGCTGCATGTACAGAGTCAATTCCTATTATTGGACCGATTATTGGTTCTGTTCCTGCAATCATGTTAGCTTATTTAATTTCACCAATATTAGCGTTTAAAGTAATTATCTTTTATATTAGTGTGCAACTAATTGAAAATCATATTGTAGTACCTAATATAATGGGGCATACTATTGATTTACATCCGGTCATTGTAATTGTTAGTCTGTTGATTGGTAGTCAGTTATGGGGAATTATTGGAATGATGCTGGCTGTTCCAGCAGCAGCAATCTTAAGGGTATTAATTAGACAATTATGGATTACAAATGAAAGATAGGTGGAAATAACATGGCAATTGATATGGTGGATATTAGGCAAAAATTTCAAGAGAAGCAATACAAATTAACACCCCAGCGTAAAATCATTTTAGAGGCTTTTATTGATCATCAAGATGAACATTTAAGTGCGGAAGATGTACATAACATTGTCCGTCAGCATTCATCAGAAATTGGTTTAGCAACAGTATATCGAACGTTGGAATTGTTTAGTGAATTAGAGGTTCTGCAAAAAATGGACTTTGGTGATGGGCGCAGTCGCTATGAAATCAATGAAAAAACCACACCGCATCATCATCATCATTTAATTTGTTTATCTTGCAATAAGGTAAAAGAATTTGAGGATGATTTGTTAGAAACTTTAGAAACTGTAATTTCGCGTAAGAGTAATTTTTCTATTGTTGACCACCAGGTAAAGTTTTATGGTTATTGCGAAGAGTGCCAAAAAAAGCGTGAAGGTTAATAGCTGAATTTTGGACCATATATACATTGTTTATTCTCGATATGTATTCAAAAAGATACTGTATTATGGTATAATTTAATACTAATGAAAGAAAATGGTTATTAAACTACGGTTTAGTTGCCATAATAAAATCTGTACGTGTGGCTTTTCAGCATTAAAAAATATTTTAATGCTAAGAATACACACATGAAAAAATTTACAAATATCTCTGGAATAGACAGAGGATTCTAACGAGATTATTTGCTTGGTAATGAGGGGGAACATTATGTTGGTAACAGGTCCACGTGGGACTAAGGATATATTGCCTGATACCAGTGGTAATTGGCAATACATTGAAAAAACGGTGCGAGATATTTGCCGCTTATATTTGTATAAAGAAATTCGCACACCTATTTTTGAGCATACGGAATTATTTTTACGTGGCATTGGTGAAACAACTGATATTGTAGAAAAAGAAATGTACACTTTTACTGATCGTGGTGAACGAAGTCTTACTCTACGGCCTGAGAATACGGCAGCAGTAGTACGTTCTTTTTTAGAGAATAAGCTGTATGCTGATACACTACTAAATAAGTTGTTTTACATAGGCCCTATGTTTAGATATGACCGTCCCCAAGCTGGCAGGTATCGTCAATTCCATCAATTTGGTGTTGAGGCGTTAGGATCTAAAGGCCCGGCAATTGATGCTGAAATTATTATGTTAGCAGTTCAGTTGTTAAAAAAATTAGGATTGGATGATTTAAAGTTATATTTGAATTCAGTAGGATGTCCAGTATGTCGTCCGGTATATCGTGAAAAATTGCAGAATTTTTTACGAGAAAAAACTTCTGATTTATGCACGGATTGTCGATCACGTTATGAACGTAATCCTATGCGTGTACTCGATTGTAAAAAAGAAAAGTGTGCAGAACAGACCCAGGGGGCTCCTCATATTGTTGATTGTTTATGTGATGAATGCAGTGAACATTTTAGTAAATTAAAATCATTGCTGACTCTTGCCGGGGTTGATTTCATTTTAAATCCTCGTTTGGTTCGTGGGTTGGATTACTACACTAAAACTGCCTTTGAAATTCAATACGCACCTTTGGGAGCTCAGAGTGCTGTATGTGGTGGTGGACGATATGATGGTTTAGTTGCTGAATGTGGGGGAGAACCAACACCAGGTATTGGTTTTGCAATCGGCATTGAACGTATCTTATTAGCACTAGAAAAACAAAATTTACTACCAACTATATCAAATGCCATAGATGTATATGTTGCGCCCATGGGGCTTGATATGCAGGGAATGGCTTTTAAGTTGTTATGTAATTTACGAGAAAATGGTATAAGTGCAGAAATGGATTTTATGGAAAAAGGTATTAAGTGGCAGATGAAGCAGGCAAATAAATACCAAGCTAAGTTCGTTGCTATTATTGGTGAAGAGGAAGCAGCCCAAGAAAAGGTTATGTTAAAGAATATGGTAACGGGTATCCAGGAATTAGTGAGTATGAATGAAGTGCAGCAAAAGATGCAATTAGATATGGAGGCTTAATATGGAAACAATGGTAGGTTTAAAACGAACACACTCGTGTGATTATTTAAATAAGCAGAACGTAGGGGAGGAAGTCGTATTATGTGGTTGGGTAGCACGGCGCCGTGACCATGGCGGACTCATTTTTATTGACCTACGAGATCGTTCTGGCTTTGTGCAGGTCGTTTTTTCTCAGGAAGTGGATATTGAATCCTTTAGAAAGGCGGAAGCTGTTCGTTCTGAATATGTCTTAGCTGTTCGTGGTACTGTAAAATTACGGGATGAAGCTACAATAAATACTAATATGGCGACTGGGGAAATTGAAGTCTATGCAGCAGAACTGAGAATTTTGAATGCAGCCAAAACCCCGCCATTTTATATTCAGGATAACATAGATGTAGATGAAAATCTGCGTTTAAGATATCGCTATTTGGATTTACGCCGCCCGGAAATGCAAAGGAATTTGATGCTTAGACATCGTGTTACCAAAAGTATGCGAGATTTTTTTGATAACAATGGTTTTATGGAAATTGAGACACCGATACTCATGAAGAGTTCTCCAGAAGGCGCTAGGGATTATTTGGTGCCAAGTCGGGTAAATTTGGGGAAATTTTATGCTTTGCCTCAATCTCCCCAAATCTTTAAACAGATGCTAATGGTTTCAGGCATGGAGCGTTATTTTCAAATTGCACGCTGTTTCCGTGATGAAGATTTAAGAGCGGATCGTCAGCCAGAGTTTACACAACTCGATATTGAAATGTCCTTTATTGATCGGGAAGACATTTTATTAATGATGGAAGATATGACGGCTCAGTTATTTAAAGATGCAATTGGTGCTGAACTTAAAACACCTTTCTTGCGCTTAAGCTATGATGATGCGATGAATCGCTATGGTTCTGACAAACCCGATATACGTTTTTCTATGGAACTTATTGATCTTTCAAATGCTGTCAAAGGATCAACGTTTAAAGTATTTGAAACCGTGTTGGCAAATGGTGGACAAGTAAAAGCGATTAATGTAAAAGGCTATGCTCATGCGCCAAGACGTGAACTTGATGGTCTGATTGAATATGTATCTATTTATGGTGCTAAGGGATTAGCTTGGATTAGTTACACTGCTGATGGCGTCAAGTCCGCCATTACCAAATTCTTATCTGATGATATTATGGCAGAGATAGCTAAAACTGCTGAAATAGAGACTGGTGATTTATTGCTTATCGTTGCAGATAAGCCTTCTATCGTAGCTAATGCATTGGGACAGCTAAGATTAGAGATGGCTCGTCGGCTTAATTTGATAGATGAAGAGAAACTTTCCTTCTTATGGGTTGTTGACTTTCCTATGTTTGAATATGATGAAGAAGAAAAGCGGTGGGTTGCCATGCACCATCCTTTCACATCTCCGCGTGAGGAAGATATACAATATTTGGAGAGTGATCCTGGTCGCATAAAAGCAAAAGCATATGATATGGTGTTGAATGGTACTGAAATTGGTGGCGGTAGTATGAGAATTTATAACCGTGAACTACAGGAGCGAGTGTTTACTGCTATTGGTTTATCTCAAGAAGAAGCAGTGGCTAAATTCGGTTATATGTTAGAGGCATTTGAATTTGGTACTCCACCACATGGTGGAATTGCCTTTGGATTAGATCGACTTATTATGTTGATGGCAAAGCGCTCATCTATTCGTGATGTAATCGCTTTCCCCAAGAATCAAAGTGCTACTGATGTTATGACACAGGCACCTTCTGAAGTGGATGCTAAGCAGCTAAGAGAGCTAGCCATTAAAACAACGGTTCCATCTAAAGCTAAAGTTTAAAAAACATAGAAAGAGAGCAAGGTATGGTAAAATATTCCTTGCTCTCTTTCTTGCTATTTCGTAATAGATTTGTTACTATAAAAATAAAGAAGTAATTACTCTGCTGTGTACGTAAACGCTAGATGTTTTGATCCAACACATTGTATTAGGGAGCTTAGCTCTGTTTATGGCAGTATACCCTTCTGGGGAAACATAACATAAGCAGGAGGGCACCCACCTGCTTAGGCAGGTTCAAAACACTAGCCCTACGGCATGGTGGAGTTCATTGCTAAACGTGCTATATTATATAAATAAAAACCACCTGATCAGGTGGTTTTTTTATTTTGCGATTAAACTTTCATGGATATGTACACGCTTGTCCAATTTTTGAATATCCTCCCAAGCGTAACGTAAGTCTTTTTTAATAGCACTCGTATCTTTCTTTAAAGTTGTAGTATCTTTACGAATGGCTAAAACATCACCCTTAAGATTAGAGACATCACTACTCAGGCTGAGGAGGTCATCTTGCAAGTTATCAAGTCTGTCATTAATAGCAGCTTGTCCCTCTGTTAACGTATCAAGCTGTTGATCAATAAGGTCAAAACGTTCCGCAATTTGTTTTTGACCTGCAAGGAGTTGTCGAAGGATGTCTTCCATAGCTTTATTTACCCGTCCTTTTAAATTAAATAAATTTCATAATTATTTTAAAAAATACAAGTTACTACAAGCACTTATATAAAGTATAATAAAAGCTATATATAAAGTCAAAGAAAAATATTTATTGGAGTATTTTGACAAAACATGGAAATCATTATAGTAAGCTATATTTTGGTAAGAAGGTGATAGAATGGATTTATTTTCTTATTCCAATCAATTAGAAAATAATCAAACAGCTCCCTTGGCGGTACGTATGCGTCCAAGAATTTTGGATGAGTTTATTGGACAAAATGATATTATCGGTAAAGATAAGTTTTTGCGCAAGATGATTGATGGCGATAATCTTCCTTCCATTATTTTATTTGGACCGCCAGGTACGGGTAAGACAACCTTAGCACAAATTATTGCTAATAGTACTGGCAGTTATTTTGAAAAACTGAATGCAGTGTCTGCAGGTATTGCTGATATTCGTAAAATTGTTGAGGCGGCAAAAGAAAGGCTTGGATTTTATCGTCAACGTACAATTGTTTTCATTGATGAAATACATCGATTTAATAAAGGGCAGCAAGATGTACTTTTGCCCTATGTGGAGGATGGCAGGATCATCTTAATTGGTGCAACGACTGAAAACCCTTATTTTGAAGTAAATGCAGCCTTGCTATCTAGAATGAGAGTGATTCGTTTAAAATCTCTTGGAGTGTCAGAGTTGGTAGAAATCATGCAACAGGCTATCGCAGATACTGAACGTGGACTAGGAACGTTCAATATTGAATATGACCAAGAGATTTTATCAATTGTTGCTGATTTATCAGGTGGTGATGCACGGGTAGCGCTAAATATTATAGAGCAATCTGCCACCATGATGAAATCTTTTAATACTAAAGAATTAACAGTATCCATTCTGAAAGAAGTGGTGGGTGAAAGAATCCAACCTTACGACAAGTCAGGAGATCATCACTATGATATAGTTTCAGCTTTTATCAAGAGTATGCGTGGATCAGATGCTAATGCTGCAGTGCATTATTTAGCGCGTATGATCGTAGCGGGAGAAGATGTCAAGTTTATTGCGAGACGTATTGTAATCTGTGCAGCAGAGGACGTTGGTAATGCTGATCCTCAGGCTTTAGTAATAGCAATGGCTGCAGCTCAAGCTGTACAATTCATTGGTATGCCGGAAGCACGGATTATTTTGTCACAAGCTGTGATCTATATTGCTACTGCACCTAAGAGTAATGCTTCTTATGTGGCTATTGATGAGGCGATTCATGATCTAAAGCAGAAAAACTGTGGACAAGTACCTCTTCATTTACGGGATACTCATTATCAAGGTGCTAAACAATTAGGACATGGTGTAGATTATTTATATCCACACCATTATGCTGGTAATGTTGTTGAACAGCAATATTTACCAGATAATTTAATTGGAACTATATATTATCATCCAAGTGAAAATGGCAAAGAAGCAGGGTTAAAAAAGGAGAAGAGAAAAAAATAAAAATATGATTTTATTTTGACTTTTGGTAATTATTTTGATATATTTATAAATAAGAAAACCTACTATGCTACTCGGAATACTCGGGAATAGCAGAGGAGAGAGACTAATGTGAAAATATCTACAAAAGGACGCTATGGTGTGGCAGCCATGTATGATTTAGCCATGTATTATGGAAAAGGGCCAATTTCTTTAAAAAGTATTGCTCAAAGGCAAAAAATTTCTGAAAATTATCTGGAGCAGCTAATGAGTACCTTACGCAATGCAGGATATGTTAAAAGTATTCGCGGTGCCCAAGGTGGATATACTTTAAGTAAAGAACCTGAAAAGATTTCTGTAGGTGATATTATTAGAACCATGGAAGGCCCAATTGTTCTGGTTGATTGTTTACTTACAGGTGCTGATCATAATGATTATTGTGAACGAGCAGGCATATGTGTAACCCGTGATGTCTGGGCTAAAGTTTGTGATAGTATAAGTTCAGTATTAGATTCTATTTCTCTTGCTGATTTATGCCGGGAAGAAAAGTTACAAGGAGATGTGTATTGATGGAAAGAATTTATTTTGATCATTCAGCTACTACACCTGTTGACAAAGAAGTAGCAAAAGTAACGTTAGAATATATGACTGAAAAATTTGGTAATCCTTCTAGCGTTCATTCTTTTGGCCGCGAAACCCGTAAAGCGGTAGAGGAAGCCAGAGCAAGTGTGGCTGCTCTAATCGGGGCTGCTCCCAATGAAATATTTTTTACCAGCGGTGGTACTGAGTCTGATAATCTTGCATTAAAAGGGATTGCCTTTGCCAATCGCAAAAAAGGTAATCATATCATAACTACAGCTGTTGAGCATCATGCAATCTTACATGCCTGTGAATACTTAGAAAAACAAGGCTTTACCGTTACTTATTTACCTGTAGATGAAAATGCTATGGTTAGCGTGGAAGATGTAAAGAATGCCATCACTGATAAAACGATATTAATTAGTGTAATGTTTGCTAATAATGAAGTAGGTACTATTCAGCCGATTAAAGAAATAGGACAATTAGCTAAAGAAAAGAAAATATATTTTCATACAGATGCAGTGCAAGCTGTAGGTAATTGCCATATTGATGTAAATGAACTTAATATTGACGTACTTAGTTTGTCTTCACATAAAATATATGGTCCAAAAGGTATTGGAGCTATCTATATACGGAAGGGTGTAAAAATTGAATCCATACAGCATGGCGGTTCTCAGGAACGTAAATTAAGACCTGGTACCGAGAACGTTCCTGGTATCGTAGGATTAGGAAAAGCGGCTGAAATTGCTAGAATTGAATTAGATCAGAGAATTTCGCATCTTACCAATCTTCGTAATAAACTCATTAAAGGAATTCAGGAAAAAATTTCTGATATTAAGTTAAATGGACATAAAGATATACGTTTACCTGGTAACGTAAATTTTAGTTTTTTATATGTTGAAGGTGAATCTCTTTTGTTGAATCTTGATTTAAAAGGTATTGCAGCATCTAGTGGATCAGCATGCACTTCAGGATCTCTTGATCCATCTCATGTATTGTTGGCTATGGGTCTAACGCATGAAGTAGCCCACGGTTCACTTCGTCTCTCCTTAGGTCGTGGCAATACAGAAGCTGATATTAACTATTGTTTAGAAGTATTACCGCAAATAGTTGAAAGATTGCGGAGTATGTCGCCATTGAATGCCAATTCCAAATTGGCGGCTAATAATCCTTGCAGTCTATGCGATCATCATTAATTTATTTGAGAGGAGATAATTTTTATGTACACCGAAAAAGTAATGGATCATTTTACAAATCCGCGTAATGTGGGTGAAATAGAAAATGCTAGTGGTGTTGGAGAAGTAGGTAATGCTAAATGCGGCGACATCATGAGAATTTATTTAGATGTTCAGGATGACATTATTAAAGATGTCAAATTTAAAACCTTTGGCTGTGGTGCAGCAATTGCCACCAGCAGTATGGTAACTGAATTAGTAAAAGGTAAAACTCTTGATGAAGCCTTGAAAATCTCCAACGATGCTGTAGCTGAAGCCTTAGATGGCCTTCCACCAGCAAAAATGCATTGTTCAAATTTAGCTGCTGACGCGTTGCATGAAGCTATTAAAGATTATGTCAGCAAAAAAGGAAAGTGATTTAATTCATGGGTACTAAACCAAGAGTTCTTGTGGCCATGAGCGGAGGGGTGGACAGTTCTTTAACTGCCGCCCTTTTGGTGCAGCAAGGTTATGATGTAATTGGCGCAACCATGCAGATTTGGGATAAGAATGTAGCAGAAGATGATTCTGAAAATCGCGGCTGTTGTTCTTTAAGTGCTGTTGATGATGCCCGCAGAGTAGCTGAAAAAATTGGTATTCCGTATTATGTGTTGAATTTTCGTGAAATGTTTGAAGAAACTGTAATCGACTATTTTATTGCTGAATATGGAAAGGGCAAGACTCCTAATCCATGCATCGCTTGTAATCGGTATGTTAAATTTGAGGGTTTACTGCGGAAAGCATTGGCTTTAGGAGCGGAATTTGTTGCCACAGGTCATTATGCACGTATTGGGTATAATGATAAATTAGGTAGATATACTCTACGAAAAGGGATCGATCAGACCAAAGATCAATCTTATGCTTTATATCATTTAAATCAGAATACACTGAAACATTTTCTGATGCCTTTAGGTGATTATACTAAGGTTAAAACAAGGGAATTAGCGGCAGAATTCGGCTTGTCAGTTGCCAATAAGCCTGAAAGTCAAGAAATTTGTTTTGTTCCGAATGATGATTATAAAGGTTTCTTAGCTGAAAAATCTCCAGACGCATTAAAACCAGGCAATATAGTGGATATACATGGACAGGTAGTTGGGCAGCACCAAGGATTGCCTTTATACACCATTGGACAACGTAAAGGACTTGGGATTGCTGCAGGAAAGCCTTTATATGTAGTGAATTTAGATTTTGATAAAAACCAAGTTATTGTTGGTTCTAATGAAGATGTATTCTCTTCAGAACTTATAGCAGACGATTTAAACTTTATTACTATAGATAACTTAGAAAATCCTATCGCAGTATCCGCTAAAATTCGCTATGGATCCCATGAAGGAACTTCGATAGTCACTCCTCTAGCTGATGGGAGTGTTCATGTGAAATTTGATCGGCCACAGCGAGCTATTACACCAGGACAATCTGTGGTATTTTATGATGGGGATTTGGTTATTGGTGGCGGTATTATTAGAAATTCTATCTAAGATCATATAAAGGACAAACTATAGATATGGAGCTTGGCAGAGATGCTAAGCTTTTTTTCTTTTTCTTGGAATTATAATTATAAAGTATTCAAGTTTTGGCCATAATAAGATTACAGTCTATATTGGAGGCCATTTTTTATGCAGAAGTTGCAAGCTATAATAGGGCTACCTTTATTGGAAACTGAAACAGGTACACAGATCGGCCAAATAAAAGATATAGTTTTGAAGATAGAAGAAGCAAAGATTTCTGGTGTCATAATTGATGAGGGAAAGAATGAACTATCTGAAAGAGGTATTGCTTTTGTAGATCTATTGGGCTTGGGTCGTGATGCAATTATGGTACGTAATCATTCTGTAATACATCAATGTGCATGTATTTTTGAAATAACAAGTAATTATTATGTTAAGGAACTATTTGAAAAGGACATCATTACAGAAGAGGGACTGCGCCTTGGCAGATTGGTTGACATTTTTTTTGATATTAATACTGGTGAGTTGAAGTGGTATCAAGTATCCGATAGCTTAGTAACAGATTTATTATATGGTCGAAAAACGATGCCATTGCCTAAAATTCAAATTGTAGGCAAAGATAAGGTGATTGTTCCAGATAGTATGGCTAAACTTCTCTGTGAAGATATATAAAAGTTATAGTTGCTTAATACTCTAATAGAAAGTGTTTGGAGGGTGCGCAGGTATGATAAATTGTCCTGTCTGTCATAGTAAACGAGCGATTGGTAAAGTGGGAGCATTACAATATTATTGTTGGGATTGTTGTATAGAGTTTATTGTACGTGGTGAGGACGTTAAGATCTTCAATGTCCAACCAGATGGTACACTAACGCTATATTTGGAACCATTAGAAACAGTTGCTCAATAAAAAAGGGGTGAATATAATGCGTTTTTGGCAAGGCTTATTTTGGGGAAGCCTCATCGTAATATTGTTAAGTGCTGTTATTAAACCTATAATGAGTAAATCACGTCGAAAACCTTTGATAGAACGTGGTGCTGATGCTGTTCTTTCGACTACGCACAGTTTAATGAGACGAGCACGTAGACGCTTAATACACCGATTTGATTAAAATAGAGTGGAGACCCGTGGGTCTCCACTCTATTTTAATCAAATTACGAATATATACAATCTCTACTTTATGCACAGTTTTTATCGTACAAAATTACTTTAATGTCACTTATCTGCGTGAAGTAAAAAAAGCATGTGATCAAGAGTTTTAAATGTCGTTAAGACTTCGCTAATAATTTCGGTAGCGATTTTACAATGAGGTGCTAAATATGTTTATTCCAAAGTCAGCTTTTCGAATTGCTATTATTATTTTACTTGCAATTAGTAGCCTATATTTTTTTTGGAGAGTGCATGACGCCTTATATCCTTTTTATATTGGCCTATTTCTAGCTTATTTGTTAAACCCTGCAGTATGCTACTTAGAACAAAAAAAAATGGGAAGAGTATGGGCAATTATTGCTGTTTATATAATTTTATTTAGTGTTGTCGTTATTGGCGGCAGTAAATTGCTTGCTATATTCATTCGAGAATTACAATCTTTTGCTCTGGATTTACCATTTATGATAGAAAATATTAATAAATTGCTGATGAAAATACAAGCTCAATATCAAAATTCAGCATTGCCTTATTATTTACGTCTAGCTATAGATAATGCTTTATTATTATTAGAAAACCAGATGCAGGAATTTATTGGGCAGCTGGTAAATGGTATAATTAATCTTATTACCCACTCTATTGGTTTGGCTATTAGTCCAATCTTGGCTTTTTATCTTCTTCATGACTGGTACGAGATTAAAGGTAAGATTTTAATGTTGTTACCAAGTAACTGGCGAGTGGAGTTGGTTTTATTCTTTCGTGATGTTGATAAAGTTTTAGGAGGGATTATTCGAGGACAATTAATTGTAGCATCTATCATTGGAATTTTTGTAACCATTGGCTTATACTGTTTACATGTAAAATTTGCTTTAATTATTGGAATTTTGGCAGCATTATTTGATGTAATACCTTATTTTGGACCTATCATTGGAGCTTCACCAGCGGTGATGCTAGCCATATTAGAATCACCTTGGCTGACAATAAAGGTTATTTTACTATTTTTTATTATTCAACAAATAGAAGGAAATATTATTCATCCTAAAATTATTGGTGAAAATATTGGACTACATCCATTAACTGTTATTTTTTTTGTTTTTGTTGGTGGAGAAGTTGCTGGTCTTGTTGGAATGCTGCTTGGTGTACCGTTTGTTGCAATCGGTAAAGTATTGATAAGCCATGTAGTTAAGGTCTTACTTTAATCACCATTAATTGACATTACACGATAATTTATGTATAATGTCGAACGAGAGTATGCCGAACAATCTGGAGGTTGAGAAACTTGAATTATATGACTGGAAATGAACTACGTAAGAAATTTTTAGAGTTTTTTAAAAGTAAGGATCATTTAATTTTACCAAGTTATCCATTGATTCCTGAGAATGATCCCACATTGTTATTAGTTGGTGCAGGTATGGCACCATTTAAGCCATTTTTTACAGGTAAGATGAATCCGCCTCATCCGCGTATCAGCACCAGTCAGAAATGTGTGCGTACAGGTGATATTGAGAATGTTGGCCGTACTGCTCGCCATCATACTTTTTTTGAAATGTTAGGGAACTTTTCCTTTGGTGATTACTTTAAAAAAGAGGCGATTACTTGGGCTTGGGAGTTTATAACTGAGCATTTAGAAATGCCTAAGGATAGATTGTGGATAACTATTCACACAGAAGACGATGAAGCCTTTGCTATTTGGCATAATGAGATACATATACCGGCTGAGCGGATCATTAGAATGGAAGATAATTTTTGGGAAATTGGACCAGGGCCATGTGGTCCATGTTCTGAAATTTATTTTGATTTAGGTGAAGAAAGAGGCTGCGGTAAGGCAGAGTGTGCAGTAGGCTGTGACTGTGATCGTTTTTTAGAAATTTGGAATTTGGTTTTTACGCAGTATGATCGTGATGAAGCTGGTAATTATACTCCCTTGGCTAAGAAGAATATTGATACTGGAGCAGGTCTTGAACGTATTGCCTCTGTATTGCAAAATAAAAAATCAAATTTTGAAACAGATTTATTATTCCCTCTGATTGAACATGCTGCAAAAGTAGCAAAAGTAAAATATGGCCATAATAATAAAACAGACATTTCTCTAAAAGTAATTGCTGATCATATTCGCAGTATGACTGTAATGATTGGTGATGGTATATTGCCTTCAAATGAAGGCCGAGGTTATGTTTTACGACGTATTTTGCGCAGAGCAGTTCGTCATGCCCGCTTACTTGGAATTGAAAAAACATTCTTAGTTCCTATGGTTGATGTTGTTGTTGCTATTTTTGCAGAAGCTTATCCTGATTTAGCAGAAAAACAAATTTTTATTAAAAAAGTAATTCAACTTGAAGAAGAACGTTTCCAGACAACCTTAGTACAAGGCATGGAGTTGTTGAATGGACATATTCAGCAATTGCAAAATGATGCAATTATGATATTAGACGGTACGACCGCCTTTAAATTATATGATACTTTTGGTTTTCCCTGGGAACTAACTTTAGAAATATTAGAAGAACACAACATGCAACTTGATAAACAAAATTTTGATGTTGCCATGAAAGAACAACGTGAGCGGGCACGGGCAGCCCGTCAGGATCATGAAGAAAAGGTAATTATACCTGATTTATCCAAGCTGGCAGTAGAACAACTAATCGTTGATGAACAATCTGAAAATGGAAAAGTAGTATTGGCTTGGAAGGACGGAGTATTAGTTGATGAAGTTCATGATGGCGAGGATGTCGCTGTTATTCTTGATGTGACTGCTTTCCATGCTGAAGGTGGCGGTCAAGTTGGTGACACAGGATTACTTGAAGGTTCTTTAGGTAAAATAAGGGTTACTGCAACTAAGAAACTTCCCAATGGCACCACTTACCATCTCGGTAATGTAACAGAAGGAGCTCTAAAAGCCGGAGATAACGTAAAACTTAAAGTTGATACTGTTAGAAAGCGTGATACTGCGCGCAATCATACTGCCACTCATTTATTACATGCTGCGTTAAAACAAGTATTAGGTACACATGTAAATCAAGCTGGGTCATTTGTTAGTCCGGAAAGATTACGTTTTGATTTTTCTCACTTTTCGCAAGTTACTCCCAAACAACTTCTGGAAGTAGAAAAATTAGTACATCAAGCTGTTTTAGAATGCATTCCTGTTCGTATCGTTGAAACAGATCAAGATGCAGCAAAAGAGATGGGAGCTGTAGCTTTATTTGGTGAAAAATATGGTGAATCAGTGCGAGTTGTTCTGGTTGGCGATGTAAGTAAAGAACTTTGCGGCGGTAGTCATGTAATGAATACTGCTGAAATTGGGCTTTTTAAAATTGTTAGTGAAGCCGGTATTGGTTCAGGGATTAGGCGGATTGAAGCTGTAACAGGGGCTGGGGCTATTGAGTATATTAATACCCGAGAACAGCTGTTGATTAGCGCGGCAGCAATGTTAAAGTCTCGTCCTGAAGAGATCACAAGTAAAGCGGAGAATATTATAGGGCATGTCAAAGAATTGGAACATGAATTAGCATCTTTAAAAAGTAAATTAGCTCATGGTGAAGTAGATACGTTATTGTCGGGCTCTCAAGAAATTAATGGTGTTCGGGTTGTTGTTGGAGAAGTAAGCATTAATGATATAGATGGTTTGCGAACGATTGCTGATATGGTACGTGATCGTTTACAATGTGGCGTTGTAACGCTTGGTTCGATTCATGCTGACAAAGTTAATTTTGTAGCTATGGCTACTAAAGAGGCTGTAGCTAGAGGTGTGCATGCTGGCAATATTGTAAAAGACGTCTCTAAGATAACCGGCGGCGGCGGCGGCGGTCGTCCTGATATGGCTCAGGCAGGTGGCAGGCAACCTGAAAAAATTACTGATGCTTTACAGTTTGCTTTAGAGGTTATTAAAAATCAAATTAAATAAAAATAAGGCTAAGCATCAGATGGGGGGATTAATTCCATCTGATGCTTAGCCACACTAGCCGTTCTCACTTTATTTGATGAATCTTAGAATGGCTTGGTCATTGGTAAAAAGTGTACTTAGAGAAGGTATTCATTCTAAGTACATTTTTTACAAAAAGAAAGTATTTATGCCGCCAAGGTATTTAAGATATTATCATGTAAATATTAATATATAGTAGAAGTAAGTATTTTTATTTTTGTAGAGGAAATAACTAGACAAGGTAGAATATAATGGTATAGAGGCGGAGATAATAGTAGAGAGGAGGATGCTCAATGCCTAATATATCCGAAGATACAATGATGTTTCGTGTGGACAATGAAGAAAATAATGCGGCAATGGTCATTAATGCTGTTTATCAGTCGTTAAAAACCAAAGGATATAATCCCATCAACCAATTAGTCGGATATCTTTTATCCGGGGATCCTACATATATTACCAGCTATAATAATGCCCGTGGTTTAATACGTAAGCTAGAGCGGGACGAACTTCTAGAAGAGTTGGTAAGAGTATATCTCAAAGATAAATAATTATGTGATTGTTGTAGGTATAGTGGGAGGATAAATGCGCATACTAGCTCTTGATGTCGGTGAGAAAACAATAGGTGTGGCAGCAAGTGATTTATTATTATTGACAGCTCAGGGTATTGAGGTTATTCGTCGTTCTTCTCTGGACCGGGATCTTATTCGGTTAGGTGAGATTATTAACCAATATGAGGTTGAGACAATTATCATTGGTTTCCCTAAAAACATGAATGGAACGATTGGTCCTAAGGGTGAATTGATGCAGGAATTTGCCAATAACGTAATAGCAGCTTTCCCTAATATGAAAGTACAATTATGGGACGAGCGTTTGTCCACTGTAGGAGCACAAAAAGCACTTATTGCTGCCGATGTAAGTCGCTCAAAGCGGAAGAAAGTGATTGATAAAATGGCTGCAGTGTTTATTTTACAAGGGTATCTGGATAGTTTATCTTGTAAATAACTTCCTTGACAGGATAACTTTTCTAAGATAAAATTACATGTAAATTAAAAGGAAGAGGTGAAATGAATGGCTGATATTGAAAAAGATGACCTCGAAGAATTGGATGAAGAACTGGTTGTGGTTATGACAGATGAAGAGGGTAATGAATATTATTATCGTGAAGAAATGATTGTTCCTGTTGGTGACAAGGAATATGCAATTTTAATTCCTATTGAAGAGGAAGAAGATTGTGAATGTCATGATGCCGGATGCGGTTGTTCTGATGATGAAGTTGATGTATATATTGCGCGCATTGATACTGACGAAAATGGCGAAGAAATATATGTCGATCCTACTGATGAAGAGTTTGAAGAGGTTCGTAAGGCCTATGAAGAACTTATGGTAGAAGAAGATGATGAAGCCGAATAGGCTTCATTTTTTTCGCCAAACAGTAATGTAAGATTAATCTTGCTTCTTTTTCAAATTAAGGCTTTTGCTTAGGTCTAAGGACTGGGCAGAAGCCTAGTCTTTTTTTAGCTTTTTGTGTATAATATAGTCATTGCTTTTAAAAGCTAGAGATAAATAGTGGCGAGGTGGTATTAGATGAAGCAAAGATTCATGCAATTTAAATGGCACATTGTGTTAGTAGCGATCATTCTTTGTTTGGGAAGCGTTATCTATCGTTTAACACAGCCTGTTACTTCGCCTGCTGGGGAAAAATTTGTTATTACGGTTAAATCCGGAATGGCAGCTAATGAGATCGGTGAGCTGCTATATCAACAAGGTGCGATAAAAAGTGTTTTTATGTTCCATGTTATAGCTAAGATGCAAGGCATGGCGAATTCTCTGCAAGCTGGTGAATATGTTCTAAATAAAAATATGACAGTTTCGCAAATTGTTTCTATGTTGGCAAAAGGTGAAACCATACATCAACAAATTACAATACCAGAAGGATATACTGTCGAACAAATTGCTAAACTAATACAAGAAAAACAATTAGGCAGTGCTGCAAAATTTAAAACGTTAGCTCAGAATGTCGTATCCTATTCTTATATGGCAAATGATAATCCTAATGTGGTATATAAGGCTGAGGGATATATATTTCCTAATACCTATCAAATTACTAAAAATATGACAGAAGAACAGTTACTGAATATGATGATCTCTCAATTTGATAAACAGTTTAACGAAAGCATGCGAGCTAGAGCAAAAGAAATGGGGTTGTCAATTAAAGATGTAATTATCTTGGCATCCCTGGTGGAGAAAGAAGCTCAATTAGCAGAAGATCGTCCAATTATTGCAGGAGTATTTCTTAATCGATTAAAACAGGATATGCCGTTACAATCCTGTGCTACCATACAGTATATTCTAGGATATCCTAAAGCAGAACTTTCCGTTGAAGATACTGAGATTTCATCACCTTATAATACCTATCAGCATATGGGGCTGCCTCCAGGTCCTATTGCCAATCCTGGAATAGCAGCAATCAATGCTGTTTTGTATCCGAAAGAAACAAATTTTGTCTATTTTGTGGCTGATAAACAAGGAGCCCATCATTTTAGTAAAACATATGAAGAGCATCTTTTAGCCATAGAACAGGTGCGTAAATAATAGGGGTGATGTATTGAATTTATTTGAAGAGATGGAGAAATATGCTGTTGAATATAACGTACCAATTATTAATAAATTAAGTAGTAAATTATTAATAGATGCCATCAAACAAAATGAGCCAAAATCTATCTTGGAAATTGGTACGGCAATTGGTTATTCAGCTTTGCTTATGGCTCATTATATGCCTCAGGATGGTAAAATTATTACAATTGAACAGGATGCGACTCGTATTGATATTGCCTATGATTATATTGCTAGGGCCGGCAGGAGTGAGCAAATTCAACTTTTAGATGGGGATGCCAGCACTATTTTACTGCAGCTTGAAGGCACATTTGATCTGGTGTTTATAGATGCAGCTAAAGCAAAATATCTTGATTATTTATGTAAAATTATTGACAAGCTTTCTATTGGTGCTGTGGTTATTGCTGATAACGTGTTGTTTCGTGGCATGGTTATGAGTGAAAATCCACCTTTACGGCGTTATAAAACAATTGTTAAGCGTTTAAAAGAGTATTTGGATTTTGTTAATCAAGACCCTCGATTTTCCACTACTATTCATTCTGAGGGTGATGGTGTAGCAATCTCTTATTATCAAGGAGCGAGTAAATAGTGAAAAAACCTGAACTTTTAGCACCAGCTGGAAATCTTGAAAAATTAAAAATGGCCCTTCTCTATGGTGCTGATGCCGTATTTCTAGCGGGGAAATCTTTTGGGCTGAGAGCTTTTAGTGACAACTTTACTGAGGATGAACTTAGAGAAGGTGTTGACTTTGCCCGTAATTTGCAAAAAAAGGTTTACGTGACGGTTAATATTTTTCCTCATAATGAAGACCTGCTAACATTGCCTGCTTATATTAAATTTTTGTCTGAGTGCCATGTTGATGCGGTTATTATTGCTGATTTAGGCGTTTATCGTATCATCCGAGAGGTTGCACCTGAGTTGCCTATCCATGTAAGCACTCAGGCAAACAATACCAATTGGTCTTCTGTGCTTTTCTGGCAGGAGTTAGGTGTAAGAAGAGTAGTGTTAGCTAGAGAGTTGTCATTGGCAGATATTCATCAAATTCGTGAGAAAGTCAATATTGAATTGGAAGCTTTTGTTCATGGGGCTATGTGTATTTCTTATTCCGGAAGATGTCTAATGAGTAATTATTTTACTGGCCGTGATGCAAATCGTGGGCAATGCGCCCAACCTTGCCGCTGGAAGTTTAATTTAGTAGAAGAAAAACGTCCAGGAGAATATTATCCAGTGATGGAAGATGAACGTGGGACTTATATCTTCAATTCTAAAGATTTATGTTTATTACCTAACATTCCTGAGTTAGTAAATAGTGGACTGGATAGTTTTAAAGTTGAGGGACGAATGAAGAGCGTGCATTATGTAGCAACCGTTAGCAAGGTATATCGAGAGGCAATTGATGCATATATAGCTAATCCTCATAATTATAGTGTAAAACCAGAATGGTTAGAGGAATTACAGAAGATATCCCATCGTGCTTATACGAGCGGATTTTATTTTAATAAAACAACACAACAGGATCAAATCTATGGATCTTCTTCCTATGAGCAAACTTTCGATTTTATCGGTTTAGTAAAAAGTTATGATTCTTCAACAAAGATGGCTGTTGTTGAACAACGTAATAATATAAAAGTTGGACAAAAAATAGAAATTATGCAGCCTGGAAAAGCAAATTTTGTTCAAACTATTACGGAAATGTTTGATATGGAAGGAAATTCTATTCTTGTTGCACCTCATGCTCAACAGCTTCTTAGAATGCCGATGAGCCAGGAAGTGGCAGAATTTGCAATGCTAAGGCGAGGAGTAAGCGAAAATGACTGAGGAAATTTTAATCCGTCTTGATGTAAAACATATTAATTACCTGAATCGAATTATGGAAGGCTATGAATATTTTGGTGTGGTAACTACTGTAAAAGACACAACGGGAGTACTACGTATTCGTGTGACACCAGATACATGCAAGGAAGTACAAGACATCTTAGCAAATCTTCCTATAGAGTTTGATTATGTATAAGATGATCTTAATTTACTCAAGATGAAACGTTAATAATTTTACCTGAGGATGCCATACTATCAGTGAGGTGATAGTATGGCATTACAAATTTCCCGTATCTACAGGTTAATAGTTTTTTTTATTTTATTTGGTGGTTTACTAGTGGCACGATTGTTTTACTTACAAATTATTGAGAGCGATAGTTTAGCAAGTCAAAGTTTGAGTATGCGTATTCAAGAAGTACCAATTGAGGTAGCACGAGGCGAAATTGTTGATCGAAATGGGATGGCACTTACTAATACTGCACAACATTATAGAATTGTTGTTTTCCCAGGACAAATTCAAAATTTGGAGCTTACAGCGGAGAAATTAGCAGCACTAACTGGATTCTCACAAGAAGATTTTATATCACAAATCACTGCGAATAATCATCCCTTTAAACTAAATGATAAAATCGATGCTGCCATGGGAGAAAAGATTAATACTGCACTTATTCCTGGTATTATGGTAGTATCAGAAAAGGTTAGATATGGTTATCTCCCTTTAGCAGCACACATAACCGGTTATATTAATCTTGCAGATAATCAAGGCGTGAGTGGCATCGAACGCATGTATGATGATGTGTTACGAGGGAATCAGCCAGAATATGCAGCTGCATTAGTGGACGCAGGGCAGCAAATTATACCAGGACTCGGGTATAAACGACTACGTTTAGCAAATCATTCAGGACCAACTAATGTGGTTTTGACTATAGATAGAGGGATTCAAAAAAGCGTTGAGAAGATACTTGATAATCATGGCGTAAAAGGAGCAATAGTGGTAATGAATCCTACAACTGGTGAAATTTTAGCAATGGCTTCAAGGCCTAATTTTAATGCGAATCATCTTGAAGATTATTTAAACCAGAGTAGTGCTCCTTTATTAAATCGTGCAATATCAGCCTATCAGCCTGGGTCTGTATTTAAGTTGGTAGCGGCTGCAGCGGCGTTAGAGAATGGAATTGTACATCCAGAGGATAATTTTTTTGATCGTGGATATATAGAAGTAGATCATTTGCGCTTTAATGGGTGGGATTATGAGAGAGGTGGACGCGGAAAACTGACTTTTACCGATGCATTGGCTTACTCCAGCAATCCCGTTTTTATTGAAATCGGCCTAAAATTAGGGGCAGAAACGCTAATCTCTTATGCAAAAAAACTAGGTTTTGGACATAAAACGAATTTAAATTTTGCAGGAGAGGCAGACGGCTATCTACCGCCAGCTGATAATATTTATTCAGGTGAGCTTGCTAATCTAACTATTGGACAAGGTAAATTGGAAGCTACTCCCCTTCAAATTGTTTCCCTGGTTGCTACAATTGCTAATGATGGTATCAAAGTAAATCCTTATATAGTAAGTAAATTAACAAATGCAGATGGCATAATTGTTAAAAATTATACTACATCCCCTGGCACTCGTGTTTTGTCCCAAAAAACAGCTAGACAAATCCAAGATATGATGGCAGCTGTTACGAAATATGGTACCGGTCAGGCAGCCTATGTAGAGGGAATTGGTTCGGCCGGTAAAACTGGTTCAGCAGAAACAGGACGTACTAACCCAGATGGACAAAGTATTAATCATGCCTGGTTTGCTGGGTATGCACCAATAAAAAATCCTCAATATGCTATAGTTATTTTCGTTGAAGAAGGTATGTCCGGTGGAGATATCGCTGCACCAATTTTTAATGAAATTGTAACAGAAATAATAAACCATTAAAAATGGTTATAAGCAAAGAGCTAGGCAATGATTTAAATCTATGATAGAATATAAAAGATACTGAATTATTGTGCTAAGGTCATATTGTAATTGTTCAAATCAGTGATTTTGAGGCTGACAGTTATTCTTTTAGCATAGGAGGCAGTTGCCACGGGCGGCAACAAGATTTGATATGAAAAAAAGATTAATAAAACTTCGTAAGTTTATGAATGAACATGACTTACAATGTATGCTTATCAGTAAACCAGAAAATAGACGATACTTTAGTGGTTTCAGTGGTTCAGCAGGTATGCTTTTAATTTCGCTTCACTCTAATAAATTATTAACGGATTTTCGCTATATTGAGCAAGCAACTGCTCAAGCTACGCAATATGAGATTGTACGTTATAGCAATAATATTGGCAAAACTTTAGCAGATGTTATTAAGCCTTTAGAGGTAACTAAAGTTGGCTTTGAAGGTGACTTTGTTACCATTGATGGTTATAATGAATTGGTGAGTCATTTACATTCAGTTAAGTTGGTTCCTGTTCAGCTAGACAGCTTACGTATGATGAAAGATGAAACTGAAATTTTGGCCATAAAGAAAGCAGTAGAAATTGCTGATAACGCATTTTCTCAAATTTTATCTTTTATAAAGCCTGGAATGAGTGAACAGGAAGTTGCTCTTGAATTAGAGTATTATATGCGTAAGCTTGGTGCGGAAAGACCAGCATTTGATACAATAATGGCTTCAGGTAAGCGCGGTGCCCTTCCTCATGGCAGAGCTTCACAGAAAATAATTGAAATTGGCGATTTTGTGACAATGGATTTTGGCGCTGTATATAATGGATACCATTCAGATATTACCCGTACTATCTGCATGGGGAAAGCTACTGCAAGGCAACAGGAAATTTATGGGATTGTTTTAGCTGCTCAATTAGCAGGAGCGAATGCTGTTACCCCTGGAAAAGTTGGTAAAGAAGTTGATGCAGTATCCAGAAAAATTATCATTGATGCTGGTTTTGGTGAATTTTTCGGACACGGGTTGGGACATGGGCTAGGTCTTAACATCCATGAAGAACCGAGGCTTTCGCCTGCTAATATACATACTGTTTTAATGAAAGATATGGTTGTAACAGTTGAGCCAGGAATTTATCTGCCTGATTGGGGTGGGGTTCGTATTGAAGACACTGTTTTAGTTAGTGAGAAAGGGTGTCAAATATTAACTGCTAGTAATAAGCAGTTGATAGAACTATACTAGATAGTTTACTTTTTATTAAATAGGATTTTGGAGGTAGTAGAATGATATCAAGTAGTGATTTTCGCACTGGGGCAACAATTGAAATTGACAATAATGTTTGGCAAATAGTAGATTTCCAACATGTTAAACCAGGTAAAGGCGCAGCTTTTGTGCGTACTAAAATGAAAAATGTTCGTACTGGTGCGGTGGTTGAGCGTACCTTTAATCCAGGCGAAAAATTCCCTAAGGCTCATGTTGATCGTCGTGAAATGCAATTTTTGTACGAAAGCGACGGAAACTATAATTTTATGGATAATGAAACATATGAACAAAGTGAATTAACAAGTGAACAGCTAGGTGATGCTGTAAAATATCTTAAAGAAAATATGAATATTAGCATTATGTTTTTTCAGGGGACTATCATTGGTGTTGAATTACCTGTAGCGGTCGAACTTACAGTTGTCGAAACCGATCCTGGTATCCGTGGAGATACTGCTACTGGTGGCACTAAACCAGCAAAGATGGAATCTGGCTGTGTAGTACGCGTACCTTTATTTATCAATATTGGTGATGTTTTAAGAATTGATACTCGCACAGGAGAGTATCTCGAAAGAGCATAAGAAAAACTGTCTTCTTACTTACTAAGAAGACAGTTTTTTTTGCATTTTTTGTGTTTTTTACAATTAAAACCAAAGAATGAACTGTTAAATAATTGGGTATAATGAAAATATCGTAGTTAACTATACTTTAAAGGGGGGTTTTGTATATATGGGAAATATTAAAGAACGAGTAGCTTATTTACAAGGATTGACACAAGGGCTCAATGTTAATAATCAGTCGGCTGAAGGTAAATTGTTAATCAATATTATAGATGTGCTTGATGATATGGCCGAAGAGTTTAATAATATTCAAATGGTACAAGAAGATTTAGAAACATATGTAGAAAGTATGGATGAGGATTTAACCGATCTAGAAGAAGAAGTATATGAAGATGTTGACAGCGAAGAACTAGTTGAAGTTCAATGTCCATCTTGTCATGAAACAGTTAGTTTTGATGCGCGTTTATTAGAAGAAGATGATGATCTAGAAGTATCATGTCCTCATTGTGGTGATACTGTGTATGATAGTGCTTTAGAAATGGAAGTCACTGCCATTGGTAATGGACAAAATGATTCTGATTTTAGATATGGTATACATCCAGGAATTTAATAGAAAACACAAGCTTAGTTATGCAAGTTTCTTAGGACAGGCAGTAAGATTGTCCCTTCGTGCTTAGTATTAGAAATTCATATAGTTTTGACTTTACAAAAAAATCCCGGTTAACCCGGGATTTTTTTGTATTATTGGCATAATTTTATTTTTAGTCCATATCTATGTAAAGAAAGGAAGTAGAAGATATGACTGATAAAAAAAATATTTGGATTGAAAATATATTAGAAAAGCAGATTTATCCTATTTTGCCTATAAAGCTGGTCTCTATCATTCGTTCCGTGCCTGTTGCTACACTAGTTGATTTAACAGAAATAAGACTACGGGCAAATTTACCTTTATTATTGGTATTAGGTAACACTGACATCATAGTAAGTCCTATGGGAAAAGTCATTACAAATTACAAGGAAGCATATTTATGTAACCAGGATGATGTACATAAAACATTGCAGCTTATGAGTAAAAATTCATTGTATGCTTTCGAACAAGAGTTGAAAATGGGATTCTTAACAATTGATGGAGGACATAGAATTGGCTTGGCTGGACAGGCAATCATTGATGCAGGGGATGTTAAGGCACTAAAAAATATTAGTTCTCTCAATATTCGGTTAGCCAGAGAAGTAATAGGATGCGCTGATCCAATTATGCCTTATATTATGACTTTAGAAGGTCATGTGTTAAATACCTTGATTATTTCGCCGCCGCGTTGTGGAAAAACTACTATTTTACGTGACTTGATTAGACAAATTAGTACGGGCTCTGGAATCTATAAGGGGTTACAAGTAGGAGTTGTTGATGAACGTTCAGAAATTGCCGCATGTAAAAATGGTATTAGTACCGTGGATTTAGGAGTGAGAACAGATGTACTTGATAGTTGTCCTAAAGCAAATGGTATGCTTATGTTAATTCGCTCGATGTCACCGGCTGTAGTCGCAACTGATGAATTAGGGCGATCTGAAGATATATATGCTGTTCAGGAAGCGTTGAATGCTGGCGTTAGTGTACTGACGACGGTTCATGGTAAGGAGATAAGTGAGTTATTGCATCGCCCTTGTGTAGGAGAGTTACTAAGAAATAAGTATTTTCATCGCTATGTTATATTGAGTGATGTTCCCTATGTGGGTACGATAGAAAAAATTATTGATAGTAAAGATAATGAAATTTTGTGGACTAAAACATCTAGATAATTTTATATGAGCCATACATATGGCAAAAGGAGAAAAAATGTGGTTGAAATTAATTGGCAGTCTGTTGGTGTTTTTCGTAAGCTCATACATTGGATTTCAAATGGCAGCTCGTTGTCAGGCAAGGCCCCGTCATCTTAGACAAATCATTAGTTGTTTAGGATCGTTGAGATCTTATATAATTTATGCCTGTTTACCTTTACATGAGGCAATTTCTCAATGTACCAACGGCGTTGATGGGCCCGTGGCAGTTTTTTTTCAGAAGATAGCTACATTGTTAGAAAACGAGGCATTATTGACGCCACAAGAAATTATAAAACGAGTGTTAAGTGAGATGCAAGGAAACCTGATGCTTAAAAACCCAGAAATAGAAGTATTGCATGTTCTAGGCGGTAATTTAGGAGTTATGAATAGTAAGGAGCAGGACAAGTATCTATCTTTAGTTATTGAACAATTAGAGAGATTTGAAAAGGAAGCAACCCGATTACGTGATCTCAATACCAAAATGTATCGTTATTTAGGTGTTTGTGGTGGAATGGCTATTGTAATTATTTTAATTTGATTTAATAATGAAAAAGTTTTTATAATAAAAAGCTAATGATTTGTAAACAGGGTGAAGGAGGGAAAACATGGGGTTGGATATATTATTCAAGATTGCAGGTGTTGGAATATTGATTTCAGTTTTTCATACAGCACTAAAGCAAGCTGGTAAAGAAGATATGGCACATTTATGTACATTGGCGGGATTTACCGTAGTGTTATTATGGGTAGTTCAATTATTGGGGAATTTATTTAACACTGTGCAGGATGTTTTTAAGCTATTTTAAGGGGTGCAGGGTGTGGAAATTATTCAAATTGTTGGGCTTGGATTTGTTGTAACTTTACTTATTTTAATTATTAAGCAAGAAAGACCAGAAATTGCTGTACAGTTAAGTTTGACGTTAGCCACTATTATTTTTTTAATAGTACTCACTAAAATCAATATTGTACTAAATTTATTTCGTGATATGGCCGAGAAGGCTAATATCAGCCAAATGTATTTGAATACTATTTTGAAGATAATTGGTATTGCCTATATAACAGAGTTTGGTGCTCAGGTTTGCCGAGATGCTGGTGAAGGGGCCGTAGCAGGCAAAATTGAATTTGCAGGAAAAGTACTAGTTATGGTTATGGCCATTCCAATTATTGCGTTAGTAATGGATAGCATTGTGAGATTGATTCCATAAGGCGGGATACAAATGAAAATAATTATAATGATAATAGTTTTGTTGCTTCCTATGTCTGGTGTTCTGGCCAATTCATTAAAGAGCGTTGAAATTCAGCAACAATTGTTCGATACTGTATCCCCTGATAATGTGAACCAATTTATTAGTAAAGTAAACCAAGAGCTTAATGGCGAGATTCCTTTGTTAAATAAAGATACTATTCAGGGAATTGCCACGCAAGGATTACATGTAAATTGGCAAACTATGTGGCAAACTGTGATGAGTAATCTATTTCATGAAGTAACTGTTAATACACATTTAATGGGAAAATTATTATTTTTAGCTGTTCTATGTGCCATGTTAAAAAACTTACAAAATTCATTTGAACAATCCAGTATTTCCTTATTATCTTATAGCGTTTGCTTTATTTTTATGTCATCCATTGCGCTTACCTCATTTTATAATGCATTAAAGTTAGCTAGTCAAACTGTGGAATTCATGGTTGGCTTCATGGAGGCGTTATTACCTCTTTTAATTTCTTTATTAGCAGGTGTAGGTGCATTGACATCTGCTAGTTTATTTACACCTTTAATGTTATTTGTTATCAGCAGCATGAGTATCATTGTTAAAGATGTGGTAATGCCTTTGTTATTTTTAACCGCTGCCCTTGAATGTTTAAACTATTTATCAGATACATATCGTTTAAGTAATTTGGCTGGCGTTTTAAAACAAACAGGCATGATGGTACTTGGTTTTTCTATGATGCTTTTTATTGGTATCATTACAATTCAAGGTGCGGCTGGTAGTGTTGCTGATGGTCTAGCTCTCCGGACAGCAAAGTTTGCAACAGCTACTTTTGTCCCTGTTGTTGGCAAAGTATTTGCTGACACAGTAGAGTTAGTAATGGGAGCATCCTTGTTATTAAAAAATGCAATTGGAATTTTTGGTGTTATCGTAATATTTATGATTTGTATATTTCCTCTTGTTAAATTGCTGTCTTTAATACTTGTTATAAAAATTTCTGGTGCATTGGTACAACCTTTAGGTGATGAAAAAATGGCTAAATGTCTTGATTCTATGGGTAATAATTTATTGCTGGTATTTGGCGCTGTTTTAACAGTTGCATTAATGTTCTTTTTAGCAATAACAATGATTCTTGCTGCAGGCAGCACAGCGATGATGTTAAGGTAGGTGGTTTTCTTGATTGCTATGTTTACTGATTGGATTAAATATATTATCTTTGTTGTGCTATTTGCTTCCTTTTTAGAACTTATATTACCCAGCAGTAGTATGCAGCGTTTTGTAAGGGTGATTATGGGATTATTTATTATGTTGGCAATTCTGAATCCTATTATTAGCGTTGTACAGCAATATTTGGTATCGCCAAAACAAATAACTGCTCTTAGTACGAATTCCGGCAATTCAATCTCTATGATAAATGAAGTAAATGGTACTGTTAGTGAACGTGAAAAATTATCGCTTGAATTGTACAAAAAAGAATTAAGTCAACAAATGAGAATTATGATTATGGCTATAGATGGTGTAGCGGAAGCAAATGTTGCTATAGATATCAACACTATAAATAAGAGTAACGTGAATGCTATTAATAGTGTAGTGGTATATATTAAACCAGGTATATCTACTCAAACTACAAAAGTAGCAGCCATAGAAAAGATATCAATTGGTGAAGGAAATGAAAAAGCAGAAGAATTGCATACGGATCTAAAGAAAAGAATTTTAGATATGATAACGGAACTTTATCAGATCCCTAACAATAAAATTGAAATAAGAATGTTACATTCATAAAGGAGGAACTCAATATATGAATAGCTTTGAAACTATTTTATCTAGTACTAAAAAAATGTGGCCTAAACAATTATTGAAGGATGGGGTGATAAACACACGTTTAATTTGGTTAGGTCTCTTAGGAATTGGATTATTATTAATTGGGGGAGTCGTTGATCATCAAACAATCGATACCACTCCGAAGGTTTCTAATGAAACAATAAAAAGCCCAGCGTCAATTAATCGCAGTTATGAAGATGTTGTGGAAGGCAAGCTTGCACATATATTATCAGAGGTAAAAGGGGCAGGGGCAGTAGATGTTAATATAACATGGGAAAATAGCAGTACTCAGGAACATGCTAAGAATATAACAAAAGAAAGTAAGACTATCCAAGAGAAGGATACTACAGGAGGAGTTCGCAGCACGACTGAAATTAAAGAAAGTGAGCAAATTTTAGTAGGTAAGGAAAATGGTGCCGATCGTCCAGTTGTTATTAGAGAGGTCAAACCAATGGTAAAAGGGGTGCTTGTTATTGCTGAAGGTGCATATGATTCTAATGTAAAGGCAAATTTAACAAAAGCAGTAGAATCTGGCTTGGGTATTCCAGCCTATAAAATTACTGTATTAGCGCAAAAAAAGTGAGGAAAAGATTATGAAAATTTTTACTTTCCATAAAAAAAATAGAACTATTGTATTTGCAGTTGGATTAACGGTTAGTATAGCTATAGTGATGGTAATTGCTACTATCGAATCCATGCTACAAGCCAAAGTCAATCATTCTAATGCTATGCAGGTTACTACAATGGTAGCTGAACCTATTATACCTGCTAGTAGCCCTGATTTTTTTATTGAATATCGATTAGAGCGAGATAAACTTCGCAGTGAACGTTCTGATTTGTTAAGAGAAAATATTAAAAATGCGAAAACAGATGATAGTCGAAATCAAGCTCAAGATACAATTTTAAAAATGATTACTGAAAAACAAAAAGAAAACGAGATGGAAGGTTTAATAAAATCTCGTGGTTTTGCCGATGCTTTAGTATTTATTAGAGAAAATTCAGTAAGTGCCATAATAAAGACTACTTCTCTTTCGAAAGAAGAAGTAATACAAGTAGCAGATGTAATTAGCAGGGTATCAGGTGTAAAGGCTGAAGATATCTCAATTAGTGCGAAACCCTGATTATTAAACAAATTTCTTTAACACTAGTTTGTAAAGATGGAAAATGTTTGTTATAATAATATAGCTATAGAAGAATAACTTGCATTATTTTATATATTTTTTAAAAAATTTATTTTGAATGGGAGGGTTGTTAATGGATAAACGAGAGCGTAATGAGCAGATGGAAAGCAATGATGTTGGTTCTATTCGTATTGCTGATGAAGTGGTAGGAATTATTGCAGGTATGGCTGCTACTGAAGTTGCTGGTGTGGCGGGGATGAGCGCAGGTTTAGTAGGTGGTATCGCTGAAATGCTTGGTAAGAAAAATCTGGCAAAAGGTGTTAAAGTCGAGGTTGGCGAGCGTGAAGCTGCTGTGGATTTATACATAATTGTAGAATATGGTGTTCGCATACCGGATATTGCTTTAAGAGTACAAGAAAATGTAAAGCGCGGTATTGAATCAATGACAGGTTTAGAGGTTGTAGAAGTAAATGTTCATGTTCAAGGTGTCGGCTTTAATCAAGACAGTAAAGAAGAAGACCTCCGAGTACGTTAAAAGATATGTTGTAGCAGTAGTCTAGAAAGGAGTAATGTATGGGAATTTTTGATCGCATCATTTTGTCTATTTATACATTGTTGTTAGCGTTTTTATCATTGGGCGTAGTGCTGCTTTCTTTACGCCTTATTTCTTTGGAATGGGTTTGGACAGGCATTTCCTATATTCATGGCCAATGGGAAGCTGGTTTGGTGGGGATGGTGTTTTTCTTGATGAGTCTGCGATTATTATTAGCAGGGATACGTTCTCGCCGTGCTAAAGATGCTATTGTTCATCATACAGATATGGGTGATGTACATATTTCTCTTGATGCTGTAAAGAATTTAGTTGAAAAAATTGCTAGACATACACGTGGCGTCCGGGGAGTAAAAGTTCGTGTTAATCATGATGAACAGGGATTAAAAGTATATTTGAAAGCCGTAGTTAGTCCAGAAAATAATGTTCCAAGTGTTTCAGAAGAATTGCAAAAAAGAGTTCATGAACACATAAAAAATACGGTTGGAGTGGCATTAGTGGATGTTCAAATATTGGTAGAGAATATTTCAAATGATTTCAAAAGTAAACAACGTGTGGATTAAAGGACTTGAATAAATGAAATGAGGTGGTAAATATGCAATCTGAATTACTAGCAGAAATATGGCAGCAGCATAGCGGTAAAATTTTAGGCATGGTTATTGGATTATTCGTTGGTATCTTCATTCTGGTGTTTGGTTTCTTCCATACTATATTTGTAATGATATGTATGGTTGCTGGTTATATTGTTGGTAAACGGATTGATGAAAAAGAAGATATTATGGATATACTAGGGAAATTATTACCTCCAGGATATCATCGTCAATAAAATAAAACTATTATAGTCACACCAAGATATTAGTAGAGATTATTACTACCTGTCTGTACTGATCAATTATATTTGTGGAATTAATAATTAGAGGAAGCATACGAAAAGAGGGAATTTATGAGCCGTAGAAAAGCCCGAGAAATGGCACTTCAAACTTTATTTCAACTAGATTATAATCATACAGCTAAAGAAGAAGCGCTACATACAGTATTAAGTGAGCACAATAAGGTTGCTGAAAATACAAGAAAATATACCGAAAACCTCGTTATTGGTACACAAGAGCATTTAAATGAAATTGATAAGATTATTGGAGAGGTTTCAAACGAGTGGAAAATAGATCGTATGTCTGGAATTGACCGTAATATTGCAAGAATGGCAATTTATGAGATGCGCTTTGGAAATGAAACTCTACCGCCAAATGTAATCATTAATGAAGCTGTTGAATTGGCCAAACTTTTTGGTACAGAAGAATCTAGTCGCTTTGTTAATGGAATCTTAGGATCGTTAGTGAAAAAAATGTAAAGTAAAAAAGGCTTGTTTGTGGAATCTAATACCAATAAGCATACTGTTTCCGTCAGGATAATTACTAGTTTCTGTTTTTGGTACCACTATCTATCTCCTTGCATATGATACATAAAAAGGTCATATGTGGGGGAGGCTTTTATGTGGGATATATGTTATTAGGAGCGACGATTGGTGCGGCAATAGGTTATCTTATTCCGCCAGGAAGCTTTTTTTGGTTTATATTGGGGGCAGCTGGTGGTTATCTGGCACGTCCATATCTAGATCAGCGTCGATATTGAAGTACACTATCCAGACTTTTGTCTGGTTTTTTTTGTACTCTTGTTATATGATAAAGAAGACTTGATTCAGGAAAATAGCCGCTATTAACTCTATTTCCTAAAGTTGGGGAGTTCAAGATGGCTTGAATACTGAATATATAAAGTATCAATGAATGTATTGGATTATGAAGATAGTTTGGGTTTAATAGGGATACTTGCAAAAGATAACCCCATATGAAGGTGATTTATGAATATATTTAGTGTAAGTGAAATTACAAAATACATAAAACAACTTTTTGACTATGACTCGAAAGTTGCTTCCGTAATGGTACGTGGTGAAATATCAAACTTCAAAAAACATTACTCCGGGCATTGTTATTTTACTCTTAAAGATAATAATGCCACAATTAGAGCCGTTATGTTTAAAAGTCGTGCTCAATATTTAAAATTTGAACCCAAAGATGGCATGAAAGTAATTGCTGGAGGACAAATAACTGTATTTGAGCGAGATGGTCAATATCAGTTGTACGCAGCTCAATTAGTACCGGAAGGCATTGGAGAACTAAGTTTGGCTTTTGCCCAATTAAAAGAAAAATTAGAAAACGAGGGATTATTTGCGGATGACAGGAAGAAATCCCTGCCAATATTACCTAAAACCGTAGGTATTGTTACCTCGCCAACTGGTGCGGTACTAAGAGACATTATTACTGTATCGAAACGACGTCACCCGGGAATTTTGTTGAAATTATATCCGGTGCAAGTGCAAGGCGCAGAGGCGCCTATGCAAATTGTTCATGGTATTGAAGTTTTTAATCAGTTGAATAATGTGGATGTCATTATTATTGGACGCGGTGGTGGTTCAATTGAAGAATTATGGGCATTTAACGATGAAAAAGTTGTACGGGCCATTGCGGCATCACAAATCCCCATTGTTTCGGCAGTAGGACATCAAACAGATTATACCTTAGCAGATTTTGTTGCCGATCGCAGAGCAGCTACTCCGTCACAAGCAGCAGAATTTGTTGTACCTGACGTCAGAGAACTTCATAAATATATTTCTACTTTACATAGTATGCTAGAAGGCAATATTCGCAATTTGGTAAAAAGTAATAGCAGGAGGCTTGAGCAATCGATTCAAAATAGAGTATTAAGAAATCCTTATGAAGCCATAGCTATTCGGCAACAGATATTGGATCATTGTGTACAACGATTAGATCAGGCAATAAAGAAAATTGTTCTGGAAAAAGAACATGAGTTTAAAATTATTGCAGAAAAATTAGCCATGCTAAATCCGCTGGCTGTATTAGCGCGCGGTTATAGTATTTTGCGTTTGATGGATGGACAATTAATCAAAGATGCGGCCAGATTACAAGCAGGACAAAGGGTTGAGATTGTTCTTGACCAAGGAATGGCTGAGGCCGAGATCATTCATGTACAGGAGGGACATCATGGTAAGAACCAAGAAGAAGGACGATCAAAATGAAATAGGTTTTGAGCATGCTTTAGAAAAATTGGAAATTATTGTTAAACAATTGGAAAAAGGCGAATTATCTTTAGATCAATCCTTAGAGCATTTTGCCGAAGGTGTAAACTTATCAAAGCTTTGCTTAGATAAATTAAATTATGCTGAACAACAAATTGATAAAATTTTATTAGAAGAAAAGGGTAAAGTAATAGAAAGGCCTTTACAATTACAGGAGGACAATTAATGTTAAAACAATATTGTCAGGAAAAAGTTAAAATGATTGATACGTCATTGGCTACGTTTGTCCCAAGTGAGGATATGTATCCACCAGCCATTTTTGAAGCCATGCGCTACAGCTTATTTGCCGGAGGAAAACGTCTACGACCCATATTACTCATGGCAGCTGCTGATTCAGTTGGAGGGAAAGGCAGTGATTATTTACATGTAGCTTGCGGATTAGAAATGATTCATACTTATTCTTTAATTCACGATGATTTACCAGCAATGGATGATGATGATTATCGCCGGGGCAAATTAACCAGTCATAAAGTTTTTGGTGAAGGTATGGCCATATTAGCTGGTGACGCCTTATTAACTGCAGCTTTTACAGTCATGTTAGCTCAGCCAAATGTTTTGGGAGACGTATTAGTAAAAGTTGTGGGAGAAATTAGTAAAGCATCTGGCGCTACTGGCATGATTGGTGGACAAGTAATTGATTTATCTTCAGAAGGAAAGATTATTGATATTGAAACTTTGAGCTATATGCATCAGGCAAAAACCGGGGCTTTATTTAAAGCCGCAGTAAGGTCCGGAGCACAATTAGCCAGGGCAAAGGAATGGCAGCTTACATCATTGACAGAATATGCAGAGCAATTCGGATTAGCATTTCAAATTACGGATGATATTTTAGATGTCACTGGAACGCAAGAGAAAATTGGTAAGCCTATTGGAAGTGATATTAAAAATCACAAAGCAACCTATGTTACCTTATATTCTTTGGATAAAGCCAATAATATGGCTCATCAAGCTGTAAATAATGCATTAGATGCTCTAAGTCAATTTGGTAAGGAAGCTGATATTTTGAGAGAAATGGTGAGGTCTTTATTAACACGAGATAATTGAGGTGTTTATTGTGGCAGAGTTAGTCGCTCTCATGGGACAAAATACTATATTGGCTACCGCACTGACTGCTTGGTTCTGTGCTCAAGTACTCAAAACCTTAACCTCTTATTGGAAACATGGTACTCTGAATGTTGAACGTTTAGTTGGGGCTGGCGGTATGCCTAGTTCTCACACTGCATTGGTTATGAGCTTAGCTTGGGCTGTGGGGCTTCATGATGGCTTTACTTCTTCTTTATTCGCTGTAACCATTGTACTGGCAAGTATCGTAATGTATGATGCAGCTGGTGTACGCAGGGCTGCTGGTAAACAAGCCAAGGTCATTAATAAATTAGTCCGTGAGTTGCGAGCAGAACATACAGTTCGGGATATTCGCTTAAAAGAGTTATTGGGACATACTCCCCTTGAAGTACTCGCAGGTGCTATACTTGGAATTTCCATAGCACATGGCTTTAAGAATTTATTAGGATAAACTATTATTAGATGTCTACGTATAGTTTATCTAATATGGGAAGTCATATTAATATCCTTAATGCTGAAAAGATAGTGATATGTTATAATTAATTTACAGATTGTGGATTACATGGAAAGAAGGTTGTTAAAATTGAATACAATACTTGAGGCCATTAATAAGCCCCAAGATTTAAAAAAACTTTCAAATGAGCAAATCAAGCAATTGGCTGAGGAAATTCGCCAATTTTTAATATGTTCTGTATCAAAGACAGGTGGGCATTTGGCACCAAGTTTAGGTGTTGTGGAATTAACGCTTGCTATACATAAAGTCTTTAATAGTCCTGTTGACAAAATAATATGGGACGTTGGTCATCAATCTTATGTGCATAAAATTTTAACAGGTAGACGTAATGACTTTTCTACATTACGTCAATTTGACGGTATAAGTGGTTTTCCCAAGATTAGTGAGAGTAAACATGATGCTTTTGGAACAGGCCATTCAAGTACTTCTATATCTGCTGCTTTAGGAATGGCATTAGCTAGAGATATTCAAGGAGATAAAGAGAATGTGTTAGCCGTTATTGGTGATGGATCTCTGACTGGTGGACAAGCCTATGAAGCATTAAATCATGCTGGACACTCAGGTACAAATATGATTGTTATATTAAATGATAATGAAATGTCAATTGCTAAAAATGTTGGGGCTATTTCTGAATATTTGTCTAAAATGCGCACAGAACCTAAATATACTAAGGTAAAACAAGATATAGAATTTTTATTGCGGCGCATTCCAGCGATTGGCGATAGTGTGGCAAAAACAGTAGAGAGAGTTAAAGACAGTTTACGTTACTTATTGGTTCCTGGTGTGCTGTTTGAAGAATTAGGATTTAATTATGTAGGTCCAATAGATGGACATAATTTTGAATTACTTAGTGAGGTACTAGAAAAAGCTAAAAAAATGCAGGGACCTATCTTAATTCATGTCTTAACTTGTAAAGGAAAAGGATATAAGCCTGCTGAGTGTAATCCGGATAAATTTCATGGTGTTGGTCCTTATTGTATTGAATCTGGTGAGGTAGCTAAAAGCAGCTCTATACCAACGTATACAAATGTTTTTGGTGATACTTTACTTGAGTTAGCAAAGTTGGATTCTCGTATTGTGGCAATAACGGCAGCTATGCCAGGAGGGACTGGGCTCAAAAATTTTGCTGCTCAGTTTCCTAAACGTTTTTTTGACGTGGGAATTGCTGAGCAAAATGCAGTTACTATGGCGGCAGGTATGGCTGTTAAAGGAATGAGGCCAGTAGTTGCTTTGTATTCAACCTTTGCTCAGAGAGCTTATGATCAAATATTACATGATATTTGCCTGCAAAATCTTCCTGTAATATTTGCCTTAGATCGAGCGGGAATTGTTGGTGAGGATGGCCCAACTCATCATGGATTATTTGATTATAGCTATCTGCGGCACATTCCTAATTTAGTAATTATGGCGCCGAAGGATGAAGATGAATTGCGGCATATGTTGCTTACAGCTACTAAGATGAACGGCCCAGTCGTTATTCGTTATCCTCGAAGTTGCGGCTTAGGTATATCCTTAGATCAACCTGTAAGGCAAATCACAATTGGAAAAGCTGAGGAATTAGCAAGTGGCACTGATGTCGTCCTTTTAGCTGTCGGTTCTATGGTTGAACCTTGTTTAGCAGCAAGCAAACAATTAGCTGTTAAAGGTATACAAGCAGGTGTAGTAAATGCTCGATTTATAAAGCCTATAGATGAAGAGATGATAAGAAAACTATCCCGAGAGTTTAGAAACATTATTACGGTTGAAGAAAATATGTTAGCGGGTGGCTTTGGATCAGCCGTTCTTGAATATATACATGCACATAATTTTAATTGGGTTAGAGTGCTGTGTTTAGGATTTCCAGATCAATTTATTGAACAGGGGAAACGTGCTCAACTTTTAGAGAAATATGGATTAACAGCAGAAGGAATAGTCTCTTCTGTCAGCTCTTTTGTTCAAAGATTTGGAGTGCGGTGACAATATGAGTAAAATAATTAAAGAGAGATTAGATGTTTTATTATTAGAAAAAGGCTTAATTTCTAGTAGAGAAAGGGCTAAATCCTGTATTATGGCTGGATTAGTATTTGTTGATGGACAAAAAATAGACAAGGCTGGTACTTTAGTGCCAGTAGAAAGTAATATCCTTGTTACAGGCGATAGTATCGGCTATGTAAGTCGTGGTGGATTGAAATTGGCAAAAGCCTTGGAATATTTTAAAATAAATCTCACAAATAAAATTATGGCTGATATAGGTGCTTCTACTGGTGGATTTACAGATTGTGCCTTGAAAAATGGTGCTAAACAGGTTTATGCTGTTGATGTTGGGTATGGCCAATTGGCTTGGTCCCTTAGAACCGATAGCCGAGTCATCAATATGGAACGTACTAATATTCGTAATGTTACCTTAGAGCAGCTAGGGCAGCCGTTAGATTTTGTTTCTATTGATGTAGCATTTATCTCTTTAAATAAGGTCTTACCTGTTATTAAAAATCTATTGTCTGCTACTGGAACTGTGGTGGCTTTGATTAAGCCGCAATTTGAAGCTGGACGTGCAAAGGTTGGAAAAAAAGGCGTAGTCAAAGACCCTTTAGTACATATTGAAGTTATTAGTAATGTTATAAAACAAGCTTGTGAATTAGATTTTACGCCACTTTCCTTGACATACTCTCCAGTGAAAGGACCTGAAGGAAATATAGAATATCTTGTTCATTTAGCAAATTTCATGACAGAGGTAGGGATTACTCCTGATACAGTTGAAGAAGTGGTAAAAGAAGCCCATACTAATGCAATATAATTTAAAAGATTGATTTAGAGGTAATTGTCCATTTTTAGCCAATCCTATAATTAGGATAATATGTTTATGGCAGGCGATTATATATCACCTGCCGTTGTGGGTGTATTTAAATATCTGGAGGATTGCGTGTGTTTACAGTAGGTCTATTTCCTAATACGAGCAAACAGAGTGTGGCCACCGTACTAAGCTTTATGATTCAGTACTTTCAAGAACATGGTGTGCGAGTATTATTACCAGAAGATGTTGCGACAAAGATGGGGTATTTAGAATTAGCTTGCAATCAGAAGAATATGGTAAAAGAAATCACTGTGGGCGTAACAGTAGGTGGTGATGGAACTTTATTGAATACTGCAAGAGAAGTTGCCTCTGCTGGCATACCGATCTGCGGGATTAATCTGGGAAGATTAGGTTTTCTAACTGAAGTGGAGGTTCCTGATTTAAATAAAGCTTTAGAAAAACTTATCAATAAAGAATATCTGATTGAAGAACGTTTAATGTTAGATGCCATGATTATTCGCCAGGGAAGAATGATTCATATTTCATCAGCTCTTAATGATGTCGTTATCAGTAAAAGTGGTGTTTCACGCATGATTAAGATGAATTTATACATTGATGGTGAGTTAACGGCCAATTACGCAGCTGATGGTTTAATTGTCGCTACCGCAACTGGTTCTACGGGATATTCTCTATCAGCAGGTGGTCCAATTATTAATCCTATATTAAAAGTTATTGTTTTAACTCCCATTTGTTCTCATACCCTACATGTCAGACCATTAGTTGTATCAGATGAGGAAGAAGTAAAAATAGAGATGGTAGCGAATCAAGAAGATGTAGTTTTAACAATTGATGGACAGACGGTGTATAGTTTACTACCTAGTGATACGGTGTTAGTAAAACGCTCTTCGTTCAGAGCTCAATTTATCAGGCTCAATGGCAGAAGTTATTATGAAACCTTACGAACTAAATTGTGGCGGAGCGAGAAAGATGCAAACTTTTAATGCAGTAAAATTAGCCCAACACCTGCTACTGGAGAAAATAAAAACAGCTCAATGTATTGTAGATACTACTGCTGGTAACGGTAAAGATACCTTATTTCTGGCGGAAAATTCATGTAAGACTGCTGTCGTTTGGGCTTTTGATATTCAGCAGGCAGCAATTTTAAAAACAAAACAATTATTGTCAACTCATAATCTGCTTAATAAAGTAAATTTAATCGTAGATAGCCATGCTAATATATCTTCTTATGTGACTGGCAACATTGATGTAGCTATGTTTAATCTTGGATATTTACCAAATGACAATCATAAAATTACAACAGAACTTCAATCAACAATAATAGCCTTGCGAGAAATTTTAAATATACTTTCAGTGGGGGGTATCATTTCCTTAGTAGCCTATCCTGGACATCAAGCAGGATATTGGGAACAGCAGGCTGTTGAAAAATATTTAATATCTTTGTCCCCAGAGATATTTACTGTAGGTTGTTGGTCGATGATAAATCATATTAATAATCCGCCAATATTGTACGTAGTTGAGAAAACAAGGAGTGAAGCGTGTGAAAGTGTTGCGTCACACTAAAATCAAAGAAATCATTGACGAAAATGTAATTGAGACTCAAGAAGAATTAGCCGCAGCATTGCGTAAACAATCAATTGAGGTGACGCAGGCTACTGTATCTAGGGATATTAAAGAGTTAATGCTCATAAAAGTACCTGCAGGTGATGGACGTTACCGCTATGCTTTTCCAGTAGAACAAAATGCGGCCTTTTTACAGCCCCGTATGGAGCGAATTTTCCAGGATTCTGTTGTTGGTATGGATTATAGTGAAAATATTGTGGTTATAAAAACATTACCTGGTACTGCTCAAGCAGTTGCTGCGGCAATTGATAATACGAAATGGCCGGATATTATTGGTACAGTAGCTGGCGATGATAATATACTAGTTGTTGTTAAACCAACTGATGCTGTGCCTATGGTAATTGCAAAATTACAGGCGTTATCACAGTAAAGTGTTAGGAGCGAATTTATGTGTTAAAATCATTAACGGTTACTAATTTTGCATTAATTGAGCGGGTTGTAGTGGAGTTTGATGAAGGGCTAAATATAGTTACTGGTGAAACAGGAGCTGGTAAGTCTATTCTAATAGATGCTTTAAGCATTATTCTCGGCAATCGGGCTTCTGTAGATTCCATTCGCTTTGGTTGTGATTTCTTTCGCGTGGAAGCTGTATTTGATATTTCCCAATTAACTTTTATTTATAAAATAATAGAGGATCAGGGCATCAGTCTTGAGGACGATACAATGTTAATTATTAGTCGCCGTTTTTCTAGGCAAGGCAAAAATAGTATCTTGATTAATGGGTGCCATGTTACGGTGAATGTTTTGCGGCAAATTGGGGAAAAATTGGTTGACATGCACGGACAACATGAGAATCAGGCATTACTGCGTCCAGAATCTTATTTGTCTTTGTTAGATGCCTTTGATGAAAAAACAAAAACAGCCATAGAACACTATCGCAAAGTGTATCAAAGATGGCTAGAGGTGACAAAACAGCAGACATTACTCGCCCAAAATTCTCGCGAAAGAGCTCAACGTATTGATATGCTTAGTTGGCAAACCAAAGAGATAGCACTAGCACAATTAAAGCCTGGTGAAGATGAAGAGATTGAGCGGCAGTTACCTGTATTGGCAAATGTTGAGAAGATTACGACTGCAGTTAACCGCTCTTATATTTTATTAGAACAAGGTAATGATGAAATGCATGGTATATTACCTGCACTAGCCGAAGTAAAGCACGAATTAGAAGTTATTTCTCGTTACGATACTCGCATACAAGAGCAGTTAACAGCTATCAGCGATGCTTTATATCAATTAGAAGAAAGTTGCATGGATTTACGGGTATATGGTGATGAAATTGATTTTGATCCTCAGACATTAGCTATATTACAAGAACGTATGGATGTAATTTATAAGCTGAAAAAAAAGTATGGGACAAGCATTGCAGAAATTTTGGATTATTATGATTCAGCTGTTGCTGAATTAGAAGATATACATAATTATGATCAGGTAAGCGCTACATTAAGCCAGCAGCAAAGAGAGTTGGAAGAAAAATTAAGGATACTTTCCCAGGAACTTACTTCATTGAGACAGCAGTCTTCTCATATTCTTGCGAATCAGATCAGTGAACATTTAACAGATTTAGGAATGACGAATGCTAGATTTACAATTGAAGTAGTACCAACTTCACAATTTACTTTTAATGGTTCTGATGACGTAATTTTTTTGTTTTCAGCTAATCTAGGTGAAGAAACAAAACCATTATATAAGATTGCTTCAGGTGGGGAACTTTCTCGTATTGCTTTAGCAATAAAAACGGTATGTGCTCATCGTGATGCCGTCGGCATTATGGTGTTCGACGAAATTGATGCTGGAATTGGTGGACAAGCTGGACACATGGTAGCTGAAAAAGTTGCAAAAGTAGCCTGTGCTAAGCAGGTATTATGTATTACACATTTGCCGCAAATTGCTTGCATGGCTGATCATCATATCTATATAAAAAAACGTATTGAGAGTGAAAGAACAAATACTGTCATAACTGTTCTTACTAAAGAGGAACAATTGCTTGAACTAACTCGTATGATAGCAGGGAATGAGATAACACAGATCGCATTAGAAAATGCCAAACAAATGTTCGAATCAGCAGTTAAAAAAAAAGAAAAATGGAAAAATAAAGCGCAAGCATAAGCTTGGGCTTTATTTTTCGCCAAAATTCCTCAAAATCAAAAAAGCAAGGGATTATACGTGAATAAATCAGAATAATCAACTTTAAAAACGGGAATGTTTAATGTTGAAACAAATTAATTAATACTATATGGTTATTTTTATGTTAAGTAAATTCCTTTTTAAAATGTTTGATTCAGGATGAAAGAGTAATTTTTCTGCCTCTAAGAAAGCTGTAAAAAACGTGATAAGGGGGAATGACAAAAACATGAAAAATAGTAAGTACCGTTCCCTATTGGGAATGTGTATTGCTGCGCTTATTATTGCCTTTTGTTTTTCACCGCAGTTTCGTGCAATTTATGGTTTACCGCCTCATATGCGTATTATTGCAGGGGAAGCTGCCTTATTTAATGTTAATTTTCCCTTAACACTTACCATTCATCCTGATTTGGAAGAAACAATTAAAATGGATTCGTCTCTATCGAAGTATGCATTATCAAGGTCAGTTTTTTTAGAATCTTTAAAACTAGGAACATCTACAGTGCAGTTTAAACTTTTAGGTATTATACCTATACGGACAGTGCAAGTAGATGTATTACCACCTGTAAAATTAATTCCTGGAGGACATTCCATTGGAGTTGTGTTACACTCGCGCGGGGTTATTATTGTTGGACACTCTCCCGTTCCGATTGCAAATGAACAATATGCAACTCCCGCTAAGGATGCAGGCATTACTATTGGTGATGTTATTATGAGTATTAACGGTATTCAAGTTCAAAGTGACAGCCAAGTGGCAGAAATTATTGATAATAGTGGCAAAGCAGAAGAAAGTTTAGATATTTTGTTAAAACGTGGTGAAGAACAAATCAATGTTAACGTGAAGCCAGTATTATGCAACGATACCAAAAGATACAGAATCGGATTATTTGTACGTGATAGTGCAGCAGGTGTTGGAACACTATCCTTTTATGATCCAAAATCTCATGCTTATGGTGCATTAGGACATGTAATCACTGATAGCGATACCAACCAGCCTATTGATTGTGAACAGGGAAAAATCGTATTGGCATCCGTATCGGGAATACAGCATAGTAAACGCGGCCAGCCTGGAGAAAAGATTGGTGTATTTATAGATGAAGATCATTTATTAGGTAATATCGAAAAGAATACCAGATTTGGTATATATGGCAAATTAGCAAATGAAATTCCAAATCCATTATACTCGGAAGCAATACCTGTAGCTTCTATGAATCAAGTTCAGACAGGTCATGCCGAGATATTAACTGTGGTTGACGGACAAGCGATTCAGCGCTTTAGTATTGATATTCAAAAAGTAAATTTACAAGAAGCTCCTGAAGGTAAAGGGCTAGTAATTAAGGTGACAGATCCGGATTTATTAGAGAAAACCGGTGGTATAGTGCAAGGGATGAGTGGCAGTCCTATTATTCAAAATGGTAAAATAGTAGGTGCAGTAACTCATGTATTTGTACATGATCCAACGCGAGGGTATGGATGTTTTATTGACTGGATGCTAATGGAAAGTGGGATAGTTCCTAAATCTGAAAGACAAACTGCCAGAAAACTATTTACGTTTTCTGGCTTTTTTTTATAAGCTGATAAAGTAAAATTTATTAATTTGAGTAATAATTTTATAGAATACTACTTTTCATGTAGAAGATTATAAAAAAATGTAATTTTCTATCGATAAATAAAAAATATAAAATGGTTTTTTTTCCCAAAAGAGGAAGGGATTTATATGGCTTTGTCGAACTATTATTCATATAGAAAACAGCAGGGAGAGGATTTTACGTGATTAGAGAAACAATTAAAGTAGCAATTGCTGATGACAACCGGGAATTTGTTGGAATTGTCCAAGAATATCTTACTCAACAAGTAGATTTTGAATTAGTTGGCATAGCATATAACGGAGAACAAATTTTATCAATAATTGAGGAGAAGAGTCCTGATGTAGTAATTTTAGATATTATTATGCCGCACCTTGATGGCATTGGTGTATTAGAACGCCTTAATACTTTAGCGTCCAAACGTCCCAAGGTTATTATGTTAACTGCATTTGGTCAGGAAAGCATTACTCAGCGTGTGGTTGAGCTAGGCGCTGATTACTATATATTAAAGCCATTTAACATGGATGTACTAGCCAGCAGAATTAGACAATTGGCTACTACGATAACAACACAACGGCCTGTGGTAGCCCAAGCTATAAAAGCTCGGCCAGTAGATGTAGAGGTTACTAATATTATTCGTGAAATTGGTATTCCTGCTCATATTAAAGGTTATCAATATTTGCGTGATGCTATTATGATGATTATAACTGAAATTGATTTATTAGGTGCTGTAACCAAGGTTTTATATCCTATGATTGCTGAAAAGTATTCAACTACACCTAGCCGTGTAGAAAGGGCAATCAGGCATGCTATTGAAGTGGCATGGAGTCGTGGTAATATGGATATGATAAATCGTTTATTTGGCTATACTGTCAAATTGGAAAAGGGGAAACCAACTAATTCTGAGTTTATGGCGATGATTGCTGATAAGTTAAGATTAGAAATGCGGGCATAAGTATTTTTCTATAAATTGAGTGATTACAATTATCCTAATAAATGTGAAGCTCTATAAGACTAGATAACTCTAGTTTTATAGAGCTTTTTGACAGATGCTCCCTAATGAAATAATCTACAATGGGAAAAATGGTTTTGGCAATGGCAGGAATTCATTATGTAAATACTGAATAGATAAGAACCTTAAATGTTTTTTGATATAATTCATGTCTTATTAGTAATACTAATTTGAAAGAATAAACAGCTCTTGAGCAGATTGAGGCAAATGCTAAAAAGTTTGTAGGCTATTGGGAGACGTTTAAAGACATTTGCTTACTGGCAGATAGTTCATCTATTTTTAAATATGTAAATAATTGGAGGAATTGTTATGAGTCAATTAATAGAAAAATTTCTAAATTCAAAAGTAGTTTTTGATGGCAATTTACTTAAGGTATATTCTGATAAAGTAGAGCTGCCTAACGGTAAGGAAACATCACGGGAATTTATTAAACATCCAGGAGCAGTTGCTGTCGTTCCCATTACTCAGGAGGGCAATATTGTATTAGTCAGGCAATATCGATACCCAGTTGGCAAAGCTATGCTAGAGGTGCCTGCTGGAAAGTTAGATAAGGGTGAAGATCCTGATGCTTGTGTGCTTAGAGAATTAGAAGAGGAAACAGGTTATTTGGCAAAAAACATCAGAAAATTAACATCGATTTACACAACTCCTGGTTTTACTGATGAAGTAATACATCTTTATGTTGCTGAAAACTTGACTTTATCTAAGCCATGCCCAGATGAAGATGAATTTTTGGATGTAGAAATCTATACTAAAGAAGAAATAAAGAAAATGATTAATGATGGAAGGATTAATGATGCTAAAAGCATGTTAGCATTATTAATGGCACAACTATAAGCAGTGAATGAGTTCTTTAATGAACCTCAAGTAATAAAAAATAATAAGTGGACAAATAAGGTCTAAATTCACCTGGCTGGGCATATATCATAACAGAAGAAGCAGGGAGGACGGTCGCATGCTGGGTTACCTTCGTCAAAATTTTGGCGTTTATCTAAAAGCAAACATTGTCGCTTATTTTTTTATGATTCTTATTTTTGTTATTGGGGTCGTAGTGGGGGCATTAGCGGTTAAAATACTCCCAGATGAACAAAAAACGGAGCTTATTAATTATTTACATATTTTTTTTACGGGATTATCTCAAGGTAATGAAGACACGGTCTCCTCTGGTAATCTGATCGGTATGACAATGTTTAATAACGCTAAAACTGTAGTAGTAATGTGGATATTAGGATTTACTATTGTTGGTATACCTTTTGTTTTACTTATATTATTTACAAGAGGGTTTATTATCGGCTTTACCGTGGGATTCTTAGTAAATGAATATGTAATGAAAGGATTATTATTTGCTTTTGCCTCAGTGTTACCGCATAATCTGTTTGCAGTTCCTGCTATTTTAGTGTTAGGTGTATCTGCAACTACTTTTTCTCTCATGTTAGTACGTAGAAAAGCATATGGAAAAATGAATATATGGTATGAAGCAATACGCTATTCTATGGTATGTATGATAATGTTAGCTGTCATGCTATTTGCTGCTTTACTAGAAGTGTATATATCACCTGTATTTATGAAACTAGCAGCAACATTATTAACGAAGCAGTAGACGATAGCTATGACAGATTTTATGGTACTATATTTTTTACTATACTAATTTTGCATAATAATTATGAGGACTGTAAAATTACAGTCCTCATTTTATTTATAGTTGAATAAACCAGACAGATTGTGAATAAGCATATTATTAAGTTAAGCTAATAGGAGGTGGAGAATATGGTAATTAATTTCTCAGGAAACAGCATAATGAAGAAAACGAAACTATATTCTAAACTGATCATTTTACTGATTATTGTTTTCTATATTTTACCTAAATTGTTAAGTCTATTATGGTATCTGAATCCTCCTGAACTTAAAATACGGGAAGAACATCTAATAGAGAAGCCAATGCGGGTATTAGTGGATATAATAAATTGGTCTTAGTTAAAGTTTACAAAAAAAAATATCCCAAATAGATGGATTTTGTAAATATTAGACAGGAAAAGTGAATATTATGTGGAATAAAGAACTAAGAAGAATTCTGTGACTGAATGATTGGAAAAGTAGAAAAAGGGTGGTAAAAATGGAAGGTTATGTTAATGAGTTTATTAACTATCTTGCAGTTGAAAGAGGTCTAGCGCAAAATACGCTAGAGTCATATGGGCGCGACTTACATCAATTCCAGATTTATTTACAAAATGGCAATATGGAAATTTTGAAAGACTCTAATCGCACTACCATCCTCAGTTATTTAAATAGTCTTCAATCTAAAGGACGCGCAGTCTCTACTATTTCACGCAATCTTGCTGCCATAAAATCATTTTATCAATATTTGGTACGTGAGCGTTATTTAGAAAAAGATCCTGCTGCTAATCTTGAGTCGCCAAAACTTGAAAAAAAATTACCAAAAGTTCTCAGTATCACCGAAGTTGAAGAATTATTAAAGCAGCCTAGTGGTTTTTTACCTGCAGGACTTAGAGATAAAGCAATGTTAGAACTTTTATATGCAACAGGAATTAGAGTGTCAGAATTAATATCTTTAAATATTTCAGATGTTAATTTAGATATGGGATATATAAAGTGTTATGGTAAAGGAGCTAAAGAGCGTATTGTTCCACTCGGTTCGATTGCTGCCAAGTGTGTGCAGGATTATGTTGGTAAGGGGCGTTCTAAATTAGTTCGTACATATGAAGAACCCGCCTTATTTGTCAATCATCATGGAAACCGCCTAACCAGACAAGGTTTCTGGAAGATTATAAAGAAATACGCTCAGGAAGCCGATATTAACAAAGCAATTACACCTCACACTTTACGTCATTCTTTTGCAACACATTTATTAGAAAATGGTGCTGATCTAAGGTCAGTACAAGAAATGCTTGGTCATGCTGATATTTCTACTACACAAATTTATACTCATGTTACCAAAAATCGTTTGAAAGAAGTGTATGATAAAACACATCCTCGAGCATAGTAAAAATAGCATGAGGTTGACAATGAGGAGATTTTATAATGCTCAAACGAGTGATTGCTATAGTGTTAGATAGTTTAGGATTTGATGTTTTACTTAACACGGCTTTCTATGAGATCTTCAGTACCATTAAAATTGCTTGTTCTTGCTCGATTACAAAGAAGATTTATCACCTACATTGGAACAAATGGGATGAGGGTCAATCGAATCAATTATTGAATTAAAGCCTTACTCACCGATTAGGGTGTTTTAGTAAATGGCAAAATGTCCAGTACTTAACCCTTTTCCTATTTCTCCAGATGGTTCTGTCGGAGGTTATTATAGATTTTTCCAATATATTGTCTAGTAATATGGGGTAGCCTTAGATAGATAAAATGTTGATGAATTAGTATCCGAATATATGTACAGATAAAAAGTTAGTTTCGACCTATTGATCAACGGAATGATATATAATAATGCGCAAAACACCATAAGAAGAGTTTGTTTGACTAGTTAGTATAATGAAAATTATTGCATAGCAATATATATACGATATATATTAATAAATTAAATGTATCAGTTGATTGGATTGATCTGAGGTATTCACGCTAATTTGTCGCTGTACGCTAAGTAACAGACCGTGAATATAAAGAACAACCTTTTGTATATAACCTACAATTGGTAATAAGAGTATGCTAAAACTAAGCGATTTGTTAAATTTTAACAATACATGGATTAAGTTATATAAATTTAATTATAAAAAATGGAGACTAGGATAACTAGTCTTTTTTTAATGTTAATTTCCAGTGTAATTGGTTTTTATCTTGGATAAGCTAAAAAAAAGAAAGGAGTGTTTTGCTTATGAATCGATTAGGTCGTTCAAAGATTATTCTTCTCCTTGTTTGCATATTAATAATTTCAAGTGCAAGCAATCACTTTTCACAAGCAGCTGAAAATCAGAAAGCAATAACTGCTGGATTGGAAACTACTGCACAATCAGCTGTTTTAATGGATGGGAATGGAACTGTTTTATTTGAAAAGGACTCTCATAAACGTTTACCGCCAGCAAGTGTGACAAAATCAATGACATTGTTATTGGCAGTGGAAGCAGTTGAACAAGGAAGAGTAAATTTAACGGATCCTGTAACTATAACGGAAAATGCCTGGCATCAAGGGGGTTCCCAAATTTGGTTAGAACCTGGTGAACAAATGACTCTACATCAATTAATGATTGCTATGGCTGTAGTTAGTGCTAATGATGCTGCAGTCGCTGTTATGGAACATATTTATGGGAGCCAAGCAGCTGCTGTAGAAGCGATGAATCAGCGAGCTAGTAGTTTAGGACTTAATGATACTCATTTTGCAAATGTAAATGGTCTGCCAACACCTGATCACTATATGAGTGCTTATGACACAGCACTCATTGCTAAAGAAGCAGTCAAACATCCTTTGTATATGGAGTTATGCAGTATCAAAGAATATTGGTTGAGAGACGGTAAAAACTGGTTAGTAAATACAAATAAGTTATTATGGTGGTATAATGGTGCAGATGGATTAAAAACTGGCTGGACACAAGAAGCTCAATATTGCTTTGCAGGTACAGCTAAACGTGATGGATTACGTTTAATTTCGGTAGTATTTGCTACACCTGAACCACGTTCTCATTTACGTGAAAGTATGAAGCTATTAGATTGGGGTTTTTCAAAATATTCAGCGATGCCTATAATTAACTCTGGAGCAGTAGTTGAGAGAGTGAAAGTTAATAAAGGAATGGAAAAAGAAATTCAGTTAATTGCTTCAGAAGATTTTACATTGTTACTAAGTAAAGGAGAAAATAAAAATTTACAGAAGAAAGTAATAACTGATCCTGAAATAACAGCACCGATAATTCAAGGACAAAAATATGGTGAACTGCTGGTATTAAAAGATGGTAAAGAGATTGGGAAAGTGGATTTAGTAGCAGAAAAAAGTATTGAAAAAGCAAGTTTAATAAAAACATTACAAAATATGATTACTAATTTATTTTCAATAACATAATTATAAAAAAATTTTAAAAGCGGAAAAAATTCCGCTTTTTTTGTTTTCTAGCAGGAAAAATTTACCTTTTGCAGAATAAGAGTAAAAGAGTTAAAAAGGGGAGGAAATAATATTGAATATAACCACGTCACTAAAACGGGGCGTTTTATTAGTACACGTTGAAGGAGAATTGGACATGCATGTTGCTACTGAATTTAGAGAAGCAGTGGATAATGCCTTAGAAACCACTGGTGTAAAACATGTTTTACTGAATTTACAAGGGGTAAAATTTATTGATAGTTCTGGGTTAGGAGTTCTTTTAGGACGTTATAAAAAAATTAGTGTTTTAGGTGGTATAATGTCTGCTACTCAAGTACAACCACAAGTATTGCAAATTTTAGAGTTGTCCGGATTACTAAAGATTATAAAGTTGTATCATTCAGAAAAAGAAGCATTAGAATGTTTATGAGGAGGACATCATGGCAATAAAAAATCAAATTATTATGAGTTTTCAAAGTCTTAGTGAAAATGTCGGTATTGCCAGGGTGAGTACAGCTGCTTTTGCAGCTCTGGTTGATTTCACTTTAAATGAAATTGAAGAAATAAAGGTTGCTGTTTCGGAAGCTGTTTCGAATGCTGTTATCCATGGTTATGAATATCAAGATGGTAAAATTGAAATAAAGATGACATTGTATGAAGATAAAATAGAATATATCATTATTGATCATGGCAGGGGTATTGCTGATATTGCCTTGGCACGACAACCTTCTTACTCTAGTGACCCTGAACGTATGGGGTTGGGATTTGCATTTATGGAATCCTTCATGGATGAACTTCATATTGAATCAGAAGTAAACAAAGGTACTCAAGTAAGAATGGTGAAAAAAACTTTGTTTAAAACAGAGCATTAGGTGGGCTGCCATGCTTGAAGATGAAGAAATTAAAACTTTATTACATAAAGCGCAATCTGGTGATCAGATTGCAAAGGAATATATATTAGAAAATAATATCAATTTGGTAAGAAGTGTTGTTCATCGTTTCACCAATCGTGGCTATGAGTGGGATGATTTATTTCAATTAGGGTGTATCGGCCTAGTAAAAGCAATTGAACGTTTTGACACCAAATTTAGTGTCAAATTTTCCACCTATGCTGTACCAATGATTATTGGAGAAATTCGACGATTTATTCGTGATGATAATCCTGTCAAGGTTAGCCGACCTGTAAAAGAACTAGCATATAAGGTGCATCGTACCCAGGAGCGACTACAAGGATTATTAGGACGAGACCCGACAATAAATGAGATTGCAAAAGATTTAAGTTTAGTGCCTCAAGAGATAGTAGCTGCTTTGGAAGCAAATCAGACACCGACATCATTATATGCCAGTGTCTTCCATGATGACGGTGATCCAATATTGCTGCTTGACCAAATTAAATACTGTGACGGACAAGATCAAGATAATTCTTATATTGATAAATTAGCATTAAAGGAAATTTTACTACGGCTGCCAGAAAAAGAACGTATTGTTATTCACTTACGCTTTTTTGTTGATAAAACACAAGCAGAGGTAGCTGAAATAATAGGCTTATCTCAAGTACAAATATCTCGCATTGAAAAACATGCTCTTAAATTAATGAAAGACTTTATGCAGACCTCATAATGGAGGTCTTATTTTTTTATAAAAATTAGGCATAATAAGATAAAGAGGTGGAAATTATGTTTGGTAAAAAAAGATATATTATTTTGGCTTTGATTATAACTTTTAGCGGAATATTTACCTGGTTTATTCTTTATGGTGATTATCCTCATCAGTCGCCTATAAGGGCAAAGCAAGTTTTTTATATGAATCAGAATAATTAATCAAACGATTCGACAGATTTAGTCACTCTTACAACCTTCTTGTTAAGTTCTGCAGCCTGTTCTTGAGCACCCAGCAAGATCAGAAAAAATAAGGAGGCTTCAGGGTGACTTGATCTCCGAATAAATTTAGACAAATGTATTTTAATTAAAATACCAAGAGATATAAGAGTAATAAGTATAATACAAATAGTTATGAGCAAACTATGGGGGAACCACATATTTTAGTCAAGGAGGTAATGGCATGGTTGTAAAAGTTATTGAGCTAGTCGGCACTTCTAGTCACAACTGGACAGATGCAGTAGACAATGCAGTCATGGAAGCGTCCAGGTCAATTGATGAAATAATGGGTGTTGAAGTTACTAATTTTACTGCTAATATTGACAATGGTCATATTGCAGAGTACAAAGCCGATGTAAAAGTGGCATTTAAAGTTAATCATTAAGTATAAGTTCATAAGATTTAATACAAAAAAGAGTATCTTTCTAAGGTGCTCTTTTTTGTATAGAAACAAGTTTTCTTTTATTCAGTGCATATTTCAGATTGCTGTGGTCAAAATAAGAACAGACTTGAATTGCAAAATTGCCTAAAGAAATAATTTCTAAGTTTAAAAAGGGTGATAATATGACGAATGAAGTGAATAACAAAGAACAGCAAATGAAAGAAAAAATGCAACAAGAAAAGTATCAGAGTCAAGTAGATAATGTTACACCAAAACCGCCATTGTTGAAAAATATTTGCTGGGCTTTTGTGGTTGGTGGACTAATTTGTATGCTAGGACAGTTCATTACTGATTATTTTGCTGGTCTAGGTCTTTCAAAAAAAGATTCATCGGCATATGCGACTGCAGTACTAGTATTTTTGGGATCCTTTTTCACAGGCCTAGGAGTATATGATGAATTAGGTAAACGGGCAGGGGCAGGTTCTATTGTTCCGATAACTGGCTTTGCAAACTCTATTGTAGCTCCAGCTATGGAGTTCAAAAGAGAAGGATATGTATTTGGTGTCGGTGCTAAAATGTTTGTTATTGCTGGACCTGTGCTGGTATATGGAATGGTAACTGCTTTTGTAATAGGATTGATCTATTGGATAAGGCTATGAGGAGGTAGATTTGATGAATAAAAAACGCGGCGAGCAGAGTATTATGTTTACAAATCCACCGATAATAACCAGTGCTGCTAATATTGTTGGTCCCATGGAAGGTGAAGGATTATTACAAGGATTCTTCGATGATATTATGCAGGATAATTTACATGGTTTAGATAGTTGGGAGCAGTGTGAATCCTATATGATGGAGCACGCTATTAAGAACGCTGTAAGTAAAGATAATAGTACAATGGAAGATATTGATTGTATTTTTGCAGGCGATTTACTGAATCAGTTAATGAGTACTCATTTTGCTATGAAAAAATTAAAGAGACCATTTTTGGGACTTTATGGCGCATGTTCGACTATGGTAGAGAGTATGCTGCTTAGTGCAATACTGTTAGATGGCGGCTTTTCTAATAAAGTTGTGGCTGCAGCTTCTAGTCATCATGATGCAGCTGAACGTCAATATAGATTTCCTAATGAATTGGGCGTGCAACGGCCACCTGGTGCTCAATGGACAGTAACAGGCTCAGGCGCTGTTGTAGTATCGGTAGCAGGGAATGGGCCCCATATTACTACAGCTACTATCGGTAAAATTGTAGATTATGGTATAAAAGATCCAAATGCCATGGGGCCTGCTATGGCACCAGCTGCCGTAGACACAATATGGCAGCATCTTCAGGATACAGGAAGGACACCAGCTTATTATGATATGATTTTTACTGGTGATTTAGGAAGTGTCGGCAGGGATTTAGTCATACAATTATTACAAGAAAAAGGATTGGATATATCCACTAACTATCAGGATTGTGGTTGTATGATTTATAACGATGCCCAAGATACTCATGCAGGTGCTAGTGGATGTGCCAGTTCAGCTATCGTATTTTGTGGGTATCTTTATAAGAAATTAATGACTGGCAATCTAAAGAAAATACTATTTCTTGGGACGGGCAGCTTACATAGTACAACATCCTATCAACAAAAGGAATCTATTCCTTGTATCGCTCATGCTGTATCAATAGAAGTTTTATAAACAAAGGTTTCCATAATAAAGGAGGGGAGTATTATCTCTTTGTATATAATGGTTTTTATTATCGGAGGAGGGCTATGTGTTATTGGACAATTACTAATGGATTTAACAGTATTAACACCCGCCCATGTTCTAGTATTATTTGTAGTATTAGGAGCAGTGCTAAGCGGACTCGGCTTATATCAGCCATTGGTTGATATTGCTGGCGCTGGTGCCACAGTACCCTTATTAGGTTTTGGCCATGCTTTAGTAACAGGAACAATCGAAGATATAAATAGCTTTGGATTCTTAGGAATCTTTAGTGGCGCCTTAAGAGCAACAGCAACTGGTATAATGGCTGCAGTAGTCTTTGGCTTTTTTATGTCAATATTATTTAATCCTAAAGGCAAGGGCGGATAATGGTAGTTATCGATCTCATTGGCTTAGTGGCAACCATTTCTTTGATTGGGATACGATATCCACATTATGTCCTACTAGCCGCTTGTTTACACGAATTAGGAGAAGTTCTAATTACAATATTTCTACATGGACAGATTGATACTATTGTAGCAGCTGGTGCGTTTGGCACCATAGTCGTTAATAATTTTCATGCAACAATATTAGGAATAGTAATTGTCTTTAGTGGCTCTTTAGTCAACTATATTGCAAGTTCCATGGCAGGAGGGATTGCTTTTGAACCAACGTCTCATTTATTAAATCCTATGAGCAGTCTTAAAGCACCTTTTGCCGTTATTAATTTTCGATTATGTATTTTAGCGAGTTTTATTAGTATATGGAAGATTTTTATATGAGGTGCAGACGATGGAGAAAAGAACTTCACGACGTTCGATGAATTTCGGAAAAGTAAATGAAGAACGGCAATTCAAAGATGAAATAGAAGAAAAAAATAATTATGATGTAAGAAAAACAAACTGTGATACTAACAGTCTAATCGCAGATATGGCTCAGGGGTTTATTCAAGCCCAAGCCAAGAATGCAACTAGTTTTAGCAATAGAGATATTATTTCATTGTTAGAAAAGGTTAATAGTCAGTTGGAAGAAATAAAAAATTCAAATGACGATAGTAAAAAAAAATCTGCACAAGTAGGTGAAAACAATAATACTAAATCTTCAAGTCAAAAGTATGCGCAAGAAAACTCTACAAATTCAAAACAAAACAGCAGCAGTAATGAACAAACAGATAAAGAAATGTTAACAGAATTAAAAACCCTAGTAAGTGCAATGCTGCAAGAGAAAAATAATAGCGAAGAGAATTCATCTAAATCACAAAATACTAATGATAAGAAATCAGATATGAAAAAACAGCAGCAGGATTCAATGGCTGCCCAGACCGTAAGTCAGGTTTTGGCTCAAACACAATACGAGTTAGCGAATGAGCTAGAAAATAGTTTGCAAAAGCTGCGACAAGTTATTAGTAAAAGTGAACAAATCGCTACTAATATTAGCCATTTATTAGGTGAAGAAAACAAAAAAAAATCATGAGGTGAAAATATTGTCAAAAAAAATAAGAGTGATCTTAATTACAGATGGCGATCAAGTTGCCCAGCATGTGGTAGAAGACATTGCTACGTCCCTCGGTCTTCGCTGTATATCCGCATCAGGTGGGAATCCTACACCAATTAGCGGCAAAGAAATTGTGAACTTATTAAAAACTGTACATCATGATCCAGTATTAGTTATGTTTGATGATCGGGGTAGCCGCCATAAAGGTAATGGAGAAGTGGCAATGGAATATGTAGCTAATCATCCTGATATTGAAGTCTTAGGAGCAGTTGCAGTAGCATCAAATACTACAGGCATCGTTGGAATTGCTGCTGATGAATGCATAACTTGCAACGGTGATATCGTAAATCATTCTGTCGATAAAAATGGTGTTAGTAAGAGAAGAAATAACAAAAATTCGATTATTACTGGTGATACTGTAGATGTACTTAATAATGTGGACGTTCCTTTCATTGTAGGTGTAGGAGATATTGGCAAGATGGATAGAGCAGATGATATTAGCCGAGGAGCACCTATAACACGTAAAGCAATTGAGGAGATTTTAAAACGGAGTGGTATTGAATATGGCAGAACAAGAGAAAATTGAAAAAGATATAGACCATAATATCAATTATCTAAAGGATCTATTGGGAGTAGGCGAAAATTACGATATCGTTTTTCGTGAATATAAAGCAGGTCGTAAGCGTGCGGCATCTTTTTCAATAAATGGTATGACTAACGATGTGTTGCTGACTAATGTCTTTCAAGATATGCTTACTTTAAAACCAGAAGAGTTATCAGTAAACACTTTAGAGAAATTGTTTTATACTAGAGCTACACATTCCCAGGTGAAACTAACGGATAATATGAATGATGCAGTTACCAGTCTATTGTCAGGAGAATTATTATTTTTAGTTGATGGTGAAGAAGAACTCATCATCTTTGATGCTAGAGCTTATCCAGCTAGAATGCCGAGTGAATCAACGATTGAAAAGGTAACGAGAGGTTCTAGAGATTCCTTTGTTGAAACACTCCCTTTTAATACAGCGTTAATTAGGCGTCGTCTGCGTGATCCTCAACTACGGTTTGAAATTGTCAAGATTGGAACGCGATCACAAGGCGATATTGCAATATCTTATATTAAAGATGTAACAGATTCCAAATTAGTAGATATAGTCAAAGATCGTTTAAATAGAATAAACATTGATGGAATACCAATGGCAGAAAAAGCTATTGAAGAATATATTGTGGGTGGCAGTAAATGGAATCCTCTGCCTAAAGTACGTTATACAGAACGTCCCGATGTAGCTGCTGTTCATTTATTGGAAGGACACGTCTGTTTGGTTATCGACACTTCTCCTAATATTATGATTTTGCCTACGACTTTTTGGCATCATGTTCAGCATGTAGAGGAATATCATCAACATGTTGTCATTGGAACTTATCTCCGTTTAGTACGGTTATTGGGAATATTCCTATCTTTGTTGTTACCGCCTTTATGGCTTGCATTAGTATTACAGCGTCATTTACTGCCAGATTCTTTGGCATTTCTTGGCCCAAAAGATCCTGGGATTATTCCTTTGGGATTTCAGTTTCTTTTAGCTGAAATTGGCGTTGAATTGGTACGTATGGCTACCGTCCATGTTCCATCTGCACAGTCTACAGCCCTCGGCTTTATTGGTGCGTTTATGCTTGGAGAGTTTGCTACTAAAGTGGGGTTATTTGGTAATGAGATTATCTTCTATACTGCAGTAGCAGCCGTTGGTGCTTTTGCCACACCGAGTGTAGAATTCGCTATGGCTATTCGATTTTTTCGGGCGATTTTATTACTGCTGGTAATCTTTTTTAAACTGCCAGGTTTGTTGGTTGGTTTAGTTGCTATTTTCGCTATAATGGCTACTACTAAATCATTTGGTATTCCCTATTTATGGCCTTTGTTCCCATTTAATTTTGGGGGCATCAAAGATGTTTTATTGCGCTTGCCATTACCAAGTAAAATATTGCGCCCTGCTGCCTTGAAACCTCAGGATCGAGATCGTTTAGATAATGAAAATGAAGAGACAAAGGATAATAATGAAAAATAATAAATCCTCGCATATGCGAGGATTTATTATTTGCCATGATAGTATTCTCTAATGGCTCCCATGCTTTCATTAATATTCATAATCTGCTCTTCCGCTGAGCCTTGATTTTCAGCTTCTACAGCATCTTTTAGTTGTTTGACCGCCGAATGTGTTTTTGTGACTTCACCAAGGATTCCTACTTTCTCCATACTGGGTTTAGCTTGTCCCCAAGCACTTTCTAATTCTTTTACTTTAGCTTTTGCTTTATCCCAAGCTTTATCATGTACATAAAAACTAACATTTCGAAGAGTATTACCAACAGCAACAATATCCGATAAAGGCGATAATTTATAAGATTTTCCAACGTCACTAATGCTTACCATAAACTTGTTAAGATCCTCGTATGATTCAGTAGTTTTTTTCCCTGCAACGTTTGTTACTAATTGAGTAAGTGCCTCATCTGCATCCTTAATACCTTTTTTATTACCAGTTAGAGTTTTTACCTGAGGCCATAAAGTTTGCAATGTTGTCATTCCACTTTCTACTTGCGGCCAGTTTCCCTTATTGATGCCTTGAAAAATAACGCCAGCGGTTGCCTCTAGATCATATAGCTCTCCAGGAGGTGAGGTAAAGCGCTGTGTTAAAGGTGGATTTGGTTTAGATTCTACAGGGCTGCCTGCAGGTCCTATTTCTGGTTTCTTTACAGGTGAAAGCATATTGCAGCCACTCAGTAGTAATGAAAGACTAATGATAGCTGCAGTGACCTTAGTCGAATGTTTCAATTGTGACAATACAGTCTCCCTCCTTTTGATATAGCATTTGCGAGTAACATACTATTTATTCTAAGTTTCGTAATGATAAGTAAAAAGTACTTTATAAAAGTAGATATTCTATCAATTTGGTTATTCTTTTGCTTTAGCTAAATTTTTCTAGTATAATTAGGGTACAATTTACTGTTTATTAAAAAGCAGTGTCAGCTTGAGGAGGAACAATATTGTTTGGCTTTGATGAAAATATGATATTCAGAATTCCAGCATTACTTATTGCTTTAACTATTCATGAATATGCTCATGCTAGGGTAGCAGTATGGATGGGGGATAATACTCCTAGGATCATGGGGCGCTTAACGCTAAATCCTGTTGCTCACTTAGATCCCTTAGGATTGATTATGTTATGGTTATTTAAATTTGGTTGGGCTAAACCGGTACCAATCAATCCCAATAATTTTGAAAATTGGCGGAAAGGAACTCTATTAGTTGCTTTAGCGGGACCTGCTTCGAATGTAACTATGGCATTGCTGGCTGCAATTATTTATGGCATACTAGTTAAGATGCAATTATTATCAAGTGGAATAGCAATGGTGCTTAATTTCACATATAGTTATAATATCATTTTTGCTATATTTAATTTAATACCTTTGCCGCCACTCGATGGGTCAAAGGTATTAATGAATTTATTGCCCGCTCGACATGCCTATATGCTCGAGAAAGTTGAACCTTATGCACCTTTTATTTTAATGGCATTAGTATTTTTTAATATCATTAATGTTTTTATAACACCTTTTTATAATGTGTTAAGTTTTATAATTAATCAAATTGTTAGGATAATTCTTTAAAACAGGGGGACTTTCAAATGACCAAAGGACGTATTTTTAGCGGCATGCAGCCTTCAGGCAAATTTCATTTAGGAAACTTTATGGGGGCATTGGATAATTGGGTAAAGTTACAGCATGAATATGAATGCTTTTTTAGTATCGTAGACTGGCATGCATTAACTTCCTCTTATGAGGATACAAGTAAAATACCAGAACGTATTCATGAAATGGCTTTAGATTGGTTGAGTGCTGGTTTAGATCCAGAGCGTAACGTTATTTTTGTACAATCACATGTAAAAGAACATGCAGAATTGCATTTATTATTATCAATGATGACTCCATTGTCCTGGTTGGAGCGAGTACCAACCTATAAAGATAAGTTACAGCAATTAGGCATTCAGGGCAAAGATATTAATACTTATGGTTTTTTAGGATATCCAGAATTGATGACAGCTGATATCATTCTATATAAAGCAGATACGATTCCAGTAGGAGAAGATCAACTCCCGCATCTTGAATTATCACGGGAAATAGTACGACGGTTCAATAATTTGTACAAGCCTATCTTCCCCGAACCAAAACCTAGTTTAAGCAATTCTGCGGTTTTACCTGGTATCGATGGTAGAAAAATGAGTAAATCGTATGGCAATGAAATTCCTTTTGCAGCTAGTCCTGACGAACTTAGAGCTAGAGTTCGTTTAATGGTAACAGATCCCAAGAGAGTAAAAAGAACAGACTTTGGGAACCCGGATGTATGTACAGTGTATACTTTTCACAAAATCTTTAATGCTGAACATGCAAGTGAAATTGCTCAGTCTTGCCGTCAGGCAACAATTGGCTGTGTAGACTGTAAAAAGTGCTTAGCAGAGAAAATGGTTGATAATTTGGCTGACATGCATGTACGTCGTCAAGAACTTAAAGCGAATCCAGGGCGGGTTAAAGAGATTTTAATATATGGCGGTGAACGAGCAAGAAAAGTTGCTGCCAAGACGATGGAAGAAGTTCGTCAAGCCATGAACCTTGCTTAAATCATTATGTCAGATTATAAAATAAAACTAGAAGTTTTTGAAGGGCCTATGGACTTGTTAATGCACTTGATAGAAAAAAGTCAAATTGATATTTATGATATACCAATTGCAGTTGTTACAGAACAATATTTAGGATATCTCAGAGACTTAAAAGATTTCAATATTGATGTTGCCAGTGAGTTTTTACTCATGGCAGCAACTTTATTACAAATAAAATCACGTATGCTATTACCACGTCCGCCACAAATTGTTGAGTCAATAGAAGAAGAGGAGGATCCCCGTCAAGAACTTGTTGATAGGCTATTAGAATATCGAAGATTTAAAGATATGTCCATTATAATGGAAAATATGTTACGACAACGGGAACATTTTTTCACTCGTTTACCAGAAGAATTCCCAATAAAGATTCCATTGCCGATGGGGCTAAATATCAACGATTTGGTAGTTGCTTTTGCAGCAGTTTGGGAAAGTAGCCTTGATGATTATGAGTTGGTATCCCGCGAAGAATTTAGTGTTCAGGATAAAATGTCTGATATTATTCATTTATTATATAAATATAAAGGTAAAATTGAATTCAGTCAGACTTTGATTCGAAAGGGTACAAAATCGGAAGTAATAGCTGCCTTTTTAGCTTTATTGGAATTAGTAAAATTGCAGCGAGTGCTAATTTCTCAACAGGAATGTTTTTCAACTATATATATTATATTGAAAGAGTGAGTAGCTAAATGTTTTATTTACAATATAAAAAACATGTCGAGGCTTTGCTTTTTGTTAGTGGTGATCCGATCACTGTACATAAAATAGCACAAATCCTTGAAATACCTGAAGAGCATATTACATTATTGATTGATCAATTAATTCAGGATATGGCTGATGACGACCGGGGATTGATAATCGTAAAAGTTGCTGCCGGTTATCAATTATGTACTAAGCCTGAACTAGCGGAAACCTTGGAAAAACTTGGACAAATTCAAGATAATAAGTTGTCTACCGCTGCCATGGAAACTTTGTCAATTATTGCTTTTAAACAGCCGATTACGAAAATTGAAATAGAAAGCATTCGTGGTGTAAAAGTGGATAGGGTTCTTGCAACTCTAAATGAACGGCAATTGATAAAAGAAATTGGACGCAAAGAGGCAATCGGGAGACCTATTCTCTATGGAACTACTGAAACATTTCTAAAATGTTTTGGCTTAAATGGCCTGCAGGATTTACCTCCTTTAGTTGAACTTATGTCATAAAGAAAACTCCGCTATACTTAACTTAAGCTAAATCGCTAATACCTATTTGAGGAAGATGAGCCTTCATATATCTTAACTATCTATGCAAAAAAACAGCCTTAGGGCTGTTTTTTTGCATAGATAGTTATCAGAAGGCTAACAATAAAGTAGATATGCAGAAAAAATAGATTGTAAAAGAGGCTCAATATGGAGTTTTGGTTAGCTTTCGTCATAGCTATTATAATAATATGTTGCATACTTTTTTTTAGTAAGATTTATATAGATGTTACATATAAGCGCAATGGTACGAATGATTATATTTCGATAAATGTTTATACTGTGAAGAAGTTAGTGGCATATAAAATGGAAGTTCCAGTTATTAAGCTGGATGGAAGCAAGGGCTTATCTTGGATTGAATCCACGATAAAAACTGTTCAAAGCGAAGATGCAACACATCGCAATCGAGAAGAACGATTTATGAAAAAAACAACTAAGTTATATGGTAAGCATCCTAAAAAGTTAAAATACGCTATCAAAGAATTTCATTATCATGCTCAAATGTATTGTAGAGTTATTGATAAAGTCTTACAATCATCTATCTGTGAAAGATTTTATTGGAAAACTGTGTATGGATCAGAGGATGCAGCAAATACGGGCATTGTAGCGGGATTGCTATGGACGGGTAAGGCCTTTGTTATTAATAGATTAAAAAAACACATTGTTTGTGTTAAAAAACCAATTATTGTTGTAAACCCTATTTTTGGTCGAAACCAGTTTGATGTAGATTTTCAATGTATATTCAGCCTAAGACTTGGTAATGTTATAAAAACAATTAAGAGTATATATAACATTAAAAAGTAAAGGGGAAATAGAAATTGTCTGAACATCCAATTCAAGGTTTAATGAAAACCGCTATGGAGAGTATTAAAGATATGGTAGATGTAAATACAATAGTTGGTGATGCAGTTGAAACTCCCGATGGTACTGTTATCATCCCCATATCTCGAGTATCTTTTGGTTTTGCAGCAGGCGGAGGCAATTCGGAACCAGAAGAAACTGATCAATCGCAAACTGCTTTTACATTTGGCGGTGGTAGTGGCGCAGGTGTTAGTGTCAAACCAGTAGGTTTTTTAGTATGTTCCCCAATACATGGAGTTCGTTTTATGCCAGTAGAAGGCAACGCGATTTATGATAGATTAATCGATTTAGTACCTAATGTATTAAATAAGATCCAGGAGATGTTAGATGGTACCAAAAAAGATGATTTGGATGAACTGGCCAGGACAGCTGAAACTCAGAGTAGACAGCAGGAAAATTTTTGAATATTGGATTATATGATTATATAAGTAAGCTAATTAAGAATCGCAATCGCAAACAAATTATATGTAAAAAAACCGCACATAATAGTGCGGTTTTTTACATATAATTTAATATTCTATTGAGCTAATTGGTCTAGTTGTTCTTTTATTTTAGTAGCGTGTAATGCTTCTGCTTCGGCAAAATGACTATACATTTTTGCAACTTCAGTATTATTAATTTGTTTAGCAAAACTTTGATAATCGCGCACTAATTCTTGCTTATGTGTCAGAGTATTACGCAAAGTAGTTGCTACATCTAATGACTCCATACATTCACCTCCTTACTATGTAGTATAGGAAAGAAATCAAAACAAATAGCATTCTTTTATTGGTGCAATTTTTCAATGCCATCTATATAGTATTATTTCTCATATCCATCGGAATAATGTATCTTTGTTTTGACGATTAAGCAGAACATCGTTATAATATATAAGTGTTGTTTAAAACCAGCAGCTAAGAAAGGGATAAAAGTAGAATGTTTAAAAAAAAGAAAACAATAGTATCTATGATTGTTCTATTATTTGTATCATTTAACACAACTAGTGTAGTATTTGCAGATGCAAGTTACCCTAATATTACAGCAAAATCAGCCATTGTAATGGATGCAGCAACCGGTAAGGTTTTATATAGTAAAAATGCTGAAGAACGACGTTATCCTGCCAGTACTACCAAAATAATGAGTTTAATTGTAGCTCTTGAGCATGGAAACCTTGACGATGTAATAACGACAAGTGCAAATGCAGCCAATACAGAGGGTTCATCTTTGTGGTTAACACAAGGAGAAAGTTTAAAAATGCTTGATCTATTATACGGTATCATGTTGATTTCAGGTAATGATGCTACTGTGGCAGTAGCTGAACATATTTCAGGATCCGTAGAAAAATTTGCTAAATTAATGACGGAAAAAGCACATGCTATCGGTGCTAACGATACCAACTTTACTAATTCCAGCGGTTTACCTGATCCCAATCATTATACTACAGCCCACGATTTAGGAAGAATTGCGGCATATGGTTATAAGAACCCTTTATTTACACAAATTGTAAGTACAGAACATAAGGTACTTCCCCCTACGGTCAAAGGTGATATTCGCGATTTATACAATGAAAATAAGATGCTTTGGCTCTATGAAGGAGGCAATGGGGTAAAAACGGGTTATACAGACGCTGCTGGACGTTGTCTAGTGTCAGGTGCTAAGCGCAATAGCATACAACTCATTGCAGTCGTTTTAGACAGTGATACGATGTGGAGTGATTCAAAGGCTTTGTTGGATTTTGCCTTTGCACAGTTAAAACCGGAAGCGGTATTTGATCAGGGCGATATTTTAAAAACAATGAGAGTTGCAAATGGTAAATCTGAATCAGTTAAACTGCTTGCAGATTCTAGTATTGTTTTACCTATTTCAAATCAAGATAAAGATGAATTAAGTACAATTATCGATGCGCCTAGTGTAATGGAAGCGCCTATAACAAAAGGGCAAAAACTGGGTGTGGCAAGAGTGTTCTATAATAATACGGAAGTCGCTGCTGTTGATTTAGTTGCTGATGAAGATGTTAGCCGTAAATCTTTTTTTGGTACACTAGTTGCTTCAGCTTGGAATATATTCACGTTCATTATTAAAAATTTTGCCTAAAGTGAGATTATGGTCTCACTTTTTCTTTATAGAGCTGAAGTTTTTGTTGTTCTAGTGATAGTACTCACATCATACCCTCATAGGGGGTGTATATATGATAAATATAATCTGGCTACTATTATTGGTGACAGGAATAGGATATGCCGGTTGGCAAGGGAAAATAGAAGTAGTAACGCAAGGAGCGATTAGTGCAGCTGAAGGAGCTGTCGGATTATCCTTTAAATTAATTGGGGTTATGTGCTTATGGTTAGGCATTATGAAAATTGCTGAATTAGCAGGCATAGTACGTTTTATTTCAAGAATTCTTAGTCCATTAATCTGTTTTTTATTCCCTAGTGTACCTAAAAATCATCCTGCTATGGGGGCTATTATCATGACCCTTAGTGCGAATATGTTAGGTCTTGGTAATGCGGTAACACCTCTTGGTATAAAAGCAATGCAAGAGTTGCAGCAATTGAATAAAGATAAAGAAAAGGCTTCTGACGCCATGTGCACTTTGTTGGCATTATGTACAGCAGGATTCACTTTAGTACCTGCCACGATTATTGCGATTCGTTCTGCTGCTGGGTCAGTTAACCCTACAGAAATTGTTGGTGCAACATTACTTGTTAGTTTAGGGGCTACCATTAGCGTAATCATTGCAGACCGCGTTTGTCGAACTTATTATCAAGTTCGTAGAAGGAGGTAGATAAAATGTTTGCTCTACTTTCCGAGCGATTATCTCTTTGGGTGATACCCATAATTTTGTTAATGGTCCCAATGATTGGTTATTTTCGTCATGTTAAAGTATATGAAGCTTTTGTCGAAGGAGCTGCCGAAGGGTTTCACACTGCTATTCGTATTATGCCTTTTTTGGTGGCGATGATGGTAGCCATAAATATTTTTAGATTGTCAGGTGCTATGGATGTATGGGTAGATAGTCTAAAACCAATATTAGAGTTTTGTGGCGTACCAGCAGATTTGGTACCTTTAGCCATCATGCGCCCACTATCAGGTACGGGAGCTCTAGGCTTAACTATTGAGCTATTAAATACCTATGGCCCCGATTCCATGCTTGGGCGTATTGCTTCTACTGTTCTTGGAAGCACAGATACAACTTTTTATATTTTGACAGTATATTTTGGCGCAATTGGCATAAGTAGACCACGCTATTCTGTTTTTGTAGGCTTATTAGGAGATTTAGTTGGCTTTGCAGGTTCTATATATATTTGCCATAGATTATTTTAAGTGTCTGCGTTATTTAGACGATCCACGATATTAACATGAACTCTATATTGTAGTAGGTGATTATAAGATCACCTATTTTTTATTTGCTATTTAGTAGCACTTACTTGGAGAGAGAATAGACTGTAGTGTGATAGCAGAATGATATGGAGGGATGTTTATGCTAAAAGTGGTTGTGGTTGGTGGGGGGTGGGCCGGCTGTGCTGCAGCATTATCTGCAGCTAAAGCAGGAGCACAAGTACTTCTATTAGAACGCACTGATTCACTGCTGGGCACTGGCTTAGTGGGAGGTATATTTCGTAATAACGGACGATATACTGCAGCAGAAGAAGCTCTTGCTATGGGGGGCGGGGATTTTTTTGTTGCTATGGATGCTAATGCAAGGCATAAAGGTTTTTCATTCCCTGGACATAATCATGCTTCCACTTATGATGTTACAACAATGGAGCCATTAGTGAAGAAGATCTTACAAAACTATGGAGTTGAAATTAAAACCCAAACACGAGTTGTGGATGTGCTAAAGCATGGGAAAAAGATACATACATTGGTAATTGATGGCGGGATTGAAATAAAAGGTGATGTATTTGTTGATGCAACTGGTACGGCAGGATCTATGGGTAATTGTCTTACTTATGGTAATGGATGTGCCATGTGCGTACTACGCTGTCCAGCTTTTGGCCCTCGCGTCAGCGTCACAGCGAAAGCTGGTATAAAAGAAATCATGGGGAAAAAAGCAGACGGATCCTTTGGCGCAATGAGTGGATCCTGTAAGTTATGTAAAGAGTCCCTTAGCAAGGAAATAAGGGATACATTAGATAGAGATGGCGTGGTTGTACTACCAGTACCAGAGAGGCTGCAAAAAAGCAGTTCATTAGGTAAAAAAGCTTGCACTCAATATGCCATAGCTGAATACGCTGCTAATTTTGTTTTATTAGATACTGGGCATGCAAAATTAATGACATCTTATTTTCCATTAGAGGATTTACGAAGTATCCCCGGCTTGGAAAAAGTGCGTTTCGAAGATCCTTATGCTGGAAGTGTTGGCAATTCCGTGAGGTATTTAGGAATTGCACCTTGTACGAATACCTTGAAAGTTGAGGGATTGGACAATCTATTTTGTTGTGGGGAAAAATCAGCAATCCTTGTTGGCCATACTGAAGCCGTTATAACAGGCTTACTCGCAGGAAACAATGCAGTTCGCTATTGCTTGGATATGAAATATCTAGAGCTTCCTACTACGCTAGCATCTGGCGATTTTATTACTTTTGTACATGAACAGATGCGTTCCGAAGCAGGATTACGTATGCGTTATACTTTTTCAGGAGCTTTATACTTTGAACGTATGAAAACATTATCACTATATTCTAGTGATCGTGATGAAATACATGAAAGGGTAACTCGTGCTGGATTCAAAGATATCTATAATGTTTGTCTAGTATAAGGAGGTATAAGCATGAAGAGAAATATCTCCCAATGTATTGATGTTAATTCGAAATACTGCCCTTGTTTGTTAGCGGAAACCAACCAATGTGTTCTCTGCAGTCATCTAAAAGGAGAACCAACTTGTAATTGCGATTGGGCGGGGGTATGTATATTATACGAAAAACATTGGCAGTATAAAAAAACACAGCAAGAATGCGAAGAATCTATAAAAACTCGCATGGAAGAAGAGAGCGCATTTACCATAAAGGAACAGATCAGTGAAAATACATTTAGACTGGAAATGCAAGTTACTGCTGAATTTGCTGAACAATTACTTTCAATTGGTTCTTTTGTTTTTTTGAGGCGCCCTAATGATCCACCATTTTTTTATTTCCCCGTTAATATTATGAGAATTGCAGGTACTATTTTAGAAGTAGTTATAGAAACTATTGGACCTAAGTCAAGGAGGCTTATCGCAGAAAACAATGATAGAGTCATAGTGCGTGGACCATATTGGAATGGAGTTTTAGGTCAACCCTGGATTGACAATCTTACTTATGGTAAGATAGTATTAGTAGCTGGTGGTATAGGGCAAGCCCCAGCATTCCCCCTTGCAGCTAATTTAATAACTAGAAACAATGAAGTTAATGCAGTATTGGCACCTGGTAAGGTGGGTAAAATTTTTATTGAAGAAGAATTAAAACAGCTGGGGGTTGAGGTTCATGTTGTCCCTTCATTGCGTAAAGAGGGGTTATCGCTGTTAATGGAGTTCTTAACTCAGCATCCTGATTTAATAGTAAGTGCCGGACCTGATAGTCAACACTATGGGATCATTAGAACTATGCAAGCAGCAAATGTTAATATACCTATGGTGGCTACTAATAATGCGACCATGTGTTGTGGTGAGGGTATTTGTGGCAGTTGCTTGAAAAAAGTACAGGGCAATAAAGAAATCAGACTATGTAAGCAACAAACTGATTTTTTAAACATTATTGAGGATTAATTTATTTTTTTAAAGGAGCTTATTATGTTGGAACGTTTGCAGAAAATTATCAGCCAAGCTGGAATTGCTTCGAGGCGAGAATCGGAAAAAATAATTCAGCAAGGTCGAGTCAAGGTTAATGGTAAAGTGGTTACAGAATTAGGTACAAAAGTTATTTCTGGTAAAGATCGAGTTACGGTTGACGGTAAACCTATTACAGGAGAAAAATTTGTATACATTTTGTTATATAAGCCTAAAGGAATACTTACGACATTAAAAGACCCACAAGATCGAAAAACTGTAGCTTCATTAGTTACTGATATACCACAGCGCATATATCCTGTAGGTCGCCTTGACTACAATACAGAAGGTTTGTTGTTGTTAACCAACGATGGTACACTAACCCACACTTTAATTCATCCTAGTAAAAAAATTGACAAAACTTACATAGCAAAAGTTGGTGGTAGACCACCCCAAGAAAAAATCGACTTACTTCGTGCGGGTATTCAATTGGAGGATGGTTTGACAGCACCTGCCATGATTGATATTATGTCTTTTGATCGTGAACGTAATATGACTAGTTTGCGAATTACAATTCATGAAGGAAAAAATCGCCAAATCCGTCGTATGTTTGCAGCAATTGGTTTTGATGTTAAGCAACTTAAACGTGTGCAATTTGCTTTTTTAACATTAGAGGGCTTACGTCGGGGTGGATACAGACATTTACTTCCCCAAGAAGTGGAAGCATTACAGAACCTTAATAAATAAATAAGAGTGTCAACCCTTATTTGTAAAATAATAAGGGTTTTTTGTTGTATACTAAATTGAAAAAGGGTGATTACATGAAAAAAATTATTGTTATTGGTGGTGGGGCGGCAGGTATGATGGCCGCAGTTAGTGCCAGCCAAAACGGCGGCAATGTAATTCTGCTAGAAAAAATGTCTACGCTGGGCAGAAAACTGTCAATTACCGGTAAAGGAAGATGCAATATTACTAATATTGCTGATAAGGAAACTATTATTAAAAACATGCCAGGCAACGGATCTTTTATTTATAGCTCCTTACACAATTTTGACAACCAAGATATAATTGATTTTTTACATAGTTATGGCGTGATGACTAAGGTAGAAAGAGGTGGACGCGTCTTTCCTGTAAGTGATCAAGCCAAGGATGTGGTTGAAGCATTTCTTAAAGCCTTCAAAGAACTTAATATTGAAGTTGTAACAGGTCAGCAGGTAAAAAGAATTCTCATTCATGATGGCAGAGTTACCGGAGTACTTGCCAACAATAACACACAATATACTGCTGATGCCATAATTTTGGCTACAGGCGGTGCTTCTTATCCTGGTACTGGCTCTTCGGGTGATGGATATCGAATGGGTGAAATAATTGGACATACTATTGTGCCATTAAAGCCATCTTTAGTACCATTAGAAGTAGGGGAAGATTGGATTGGTGAATTACAAGGCTTATCTCTGCGGAATGTTTCAGCTAGTGTAATTTTTGCAGGTAAAAAAGTAGCTGATGAGTTTGGTGAGATGTTATTCACTCACTATGGCTTGTCTGGTCCGATTATATTATCATTAAGCAAAAAAGTAGCCGAATTATTAAATAACCAGCCTACTGAAGAAATATTATTAGAAATTAACTTAAAACCAGCCTTATCAGCCGAGATATTAGATAAACGTATCCAACGAGATTTTGAGAAATTTGCTCGTAAGCAATTGAAAAATGCACTCGGTGAGCTGCTACCAGCTAAATTGATTAACGTTATAATTGATTTAGCTCATCTTGATCCTGATAAGTTTGTACATCAAATAACTAAAAGTGAGCGAACTCGTTTACAGCAACAGATTGCCAAATTAACCTTTACAATAACAACCACACGTCCAGTTAGTGAAGCTATTGTTACGGCAGGAGGGATCCACGTAAAGGAAATAAATCCTAAGACGATGGAATCCAAGATAGTTGAAGGACTATATTTTGCTGGTGAAGTAATTGACATCGATGGTTATACGGGCGGTTTTAATTTACAAGCTGCTTTTTCTACAGGCTACATGGCAGGGCAAAATGCAGCAAGATACAATGATTAAAGTTCAGTATGTACTATAGAAAATGGCATATAATAAAAGTTAAAAGATAAAAAGCAGGTGAAATCTTTTGGCAAAATCTAAAGACGACTGGATGATGCATGGAGAAAGTATTTTATTTCGTCTAATTTTAATTTTTGTTATAGCCTTGTTTATTTCTCAACTACTATTATTTAAGGATGAAACACGTATCTATTTATCAAAAGTAGACAAAATGGAAGGTGAGAAGATTACTGCTACTATGCCTTTATATGCGGATACACCTCTTAAGATTACTGAAGAGACGCCTGTCATTAAAGGTTATCAAAACTTGTTGCGTAAAAGTAAAGTAATTTCCGTTCATATGATCAATCCAACGGAAAAGTTTAATATTTATATGGTCATAAATGGTAAGCGGGCTGATGGCTTTACTAAGGGTAATTGTAAAATTACGGTATATGATGGTGATTATATTGAAATTGATGCCACTGCATTGGAGCAACCAGCTCAGTTTATTATTAACGTTTCAGATAACGATCTGCTTTCTCCAGCAGATGGACTAGTTGTGGAAGGAAGTAAGTCCATTTTGCCAATTGGTAAAATAAAATTTAAAAACGAATCATAAAAGGAGAATGGCTTTTTTCGGTGAATTATAAATAAATATATTTTTGTTACTGTTATCGGAGGCTTATATATGATTATTGTTATGTCAGATCCTACAATTGAGCAAATTGATCGTGTAATGGAAAAGATTCGTCAGCATGAATTGGAAGCTCATTGTCTTAAAAGTTATGGTAAAACAATTATAACGGCTATTGGTGATTCTGCAACTTATAAAGCTGAATTTTATAAACGCATGCCTGGAGTGGAAAAAGTAGTATCAATATTAACCCCATTTAAGTTGGTAAGTCGTGAATTTAAGCAGGAGAACACTGTAGTAACAGTTGGCAATGCCATATTTGGTGCTGAAAATGTGTCCATTATTGCAGGTCCATGTGCGGTGGAAGGCTATGAACAATTGCTTGAAACTGCACTAGCTGTAAAACAAGCTGGCGCATGTATGTTACGGGGAGGGGCTTACAAACCCCGAACATCACCATATAGCTTCCAGGGATTAGAACAAGAGGGGCTGGAGATACTCAAAGCTGTCTCTAAAAAAGTAGCGCTGCCTGTAATCTCTGAAGTTACCGATCCTCGAACAGTAGAGCTAATGAGTCAATATGTGGATATGTTACAGATTGGTACTCGAAATATGCAAAATTTTGTACTCTTAAAAGAAGCTGCTAGGAGTGGGAAACCTATATTACTAAAACGTGGTGTTTCTGCTACCATGGAAGAATGGCTGATGGCGGCTGAATATATTATGGCTGGTGGTAATGGCAATATTGTATTATGTGAACGTGGAATTCGTACTTTTGAAACTTATACTCGCAATACATTAGACTTGAATGCAGTACCTATGATAAAGCATCTTAGCCATTTGCCTATTATTGTTGATCCCAGTCATGGTACAGGAAATTGGCATTTAGTGAATCCGATGTCAAAGGCGTCTCTTGGTGCCGGGGCAGATGGTTTAATTATTGAGGTACATCCTTCGCCAGAAGAAGCCGTATCCGATGGAAAGCAATCATTAACGCCTAGTAATTTTGAGCTATTAATGGAAGAGTTAAAAAGCGTGGCTGCAGCCATGGGGAGGACCATCTAAAATATCTGTAGTTAGAAAATATAGGGGAGAATTTATATGTCAGAAAATATAACAATAAGTCCTAACGGCGGTTTGTCTGGTATCATACATATTCCTGGAGATAAATCCATTTCTCATCGTAGTGTAATGTTGGCAGCACTTGCATCTACCCCTGTGGTTATAAAAAACTTTCTATATGCTGAGGACTGCTTATCAACTGTTAGTTGTATGCAGGCATTAGGAGCGAAAATTGAGAAAGATGAACTTAATTATTTACATGTTCTAGGGCAAGGATTACATGGTTTAAAGGAACCAGAAAATATTCTTGATGCTGGAAATTCAGGAACTACCTTACGTCTATTAACAGGTATTCTCGTGGGACAACCATTTTTCAGTGTATTGACAGGGGATGCATCTTTGCGCAACAGACCAATGGGCAGGGTTGTAACCCCATTAACGTTAATGGGTGGAAGAATAAGTGGACGTCAAGATACAAAGTATGTTCCAATTTCCATCATGAAAAGTGAGAATGAGAAAATTCGCGGTATAGAATATAATATGCCCATGGCTAGTGCTCAAGTAAAGTCAGCTATACTATTAGCCACCTTATTTGCAAGCAGTCCCAGCATAGTGACTGAACCTTATGTATCCCGTGATCACACTGAACTTATGTTAGAAACTTTTGGTGTAACGGTGGAAAGAAAAGGAACTAGTATAAGTGTCGGTCCTGTAGCTGATTTATATGCACCAGCAGAAATTAACGTACCTGGAGATATAAGTTCAGCAGCTTTTTGGTTAGTCGGAGCTACTATTATTCCTAATAGTCATCTGACTCTTAAAAATGTCGGAATAAATCCAACACGCACAGGTATTTTAGAAATTCTTAAGGAAATGGGAGCAAATATTACGATTGAAAATCGGCGGTTAAGCGGCGCAGAGCCTGTAGCAGATCTGGTAGTAAAATCAGCTGAATTAAAAGGTGTTACGATTGAAGGACCAATGATTCCTAGACTAATCGATGAAATACCAATATTAGCAGTAGCAGCCATGTTTGCAACAGGACAAACTATAATTCGTGGTGCAGAAGAATTGCGAGTAAAAGAAACGGATCGGTTAAAGGCAATTGCCAATGAATTAGGGAAAATGGGGGCTATTATAATAGAAACGAAAGATGGTCTTATTATTGATGGTCCTCAACAATTAAATTTTTCAAATTGTAATTCTTATCATGATCATCGGATGGCAATGTCATTAGCAATTGCCGGTGCTGCTTCTAAGGGCGTAAATATTTCTCAACCTGCCTGTGCGAATATTTCTTATCCTAATTTTTTTACAACATTAGATAAAATTAGAGCCTGATTTTATACAGCTTCAATAGTAGGTGCAGCGTTTACTTCGTATATGGAGGCAATTATGAAAAAATTGATTATTGCTATAGATGGACCTGCCGGAGCAGGAAAAAGTACTGTCGCACAAATACTCGCTCATCGTCTTCATTATAATTATATTGATACAGGAGCTATGTATCGAGCGATTACCTGGAAAATAATGAGAAATAATATTGTTAACGATGTGATTGCTATTGGCGAAATAGCTAAAAATATTAAAATTAATTTAACCTATATTAACGGAAAAACGACTGTATTTGTCGATGAACGTGATGTGACCGTCGACATTCGTACACCAGAGGTTTCTCGTAAGGTATCTGAAATTGCTGCAATTAAATCCGTGCGCGATGCAATGCTTCAGTTGCAGCGTCAATTGGCAGGATATGGTGGCGTTGTTATGGATGGTCGTGACATTGGAACTCATGTATTACCAAATGCCGATGTAAAAATTTTTTTAACGGCCTCCATTAAAGAGCGTGCAGAGCGCCGTTGGCGAGAATTATTAGCAAAAGGTTATGAAGTAAGACTAGAAGAACTGGAAGAAGAGATTGCTGCTCGGGATAAAAATGATTGTGAACGTGAATTTGCACCTTTAATACAAGCAGCTGACGCTACATTAATTGATACTACTACTCTTTCTATAGAAGAAGCGGTGAAAGAAATCACCAAAATCTGTGAGGAGAGATATCGTCTTGTATAAGGTAATCAGAGTATTTTTACATTATTTTTTTAAAATTATTTTTCGCTGTAAAATCATTGGAATTGACCATATTCCATATGATGGGGGCGCCATTATTGCCTCTAATCATGTAAGTTTATTTGATCCGCCTGTAGTAGGAACATCTTTCGCTAGACCTATTCATTTTATGGCTAAAGAAGAACTATTTACTATACCGGTATTACGATGGATTTTTACAAAATTAAATGCTTTTCCGGTACGGCGTGCTTCCGCCGATCGTACCGCAATCCGTCATGCTATTAGTTTGCTGGAAAATGGAGAGCTGCTTGGTCTATTTCCAGAAGGAACGCGCAGTCGAACTGGCAAATTAGGTAAGCCTGAAACAGGACTTGCTATGATTGCATTAAAAGCTGGAGTACCTGTAATACCTACTGCAGTTATTGGCACAAATAAAGTAGGGAAAGATGGACATCTATTACCGCGCTTCATTGTTAAATTTGGTAAACCGATTATTGTAAATCGAGAAAAAGCAGATAAAGAAACAATGGAAAATCTCAGTAATAAAATCATGCAAGAAATTTCACTCTTATTAGAAGAAAAGTAGATTCATTCTAAGAAAAAATTTAAAGGTTTACTTCTCAATGAAAAAGAGAGCATTTATAGCTCTCTTTTCATGTTATAATATTCAAATAAAAGGAATTATAATAGTTACGGGGAATATCAACTAAGTATTTTACAATTATGGGAGGTCACATATGAAAATAATCGCGGCTGAACACCGAGGTTTTTGTTATGGTGTTAAACGCGCAGTGTCAATGGCTCAAGAATGTATAGGTATGGAAGGTGAAATACATACTTTAGGACCCATTATTCATAATCCACAAGTAGTTAAGAGTTTGTCAGATCAAGGAATAGGAGTAGTAAATGACCTATCAGCCGTTACTAATGACAGTACAGTTATTATCCGTTCTCATGGCGTAGGTCCTGATACCTATACAATGGCTCAGGAAAAGAAGCTAAACATTGTTGATGCTACTTGTCCTCATGTACAGAAAGCACAGCAAGCTGCTCATGAATTATATCATGCTGGTTATACTGTGATAGTAATTGGTGAAAAACATCATCCAGAAGTCAAAAGCATAGTAGAATGGTCAAATAATATGGCAATCGTAGTGGAAACCGTAGCTGAGGCAATGGCATTGCCTGTTGTATCTAAGTTAGGGGTTGTCGTACAAACTACTTTTGCTGAAGAAATATTTCAGGCTATTGTTAGTGTTTTAGAAACTAAATGTAAAGATATGAAAATTTGTCGCACCATATGCACAGCTACTGATCTAAGGCAACAGTCTGCATTGAGTCTAGCAAGCAGAGTGGATGTAATGTTAGTGGTTGGAGGGAAAAACAGTGCTAATACAACAAGATTAACTACATTATGCAGGGACGCTGGTAATCGTGTATATCACATAGAAACTGCCAAAGAATTAGCGTTAGAAAATTTTTATGGAGTAGAAACAGTTGGGATTACTGCAGGTGCTTCTACTCCCGACTGGTTAATAGAGGAGGTCTATCAGAAAATGCAGGAATTTAATCAAATGTTAGATAATGATGTGAAAAAACTAGAACAAGGCAATATTGTAAAAGGTAAAATAGTAGGTATTCACAAAGATGAGGTATTTGTAGATATTGGGTTTAAAGGAGAAGGAACCATATCGCTAGATGAATTAGCATATCCAAAACCGGAAACTGCTGCAGAAGTAGTGAATGAAGGTCAAATCATTGATGTTTATGTCTTAGATTTAGAGAGTGATGATGGAATTATAAAACTGTCGAAAGTGAAAGCGGATGCAATTGTGGCTTGGGATGTGTTGGATGAAGCTTTACATAATAAAAAATCAGTAGAAGCTAAAGTTTTGGAAGTGGTAAATGGTGGTCTAAAAGTATCTGTTTTAGGTATAAGTGGCTTTATTCCTGCTTCCCAGGTAGAACTACGTTTTGTTGAAGATTTGTCACCATATAAAAATGAAACATTGACCCTTCTTCCCATTGAAGTTGATAAGATAAAAAAACGTGTTGTTTTATCTCGCAAAGTATTATTAGAGGAACAACGCCGACAAAAAGAAGAAGAAACTTTTGCAAAATTAGCAGTTGGTCAAATTGTATCAGGCACAGTAAGACGTATTGTTGATTTCGGTGTCTTTGTTGATATCGGTGGCATAGACGGCTTGGTACATATTTCTGATTTGTCTTGGCATCGTATAAAAAGTCCTCATGAGATTGTTGCATTAGGAGACGAAGTCAAAGTACTCATTCTAAAATTGGATAGTGCAACAAAAAGGATTTCTCTTAGCTTGAAACAAGTTGGACGTGATCCTTGGCTTGATTTAATTGAACAATTTCCTATAGGTATAATTGTTCAAGGCAAAGTTAGCAATATTTCTAAATTTGGAGCATTTGTAGAGTTAGTTCCAGGCATAGAAGGTTTAGTTCATGTGTCAGAGCTATCTGATGACAGAGTGACGAAAGTTGAGGATGTAGTAACGCTTGGGCAACAAGTAGCTGTGAAAGTATTAGAGATTGATAAACAACATAAACGTATTTCTCTTAGCATTAGTAAAGCACAACAGGAAAATGAGCGAGCAGAATATCAATCTTATTTGGACAAGAATGAAGGTACTGGTTCAACAATTGGTGATAAGCTTGGGCACCTATTTAAGAAATTGGAGTAAGGAGATGACAGGGTGCGTCAATCGCGTAAATTAGATCATTTGAAGTACTCACTGTCATTAAATGATGGTCCTAATGCCAGTGGCTTTGCTGATATTTCCCTAGTTCACAATTGTCTTCCTAATTTATCCTGGAATGCGATTGATCTTTCAAGCTCTATCGCCGGCATATCTTTAACCCATCCTCTTATTATTAATGCAATCACAGGTGGAGCTAATGATGTTACATTTATTAATGAGCGTATTGCAGAGTTTGCTCGTTTAACGAATACAGCAATGGCTATTGGATCTCAATATGCAGCTTTAGAATGTCCCGAAGTGCAGCATTCGTATAAAATCGTACGAAAAAAAAATCCTAATGGTATTGTTTTTGCAAATTTGGGCGCTCATGTTACTGCAGAGCAAGCTCAGATGGCAGTGGATATGGTTGGTGCACAGGGGATTCAAATCCATTTAAATGTGGCTCAAGAAATCATGATGACTGAGGGTGACCGAGATTTTTCAGGATATTTATCTAATATTGATAAGATTGTCAATAAGGTGAAGGTGCCTGTCATCGTTAAAGAAGTTGGCTGTGGTATTGCCCTTGAGCAAGCTGTCATGTTAACAGAAATTGGCATTCAGGCTATTGATGTTGGTGGTACAGGTGGGACCAATTTCTTAGCGATTGAGGCTGCTCGCTGTCAATTAGATACAAATTTAGAAACTTTATCTTGGGGGATTCCCACAGTTATAAGTGCAGTTGAAACTATGTCAGTATTACCTAAGCATGTGGATATGATGGTATCAGGTGGAATACGCAGTCCACTTGATGTAATAAAAGCTTTAGCTCTAGGTGGTGTTGCTGCAGGTATGGCGACGCCCATCGTTAAAATGGTATATGAAAATGATATGAGCCATGCAGTCAATTGGTTCCGACAATTTTTAACTGAAATTCAATCTTATATGTTATTACTGGGATCTGGCAATATAAGAGAACTAAGAAAAATACCTTTAGTTATTTCTGGTTATAGTAAAGAGTGGCTAACGACCAGAGGAATTGATGTAACTAAATATGCTATTAATAGAAAGCATGGCTGATGCCATGCTTTTTTGTATGTTTTTTTATGAAAGGGGCAAGATAAACAATAAAATATAGTAGAGGTGAATAAATATGAATATGCCAATAGGGATGATTATTCTATTGGTGGTTGGTGTGCTGGTTTATTTTGGTGTAGCACATCGCATACTTGATAGAATGCGTTTAACAGACAAACAGGCGTTACTTTTTATTGCTGCTGTGATTGTAGGCAGTTTTATTGACATTCCTATAATGCGTGCTCCAGTTGAAGTAACTATGAATGTAGGAGGAGCATTGTTGCCAATCCTATTATCTATTTGGCTAATTTTTAAAGCAGATGAAACTGCTGAAAGGGTTCGGGCTATTCTAGCTGCTATTTTAGTGGCAGTAGTGGTATCTTTAGGATCACGTTATTTACCTTATGAACCTGAGAATATGTTTTTGGACCCTAAAATTATCTATGGTGTTTCTGCAGGTCTTATTGCTTACCTAGCTGGACGTTCAAGGCGAAGTGCCTTCGTCGGAGGTGTATTGGGTATTGTATTAAGTGATATTGTGCATATGGTTACTATTATAGGGTTGGGTATCCCTGGAACAACTGACATTGGTGGTGCAGGTGCTTTTGATGTAGTTATGATTGCTGGCATTATAGCGGTAATGGTAGCAGAATTAGTTGGTGAAACCAGAGAAAAAATGCAAGGCGGGCCGGCGCTTGGTAAGTTCCGCCCAGAAGGCTTATACGAATTTAGTAAGGAACTTTCTCATAATAAAAATAAAAAGCCGGAAAACCAAAAAGGTACGTCTGATTGTATGGCAGAAAAAGATCGAGGTGAAGAAAATGAATAGCTTGAGAGGAGTACTAATTGCATTATTATTGGTATGCAGTATGACGCTACAAGGATACACTCATGAACGAAACGATGGCGGATACTATTCAATTGTTGATGAAACTGGCAATACAGTTTATATAACAGGTTGGGGAATCGAAGTAGGTGATCAGTTTCTTACCGAAAATAACAAACGCTATGAAATTATTAGTATTTCAGGAGATATTGCTCATAGTAAATTTCTCGGTGATGTAAATTTAAGTAAATATACAAAACCTGAAAATAATACTTTTTTTAGCATACTATCTTCATCTATAGCGAAAGCTGAAGGAAATGATAAAGGTAAAGTCGCTATATATCACACACATTCAGATGAGTCTTATATACCAACAGATGGTTCGGATAGTATCCTGGGTGCTGGCGGTGTTTATAAGGTGGGAGACGCCTTTACAAGTGCTCTGCAAGCAAAAGGTTTGGAAGTTTTTCATTCTGATGCTAAACATGACCCTCATGACAATATGGCTTATGAGCGTTCTCGTCGTACTGTCACTGAGCTTCTAAAAAAACAACCGGATGCTGTTTTTGATATTCATCGTGATGCGGCACCGCCAGAAGTTTATAAAGCGAACATCGATGGTCAGGATATTACCAAATTGCAATTGGTTGTTGGTAAGTATGGACCTACAGGAAAACAAATTGAAGATTATGCTCTGCAACTTAAAGCAAATACCGATACACAGCACCCGGGGTTAATCAAGGGGATCTTTTTTGCTAAGGGCGGTGATTATAATCAAGATTTACATCCCCGTTCCATGCTGTTAGAAGTAGGTTCGGAGCAAAATGACCGTCATGCTGCAGAAAAAGGTGTCGCTTTATTTGCTGATGTAATACCCACTATTTTGGGAAAAACAGAACCGACGCCTAATAATCCGGCTGGAGAAACAGGTTTAGGTACTGCTCAGGCAGGACCATCAGGAGCAAGTAAATCGATTGGTTGGATTGTAGGTTTTTTAGTTGTTGGTGTTATTGCTTTTTTATTCTTGAGTACAGGAAGTATGAAAGAGGCAAAAGCAAAATTAAAACAGTTTACAACGACAGAATTTGCCAATTTTTTTGGACCTAAGATCACAGGTAAGAAAGATACTAGTAAAAAAACAGATAATAAAAAAGACGAAGACTAGTCATAAAAATAATAGTATTTTTATGAAACTTATAGTATGATATAAAATGCAGTAGATTTTATTGTAAGAATGATTCTAAAGTTTATTTGAAAAAATTTTTAAATAAGATTATTTAGGGTGATGCTCTTTCATCACTCTTTCTTTTATTGCAGGAAACATGGAAAAAAAAGGGAATATTATATGAGAGGTGACAGCGTTGTCATATGAAGGTATTATCTCAAAAATTATGCCAAATAGTATTGCGGATGAAATTGGTTTAGAGCAAGGGGATCGTTTGCTTGCCGTTGATGGACAAGATATTCGTGATATTATTGATCTGAGTTTTGCTTTAGCAGATGATTATGTAGAAATTTTAATAGAAAAGAAAAATGGTGAACAAGAAACTATTGAAATAGATAAAGAATACGATGAGGATTTAGGTATTGAGTTTGAAAGTGCTGTGTTTGATGGTGTTCGACGATGTGCTAATAACTGTATTTTTTGTTTTGTGGATCAAATGGCTCCCGGTATGCGAGAAAGTTTGTACGTTAAAGATGATGATTATCGATTGTCGTTTTTATACGGAAATTTTGTTACATTGACCAATCTTGGTCCTAAAGATATTAAAAGAATCAGTCAACTGCACTTATCACCATTATACATATCTGTACATACTACTAATGGTGCTTTACGAGAGAGAATGCTAAATAATAAATCAGCAGATAAGATTATGAATCAATTAAATACATTGATTTCCAGCGGTGTAGAAATGCACACACAGATTGTGTTGTGTCCTAACATTAATGATGGTGATGAACTGGAAAAAACAATCAGTGATTTATATGCATTACATCCTAATGTATTATCAATGGCGATTGTTCCTGTTGGTTTGAGTCGTTTTCGGGATAATTGCTTTGAATTAGATGTTTTTACACCGGAAAAGGCACTTGCTGTAGTTGAGAAAGTAAATAAGTGGCAGGAGAAATGCCGTAAAGAGAGCGGAACTTCTTTTGTTTATTTGTCTGATGAATTTTATCTTGCGGCAAATCAACCTATTCCTGCCTATGAAATGTACGATGGCTTTCCCCAGCTTGAAAATGGAATTGGTCTGGTGCGAAATTTCCTAGCTGAATGGCAGGAAGAATCGATAGTAACACAAGGATATTCTGAGCCTCACTACTTAGATGTGGTATGTGGTGTATCAGCACAAAAAATTCTAGGACCATTATTAAAAGATATTAACATCCCGAACCTGACGGTTCGTGTTTTGCCTGTTGAAAATATTTACTTTGGTACAAATATAACCGTTAGCGGTTTATTAACTGGCCAAGATATAATTAGCACATTGAGTGAAATTGCTGGAGAACGGACAGGCGTCATCATACCTGGTGTATCTTTAAAAAAAGGTGAATCTATCTTTTTAGATAATATGACCTGTGATCAGTTAGAACATCGAATCTCAGCACCCATACGTGCAGCTTATAGTGCAAAGGATCTAAGAGAACTATTGCAGGCTTGGAGGTAAATTTATGGCTGATTTAGGGTTAATTCAAGTATATACTGGTAATGGTAAGGGGAAAACTACTGCTAGCCTAGGTTTGGCCTTTAGAGCCTGTGGGCATGGCTTGCAAGTTTGTATGATCCAATTCATGAAAGATAATACAGAATACGGCGAATTCAAGTCTCGGACTAATTTACCTGGCTTTACATTGATTCAAGTTGGCCGCAATGATTTTGTAAACTTAAAAGAACCTGAAGCGATTGATCAGAAACTAGCGCAGGATGGTTGGAATGTCGCACAATCAGTGATAGTATCTGGTAATTATGATATAGTTATTCTAGATGAGATTAATGTTGCTATGTCCTGTAATTTAATCAATGTAAATGCTGTAGTGAATTTTTTAACCAAGGACTGTAAGACTTTAATTAAAATGCCGGAGATTATATTAACAGGTAGGTATGCCCCGCCAGAAATAATTGAGATTGCTCATTTGGTAACGGAAATGCAGGAAGTTCGTCACAATTACTCAGGTGGAATGGATGCACGTCAAGGTATTGAGTTTTAAAAATAACTATGAAAAAGAAATATATTGAAAGATAGGAGATAGATATGAGTAAACCAATTCTAGCTATTGTTGGACGTCCCAATGTTGGTAAGTCCACTTTATTTAATTACATTGGACAGAAAAGAGTGTCAATCGTTGAAGATATCCCAGGTGTCACTCGAGATCGTATTTACCTTGATGCAGAATGGCTTGATCGTGAATTTACGATGATTGATACGGGCGGTATTGAAATAGAATCGAATGATAAGATTTTAACTGCGATGCGTTATCAAGCAAAATTGGCCATTGATGAAGCAGATGCAATTCTATTTATGGTTGATGGTAAAGTAGGTTTAACGTCAGCCGATGAAGAAGTTGCTATCATTTTACGCAATACTCGTAAACCTGTAATCGTTGCTGTAAATAAAGTTGATAATATGCAAAAGGCAAATGAAATTTATGAATTTTATAATTTGGGACTTGGTGATCCTATCCCCATTTCTGCAGCAAATGCTTTGAATATTGGCGATTTGCTGGACGAAATTGTTAAGCGTCTGCCCAGTGAGGAAGTGGTGGAAGAAGATAATGAAAAAATTAGAGTTGCGGTTATTGGACGTCCTAATGTAGGAAAATCTTCATTAGTGAATCGGCTAGTTGGTGAAGAACGGGTTATTGTAAGTGATATAGCGGGTACTACTCGTGATGCTATAGACACCCACTTTACAAAAGATGACACATCCTTCGTTTTAATAGATACTGCTGGTATGCGTCGTAAGGCTAAAGTTGAACTTCCTGTTGAGAGGTACAGCGTTATGCGGGCGTTACGGGCTGTAGACCGTTCAGATGTTGTATTGATCGTCATTGATGCAGTAGATGGTGTAACCGAACAAGATAAAAAAATCGCTGGTTATGCACATGAGGCAGGTAAAGCATCTGTTATCATTGTAAATAAATGGGATTTAGTTGAAAAAGACGGTAAAACATCTTTGCGATTTACAGAGAATATTCGTACAGAATTAGCTTTTATGCAATATTCACCCGTACTATTTATTTCGGCCCTTACCAACCAAAGAGTGTCGCGAGTTACAGAATTAATTAAGTTTGTGGCAGAACAACATACTATGCGAGTAGCTACTAGTGTTTTAAATCAAGTAATTGAAGATGCTGTATCAATAAATCCGCCACCATCGCAATTTGGCAGACGTCTTAAAATATACTTCACTACGCAGCCTAATGTAAAACCACCTACTTTTGTTTTCTTTGTGAATGAACCAGAAATTATGCATTTTTCCTATTTACGCTTTTTAGAAAATAGACTTCGTGAAAGTTTTGGTTTTGAAGGAACGCCTCTAAAACTTGTGGTACGCGGGCGTAAAGAGGAAGACTAAAATAATAGGGAGAAGATAGTGATATAATGAATTATTTACTTATCGCTGTACTCGGATATTTTATTGGTTCCATTCCTAATGGATTATTGATTGGGAAAAATATATACAATGTTGATTTACGACAATTTGGCAGCAAAAATATTGGAGCCACAAACGCTTTTCGAACGTTAGGTTTGTGGCCAGCTTTCTGGGTATTTTTAACTGATGCTGCCAAAGGAGTTATAGCCGTATACCTGAGCGATTTTTTTGTAGGTACGCCAATTGCATTATTAATCGGAGGTATTGCTGCTATTGTTGGTCATAATTGGTCAATCTTTCTAAAATTTACAGGTGGCCGTGGTGTTGCTACAGGTCTAGGTGTTATTGCTGTATTGGTTCCTCAGATTACCGCAGTCATTTTTTTAATTTGGGCACTCATCGTTTACCTTACTCGTTATGTCTCATTAGCATCCATTATAGCAGCAATATTGGTACCAATTTTCATGTGGTTTACGGGTGAGAAGATTGAATTTCTGTATTTTGGTATTCTTGCTGCTTTATTTGTTGTTGGAAGACACAAGCCTAATATTGAAAGGCTGTTAAAAGGCACAGAGCTGAAAATAAAGATGGGAAATATGTTAATTGATTCCCGCAAAAAATAAAATAATAAAAAAAGACTTGGTATAAGCCAAGTCTTTTCTTATTTTGTAATAATATTGCTGGCATGTCATATATTTATAATGATTAATTTGCTACCATTTCGTTACTTTTTAAAATACCATTTCCGTTTCGTTCGGTTGTCACTTTTCTTTAAGGGAGGGATGGTTGAGATTCCAGATATACGTTAGTATTTTGCATAAAGCACAGTTGTAGGGAGGGAAAAGGTTAATGGAAAAATTCGATTTATTCAGAGATATTGCCGAACGTACTGGTGGTGATATTTATATTGGTGTTGTGGGTCCAGTACGTACAGGAAAATCAACATTTATTAAAAGATTTATGGAAACAATGGTTTTGCCCAATATGATCGATCCGTATGAAAAAGAAAGAGCAAAAGATGAATTGCCCCAAAGTGCAGCCGGTAAAACTATTATGACAACTGAACCTAAATTCATTCCAAATGAAGCTGTAGAGATTAATGTTAAAGACAATGTTAATGTTCGAGTTAGAATGGTTGATTGTGTAGGATATACCGTTGACGGCGCATTAGGATATGCAGAACAAGACGGTCCTCGTATGGTACTTACACCTTGGTTTGACCATGAAATTCCATTTCAAGAAGCTGCAGAAGTTGGTACAAAAAAAGTAATTGATGAACATTCAACAATTGGTTTAGTCATTACTACTGATGGTAGTGTGACAGACTTGTCACGAGAAAAATATTTGCCTGCAGAAGAACGTGTTATTAATGAATTAAAAGCATTGGAAAAACCTTTTTTAGTTATATTAAATACCAGTCGGCCAACAGCAAAAGAAACGCGTGAGTTAGTAGCAAAATTAGAGAATGAATATGATGTTCCTGTTGTGCCAGTTGATTGTATACAACTGAATCAAGATGATATTTATGCCATTTTACAAGAGGTCTTATATGAATTCCCTGTAAAAGAAGTTAATATTTCTTTACCGAAGTGGATTGAAGAATTGGAAACGGAACATTGGCTCAGGGAAAAATTTGATGGAGCAGTACGTGAGGTTGTTCAGTATGTAAGAAGATTACGGGATATTGACCGAGCAATCGATGATTTATCTGGCTATGATTTTATAGCAGACGTAATTCTGCATGATATGGATCTTGGGAATGGGATTGCAGTAATTGAGATAACAGCTCGTAATGATTTGTTCTATCAAGTGTTAGAAGAATTGACAGGCTTTACGATTTCAGGCGAACATCATTTATTACGTTTAATGCAAGATTTATCAGTGGCAAAACGTGAATATGATAAAATAGCAAATGCCCTAGAGCAAGTAAGACTAACTGGTTATGGCATTGTTTCGCCACAATTAGATGAAATGGTATTAGAGGAGCCAGAAATTATTAGAACCGGTAATCGCTTTGGCGTAAGATTAAAGGCATCTGCACCTTCATTACATATTATCAGAACGGATGTCCAGGCCGAAATATCACCTATTATCGGTAGTGAAAAACAAAGCGAAGAGCTAGTTCAATACCTAATGAGAGAATTTGAAGGAGAACCAGAAAAAATATGGCGAACAAATCTATTTGGCAAATCATTAAATGCTTTAGTTCGAGAAGGTATTCAAAATAAACTCTCTGGTATGCCTGAAAATACACAAGTAAAATTACGCGATACTCTACAAAAAGTTGTTAATGATGGTAGTGGTGGATTAATTTGCATCATTTTTTAAAGAAAAAAATCTTTAACATACAAAGCTATATTAATCGAATAAATAAAAAAAATGATCAATCTGTACAGATTGATCATTTTTTTTATTTATAATACTTGTTTTTTGTAGTATAGTAATGCTATACTGTCTACTGAGAATAGATTATTATCCGCATACGTAATACTAGAGGAGGGTAAAGTAGTGATAGGACAAAAATCTGTATTTTTCTTAGTTCGTGAAGAAATATTGCCTGAAGCAATAAAAAAAACAATTAAAGTAAAAGACATGCTTAAACGTGGTGAAGCACGTACGATTAACGAAGCTGTTGAAAAAATGGAATTAAGTCGCAGCGCTTATTATAAATATAAAGATTATGTCTTTCCTTTTTATGAAGCAAGTAAAGAAAAAATAGTGACACTGGCATTATTGCTTGAACACAAGCAAGGTGTTTTATCAAGGGTTTTAAATACTATAGCAAATGAACGGGGCAGTGTATTAACTATTAATCAAGGAATACCTCTTCAAGGTGTTGCCAATGCCACTATTTCAATTGAAACAGCGGAGTTAGTAATTGATTTAGAAGCTTTATTGGATAAAGTTAGAATGGTTGAGGGCGTTAAGCGTTTAGAAGTACTGGGCCAAGCCTAAAAAGGAGAGGAACAATGATGGGAGATTCTATTACTGTTGGTTTACTTGGCATGGGAACAGTTGGAACTAGTGTTGTTAAAATACTTACTGAAAATGCTAATGATATTTTACAAAAAGTTGGCGTACCTGTGAAGATAAAAAAAATTATGGTTCGTCAACTTGATAAAGCTAGAGATATAGACGTTGATGCAGAATTTACTATCAATATTGATGATATCATTAATGACAAAGATATTGATATTGTTGTTGAAGTCATGGGTGGTATGATTCCGACCAAAGATTACATTGTAAGAGCACTGGCAGCTGGTAAACATGTTGTGACTGCCAATAAAGATGTTGTAGCCAAATATGGACAGGAAATCTTTGAAGCTGCCGATCAAAGTAAAGTAGACTTTTTATTTGAAGCTAGTGTTGCTGGAGGTATTCCGATTATTCGTCCTCTAAAGCAATGTTTAGCAGCAAATAAAATTAGTGAAGTTATGGGTATTATTAATGGTACAACCAATTATATGCTTACTAAAATGACCAACGAAGGTTTGGATTTTGATAGTGTATTGGCTGAAGCACAAGCTAAAGGGTATGCTGAAGCAGATCCCACTGCAGATGTGGGAGGATTTGATGCAGCACGAAAGATTGCAATATTAGCGTCCATTGCTTTTGGTAGCAGGGTCTCAATCGATGACGTTTATGTTGAAGGTATTACTACTATTTCCACAGAAGATATTGCTTATGCCAAAGAACTCGGTTATGTAATTAAATTACTTGCAATCGCTAAGGATGATGAGCTTGGTATTGATGTACGTGTACATCCAGCCTTTATTCCGGCAAAGCATCCATTAGCTGCTGTACAGGATGTTTTTAATGCAATTTATATCAAAGGAGATGCGGTAGGAGAAACCATGTTCTATGGCCGTGGTGCTGGCGGAATGCCTACTGCTAGTGCGGTAGTAGCTGATATTATTGATGTTGCCCGTAATATTACACACCATGCTAATAGCCGTATTCTTTGCACCTGCTTTTCACAAAAAAGCTTTTGCTCTGTACAAAATACGGAATCACCTTATTATATTAGATTATTAGTGGCAGATAAACCTGGTGTGCTAGCCGCTATCGCTGGTGCTTTTGGTGCGCAACAAGTAAGTCTGCATTCTGTCATTCAAAAGAGAAAAGTCAATACTTCTTCAGAACTGGTATTAATTACCTATCAGGTCTCAGATGCTAATTTAAGATTAGCGATTAATACAATCATGGGTATGTCAGTAGTAAATAAAGTGAGTAGCGTAATTCGGGTAGAAGCAGAAGACTTTGCATAAGTGCTCGATAATGGATAGGAGATAACGTATGTCAGTTACTGTAAAAGTTCGTGTACCAGGAACAACTGCTAATTGTGGTCCTGGTTTTGACACAGTTGGCATAGCTTGTACTATTTATAGTGAGTTGGAACTAATCTTAAGTGAAAAGGGAAATCTAACGATCGAAATAGATGGGGAAGGAAAGGGAAATATTCCTACTGACGAGAATAATATTATTTATCAAGCTGTGCAGACGGTGTTAGATAAAGTAGGAAAGCCTTATCAAGGAATTTATCTTAAATTGTCTAATAAAATTCCATTGGCTCGTGGTTTAGGTAGTAGTGCTGCTGCTATTGTCGGTGGACTCATTGCAGCAAATGCGGCAACTGGCAATACATTAACCAAAGAAGAGATATTTTCCATAGCTACAAGAATAGAAGGTCACCCAGATAATGTAGCACCTGCTATTTTTGGGGGCATTACTATAAGTGTAATGCAAGATGATCAACCGGTCTATTTGCGTTTTATGCCTGAGAAAAAGCTCAGCCTGATAGTTGCTATTCCTGAGTTTAATTTATCTACGCATAGGGCACGTCAGGTATTGCCTGATACACTAACAATGAAAGATGCTGTATTTAATATTAGTCGAGTAGCTTTATTAATTGGGGCATTGTGTAAAGGTGAATTTCATTATTTGCGGTATGCACTTGAGGATAAAGTACATCAACCTTATCGACAGCAACTCATTCCCGGTATGCAGCAGGTATTTCATGCGGCCATAGCCAAAGGAGCATATGGTGCTGCCCTAAGTGGTGCTGGCCCTTGTTTAATCGCCTTTACGGATTCTAATTGCCATGAGATAGGCACAGCTATGGTTCAGGCATTTGCTGATCATAATATAAACTCCAATTCTGTAATACTTACTATTGATGCTGAAGGTGCAAAAGTAATTGAGTGATAATTATTGACATAACAGCTAAAAAAGGGTAAAATAGATTTTGTCAGTCGGGGCGTGGCTCAGTTTGGTAGAGCGCTACCTTGGGGTGGTAGAGGCCGTGAGTTCGAATCTCGCCGCTCCGACCAGCAAAATACAGTAAATTCAGGGGTTCGCAGAAATGCGAGCCCTTTATTTATGTAAAGTTATCCCCTAAAACATTTCAGTAGGGACAAAATTTTAGAATATACATATGGAAAGGACAGACCTTAATTAGCCTGTCCTTTTTAATTCTGGCTTTAGGCGATTTAATTGACTTCATCTAGCCATTCATGAAGCATGTACCAAGAATTTATGTTTATATTAGAAAATTAGGTTAAGTAAAAAGGGTTAATATTTGCGTGCGGACATGTGTGTCAGGATTTGGAGTTGAGGATGAAAGTTAATAAGACTATTTTTCCGTATTGTTTTTTTCCTTGTCTAGTGGTTTCATAACTGGTTGATAATTCAAAACCGATGAAGATGAATTACTTAAAAAATCTTGTTGGTGATCTTTTTGTATATTTAAGATTCCGAGCATTATGGCTCTGGATAAGACAGCTACGATATTCACCAGAATGAAGCTATAAAAGTAATTCCATTTATATAACATCAAATAGCCAATTTGAGCCAGCAAAGGAAAAAAAACAAAGGAAATTATCCCAGTAGTTAATATAGTCAAGGTTAAGAATTTTCGCCATGATGAGCTATATTGATAGGCTAACATTAAAGCTAAAGGAGTAATAGTAAAATCATGGATAAACGGACTAGGGAAGAAGGGCAATTCACGAATATCATAACTCCACAAGACAGTATTAGTACCAATAATATCCATTACTATTCTTCCAACTGCTATGAATGAACCAAATAGGAGTAATTGGGTTAAACGCTGTTTATCAATGATCTTCCACCAAATTCCATATATAATGACATTCATAAAAATCAATGTCCACCACTTAAATGTTAAGAATGCTCTGTTTTCCAATAGGTATAAGATAGATTCCATAATGAGATTTTGAGTTCATGTATCATTTCTAAAGTATCCATAGATACCTCCAAGGATTATTTCTTTCTAACGTCATTTGTAACCATAATAAACCCAATATTATCCGAGCGTATTAACTTGATAATATAGTTTGAATTAAATTCCAAAAAAATATAAAAAAAGATTTTGAGTTATAAATAAAGGGCTCTGTTATGTATGGTTTATGGAATGAAGATAAGAAGAGTCGCCTACTTGTGGATGACTCTTCTCTTACTTCAAACTTGATGAGTACAATTAAAAATTTTTAAAAATAACGTTAGCAAGTAACGTGGCTAAGTAGTTTTATATTGCAGGAATTTATTACCTTTTTGACGAATTGTGTATAAAAATAGTAAGGGGAGATATCTGTGTATGTTAATAAAAATTTGTTTGATATTAATTCAGAGGAAGTTTTTTTTGAAATAATTAAAAATAGCTTCAAAAAGTACAAAAATGAAAAGGACAAAAGTATTGAGATACTGCTATTTATTATTATGGGACTAAACCATTTGCGCGAATGGATAGCACCAGGATATGCTCCTTTCACTCATAACGGAAATATAAATGTTCCTAAAACAAGGTATGAGCAATTCTCAAATGACGTCTATATTACAAATGAACATAAAATAATAAGAGAAATATGCAATAAATCAAAGCATCTAAAATCCAACAGTACATCAAGTGATCATGCATTAGATAAAAGCATTACTATTGATGAAGTAATTAATTTTGATAATCGATTGGCTGTGAGCTATATGGTAGATGATAGGGATATTACCGATATTATAGAAAAATTAATATTCTTCTATCAAACCGGATGGTTTAATTTAAATTATAAGAAAAAAACAGAAAGTTTACGCGCGTAAACTTTCTGGAGAGTGCCGTAGAAAAATAAAATGTATATATCAATGGAAGATGTATTTTATGGTCATGAGATACATGGCAACTAGTTCATTAATTTCTAAAGTTAATAATGATGTTAGAGCCGTTAAGGCTCTTTTCTTATAAGAATAAGTAAATAAAACTAACTTATGAGAATACTCCAATTAAACTGACTCAGAGCAACCAAAATTGTATAATTAATACAAATAGAAAGAAGGGAAACACAATGTGATTAATGGTGGATGTAAAGGCCTAGTAATGGTTGAAATATCACCTACAATGGCACATTTAGGTAATATAATCACATTGCAAGAACAATATGAAAAATAAAAGCAAGTTTATTGACTGGGGAATGGTATTTCTCTTTATTCTCTGGCTAATTTCAACTAATTTTCATGAGATGACAGAGTTGTCATGGACTGCTGGTGTTTTAATTATCTTTTATCTATTAGTTTATGCAATAAGGAAGGATTAATCGTATATGAGATATGTATCTGATAAGAATTAAAACTGTTCATCGGATATAAAATCATAACCAATCGATTGCGAAAATTATCAGCTTTTGTATAACGTTTAGAATAAATGGAAATAGAGCAACCAGCTCCACTGGATGCATATTTTTCTAGAATTAAAGTATGTTAATAGAGGAATTTTATTGCTATAAATAGAAAACAATACCAAGAACCAAGAAAAACATTTTGCTTTTTGGAGGTGTAGTGTGACTACAGAACACATTATTAATGATACTATCGAAAAATATGAACAACATATTAATCCAGCTATGGCTAAACTGTTCCGTTATATGGGGTTATCAACAGTGGAATGGGAAGCTGAAGGTAATATAATACGTGATATTGATGGGAAAGAGTATATTGATTGCTTAGGGGGATATGGAGTATTCAGTTTGGGACACCGACATCCAAAAGTAGTGGAGGCAGTAAAAAGGCAGCTTGATTTTATGCCTTTATCAAGTAAAGTCTTGTTTAATAAACCAATGGCTGATTTATCTGCTTTACTTGCTGAAATTACGCCCGGTGAACTGCAGTATAGCTTTATTGGCAATAGTGGTACTGAAGCTGTTGAGGGAGCTTTGAAATTAGCACGTATTCATACTGGACGGACTAAAATTATTTCTACTGTTAATTCTTTTCACGGGAAAACATTAGGAGCCCTAAGCGCTACTGGGCGAGATTTATTTCGTGATCCATTTAAGCCATTATTGGATGGATTTCAACATGTTCCCTTTAATGATATTGCTGCAGTAGAACAAGCTATGAATTCAGAGATTGCTGCTGTTATTGTTGAACCTATTCAGGGAGAGGGCGGTATCATCGTACCAGCAGATGATTATTTGTCTAGTCTACGCAAGCTTTGTGATGAAAACGGTGCTTTGCTTATTTGTGATGAAGTACAGACCGGTTTAGGCCGTACAGGCAAAATGTTTGCTTGTGAGCATTATAAGATAGTACCGGATATTATAACAACGGCTAAGGCTCTTGGAGGCGGTGTCATGCCTATTGGCGCCTTTACAGCAACACCAGCCATTTGGGAGCAATATATTACAAGTCCCTTCTTACATACTTCTACTTTTGGCGGTAATCCCTTAGCGTGCGTTGCTGCAATAGCTGCAATCCATGTTTTACGTGATGAAAACCTAGTAAATAAGTCTGCAGTTATTGGTGCATATTTTCTTGATCAGTTAAAAAACTTACAGCAAGCCTTTCCTGACGTTATTAAGGAAGTTCGGGGAAAAGGGCTTATGATTGGTATCGAATTAACAAAAGAGGGTATTGGTGGCCTATTAATTTCTGAACTTGTTAATAAGGGCGTTTTAGCTGCTTATACTCTTAATAATCCTAAAGTAATTCGAATGGAACCCCCATTATTAATTACCAAGGAATTGTTAGATATAGTATTGAAAGTTTTACATGACGCTGTAGAGATGGCTCATGATATGATTGAAGATTTGTAGGAGGATTTTTATAATGCCATTTGTCGAGGTAGTGATTTCAGTTGATTGTAATCGAGAGAAGATTTATCCGATTCTAAAGAATATGGAAAAATACCCTGAATTTATGAAGGATTTGGTCAGTGTAGAAATACTAGAGCGTACAGGTCATAACACGGTGAGTAAATGGGTCTCCAATGTTGATGGGCGGGTTATTAAGTGGACAGAATTAGACACTTTTGATGATGAAAATATGCACATTGCTTACAAACAAATTGAAGGAGATTTAAAAAAATTCGAAGGAGAATGGATTTTAACCCCTCTTATTGAGGGTACAGAAATAAAATTAACCGTTGATTTTGAATTTGGTATACCTATGATAGCTGGGCTCTTAAACCCCATTCTAAAGAAAAAAGTTCGTGATAATAGTATGAATATGCTTAAGGCTATTAAAGAAAAAATGGAATTGGGTACCTAGTGTAATTAACAAAGGGGTGCAAATTTGAATGTAGTAAGAACGGCAGCTTTATTAGCTGCCATGACAGGATTGTCATTAGGTGTAGGTGTTTTTTTCGGTTGAACGAAGGGAATGACAATCATGTTTGTAGTATCTTTACTGTTGAATTTTGTTAATTACTGCAGGTCTACTGCGTGTGCTGACGAATGAGGAGCTAGCAGGTGTGATTTCTCATGAATTAGCCCATATAAAAAATCATGATACTCTTGTAGGCACTATAGTTGCCACCAGTGCTGGTATTATTACCATGATTGCCACTATCGCCCACTGGACAGCCTTTTTAGGCTTTGGGGAAGATAATGGTGAAGAAAATAATAGCCTTATTATTGGATGGGAATTGGCTAATGAGTTTATTTGGGACTCATCCTGCCATTAGTGACAGGATTACCAGGTTAAACGAACTAGCAAAGCATATACGTTAAAATAGACCTCTGAATACCAATCTCAGAGGTCTTTTCAAAAGTATGCATAAAGATTTATTGAAATGTTTCATAATAACTAAAACATGGGAGGACTATCACTATCGTGAACAAAACATTAACATGGCTAAAAAGAATATCCGAAGTACCTGGGGTGTCAGGTTTTGAACAACGAGTAAAAGATATGTTATTGGAAAAAATTGGTGATAAAGCAACTGTATCTTACGATAAGTTAGGCAGCATTATATTCGAAAAACAAGGACTGCATTCTGGGCCTAAAATTATGCTAGCTAGCCATATGGATGAAATTGGCTTCATGGTGAAAAGTATTACCAAAGAAGGCTTTATAAGGTTTGTCACCCTTGGTGGCTGGTGGGAACAAGTTATGCTTGGCCAGCGAGTAACGATATTAGCTGATAAGGGAGATATTCCTGGTGTGATTGGCAGTAAACCACCACACATACTTACCCCTGAAGAACGCAAAAAGATTGTCCAGAAGCGTGAAATGTATATTGATATTGGAGCGGTTAATGAGGAAGAAGCTAAGGTGAAATTTGGTATACGTCCTGGTGATGCAATTGTTCCTTACAGTGAATTTACGGTTATGGCTAACGAAAAATTGTTAATGTCTAAAGCTTGGGACAATCGTATTGGATGTGCTGTAATGGCTGAAGTAATGGAGCAGCTTGCTCCAGAGTTACATTCTAATATAGTATATGGTGTAGGAACTGTTCAAGAGGAAGTAGGGCTGCGTGGTGCTGAAACCAGTGCAGATGTAGTTAATCCTGATATTTCATTTGTAATAGATACTTGTGTCGCTGGCGATACGCCAGGAGTATCTGAAGATCAAGCTTCGAGCAAACTAGGAAAAGGTATCGGAATTTGCATTTATGACGCCAGTATGGTTCCCCACACGAAGTTGAGGGATTTTGTTATTAAAGTTGCTGAACAACATAAAATTCCATATCAGTTGCAATTTACGGAAGGTGGAGGTACAGATGCCGGACGTATCCATCTTCACTCACAAGGAGTACCAAGTTTGGTTTTAAGTATACCTACACGCTATATACATAGTCACCACAGTATTATACATCAGGATGATTATTCTGCAGCAGTAGACTTACTACTGGCCATAATAAAGGATTTAGATACTACTAAATATAAAGAGTTGGTGAATTAGATGACTTCAAACAGTGTAATATCATATAGGGGAATTTTACCTAAAATTGATGAAAATGTATTTTTAGCAAAAGGAGCATATATTATTGGTAATGTTACAATTGCCTCTCATGCCAGTATATGGTTTAACACTGTTATACGTGGTGATGTACATCCAATAAGTATTGGTCAGTATACTAATATTCAAGATAATTCAACTATTCATGTAATGCATAATCAGGAAACCATTATAGAAGATTATGTTACTGTTGGGCATGGGGTCACTTTGCATGCTTGCCATATAGGGAGTAATTGCCTTATTGGCATGGGATCAATCATATTAACAGATGCACAAATCGGCGAAAATTGTATTATCGGTGCAGGGTGCCTTATTACTGAACATAAAAAAATACCACCAAATTCCTTAGTTATGGGTTCTCCGGGAAAAATAATTCGTACCGTAACAGATGAGGAAATTAAGGCAATCAGACAGTCTGCCCTTACCTACTATGAAGAATCACTATATTATCGTTGAAAGAGGTGAGAAAGATGGAAAAAACATTGATTTTATTAAAACCCGATGCCGTTATAAAAGGGGTATGCGGTCAAATTATTGAGCGTTTTGAAAAACGTGGTTTTAAAATAGTTGCTTTGAAAATGCTGCAATTAACCAAAGAACAAGCTGAAGTTCATTATCTGGAACATAAAGGAAAGCCTTTTTTTCAAGAATTGGTCAACTTTATTATATCTGGACCACTTATTGCTATGGTTATATCTGGAGAAAATGCTATTAAGGCATCGCGTAATATGATGGGATCAACGAATCCGATTGATGCTTTGGCAGGTACAATTCGTGGAGATTTTGCTCTAAATGTTAGAAACAATATGATTCATGGTTCAGATAGCTTAGTAAGTGCCGAAAAGGAAATCAAATATTTTTTCACTGAAAGTGAACTTTGTTTATAATATTACGATATGTTGGAGGTTCTTATGAAAGTTTATACTAAAACAGGTGATAAAGGCACTACAGGTTTATTAACTGGAGAGCGTATTGAAAAAGATAGTCTTAGAGTTGAAGCTTATGGCGTGATTGATGAAATTAACTCTGCCTTAGGGTTAGCAAGAGTGTGGTGCAACAAATCTGATAATAAGGATATTATTTATAGTTTACAAAAAATGTTAATGTTAATTATGGCTGATCTTGCTAGTATAAATCAGGAGGCGCATTACATTAAAGAAGAGCATGTAAAACAATTAGAAGAATTCATTGATACCATTGATGCTCAACTTCCCCCTTTAAAGGAGTTTATTATTCCCGGAGGAAATGCTGGAGCAGCTGCTTTGGATTTAGCTCGGACGACCACGCGAAGGGGTGAGCGACAAGTTGTTAAACTCTCTAAGCAAGAGCCCATAAATGAGCAGGTTTTCATCGCTTTAAACCGATTATCTGATTTATGTTTCATGCTTTCTAGAGCCGAGCTTGTTCAAGATCAATGATTAATAAGGCTATAAATAATACACCATTACTCCCATAGCAGCATACAATATAAATATATAATGTGTGTGTGCATCATGTTAAGTAATAGGGGGGCGAACGCGGTGAAACCTTTGCGAATCTATGTAATGTCAGTACCCAAGCCACTGCGTAAAATCATGCAAATCTTTTGCAAAAACTCTTAATTAGTAATAATAACCGCCTAATAATAGGCGGTTATTAATTTTTTACGATAAATAAACTGAAAAGAAGGAAAGTTCAGTCTTAATAGAGAACTGTAAAAATAAGTTATATTAATTAGTGTGGTAAAATAACCTAAATTAATATAGGGGGAATTAATTTGAGAGAGTATAAAAGTGATAAGATTAGAAATGTAGGAATTGTGGCTCATGGTGGAGCCGGTAAGACAAGTCTTACGGAATCACTATTATTCAATGCCGGTGCAGTCACTCGTGTGGGACGTGTGGATGATGGTACGACAATTACAGATTTCGAACCTGAAGAAATTAAACGTAAAGTAACTATTAGTGCCGCTTTAGCGCCATGTGAATGGCAGGATCATAAAATAAACTTTATTGATACTCCTGGATATGCTGATTTTATCGGAGAAGTAAAAGGTGTATTAAGAGCTGTGGATAGTACTTTAGTAGTGTTATGTGCTGCATCAGGAGTTGAAGTAGAAACTGAAAAAGCATGGGAATATGCCAGAGAGTTGAATTTGCCTCGTATGGCATTTATTAATAAAATGGATCGTGAGAATGCTGATTTTGATAGTGTCATACAGGAAATGAGAGAGAAATTTGGCCCAGCTGTATTGCCTATTCAATTACCGATTGGCTCAGAAGAAAGCTTTAAAGGTATTGTTGACCTAATAAAAATGAAGGCAATTATATCTTCGAATAGTCAAAATAGTCAGACAAATGAAATGGAAATTCCAGATAATTTACGGGAAAAAGCTTTAGAAGCACGGCAAAAGCTGCTTGAGATTGCAGCTGAGACCGATGATGAACTCTTGGCTAAATATTTGGATGGAGAAGATTTATCTGATGATGAAATAAAAAGAGGATTGTCTAAAGGAATTCATCAATCAAAAATTTTTCCTGTAATGTGCGGGTCTGCTTATAAGAATATTGGCATTCAACAAATTATGAATGCAATTCTTGAATATTGTCCTTCTCCAGAGTCCATTAATGTTTTAGGAATGCATCCTATTTCAAAAGACATTATAGAGCGAAAAATTACTGATGGATTTTCAGCAATCGTATTTAAAACCACCGCCGATCCTTTCGTTGGACGTCTTAGTTATATGCGATTGTTTTCAGGAATTATGAAGTCTGATAGTATACTTTATAATGCAACTAAAGAAAAAATGGAAAGAATCGGCAATGTATTTACCTTACGCGGCAAGCATCAAGTTGCATTAAACACTGTATTTGCTGGCGATATTGCTGTAGTTGCTAAACTACAGGAGACAGGAACAGGTGATACTTTGTGTGAAAAAGATAAGCCTATCATTTTTGAATCAATAACATATCCTAAACCTATGTTTACTATGTGCATTGAGGCTAAGAACAAAGGTGATGAAGATAAAATTGGAAACGCATTAAATCGTTTAATGGATGAAGATAAAACTTTTAAAGTGATAAAGAATCTTGAAACCAAACAATTATTAATTAGTGGAATAGGTGAATTACATACTGATATTATGGCAGAGCGTATGAAACGCAAATTTGGCGTAGATGTAATCTTGTCAGATCCGAAAATTCCATATCGGGAAACGATTCGTAGTACGGTTAAAGTAGAAGGAAAACATAAAAAACAAAGTGGCGGACATGGGCAATATGGCCACGTTTGGCTACAGCTGGATCCGTTACCTATGGGTAATAATTTTGAATTTGTTGATTCAATTTTTGGTGGATCCGTACCGCGTCAATACATTCCCGCTGTAGAAAAAGGAGTGCGAGATGCTTTATTAGGTGGTGTTTTAGGTGGATATCCAATGGTAGATATAAAAGTAACATTATATGATGGTTCCTACCATAACGTTGATTCTTCTGAAATGGCATTTAAAATTGCTAGTACTATGGCCTTACGCAAAGGGGCCCTACAGGCAAAACCAACACTGTTAGAACCAATGTGCAATGTGAAGATAAATGTACCAGACTCCTTTATGGGAGATGTAATTGCTGATTTAAATGGTAAACGTGGTCGTATTCAAGGAATGGAACCAATTACCCAGGGAACGGGTGTTATAAAAGCACAAGTTCCTATGGCAGAAATGTTTAGGTATGCTATTGATTTACGATCCATTACTCAAGGAAGGGGTTCCTTTGATTTGGATTTTTCTCACTATGAAGAAGTGCCACAGCGTATTGCTGACATGATTATTGCTGCTAGTAAAAAGGAAAAAAGCGAAGAGCATTAATTACAACAGCTTTATGTTGAAGTGAAACCACAAATGAAAGAAAAAAACCTCCTATAGTAGGATGACTAATAACTGCCATAGGAGGTTTTATTATGCCTAGAGAAAAGCAGAATCAAAGTGATGCACTTGAAGAAAATCAACATTCAAGGTGATAATAATAATGAATGACGGGTAAGAAAATGATATGATGCCTCTCATAACAAAATCTTTAAATCATGAAGGAACTAGTTATCCTATCAGTAGTTTGAGGCTAATGCTCCTATATTTACTATAGCAATATGACTCACCGCTATGTAATGTATATGATAGTATTTTTTCTGTCTGTTAGTAATTATCTTTTTAATTAACGGAATAATTAGAATGTTATGATAATATTATGTATTATTAGAAGAAAAGATAAGAATCCGTCGAAAGTGAAGATAATAAATTTAAATAATGAGCAGGGGTTCTCTGGAAAATGTTTAATATATTCTTAGATTAAACATTTTCCAGAAATAAGTTATTACACTAAATAGAAAAACAGCACCCCATGAAAAGCTGGAATGCCATTTTACTACATAGATAATGCTATATATAACGTTTTATTTTAAAAGCTCGTCAAAATTAAAGTATATATGGCAGGGGCAGCTGGACTCGAACCAACGCATACGGGAGTCAAAGTCCCGTGCCTTACCAACTTGGCTATGCCCCTAAATGAATAAGTAAATAAGCTTGTCTACCCACAAATATAAATTATACCTATATTATATAAACATGTCAATAACTTTATAAGGAGAATTTATGTTAAGAATATTAAAAATAATTATACTCTTATTTATATGGAGTGAAGTTTTTTTTATGATACAAGGGTCTGCCCATGCACAAGTTTCGACATTAAAGCAGGGAATGACAGGAGACTCCGTATATCTATTACAGTCTAAATTACAGGAATTAGGCTTCTATTCTGGAGAACTTGATGCAAATTTTGGTCTTGATACAGTATCTGCTGTTATCAAGTTTCAGCAAGCATGCAATCTTGAGCCCGATGGTATTGTTGGTGAACAAACTTTATCATTCTTACATCAATATATAATTGGCAATACAAGCAGTCGCGGTCAAATATCCAGGGGAAAAGGAAAGGATATCGGAGAGTTTGCTCAAAAATTTTATGGTACTCCTTATTTATGGGCAGGTTCTTCTCCTGGCGGATTTGATTGTTCTGGATTTGTATATTATATTTTTAACCATTTTGGGATTTTTATACCCCGCATGGCTGATGAACAATTTCAAATTGGATTGGCTGTAAATCCATCTGAATTACAAGTAGGTGATTTAGTTTTCTTCAGTACATATGAGCCTGGTCCATCTCATACTGGGATCTATATTGGCAATGACCAGTTTATTCACGCTAGCTCTGCTGCAGGAAAAGTGACCATAACAGCTTTATCAAAACCTTACTATCAAACGAGATATCTTGGTGCACGGAGAATTATATAAAAAGAATTAACCCAGCTGTAGGTTTCCTTCTCTGAATTTTGTCCTATAAAGCCTAGCTGGAATGTAAAATCTAAGCCACTAACATAAAAATATTATTCATCTACTGACAAAGAAAGACAACCAAAGCCTGGTTGTCTTTCTTCGTTGGGGTAAACTAAGCCTTTTTATATGATAGTAAAAATTATATACTATTTTTCTATAGATGCAATTGATAGAGTTGGCTTTATCCAGATTTCAAATGTTCGCTGCCAAGGCAAATAAGTTTGAATTTTTAAATCTGTTATGATAATTTGCTCATCCCCTTGACGAGTATGAACACTAATTGGATAGTTCCTTAATCCTTCACGTAGCAAATGCTTTCCCTTACTAACCATCATTTTTTGCATTGTATCATTCGTTTGGTAATAAGAAGTACCTAAATTATAAGGATCTATATGTGATCGTTGTAATTGCATATTAAGGTAAGGATTAATTTCTTTTTGATAATATAAATCGTCTAAAAGTCTTGCTGTCACAAATTCTAAATTATCTTTATACAAAGCTATAGTCTCTGGCATATTAATTTCTTGGGTTAATGCTTTAGTAAAAATACTAGCTTGTGTAACGGCAGTTCCAACAGAGTTACTTGTAGTATTCCATCCTGCGTAGGCAATAAATTTAGGAATTGCAATATTTTGTGTTAGCAGTACAGGTAACAATGTTTCTGAGATCTGAAAATTCTCTGTTAAATCAACTAAGGCCACATGATATCCTTGATCTAATAAATTTTTGATTTGCTTAGCAGCAGATAAGAATGTTGATTTATTGTTTTTCGTTCCAACATGTACATATAAAATAAAATCTGCTTCTTCTATATTTTTAACTTCAGTGGCACCAGTAATTTCAATTTTTTCCTGTACTGTTTTAGCTACTGTATGAGGCATAAAGGGCATTGTGATTTCTGGTGCATCTGTATTAGAATAGATTGTATAAACTTTTGGATGATAGTTCGAAAGCTCTGTGGTAATATGCCCTAATAATGATATAGCTACTTCATCAGTTCCACGAGTAATGAATACTTTATTGGCTAAGGATGGTTTTTGTGCTAATTGATATTGTAATTGTTGTTTGCTTATATTAGGAATACCAAAAGGTTGTCCATCATCTTGTCCAATGACTAAACCAGAGAGGATCCCTTGTTCTACCATATTCATTAATGTTAAATTTAGTGCAGTATTTCTCTCATACATAGCAGTGTAGTGGTTTATAATATTTACTGGTACTTGCTTCTCTAAAGCAGTTAGTATTTTTATATCTCTTGCATTTTCAAATGTATAAACTTGGTCTTTAATTACAGAATATTGTAACATATTTTTTTGAAACGCAGCATTCTCTTGATTGTCTGCGAGTAACAATCGAGGAATTATATTAAAAACATACATTTTCAAATGATGGTTTTCTTGATGTATCGTTGTTAGTAAATGAAGGACTTCATTAGTATCTTCATTTGTGCCGCTGGAAAGACGTGACGCTAATAAACCACCATGAATAAGCATATCTGTTGAAATAATTGCTGCATCAGCTCGTTTGCTTGCTTGAATTAACCACATACGCAATGCTTGTTTATTAGCTATTGTTTTATAGTTATCTAATAACTCTGGAGGCGGTAATAATAATTTAATACCTGCCATGTGACCTAGTTGTTCAACAAACTGCGTACATGGCGGCCGGCTATCTAAGGGAATTAATATAACGGTTAGCCAATAATTTGTATTAATTGCTACTGGCAGCGTACGATATGATTTTCCTAACGGTATATATAAAGCAATACCGACGATAATACATAAAGCCACTGAAAGACAAAGTAGTTTGGCAACTTTAAGCATGTGGCACCTCTTTATAAGAATATACAAATAATAATATCATATCTTTAGTCCTTTATACAAAAAAATGGTATGGTATTATAGTTGTATTGTAAAAAATATGTAGTATACTATAAAAATATGTTACAATAAAACATATAATCATAGGGGATTTAAGATGAGGATAATAACTGGAAGTGCCAAAGGTATAAAATTAAATGCACCACGAGGGCTTGGGACCAGGCCTACTGCAGATAGAGTTAAAGAATCTGTATTTAATATCCTAGGTGATATTGTTATTGACGCAAAAGTATTAGACATATTTGCAGGAACTGGAAATTTAGGGTTAGAAGCATTAAGTCGCGGAGCAGCGTCAGCAGTGTTTATTGACAGCAATGTCGAAAGCATTAACATTATCAAAGACAATGCCTTGCGTACTAAATTAAATGGATATACTGAAATTTACAGGAATGATGTAATAAGAGCATTAAATAAATTTGTGGAAACTAATCGTTCTTTTGATTTAATCTTTTGTGATCCACCCTATAATCAGGGGTTTATATCTATTGTATTAGAAAAAGTTGCAAAATATTCGATACTGAATCCAGATGGTATTCTTGTTTTGGAGCATTCCAAACATGAAAAAATAACAGATAACTGGGATAATTTAGAGCTTCGGCGTGTTGAACGATATGGAGAAACATTGATTAGTTTTTTATTGTATAATACCAAGCAGGAGGTTACATAGTGCGTATTGCAATTTGTCCAGGAAGCTTTGATCCGGTAACGAATGGTCATATTGATATCTTTGAGCGAGCTAGTAAATTATTTGATGTATTAATCATAGCAGTTTTTCATAATCCTAATAAGAAACCTCTTTTTGACATGGCAGAAAGAGTAGAATTATTAAAATTAACGACTAAACACATTCCTAATATACGTATTGATTCTTTTTCAGGTTTACTTAATGAATATGCTCATCAACAAGATGCCAATATAATTGTTAGAGGTCTGCGGGCATTAAGTGATTTTGAATATGAATTTCAACGTGCTTTATTAATCAAAAAAATAGATCCGACTTTAGAAACAGTATTCATTATGACTAGTAGTGAGTATTCTTTTATAAGTTCGAGCGGAATTAAGGAACTAGCAAGTTTTGGTGGCTGTATTACAGGATTGGTGCCTAAAGGTGTAGAAGATAGGATTGGTAAGCGTATTAAAAAAATATAATTTTTAATGATAAGTTGCTCTAAAAACTCTCATCTGTCACATTAATCATCCTGCCTGAGCTGTCTGAGGCAAATCGAAAATTAGGTTAAGTTTACTAACCAATTGTTACTTATAATTGGTGGAGTAATAAATATAACAGATAAATGTGCTAAGATTTAGATGGAATAGGACTCCATTTAAATAAAATTTTCTTTATAATATGTATTAAAAGTGGCTAATATTGTAGTTTGCCAAATGGGGAGAGGTTTTATGACTATTGAAGGAATATTAGATGAATTGGAAAGCCTATTGATTGATGCTGCACGTGTGCCCTTTACAAATAAAAGGATTTTAGAAGAAGACGATGTGGCTAGATTACTTGATGAGTTACGAGAAGCATTACCAGGAACGATTGCTGAAGCCAGCAAAATCATGGCCGAAAGACAACGTATTCTGGAAGAAGCACAAAAAGAAGCCCACATTATCGTTGAAAAAGCTAAAAATTACACTATTAAATTAACTGATGAAAATATGATTACAAAACAAGCTCAGGAACAAGGCGCTGAAATTGTTACGCAAGCACAGCAACAAGCAATTGATTTGCAAAATGATGCGATAGCGTATGCTGATGATGTATTTAAGCATTTATCAGGAAATTTGGAAAAAGCATTGGAAGTCGTTCGCCAAGGCCATAATGAACTTCACCAGTCTAAAAAAAAATAAATATCTAAATATGTTTTTCGCTATAAAAAATAAGGAGCATAATGCTCCTTATTTTTTATGGACTAGATTTCTTAAGTTTAGGCAATAATTTTATAGTTAGCGTTTATGACGAATAGATTTAATGAAGATATCATTTCTTACATGCAGATACAATTCCTTAACAATATGTATCGCAATAGAAAGTGCAATCAAAATACTTAATACTACTAAAATTTGATAACTTACTTGTTCAATTCTTGTAAAAAATGAATTAATAGTGTTTGAATTAGGTGTAAGCATAACTGGAAGAATAAACATTTGTGTTATACCCCTGAATGAAGATCCCATTAAAATTATGGTTAACACCCCAGCTAATACTGCGTGTAAGACCCTGCCTATCATATAAGGGACCATTCGTATTCCCGATTCAATAACGATACTGGCTACTTGCCCATGAACTGAAAGACCACTCCAAGCAATGATCATACTTGCAACCACTGTCTTTTCAACTAGAGATCCATCAGCCTGACTCGCTGCTAATGCTCCTAAATCAATTTCAAATAAACCACTTACTAAAGCTGGTGCAAGATTGCTGGTAAAACCGATTATGCTTAAAAAAGTAGCAAATGCGGTTGTTAGGAAATCAGTAATACCAAGAACAGATAAAATCCTTAAAAACACAGAGAATAATATAATAAAACCACCAATTAGTAAAATTGTATTCATAGAACTTTTTACAGAATCACCTAGCAATTGTCCGATAGAACGTTTATCTTCCTGCTTAGCAGCATATAATGCGCGAAATGCTCTTATTATAATATTACCTTTAGATGTTTTTGTTTCATTACTATAATCATCTCGATCTCGGCCATGGAAACGAAAAATAATGCCGACAAGAAAGCTAGAAAGATAATGAGCAAGTGCAATAATTACTCCTAATTCAGGCATACCAAACATGCCCACAGCAACAGCACCAAACATGAATAGTGGATCTGCTGTATTTGTGAAGGACAATAGCCGTTCGGCCTCAACAGCAGTACATAATTGATTTTTACGAAATTTGCATGTTATCACCGCATCCATGGGATATCCTGAAGCTAATCCCATGGATAGAGCAAAAGCTCCTACACCGGGCACATTAAAAATGGGTCTCATTAATGGTTCAAGTAAAATGCCTATAAAATGGACTACGCCTAATCCCATGAGAATTTCTGACAAAATAAAAAAAGGTAACAATGAAGGAAAAACAACATTCCACCATAAATTTAGCCCCATGATGGCTGAATCAAACGCTTCTTTGGGATAATTCACCATAGAAATAGTAATAAAGACTGAACCAAATGCCATAAAATATGCTAGTAGACGCGAATGATAACGTTTGCCTCTGCCGAAAATTCTCATATAATAATCTCCTCTCCTATCAGGCGGTCTTTAATATATATTGAAAGATGAGGAATAATATAACTATATGAGATAGGTAATTAATAAAATAGCGATATGCACGGTCTTATTATTTTATAAGGGAGTGATTTTATGCGACCCAAAATTGGTGTAGTCCTTGGATCTGGCGGATTGAGAGGATTAGCACATCTTGGTGTACTTAAAATATTAGAAAGAGAAAATATTCCGATTGATTATATCGCCGGTTGCAGTATCGGTAGTTTAATCGGTGCCTTATATTGTTCAGGACATACTCCAGAAACAATTTTACAATTAGCTAAGCATCTGAAGCCTCGACATTGGATGGATTTTATGATATCAAAAATGGGAATTGTCTCCGGTGAGAAAGTTTTGGAGATTATACATTTACTAACTAAAGGCAAAGGCTTTTCTGAATTAAATATTCCATTAGCTATCGTTGCTACGGATATCAAACAGGGCAAGGAAGTCATCTTCACAGAAGGTAATGTAGCGACTGCTGTAAGAGCAAGTATTTCTGTACCAGGAATTTTCGTGCCCTTTTGTCTAAAAGATATGTTATTAGTTGATGGGGCAGTGTTGAATCCAACCCCTATTGATGTTGTAAGAAATATGGGGGCAGATATTGTAATTGCCGTTGACTTGGCCCATGCAGAAATGGTCTGTAATATTACTAATATTTTCGATGTTATTATACAATCCATCGACATTATGGAGCGCGAATTATTTAAATATCGGCAGCACAATTGGGATATATTGATTCGACCAGACATTGCTCATATACAACCAAGTTCTTTTGAATACATGGATGAAAGCGTCCTATTAGGAGAACAAGCAGCAGAAGGCATGCTTTTAGATATTAAACGTCTTTTGGATCATTCTATTTTGGAATATAAAGAGCTGGATAGCGAAAATCCCATGCACCCACATTCCAGCTAGAAGGCGGCATTCCCAAACTATAAATTTCACTAGCTACAGTATCAACAGATAGCATTTGCTGTAAAGGCGTAAGTATTTCTGTGTCACGCTGTTTACTACTAAGATAATGTGTGGTTTTAGTAATGACCGGAATCGTACTATTTTGGTTAATATGCTTTAGTAACAAACGCCCATTCTGATTGAAAGCTAATATACGAGCGTATTGTGGTCCTTGCTCATCGAAGCCCATTAACTGTCTCTGCGTAGTTCCTAATATAGCGTGAATAATAATACGCTGCAGACGCGTATAGGTGTAGCGTTTACTTTTAAGTAGAGAAAAAAATTGCTGTATATTTGCGGCTTTAAGAGAAGAATCGCGAATTTTGTAGTGTAGCCCCTCAGATACATTGGGTAACTGTTCCAACTTTTTTAAACTAGCGGTTCTTAATTGTGCCAATATAATAGCAGATAAATCACATAGGGTAACTGGCCCACGTTTTTCTTCGAAAATATGTCGAAGAATATGTAAGGTTGTGTCGGGAAGAGCTAATTTTAGTTCATCAGTAATTTTCATGCTTTTTATAATTGCTTGCCTTATAGATGTAGCACTGGCAAAAGGTGTCGTAATACAAGTATCATTATATTTCGAGTGCTGCCTAGTAATTACGATAGGAATTTGATTTGGTGCAAATTTCTCAATAGCACGTAAATATTCTACGGCCAAAATATTGTTGGAAGACGTTATAAGATCTGGTGAAAAGCTATATTGTTTTTCTAAGGCTTGTCCTAAAGCTGCAGCATAAGTAGTTCCCAATTTTAAGTTCATGCGCATATCCTTAATTATTTCTAAATCCTCAGCCGCTGCAGCTATCTTTTTTAGTCTTGTCAGGTTAGCATCTTCTGCTCCAAAACAAACATGACTGACAATGCCTAAAGATTGTAAAAGACGTATACCGCCGGCCGCAAAGTACTGAGCACTACGTACTGCAAAAACAGTTGGCAGCTCAATAATAAGATCTACACCACCATGAATAGCCATTTCAGCTCTTTTCCATTTATCAAAAATTGCTGGTTCGCCTCTTTGTACAAAATTTCCACTCATCACACCTATAACAAAAGAGCATCCAGATCTTTTTTTCGCAGCATCTATATGCCATTTATGTCCGTTATGAAAAGGATTGTATTCTACAATTACACCAACTGCCTGCATTTATTTATAGTCACTCCAATTTTTTTATGAGTAATATAGTTATCTTTAAACTATATTACCCATTATACTGATAAAATTTTATAAACTTCAACCTTTCATTACTAAATTTAGGAATTTAATAATAAGATCTTGTTATACTAAAGAATATTAGATTTTTTTATTAACTTTATTTAAAATAAAAAGGAAAAAGTAGTAATGTGTCGAAATTTAAATAGCTGTATGATCGTATAGAGAAAAAAATTAAGAAGAGAAAAATACGAGGAGGAATTGAATATGAAAGTTTTAGTAGTGAATTGCGGAAGCTCTTCTATCAAATATCAATTATTTGAGATGAATGATGAATCAGTCTTGGCAAAGGGGTTAGTAGAACGTATTGGTCTAGAAGGAGCGGTGCTAACTCATCAGCCAACTGGAAAAGAAAAAACAATTATCAATGCTGATATCTCGAATCATATTATTGGTATTGGCTTGGTCTTAGAAGCATTAACTGATGTTAACCATGGTGTTATTTCTAGTATGAAGGAGATTGATGCTATTGGTCATCGTGGAATTCATGGTGGTGAAAAATTCTCCGATTCCGTGCTTGTTACACCAAGTGTAATAAAAGCAATCGAGGATTGCGTTGAAATGGCTCCACTTCATAATCCACCAAGTATTGCAGGAATTAATGCCTGCACTGAGCTAATGCCAGGTATACCACAAGTTGTAGTTTTTGATACTGCTTTTCATCAAACTATGCCTAAACATGCTTTCATGTATGGACTACCTTATGAAGCTTATGAAAAATACGGTATTAGACGTTATGGTTTTCATGGTACATCCCACAAATACGTGTCACAGAGAGTTGCTGACATAATGGGTAAGGATTATGCAGATTTAAAAATTATTACATGCCACTTGGGAAATGGTTCTAGCGTAGCTGCCATAAAAAATGGCAAATGTATTGATACTAGCATGGGGTTCACGCCATTAGAAGGATTATTAATGGGCACTCGCTGCGGTAATATTGATCCAGCAATTATTCCTTTTTTAATGAAAAAAGAAAACATGACTATGGAAGAAATTGATACTTATATCAATAAAAAATCAGGTGTCTTAGGTGTTTCCGGTGTTTCAAGCGATTTTAGAGATATTGAAAAAGCTGCGCAATCCGGCAATGATCGTGCACAATTGGCATTAGATATGTTTACATACGAGGTCGTAAAATTTGTTGGTAGTTATGCCGCAGCCATGAACGGTGTAGATGCTATCGTCTTTACAGCTGGTGTTGGTGAAAATTCCATTGAAATGCGGGCAAATATTTCAAGTGGTTTGGAATATTTAGGCACAAAAATCGATGCTGAAAAAAATAATGTTCGCGGCAAAGAAAGAGAAATTAGCGTTGATGGTTCTAAGGTGAAATTGTTTATTATTCCTACCAACGAAGAATTAATGATTGCTCGTGATACGAAAACTATTTGTACTAAATAGTTTTGTAAGAGTTTTTATCACTTAAAAGACTTGGTGAAAGCCAAGCCTTTTCTTGTTGACAAAATATAGAGGGATAGCTATAATTAATGAAGGTCGAGGTGGAAAATGATGATAATTAATGTCTTACAAGCTAAAAAAGCCATTGGAAACCGGCAAACATTTGAATTTGTCACTTCTGCCGAACAATTGGCTATCGAGGGTGAAACCCCCTGGATGGATAGTGTAATACAAGTTATAGGCGAATTGATAAATAATGGGCGAGTACTAGCCGTTAAGGGTCTTATTTCTACTACCGCCAAATATCAATGCAGTTGTTGCTTAGAGGATTTTACGGTTGAGATGGAGATTCCTTTTAGTGATAACTACCAGCAAACTAACGATGAAATACTTGATAGTGAAGCTGCTGATTTAACCTATTATACTGGTGATGAAATTGATCTCACCGATTTACTGCGTGAAAGCCTAATATTAGCAGAACCAATAAAATGTGTATGTAGTGAAAATTGTCGGGGTTTATGTCCTCATTGTGGTATTAATCTTAATACTGCGGAATGTGATTGTCAGGGTAAGCTAATTGATCCACGGTTTGCAATATTACAAAAACTTTTAAAGTAAAATTTAGAATGGAATGTGGCAGCAGAAATTGAATCTTGCTTATTCGATAATCATGGTTGAAACCCTGTTAAGGAGGTGTGTAATAAATGGCAGTACCTAAGCGCAAAATGTCCAAAGCTCGTCGTGATAAACGTCGCGCAAATTGGAAATTAATCGTTCCTGGCTTTGTAGCATGTCCACAATGTCACGAATTGAAAATGCCTCATAGAGTATGTCCTGAGTGTGGTCATTACAATGGTAAGGTAGTTATAAAAGCAAAAGCAGAATAAGATCTTACTTAGTGAGCAAGATAAGAGTTAATTGAACTTTTTCTTGCTCACTGTTTTTTTCTTGCATTTCTAAGTATAAATGATTATAATGGTAACTGGTTATAGTAGTAACTACTAAAAAACGTAATGAAATTAAACTGGGTGATATGATGGCGCGAATTCATAAAAAACTACGACAAGAGATGCTAAAGGAAAAAATAGAATCCAATCCTTTTCTTACTGATGGTGAGTTGGCATTATTGCTTAATGTAAGTATCCAAACGCTGCGTCTTGATCGTTTGGAATTAGGCATACCTGAATTGCGTGAACGTACGAAACAAATGGCTGAAAGCGCTCAAAATAAATTGAAATCGATTCCTAGCAGTGAAATTGTTGGTGAGTTAATTGATTTGGAATTAGATAAACAAGGTATTTCTATTTTGCAGATTACTCCTGATATGGTTTTTGAAAAAACACAAATTGCTCGTGGGCATTATGTATTCTCACAAGCAAATTCCTTAGCCCTTGCCGTTATAGATGCGCCAACAGCACTAACAGGTGTTGCTAACTTAAAATATAAAATGCCAATTCATGTTGGTGAAAAATTAATTGCTAAAGCTGAAGTAATAAGAAAACGCGGAAATAAGTCTTTTATATGGGTAAAAACTAGAAATGAAAAGCAAGAAGTTTTTCGTGCGAAATTTATTATGGTATCTTTAGAGCCATGAAAGGAAGACAATGAATGAGAGTTGCCGTTGATGCCATGGGTAGCGACTATGCACCAGAAGAAATTGTATTAGGAGCAATACAAGCTGCTAGCGAGTATCAATGCGAAATTGTTTTAGTGGGAGATCAATCTCAAATAAAACAAGTATTGGATAAGATAGAGCATTGGGAAAATCTTAATATCAGTATATACCATGCTAGCGAAACAATTGAAATGCATGAACATCCGGGAGCAGCTGTTCGTAAGAAAAAAGACGCATCGATTGTTGTAGCCACGCGTTTAGTAAAAGAAGGCTTTTGTGATGCTGTGGTATCAGCTGGCAGTACTGGTGCTGCAGTGGCAGCTGCCTTGTTTGGGCTTGGTCGCATTTCAGGTGTAGAACGTCCAACGATTGCTACTCCGATTCCCAATCTTACTGGAACGACTGTATTGTTAGATTCTGGTGCAAATGTGGATTGTAAGCCAAAGCATTTAGTTCAAAGTGCAATTATGGGTTCTATTTATGCCCAATATATTTTAGCTGTAAAAACACCTCGTGTAGGTTTGTTAAATATAGGTGAAGAAGAAACTAAAGGAAATGAACAAGCATTAGCAACTTATCCATTGCTAAAAAAGTTGCAAACTGTAAACTTTATTGGAAATGTGGAAGGTAGAGATATTCCTAAAGGAACCGTTGATGTTGTTGTTTGTGATGGATTTGTCGGCAATGTAGTGCTAAAATTAGGTGAAGGTTTGAGTAGTGTTATTATGCAACTAGTGAAAGAAACTGTGAAAAATAGCGGTATTTTGACCAAGTTAGCATCATTAATGGTTTTACCGGCATTGAAAGACCTAAGACGTAAGCTTGATTATGCTGAATATGGCGGCGCCCCGCTCTTAGGAGTTAATGGTTGTTTTATCATTTGTCATGGTAGTTCTAAGGCGAAGGCAATTAAGAACGCCATTCGTGTTGCTAATGAATTTACGCAGAAAAAAGTTGTTGAACATATAAGTGAAAATATTGCACAGGAAGGAGTTGTAACTAGTGCAGGAGATGAATAAAAGCGTCGGCATTATTGGTATTGGCAGCTATGTCCCTGAGAAGATAGTCACAAATAAAGATCTAGAAAAAATAGTAGAGACATCCGACGAGTGGATTGTTAGCCGTACAGGAATAAAGCAGCGCCATGTGGTAGAGGCAGGTGTTGCTACGTCTGATTTGGCAACTTATGCTGCTGAGAAAGCTTTACTAGACGCTGGAGTTACTGCCGATGAAATTGATTTAATTATTGTAGCAACAGCTACTCCTGATATGCTGTTTCCATCAACAGCATGTCTAGTACAAGATAAAATTAAAGCTAACAAAGCAGCTGCTTTCGATTTATCTGCAGGATGTTCTGGCTTTGCTTATGGCTTAGTTACTGGTAGCCAATTTATTAAAACTGGATTATATAAGAAAGTCTTAGTTATTGGTGCAGAAACGCTATCTACAATTCTTGACTGGAATGACCGCAATACTTGCGTATTGTTTGGTGATGGCGCTGGAGCTGTTGTTTTAGGAGAAGTTCCTGCAGGTTATGGTATTTTAGGAGTTGATCTTGGCGCTGATGGGTCAGGTGGAGAACTTTTAAAATTACCTGCTGGGGGATCACGCATACCAACCACTAACGAAAGCATTAACCAGAGGTTGCATTACCTGCAAATGAGTGGAAATGATGTTTTTAAATTCGCTGTTAAGGTAATGGGGGAAGCCGCTGTTAAAGCACTGGATAACTCTGGATTATCTCATACTGATGTAGATTGTTTGATTCCTCACCAAGCTAATATTAGAATTATTCAATCAGCCGCAAAACGTTTGAAATTACCAATGGAAAAAGTAATAGTAAATGTTGATAAATATGGAAATACTTCTGCGGCATCTATTCCTCTCGCAATGGATGAAGCAATAAAAGACGGCAAGCTTAAAAATGGTGATATCATCGTATTAGTCGGTTTTGGTGCAGGACTTACATGGGCATCTTGTGTCATAAAATGGTACAAGGAGGATAAAACTGTTGTATAAAAATAAACTTTGTCAATTATTAAATATAAAATATCCCATATTGCAAGGTGGTATGGCATGGGTAGCTACCGCTGAACTCGCAGCAGCGGTTTCTAATGCAGGCGGCTTAGGTATTATTGGTGCTGGTCATATGCCTCCAGATGTTCTTCGACGAGAAATACAAAAAGCAAAATCTTTGACCAATAAGGTTTTTGGTGTTAATATCATGCTTATGTCACCATTTGTTAAAGAAGTGATGCAAGTGGTTATTGATGAGCGTATAGCTGTAATTACTACAGGTGCTGGAAATCCGGCAGAATATATACCTGCTTTAAAAGAGATTGGTACTAAAATTATCCCTGTAGTAGCATCTGTAGCATTAGCTAAGAGATTAGAACGAACAGGTGTAGATGCTATTATTGCTGAGGGGCAAGAAAGTGGCGGGCATGTGGGTGAAATCACCACGATGTCTTTAATACCCCAAATTGTTGATGCAGTGAATATTCCTGTAATTGCAGCAGGTGGTATTGCCGATAGTAGAGGTGTGGTAGCAGTTATGGCACTAGGTGCTCAAGGTGTTCAAATCGGTACTCGCTTTGTGGCATCTTTAGAATGCATTGCACATGAAAATTATAAAAACGCTATTCTAAAGGCAAAAGATCGTTCCACTATCGTGACGGGTATTGCTACTGGTCATCCAGTACGGGTACTTGCGAATAAATTTACTCGTGAATATCACGCTATGGAAAAGAATGGTTCATCTCCAGAAGAACTGGAACAGCTGGGTGCTGGAAAACTACGGGTTGCCGCTCGTGAAGGTGACGTAGACCATGGTTCTGTTATGGTAGGACAAATCGCAGGTATGATTGCCGAGATTAAGTCTGTAGAAGAGATTATTCAGGATATAGTTAATGATATGCCAAAAGTATTACATGGTATATCTGAAAATATTTAACTATAGTTAAAAGGGAAGGTATTATATGAATAAAATAGCTTTTGTTTTTCCTGGCCAAGGCTCACAAACGATAGGAATGGGAAAAGAATTATATGAAAGATTTGATGCTGCAAAAATAGTATTTGATGCTGCGGATGATGCGTTAGGCTTTTCAATTACCAATTTGTGTTTTAACGGTCCAGAGGATGAATTGCGAAAAACGGTTAATACACAACCTGCCATATTGACAGTTAGTATTGCTTTATTTGAAGTACTAAAAGAGCATGGAATTGTGCCGGATATTGTAGCTGGTCATAGTTTAGGGGAATATTCAGCTCTAGTAGCAGCAGGTGCTATATCATTTCGTGATGCTGTCCAATTAGTCCGCAAACGTGGATTATTTATGCAAGAAGCAGTACCATTAGGTGAAGGTAGTATGGCCGCTATATTAGGCATGGAACGTAAATTGGTTATTGATATTTGTCAAAAAGCACAAGCTGAATTTGGTGAAGTACAAGCTGTCAATTTTAACTGCCCTGGTCAAATTGTTATTGCAGGTAAAACACTGGCAGTTGAAAAAGCTGCCGAATTGTTAAAAGCAGCAGGAGCGAAGAGGGCAGTGCTTTTACCAGTTAGTGCACCGTTCCATAGCACATTGATGAAACCTGCCGCTGAAAAGCTAGCAATTGAATTAAGTAAGATAGCGATTCATGATGCAACTGTTCCTGTTGTGGCTAACATCAATGGTCAAATTATTACCAAGAAGCAAGAAATTGAAATTTCTTTAGTTAAACAAGCTGATAGCCCTGTAGAGTGGGAAGATTGTATAGCTGAAATTGTAAAATTTGGTGCTACAAGCTTTGTAGAAGTTGGACCTGGTAAGGTTTTATCATCTTTTACTAAAAAAATTGCTAAGGAAATAGACAATTTAAATGTGGAAGATAGTAATAGCTTAGAAAAAACCCTTGATTATTTCAAGGAGGTTCGTTAAAATGCATTTAGATGGAAAAGTTACAATCGTCACTGGTGCCTCTAGAGGAATTGGTCGTTCTGTAGCAATTGAATTAGCAAAACTTGGTGCTAAAGTTGTAATTAACTATGCTGGCAACCAGGCAGCAGCAGAAGAAGTAAAAAATCTAATAGTCTCTGCCGGTGGTCAAGCTATTGTTATAAAAGCAGATGTTGGCAATATTGAAGCAGTGGATGCGATGGTTAAAGAAACAATAGATACCTTTGGCAGAATTGATGTTTTAGTAAATAATGCTGGAATCACTCGTGACAATCTTTTGATGCGCATGAAAGAAGAAGATTGGGATGCAGTTATGAACATTAATTTAAAGGGTGTTTTCGTTTGCACTAAAGCCATTTCTCGTATTATGATGAAGCAACGGGCTGGTAAGATTATCAATATGACATCTGTTGTTGGTTTAATGGGAAATGCAGGTCAAGCAAATTATGCTGCCGCTAAGGCTGGTGTCATTGGGTTTACTAAATCAATGGCTAAAGAATTAGCATCAAGAGGCATTACTGTAAATGCCATTGCACCTGGCTTTATTAGTACTGATATGACCGCTGTTTTATCTGAACAAGTAAAAAAAGAGTTAGCGGAAAAAATACCTGTCGGAAGATTAGGTAGTCCTGAAGATGTTGCAGCTGCTGTAGCATTCTTAGCATCAGACTCAGCAAATTATATTACGGGTCAAACTTTGAATGTTGATGGTGGTATGTTAATGTAAATAGATGCTTTTTTGAAAGGAGGTGAATATCGTGACAACATTTGACAAAGTTAAACAAATTTCAGTAGAGCAACTTGGTGTTGATGAAGCTGATGTTACTATGGATTCTACTTTTATAGATGATTTAGGTGCTGACTCTCTTGACATCGTTGAGCTAATTATGGCTTTCGAAGAGGAATTTAACATTGAAATTCCTGATGAAATAGCTGAAAAAATTAAAGCTGTTAAAGATGCTGTAGAGTACATAGAAAAAGAAAAACAAGGTTAATTTTCTAGTATTAAAAGTAGAAAGTCCCGTGAAATATTGATTTTTTCGCGGGACTTTCTTAAAAGACAATGTCCTATCGAATGGAGGAGTTATAACTTGAAACTTCCAGAACTTAAAATAGGTAATCTAGTAGCAAAAATACCCATTATACAAGGTGGTATGGCAATTCGTATTTCAACCGCTCGTTTAGCGGCAGCCGTGGGCGAAGCTGGTGGTATTGGTTTGATTGCTGCTTCCGGCATGAGCTTTGATGAACTACGTAAAGAAATTCGTTTAGCAAGATCGCTTACTAGTACAGGAATTATTGGTATCAATGCAATGGTTGCAGCAAGGGAATTCGCAGGTCTCGTAAAAACAGCCATTGAAGAAGGTATTGATTTAGTCGTTGCTGGTGCTGGCTTTTCTCGGGATATGTTTGGATTAGGAAAAGAGTCGGGTACACCGATTGTGCCAATTGTCTCTTCTGCTAAATTAGCTAGAATTTCAGAATCTTTAGGAGCTTCTGCTGTAATTGTCGAAGGTAAAGAAGCTGGTGGGCATCTGGGGACAGATCAACCCTTACATTCATTGCTGCCTGGCATAAAAAACGCAGTGAAGATACCAGTTATTGGTGCTGGTGGTATTATTAGTGGCCAAGATATTGTTGATACATTAAAACTTGGCGCAGATGGTGTGCAAATGGGAACAAGATTTGCTGCCAGCGAAGAATCAAATGCTGCCCCTGCTTTAAAAGAATTTTATTTAAAAGCTAAGCATGAAGATATTGTTTTAATTAACAGTCCAGTAGGATTACCTGGTCGTGCTTTGAAAAATCCATTTGCAGAGAAAATTATTGGAAGTACTGCACCTGTTCCTGAAAGATGTGATGGATGTTTAAAACATTGTGCAAAAAACTTTTGCATTATTAAAGCATTAATTCGCGCTCAACAGGGTGATGTAGAAACTGGATTAGTATTTACCGGTGAGTACATTCATAAGATAGATGAAATACTACCTGTTAAAGAAATTTTCAATAGACTTCTTGCAGAGGTTGAAGTTATAAATTAACGTGAGGTGATTCCGTTTGAAAAAACGAGTTGTGGTAACAGGATTAGGTGCAGTGACACCGATCGGAATTGGTAAAGATGAATTCTGGCAGGCTCTTTTAGCAGGTAAATCTGGAATTGGTAAAATTACTCGCTTTGATGCTAGTGAATATACTACGCAGATTGCTGGTGAAGTTAAAGATTTTGATCCTACAAAGTATATAGACAAAAAAGAAGCGAAACGTATGGATCCATTTACCCAATTTGCTGTTGCTGCTAGTAAGATGGCTTTTGAAGATTCAGGGATTGATCTAGAGTCAGAAGATCGTACTCGTATTGGTACAATGATTGGTACTGGTATCGGTGGGATGGACACTCTAAATGAACAATATCACAATTTATTTGATAAAGGGCCGAATCGCATTAGCCCATTTTTTATCCCAATGATGATTGGTAACATGGCTGCTGGACAAACTTCCATCACTTTTGGCTTGCAAGGTCCATGTAGTTGTGTTATGACAGCTTGTGCAACGGGAACCAATGCTATTGGTGATGCTTTTAAGATCATTCAACGTGGCGACGCAGATGTAATGGTTGCTGGTGGGACAGAAGCAGCCATTTCTCCTATTGCAGTAGCTGGTTTCTGCTCGATGAAGGCCTTATCGACTCGTAATGATGAACCAGAAAAAGCTTCACGTCCTTTTGACAAAGATCGTAATGGTTTTGTTATGGGCGAAGGCGCTGGTGTTGTTATTCTTGAGTCTTTAGAACATGCAATAGCTAGAGGTGCTCATATTTATGCAGAAATAGTCGGTTACGGATCCAATGCTGATGCTTACCATATTACGGCTCCTGCTCCAGAAGGTGCACAAGCAGCAAAATGTATGGCTATGGCTCTTAAAGATGGAGGAATTGAAGCAGAAGCTGTTGATTATATTAACGCTCATGGTACTTCTACCCCTCTTAATGATAAAAATGAGACTTTGGCCATCAAATCATTATTTGGCGAACATGCATATAAATTAGCTGTTAGCTCTATTAAATCCATGACTGGACATTTATTAGGTGCAGCAGGTGGCATTGAATGTATTGCTACTGTTTTAACCTTGGAAAATGATATGATTCCTCCTACTATTAATTGTGATGAGCCAGATGAAGAAATGGATTTGGATTATGTTCCTCATACCTCTCGTAAGCAAGTAGTAAATGTAGCATTATCTAATTCCTTAGGTTTTGGTGGGCACAACGCAACAATCTTATTAAAAAAATTCAAAAATTAATAGATATGACTGAGATGCTTACTAAAAAAAGAATGGACGCATTATCCAAATTATCAAAAAAATTAGATGTGCAGTTTACGAATATTAGTTTATTACACCAAGCTCTTACTCATACTTCTTATGCAAATGAGTGTAAAAAAGCACTTATTACTCATAATGAGCGACTGGAATTCTTGGGTGATGCTGTATTAGATTTAATTGTTAGTGAATATTTATTTTGCCAATTTAGAAATCTTCCTGAAGGAGAGCTTACAAAGGCTCGGGCAGTCATTGTATGTGAGCCGACTTTGGCTCGCTGTGCTGCTGAACTTGGCATTGGGGAATATTTATTTTTGGGAAAAGGCGAAGCCAGTTCAGGTGGTCGCGATCGTACTTCCATTTTAGCAGACTCTTTTGAAGCTGTGATTGGTGCGATTTACCTGGATAGTGGTTTTCTTAATGTTACGAATTTTGTATTAAAACAACTTCAGGCTGACTTGCGCTTAGTTGAGCGTGGTGAATACGTTAAAGATTACAAGACTGTCTTACAGGAAGTTGTACAGAAAAAGAACGACAGTAAGATTACTTATGAAATTGTTTCTGAAAATGGTCCTGATCACAACAAGATATTTGAGGTAATAGTCTTAGTAAATGCTGATTCATTAGGTAGAGGTTTAGGAAAAAGCAAAAAAGAAGCAGAACAATTTGCAGCAAAGCAAGCGTTAGTGAAATTGGGAATTATAAATAATAATTAATATGGGCGACCGTTAGGTCGTCTTTATTAATTATTATTTACTGAAAAAATCTAAAAAACTGTTATTAAGATAGATTCCAATAATGAAGAAGGAGGAATTATGAAACATTATATTATTCCTATATTTATTCCACATCATGGTTGCACGCATAGCTGTATTTTTTGTAACCAAAGAAAAATTACAGGTAAAGAACTTCCTGTAAAATCCCAAGAAATAGCAACAATTATTAATAAACACTTAACAGAAATCACTGAAAAACGTTATATAGAAGTTGCTTTTTATGGTGGAAGTTTTACGGCATTACCTCTGGAAAAGCAAAGTGAATTATTGGAACCAGCATATCAAGCACTAAAACATGGAAAAATTCATGCAATTCGTCTTTCTACAAGGCCCGATTGTATTTCAAATGAGATTGTAGAAAATCTAATAAAATATGGAGTTTCGACCATAGAATTAGGGGTACAATCCCTTGATAACAAAGTGCTAAAGGCAAGCGCTCGGGGGCATGATTCACAGCATGTCCTTCAAGCTATTTGCATTATAAGAAAAATGAACTTAATGTGTGGGATTCAATTAATGCCTGGCTTACCGTTAGAAGATTGGAAAAGTCTTATCACGACTGCATATAGTGTTATTCGTCTTGCTCCAGACTTTGTGCGAATTTATCCTACGCTAGTAATTGCCAATACACAATTAGCAGACATGTACCATAAAGGCTGCTATAAAGCATTATCCCTAAGTGCTGGAACTGCTCGTGGTGCCTTTTTAAAATTACTGTTTGCGCAGCATGGGATACCAACTATTCGTACTGGCTTACAGGCAACTGAAGAATTAGCTAAAGACAATGTTGTCTTAGCTGGTCCCTATCATCCTGCCTTCGGTGAAATGGTAGACTCTTATATTTTCTATATGATGCTAGCCCATTGCGCTGAATTTATTTTATCATCAGAAAAAACAAATGAAATTGTTATCCATCATCATCCTCGTGATACCTCAAAAGTTAGAGGTATCTATAATGGGAATATAAAGAAAATAAATTCCCTTTATAATATTAAAAATCTTATTTTAAAGCAAGATGGAAAAAATTTGGATGAAATAATATTTGAAAATAAGAATATTTTTTATGTTATTAATAAAAAAATGTTATTTTATATTTAATTTACAAAAAAAGGAATTTAACGAAAATCTTCAGAATACTATATATTGTAATAAGTCCTGATACCAAAAGGAGGTTAGCTAATGGATGTGCTCAAAGTATCTGCGCAATCAAATCCTAAATCTGTAGCAGGTGCCTTAGCTGCAGTGTTGAGAGAAAGAGGTTCTGCCGAAGTACAGGCAGTAGGTGCTGGCGCAGTCAATCAAGCTATAAAAGCAATTGCTATTGCTCGTGGGTTTGTTGCGCCCAATGGTATTAATCTAATTGCAATTCCCGCCTTTGCTGAAATTGTCATCGATGCTGAAGCCCGCACTGCGATTCGTTTTATTGTGGAACCCAGATAGATAAATTTACTAATGCTAAGTTCCTAAGCGTAATCAGGAACCCTATTTCATTCTTAATTGCAATTGAAATTAATATAATTTTAATTTCGTAAATGAACCTGTTTGCTAAGCAAACAGGTTTTTTACTTAAGTTTGTTGTATAAACAACTAACACATGGTAGAATTTTAAGGTTAGATAAAGTGATAATATAGATAAATAATAGTGTGGTGATATAATTTGCTATTACGTAGACTCGAAACATATGGCTTTAAATCCTTCGCAGATAAAACAGAATTAGAATTTGGACCTGGTATTACTGCTATTGTTGGTCCAAATGGCAGCGGAAAAAGTAATATCTCAGATGCTATCCGTTGGGTGCTCGGTGAACAGAGTATTCGTAATTTACGTGGGACTAAAATGGAAGATGTAATATTTGCTGGCAGTTTAGGTCGTAGGCCCTTGGGAGCAGCTGAAGTTTCTGTAATATTTGATAATAGCGACGGTACGCTACCTATCGATTTTACTGAAGTAATCATTACCCGTAGGGTATTTCGCTCTGGCGATAGTGAGTATTTCATTAATAAGTCTGCCTGTCGGCTAAAAGATATCTATGAATTATTGGCTGATACAGGTCTTGGCCGGGATGCGATGACTGTTATTGGACAAAATAAAGTAGATGAAGTATTAAATAGTAAACCAGAAGAACGTCGTTTACTATTCGAAGAATCCGCCGGTATTTCAAAATATAAACAACGTAAAAAAGACGCATTACGAAAATTAGAAGATACTACTCAAAATCTCATTCGAGTATCAGATATAACAAATGAAATCGAAGATCAACTTGTTCCACTTCGCGAAAGTGCTGAAAAAACAAAGCAATATAATATCCTAAAAGCAGAACTAACCTCTTATCAGGTAACATTACTAATCAATACATTAGAAAAGTCTGAAAAGATAATAGAGAGCGCTAATTTACAAAAAAATCAACTGGTAGAAGATGAACTTACAGTTAGTACAAATGTCAGTTTAAAAGAAACTGACAAAGAAAAGTTAACAATGGACTTAATCCAAATAGAAGAAAAACTTACTTCTTATACTACTTTTATTAATCAAGCTGACACAGAACTAGAGAGAATCCATGGTAAAATTGCTGTTTTGGAAGAACGAATCCTTCAAGGTACGCGTAATCAAGATCGTATTAATGATGAACAGCTTCGTATTGAAAAATCGAAAAATGACCTTGAGAAAAAAAATAATGAAGTAAATGAAATTCTGACTGAAAAAAAGAAATTCACTGAAAATCTGCAACAAATTTTAGTTGATAAAAATTTACTATATCAAAATATTGCTTTAACTTTGGAACAAGCAGAAAAGCAATTAGAATCTAGCAAAGATAAAACACTGATCTTTTTGCAAGAAATTGTTGAAGAGAGAAATAAACTTGAAACTATTAAAAGTGATATTGCAAGGATAGAGGTACGCCAACATAACTTTGAACAAGAATATCAAGAATATCATAAACAATTGCAGCAAACTGAATTAGCGTATAATACGATCCTGGCTGAACAAGACATCATACAAGCCAAAATAAGTCAGTTAAATCATGACAATGAGTTATTACATGTAACAAAGAAAAATACAGAAGAAGATTTACAAAACTCTTTACAGCAAGAAAAACAATTGACCACCCAAGTCAATGAATTACAATCACGTTTCAAGATTTTATCAAGTATGCAGAATGAATATGAGGGCTTCTCTCGGGGAATTAAAAGTATCTTAAAAAGTAATGCCAATTGGCATAGCGGTATTTGTGGTGCTGTAGCTCAAATCATCACAGTACCAGATAAGTATGTTACGGCTGTTGAAATTGCATTAGGTGGTGCTCTTCAGCATATTATTACGGAAGATGCTGAAGTTGCAAAACAAGCAATGTTTTTTTTAAAGACTGAACGGTTAGGACGAGCAACCTTTCTGCCTTTAAACACGATAAAACCATTCAAACCTAAGGAAACAGAAAAAGCTGCCGCTGCTATGACTGGTTCATTAGGATTTGCAGCTGACCTTGTGACTTGTGATCCACGTTATCGTGGAGTGATAGAATTTTTATTAGGTCGAACCATTATTGCTAAAAATATTGATATCGCTCTTTCGATTGCTAAACAAGCTGCATTTTCTATCAAAATAGTCACGTTAGATGGAGAAGTATTAAATCCAGGCGGCTCTATGACGGGTGGTAGCACTAATAAACGAGAAACTAGTTTTCTTGGTCGTAATAATGAAATAGCTGCAATTAAGCTAAATCTAGATAGTATGATACATACTTTGACTACTAAACAAGAGAAAGTGGCTGTAATTAAAACTGAACTATCTCGCATTAATGATGAATTAGCGAACCTTCAGAACAATCGTCAACAACTTGAAGTTCGGCAAGCTGAAATTATGGTTCATACTGAAAAAATGCAATCTGATAAAAAACGTTTTACTTTAGCTATTGCTACTATTAATGATGAGAAAACAACATGTTTACAAGAAAAAGAACAGTTATTTATGGCTTCATCACAAAGTCAAACAATCATTACCACACTAGAAAGTCGTGATAATCAACATAAAGAAACGATTGCCCTTAACCAACAAAAATGTAGAGAATTACAAGGATCAAAGGATATATTAACAGCTAGTTTAACAGATCTTAAAATCAGTATTACAACTGCACAGCAAGAGATTACAGCATTTATGGCCAACTACGAACAGCATGAACAATCTAAACAATTATTGCAAGACCAACTACAAAATTTACTTACAGAAAGTAGTGAAATTGCAAGACAAATAGTGCAAGCAAATCAAGAATTAGTAGCTACATCGACTAAACATCAAAATTTAATGGAAGAGAAAATTAATTATGAGCAGCATCATAAAACGCAATATGGTGTAAAACTTAATCTTTTAGCTATGCTACAACAACTTGAAAAGGAGTTAAAAGATTTAAGGCGTAAACATCATGAATTACAAACACGTTTACATGAAAGTGAACTTTTAGCTACTAAATATAGCTATGAAGTTACACATTGTTTAGAACAATTAGAGCAGCAGTTTTCTCTTACCGTTATCCAAGCCAAAGAGCTTTGCCGCACTGAAAGTCTTGATATAATTAGTAACTTAATAAAAAAATTAGAAAACGAGCTTATTTTATTAGGTCCAGTAAATCATGGAGCTGTGGAAGATTATGTGCGCTTACAAGAACGCTGTGATTTTCTAAGAACACAATACCAAGATTTATTGTCTGCTAAGGAATATTTAGCTTCTATTATTACTGATATTGACAATACTATGTCTGCAAAATTTATTGCTGCCTTTACAAAAATTAATGAACACTTTAGTGATATTTTTTCTCGTTTATTTGGTGGAGGGCAAGCTCAATTAAAACTAGTGGATCCTGATAATATCTTAAGTACAGGCATTGAAATTATTGTACAAGCTCCAGGGAAAAAAATGCAGAATTTAATATTATTATCAGGTGGAGAAAGAGCTCTCACTGTTATCGCCTTATTATTTTCTTTTTTAGCTTATCGTCCTGCGCCATTTATTGTTGTGGATGAAATTGATGCACCTTTAGATGAAGCAAATATAGATCGTTTGCGTGAGTTTTTGCGTGATTATGCTAGACATACTCAATTTATTGTTGTTACCCATCGTAAAGGAACTATGGAAGCAGCTAATATTATACATGGGGTTACTATGGAGCAATCAGGTATATCACGTTTGGTTTCTGTCAAATTGATGGATAAAATAGGATAATTCGAACAATTGGAGGAATAAGTATGGGATTTTTTGATAAATTAAAAGCAGGTTTGGATAAAACCAGAAAAAATTTCACAGAAAAAATCGAGCAACTGGTAATTGGCTATGCCACCATTGATGATGAATTCCTTGATGATTTGGAAGCTGTATTATTATCCGCAGACGTTGGTGTACAAACCACTACTAGATTAATGGCAGATATCAAAAAAGGTATAAAAAGTAAAGAAATTAATAGTCCTGAAGATTTAAAGCCATTCTTGCAAAGTAAGATCACAACTATGTTAACAGAAGATAATGATGGAATTAAATTTGCAGCTACACCTCCTACTGTAATTGTTGTCGTTGGTGTAAATGGTGTGGGGAAAACAACCACAATCGGCAAGTTAGGCCAATATTATAGAGAACAAGGTTACAAAGTAATATTAGCAGCAGCGGATACTTTTCGTGCTGCTGCTATCGACCAATTAGAAATATGGGGATCAAGAACAGGTGCAGAAATTATAAAACATAAAGAAGGATCTGATCCTGCTGCTGTAGCCTTTGATGCTGTGCAATCAGCCAAAGCTAAAAAAGCTGACATTGTTATTATTGATACTGCTGGACGACTTCACACCAAATCTAATTTAATGGAAGAATTAAAAAAGATTGGCCGAGTTACTAGCCGTGAAATTCCGGACGCTCCTCACGAAACTTTATTAGTCCTTGATGCAACTACAGGCCAAAATGCTATTAATCAGGCCAAATTATTTGGTGAGGCTATACCATTAACGGGTATTGTACTGACTAAACTTGATGGTACGGCAAAAGGCGGCGTTGTTATAAGTATTAAATCTGAACTGAATGTACCTGTAAAATGGATTGGAGTAGGAGAAGCTGCTAGTGATCTACGTCCTTTCGTGCCTCAAGAATTTGCAGAAGCCTTGTTTAGTGACAAGTGAAAATACTTGACACCGGTTTTCTTTTGTTTTATAATATGGACTGTAAAGTATTTTTCCTTGTCAGGTAAGAGGTGATTGCAAATGTTAGATAAAGTGCTGCGGATTATTTTATTGTTTGATTTTTATGGTGCTTTATTAACAAAGAAGCAACAACTTATTTTAGAAATGCATTACCTAAATGATTTATCGTTAGCCGAAATTGCTGATGAATTAGGAGTAACAAGACAAGCAGTCCATGATATATTAAAAAGAGCCGAACAAGTACTTACAGATTATGAAGATAAGCTTAAGTTTGTTGAACGTCATCAAAGAGAACAACAAATTATACAACATATATATGAATTAATACATGAATTGCCAGAAGAGGTACAGAAGGTACCTAAGTTAGATTTGGCAATGCAAGAATTGGATTGCTTGTTAGACTATTCAAAAGAGGTGTAGTATGGTTTTTGAAGGGTTAGCCGATAAATTACAGGGAACTTTTAAAAAATTACGCGGTCGCGGAAAATTATCGGAAGCAGATATCAACGAAGCAATGCGTGAAGTGCGAATGGCTCTACTAGAAGCCGATGTTAACTTCAAGGTTGTCAAAGATTTTATCGCTAAAATTAAAGAAAAAGCGCTTGGGCAAGAGGTTATGCAAAGCCTGACACCTGCTCAATTTGTCGTAAAAATAGTTAATGATGAACTTACTGATCTTATGGGTGGTACCCAAAGCCGCATTACAGTTTCTTCTAGGCCGCCTACTATCATCATGCTAGTGGGATTACAGGGAGCTGGTAAGACAACGACTGCTGGTAAATTGGCTCATTTGCTAAAAAAACAGAGCAAACGTCCTTTATTAGTAGCTGCTGATATATATCGTCCTGCTGCTATAAAACAGTTACAAGTTTTAGGTGGACAGTTAGATATGCCTGTTTTTACTCTGGAAGATTGCAAAGATGCTGTGCTTATAGCACAAAAAGCAATTGAATATGCTAATGCTTATGCTAGAGATACAGTAATTATTGATACTGCTGGTCGCTTACACATTAATGAAGACTTGATGCAAGAGTTAAAATCAATCAAGACAGCGGTAAAGCCTCATGAAATACTGTTAGTCGTTGATGCCATGACTGGTCAAGATTCTGTAACGGTAGCAGAATCCTTTAATAAAGATTTAGGATTAGACGGTGTCATTCTTACAAAGCTAGATGGCGATGCTCGTGGCGGTGCAGCTTTATCGATTAAAGCTGTTACTGGTTGTCCTATTAAATTTACTGGTATAGGTGAGAAATTAGATGCACTTGAGATTTTTCATCCAGATCGTATGGCATCTCGCATCTTGGGGATGGGTGATGTACTTAGCTTAATAGAAAAAGCAGGCACTTCGATTGATTTGGAACAAGCTAAAGAGATGGAGAAAAAATTACGTAAGGATGATTTTAATCTCGACGATTTCTTGAGCCAATTACAACAAGTACGAAAATTAGGTCCTCTTGATCAAATTTTGGGCATGCTGCCTGGTATGGGTGATTTGAAAAAATTAAAAGATGTAGAAATTGATGAAAAAGAATTAACACGTACTGAAGCTATTATACATTCTATGACCAAGAAAGAGCGCCGTGATGCCTCATTGATTAATGGGAGTCGTCGTAAACGTATTGCTTTGGGAAGCGGAACTAGAGTACAAGACGTTAATAAACTACTCAAGCAATTTGCCGAAGCAAAAAAAATGATGAAACGTTTTCAAGATATGCAGAAAAGTGGTAAAAAATCCTTTGGTGGTTTTAAATTACCCTTTATGAAATAATTTAAAATGGATATTCTATGAAGGAGGTGATTTTTGTGGCAGTAAAAATTCGTTTAATGCGTATGGGTGCGAAGAAAAACCCTTTCTACCGTGTAGTTGTGGCTGATTCTCGTGCTCCTCGTGATGGACGCTCTATCGAAACTTTAGGACACTATGATTCCACTGTGGAACCTGCAATTGTTAAGATTGATGAAGATAAAGCTATCAGTTGGATGCAAAAAGGTGCACAACCTACTGATACCGTTAAAGCTCTTTTCAGCAAGGCTGGTATCATGAAAAAATGGGATGAACTAAAGCGTACGAAGAAAGAGGCGTAATGAACTATGAAAAAATTAGTTGGGGTTATCGCCAAAGCGTTAGTTAAAAATCAAGATCAAGTAAGCGTCACAGAATCTGTAGATGCTGATACCACCATTTATGAGTTACATGTAGCACCTGAAGATATGGGGAAAGTAATTGGCAAGCAAGGGCGTATTGCTAAAGCAATGCGTACTGTTGTCAAAGCTGCAGCAACTCGTGAAAACAAAAAAATAATGATAGAAATAATTTAGTATGTGTATAATTACACCGCGAAATTATACAAACTATTAGAAAAGGTTCAGATGCAAATAGCGCCTATAAGAAGTGTGTTGTAAAATACATATCCTTACTCAGCGCAATATTGCAGATGAACCTTTTCCAACAAAATTAGGAGCGTGGACAAACATGGATAGTATTACTATAAAATGTCCGGTAACGATTAAAGCTAAAGTTACAGAAGAACTTAAACAGCGTTTAGCCGCTGAAATACAAGAAAACATACGTAAAGCGGATATGGAATTGCAACAAATTGAATTTCATGCAAAACGTATGCTAAGCGAACAAGCAAAGCAAGATGCCCAAGGACTTACCGCACTTCGTCAACAGATTGATGGTGAAACACAAAAACGTCTTGAATTTAAAAGCCACATGACGGAAAAACTAAAAGAAACTGCTCAATTGGAAATCGGCGCAGAAATTGCTCAGGGAACCTTGGAACAGATTGTCACAGTAAAAATCGGCGATGATTTACATAAACATATGAATGCTGAAATTTTGCTAGAAGACGGCAAAGTTATCGCTTTTAGAAACTAATTATTATGACTGATAATATGATTGTTATTGGGAAAATTATTGCTCCTCAAGGGGTACGTGGAGAAGTTCGCGTAATACCGCTTACCGATTTTCCTGAACGATTTCGCAAGTTAAAAATCGCACAACTTGATGATGGGACTAATTTACCGATCGAAAGTGTTAGATATCACCAGCAATTTGTTCTATTGAAATTTAAGGGGCTAGATAACAGAAATGATATTGAACATTTGCGGGGAAAGTTAATAAAAGTTGAACGTAAGGATTTAATGCCACTACCTAATGGCCACTATTACATTTTTAATATAATTGGGTTGGATGTCTACAACGAGCAAGACGAATATCTAGGAAAAGTTACAGATGTTTTAGAAACAGGTAGCAACGATGTATATATTGTTGAACAAAAAGACAAACAACCCCTACTAATTCCAGGATTAAAGACTGTCGTTTTACAGATTGATATTTCTGCTGGAAAAATGATTGTAAAATTACAGGAAGAATGGGAATAAAAATGCGAATTGATATTGTTTCATTATTTCCTGAAATGTTTAGTGGTCCTTTTGGGCATAGTATAATCAAGCGAGCACAAGAGGCAGATTTATTAAAAATCCAAGTAACAAATCCTCGTGATTTTACTTTTGACAAGCATCGTATTGTTGATGACTATCCCTTTGGTGGAGGAGTGGGTATGGTAATGAAGCCTGAACCCATCTTTCGTGCAGTAGATAACATTATTACAACAAGTAATATTGCGAATCGAAGAGTCATTCTAATGTGCCCAGGTGGCTATCGACTTGATCAAACAAAGGTTAAGGAATTAGCCAGTTATGAACAGCTTATTTTATTGTGTGGGCATTATGAAGGAATTGATAACCGAGTTAGACTGCATTTAGTTGATGAAAGTATTTCCATTGGTGATTATGTGCTGACTGGTGGCGAGTTACCTGCTATGGTAATCGTTGATTCCGTAGCCAGAATGCTACCTGGTGTACTTGGATCTAGTAATTCAGCTCCTCAAGATTCCTTCTATAATGGTTTACTTGAGTACCCCCAATATACAAGACCTCGGGAATTTGAGGGTATGGAGGCACCAGAAATACTGCTGTCAGGCGATCATGCGAAAATTAACCGCTGGCGCAATAAACAAGCGCTAAAAAACACTCTTGAGCATCGACCTGATTTGTTAAAAAATAAAGAGTTAAGCCCAGATGATGCTAAATTATTAGCAGAAATTATAGCTGAGCAGACTGGAGACTAATATGGCTTTACCAATTTATCTCGGCTTGGTACACCATCCAATATATAATAAAAACGATGAAATAATTACTACAGCCATTACTAATTTTGATATTCATGATATTGCACGCACTTCACGTACCTATGATATAAAACGTTACTTCATTATCCATCCACATGAAAGTCAAACGGTGTTGGCAAAAGAAATTATGGATTACTGGCAGCACGGCTATGGTGGAGAATATAATCCTGATCGTCGTGAAGCTTTTAGCGTATTGGATATTAAGGCTGATATTCAAAGTGCTGTAGAGTACATTACTGAATGTGAAGGTATGAAACCTATTATTATTACTACCGATGCACGTACATTTCCTAATAGTATAACGTATAAAAATATGCGAGCTCAAATTGAGATTTCTGCTAGACCGTATCTTATTCTATTTGGTACAGGCTGGGGTATTGAAAAATCAGTAATGGAAGAATTTGATTATATTTTAGAACCTATTTATGGTCCTGGTAATTATAATCATTTACCAGTGAGAGCAGCGGTGGCAATTATTTTAGACCGATTGTTGGGCGAAAAATGGTGGGAGTCATAATAAATACTTATAACCTCATAATCTGCTTGAGTTTATAGTATTGGTATGTTATAATTTTTAAGGTGTAACGGACGGTCCTCTGTACAATATAATAATCAATTGACATGAACGTCTAGGATAAGGAGGAAATAGATTATGAATATGATTCAAGCATTAGAACAAGAACAATTACGTCAGGATATTCCTGCATTTAAGTCAGGAGATACTGTACGCGTTCATGTAAAAGTTGTTGAGGGTTCACGCGAACGTATCCAGTTGTTTGAAGGTGTTGTAATTGCCAGAAATAACGGTGGAATACGTGAAACTTTTACAGTTAGACGTGTTTCTTACAACATTGGTGTGGAACGTACTTTCCCTGTACATTCCCCACGTTTGGAAAAGATTGAAGTAGTGCGTAAAGGTATCGTACGCCGTGCAAAATTATATTATCTGCGCAAACTTAAAGGTAAAGCAGCTCGTATTAAAGAAAGACGGTAATTGCTTAGGGGACTGTTTTCAGTCCCTTTTCTTTAGGAATCGAATCACAGAGAAATTTCAATTTCAAATAAGAATGACTAAGGCTTCTGCCTGCGCTTAAAGACTTGGCACAAGCCAAGTCTTTTCTTATACTTAAGAAGGAGGTTTAACAGTGAGTAAGACTAATTTAGGCGAAGAAGTAAAAGATTGGATTGTCTCTATACTTATCGCTGTTGTCTTAGCTTTTTTTATCCGATATTTTATTGTTGAACTCTACATGGTAGATGGACCTTCCATGCGCCCTACACTAATTAGCAGTGAGCGACTAGTGGTCAATAAATTTATTTATCGTTTCAAAAATCCTGAAAAAGGTGATGTATTAGTATTTCGTTATCCGAAAGATCCAACTCGTGATTTTATCAAACGGGTTATTGCTGTAGCTGGTGATACTATTGAAATAAAGGACGGTCGTGTATTTCTAAATGGACAACTATTAAACGAGACCTACATTTTAGAAAAAACCCGTGGATCCTATCCTCTGGTTACTGTACCTGAAGGACATATCTTTGTTATGGGCGACAATCGTAATAATTCAGAAGATAGTCGCTTTCGCGATGTTGGTTTTGTCCCCTTAGAATTGATTAAAGGCAAAGCGGTTATGATATTCTGGCCAATTGATCAATTAAAAACTCTCCCTTAGCTGTACAATCAGAAGTAAAGTAGAGAGAATAGCGTTATAGAGAGTGATAACATGGATAATTTGAATATTAACTGGTTTCCCGGGCACATGACAAAAGCTCTGCGCATGATTCAGTCAAACTTGAAGCTAGTCGATGTAGTCATAGAGTTATTGGATGCTCGCATACCTATCAGTAGTGCTAATCCAGTAATTCATCAAATATTAGAAGGTAAACCACGGGTGGTGGCCTTAAATAAAGCCGATCTGGCTGAACCAGAATGGACTAGGAAGTGGATTGAGACATTTCACTCACAGGGCTTGCAAGTTGTCGCCTTAGACTCCATGACTGGAAAAGGTACAAAAGCATTGGTGAACCAAATAGAACAATTAGGTAATGCAAAAGCTGCTAAATTGGTAGCTAAGGGTGTTAACCCCCGGGCTGTACGAGCTATGATTTTGGGTATTCCCAATGTTGGGAAGTCATCTCTTATTAATCGTTTGTTAGGCACGAAGGCTGTACGTACTGCTGATAAACCGGGTGTCACACGAGGTAAGCAATGGATCACTATTGGAAAGAATTTAGAACTTTTAGATACGCCAGGTGTATTATGGCCAAAATTCGAAGATCCTGAAGTTGGTTTTAGACTTGCTATGACTGGTGCAATCAATGATGATATCTATGATATTGAGAAAGCCATGTCCAAAATGTTAACACTATTACGTGAGGATTATAGTGAACGATTGATTGAACGTTATAATTTATCGTCTCCATTGCCAGAGGATCCTGTTGAATTATTGGGATTAATCGGCTCCCGCCGTGGATGTTTACGTAGTGGCGGTCTAATTGACTATGAAAAGGCCAGACGCATTATACTCAATGAATTCCGTGGTAACAAACTAGGTAATTTTACTTTGGATCGTCCTAATGTTGAAAGTGAATAAGATACATACAAGAAATGGTACTATGACCATTTCTTTTTTCATGTAATACGATATAAGAAAGATATATTGATTAACAGACTTATTAGGAATATAAACAAGGATTTAGTAACTTTTACGAGAATATATAGTATGATACTTAATTTATCCATTGGAGGTCCCCAAATAGTGAATGTAGAGCAAATGACAGTAGTGGAAATTACGAAACTTTTAGAAGAGAACAATCTGTCAGCAGCTATGATAAGCAACTTAAAAAAAGATCCACGGGTTTCAGTCTCTCGCTTATTAGTTAAGTGGCAAAAAAGACAAGAACAAGATTTGGCAGAACAACAGCGTATACAAAATCTTTATAATCAGGAACGCATTCTTACCAATAAAGGATATAATCTCATTGCAGGAGTTGATGAAGCGGGACGCGGTCCTTTAGCTGGCCCTTTAGTAGTAGGTGCTGTTATATTACCGATTGGCTGCCACCTGCCATCAATCAACGATTCAAAAAAACTATCTGCTAAACAAAGAGAGCATCTATATCATGCCATAAAAGACGTCGCTATCAGCGTGCAGCATATTGTTGTCGATATTGACGTTATTGATCATTTAAATATTTATAATGCTACTGTGCTTGGTATGTATAATGCCATTAGTGAACTTCAGCAGAAACCTCATGCTGTTTTAATTGATGCAGTACCCTTACCTGATTTAGAAATGCATTCTTTATCATTAATTGGCGGTGATGCTATCAGCGCATCTATTGGAGCAGCATCCATCATTGCTAAAGTAGAACGGGATAACTTGATGCTAGAATATGACAAACAATTCCCTCAATATGGTTTTGCTAAACATAAAGGATATGGTACAGCAGAACATTTAAAGGCATTACATGAATATGGACCTTGTCCAATCCATAGAAAAAGTTTTGAACCTATTAAATCATGGGGAAAAATATAGTCATGGATAAAAAGGAAACTAATAAACCAAAGCAAGCTATCGCTCTAACCTATCAAAAATCGAATAATGCTGCTCCTAAAGTTGTAGCCAAAGGTACTGGTTTTATGGCTGAAAAAATAATGTCAACAGCAAAACAAAATTCTGTTCCCGTATATCAAAACAAAACACTAGCTAGTATGCTAATGGCTGTAGAACTGGATAGAGAAATTCCTCCTGAATTATTTCAGGCCGTAGCAGAAGTCTTAGCATATATTTATTATATTGATAAAAAAATGAACAAGATCTAATTTCTTTTTGTTACCAACAGATGAAATGATGATGAATGCAATATTAGACTGAAAAAGAGGTCAACGTAATAAGGTATGTACCCTTTGTCAAGAACAATAAAAAAGACTACGACATTTAAAGAAGAGGATTCCTGTATTGATCAGGAATCCTCTTCTTTAAACCCCATTGAAACCGATAATTTGTAGTAAATCATGAATTGTTTTATACGACAAAATGTTCGTCTGAAGATAAAAGAATTATTGGCTGATCACTGAACCGAGGCTAGTACTACCTGATAGTAGTACTAGAATTGTCGGCATTTTTTATTTAATTTGTGAGGATAAAAGAAGAATGGTTAAGGAACTAATTGTTAAACTAGCAGAAGCATTCGTGAATACCGCGCTATGAATTATATTAAATGAACCAGAGAGAAAATAATTGCTGAGAAAACCATAGCTTACTACAAGATCATAGCACAAATGCAGTTTATTACAAGCATCAAAATAATTGAAACAATCAATGTAATTCCTGCTTACTTGTGCAGGTAGTTTTTCGATATAAATAGGAATCATTTTAAATGATAAAAATGGGGCATACTAAAAACAAGGTTAACATTCAAGGAGGTACAATATGGCTGAAAATCACATAGATGAATGGGCAGATATCCATAAATTTGTGCAAAAGCTATCTGACGAGGATCGATTAAAATTATTCCAAGAATTGAAACGCTCCGGATCAGTTGAAAATCCCATCCAGTATACCGAAACACACTTAGAAGGCGGTACAGAGGAATTTCGTGAAAATGGGAAAAATTTGCTCACAAAGAACCTGAATGGTCGATGGACATAAAAGATAAATAATGTAACTTTAAACCGTCCTAATAAGGGCGGTTTAAAGTTAATGGAGGATAATATTATCTTTTGCTTATTTAAGATGCTGAAATAATTATTATTCAAAACAGTTAAAAATCCTCACTTTAAAGACGTAGTAATTGAGTGATACAACAACGCTAAAGTGAAAAGGGAGTAAAGCAGATGGATAAAGGAGTTAAATATTTAACAGGACATATAATGTATGGCATCTTCAATAGTATAAATAATACTGATATTATAACAAGTTAGTGTGTGAAGAGAAAATAAACCGGGAAAGATCTCGGTTTATTTTATGAACAATTCAATTTTGTAAGATTTTTATTGAGAATCAGAACTTTGTTGGTGCCTTACTGATTACAAATTGAAGCTGTTGTGTAGGTTCGTCATAAGGATTAGTCCAGCCTTTTTGTATCATTAAGCCTAAGAGAGCTTCATGTCCCATCACGGCTTGAGATGAAGACTCCGCAAATAATCTTCGAACTTCTGGGGTAGTTGCAGTTAATGTAGCCGAAAAATATGCCTGCGCTGCTGCTGCTGCACCTGAGACAGAAGCATAAGCAAGAGTTTGATCTGCGGAACTATCGGCAGTATTTGAAAACATGCTGTTAATGATAGATGGCATAGTCGGAAATCCTCCTTACTGCATCTGCGGCTGATTTGCCGCGGATGAAGACAATATATTTTCTGAAACAAATTTTTGTAATCCAACAATTCTACTTTCGGTTGTTTGGATTCCAGTTTGTGCTAGAGATTTTAACTGTGCATCGGATATTGCCATTATGCTGGTTTTTGCAATAGCCAATGAATTATTTTCCATCTCCAGGAGCTTTGTTAAAGCTAAAACTTCTACTTCACTTAGTTTTATCAAGAGAATTCCTCCTAAAATTATATCCAAGTATTAATGATAAAATTGTATTGTTTCCAACATTTATCACTCACTTTTAATAGTATGTTTAGGAAATGAAAGAAACAAAAACTGCCTTAATGAATTTATAAGCAATCAGCCTCCTTGTTTTTCTGAGAGTTGATCGAAGAAAAATATTATATAGAATTAAAAGACAGGCCATCCATTAGTGGAACAGGCTTTTTCTACATATTATTAGTAAAATATGGTTAATCTAATTATAAATTGTAAGGAGAAATAGTTACCTTAAATGGACTCTAACGGGAAAGAGAAAATTTATCCATTGGTATTACTCTCGTTTTACCGATATAATATAAACTAAGCCTTCTTAATTTATTATCATATGAAGGAGTGATTCGATGAGACTAACATTGACTATCGGAACGATTATAATAGTCTTAATATTTGGAATTAGCATTAACTACAAAACAATCATTGATCAAAAACAAGCTGATGAAGTGCGAATAGCACAAATAACGTCTGAGGCTCAAGTGAACCAGCAAAAGGTTGAGGACATGGAAAAAGATATAGCAATTCTAAGACGTGAGCTGGCACTCCAGCGTGATGTCTACCCGACTAGCCGTGGTGGACACCGGGTAGCTCGCTACATAGATGGCGCACAGGTGACTTGGTACAACGATATGGGTAAAACAGCATCAGGCACAATAGCTACCTCAGGAAGGACTGTAGCCGTTGACCCAGACGTAGTTCCACTAGGCTCAGAGGTTGAGATTGTTATGCCTGACGGCAGGGTGTTTCGACGAATTGCAGAAGATACCGGGGGAGCAGTTAAGGGTAAAGTGTTTGACGTTCATATAGACGCTTCAGACGAAGAACTATATGAGTTAGGGCGTACCCATGGAGTGAGAGTATTTGTTCTTGATAGGTAGGAATATGCGGTGGACTTTAGTGAATATTAGGCGTCTTAGAGGTAAATGTCATAAAAAACTATTAATTCAAGTAGTGCACCTGGACATCAATAGCGCCATACAAGTCTTAATATGAATGAGTCAGCTGACAGTTATTAGACCTGATTACGAACAAATAATCATTGCTCAAAAAGAAAGACACAGCCTCTCCATTAGTGGACATGGCTGTGCTTTTTTTTGTGACTCAAATTTTTACATATTGATGCTTGCCACTTATCGGAATCATCAAGAAATGACGGTCTCTTTTTGGTATCGTTACTTTTGTCCTTTAATTTCTTCTGCCAATGCTTTAAAAGCAGGAATAGAATTTTTAATACTATTGAAATCGACGCAATAAGCTAATCTAAAGTACCCAGGACAACCAAATCCACTGCCAGGTACAATAAGTAGATTATATTTCAGTGCACGTTTTGCAAATTCGATGTCGTCGGGAATAAGGGATTGGGGAAAAAGATAAAATGCTCCTTGTGGTTTTACGCAAGAATATCCTAAATCAGTCAGATTATTGTATAAGAAATCACGTCTTTTTTTATATTTATCAGTATTTACAACTACATCCAAGGAATCAGCGATTACTTTCTGAAAAAGGGAAGGTGCATTTACGAAACCTAGTGTTCGGTTGCAAAAAACCATGCCGTTAATTAATAAATCCACATCAGCAATACCAGGATTTACTGCAATATAGCCAACACGCTCACCTGGAATGGCTAAGGATTTACTGTAGGAATTTACAATGGCTGAATGCTTGAATATCTTCAGAATATTAGGTACTTCCACTTGATCATAGACTATTTTACTGTAAGGTTCATCAGATATGACAAGTATTTGGGAGTTAAACTCTGTTTCTTTAGTCTCTAATAGGGAGGCAAGTTTTTTTAATGTTTTTTCACTATATACTACGCCTGTCGGATTATTGGGTGAATTGATAATAATCGCTTTACATTTAGGTGTGATACTTCTGGCTAGAAAATCTAGAGAAGGTTCAAAGGTTTGGGTATCTGCCGGGACAACTACTGCTTTCCCATTACAATTTTCAATGTAAAATATATATTCAACAAAATACGGTGAAAAAACTATTACTTCATCTTCGGGATTTAAGATACTCTTTAAGACAACATTTAGTCCTCCAGCGGCTCCACAGGTCATAATGATGTGGTTTTGTGTTAAAGACAAGCCGCTTTCCTCAGAAGTTTTTTTTGCGATTTTCTCCCGGACTTCTGGATGTCCAGCGTTGCTCATATAACGATGAAGTCCAACATAATCATCTGAAGTATATTTCTTGATGGCATTTTTTACTTGTACTGGTGGTTCATAGTCGGGATTACCCAAACTAAAATCATATACATTTTCTGCCCCATGAATCTTTCGAAGTTTTGCTCCTTCTTCAAACATGGCGCGTATCCACGAAGATTTATTAATCTTATTGTAAATATTTTGCGAAATCATGTTAATTCCTCCTGAATTTTGTAAATAGAATACTTTAAATGAATTCTTTTATTCTTTCTGGATGAATGGGTTAAAATCCTTTTCGATAAAAGGCAAAAGGGAAAAATATAAGTAAGCATAAATGCTGTAATAATTAAAAACGAAAGAGAGATGGGGCTGTCGCAAAACGTTTTTTGAAAAAACGTAATGCGACGCCTTTTTTTTGTGCAAGCAGGCAAAAAATAGGCAAACCAACGCAGAAAAATGGAACCCTCAGGCAGCTTAAGAGCATAACAAAGCAGA
>CAURNS010000015.1:0-129839 GCA_963526485.1 uncultured Pelosinus sp.
ACTCGCGACCCTCGCCTTGGCAAGGCGATGCTCTACCGCTGAGCTATTCCCGCATTGAAATAAAATGGTGCCTCAGGACAGAATCGAACTGTCGACACGAGGATTTTCAGTCCTCTGCTCTACCGACTGAGCTATCGAGGCAGGATAATGGCGACCCAGATCGGATTTGAACCGACGACCTCCGCCGTGACAGGGCGGCATTCTAACCGCTAAACTACTGGGCCATTTCATAGTCACAATGTATATCTTACCATGTAACTTTCAGCTCGTCAAGTTATTTTTAAATCATTTTAAATGATTCATTTTTTTACCAGCTACAAGCCTTTGCCACAGCTATTATTATAGCATACGAATAATTATTGTCAAGTACTTTTGTAAATAAGCTTTTTTATCCTTCTAATACTTTTTTTATCGTTTCAATTACTTGAATATTATCAAAAGGTTTTACAATAAAATCGGATGCACCTGCGTTAATCGCATCTGTAATTATTGCTCTTTGGCCGAGAGCGGTAACCATAACAATTCTAACCAAAGGATCTTCTTCATGAATATGAGTCACAGCCTGTATTCCATCCATTTTAGGCATGGTAATATCCATTGTTATCAGATCAGGTTTATGCTGGCGATAAAGCTGTACAGCTTCCATGCCATCCCCTGCTTCACCTACTACTTCATGACCATTGTCGATTAACACTCGCTTTAACATCATGCGCATAAATGCAGAATCATCACATACTAAGATTCTTGCCATTTAATTGAATACCTCCTACTATTAACAATCCTACATTAAAATTCTTATTTACTATTTCATCCACTTCAATTGATTTGTGACTTTATCTTTTCCAAGGTAGTTGTAAGGTGAGCAGCAATAACTTCCTGCAACTCTTCTAATGTTTTGGTTTCAAAAACAGCTGCCATTGTCGGAGTACGTTTAATGCGTGTTTCTCCGAAAAATTCATCCCTAAACATATTATAATAAATAGCTAAATTACTTTCAGCATTAAAATTACTATAATCCAGAATTATATAAGAGCCATTTATTATTTTCACAGGTTCTGCCGGCTTTATAAACAATTCAAACCCCATTACATTCTGCGGCAATTCCTTACCATATGGCCAATCTATTACTTTCTTATCTATAATAATACTGTCTAAATTTTCTTTATTAAAAGAGGATAAATTTGTTAGAGCCCCCTCTAATCGCTGGACTAATAAACGATCTAAAGTTTGTATGTCTCCCACAATAAAATTCACATCAAAATACTCCATCAGGCCAATCACGGTACGGGCAAAATATTCTTTTGTTGCTTGGTCATATAAGACGGAAAAACTTCTATGCATCTCTTTATTGTGATAAGAAAATATTAAATATTGTGTGTCCCGTTTCTCCAACTGTATTTGTAGGGTAAAATTTGCAAAATTCTTGGGCAGCTTTGCTAATAAATCCCATGCTTCTACCTCTGCTATTACTTTTTCCATATATAACAATACCTTTCTCTCTTAACTATTATTACATATTCTGTATTCACGCCTAAAAACCTGCTATCTTATCACCAAATATAATAAAAATGAATATCATGTGATAACTCAATCAAATAACATAGGAGGGAAATTTGTGAAACGTAGAATAAAAATATTAGCAATCTTATTTTTGACACTACTCTTTACCGCATGCAGTCAAAGTCCTGTTACTAAAAATAATACATCGACTAATGGTCCTGCATGGGCACCTGCAGTATCTCCCCTGCCTCAGGAAACGGTGGTAAAGGTAGGCATGAAACAAGTTGTGTCAGATGCAGGAATATTAATTGGCATGGCTAAAAACTATTACAAAGACATGGGTATAAAAATTGAGCCAGTCCAATTTAACACCGGACAAGAAATGATTAATCAATTGGCTGCCGGACAGCTGGATGTAGGAGCAACTGTCACTTCTTCCGGCTTATTTAATGCTATGTCCCGTGAGATTCCTGTTAAAATCGCAGCCGACAAAGGAATCAATGTTCCTGGACAAGGATATTACCGTCTCGTCGTACGAAAAGACTTAGTTGATACAATCAAAGATTATAAAGACCTTAGGAACAAAAAAATAGCTATTGTTGCTACTGCTTCTCTTGATGAAATTGCGCTGTCAAGAGTATTACAAAAAGCAGGATTAACAACTAAAGATGTTGATCTCCAAGTCATCCGCTCTTTCCCCGATATGTTAGTATCTCTCGGCAACAAGAGTATTGATGCAGCCATGATTATAGAGCCATTTGTAACACTCAGCGTAAGCAAGGGGCTAGCTGACCCATGGAAAGACCCTGCTGATTACGATCCCGATGCACAAACCGCTTTATTAGTTTACGGCACCAGCATGACACAAAACCCCGATATAGCCAATCGCTTTATGACAGCCTACATACAATCCGTACGTGACTATAATGATGGCTTTATGAAAAATAAAAACAAAGCTGAAATTATTGATATTCTCTGCAAATATTCAGTTGTAAAGGAACCTGCTCTATACGAAAAAATGTTTCCCACTGGCTTAAATCCCGACGGCTATGTTCGGCAAAAAGGCATTACCATGGATCTTGACTGGTATAAAGAAAATAATTTATTAAAATCCGATATTAAGTTTGAAGATGCTGTGGATAATCAATATGTAGATTTCGCTATCAAAAAACTAGGAAAATATCAATAATCTAAATTCTAAAGCTTGGAGATGAGCGCATGGCAAAAAAAGAAAACTCCGCTTTGTTAATTCAAACACTTTCAGTCTTATCTCCCCTGAGTCTTCTTATTTTATGGGAGATTATGGCTCGCGTTCACATTATAGATACCCGATTATTATCAAGCCCCAGTTTAATATTACATGCCTTCATCCCCCTCTTGTTGTCTGGCGATTTATTGTACAATACGGCAGTCAGCGTACAACGAGTATTGTGGGGCTTTCTGGCGGGCTCTATCCCAGGTATATTATTAGGGATCAGCATGGGCTTATCACCCCTAGTCCGTTCCGCCCTCGAACCAATGATTGCCGCTACATATCCAATTCCTAAGCTGGCTCTCATGCCGTTAATACTACTGATATTCGGTTTGGGTGAAACATCAAAGATTTTTACAATTGCTATCGGTGTTTTCTACTTAGTTGTTATCAATACGATGGCAGGAGTACTTAGTATTGATAAAATTTATTTAGATGTAGCGCAGAACTTTGGCGCCAATCGCAAGAATTTTTATCTTACGGTTGCACTCCCCGGTGCCTTACCAATGATTTTTGCAGGATTAAAACTAGGCATGGGCATGGCCTTAATTCTCATTGTTGCCGCAGAGCTTTCAGCGGCCAAAGCCGGAGTAGGTTGGATGATTTGGCGCGCCTATGATATGTTTGATATTGAACAAATGTTTATAGCGCTCATTACACTATCTATTCTTGGCTATATTTTTTCCTTACTCCTTGATCGATTAGAAAACTGGGTTCTCCCCTGGAAAAGGCAAGTTTAATAAAGGAGATGCATAAAATGGCTTATGAAAGAGAAAGCATCTCAGTTACTGCTTTAAATAAAACCTTTCATATGAATTCTGGTCAAGTAACGGCATTACAAGATATTTCGCTATCCATTGGCGATGGAGAATTCTTCTGCATTGTAGGACCCAGCGGCTGTGGCAAAACCACTTTACTTAGAATTTTAGCAGGCTTGGAAGAAGCTTCAAGCGGTACTATATTTATGAAATCAACAAATAAAGATCGTCCCATAAATTCTATGGTTTTTCAAGAACAATCCATTTTCCCCTGGATGAATGTAATTGACAATGTTTCATATGGATTACGCATGCGGGGAGTACCTAAAAAAGAAAGACATCAAATAGCACAGCATTATATCGAAATGATTGGTCTTAGTAAATTTATTCATACATACCCCTCTCAACTCTCAGGTGGTATGAAGCAGCGAGTCAGCGTCGCTCGTGCTTTTGCCAATGATCCGGAAATTTTGTTAATGGATGAACCATTTGGAGCTTTAGATGAGCAAAATCGTATCCTCTTACAGCAGGAATTATTACGGATTTGGGAATCGGCACGAAAAACCACTGTATTTATTACTCACAGTATTGATGAAGCCCTGTGTCTAGGTGATAGAATTATGGTCATGAGCGCTCACCCAGGTATGGTTAAAACAATTCTAGATGTCGATCTGCCCCGTCCTCGAAACATATCTGCAATCCGCACCTCATTACAATATAATCATTTATTTCAAGCTATTTGGCTTACTCTAAGAGATGAAGTTATCAGCAGCAAAAATATTTTTTCCGTGTAAATAGAAAGCAACCACAGATTTTTTGTGGTTGCTTTCTATTTTTTATACAATATTTGTATTATCTTTTTGTAAAATTGTTAATTCCTAAAAGGTATTTTTATACTACTAGAAAATATAGTATGGTATTATAGTTTTTTTATTACTAATTTTTTAAAAACTTTGATTAGAGGTAGGTTTATGAAAAGCCACATATATAGAGAAATTCCAAACCTCCGCACTAAAAGATATAGAAGATCCCCCTTAGTTTCTCAAATACCAATTATTTTAAGACAAAAAAGCAGAACAGCATCAGTCATAAAAGATTTTAATCCTTTAATAAACAACGAAGTAAACAATGAATTGGTTACCAAACCCATTGCCGAAACTTTTATATTCACCATTGGCAGCATTATTGAAAGTTGTCCAACCATTGCTGACCATGTGTTGGTAAGCGATGCCGAACGCATATTCGCCGCGGAAAATTGCCCGGGCATTGTCATTTTAAATAGCAATAAACCGGTAGGACTGCTAATGAAAAATAGACTTTATTATCAATTAGGCACTCACTATGGTGTATCACTGTATTACAGTCGGCCGGTAGAAAAAGTTATGGACCATAATCCCCTTATTGTAAATGCCTGTTTACCGTTAGAAGCTGTTTCAAAATTGGTTATGGAACGCAGCGAAGACAACCAGTACGACCTTATCATTGTGGCACAGGAAGAAAAATATCTTGGCACTGTATCTATTTCCAATCTATTAAAACATCTGACAGATTTACAAATACGTCGTGCCTTCAATTCCAGTCCTTTAACTGGCCTGCCAGGAAATTTATTGATTGAGGACCAATTAAAAAATTTAATTAATCAAACCGATCCATTTGCGGTAATCTATCTTGACCTCGACCATTTCAAAGCATTTAATGATTATTATGGTTTCGAACACGGTGACAGAGTATTAAAGCAAACGGCAGCAATCTTAAGCGAATGTCTCGCCACCTCCAGCAGCCCTAATTCAAAGAATTTTCTCGGCCATATCGGCGGAGATGATTTCGTCATCATCACTAGATGGGAATTAGCAGAAGGTATCTGTGCCTGCATTAAAGAAAAATTTGATAATACAATTCAACAACTATATTCAAGCAAAGATTTAGCAAAAGGCTATATCAAGATCAAAAACCGCAAAGGCATTATGGAAAAATTCTCAATTATGAGTATTTCCATGTCTATTGTTACTAATCGTCACCGCCAATTTAATAATTACTTAGAAATTGGCGAAATAGCCGCCGACCTTAAAAAGAAAGCAAAAAATATTTCAGGTTCTGTTTGGGTTACAGATAACCGCAACGACAGGAGAAGTTAGTGCTTAATCAAAAAATACTCTGAAAGCAAATAAAAAAGGAACCCCTCTACATGAGAGATTCCGTGTGTTTATAGTGGCAGGGGCAGAAGGACTTGAACCCTCAACCAACGGTTTTGGAGACCGCTACTCTACCAATTGAGCTATACCCCTATGGAGCGGGAAACGAGATTCGAACTCGCGACCCTCGCCTTGGCAAGGCGATGCTCTACCGCTGAGCTATTCCCGCATAATAAATGGCGACCCAGATCGGATTTGAACCGACGACCTCCGCCGTGACAGGGCGGCATTCTAACCGCTAAACTACTGGGCCACATTGCCCGCGTCAACCGCTGACTTAATAATAATACCACAACTCATTTGAACTTTCAATACATTTTTAACGAATTATGTTAATTTCTTTATCTTTTATTTTTTCTAAGTATATGATCTTCTGCTTTGCCGCTCCATCTCACTCTTCTTTATAATTTCCGGCTGCCACGTTTCGTGATTGGCTGGTCTTGCGCACATAGCGGACATTCACTAGGCTGATAGGTCTCTACAGTCAGATGCAATAAGGCTTCATGCGGTACACCAAAATCCACCTTACCACCGCTGCGATCTACTAATATACCCACACCCACAGGTACACCGCCATGCTCACGAACTACATCCAGAACTTCTTGCACAGAGCCGCCTGTGGTAATAATATCTTCTACAACTAACACCTTTTCACCAGGTTTAATAACAAACCCGCGTCTAAGGGTCATTTTACCATTCTCACGTTCCGTAAAAATGGCACGAGTGCCAAGATTCTTTCCTACTTCATGGGCTAGTAAAATTCCACCAGTGACTGGGCCAATTACCAGTTCTACTTCATCTTGAGCAAATTTTTCCGCCAGAGCCTTACATAATTTTGCAGTATGCTCCGGATACTGAAGCACTTGAAATTTTTCCACATATAAAGGACTATGCAGACCGGAAGTCAGCAAAAAATGCCCCTCAAGAATGGCGCCTGTATCAATAAATAACTGTTTTACTTCAGTTTCTTTCATGACTTTCCCTCATTTCTAGTAAAATATCTTCCACTGCCTGCCTCGGATTACTTGCTGCAGTTATAGGTCTACCTACGACTAAATGATGAGCTCCATTTTTAAGAGCTTCTGCCGGTGTGGCAATGCGACTTTGGTCATTGTTTGCAATACCACAAGGTCTTATTCCAGGAGTAACAATGATAAATTCATTGCCGCATACAGCACGAATTTGTGCAGCTTCCTGAGGTGAGGCTACAACTCCATCTAAACCTGCTTTTTGTGCTAATTGAGCTAAATGAGTAACTTGCCGGGATAGATCTATATTATAGCCAAGAGTAGACCATTCGACGGCACTCATACTAGTCAAAACCGTAACGGCAATCAGTTTTGGGCAATGAACCTTCATTTGATTCGCTTTTTCTTTTACAGCCGCAGCTGCCGTTTGCATCATAGCAAATCCGCCTGAAGAGTGAACATTCAGCATGGTTGCACCCAATTGCGTCAAAGAAGCCAGCCCTTGCCCTACGGTATTAGGTATATCATATAACTTCAAATCCAAAAAAATATCTTTATTTTGCTCTCGCAAATAGGTAATAACCTGACTGCCCACGCTATAAAAAAGTTCCATACCCACTTTATAGTAACTGATACTCTCACCCAGCTGCTCTACCAGCTGCTGCACCTTTTCCATGCTATGAACATCTAAAGCTACAATTAAACGTTTATCACCGCTCATTCGCTCACATCCAATTTATGTATTCACTTTACCTACCAATTGATTTACATGAGATAAACCGCGTTCTTTTATGTATTCTCTTATGCCATCTGCTACTGATTGAGCAGCACAAGGATTAACGAAATTGGCTGTACCTACCGCTACGGCACTAGCCCCCGCCAGCATAAATTCAATAGCATCCTCGGCAGTCACAATACCGCCCATACCTATAACCGGAACTCGTACAGCCTGAGCAACCTGCCAGACCATACGCACAGCAATTGGTTTTACTGCCGGACCAGAGAGACCGCCTACAATATTTCCCAATACAGGGCGCCATTTCTGAATATCAATCGACATACCTAATAAGGTATTAATCAGGGATATTGCATCTGCTCCAGCTTCTTCTACTGCTTGCGCCATAGCAACAATATCTGTTACATTAGGAGATAATTTAACAATGACCGGCAAATCCGTATATCTTTTTACTTCTCTTACAACAGCAGAGGCACTATCACAATTGGTACCAAAGGCAATACCGCCTTCCTTCACATTCGGACAGGAAATATTCAGTTCCACACCAGCAATACTGCTTGCAGTAAGACGAGCGGCTAACTCGCCATATTCTTCCACTGTATTGCCTGAAATATTAACAATAACAGGGACTTCATACTCTTTTAAACGAGGCAATATGGTATGTAAAAATTCATCTACACCGGGATTTTCTAAGCCAATTGAATTCAGCATGCCCGCAGGGGTCTCAGCAATGCGTCTTCCCGTATTTCCTGCTCTAGGCGCAAGAGTCGTACCCTTTACAACTACCGCGCCAATTTTATTTAAATCAACGAAATCTTTGTATTCCAGCCCAAAGCCGAATGTTCCAGATGCTGTCATAACAGGTGTTTTCATCTTAATTCCTGCAATAGTTACAGACAGTGTATCCTCCTGAAGATAACACTCTTCTTTCCTACTCATGAAATCACCTCCTGCGCCCAAAAAACCGGACCATCGGTACATACTTTTTTCCGCGACCCATCCGTAGTGACACAGGTGCATGATAGACAGCCGCCAATACCGCAAGCCATATAATCTTCCAGAGATACTTGGCAGGGTATGTTATGTTCCCTCGCAAGAGTTGCTACACCCTCCATCATTCGCTGAGGACCGCAGGTGTAAATCATATCAAAGTCACCACATTTCAATAAATCCGGCAAAACGTCTAATGTCACACCACAAGTACCCAAAGAACCATCATCTGTAGTAATATGAATATTGTTACACATGGTACGAAACATATCTTGCCAGAACATTTCTTCTTTGGTACGTCCCCCCATTAGTATCTCAATAGGGCGCGGGCATAGGGCGCCAGCTAAAAAACCTAGCGGCGCCAATCCCATTCCTCCTCCAACCAGTAAAGGACGTTGACCATTTATCGAAAAGCCGTTGCCTAGAGGTCCCAGAACGTTCACAGAATCCTTAACATGTAAGGCAGCCAAACAGGCTGTACCATATCCTGCTATACGGTAGATTGTACTTATTGTACCAGTCTCACGGTTTATATTTGAAATACTTAGAGGACGGCGCAGCAAGGGGTGGTAGGAATGATTCACTCTAACATGCATAAATTGTCCCGGCAACGCCTGCGCCGCCATTTCTGGTGCATATACTACCAGCTCTTTCACGTTGATACCAATTTCAGCATTACTAATGATTGGGGCTTCTACTACCATTTTAGGCAAGGCTATCCCCTCCGCCCACATAATCCTGTATGGCCAATACATAGGATAAGCGACGTTCCCTCATAAAGGAAAGGACTTCTAATACAGCTTTAGCAGTGTCCATAGAGGTAAAACAAGGAATAGCATGTTCCACAGTTGCCCGACGTATTTTATAACCATCACGTTCTGGCTCTTTTCCATGAGTTAGCGTGTTAATAACCATGTTAATCTTACCTGTTTTAATCATCTGTATAATATCGGGCTTATGTTGATGAACTTTATCGACAACAGTGACAGCTAACCCCAGAGATTGCAAGTGTCTTGCTGTACCCTCGGTAGCTACCAAATGGTATCCAAGATCAGCAAGGCCTTTAGCTAGTTCTCCGCCCTCTTCTTTATCCTTATCTGCTACCGTAAATAGCACTGTACCAAATTCCGGCACATTCATACCGGCACCGGTGATGGCTTTGTATAAGGCTCTGGCATAATGGTAATCTATACCCATAACTTCACCAGTGGACTTCATCTCTGGCCCTAAGGATATGTCAACTTGCTGCATTTTAGAGAAGGAAAATACAGGGGCTTTTACTGCCGTATAAGGCTTGGCTGGCAATAGGCCGGAAGGATATCCAAGAGAACTCAAACTTTCCCCCATAGCCACACGTGTGGCCACATTCACCATAGGTACATCCGTTACTTTACTTAAGAACGGAATGGTTCGACTGGAACGAGGATTTACCTCAATTACATATACATTTTCCTCTACGACTACATACTGAATATTGATAAGTCCTTTTACTTGAAGACCGACAGCCAGTCTGGTCGTATAATCCACAATGGTATTTATAATAGCAGGTGATAACGTTTTAGTTGGATATACAGCAATACTATCACCAGAATGTACTCCTGCTCTTTCTACATGTTCCATAATACCTGGTATAAAGACGTCTTTGCCATCAGAAATGGCATCGACTTCTACTTCTGTGCCCTGCATATAACGATCGACTAATACCGGATGCTCAGGTGATGCCTTTACCGCTCTGGTCATATAGTCCTTTAATTCTTCTTCTGTATAGACAATTTCCATAGCACGCCCTCCTAAGACATAAGAAGGTCTTACCACTACTGGATAACCAATTTTATTTGCTTCGGTAACAGCGTCCGCCCCATTTGTCACGGTGGATCCTTGGGGTCTTGGTATACCATTTTGTTCCAGGAGTTCATCAAATCTTTCCCGGTCTTCAGCCCTGTCAATATTGTCAACACTGGTACCTAATATTTTTACACCCGCTTTAGCCAAAGGACCAGCCAAATTAATTGCTGTTTGCCCGCCAAATTGAACAATAACACCTTCTGGTTTTTCTTTATCAATGATATTCATCACGTCTTCAGGCGTAAGAGGTTCAAAATACAGACGATCAGAAGTGTCAAAATCAGTACTTACTGTTTCAGGATTATTATTTATAATAATCGATTCCAGCCCCATCTCCCTAAGTGCCCAAACAGAATGTACCGAACAGTAATCAAATTCTACGCCTTGTCCGATACGAATCGGTCCTGAGCCTAATACCATAACTTTGCGTTTATCTGATACCGTCACTTCATCTTCTTGGGCATAGGTAGAGTAATAGTAAGGTGTAGCAGCCTCAAATTCTGCAGCACAAGTATCTACCATTTTATAAGAAGGTACAATACCTTGCTCTTTACGCGAAGTCCTGATTTCTTCTATAGAACCACGAGACAATGCAGCAATCGTTCTGTCAGTGAACCCCATTTTTTTCGCTTCCAGCATACGCTGAGCAGTAATTTCTTCTGTCTTAAGCAGCACTTCCATAGAAATAATACCTTTAATCTTGTTTAAGAAAAACGTATTCACACTGGTAATTTTGTGAACTTCCTCCACCGAAATACCCCTGCGCAGTGCCTCTGCAATCATAAAGATACGTTCATCATTGGCTACATGTAATTTTTTATGTACTTCTTCCGCTGATAAATTTGCCATTTCAGCAATTTGCAGATGATTAATACCTATTTCCAAAGAACGTACTGCTTTTAGCAAGGCACCTTCAAAAGAACGATCAATGGACATGACTTCCCCAGTTGCTTTCATTTGTGTCCCTAATATTCGATCGGCAAACATAAACTTATCAAAAGGCCAGCGAGGAAATTTAACAACTATATAATCTAAAGCAGGCTCAAAACAAGCCATGGTTTTTTTTGTAACGGCATTCTGTATCTCATCAAGATGATAACCAATGGCGATCTTGCTGGCTACTTTGGCAATCGGATAACCTGTCGCTTTCGATGCCAAGGCACTGGAACGGCTTACCCGAGGATTTACTTCAATTACATAGTATTGACTGCTATTAGGATCAAGAGCATATTGGGCATTACAACCACCTTCAATGCCAAGCTCGCGAATAATTTTCAGCGAAGCGCTTCTGAGCATCTGATATTCATGATCACTGAGGGTTTGAGAGGGGGCCACTACAATACTGTCACCAGTATGAATCCCTACTGGATCAAAATTTTCCATATTACAAACAACAATACAATTATCTGCCGAATCCCGCATGACTTCATATTCAATTTCTTTCCAGCCAGCCACACTGCGTTCTACGAGAACCTGGCCAATCATACTATATTTTAATCCACGAATAACAACATCAATTAACTCACTCTCGTTATTTACAATGCCGCCGCCAGCACCACCCATGGTATAAGCTGGACGTACAATGATGGGATACCCGATTTGCCGAGCAAACTCACAAGCACTGTCCACATCTTCAACTGTAATACTCTCAGGAACAGGCTGGCCAATGGACTGCATCGTTTCTTTAAAAAGTTCACGGTCTTCTGCTTTTTTAATAGCTTCCAATGAGGTTCCCAATAATTCAACATTGAAATTTGCTAAAACACCATTTTCATATAAATTAACAGCCAAATTAAGTCCAGCCTGCCCACCTAACGTAGCCAACAGGCCATCTGGACGTTCTTTGGCAATAATCGCTTCCAGAAAATCAGGAGTTAGCGGCTCTATATATACACGATCAGCAACATTAGTATCTGTCATAATGGTAGCGGGGTTACTATTAACCAATACCACTTCCAAACCCTCTTCTTTTAAAGCACGACAAGCTTGTGTACCTGCATAATCAAACTCTGCTGCCTGACCGATTACAATCGGACCAGATCCAATTACCATTACTTTTTTTAGATATTCTTTTTTTGGCATAGTTATACTCCCTTCTTCAGCAGTGCCATAAATTCATCAAATAAATACGTGTTATCGTCAGGCCCTGGCGATGCCTCCGGATGGTATTGTACGGAGAAGACAGACAATTTATTATGACGCATGCCTTCTACTGTATTATCATTTACAGATCGATGTGTAATCGATACATCGATGTTTTTCAAAGAAGATTCCTCGACTGCATATCCATGATTTTGAGACGTGATATGCACTCTGCCTGTCAGTAAATTTTTCACAGGCTGATTTGAACCCCGATGACCAAATTTCATCTTATAAGTATCAGCACCTAAAGCTAAAGCAATAAGTTGATGACCTAAGCAGATGCCAAATATAGGTTTCTTACCCAGTAATTCTTTGACTGTTTCAATCGCGTATGGTACATCTTTGGGATCGCCTGGTCCATTGGATAAAAATACACCATCTGGATTTAGTTTTAAAATTTCTTCGGCAGTTGTATCTGCTGGCATAACTGTTAATTTGCACCCCAGCTTGTGAAGCGAATTTAAGATATTTTGTTTTATGCCAAAATCCATCACTACCACATGAGGGCCCTCATTATCCATCACGTAAACATGAGGGGTCGTCACTTCTTTTACTTCCTGTAACTGGGGTACAAGCGAAAAATACTTCTGTACCTCTTCCTCACTTGTTTCAGCGGGAACAATTACTCCCTTCATGGTTCCTTTGGAACGAATGCGTCGTGTAATTGCCCGAGTATCAACCCCATAAATGCAGGGAATTTTATTGTCTGCCAAATACTTTGTCAATGTATTTTCACACTGATAGTTACTAGGCTCTTCACAAAGTTCGCTGATGATAAATCCACGGACGAAGGATTTCCTTGACTGTTCAAATAAGTCTGCCACACCATAATTACCAATCAAGGGATAGGTTAACGTCACAATCTGTCCGCAATAAGACGGATCCGTTAATATTTCCTGATATCCTGTCATCCCTGTATTAAATACAACTTCTCCCACAGCACTGTTATCGGCTACCAGATTTCCCAAAAATACAGAGCCGTCTTCTAATATAAGTTTTCCCTTCATATACACACCTTACCTTTATGCATAACGAATTTGCCACGAACTAAGGTAGCAATCGCTTTGCCCTTTAGTATTTTTTTCTCAAATGGAGTATGTTTTCCTTTTGTATAAAAGCTGCTGCTGTCTACAGTCCATTCTAAATTAGGATCAATAATCGTAATATCTGCTGGCGCACCAACTTTTAAAACACCTGCTTCTAATCCTAATATACGAGATGGAGCTGCCGACATCCTCTCAACAATCTCAAGCAATGTAAATCTTTCTGTATGATAAAGGCTTGTCAAGACAACACCTAAGGCCGTTTCAAGTCCGGCAAAGCCAGAAGGAGCCTGTTTATATTCCCGATCCTTCTCTTCAAAGGCATGAGGCGCATGGTCTGTAGCAATCGCATCTAATGTTTTATCTTTTAGCCCTTCCAGCAAGGCAGCAACATGATCGGCGGAACGCAGCGGCGGATTTACTTTAGTTGCAGTATTAAAAGTCTTGACGACCTCATCTGTTAGCGTAAGGTGATGAGGCGTTACTTCAGCAGTAACCTTTACGCCCCTTTTTTTAGCCTGACGGATTAACTCAACTGCGCCTTTACTGCTAACATGAGCTATATGAAGTGTAGCATCAGTATACTCAGCCAGCATAATATCACGGGCCACAGCAATATCTTCGGCAACAGATGGCCGGCCTTTCATGCCGAGCATCGCTGAAACTGCTCCTTCATGCATGACACCTTCATCCACTAAAGATTCATCTTCTGCATGGGAAATTACGGGGCGATCAAAGATACTTGCATACTCAAGCCCTGTTTTGAACAGGCGATTATTATCTAATCCGCTGCCATCATCAGAGATCGCCACAGCTCCTGCTGCTATCATATCGCCAATTTCTGCCAATTCCTTACCTTGCTGCCCTTTGCTTAGAGCTCCGATAACTTTAACATTCACGGCACCCTCTGTTTGTGCCCGTTGTAATATTCCTGATACCAAAATAGCATTATCTACTGCAGGACTGGTATTTGGCATGCAAGCAATGGTAGTAAACCCACCTGCTGCTGCAGCTCTCGTTCCAGAAGCAATATCTTCTTTCGCTTCTAAACCTGGTTCCCGCAAATGTACATGCATATCCACCAGACCAGGGACAATTACTAAACCTTGCGCATCAAAAACTTCTACTTCGGCTAGGCTTAATCTCTCACCTATTTCTGAAATGATGCCATCTTCAATGAGTAAATCTGCTATTTTATCAATATTTTGAACAGGATCTACAATTCGTCCGCCTTTAAGCAGTAGTTTCAATGTTTTTCCCCCCTGTCAACACCAAAAATAAAGCTGCCATTCTCACTGCCAAACCATTTTTAACCTGCTCTTGAATTACCGAGCGATCTCCATAGGCTACATCAGGAGAAATTTCCAGCCCTCTATTCATCGGGCCAGGATGCATAATCAATGCATCTGGCTTTGCCAGATCCAGACGAGCTTGATTTACGCCAAAGATACGAGCGTATTCTCTGGCTGAAGGAAACAAGCCCTTATGCTGCCTCTCGCGCTGAATACGCAGGACATTTACAACATCGGCTCCTTCTAGCGCTTCTTCCACTCTATTATGGACATAAACTCCGACCTGTTCAATATCACGAGGCAGCAAGGTTTTTGGTCCTGCTAAATGTACTTCAGCTCCCATTTTCAAAAGCCCCCAAATGTTAGATCTGGCGACCCGACTATGAAAAATGTCACCGACAATAGCAACTTTCAAACCTGCAATTTTGTCTTTGTTCTCTTTAATCGTAAACATATCCAATAATCCCTGGGTAGGATGTTCATGAGCACCATCTCCAGCATTGATAATGACAGGTGATGCAACATCAGCCGCATATTGGGCTGCCCCCTCAGCTTCATGACGCATGACAATCACATCCACCCCCATGGCTTCTACCGTATATAAGGTATCACGCAGGCTTTCCCCTTTTGTCACACTACTTGCACTAGCAGTTATGTTAACTACATCTGCTCCTAGATATTTGCCTGCTAATTCAAAAGAAGTACGGGTTCTCGTACTTGCTTCAAAAAATAAATTCACAATCGACTTGCCTCTTAAGGCAGGAACTTTTTTAATATCACGGCCAATAATTCCCTTCATTTCACGAGCAGTCTCTAAAATCAATTCCATTTCAGGTACAGTCATCGTTTCAAGACCTAAAATATCTTTTCCTCTTAATGACATTTGGCGTTTAGTCACAGCCACTCCTCCTTATAAATAAAACTCCTTACCATGCGGCAAGGAGTCTCAAAGGCAACAAGCTAGACTTGCAGCCGAACAAACACCCTTGCCAAACTCTCTGGATCAGCTTAAAGGATAGTATTTGTATTTTTACAATAGAATACGCCCTACCCATATTATATTTAAACGAAGCCTTTTATATTTATGCATGTTTTTCTTATATATATACTATCAAATGAATGAAATAGTTGTCAATCTTTTTAAGCATGCATAAAGAAGCCTTCTGGCGTGTGATGACGCAAGAAGGCATAAATATACACTACTTTATTCAATGTCTCCTTTGCAGCCTCACAGGACCGCTTTAAAGGTAGTATTCTATTACAGCTATTGTATCAAAAATCATTAAAACTTGTCAATATTTTATCAATAAAACTCTCCCTCTCTCTTTTTTCATAAAAAAATTAAAATGTGAATGATAACTATTCAAAGCGATCGATAAATAGTCATTTGTTGATTTATAAATGGTGTTACCACAAGCGAAAAGCTCTATTATCTCACGCCGCATGAAATAATAGAGCTTTTCTGAAACTCATCCAGAACTTGTTTATTACAAATTCCTAATAGACTTCAGCTGAATTAGCTGATCACTGCTAGTTTTGACCAAAATTCTTTTGTTTGGGTGATATCGTTATATTTACTTTTCTTCGCATTAGCCTTCACTAGAGTTTCATCTTTTTCCATAATACTCATCCTTTCAATAAAATTATTAGGGCACGCTTGTTGATTAAGCATACTATCATCTCCTGCATTTATTTTCAACATTTCTCTATGTCTCTCTGTCGTTGTCTTTATTCTAAGCGAATTCTATTAATAAGTAAAATATATAATTGGAATCTTTACTATGATAAAAATAGATAGTAAACTGTACTAGGAGGTGTTTATAATGGACATTAAACATTTGGAATATTTTCTGGAAGTAGCTCGTCAAAAAAGCTTCAGTAAAGCTGCCAGCATAACCCATGTATCCCAATCAGCAATTAGTAAAATGATAAAAGATTTAGAAACAGAACTGGGAACGGCTTTATTCAATCGGACATCAAAGTATGTACAATTAACCGATGCAGGCATTATTTTCTTAAACCAGGCTCAGCAAGTAGTTGTAATGTTTAATAATCTCACTACTGAATTTGAAAATGAAATTAAAATGGAAAAGGGTAAAATTTTCATTGGTTTGCCTCCCATTACTGGTTCTACCATATTTGCCGAATTATTAGGGGAGTTTAAAAAAAAGTATCCTCAAATTGATATTAGCCTATCAGAACACGGATCAAAAAAAGTGACACTTGCCATTCAAGACGGGACCTTAGATATCGGTATTATATGCACATTACCGGCTAATGAATATTTTGAGTCTCTACCTTTTTCCAACGATCCCCTCCTCGTTATTGTCTCTCCCCAAAATCCAATCAGCCAATTGCCAACTATTGAGCTGGCATCCCTATCCAATGAATCTTTTGTATTATATAGTGAAGATTTCAGTCTGCACGATGAAATTATAAATCAATGCAAAACGGCAGGTTTCCAACCTAACATTATTTTTGAAACCTCCCAGCGGGAACTTATGACTCAAATTGTAGCAGCAAACTTAGGCATTGCTTTCTTGCCAAGTGCTGTATGTAAGGAACTCGACTCCAGCCGTATTCTCTCTGTACCATTAACCAAACCACAAATCATTCACAGAATGTCTATTATCTGGAAAAAAGGACGTTTTTTATCCCATGCCGCACGGTTATGGTTACAATTTGCTAAAAATTATTTTACATCAAGTGAATATAAAGTATAAAAGTCCTCCTAGGAGAGAAGGATTTTTCATTTTAGCAGCAAATAATATACAAAACGACTTATTGACTGTATAATAATACTAGTTTATTTATTATTCGTAAAAGGAGATAAGCCTTTTAATTTTAAAAAGAGAAGGATTATGGCATGAACAATAATCAATTTACGTTGCACAATTTGTTACTGTATCGCAATATCTTATCTGATAACATTATAAAAAAACTACAGCTTCTTTTGGAAAAAAATTGTCCTCATTATATATTTTACGAATTATATAGTGAACTCCTTATTAAAGCAGAACAATTACACCTAGAGGGCAACTTACTAAAAAATTATATTATTTATCTAATTGCCAAAGACGAGAATATCTTTAGTAAAACCGTTGAAAAAAGCGGCGGAACATTAGATCCGAAATCCAGTTTATATCAGGTAGCATTACATGATATTAAAATCATCAAAGATTTTATTGCAAACAGCTTACTATCCTTAGCGGGAAAAGAGCATATGGAGTTTATTCTCGATTTTGTCCCAAATTCCAGTAGTAAGGTTAGTACAGATGTTTCTGTCTTATATAAATATTTTGATGCAGCTTGTACACCTGATCAGCTAACCAAAGAACTAATGAATTATTATACAAGGCATTCCAGCGGCATTATGTCGGATTACACTGTTTTTCGCTGGAACAGCACGACTGGACTTACCGGTATAACGAATTATGATAAAATTAGGCTACAGGATATAACCGGCTATGAGCACCAAAAAGAAATTTTAGTTCAAAACACGCTCGCATTTATCGGCGATAAGCCAGCAAATAATATATTGCTGATCGGATCACCCGGTACAGGCAAATCCTCTTCGGTTAAGGCACTCATTAATGAATCCTTTGCGAAAAATCTTCGACTGATAGAGGTTTCCAAACTGGAACTAAAATCCTTAAGCACCTTAATGGGAATTCTGAGGAATTATTCACAGAAGTTTATTATTTTTTTAGATGATTTATCCTTTGAGGAATTTGAGATTGAATATAAATACTTAAAATCAATCATTGACGGTGGCGTCGAAGTAACACCAACTAATGTTCTGATCTATGCTACATCCAATCGGATGCACTTAATAAAAGAAACATGGGATGACAGAAAAGGAAATACTGACGATGTGCATCGTTTTGATACGGTTAATGAAAAACTTTCTTTATCGGATAGATTCGGCATTACTCTCACCTATTTATCACCAAATCAAGTTGAATATTTAATCATTGTGGAACAACTGGCCATCAAACATAACATTGATTTGCCACTCGAACTTTTAAAAGCAGAGGCACTAAAATGGGAAAGACAGCATAATGGGCGTTCGGGCCGTACGGGTCAGCAATTCATTAACCATCTTCTAAGCAACCAATAATATAAGACAAAAAAGATCCTAGCTCTTCATACAAGAGCTAGGATCTTTTAACACTCACTAAATATTATCAATCTGCCAGTCAATCGGCGGCAGGCCTCTCGATGTTAAAATTTTATTTGTTTGCGAAAACGGTTTGCTTTGAAAGAATCCCCTGCTGGCAGATAGAGGGCTAGGGTGAACCGATTTAATAATATAATGATTTGTATTGGTTATTAAGCTTGTCTTGGATTGAGCATTGCTGCCCCATAGAATAAAGACAATAGGTTCTTTTCTTTCATTCAGCAGACTGATGATTCGATCCGTAACCTTTTCCCACCCCATATTTCTATGGGAATTGGCTTGCCCTTCGCGGACAGTAAGAGCAGTGTTTAACAGAAGCACTCCTTGATCTGCCCATTTCTTTAAATACCCGTTATTAGGAATATAACAGTTTAGATCGTCTTTCAATTCTTTATAAATATTCATTAACGAAGGCGGCGGCTGAATACCTGGCTTTACTGAAAAGCTCAGTCCATGAGCTTGATTAGGCCCGTGATATGGGTCCTGACCTAGTATAACAACCTTTACATCCTTATAAGCCGTATAATGAAGCGCATTAAAAATATCATACTTATCCGGATAAACATTTCTCGTTCGATATTCGTTAATTAAAAATTGCCGCAAATTTAAATAATAATCTTTTTCAAATTCTTCTTTCAGTAAGTCTTGCCAATCATTTTTAAAGTTTATCACTTTCATCACCAATTTTATTATAACATATCGCAAAAGTTAATTAAATATTTTTAATATCAATCCTTATACTCTCAAAATCTATGCATTATCGAAAAAACCGCAAACAAAAAGTCTCCAGGAAAGTTCCTAAAGACTTTTCAAAAAAATACAGCACATTAATAGACTTTATTCATTTTAACTTCAGCGCGATTCCTTCAATTTGAATCTTTATTATTTTTTCTCACCTTCATAACCTTCGAAGGATATATCAGGGGCTCCACAAGTGAACGGTGTATTACAGAATGGACAGTTTGTAGGCAATTCTCCCTTTTCTGACGAAATGATAAAGGGATAATGGCAATTGTCACATAGATATTTTTTACTTGTGATAACTTTAGTATACATAGAATCATTCCTCCTAAAATTTTCATTAATATTGTCGGATAATTCTTACAATATGTTTGTTATTATTTTAACATACTTAGTTTGTTAAAACAATAACATTCTTTGTCCATTTCTTCATGAATACAATATACTCTTTTTTAAAAAATAATTACTTAGAATGAAAGCTCAAATCTCGGAATAACAGTATAGGATCATATATTCTTTACATTAATATTTATTAATCATTACTACAAAAGTGTTATTAAAAGCAAAAAAGCTTATAGACCGAAGCCTATAAGCCATACATTACATTATGGTGCGGTAGAATGGATTTGAACCATCACGAGGTTGCCCCCGCCAGCCCCTCAAGCTGGTGCGTCTGCCGTTCCGCCACTACCGCGAAAAATATACTAAACACATTTATTTGACAAAATACAGATTGTAAAGTTGGTGCGGTCGAGAGGACTTGAACCTCCACGAAGTTTCCCTCACTAGAACCTGAATCTAGCGCGTCTGCCGTTCCGCCACGACCGCATAGCAAGATACTTTAAGTTGAACTTATAATCTCTTAACTTACCGACAAATACTATTATACCTTTTCATAACAAAATGTCAACAAGATATTTATAATTATCATATTTTAAAGCAAGCTTTTTTAATTTCTGGTAATTTCAGCTTTTATTTTTCCTTTAGTCCCCACTGCCAGGCATTCCACAAGTTGCCTGAGGGAGTTGGATTGGCTTGATAATTTACTACCGTATTTTTAACTACATCAATATTATTTCTAAAATAGAGAGGTATAATTGGACATTCCTGTATGATTAGATCCTGAATCCGAAAATAGATTTGTTTACGCGTCTCCATATCTAATGTATGTACCCCCTGTTCTGTCAACATATCAACTTCTGCATTTTTCCATCCAGGATAATTCTGCCCTTCATATCGATTGGCTGCACTAGGAATTTTTTTAGAATTCCACAAATTAGAATTGTTCGGCTCAATCCCAGCTACCCAAGCATACATGGCAGTCTCAAATTGGCGTTTTTTCAAAATATTATCAAAAAACAGCTTTCCATCCAAAGATTTAACTTCTACATCAATTCCTACTTCTTTCAACTGATAAGCAATTGCCTGGGCAACGAGTTCTCGTGTTTTCATCCCTGCAGGCACACTTAGAGAAAATGCCAGTTTACGCCCATCTTTGGCAAAAATACCATCCGTTCCCTGCTGCCAGCCAGCCTGGGATAAAAGTTCACGGGCTGCACCAATATCCCGTACTGCCGATTTTGCCGCTGGGTTATATCCCCAAGACAAAGGAGATTGGTCACCTGCTGCCAGGCTAGCAGAATTCTTCAATACATTGGAAATAATCGCCTGTCTGTCTATGCCTAAAGTAATCGCTTGCCTTACCCGAACATCCTGGAATAACGGATTGTCCAAATTAAAATCAAGATGCTCCCAAATCATATTTGGGGTAGTAACAATCCGCACACCTTCAATGCCTTTCACCTGATCCAACTGAGAAAAGGGAACGTTGGTTATGATATCCAGTTGCCCTGCCTTTAGCTGAGTCAACATAATATTATTATCCGGGACCACTTTGTAGATGATCGTATCTAAATTCGGCCTGCCGCGAAAATATGTAGGATTAGCCTCTAATATAAGGGCTTCAGCCAGTCGCCATTCCTTTAGTTTAAAAGGTCCTGTCCCAATCGGTGCACGATTAAAAGCGGACTTATTTATATCACTTTCCGATTCTAGTATATGTTTTGGTAAAACACGAGTAAACAAGGTTAAATAAGGTGCATAGTATTCTTTAAAATTCACAATAACTGTATTGCTGTCAGGAGTATCAATGGATAAAATTTTATCATATCCATCCCGTGACACCACATTGACTTTAGAATTCATAATAGTTTGCCAAGTGAACTTGACATCTTCAGCGGTAAAAGGTTTACCATCATGCCAGGTTACACCGGAACGCAATTTATACTTTACCGTTAAACCATCTTGACTGATTCCACCATTTTGCAAAGTAGGAACTTCACTCGCTAAATCGGGTATCCATTCTCCTTTGTCATTATTCGCTACCAAACCGCTAAAAATTAAACTACTAACTTCAGCAGTAGCCAAAAGATCAGATAATAAGGGATTTAGTGTATTAGGTTCCTGCAAGCTACCAAAGACAATTTGACCGCCTTGCTTCATTTCATTTTTTTTAGTATTTGGCAATGTCTTTGCACTACAACCACTTATCAACAAGATCACACTCATCATCAAACACACTAAAATGAAATACCGACTCCTAAAGTCAGCCATCGGTATCGTTTTTCTTTTTAAATATAAGTGACTTGCTTCATGATTTACTGTCATTGGTTTCTCATATCGCAAAGCTACTACTCTCCTATCTGCTATACAACTCTTGATAGCGTTTTTTACTGTATAAAACCCGATCTACATATTCTTTAGTTTCACGAAAAGGGATCTTTTCCGGATCATTAAAAGACATCGTCCAGCCATATTGTCCCATCCACTGTTTTACATTACCTCTACCACCATTATAAGCGGCCAGCATTAATACCTCATTATCCTTGAACTCTTTTCTTAATGACGCCAAATACCATGTCCCCATACCAATATTTACTTCTGGATTTTCCAAATGATCAGTAGTAAAGTTTTCATTCTCCATTTGCTCAGCTACCCATTTAGCTGTTTCGGGCATCATTTGCATTAATCCCATAGCTCCTTTAGGAGATTTTGCTCGAGTATTAAATTTGCTTTCTGCCCGTATAACCCCAGCAACAAGAAAGGGATCAATTTCGTTTTCTAAAGCATAACGATACACAATATCTTGATAGGGAAAGGGGTATACATATTTTTTCTGAAACCAATCGGTAGTATATACCCCATAACCGACGATCAATATTAATATAGTTCCCACCAGGACTTTCATCCAGGTTAAAATCCACAAAACAAATCACTCCGTTGTTATAAATAGTAGGTCACACCTACAAAATTCTACTCAATACCCAAAGAAAATAGACCAACTAAACTTTTTCTACAGGCAAAATATTCATGTAATGACCATATGACTGAGTACATACCACGATATAGCAGATGAATTTACAACGGCCACCTGAATCAGATTTTCTCAATCTTCCTACATACATTCTGCCATGCAGCATTTACTTGTTCTCTAGTATTTTCTCTATTTAAAGCATTATCAATCACCACATGTGACCGTTTAGCTTTTTCCTCAATATTTAGCTGAGAATTAATCCTTTCCATAGCTTGCTCATAGGTTAATTGATTGCGAGCTATTAACCTAGAGACTTGTATCTTTATGTCAACATAAACTACCCAAATTTCATCAACTCTATGCTGCCAGCCCGCTTCAAACAACAATGGTACATCAATGACAACAACAGTATGACCAAGCTTCTCAGCTTGTCCGATACTCTCATTTACTTGCTTTTCAATATAAGGGTGAATAATCTTTTCTAAACAAGAACGTTCTTCAGGGTTTTTAAATATAATATCGCCCAACAACTCTCGATTCAAGCTGCCGTCAGGCAGTATTACCCTAGAACCAAAATGGTCTATAATAGCTAATAGGGCAGGCTGTTTGGGCATAACAACAGCATGTGCTATTTTGTCTGTATCAATAATATAAGCTCCCAATTCCGCCAGCATAGTACTTACTGTACTTTTACCGCTTGCAATGCCACCTGTCAGGCCAACAATATACATGAAGCTTCCCCCAGCCATAAATCTTATCTTTGACACTCTGGACAGAAATGAGTGCCACGTCCCGATACTTCTTTCCAAACGATTGGTGTGCCACAGGTAAAACATGGCTCAGCTTTACGTCCATATACTCTCAAATGATGTTGATGGTTACCCGTTTTACCGCTGGCGTCACGATAGTCCCGAAAAGAAGTACCACCATGTTCTATAGCATCTGCTATTATTTTATTAATAGCATGAAATAATTTTTCATTTTCACTTTCACTCAAACTGCTGGCAATACGTTCGGGATGTATACCAGCGATAGCTAAGCTTTCATCTACATAGATATTGCCTAAACCACCTATATACTTTTGATTTAACAGTATTGCCTTAATTTTACCATGGTGTTTTTTTAGCATTTCACTTATATATGCAAGAGAAAATTCAGGTGTTAAGGGTTCGGGTCCCATAGTGGCAAGTCCAGAAATGCGCCACAATTCTTCAACAGGCATTAAATACAAGGTCCCTAATGTACGTGTGTCTGCATACACCAGCAAATCGCCATTATCTAATTTAAATATAATACGGGTGAATTTATCCTTCTCGATATCAGCTGTAATATACTGCAAGCGTCCGGTCATACGCAGATGTATGACCAATACCTGATTATCGTCTAAATGGAATAATAAATATTTGCCGCGTCTGGTTATCGTTACAATTTTCCGGCTTGTCAGAACCGCTTGAAATTCAGCGGCTGACGGCCATTTTACCAATCGCGCCAATAAAAATTCAACTTCTTTAATCGTTCTTCCCGATATTTTGTCAACTAGAGTACGCCGAATTGTTTCTACTTCTGGCATTTCTGGCATAATAAACCTCCTGGTTCACATTCTGCTACTTTGCATTCGCCCAATTTTTTCCAATATTCACATCTACAACTAAAGGTACTTTTAAAATTACACTTTGTTCCATTGCTTCCTTGACAATTTCACTAACCTGCTCAACCTCATCAGCTAGCACTTCCAGCACCAATTCATCGTGAACCTGCAGCAAGATGCGACTTTGTAATTTCGCCCTTGATAAAGCATGATACACATCAACCATTGCTTTCTTTATAATATCTGCTGCCGTCCCCTGGATTGGAGTGTTCATTGCAGTACGTTCAGCAAAGGAGCGCAGATTAAAGTTTTTGCTATTAATGTCAGGTAAATAGCGACGGCGCCCTAACAATGTGGTAACATATCCTTTTTGGTGAGCCTCGCTGACCATCTTATCCATAAAAGATTTTACGCCGTAATACTTGGAAAAATAGTTTTCAATATATTTGCTTGCTTCTTTACGACTAACACCAGTATCTCGCGATAAACCATAATCACTTATACCGTAAACAATACCAAAATTTACAGCTTTTGCTCTTGAACGTAATTCTGGTGTAACTTCTGCCATAGGCACTTCAAACACCTCTGCTGCAGTACGGGTATGAACATCCTGTTTTTGTGCAAAAGCTTCAATTAAATTAGCATCTCCTGACATATCAGCCAATACTCTAAGCTCAATTTGAGAGTAATCAGCAGACATTAAATAATCATACCCCTCACCAGGCACAAAAAGCTCTCGAATCTTCTTACCTATTTCTGTACGTATCGGTATGTTTTGCAGATTAGGCTCAGAACTACTGAGTCTGCCAGTGGCTGTGACCATTTGGTTAAAAGTCGTGTGTATACGTCCAGTTTTTGAACTAATCAAGCCAAGCATTCCATCTAAATAGGTAGACTTTAATTTAGTCAACATTCGATATTCTAAAATCGTATCAATAATAGGGTGCTGACCAGCTAATTTTTCCAATACCTCAGCATCAGTAGAGTATCCAGTTTTCGTTTTTTTAATTACAGGCAGATTCAGCTTCTCAAATAAAATAACACCTAATTGCTTGGGAGAATTCACATTAAAGCTTTCACCAGCACATTGATGAATTGTGGCAAGTAATAGTTCAATTTTAGCCCCTATCTCAGCAGACATTACTTGCAAGTATTCACGGTCTACTTTAATCCCATAATTTTCTACCACAGACAAAACTTCGACCAATGGAAGTTCAACCTCATTAAATAAATTAATAAGATTTTGATCTATTAAACCTTGTTTTAGCAAAGGATATATTTCATGGATCACTTCACTAGCCCATACAGCAAAAACAGGCTCGTGTAACATTTTGCTCCATTGAATACTGCTTGCTTTGCCAAGATACTTTTCATTTAATACCGCAAGAGAGTATTCACTGGCAGTAGGGTCCAAAAGATATGCTGCCAGCACAGTATCAAAAATAAGTCCACCTAAAGAAGTACCCATTTTTGCACAAATATTATACATTTTTTTAGCATCATGTGTAACCTTCATTACAGACTTATCGGCAAATAATGTCAACAAATCTTGCCAGCCATTAAAGTCTGCAGGAATATATACTACTTTTCCCTCAACCATTACAGACACGCCATCTATATTGATGTCCGGTAAAAGCCCCGTGATAATCGGATAAAATTCCAAGATGCCCGTTTTTCTAACCTTATTCATAAGATTAGAAAACTCACTAGCATCCCTCACAATGTTAACCATAGGCAAGGTTTCCACCTCAACTACGCTTTGTTGTGGATTTCCAGGAAATATGCTATCCACTTTTGCCAGCAGCGTTCTAAACTCAAATGCTGCAAACAATTCTTTTATTTTAACAATATCCGGTTTAAATTTAAAATCTTCTGTTACAAATTCTATCGGCATATTACAATCAATGGTTGCCAGTTTCTTCGATAGCAAGGCAATTTCTTGATTGTTGCGTAAATTCTCCTGAAGTTTTTTTCCGGAAATGCAATCAATATTTTCAAGAACCTTTTCAATGGAACCAAATTCTGCAATCAGTTTTATTGCCGTTTTCTCACCAACCCCTGGAACACCTGGTATATTATCCGATACATCTCCCATTAGACCTTTTATATCGATTTGCTGTCGAGGCAACACACTATACTTAGTTTGAAAAGCCTGGCTATCATAAATATCCATCTCTGAAATACCTTTCTTGGTCAACATGACTTGAGTATGGGGAGCGATCAATTGCAGTGCGTCACGATCGCCAGTAACGACAATCACGTTGTGTCCAGCTTGTCCTGCTTTAGCTGCTAACGTACCAATAATGTCATCTGCTTCAAATCCGGCTTCTTCTATTGCCCTAATTCCTAATGCTTCAAGTACGTCCTTTGTCAGCGGAAATTGCTCTGATAATTCCCTTGGTGTTGGTTTCCGATGTGCCTTATACTCAGCATATGCATCATTACGAAAGGTAATTTTCCCTTTATCAAAAGCTACAACCATAAAATCCGGCTTAAGCTCAGTTAATAATTTTACCATCATGGTTGTAAAGCCATATACTGCATTAGTATACTGTCCACTTGCTGTAGTTAATAAGGGTAAAGCATAAAACGCCCTATGTACTAAACTACTGCCATCAATAATTACAAATTTTCCAGACATATACTTACCACCTTAAATAATAGATTTAAACTTTAATATATTTTGCTAAACATGGCAGAATACCTTTAAATTCTTAATATTTTTTTATTTATAAAGAAGCTATGATGCAGATAGAGTCTTATCCATCTGCATCTGAGCCACTTTTTCCTGTGAAGTAAGCCGCTCTAAGACTCCCACTTGACATTACTGGGAACTAGGCGGCTTCATTTCAATAAAGCTACTGGAATAAAAAGAGATCTATATTGGGGTGATCTTTTTTATTCCAGTATAACTTTCTTCTATCTTACGCTAAAAAAACCACTTCTATTTATCATTATAAAATAAATTATTTCAATTTTATAATAATCTAATGAATTCCATTACAATAAGAGTAATTATTAGCGCTAATAGGTATTCAATTCCAAACCATTTTCTTTCTCCTGTACCACTTGCTGTAAATCAAACAACCTCTGAACATCTTCTATGCTGCTATATATAATATCTCCTTTTACCACACCATGAAATGGGATATTATCTTTCCATATCAATTGATTTTTATCATCCCAGATAAAATTACTTTTACAGGCTGTTGCCACAGCCCAGGTTGGTATATAAGTTTTATTATCAATTGATATTGCCCGTTGACTCAAAGGAGTACCATTCACTTTTATATTCTGTAACCTAGCAAATGGTACTTGTTTACCATTTGCTTCTTTAATAAGGGATAACATAAATTCATCACTCAAAAAACCACGACAGCCATATGCAGCTAATTTATCATTTATGTCAGCTAATGTTATTGTTTTATATTCATAAACATCCGGGTAAACGCCTATAGAAGCTTGCCCTTTACTATCAATATCTATTTTAATCCGATCATAAGTTATATGTACTGGTGTATTATATCTTACAATTTCAAAAAGTTCCTCTACATCCTCCTCTCGCATTCGAACACACCCATTGGATACGGCCATACCAATCGTCCAGGGCGCATTTGTTCCATGGATGCCATACAAAGGTAGAAACTCCATCCATCGATATCCCAATGGATTATCAGGCCCAGATGATACAACATAATCACGACCTGGAGGAATCCAAACAGGATCCCGCTCTTTGTTAAAAATATAAAAATTCCCTACAGGCGTGGGTGTTGATGCCTTACCAATTGCAACAGGGTATTCTTTGCTAATTGCAGTACCAGAATATAATTGCAAAGTACAACTCGGTAAATTAATAATGATTTGATGTGCATCCGATTCCCTTTCAGCGGCAGCTACTGGCATTACAGTAGACAGCAACACAAACAAACAGACTAGCTTTTTCAAAAAACAAAACACAGATATCCCTTCTTCGTCAAAAATTAAAGAACAATAAACGTTATGAAGGATGTTCTGTGTATATGACAGGATATTTTTTTCATATTCTGGAGCGCTTAGATCTAATGAATTATTGTAAATTTAAAATCTGCTGATGTATTACTGAAAGCCGGTTGTTGTTATCATCAAGGATGGGCAAATAAATATGTACCTTGGTGCCACCTTTTTCACCAGCACTAATATTAACAAAACCACCATGTTCCGCAATAATACGATTGGCAATCGGCAATCCTAATCCTACCCTATCTAATTTTGTAGTATAAAAAGGTTCAAATATTCTAGACATTATTTCAGGAGTTACACCGGCTCCAGTATCATTTATCGCAAGCACTAGCATACTCAACTCTGCATTCATCCAGGACTTTACACTTAACACCCCTTCTCCGTCCATTGATTCTATGGCATTCTGCATAATGTTCATAACAGCTTGTTTGAGAAGATTATTATCTGCAGTAATCACAGGAAGATTCTTAGCTAATTCTTTGCTTATATTAATTTTTTCTCCTCCAATATCTTTAAAACTTAATAATAATGCTTCTTCCAGTAAACGATTAAGGTCAATATTTGCTTCCTTTTGCACCGGTGGTTTTGCAAATAAGATTAACTCTTTTACTACATCGTTGATGTAAGAAACTTCTCCTAATAATGTTTCTAAAACATCACGACGTACAGTATATTTATCATCATCAATACGCCCCAACATAACCTGCAAATAACCACTGATCGTAGTCAATGGCGTACGAACATGGTGTGCCACTCCTGCAGCCAATTCACCTAATGAAACAAGCATTTGTGTAGTCTGTATTTGTTTTATCGCAGCTCTCACCGCGGATACATCTTGTAATATAACAATCATGCCATTAAATTCACCTGAAGAATCTATCAGGCTTAAAGCATCAGCATGAATATAAATAACTTGATCATTAATCTTTAAACTAATATTGGCGGTTCTAATATCTTCATATTCTGAAACATCAAAGAACTTTAAGAATTGTTCGCCATATTTTTGGAAAATGATTTCGGCCCTTTTTCCAATTACGACAGAACGATCCATACCACCGATTCGTTCGGCCTCACGATTCAAACTTTTTATCCGCATTCCACTATCAAGATGAACAATCCCATTTGTTGTCGACTCAAAATATTCCTTATACTCATCTTCTTTAACTACATGTACTAATCTACTTTGAGAAGTTGCCGCTAAATACATGTTTCGCCCTCTCCCTTTCCTGTTTATTTATTAAAGTGATACATAATATTCTTGTAAATAATTGTAAGTCCTGCTAAATTAGACTAAGATCTTTTCGTAAAATTGCGACATAATTCTAAGTAAAACAAGGATTTGTTGTCGAATATTCTTATGACATTAGGGCACCCCTTGATTTCACAAGTCTCTTTCCTACTTTCTCCCTTGCTCCATTCGACATAATTACATTAGTATAAAATAGGGTTTTTACCATTTATTTGTATTTTATTCCATAATATTACTTTTTAAACATATTTTACTATTTTATTACAATATTGATAAGTAAATATATGCGGTAAATAATATAAGGGAGCGGTCAAAAATACCACCCCCTAGCATATATGAGAATTGAATGCTTATTATTTTGTATGTTATTCACCAAGATATTTTTGATGAAAATATCCAGGATCAACTGTTTTTGGCACAACGGCATGAAAACGCAGCCATTCACTACCTCCTTCTTGCTTTGCCAGCAAATAGCTTTTTACAGGAAAATCATACTCATCAACACTCAAAAGAGCTTCCTCCTCCGCAGCACAATTAATGTCAGCATGAGTATTATGCTCTGTATAAAAATACTGATCAACAAATTGTAAATTACCGTCATTGTCATATCCCACATCAAAATAAATCGAATCACAGTCAATTATAAATTCATATTCGCCTTCATCAGTGGCAACCTTGCTATTAAAAAAAACTTTTTTAACAGGCAGACGTCCCATTTTTATTGCCATATTTATCCCCTTCTTATTTGTTTATAATACAATTATTCCCAATAATTTTGCAGTTATACAAATTTTAAATTATACTTGACAGGCTTATTGGAGTCATGATAATATATCACTTGTCTGGTGAGCAATAATTTGTCATCAAACAACTTAATATGTGCCGAAGTGGCGGAATTGGCAGACGCACCTGACTCAAAATCAGACGTGTACTCCACGTGCCGGTTCGAGTCCGGCCTTCGGCACCAGCATTTATAAGACTTTACAATATGTTAAGGTCTTTTTTTACTGGCAAAAGCAGTTATACTTTAAAGAACTGTGTTTTGCTAAAACACATGAATATCTTTCTTCCAAATTTATAATATCCACAACTTGACAATAACTCTTTATTATGTTATCATATTGTTTGTTGGGTCAACAACTCAACCTACCATGTGCCGAAGTGGCGGAATTGGCAGACGCACCTGACTCAAAATCAGACGTGTACTCCACGTGCCGGTTCGAGTCCGGCCTTCGGCACCAGCATATCAAAGCTTTCAATCATTGAAAGCTTTTTTTATTTCTGCAGGATTTTACTGTTGCATGTCTAATTCTCATAGATATGAAAATAAATACAATCATTATTGATAATCACCCCATCACATATACGGTTGTTTATCAAAAAAACCGCAAATCTATTCAATTAAAGTTAAAATCCACTGATCATATAGCGATTACTGCTCCTGCTAAATTCCCGAAGACAGGTATTGAAAAAATACTGTTTGATAAGAGCAAATGGATTATAAAACAAATAGATAAATTAACCTCCATCGCAACAAACCCCATTAATAAATCAATTAGTCACGGTGCGGCCATATTATATCTAGGGCAACCTCACACCCTTATCTTTATTACCAGAAACAATTGTAAACCAGCAGTTCACTTGGAAGAAAATCGCATTCTATTACATCTTCCTCCTCTGCTTCCTAATGATATCAGTGCGGCATCACAATTACTTTTATCACAATGGTACCTTGACTGCGCTTTGAACACCCTATCGGCCAAAACAGCCTTCTGGGCATCTACGATTAAAGTAAATCCCCAACGAATTACGATTAAAGATCAAAAAACACGTTGGGGCAGTTGCTCGTCCAGAGGTAATATTAACTATAATTGGCGAATCATTATGGCCCCCAAGGATGTAATTGATTATTTAGTGGTTCATGAACTTTGCCATTTACGCATCCCAAATCATTCTGAGTCTTTTTGGCACGAGGTCGAAAAGTATTCACCGCAATTTAAACAACATCGCACATGGCTGCGGACTAATGGATTGATGCTCATGAGTATTTTATAAACTCTCAGATTGGCGGAATACTGCGGCAATACAACCCGGTAATGATTTGGCGCCTCGGCATAATAAAAAACGTTTGAAATTATTGTTTACAACAATTTCAAACGTTTTTTTATTATACCAGCTAAAATGCCGCCTATTATTCCCGTAATAAATTGAGGCCAACTCATAATAAATAATAAGCCCTCTGCTAATTGAGCAGGAATTGCAAGCAAGTTCAGCAGCCAAGTAAAAGCAGCATACATAAAGATTCCTTTACTTGCAGCAGCTGCACTAAGATTCAACCAAAACTGCAACCGTCTTCCCATTAAAAAGATCCCTATGTAAATAGCATTTCCCAATGCAACAGGTATGATAAAAATCGGAAGCGGTAATAATTGCTGAAAATACGCCACTACCGGCGCTAAGAAGCTAATGGTTAAAGCAGCCTCCGCCCCTACCCATTCAACAGCTACTAACAGGCAAGCATTCATCAAACTGCCAATCAGAAATATGGACAATATCGGTGGAACGGGAATCACAAAACGTAAGGACTGGAATAGCAACGAAAGAGCTAATAACAATGCTGCACGAGTCAGGATAACAGACTTTGCATTCATCTTTTTACTTATGCCATTTATGGCGATTGGTCGGTCGATTATTAGGACCATTATTGCCGCCGCGTCCAAACATCAGCCATGCCAGTAATGCAATCATAAGAATATTACTAATAAGCCCACTAATAATCCCTAAATCAGTTAATATAGAAACTGCTGTTAATCCCCCAAGAAAAGACATGCTTGCCTTTAGGTCAACATAAGGATACCTCCTTAAAATCAGGTAACAAATGCCAAGCACTGCCAAATCAATACATACCCACAGGATAGAACCTACAAACAAATACTTTACAATACTGCCACCAATCATTACCATAAAGATTCGTAACCATATTTGATTCATCTTTTCACCTTCCCTTACCAAACACTGATCATTACCACTATTGTATCATTATACTTTTTTTGAAACGTTTATGTATATTTACTATAAGTAATAAACTATACTTTTGTCAACTTATTAGAGATCAATTTAGCTTACTGTAGCAATTACATGATTTTCTACTTTACAGCTTTTAAATAAACATGCCCCTTTCGACTCAAAGAAATAAGCAGACCAATACCAGCAAAACAAGCACCAATTATCAAGGCAACATGGTAAGCAGACAGAAATGCACTAATATATGCATCACTACTCAAATTTGTTACATTCGCCAGTTCCTGCTGGCGTTTACTTTCAAAAACAGATACAGCTACTGCCGTGCCGCTTACCATTCCCACATTACGCATCAAAGCACTAATACCGCTGGCCAGTCCAACTTTTCTAGCAGGTACCGAACTTAAAACGCTATTGTTATTCGGTGATTGAAACATGCCATTGCCAATTCCCATAATTCCCTGCCCTATGACAACCTGCCAAACGGTAGATTGTGCATCTAGTGTAGCTAAGTATAACAAGCCTGACATGAGAATCCCCAGCCCGCCACTGGTTAATATTACAGGACTAACCTTCTCAGACAAATAACCACTAACTGGAGCAGCAAAAGCCATGAGTAAGGGAAAAGGGGTAATCGCTAAACCAATCTGCGTTGGCGTCAGCAGCAGCACAGAATGAAGATAAAACGGCATCAACATGTTATTAGTAAACATAGCCATAAATGACAATAGACCGGATACATTCCCTGCTAAAAACGGCCACCGCTTAAATAACGTTAAATCAATCATAGGATGCAGAACTTTACCTTCATGCCAGATAAAAGTACTTAAAATTACGATACTCACTATTGCAGTAACAAAAATAGCCAGAGAACCCCAGCCCCATTCTTGCCCTTCACTCAATACTACTAACAGGCCTGTCATGCCTATAGCAAATAAAGCAGCCCCCTTAAAATCAAACGTTCCAGAAGAATGCTTCTCTTCGACAGGTAAAATATAATACCCTAGCAAATAAGCAAAGATTCCTATGGGCAAATTAATATAAAAAATCCATTGCCAATTAAATAATCCTACCAAAATACCACCTAAGCTGGGGCCAGCCATAGAAGCCAAGGCCACCACTGTACCATTCATTCCAAGAACGCGTCCCCGCTCTTTTCCTGGGAAAGTTACACTAACAATCGCAGGAGAATTAGACATCAGCATAGAAGCACCTACCGCCTGCAGTACTCTGGATGCTACTAAAAACCAAATACTATTGGAAAGGCTGCATAACAATGAGCCGATTGTAAAAATTACAAATCCTAATAAATAAACCTTACGTCGGCCATACAGATCGCCAATTTTACCAAATAAGGGCAGCAAACTTGAAATAACTAATAGATAAGCCGTTACTACCCATTGTACTGCTGTTAATTCTACACCAAAACTCGCAGCAATTAGGGGCAACGCTACATTAACAATACTAGAATCCAATACCGCCATAAAAGTCCCCATCACTGTTACGCTAAATATTAACCAACGATAATACGGCAAACTTCTTAGTCTCTCGTGCATTTTTTATCCTCCAAGAAATAAACACAAAGTCCTGTTATAATACTATATACAAAAATAGCAAGGTCCATCCCCTGCTATTTTTGTATATGCTGTTTTTTATTGGTAACAGAGGTTATTTACGTCCACACTCTTCATCAATCAATTGAGTATATTTCATTTGAAGTTTACGAGTAATCGGTCCTACTGTCCCATCATGTACAGCGATTCCACCAATGGACGTAACAGGCATAATCTCAGTACTAGTTCCTGACAAAAATGCTTCCGATGCCCCTTTGACAAAAGATACATTGAAAGGTTTTTCTAATATGGTCAGATCTAATTCTTTGGCTAATCTTTCCAACACAATACTGCGGGTGATTCCTTTTAAAATTAAATTGGTTGCCGGATGAGTCCAAATCACATCATCCTTGACAACAAAGAAATTACTGCTGGTACCTTCTGTAACATGTTCACCCCGTATCATGACAGCCTCATAACATCCAGCCTCTTTTGCCTGTTGTTTACCCAATACATTACTCAGCAAGTTTAAGGATTTAATGTCACAGCGCAGCCATCGTTCATCGGGTATTAAAATAATTTTTACCCCGTTCTCCCGCAGTTCTTGCTTAATCGGACCGGCAGGACGAATGGACATAGTTAAACAAGGCACCACTTGTTCAGGAAAAGGGTGCACTCTAGGAGCAGTCCCTCGCGTAATTTGCAAGTAAACAGCCCCTTCTGTAATACCACTTTCTTTTATCAAAGCTTCATGAAACTGGACGAGTTCTTCAAAAGTATAGATTGCCGGAATACGGATCGACCGCAGAGACTGATATAATCGATCTAAATGAGGTCTTAAAGCAAAGCATTTACCATTGTATACTTTTGTGACCTCATATACTCCATCACCAAATTGATACCCTCTGTCCTCCATAGAAATAACCGTTTCATCCATATTAATTAATCTACCATTTATTAAACCTAATTCTCTCACTGTATAATCCTCCTAAAAATTTATATATGTATGCAAAGTTACCACACCATAGCGCTATTAAAAGCCCTAGAAGCAGGAATATGATAACTGCATTACGAATAAAGTATTTTCACGAATTTAATAGCAATTACATCTTTGCCATGAGCATTTACTTTTAGCTTGCGTAATGTATGGATAATAATCCCGTCTTGGTCTACAATAAAAGTGAGTATTCCACTCCTATTACTTTCTAACCATAATTGTCTTTTAGAACTTGATAGTTCTTACAAACTTCTCCCTCTGCATTACTTAATAATAAATAGAGAAACTCCCATTTTTTCATTGAATTTCTCATGAAATTGGACAGAATCACGACTTAAAATCTTTCAGCAGAAAGGAATTTCACCATGTATCCAAAAAAAATAATGGCTCTTGAATATATCCGAGGCGTCTCTATGCTTGGCGTAATCGGTATCCATACTGGAGCCTACTCATTAAGTAACCCTAAAGTAAATATTCATTTATTTGCTTTGCTTGAAATCGTCACTCGTTTCAGTGTACCTATTTTCTTTTTTGTCTCAGCCTTCGGTTTATTTCTTACACAAGATCTTACAGCTAAACTTAATTACAGCAGCTTTCTTGTCAAACGCATGCGCACTGTTTTACTGCCCTATATAGTATGGTCTATTTTATACATGATCCACTATACCCTAGTAAGCGGTGATACCACGATCTGGCATCCTACTCTACTATATGAGTATGCCTTATTTGGTCTAGCATCTTATCAGCTTTATTTCTTAGTAATTTTATTGTGGTTTTACGCGCTTATGCCCTTATGGCGGCTGATGGTAAAACATATCATAAAACATCCTGTACGTGATTTAGGCATCATTTTACTGCTGCAAATATTCTTTAACTATTATTCCAGCTTTATGTTACATGCTAATTTCTCCAATCATTATATAAATAAATTAATTTATCATCGTGCAAGTTATTGGCTGCTGCATTATTTATTTATATTTTTACTTGGGGCTGTATGTGCAGTAAAACATGCGGATTTTAAAGCAATTCTCAGTCGCTACCAATCTTCTATTACAAGCTTCTTCTGTGTTACGCTGACCGGGATGCTGCTATTTTATTATTACCTGCTTTATGCTGCCGGTTACACACCAGAAGCTGCAGCCAATACAGATCATCAGCTAAGTCCTATTGGGGTATTATATACTTTGTCTACCACACTCTTTTTGTTTATGCTCTTTAGCAAAGATACGCTGCCTCAGGGGATCAGAAATATTCTTTCTAAACTCGGCAAACACTCTTATGTAGTGTACCTTGTTCACCCCCTAGTCATGTATTATTTGACCGATGCCTTAGCTGGACAGAATTTGTTAATGACAGCGCCAGTTACTATTACCTTTTATTTGCTGACAGCCATTATTAGTTTGGCTTTTGCCATTTTCATAGAAAGAATCAGTATATTTATTCCTATCATCAGTGTACTTTTAGCAGGTACTAAACTACCAAAACCAAAATCCGGTGTATAATAAATACCCGGATTTTTTTATTTACCCGAGTCCATTGCTGATTACACTGCCCCTGGCTCCCGTCTTCTTATATTCTGAATCGTAGTCTTTCACTATCAGAAAATAACATGGGTTCCGTAAGTTCACTATTATGAGGCAGATATTTCTTGGCGTGCCGTTTGTCCTTTAACCAAAAAAGCAATAATAGCTGGCAATATTTTTTTATAGACTTATGATGCATGAACATAGCTGGCTTCTCGACCCAGCACTTAAAAATTTCAACAATGGTTTGCCCTGGAGATCCTATTAAATCTTGTTTTGAGGCAAAAGAAATAATGTTCAGGGACTCCTTAACAACGGCAAACAACATTTCTTGTTTATTCACATCTATACACTGCACAAATCTTAATTCTGACCACAATAAGGTTCGTCCCATTTCCAGCATTGGATAAAAAACCATAAATGCTGGAATAATGCCATGACGAGAAACTGCTAATTTATTTACTCTCCCAGCAATAGCAACCACTCTTATCCAATATTTATTGCTCTTTTCCTGACTGGCTACCATAAACAAAAAACTTATGATTCTTCCAGCTAGTATACTATTGGGATTTAAACAAGCTGAGGCCGCAAGGTTTCCCATTTCTTCAAACAACAATTCCATATTTTCTTCCAGTATCACCTTGGATTCTATAAGACTGGCAGCAGAGGCTTCCACCATTTCAAAAAGAGATAGATCATTCATTCCTATGATGCGATGCAGCCAGGCAATCACCATACCTACAAGCTCTTCCGTAACATCTTCTGAAAGCTGATTCGCAGTAAACCAGCCGGATAAACGCACACTCATTTCTCTAAATAAAGCAATATCGCGACGCCTGAGACTGAAAACACCAATTATCTTAAATGCTTTTAGAACGGCTGCCATTATTTTTTTATCCCCAGGTGTATCTGCCCTATCCATCATTAAGAAAATACATTCTGTCACTTTTGCGACTAAAAAATTTTCTTTTTGTTTTAAGGCAATTACGCCAATTAGCGTCAAATGTTCTGCGGCAGCGGAAATTCCTTCTGGCGATAGCTGACGAATCAACGGCCTAAAGGCATCTAAAATAAAACTGACAATATCGGGATTTTTCTTGTTTAATGCTGCTATGCTAAGTGCCATCAATCTGACTGACTCGTCTTGGCGCATCACGCCATAACCAAAAGCCAGCTTGAGCAAATCGATCGCCTGGTAAGCAGTTGTTGCATCATCATTAGCTATACTTTTATTGACGAGAGTATACATCTCTTTTAATAATCGTTGCACAACCTTCTTATCCCGGTGTGAATTACGAATGATTCTATTCAAACGAAATGTTACTATTTTTATTTTCCAAGTCAATTTTCTATAATAATAGCAAATGAGTATTATAACCAAAATAATGCTTATTGATGCCACCCAAAACAATAGCAACACCCTCCGCTCATTCTTTAATCTATAAATAGCTCATAAGACTCCGTGCCTAAGCCGGAGCCTTATGAGTTAGGCAACATACAGCAGCTATTTATATTTTATCGCGCGTTGATTTTTCCTTGGTAAATAAGTCCCCTTGCTCCATCCACGGTGACCAGTGATCCGTCTAGTAAACGTTCCACTGCCCCATCTACGCCAATAACGACGGGTATACCAACACTAATACCAACTATAGCCGCATTGGAGGTTAATCCACCCTCTTCAGCAATAATGGCAGCCGCTTTAGAAGCATACGTTGCTGTTTCCTCGTCGACACTTGCCACAACTAAGATATCTCCCGCCTGAAATTTATTTTTAACTTCTTTAATAGAATGGGCAATGCAAATTTTCCCTGTAACCGAACGCTGACCAATGCCTATGCCGCGCAGCAGTATATTGCCTACAACATGTACCCGAATCATATTCGTAGTACCAGACATACCTGCAGGCACACCAGCGGTAACAACAACCAGGTCCCCCTCTTTAATCAAAGCTTGTTCCATTGATTTGATTGTGGCATTTTGTACCATTTCATCCGAATTTTTTGTAGTTACACCTAATATAGGTTGAACACCCCAAAACAGCATCATACGCCGTACAGTTTTTTCATTAGGCGTAACAGCAATAATGTTGGCCTGTGGTCGATACTTGGAAACCATACGAGCTGTATAGCCATGCTCTGTTGCTGTGATAATCGCAGCAGCATTCAATTCATAAGCGACCTGTACCGTTGCATGACTAATGGCATCTGTAGTAGTATTTTGCAGTGTTATCCCCTTAGAAAGCAAGATCGTATTATATTTCAATGACTCTTCGGTACGCATGGCAATTCGCGCCATAGTTTGCAATGTTTCAACAGGATAATTTCCTGATGCAGTCTCACCACTAAGCATAATGCAATCTGTACCATCGAGAATAGCGTTAGCAATGTCACTGGCCTCGGCACGAGTAGGACGAGGATTAACCATCATCGATTCCAGCATTTGTGTAGCAGTAATAACAGGCTTGCCAGCTTTATTACATTTTTCAATTAGGCTTTTTTGGACAATTGGCACCTCTTCGGTGGGAATTTCTACACCTAAATCACCTCTGGCTACCATGATGCCATCAGCAACTTTTAATATTTCATCAATATTTTTTACGCCTGCTGCATTTTCTATCTTAGCGATAATTTCCATGTGAGCATTGGCGCTTTCCAGCAATTTGCGAATCGCCAGTATATCAGTTGCCCGCTGTACGAAAGATGCAGCAATAAAATCCATGTCCTGGCTAACACCAAATAAAATGTCAGCTTCATCTTGCTCCGACAAAAAGGGCAATGAAAGACTTACACCAGGTACTGCTACCCTTTTACGATCACTAATCTCTCCACTATTTAACACAGTAGTAATAATTTGATCGTCTCGAACAGCATCAACATGCAGGCTAATTAAACCATCCGATAATAAAATGGTGTTTCCAGCAATTACTTCTTGTGGCAGCATTTTATAATTTACAGATGCCATCTCTGCGGTTCCTAAAATTTCCTTTGCTGTCAGTGTAAAACTTTGTCCTGTCCTTAACTGAGCTTTGCCTTCGGAAAATTTTCCAAGTCTTATCTCCGGGCCTTTCGTATCCAGCATTAAGGCTACACGTTTATTCAATTTATCACTGGCTGCACGCAGCATTTTAATGCGTTTCCCCTGTTCTTCATAGGATCCATGAGAGAAATTAAAACGACCAATATTCATACCTGCTTCTATTAGATTCTCTAATATACCTGGTTTATCAGTACTGGGCCCTAATGTACAGACAATTTTTGTCTTTTTTAGCACGTTGTACACGCTCCTCGATATTGCTCATATTTTAAAAGTCATAGCATCATTTAATTGCATATTGACAAAGAACAGCATGCGCTTCATTAGCTTCCGATTCAAGCACTAATATTTCATACAAGCCATCACCTACAACCGAAGCAACTCCAGCTTGTCTTGTGTTAGCCAGAATGCCTTCTGCACAAAGCAAATTTTTAAGCTTCTCAGCCTGAGTTCGATTTGTTGCAATATATATTACAGTCCACATAATTCCTCCTGCTACTACTTTCATTTTTAACCCTATGTAACAAACTTACTGTTTATTCGCTTTCAAAATCAAATCTATACATGCTTTCTCCATATTAAACCGTATTCCTGCTATTTTTTTATTGTTCCTGCCAAAATTATAAAATCTTCAGTTATTTTATACCCTATACCTGATACTTAACGGATTATTGTAACATTTTATCTACAATATTGTATAATAGAGAATGTGAAATCTTTTTGGGAGGACATAATGATTTTCTTTAAGAAGCTGCAATACTATGTTTTATTTCTTTTACTCTTAGTAACATTAGCAATTGAAATCCCAATTTTTGCTGTAGGATATCTAACGCAGCCATCGGCCAGTGATACTATTATTGTCCTGGGAGCGAAGTTAATTGGTCAAGAACCCAGCATAATCTTACGTCTACGCCTTGATGAAGCAATCAAGCTCTATAACGAAGGCTATGCTACAACTGTTATTGTCAGCGGAGCTAAAGGGGAAGATGAAGAAATCAGCGAAGCTGCCAGCATGAAAAAGTATCTGCTTAACCATGGTATTCCTGCAGAACATATTTTGCTAGAAGATAAATCCTTTAATACCTATCAAAACCTGGCTAATTCTCATAAAATGATGGAGGAAAACAATTTAAAAACAGCCATTATTGTATCCAATGCTTCCCACATACGCCGTTCGCTGATCATAGCCCAGAATCTAGGGATAAACGCGACTGGCGCTTCTGCACCCATGGCAAATAATCTCTATCTTACAACTAAACAGTATGTACGTGAGGGAGCTGCTATAGCAGTATTATTCCTTACCGGAAAGTAAGAAAAAGGCACTTGACTAGTATTCCTAGCAAGTGCCTTTTGTTAAGCAACTGTTACCCGACCTTTACCAATAATATTTTCTAATGCTTCAATAGCTTGAGGCGTCGGCTTTATCCAAAATTGTTTCTCTGTCTTTATGATACGGCGACTATCCATTAGATGCAAGAATACAACCGATGAGCCTGGAAAGTGCTTAAAAACTTGTTTCAACTGCTCAAAAACTTCACTGCTTTCTTGCTGCTTACTAATTTTAAGCCGTACTTCTACGTTTTCAGGGGCACTTAATAATTGAACATCGTCAGCAATAACTTTCGCTTTATCTTCACTCATACTTAATCGCCCTGCGACTCGTACAGGCATGTCAGGCAGTAAAATTTTACTAAACTTATCAAAAATTCTCGGGAACACGATGACCTCTATTTGCTCAGTAAAATCTTCCACGGTCATAAAACACATCATGTCGCCATTTCGCGTTGTAATGCGTTTTGCACTGATAATAAGACCTGCTACTTTAACAGCTTTACCGTCTTCATATTCGCCGCTGACAAGCTCACTTAACGGTGTAAAACGATTCATCTTATCGCGATAAGTATCCAACGGATGTCCAGTCACATAAAACCCTGTTATTTCTTTTTCAAAAACCAGCAGCTGATCTTTGGGGATTTCAGGTATATCCGGTAAGCTAATTTCATCAGCATCATTTAACGTTTCTTCACAGAATAATCCTATTTGTCCACTGCATCTATCCCTCTGGCGCACGGCAGCCATATCCACCGCTCGTTCCAGTACCGCTAATAGCTGTGAACGCCTTGCCCCCAATGAATCAAAAGCTCCGCATTTAATTAAGCTTTCAATTACACGTTTATTAATTAAGCGCATATCAACTTTGGTGCACAAATCTACTAAAGACTCAAATTTTCCATTGGTATTACGAGACATTACCATATTCTGAATGGCATTTTCGCCAACATTTTTTACTGCTGCCAAACCAAAGCGTATCCCATTACCATCTACACTAAAACTGCTCTGACTGGCATTTATATCTGGCGGCAGCACTTCAATGCCCATTTGACGGCATGTTTCAATATAAGAGCCAATTTTGTCATTGGTTCCCATGACACTGGACAATAAAGCTGCCATAAACTCCTGAGGATAATTAGCCTTTAGATAAGCTGTTTGGTAGGCAACTAAGGCATAAGCTGCACTATGAGATTTATTAAAACCATAATCGGCAAAATGCGCCATTAAATCGAAAATTTCAACTGCCATTGCCCGCTCAATCCCTCGTTCACTGGCACCTTGCAGGAAATTCTCCCGTTGAGCATCCAATACATCATGCTTCTTTTTCCCCATAGCCCGTCTTAAAAGATCAGCTTGCCCCAAGGTAAATCCAGCCATCACAGAGGCAATCTGCATAACTTGTTCCTGATATAAAATAACGCCGAAGGTATCACACAAAATAGGCTCTAATAAGGGATGCATATAGGTAACTTGTTTCTTACCATGTCGTCCGTTGATAAAATCTTCTACCATGCCGCTTCCCAGCGGCCCTGGCCGATACAATGCTACTAACGGTATTAAATCAGCAAAACATTCAGGCTTCAAATCTTTTACTAACGTGGTAATACCACTTGACTCTAATTGAAAGACACCGGCCGTATCACCATTCATCAGCATAGCACTTACTTTAGCATCATCAAAGGGAATATTGTCAATGTCTATTTTAATACCGCGATTTTCCTGCACCAGCTTAATTGTATCACCAATCACCGTCAGTGTCCTGAGGCCCAGCAAGTCCATTTTTAATAGACCAAGTTCCTCTACTTTATCTTTATCGTATTGGGTCGTTAAAAAACCTTCCGCAGAATTTTGCAGCGGTACATAATGAGTCAAGGGTTCTTTTGAAATTACTAACCCTGCTGCATGAGTAGAGGCATGACGAGGCAATCCTTCCACTGCCATGGCTAAATCTAATAGTTTGCCTACCGATGGTTCATTTTCATAAGCAGCGCGAAACTCTGAGCTGGTTTCTAAAGCTCGCCGCAATGTAATGCCTAATTCATTCGGTACCATTTTTGCAATCCGATCCACTTCACCATAAGGCAGATTTAAAGCCCGCCCCACATCACGAATGGCTCCTTTGGCAGCCATCGTTCCAAAAGTTATAATCTGTGCTACTCGATCCGCACCGTAACGAGCCGATACATATTCAATGATTTTACCCCGGTTCACATAACAAAAATCAATATCAATATCCGGCATAGTAACCCGCTCAGGATTCAAAAATCGTTCAAATAACAGACCATAAGCAATCGGATCAAGATTGGTAATGCCTAATAAGTAGGATACAATGCTACCTGCCGCCGATCCGCGGCCGGGTCCTACCGGAATTTCCTGCTCTCTGGCATAATTAATAAAATCCCAAACAATTAAAAAGTAGCCCGAATAATCCATCTTCATAATAACACCTAACTCGAACTCCAAACGGGCATTGATCTCAGGTGTTACTTCACTATAGCGCTTCTTTAAACTATCCCTGCACAGCTTTTCAAGATAGTCATTTGCTGTAAGACCTTCTGGCACAGGAAACTCAGGCAAATACAAATTGCCAAATTCTAAGGTCACATTACACCGCTCGGCAATACGGCAGGTGTTGGCTAACGCTTCAGGGTATTCTCCAAACAACTGAGCCATTTCATTGAAATCTTTCAGATAAAATTCATCACTAAAAAATTTCATTCTGGCAGTATCCTCTACTGTCTTACCCATTTGAATACATAACAATACATCATGGCATTCCGCATCTTTTTTATTAATATAATGCAAATCATTAGTTGCGACTAAACCAACGTCAAATTTACGAGACATTTCTATTAGCAGCTTATTTACCTTTTTTTGTTCTGGTATTCCATGGTCCTGAATCTCAAGAAAAAAGTTATCTTTGCCAAAGATATCAATATATTCTTGAACCAAAGCCTCAGCAGCATCTATATTATCTTTTAACAGCCAAGAAGGAATCTCTCCTGCGATGCAGGCACTTAAACAAATCAGTCCTTTGCTATACAAGCTAAGCAGTTCTTTATCAACTCTTGGTTTATAATAAAAACCTTCCGTATTCGCTCTTGATACCAACTCAATCAAATTGCGGTATCCTTCATCCGTCTCCGCTAATAATACCAAATGATAGTAGGCTTCCCCTTCTACCATATTTCTTTCCCGCCTTGACCGGGGAGCCACATATACTTCACAGCCAATAATTGGTTTGATGCCTTGCTTTTTTGCTTGCTTATAAAAATCAACAATACCATACATTGTACCGTGATCTGTAACTGCAATTGCCGGCATATTGAGCTCCTTTGCCCGTTGTACCAGGCTTCCAATACGACTAGCACCGTCAAGTAAGCTATATTCTGTATGTACATGCAAATGTACAAATGACCTAGTATTAGAATGCTGCGGTTGTTGTTCCATCTATTTCACATCCTCTAATGACACAATTCTTACTATTACAGGAAAGCTCTTTTTCATTATACTTGATCGTAATAAATAACGAAATATGATTCTTTATATATTACTCTATGTTATCTATAAATTCAATTCAATGATCGTTTATTTGGTCCATGTTATAACAACAAAATGAAGTCCAATAGTTACAGCTATAAAACATCAATGATTGATGAGACTCATTATTATATCTGACAGTATAATATTAATTTGTGTATAAAATCAGGATATTTTCATAATGTTTCGCAGGTATTTCTACAGATAAGTTGAATATATAGAGGTTAGAAATGTTTAAAGAGGTGTTGTGAATTGTATACTATAGGTATTCTGCAACTAACGCAAAACTTAGATGATGCAGTCCATGGGTTTAAAGCAGAACTTACAGAACGCGGTATTCATACCGAGTTTCATTATTTAAATGCTGATGGCAATATAGAACAGCTTTCAAAATTAGCAAACCAATTAGCTGAAAAAAAAGTCGATCTTATTTTTGCCTGCTCAACGCCAGCAGCTATAGCTGCCGTAAAGCTTACTCAGGATATTCCTGTTGTATTTACTCCTGTATTTGATCCTGTCGGTGCTAAGTTAGTCAATAGCATGGCCGAGCCAGGCGATAAAGCAACGGGCGTCGCCGGTATGGTTAAAGCAGAAGATAAATTAGGTTTTATAAACCGCTTGCTGCCCACAGCAAAAAAAGTAGGCATCCTCTATCATGTAGAAGATACGAATGCGGTTGTAGAGGTAGAAAATTTTCGCAACTTAATTACTTCTACACTACAGTTTGCAGAAATCCCGATACATAAATCAGAAGACTTATCCAATTTACCTGATCTTTTGCCTACTGATATAGATGCTTTATTTTTGCCAATTGGAAAAGTAATTGAAGAGAATTTTGCTACTATTGTTTATTATACGGACAGCATTGAGGTACCAATCGTTGCTTCTCATGCTCCAAATGTACCTGATGGGGCTTTGGCTGGCTTGGTTGCAAACCACTACCAGCTAGGTAAAGAATGTGCAATTAAGGCGGAACAAATTTTAAAGGGGATGCATCCCAGTCAAATCCCTGTTGATACTGTAAAAACACCCGAGATTTGGCTGAATCAGTTTACTGCTGAAAATTTAGGCATCCTGTTTTCGGAAGACCTAAAAAAGGATGCTACTGAAATTTTTGAATAATCCACCTCTTACTTCTTAATTAAACTGCTGGAGATGAAAAAATGTTATTAACACGAAATTCTGTAGAATTATTAGCACCTGTCGGCACTTGGGACGTACTAGAAGCTGCCATTGAAGCCGGAGCAGATGCCGTATACTTAGGCGGTAAACGTTTTAATATGCGTATGTTTAAAACAACGGCTAACTTTGATGATACGATGTTAGCCAAAGCCATCGAATACGCTCACAGTCACAATGTAGCATTACATGTCACGGTCAACAATCTTATTAGTGACCGTGAACTTGATACTATGCGCTCCTACCTTGCACTGCTTGATGAACTAAAGCCTGATGCGCTAATTGTGCAGGACTTGTCCATTCTGCAATTGGCCCGCGAAATGAATTTGAGCGTTCCGCTGCACGCCTCTATTATGATGAATACACATAACGAACATGCTGTGCGTGCATTACAAGGCTATGGAATCAGCCGTGTGGTCGTAAATCGTGAAATGTCACTCTCCCAACTTAGCTTATTAAAAGAACGTACCGGCATTGAAGTCGAATATTTTATTCATGGTGATATGTGCATTTCTCATAGTGGGCAATGTGTACAATCAGGAGTTGTCTTTGGACAAAGCTCTAATCGCGGCCGTTGCTTAAAACCTTGTCGCTGGCCTTATCAATTAGTCGATGCAGCAACAGGTCTTCCAGCAGGTGATCAGGATCCTGGCCCCTACAAACTAGCTATGAAAGATATGTGCTTATATATGAAGTTACCTGAACTCATCCAGGCAGGTGTAACCTCTTTTAAAATTGAAGGACGTATGCGGACTGCAGATTTTGTAAGTGGCATTGTAAAAACATACCGCAAAGCTATTGATAACTATATTGCGGATCCAACGGGTTATACACCTGATTTACAAGCTTGGGAAAAGTTACAGAATTCTCGTTCACGGGATTTTTCCACTTGCTATGCCTTAGGAAATCCTGGAGCAACGGTAATTGGTTACAGTGGAAAACGAGAACCACGTTTCTTCAGTCAGGCTGTTCGTGAGGCTGATATGACAACCATTGCCAAAAGATCTCTCCCTGATTCAATAAATAAATCATTTCATCCTGAATTAAGTGTTCGTACCGCTGATTTAGCCTCACTTATTGCCGCTTGTCAAAATGGTGCTAATACAATCTATATCGGTGGCGAAATTGCAAAGCCTTCTATTCCTTGGACCTTACAAACGATGGCACAAGCCGTAGAAGAAGCTAATAAATATAATGCAAAAGTCATTATTACGACTCCTCGCATCACAATGGAACGGGAATGTGGAGAATTAGAGCAGTTTTTCAATACTCTTGCTGCCATTAAGCCTTATGGTGTAATGGTAGGCAATTTAGGAGCATTGGCCTTAGCCCGCCAAAACTCCAATCTTCCACTGCAAGCCGACTTCTCATTTAATGTCTTTAATCATATAACAACACAATTTCTTAAGGATAATGAAATAAAAAAAGCCACCATATCTCTGGAAGCGACCTATGAACAAATCATGAAGTTGGCAGAGAATAGCCAGCTTCCTTTAGAACTTATTGTTCATGGTTCACTGCCAGCAATGATTACCGATCATTCCATACCGGAAGCCATTCTTCAAAATCAGTATCAAACAGATTATGATCCATTACTCGATACGAGGCAATATGCTCTGCTTGATACTGCAGGACAGCAGCATCTTATTATGATGGATCAATATGGCCGCAGCAACCTTCTCTTTGCTAAAGACTTGTGTTTGTTACCTCACTTGCATGCCTTAACTGCTATACAGAATTATCGTATTGAAGGCCAATATTATACTCCCGAATTGGTTGGACTCATAACAAAGATTTACCGTCAAGAGCTGGATAAAATCGCCGATCAGCAATCAACTTATCATTTTGATGCCAGTCAGCTGGAAAAAATTTCGGCAGCAAGTCCCAGAGAATTGGGCATCGGTACTTTCCGCCACCGCTTATCAAAATAAGGGTTATAAATTTATATATTTAGTCCATCCCCACAAGCCCATATTATTATAAGTCATTTAATCTATGCTTATAATAATATGGCCCCCTGCGCTTGGGTTGATATCAAAAAAAGATGCGTCAGCGTCTTTACTCCTCATCCTATAAATAACCGAAAGGTGAGATCGTTTTGAGCAATTACATTGGTTCTGAAGAAATCTTACGTAAAAAGCGGGAATATATGATTCCTTGTGTATATCACTTCTACAATCAACCTATGCAATTAGTCCGGGGAGAAATGCAATATTTGTATGACTCTTCCGGCAAGGAGTATTTAGATTGTTTCGCTGGTGTATCCGTTGTAAATTGCGGTCACTGCAATCCTGAAATTACCAAAGCAATCTGTGAGCAAGTCAATACCTTACAGCATACTTGTACTATCTATTTAACTGAAAATATTGTAAACCTCGCAGAACAATTAGCACAAATAACGCCCGGAAGATTGCAGAAAACCTTCTTTTGCAATAGTGGCAGTGAGGCGAATGAAGGAGCTGCTCTCTTAGCCTCCCTGTACACTGGATATTCTGAATTTATTAGTTTACGTCAGGGGCTGCATGGGCGGACCAAATTAGGCATGAGTCTTACAGGTTTAAGTATGTGGCGAACTGATACTAACCCTGTCGGCGGCATTAGCTTTGCCCCTAATGCATACTGCTATCGCTGCCCTCTGCAGAAGAAATATCCGGAATGTGATTTAGCCTGTGCTAATGAAATCGAAACCATAATAAAAACAGCTACTTCCGGAAAAGTAGCTGCTATGTTTGCTGAACCTGTTCAAGGCAATGGGGGAATGGTTACTCCTCCACTTGATTATTTTAAACGAGTTAAAGAGATTTTGGATGCCTATGGTATTTTGTTAATCATTGATGAAGTGCAGACAGGTTTCGGACGAACAGGTAAATTATTTGCCATAGAGCATTATGACGTGGAACCTGATATTATGACAATGGCAAAAGCCCTTGCCAATGGCACACCAGTAGGAGCTTTTACGGCTAGAGCCGAAATAGCAGATGCCTATACCCGCCCAGGTGCCTCTACCTTGGGTGGCAACCCTGTAACAGCGGCCGCTAGCCTAGCTACCCTAAACTATATTACAAAATATGATCTTGCAGCCAAAGCTGCTGTACTTGGTAAGGAATTGCAAGATGGGCTGATTACCTTACAACAGAAATATCCGATTATTGGAGACATTCGTGGTTTGGGTCTCATGCTCGGTGCCGAATTGGTATATAAAGATAAAACACCAGCAATAAAAGAAACTGATTTTATTTTAGAAGAAATGAAAAACCGCGGCATATTGATCGGGAAAAATGGTCCTAACCGTAATGTATTGGCTTTTCAGCCCCCTTTAGTAATTACCATTGAGGATATTAAGAAGGTACTAAACAATTTAGATGATGTGCTATCCTCCATTACCATCTAGTTATAGTTCACGCATTAAGCGTTCCGGGCGTATCCTTTTGCGGGTACGCTCTTCTTTTTTGGTCATAGCCTGCAAACGATGATATGGATGTTTTCCCACTGATTTTATCGTCCTGGCATGAGCAATAAATGCTATGATCGCTATCATAGCCCAAAAAACAACAAACACTCTTCCTGCAACTGACGCAATTAATTCTGGCATAAAGAGAGAAAATAACGTCAACATAGTTATTAACGCCAATAAACTTATCAATGAACCAAATTTACTGACTCTTTCTTTAAACAAAGTTCTCGTAATAGTCACCCCTTACTTATTTCAATTTGTTTGTAAATAAGTGTGCTAGTTTAATCTATTCTAACTTAAAATTAACTATTACCAAAAAAACAAATTTTTATGTATAAAGGATGCTAAATACCAATTGCACCCTTCCACATTGACTAGCAGGAGTGAATTTATACACTTATTTGGAAGAGCATTTAGGACAAACATCGACCTTTATATCATAAAAAGTACTGGCTGCTGCCCGATCTGTAAGGCGTTGCGATGTAAGTGCATTTACTGAACTTTGCCCTGGAGTATTCTTGATCCAGAAAATCCCCTCTGCCACGACTACACCAACGGGAGCTGCAGTAGTTATTTTAAGAATGAAAGTTACTTCTCCCCGCTCATTAAAGGCAATAACCTCTTGTTTATCCTGTAATCCCTTTTCTTGAGCATCCTTAGGATTCATCATTAAATACATTGCTTCTCTCTTATCCAGAAGATCAGAACGCTCGTTAAATGAGGAATTAAGAGAATATAAACCTGGGGCATTCATAAGCCAAAAAGGAGCATCATCTCCATAAGATGTATGATACGCAGGCAGTGTATCTGCTTCTTGCGGGTTAAAAATTTCTATTTTCCCCGAAGGCGTATTATAGGTTGTTTTATAATTAGGAGGCAATGGCAATTCTACTGCCATTCCATTCTGAAGCTTTTCCATATCAATATTTGCAAGCCATGGTTTAGGATCATCCAGTAGCTGTTGAATAATCTCATCAGCTGTCAGGACAAAAAAGTCTTCTTCAAATCCCATAGCCTCAGCTAATAGCCTAAAAACATCCCAATTTGATTTTGCCTCTCCTATAGCTGGAATCACGGGGTATGCGCGTTGAATACAATAATGTCCATAAGAACGATAAATATCCGAATGTTCCAAAGAACTGGTTGCAGGCAGAATAAGATCGGCATATCGGGCCGTATCTGTCATAAATCGCTCATGAACAATAGTAAAAAGATCTTCACGCATAAGCCCTTTCAATACAGCATTTTGATCTGGTGCAACATTAGCAGGATTCGAATGATATACATACATGCTCATAATAGGCGGATTATTCATATCCTGCAAGGCATGACCTAATTGATTCATATTTACAATACGGGTAGGTCCTTGGATAAAGTCTTCGCGAGTTATTTTTTTCATGTCAAATGCACTTGCCGTACCAATGCTTGCTAACAGGCCGCCTCCTGCCTTGGTCCATGCCCCCACAATAGCTGGCAAACAGGTAATCGCCCGAACCGTCATAGCACCATTACCATACCGGGACATTCCGCTCCCCATGACAATAAAGGGCGCCCTTGCATTGCCATATAACTTAGCCATTTCTTCGATCTTAACGGCATCAATTCCTGTAATCTGACATACCTTTTCGGGCGAATACTCTGGCAAGACATCTTGCTTTAATGCTTCAAAGCCTTGTACAAAATTGGCAATAAATACTTCATCTGTCAGTCTATTACTTACCAAAGCATTCATCAGCCCCAAGGCTAAGGCTCCATCGCTGCCGGGCCTTACGATAATCACTTCATCAGCAATTTGAGCAGCTGACGACTCATAAGTTTCAATGAGCCAAACGATAGCTCCCATTTTCTTTGCTTCCCGTACATAATAAAGCAGATGAATATTCGTTGCTACTACATTCGTTCCCCAAAGAATGATTAAATCACTTTCAGCTACTTCCTGGGGATGAGGAGCCAGGCTTGAGCCCATTACAGTAGACCAGCCATAGCCTTTGGCGGAAGAGCAAATGGTTCTTGCTAAGCGGGAAGCTCCTAGGCGGTGAAAAAAAGCTTCACCAATATTACGCTGCACTACTCCCATTGTCCCTGCGTAGGAATATGGCAGAATTGCCTGAGCGCCGTATTTAGCAATAATTTCTTGCCAGTGTTCTTTAATATGACAAATCGCTTCATTCCAGGAAATTTCCTGAAATTCCCCGGCACCTTTAGGCCCAGTCCTTACTAAGGGTTTTGTTAAACGTTCCGGGGAATGTACTGTTCTTTCATAGTGATTCATTTTGGGGCACAAAGTTCCTTTCGTATGAGGATGATCCGGATCCCCCATGACTCTTACCGCTCTTCCCTCTGCTGTTTCTATTATAAGTCCACAGGCATCAGGACAATCATAGGGACAAACAGATCGTTTTACTTCCACTTTGCTATTCACTACGTAACCTCCATCGTATTTTCGTTCATTCATTTTAATTCTTAATTTGATTCGTTCCACTTAAGTGAATTTCCTGTTTTTTGATCTATTTTCTGCAAAAGTACAAAACAAATACTCCTAAATGAATGGCATTTAGGAGTATTTGTTTACTATAAAGGCTAGTTATTAGCCATTTTCATATTATATTCATTTTGCCTGTCCACATTCACCGCCTATACCACGCAGAATGTCCAAAGCGTGAGGCAGTACAGGTAAAATGATTTGTAGACATTCCCGTACGGCTTTAGGGCTGCCCGGCAGATTCACAATTAGACATTTACCGCGAATGCCTGCCACTGCTCGGCTTAACATCGCTCTAGGTGATATCGCCGAACTTTCCCGCCTCATAGCTTCAGGCAAACCAGGAACCGCTCTTTCCATCACACGTAAGGTAGCTTCAGGGGTTACGTCCCGGGGAGAAAAACCAGTTCCACCTGTAGTAAGCAGAAGCCCTACACCAAGTTGATCAATCATCTCTACCATGGCCTCTACTAATCCATCCTGTTCATCTGGTAATATACGATAATCAATAACCTGCCCTTTTATCGCAGGAACTAGTTTTTCAATTTCTTTGGCACTGAGATCTTCCCGTTGTCCTTTATAGCCCTTATCACTAGCAGTAATAATACCCACAGGAATTCCCGGCCAGATTTCAATAGGGTCCTCTGTTCTAATCGTGCCACCTACTAATACACGAGTAAAGATTCCTTCTTTTGGCATAACACACTGACCAACCTGTTTAAAAATCTCACAGTGATGATGACAACTTTTACCAATCTGAGTTACTTCCAGTAACGTTTCACCCGCCTTCAAATACGTTCCCACAGGCAGCTTGAACAATTCTAATCCCTCTGTGGTGAGATTTTCAGCAAAGTCTCCTGGAGCAAGGTCCAGCCCCCTTTGCCGTCCTATCTCCCGCATCTTTTCGATACTGTCTGCACTGAGCAAACTGATCTGCCTGTGCCATTTTCCGGCATGAGCATCGCCTTCCATGCCCCAGTTAGCCCTTAACGTGGCCACACCTATATTTTCTTTGCGAACCCCCTTTTCTTTGCTGATGCAAACTGCAGCTATTTTTGCACACATGGGTCATCCTCCCTTTCAAACAAGCCACTCTTGCCACCTTCTTTTTTCATTAAGCAAATGTTTGTTATTACCATCGAGCGATCAATTGCTTTACACATATCGTACACCGTCAACGCAGCAACGCTAACAGCGGTCATCGCTTCCATTTCAACGCCTGTTTGACCAGTTACTCTAACAGCAGCTTCTATCATGATCGACTGCTGTCCTCTGGTAAAAGTAATCTCAACAGAGCTAATCAGCAGCGGATGGCAAAGAGGTATTAGATGCTGCGTTTGCTTTGCAGCCATAATACCTGCCAGACGAGCTACTTCGAGTACGTTGCCCTTTGTTATTTGACTGTCATATATTTTCTCCAGAGTTTCTGCTTCCATAAAAATCTGTCCATGGGCTATTGCCTGCCGATAAGTTATATCCTTAGCAGTGACATCCACCATGTGACTTTCTCCGTTGGGATTTAAATGAGTAAATTCTGCCATGATTACAGTCCTTTCCGTTTACAATTGAACAATGAGACTACAATAGTCATCTCACAGAGTGTTGCAAACCCCTTTTAGGAATAACACTGTCTAAGCCTAAAATTCCTTTGCATTCCATTATACCATAATATACCTTAGTGCTGATCTTCCCCTAAACGAAAGAACCCTTTCCAAACTACCCATTCTCTAGCTTGCATGACAAATGAAGATGAATTATCCTCCGATGCGATGCATACCTCTTTTACTTTTTTTCCCATTCTTCAAATCATGCTGCGTCGGTTTATTCCAAACAACTTGCCTTATCACATCTAACAGCTCCTGATCACTCATTCCTGTACGCAATGCTTCCCGCAGGGAATATTCCTGGTTGGATAACAAGCAGGGTTTAAGATTGCCATCAGGAGTAAGACGAATTCGATTACAAGAACTACAAAAATGCTGGGATATAGGAGTAATAAAGCCGATTGAACCTTGGGATTCTGGGAATCGATAAATTTGGGCTGGCGAGTTATTTCTCATTTCAGGAATCAGTTGACTAAAACCAGCTGCTAAGAGCTGCTGCTTCATTTTGACTGCTGAAAATAAATACTTTTTATCTCCGCCAATTGGCATATATTCAATAAAACGAACCTGATACGGATCATTTATAGCCAAGCTTGCAAAATCGGCAAGCTCATCTGAATTAAACTTCTTCATAACTACCATATTGATTTTGATGGGTGCAAGGCCTACATCTTGCGCTTTTTTTATTCCCGCCAGCACCTGATACAATGCATCTTGTCCTGTTATCTGTTTAAATCGCTCGGGTTGTAAGGTATCAAGGCTAACATTGATACGCTTCACACCAGCCTGTTTTAAAAGAGGTGCGTATTCTTCCAGCATACTACCATTCGTGGTTACTGCCACTTCCTTAATTCCAGGGATGGCTGTTACTTTACGCAAGAAGGGTATAAGACCTTTGCGTACCAAAGGCTCCCCACCAGTGATACGTACTTTATCAACTCCTAAGCTGGCAAAGGCATTAATAATTCTTAGCAGTTCTTCATATCGTAAAATATCATTATGCTCCATCCATTCCACACCATCAGAAGGCATACAGTATTGACAGCGAAAATTACATCTGTCTGTTACTGCTACTCGCAGGTAATGAATATGCCTGCCTGCAATGTCATATAAACCATCCATCCTGCACTTCCCCCTTATTTCTACACGATATTTCTCCATAGATGACTCTTATGCGATATTTTTTTAAGATCAACCTTCCAGATCTAACAATCTTTTTTTCATGGCATATCTTACCATATCAGGTCTAGTCTTTAAGTGAAGTTTTTCCATGATTCTAGCTTTGTAAGCTTCCACTGTTTTAACAGAAAGACATAGCTGCCCGGCAATTTCTTTATTCGCATATCCCATAGCTACCAAACGCAAGGTTTGTTTTTCCCGATCCGTTAATAATTCCAAGGATTCAAATTCTTCGCTTTTATTACCCTGACGTAAGAATCCTTCAATTAAAGTTTTAGCGGCAGATGGATATAAATAAGATTCCCCTTGATGAACCGTGCGAATAGCCTTAAGTAAGTCAACATCAGGAGCGTTTTTCAAAATATATCCCACTGCTCCCGCCTTTAGAGACTGAAACAAATATTCTTCGTCATCATGCATGGTTAGAATCAGTACCCGGGTTTCTGGCAGTAATTCTGTTAACCTAGCCGTAGCTATCAAGCCATTCTCACCTGGTGGCATACTTAAATCCATAAGTACCACTTGCGGAAGAAGTTTTACCCCTAATTCTACCGCTTCCTTTCCATCGGCAGCCACTCCCACTACCTGCATATCCTGTTGTGAATTAATCAACATAGCTAATCCAGAACGAACAACAGCATGATCATCAGCTATTAAAACACGAATGGTCATCAATTGGTTCCTCCTCTTTGTCTAAGGGAACATATACTCGAATCGTGGTACCAAGATTCAATCTGGACGCAATGTCAAGCGTGCCACCAATCAACTTCGCTCTTTCCCGCATACCATAAAGTCCCAGTCCAGTTCCCAGTACTTCAATTTTCTCTAGATTAAAACCCTGCCCTAAATCTGTAACTGCCAAATATAATAATTGATCCTGCTCTTCAAAATGAATCTCTAGTGTATCAATATTTGCATATTTAGCTGCATTTATCATAGCTTCCTGGCATATACGATACAGAGCTGTTTCTATCGCTGATCCATAACGGCGCTCTTGTCCTACAACATATAATCTTGTTACGATGCCATAGGTTCGTTCAAATTGTTTAATAAAAGAACGTAAAGCTGGTACAAGTCCCCAATCATCAAGAGAAGACGGCCTAAGATCTACCGCAATATGCCGTACTTCATTCAAAGCCTGAACAGCCATATCTCTCACAAGCTGAAAATGATCTTTTAAGTCATCTTTAAGTTCTATTTGTTCAATTATATTAAGTCCTACGATTATGCTATAAATGGTTTGACCCACACCATCATGCAGTTCACGGGATACGCGCTTACGCTCCTCTTCTTGCGCCCGAATCATATAATTAGCCATCTTTTTTTGAATATGCTTTTTTTCTAGTTTATTGCATTCTGACATGTCCCGGAGCACAATAATCAAAAAGCCACCAGCGTGCTGGGGCAAACGAGTCGTACTCGCTGCTGCCGAGAAAATGTGCCCTTCTTTATGCAATAAACGAATTTCAAAAGAAGAAATACTTTCTAATGTAGTAAAACAATTTATGCAAACCGTAAAATCCGCACATTTTTCCATCCCATGGCAAATATCGCATAAATTTACTTTATCAACCAATTCTTCCACACAGTAACCTGTCAATCTTTCAATTGACGGATTTGCATCAACAATAATACCCGTCTCATCCAAAATGATAATTGCATCACTTACACACTGAAAAATCATTCTCAATAATGACTCCGGAGTTTTCTGCCTCACGCTATCATCCTCCATTACAGCAGATACAGAGTTCATTCTCTCATACTTATTATATCTTCTACTTTTTTAGAAAATTGTGTTGTTAGCTCAACTACCATTTCTTCTATTGCCCGTGGATTACGATAACCAATTAATAGCACGCCCTTCACTCTCCCTGCTATCAAGACTGGGACACCCAATGCTGACTGCAATTCTTCTGCATAAAGAATAGGATAATCCTGAGGATCATCATGCTGCCTAGGCTCATAATTCTCGAGTACCATAGGCCTGGCTGACATCCATACTTTTCCGGCAATGCCTTTACCAAGACGCAACACAATCCGCCTAAACCGTTCATTTTTATTACCCACTGCATACTTCCAGCGAATGGCAGTTTCTCCTGGCTCTTGACAGGCAAAAGCCGAAAAGTCAGCCTCAGTCTGTAGTCGTAATTCCTCCAAACATGTATTGATTGCTCCTGCTAGTGTATCCATTAAGAAATTCTCCCGAATATTAATTTTATTTACAATTTAGCACAGTTTCTATTTAAAAGCAAAGACAAAGAAGGTTATGAAATAGGGGCAATCTAAATAATAACTTTGATTGCCCCTAGATCTTAATGAAATGATTTTTTTAAGTCTTTACTAAAATATTGAATATATGCTCTGCTGATATATTCAATCGGCATACTCCATACATGCACTAATCTTGTAAAAGGCCATATCGCAAATATTCCAAAACCTACTACAACATGAAGTTTGAATACTAAAGGGACAGCGGCCATATAGAAAGCAGCAGGCTGCAAAAATAATAAACCTCGAAACCAAGGACTAATGGTTTCCCGATAATCAAAACTACTTGTGCCCAGTACATTTGTAATTGTGCTTGCCAGCCCTAAGGAAACTTCCATCAGCACCAATATCACAATAATTAAATCTGCAATACTGCTAACTGCAAATACACGATCATTGCCAAAGCGGCGCAGCGTAAGAATAAGAATACCTGCTAATGTGACTAGGCCAGCTGGCCCTCCACCATAAACGGCAGCCATATGATACATCTGTTCATTTACTCCAATGGATTCAAAAAATGCTTTGGGAATCAACAGACCAGAAATATGCCCGCCAACGACTGCTAAAATACCAGCGTGAAACAACATACTCCCCCACCATAAACTACGTTTCTCCAATAATTCACTTGATTTAGCTGTCCACCCCAGTTGATCCGTATTATAACGATAAAGATGCCCGATGACAAAAATAGTTAGCGCTATATAAGGATAAATCACCCATAGAAATTGTTCTGTGAATTTCATGATTGCGTTCCCCCTATGTGGACAGTTTCTACACATGCCGCTGGTACTGTAGATTCGATGCATGCTTCAAGCAATGCAGCATAGGGACTATGTTTCACCTTAAGTTGCTGCCATAATTTATCCATACCAGGACCGACAATTTCTAAGACCTGCTTACATGATTCCTGATCAGCAATCCCTAAGAATTCAAGCAACAGAGGAAGGTAGTCAGGTAGTTCCTCTGTATCTGCTTCAAGTCCAGCTTGTGAATAGATTGCTTTTAAGTCAGCCAGCACCTGACCACGCTTTCGATCATCAGGGCAGAGCAAGGAGGTAATATATAAATTACAGTGTTCGCTGAAATCAAAAGTGTCTACATATTCTACTGCTACGTCTTCACAACTTCTATGATCCAAGTAATCCAGAAACGTATCTACATTTTCTTTTTGGGGCAAATGCTCCAGTTTACTTGCCAGTATACGTAATTGATTGATTTCTAGCCAGCCGCTCTTAGGATATTGCAGCAATAGAGAAAGAAATTGCAACATTTCTTTATCGATCACCTTCTTCACCTCCTGTGCTATCGAAAGAGTTACCCTGGGGCAAAGAATAACCACAACTACCCTGCTGTCTATATACATTTACATATTTTTCTTGATGTGAGGTGGGAATAACAAAACGATCCTCATATTTGGCAATGGCCAGCAGACGATACATACGCTCAGCAGCAGTTTCATCAAGGCCAGCCTTTCTTAGCTTATCCACATCAACCGTTTTATTCATATGGATTGATCGCATATAGGTTCGCATTGCGAGCAGTTTACCTAAAGCAATTTTTACAGCTTCTGTATTACCAGCTGTCAAGATATTGGCCAAGTACTCCATGGGAATACGCATCTCATCGAGTAATGGAAATAGATTTCGATTGGTCCCTTGTTCTTTTGCCGCACTAACAATGGGACTAAGAGGAGGTATATACCATACCATCGGCATGGTGCGAAATTCCGGATGCAGCGGCAATGCCACCCCATACCGTACAGCTAAATCATAGATGGGGGAACGCTTCGCATCTTCCAACCAATCTTCACGAACGCCATCAAGGCGAGCCTTTGCAATCACTTCAGGATCAGCCGGGTCTAAGAATACACTAAGCTGAGCCTCATATAACTTCTGTTCATTGACTGTGGATGCCGCGTCTTTTACCTTGTCCGCATCATACAATACAACGCCGATATACCGTACACGTCCGGAACAGGTTTCTGAACAAATCGTCGGCTGACCGGATTCCACCCGGGGAAAGCAAAAAATACATTTTTCTGCTTTATGAGTTTGCCAATTAAAATAAACTTTTTTATACGGGCAGCCCGTCATGCACAGACGCCAGCCTCGACAAGCATCCTGATCGACTAATACAATGCCATCTTCTTCCCGCTTATAAATAGCACCTGAAGGACATGCTGCCACGCAGCCAGGATTTAGACAGTGTTCACAAATTCTTGGCAGATAAGCCATGAAGGTCTGTTCAAACTCAAATTTTACTTTTTCCTGCATCTTTACTATATTCGGATCCTTACTACCAGTTTGATGGGCACCTGCCAAATCATCTTCCCAGTTTGGCCCCCACTTTAACTCCATATTCTTACCAGTAATCACTGATTTAGGACGGGCAACGGGCTGATCGCGCTTGGTGGGGCTGTTCAATAGTTTTTCATAATCATATGTCCAAGGTTCGTAGTAATCATCAAGGGTCGGCATATCAGGATTATGAAACAACTTAAGTAATAACTTTGCCAAACGACTGCCGCCTTTTAACCTGAGTTTACCATCTTGTAATTCCCAGCCGCCTTTATATTTTTCTTGATTTTCCCATTCCACAGGATAACCAATACCAGGTTTGGTTTCTACATTGTTAAACCACATATACTCCGCACCCTCACGATTGGTCCAAGTATTCTTACAGGTCACACTGCAAGTATGGCAGCCAATGCATTTATCCAAATTAATTACCATCGCCAATTGCGCTTTAATCTTCAAGCCAAGCTACCTCCTTCAACTTGCGAACTGCAACATAGATATCTCTTTGATTGCCAATTGGCCCGTAATAGTTAAACCCATAGCTAAGCTGGGCATATCCGCCAATACATTGAGTGGGCTTCACATGAACCCGTGTCGGACTATTGTGGGTACCACCCCGCTGACCAGTAATGGATGAACCTGGGACATTGATATGCTTATCTTGGGCGTGATACATATAAAGAGTGCCTCTGGGCATACGGTGACTCACCACTACCCTGGCGGCAACAACACCATTACGGTTATATACTTCTACCCAGTCATTATCGTTAAGATCTGCCTGCAAGGCGTCCTGATGATTCACCCATACATGAGGCCCACCGCGGAATAAGGTCAGCATATGCAGGTTATCTTGATAGGTACTGTGTATATTCCATTTGCCATGAGGGGTAAGATATCGCAGCACAATCTCCTTACCTGCTGCTAAGGGTTTATGTTCTTTGCCAGCAAACAGCACCGGTGATAAAGTCGGTTTATATACAGGCATGGCTTCGCCAAACTCCAGCATGATTTCATGATCAATATAGAAATGCTGCCGTCCAGTCAATGTGCGAAAAGGCATCAAATGATCGATACTGGTAGTAAAGGGTGAATAGCGCTTATTTCCTTGATTGGAACCAGTAAACACAGGTGTGGGAATCACTTGCCTAGGCTGCACCGTAATGTCTTTAAAAGTAAACTTTTCTCCCGCCCGGCCAGCGCTGAAATCGTTAAGTTCCATACCCGTTTTCATTTCCGCATCTTCCCAAGCTTTCATGGCTAATTTGCCATTCGTAGCACTTGACAATGCAAGGATTGCTTCTGCCGCTTGACGCGCAGTCTCAATGGCAGGACGACCGAAAGCCACACCTGGCATAGTAACCTGCCCATTACTCTTTTTTAATTCTTCATACTGTTCTTTAACAGGAAAAGCTATACCATGGGCCCCCACTGGATTTTTTTCTAATAATGGACCAAGGGAAGTAAATTTATTATAAATTTCTTTATAATCCCGTTCCACCATTACCAGATTCGGCATCGTCTTTCCAGGCACTGCCTCGACTTCTCCTTTGCGCCAATCCAGTACCTTGCCAAAAGGCTGGGCAATCTCGCCTGGTGAATCGTGCATAAGAGGTACTGCCACAATATCTTGCTGCACCTCAGGCAGATATTCTTCTGCTATAGTGGAAAAGGCCTTTGCTAAACTTTTAAAAATATCCCAATCTGATTTGGCTTCCCAAGGCGGATTAATGGCGGGATTAAACGGATGAACAAAAGGATGCATATCCGTACTGCTTAAATCTGTCTTTTCATACCAGGTAGCTGCAGGCAATACAATATCAGAATAAAGGGCGGTACCAGCCATACGAAAATCTATAGTAACCAATAAATCCAGCTTACCTTCCGGCGGTGCATTATTCCATACAACTTCATCCGGCCTTAGCTCCTCATTCGGTTCCGATAAGAGACCATGAGACGCTCCCAGTAAATATTTGAGAAAATACTCATGCCCTTTACCAGAACTAGAAATCAAGTTAGAACGCCAGACAAATAATCCACGAGGGTGATTCTTGCTGTTGTCAGGGTCTTCTATGGCAAAAGACATGGATTTTTCCTTGAGCTTTTCAACGACATGACGGATGACTTGCTCGGAAGTTTCAGCTCCTGCTTGGCTGGCTTTACTACTTAGCTGTAAAGAATTTTCACTAAACTGAGGATAGGAAGGCATCCATCCGAGTCTAGCGGCTAACACATTATAGTCTGCGGGATGACTATAGCGGCTTTTAGTGACTGTTGGTGATTTTAGTCCATCCATGCTATGTGTTTCATACTGCCACTGATTGGTGGCAAAGTAAAAAAAGGAGGTTGCATTCTGCAGACGTGGAGGCATTGACCAGTCACGAGCAAATGCCACTGTACCCCAGCCTTCGATAGGACGACACTTCTCCTGTCCTACATAATGAGCCCAACCACCACCATTTACGCCCTGACAGCCAGTTAGGATTACCAAATTTAATATAGCCCGATAAATGGTGTCTCCATTAAACCAATGATTAATGCCTGCTCCCATAATAATCATGGACCGCCCCAATGTATCCGCAGCATTTTGGGCAAATTCCCTAGCTATCTGAATCACTAATTCTGTTTCCACATTCGTATATTTCTTTTGCCAAGCCGGGGTATAGGTTTGTTCATCATAATAATCTACAGGATATTGTCCTGGCAGATTACGTTTCACGCCATATTGAGCTAACATCAGATCAAATACAGTTGTGACTCTCAGCAATTTACCATTTTTCATCATCAATTTAACAGGGATGCCTCGTTTAACAATGCCAGTATCACCTTCCGTAAACTCAGGAAGATCCACGCAAATTTGCTCATCTTCCAGGCCAAAGAACGTCAGTAATGGAGAAAGAGCCTCACCAGCTTCATTCTCCATTTTCAGATTCCATTGTCCCGTACTATCCCAACGCTGGCCTATGGTCCCTTTAGGAATTGCCGGGCCTTCTTGTACTGCATCCCACACTGCTGGTTTCCACTCGCCTTTATTTACTGCCAGCCCAAGATCACTAGCCCGCACAAAACGCCCCGGGGTATAAACAGTATCCTCCTTTTCAATGAGTACTAAAAATGGCATATCCGTAAACTGTTTTGCATAGTCCAGAAAGTATTTTTCTTGTTTATCAACATAAAATTCTTTCAAAATTACATGAGTCATTGCCTGAGCTAAAGCAGCGTCTGATCCCGGATTAACCGGAAGCCAATTATCGGCAAATTTTACATTTTCCGCATAGTCAGGACTGACGGCTACGACCTTCGTACCTTTATAACGGACTTCCGTCATAAAATGGGCATCCGGCGTTCGTGTCATTGGTATATTGGAACCCCACATTATGATATACCCCGCATTATACCAATCACTGCTCTCCGGTACATCCGTCTGCTCACCCCATATCTGTGGTGATGCAGGGGGTAAATCCGCATACCAGTCATAAAAACTCAGCATCGGAGCACCTAAGAGGGATAGAAATCGTGATCCCGCTGCATAGCTGACCATGGACATGGCAGGTATGGGTGTAAAACCAGCAATGCGGTCAGGCCCATAAGTGATAATGGTATATAGCAGCATAGCGGATATGATTTCGTTGACTTCTTGCCACTCAGCCCTTACAAAGCCGCCTTTCCCCCGTACCTCTTTATATTGTTTTGCTTTGTCTTTATCTTCTGCAATGGAGCCCCAAGCCCTTACTAAATGACCATTATTTTTTGCTAATGCCTCACGCCATAATGACAATAATTGACGGCGAATATAGGGGTGCTTAATTCTAAGAGGACTATATACATACCAGGAGAAGCTGGCTCCTCTTGGACATCCTCTAGGCTCAAACTCTGGCATATCCGGTCCTGTGGAAGGATAATCCGTCTGCTGGTTTTCTGAGGTAATAATACCGTCCTTAACAAATACCTTCCAGCTACAGGACCCTGTACAGTTTACACCATGGGTCGTGCGTACCACTTTGTCATAATTCCAACGCTTACGGTATATATTTTCAGCGTTACGATCATCTGCAACTACTTGGCTCCAACCATTCTGCGCTATCTCTTTGGTTTTAAAAAAATTAAGTTTCTTCCACAATGGTAATTCTTGCTTCTCCATTTATTCTCACCTCCATATTTCTTAGCACTTTATCTCTGCGTTTGTACGACTATAATAATAATGAATTACAAATAGACTGATGATATAAAAGGCAATAAAACCATATAAGGCCATAGCAGGCGATCCAGTGGTCCGTGTTGACCAACCAAAAGCCATGGGAACAAAAAACGCGCCATAAGCAGCAACAGCCGAAATAAAGCCAATAGCTGGCGCTGCTTCTTTAGGGTTAAATATTTTGGAGGACATGCCAAAAGTAGAACCGCTGGCAGCCCCAGTAGTAACAAATAAAATTAATGCCATGATAAAAAATGCAACAAAATTATGCTGGTTCATAAAAAAGATAACTCCTAAGGTGGCACCACTCATAATAAAAATAGACCAAAAGCTTACTCGCGCCCCACCGTATTTATCAGCAGCCCAGCCTCCTATAGGACGGGAGAGAGCGCCTACGAGAGGTCCTAAAAAAGCATATTGCAACGGGTTAATGACAGGAAATTGAAACTTTATCAATAGAGGAAACACTGCGGAATAACCAATAAAAGAACCAAAAGCAATGGTATAGATAAAGCTCATGATCCACATATGTTTACAGCGGAAGATACCAAATTGTTCACGAAGGGATGCTTTAGCAGTTTCCAGGTTATTCATACCAAAAAACGCGGCTGCTGTGATCAATACAATGGGAATGATCCATATAAAAGCAGCATTTTGCAGCCAAATACTTTTAGCACTCCCACCATTCACTAAAAGTTGAGGCTCACCGCCGATACTGCCAAAGATTCCAAAGGTAATAACAAACGGTACCACAAACTGTACTACACTGACACCTACATTACCCAATCCCCCATTGATTCCTAATGCAGTTCCCTTCAATTTTTTAGGGAAAAAGAAGCTCATATTACCCATAGATGATGCGAAGTTTCCTCCACCTAAGCCACACAATATAGCCAATATAGCCATTGTCCTATAGGTTGTCGTAATATCCTGTACTGCATATCCAATACCAATCGCTGGAATTAAAAGAGATGCGGTGCTAATCACCGTCCAATTCCGGCCACCAAAAACAGGTATTACAAAAGCATAAAAAATTCGTAACGTTGCACCTGATAATCCTGGCAAAGCAACTAAATTAAATAACTCCTCCGTACTGAATGTGAACCCTGCATTGTTAAGATTAACCGCTACAACCGACCATAATACCCAAATGCAGAAAGATACGAGTAGAGCCGGAACTGAAATCCATAAATTTCGGTTGGCAATTTTTTTCCCCTCCTGCTCCCAAAAAACAGGGTCCTCCGGATTCCATATTTTCAATTTATACAATGACTGGTCCCCCTTTAGTAAATGTGTAATATATATTGTCAGATTTATTTTAATATTTTGTCGACGAAAAGTAATGTAGGGAATCCCCTATATAAATTGCGGGAATTCCCTACATTACTTTTTCTCTGGATATATCTAATAACTAAATGATCTAACACCCTCATCTTCTATCTTGTTAACGGCCTAAGATCCCTTCGGTCAGGCAGCAGCCTAAGAAAATGAATTACCAGTAGATATATGGCGCCACTTGTGCTTCACGATTTAAATTTACATCTTTCAAAACCCAGGTTTTGAATACTTGATAACCAGTTCGATCAACAATGTATCCTACATGTTCCTTTCCTCCAGGGGCATCTTTATCTATATAATGATGGACATAGTCATAGGTATTTTTAATGATCCCTAAAATACTAATTTCATCAATCCACTTGATAAACGGTTGAGCGATTCTAGGGTTCTTTCTTCCCGTTCTCCCCATAATGACAAGCTGATATAATGGATTGGAACTTCTCGTCCAAGCACCTGTTGGGCACTTTAACACACATTCTCCACAACCAATACATTTATCTGAATTCCTTACCACCTTAAAGTTTTCTACTTTCAAAGCACCAGCAGATTTTTTCTCACAAGTTTTCACACATGCCTGGCACCCAATGCACCGATAAGAATCATACTGTGGCTCGTTCATACCAATAATGCCAAAATCGTTCATTCTGGCCTTAATACAATCATTAGGACAGCCAGTAAGGGCAATCTTCACATGATAGTCATTGGGAAATATGGCTTTTTCTATCCGTTGGGCAAAAGCACTGGTATCAAAATTAGCAAACTGGCATACCCGGCTACCGATACAGGCCGCAACATTTCTGGTACCCGCTGCAGAATATCCTGCATTAGATTCGGTTTGGTTAATTTCAAGTCCTTCGATTAGACTTTGGATTATGGCATTCACCTTTGCCATTTGTTCAATATCAATACCTGGAATCTCAAAACCTTGTCGCGTTGTTATATGAATGGTACCATTACCAAATGTTTCTGCCACATACTTAACCGCATCCAGGTATTTTGCTGCCATTTCTCCTCCTGGAACCCTGATCCGAACAGCAGTCTTGTATCTTTCTTTTGTTATACGAAAGGCATTCTTTTTTAGTATTTTTGTATTTATATCCATGCTCATACTGCTCCTTAATTAATCAATAAAATTCTTAGCTTTCACATAATTAAACACAGGTCCTTCGAGACAAATATAAGTATCATCAATTTTACAGTGTCCGCATTTACCGACACCGCAGCACATTTTTCTTTCGTAGGACACCCATATATGCTCTTCCTTAATCCCTCTTTTTAAAAATTCTGCCACGGTAAATCGAATCATTACAGGCGGACCTACAACAATCACATTTGCCGTTAATTGATTTTCCAGGGGAATATCTTGTACATAATTTGTAATGAGTCCTGTATTTCCTATATATGTTTCATCATCCGAATCATCTACTGTTACTATAACGTTGATTGTCTTTTGCCACTTGTCAAAATCAGCTTTATAAAGTATATCTTTAGGTGATTTAAAACCCGCAATTAAGGAAAAAACTGCAACTTCGTCAGTATGATCTGCAAAATAATCTACAACAGCTTTGACGGGAGCCAATCCCGTCCCACCAGCAGCAACGATAACTTCTTTCGCTTTAAAACAATTAATATCAAAACCATTGCCATAAGGTCCCCGTAGAAATAATGTGCCGCCTTCCTGTAGTTCATGAATTGTATTGGTAACCACCCCCACTCTGCGAATTGTCAAGCCAACATACCCTTCACCAATTTCACTCACAGATATGGGTGCTTCGCCATATTTGGGAATGGATACTTCAAAAAACTGACCGGGCTTTACATCGCCCTTATATTCCATTAAAAAGGTATAATCAATAGCAGTATGAGGAATTATTTTTATAATTCGGGACTTAAAAGGCAGATACGTATTGCTCATTATTTCTCCTCCACTATACTCTTAAATCTATTTGCACAATGCGCAATCGAAATATATTCTGGACACGCATCATCACATCTTCCACACCCGACACACATATGGTAACCAAACCGCTTTTTATAATCATGAAGCTTATGCATCACCCTAAATCGCATACGATCTCCTTGCTTTTTGCGGAAAGAATGACCTCCTGCCATATCCGTAAAGCCATCAATCATACAGGAAGACCAAACTCTTCTTCTTTCTCCCATATTTTTGTTTTCTTTATAAAAGATATCTTGCATGGAAAAGCAACTACAGGTTGGACATACAAAACTACATCTTCCGCAGCCGATGCAGCGAGAAGAATATTCTTCCCAAAAGGGGGATTGTGCGATCCCTTTACCTAACTCTTCTGGCATGGCGACCTTTGTTTTATTTTCCATAACAAAACATGGTGAAAGATCGACTATCGTTTCATTCAGGCGGTCCAATTCTTTATTATTTACGTCAACATAAACAAAATCATCTTCTGGGCGAATAAACATGTCATACTCATCGGTAATATTAGTTCCCATGCTGACGCAGAAACAGTTTGTAAAACTCTCGTGGCATTCAATGAGACAACATCTTACTTTTTCACGAAATGCTTTATAATACGGATCTTCATGGCCATTTTGTAAATAAATATTATCGAGTCTTTTTATTCCATGAATATCACAGCTTCTTAACAGAAGCAGTATTTTTTTGTCCTGAATTTTGGGTTCTGTCCAATTATCCTCACTAAAATAAAATAAAGTTTCAGTAATGGGAAGAAGTATCTCTTTAGCAGAAAAATTTGATTTTACCTTAAAATTCACCTCTTCAAGCCTTTTGATCTTCTCATATCGAACAGCATCTGTATTCGTAAATGCTCCCTTCCCTGGAATAGTTACAGGAGCAAAAACTACATACTCACTTTCTAATTCTTTTAAATACTGATTAAAAGCTTCCACTGTCAATTTGTATGCCATAATTGATTTCCCCTTTCCAACAGCTTTTCCCCTTATGCAACCTCACTTCTTTTCCCACCCCTGCTCTCAAGTAGGTTTTTCTTACTTGCTGAGCTACTTCGCATAATGGATATATCAGACTTATTCTAATGGTTAGCTGTAAAAAAGTAATGTAGGGAATTCCCTGTATTATACAGGAAATCCCCTACATTATTGTTCAGTTTTTTTCTCTCTCGCCTAATCCGTAATTCGTTTTTCCCCGATAATAGCCTGTATTGGTTTAATATCCTGAGTAACCTCTAGAATCCCAGTAAAGCTCCCCTCCTTGTCTCTTACGGCAAAATAACGAATATATATATATTTATCCCCCATCTTAATCCAGAAATCTTCCTTATCCTTTTTTCCAGTTTTAAAATCTTCTACTATTTTTTCTACCACGTAAGCACTCGCTGGTGGGTGACAATTTTCCACCTTGCGACCTATAATGGTTCTGGTACGTGGGAAGATCCGGTCCTTAGTCGCAGAAAAAAACTTGACGACACCGTTTTTATCAACAAAGGTAATATCAATTGGTAAATGCCCATAAATTAACCCAATTTCATGGGGTGACAAAAAGCCTGTATCAAATTTGATATGGTCAGTTAAATGCTTATTACCTTGGCTTATCGCTTTATTTACAGATTCTCGATGTGGTCTCCAGTTTTTTGTCGGTTCAACCAGGCAATAACCAATTTCATCACTATCGACCAAAACTTGATACCATTCATCCTCTGAAAGAGTTTCCATTGCCATTGGCAGAAATATTTTTTCCTCTTTAAAAATCATTTCTTCAATTTGTGTCAATGTTTCTTCCATTTTAGTCATTAATGCCTGTTTTCGAGAAGATTGATAGGTAACGGTAACGTCTTTTGCTTCTTTTAACAAATTTCTAATCTTATCATCTACGCCCCACATGACTTTGGGCGGGCCAGTAATTTCATACTTTTCCAAAAAGGGAAATATCAGATCTTCCTTTCGCCTATAATGCTTATCAACATCCCATAGTAAATTTATTTTTTCCGTCAATTGTAAAACCAATGCCTTCTCGGTCTGACTTGACGCTTGTTTTAATTCTATGAGAGTAGGCTTAATTTCCTGATCCATTAGTTTTTGCAGTGCTTGATTCTCTGCCACAAAGATTTCTACGGGATGCCCAGGAGTCAATGACAACTCTGGATTTTTTTCTAATGCTTCTCGAAAAACTGCAGCGTGAACGTCGCAAAGTCGCTGGACTTCTTCCACTGGCAGTCCCTCATTTATCAGTCCTTGTTCAATTAAAGAAAGTTCTGCCGGTTCCAGACCTATAGCAATTTTATCAAATTTCGCTTTAACTTCCTGTATCGATTTTCCTTGATGAAGTTCCAAAATTATTTCTTTTAAGGCTTTTTGCCGGTACTCCCGATTATTAATTAACTCACTCATATGTATCCCCCTCAGTTAACTTGCTGACCAAGGGCATTTATTTTGCTTTATTTATTTTTTTAAAATTTTTCTTCTATATCTTTTAACTACTAACGTATCATTTATATCCGGAAAATCACCTTCATGTTCCGATACATCTCATTGCTAAATTACCTTACACCAATTCTCTAGCGTATCAGTATTTATACAGGATTAGATAAACTTTTATCCTATTATCTCCTCAATATATCAATCACTATAAGTACTAATATCATTTCCTAACTTGAGTAATTCATGCAAAATTAAATGTGCTTATTGCTCTTATTTACAGCCAACTAGTTAACTAATTAATAAAATTAAGTTTACAATAGTACCAAAATTATTATAAACTATATACATGAATTTCATATCCAGGAGGAAATCCTATGAAACTAACACTTAGAGAAATGATCTTGATTGCAATGTTTGCTGCCTTAACTGCGGTGGGAGCGTTTATAAAAATTCCTACTCCTCTTGTACCTTTCACACTGCAATTTTTATTTTGTGCTTACTCAGGTATTTTCTTAGGTGGGCGAAAGGGCCTTTATTCACAATTATTGTACGCAGGCATAGGTTTAATCGGTATTCCTGTGTTTGCCAACGGTGGCGGTCCTGCCTATATACTACAACCAACCTTTGGTTATTTATTAGGCTTCATGCTCTGTTCGTATACCATTGGCCGGTTAGTTCAAAACTTTGCAGATATAACCTTCAAAAAGATACTTAGCACAGTACTCTTAGGATTATTTTTCGTTTATGTATGCGGTGTCGGATATTTGTATTTTATTGTGAACTTCTATCTACATAAGCAAATGACACTACAGTCAGCACTTACAGCTGGTTTTCTTCCCTACATTACTTCTGATTTAATTTTAAGCATACTGATATCCCTGACCGCTGTTCGTATCATACCCATATTAAAGAAAAGTGGATATTATTTATCTACGCATTAGCAATCTGACATAATCAATATTAATCAGTAAAAAACCTTGAATTCGTATGAATTCAAGGTCTTTTACTGATTTGATTTACTTTTTTCCGCGGATTTTCAATAATGCTTTTACTCTTTCAACCACATTCTCCACGGTGAAGCCATATTCTTTTAGAACTATTTGCTCTGGCGCTGAAGCACCAAATTGATTAATCCCGAGTATATCGCCATGATCACCAACATACCGTTCCCAGCCTAATGGAGATCCCATCTCAATAGCCAGACGAGCTTTCACCTTAGCGGGAAGCACAGCTTCCTTATATTCTTTCGATTGTTTTTCAAATAAGTCCCATGAAGGAAAACTAACAACGGATACAAAGATATTCTCACTTGCCAGCTCACTTTGTGCTTGCAAGGCTAGCTGCACTTCTGATCCTGTGGCCAAAAGTAATGCATTTGGCACATCTGCATTTGCTTTTGAAATGATATATGCTCCATGACGCACACCTTGCTCGGCCATGTCTCTGGTCCCGGCAATTGTCACAAGATCCTGCCGGGATAATACCAATGCAGTAGGCCGATTAACCGATTCTATTGCAATTTTCCATGCTGCAACCGTTTCATTACCATCTGCCGGACGAATAACTGTAATGTTTGGCAACGCTCTCAAAGAAGCTAATTGTTCAATCGGTTCGTGTGTAGGACCATCTTCACCTACCGCAATACTATCATGAGTAAAGACATACGTCACTGGAATTTTCATTAAAGCAGCTAAACGAATGGACGGACGCAAATAATCGGAAAAGATAAAGAATGTTGCTCCGTATACCTTCAATCCACCATGTAATGTCATACCATTTAAGGCAGCACCCATTGCAAATTCACGAACACCAAACCATACATTACGACCACTATAATCATTAGAGGAAAAATCACCGGCATTTTTTATTGTTGTCTTATTGGAGCTTGCTAAATCTGCTGATCCTCCAAAAAATTCAGGAATAACCTTGGCAAAAGCATTTATTACTTCTCCCGAAGCAGAACGTGATGCAATTTTCTTACCTTCTTCATAACTTGGCAGGCCCTTATCCCAATCCTCGGACAATCTTCCTGCAATCGCACCTTCAAGCGTATTCGCTAACTCTGGATATTCAATATGGTAGTTCGCCAGCAACGTATTCCATGCCTCTTCCTGCTGAGCACCTCGTTCTATAACTCGTTCCTTAAAATGAGCATACACTTCATCAGGTACATAAAAATCTTGCTCATAAGACCATTTATAAGACGCTTTAGCTAGTTTAGCTTCTTCTTTACCGAGGGGTGATCCATGAGAAGCCGATGAACCTGATTTATTGGGCGAACCAAAGCCAATTATGGTTTTAACCTCAATTAAAGTCGGACGATCTATTTCAGCGCTAGCCTTCACTAATGCTTTATCAATTTCCTCTAAATCATTTCCATCTTCAACATAAATTACTTGCCAGCCATAAGCCTTAAAGCGTTTTTTTACATCTTCTGAGAATGATTGATCTAATTTGCCGTCTAGTGAAATATTGTTGGAATCATATAAAACAATCAAACGTCCTAACTTGAGATGTCCTGCTAAAGAGGCTGCTTCTGCCGAGACACCTTCCATTAAGTCACCATCGCCACAAATGCTATAAGTAAAATGATTAATAATCTCATATTTTTCTTTATTATATTGTGCTGCTAAATGCCGTTCGGCCATAGCCATCCCTACTGCCATTGCTAACCCTTGTCCTAAAGGACCTGTTGTTGCCTCTACTCCCGGTGTATGTCCATATTCAGGGTGTCCAGGCGTTCTACTGTTCCATTGACGGAAATTTTTCAAATCTTCGATTGTAAGATCATATCCTGATAAATGTAACAAACTATATAACAGCATGGAACCATGACCAGCAGACAACACAAAACGATCTCTGTTAAACCACTTCGGGTTCTTGGGATTATGCTGTAAATGTTTTGTCCACAACTGATAGGCCATGGGTGCTGCCCCCATTGGCATACCAGGATGTCCAGAGTTGGCCTTTTCTACGCCATCAATTGCTAAATTGCGAATTGTATTTACTGAAAGCTGATCCAGTTTTTTACTCTTCATAATATAAAATCTCCTTTTATTCGTAATAGAATGTTAACCCAATGTCAGAAAAGCCCCCTAAAGCTGATACAAGTTCTTTAACAACTCCATCAGCTTCAGAGGGTTTTATTGTTACTCATATCTTGGGTCTGCTATAGGCAGGTACTGAATAAGCATACAACTCTTTTTCTATATCCACATGCCCTGGTGTATAAATAAATACAGAATCGGCAATCCGCTGTACGTTACCAGCTACTACATAGCATACACCATTCATAAAATCTTTAATCGCCTGCTGCATATCTATTTCTACATTTGTAAAATTAATTATTACTGCCACATTTTCTTTTAAATGATTTGCATATATACACACATCATCATATGTTACTGGCGAAGCTACTACCATTTTTAAAAAATTGGATTCACTGCTATGTATATGCAAATTCATCGACCTGCGGGCACGAGCAGCATCCATTTCTGACACACCATTCCCTTGAGTAGCCACTTCTTCCAGTGGCATCAAATAATTTGTCAGCTTATCAATCAAACTAAGCCCCATTATTTTTGCCCTCCAGACATTTTTCTTAATTAATTAACTAATATTACCATCTTATTTTTTAACATTCGACACTTTCCAAGCAACTTCCTGCATTCTAAACATACTTTTTATATTTTTTTATGATATTTTGCCCAAAGATAAGAAATCGCTATACATTTTTGCGAACATCGAAAAAAAATAGTTTTGAAACGTGCTCTTTGTACTTCTTAACAAACTTTATTTTTCATCGTTTAACGCCTAAAACTAATAAATAGCATATGCTTTTAGCATAACAAAAAGAACGCCCGCAAGGGGCGCCCTTCATTTCAATCTTGACTATTTTTACGTTCTCTACCACGTAAAGTTCGACTCAAAATTGCTTTACGCAGGCGAATGCTCTTCGGAGTAACTTCTACTAATTCATCTTTGTTGATATACTCTAATGCCTGTTCTAAGCTTAATATACGAGGTGCTGTTAAGCGCAGGGCTTCATCAGAAGCACTCGTACGCATATTGGTGACATTTTTTTTCTTGCATGGATTTACATCCATATCCATTTCTCTAGTGTTTTCACCGATAATACTACCTTCATATACGGTTTGCCCTGGCACAATAAATAAGGTTCCTCTTTCTTGTACACCGAAGATACCATAACCTGTTGTTTCACCTGCTTCAAAAGCCACTAATGCACCGCGGCTGCGACCAGGAATATCGCCTTTATATGGAGCATAGCCATGGAATAGGTGATGCATAATGCCATTCCCTTTGGTGCTAGTCAAAAATTCCGAACGGAAGCCAATTAACCCGCGGGCAGGAATTACAAATTCCATACGAAGATAACCAGCGATCTCAGTCATATTCACTAAATCCGCTTTACGAGTACCCAGCTTTTCCATAACAGCTCCCATAAATTCTTGAGGAACATCAATGGTTAAAGCTTCCATTGGCTCACAGCGCTGTCCATTAATGGTTTTATAGATAACTTCAGGCTTGCCTACCTGAAATTCAAAGCCTTCACGACGCATGGTTTCGATTAAAATTGACAAATGCAATTCACCACGCCCCGATACTTCGAAAGTATCGGCACTTTCTGTTTCACGAACTTTTAGGCTTACATTGGTTTCCACTTCGCGAAATAGACGATCCCGTAGATGCCTTGTAGTAATATACTGACCTTCTCGTCCAGCAAGAGGACTATTGTTAACACTAAAAGTCATCGCCAATGTTGGCTCATCAATATCAATCGTTGGCAATGCTTCAGGATTCTCCGTATCAGCAATTGTCTCGCCAATATTTACATCATCAAGTCCAGTTATCGCAACAATATCACCTAAAGCTACATCCTGAACTTCAGTACGTTTCAGTCCTTGATAGGTATATAAGCGGCCAAGTTTCGCCTTCTTCTGAATTTCGCCATTCAATACTAAAACCTGTTGTCCGTTAGTCGCTTTACCGCGAATAACACGCCCGATAGCAATACGTCCTACATAATCATCGTAATCCAAGGTGGTAACCATGATCTGCAGTGGACCATCCATTTCGCCTTGAGGGGCAGGAATTTCTTCAATTAACAAATTAAACAGAGGTTCTAGATTTTCACTGTTATCCTCCATATTTATTTTAGCGATACCAGCTCTTGCTGCCGTATAAACAATCTTAAACTCCAATTGCTCATCAGTAGCATCTAACTCCATGAATAATTCAAATACCTCATCGGCAACATCTTTAACCCGTTGGTCAGGACGGTCAATTTTATTGATAACAACAATCGGTTTTAACTTTTGCTCTAAGGCTTTCTTTAAAACATATTTAGTCTGAGGCATAGGTCCTTCAAAAGAATCAACGAGTAATAAAACCCCATCAACCATGTTGAGTACTCGTTCAACCTCACCACCAAAATCCGCATGTCCTGGAGTATCTACAATATTGATTTTTACACCATCATGCATAATTGCAGTATTTTTTGACAGGATTGTGATACCCCGTTCGCGTTCAAGATCATTAGAATCCATAACCCGCTCAGCCACAGTTTCATTGGCGCGGAATACTCCGCTTTGTCTAAGCATTGCATCTACCAAAGTAGTTTTACCATGGTCAACGTGCGCAATAATGGCAACGTTGCGTAAATCAGTACGTTTCATAAATTAAGCCCTCCTACAAAATCAACAAAGAAAGGATGCGTTTTTTTACTGCACCCTTTTATTTTCGCATACAAACCACTATATTATACTGTCGTCTTGCTGTCAATTAATAATATTAAAAATTAACAAGAAATTTAGATATATATGTGTATTTGATGACAAAATACTCTACGGCTATTAGCTTTTACAAGTCTAAAGTGACTTCCCAAGGATAAAACTGAGACTAGGCCGCATTTGAAGCTTTGCGGCCTAGTCCATATTACAATCCTCTTACGTTTTTATTTAGGAAGCTTTGCACATTTGCTAAGCTGCGCATGATATCTGCAAGCTTCTGCTCATCAGCATTTCCTACTTGTTCAAGATGCTTTCGATATTCTGCATATTCTTTATCTAATGCTTCTAACTGATCATGCAGCTGACGCATTGCTGGTTCTACAACTTCCGCCTGTTCTAACTGCAATGTGTTTCCATCTATGATGGCAGTATCTCCATAATTGGGAATATAGGTGGGAGCATCCAGCTTTTCTTTTATTAATTCCGCAAACGGTTCTGATGCTTCCGGTTCTCCATGCACTAAAAAGATATTGTATGGTTTGCGTTTATAATAAGCTAACCAAGCTAATAATTGCTTTTGATCAGCATGCGCCGAAAAACCATCTAAACTATAAACGGTTGCCTTCACACTGACTTCTTCGCCCATAATTTTCACTTTCTTAATGCCTTCCACCAAGCGCCGTCCTAAACTGCCTTGTGCTTGATAACCAATAAACAATATGCTGGATTCAGGACGCCATAAATTATGCTTGAGATGGTGAAGAATACGACCGGCATCAGCCATCCCACTAGCGGAGATGATAATGGCGGGCTTATCTAAATTATTTAGTGCTTTCGATTCATCAGCTGTTTTTGTAAAATGCAGCTGCGGCATCAACAAGGGATTATCATGCTTATTCTGCAGCATATCCGTGGCTTCAGTATCAAAGTCCTGCGTATTTTTCAAGAAAATATCAGTTGCAGATATGGCCAAAGGACTATCGATTATCACAGGTATATCCGGAATTTTACCTGCTTTTAAAAGATTATGCAGATAATACAGCATCGTTTGGGTACGCCCTACCGCAAAAGAAGGAATGATTATATTTCCCCCACGGGCTATGCTGGCGTTAATAATGGCTGCCAAGTGTTCTTCTTTATCATAAACTTCATGTAAGCGATTTCCATATGTTGATTCTACAATAATATAATCTGCTTCATCAATAAAAGATGGATCTTTTATGATAGGTTGATCAGGTTGGCCTAAATCACCAGAGAATACTAATTTAGTTGTTTTCCCGTCTTCCGTGACCATGACTTCCAACATTGCAGAACCTAAAATATGTCCTGCATCTCTAAAACGCACCGTTACATTCGGTGGTAAAGTCAGTTCTGCATCATACTCTACTGGAGAAAAATGACTTAAAGATGCATAAGCATCCTCAATTGTATATAAAGGTTCAACAGGTTTTCTGCCGGCCCTCTTTCCTTTGCGATTGGCAATTTCCGCATCAAAACCCTGAATGTGAGCGCTGTCCGGGAGCATGATACCACAAAGTTGAGTGGTAACTCGAGTTGCATAAATCGGACCTTTAAATCCAACTTTACATAATTTAGGCAGCAAGCCGCTATGATCAATATGAGCATGTGTTAATAAAACACAATCAATTGTAGTTGGATCATATAAAAAATCACGTCTATTGAAGGCTGTAATCGTTTTTGAACCTTGGAACATACCACAATCTATAAGAATTTTTTGCGTACCTACTTCCAATAAATAAGACGAGCCAGTTACAATTTTTGCTGCTCCTAAAAAAGTTAATTTCATATTATTCTCTCCTCTCATTGCCTACTATCAGTATATTTCGATAATTAACGAAAAAGTCCTTCTGCCATGGGCTTACTATAATGAAAGACTCGGCTTACGCCAAGTCTTCACCTATTCTTCGCCAATTATACGCACTTCAGGATGCAACATTACACCTGAATTTTCATATACACGGCGCTGTACTTCTTCAATTAACAATAATACATCTTCTGCAGTTGCACCACCTGCATTAATCACGAAACCAGCATGTTTCATTGATACTTGTGCACCGCCTACCTGCAGTCCCTTCAAGCCAGCCTGCTCAATGAGCGTTCCTGCAAAATTTCCTGGCGGTCGTTTAAAGGTACTACCAGCACTAGGCATTTCTAAAGGTTGTTTTGTCTCACGTCTCATGGTATATTCATCCATTTTTTTAGCTATATCCGGTTTTTCGTGTTTTTGCAATTTTAATTCTACTTCACCAATAATACAACCATTATCCTGGAATATACTATGCCGATAACCAAAGGCAATTTCTGAGTGTAAGAAACGCTTTATACTACCATCAGGACACACACCTGACACGGCAACTACGACTTGGCACATTTCTCCCGAATAAGCTCCTGCATTCATAAAGACAGCACCGCCAATGCTGCCGGGAATACCAATGGCAAATTCCATGCCACTTAATCCATAGTGAGCAGCATAGCAAGAAACATCTGCCAGCAAAGCTCCAGCACCTGCAATAACTACGGAATCCTCATGCTTGACGTAAGACATTTCACTTTCAAATTTTAAAACCAGACCCTTAATTCCTTTATCACGTACTAAAATATTAGAACCATTGCCAAGGACTGTGACAGGTACTTTATACTGCTTAGTAAGAATCATAATCGCAGATATTTCATCCATAGAAGCAGGAAGAGCCAAATAATCAGCTGGGCCGCCTATTTTAAAAGTAGTATGCTTTGACAGCGGCTCATTTAGTAAAAGCCTCGGCTCAGGAATTACATTTTTTAATTTTTGCAGTAGTTCATCCGAAAGATTATTTTTTCTCAAAAAAATCCATTCCTTCAGCTACAGAATCACCTAGAATCTTATAGATATCTGCTACTAAGCGTTGAAACTTCATATATGACTGCATAAAAGCAGCTGCTTTATTGTTTCCCATGATAAGCTGATACATTTTTTGTATTTGCTCTGTTTTTGCCTTATCTTCCCCTTTCCCCCCCATCATCTCACATTCTAATTCCATTTGCTTGGCAATAAAGTCCTTAACCATCTTTTTCGCTTGTGCATCTGTATCAATTACTTTCTGAACTTCCATAAATTCTATGTATTCTGGTGATTCCTTTATCGCACGCACCAAATCATGTGTTTTATCGTAAATATTCATATCATACCTCCATTTTTATAATATACTAAATACACCCAATTCATACATTATACAATAATTTATTCATAATAGTATAGTTATTGTAAGATTATTACAATGTCATTTTTTATTTACTACAGACAACGATCAGTCTTTTGGCCATATCTTTTGCATTATCTGTAGACAAACTACAGTAGTATAGAGCATGAATACTTAATTTTACTCCACACGCTACCGCTTGATGACCAATTTTTGCAGTTTCCGGTTTTATCTTCATAAGTACATTGATATTCCTAAGCATTCGGATTACCTATTGTATCCAAATTGTACCTAGATGTCTTTCCTCCTCATTACCTTACTTTAAATTAATAAATTGTTGCTGTCTGAGAGCCTCATATACTACAATCGCAGCAGCATTTGATAAATTGAGAGACCTAGCATCATTTATCATGGGGATACGGATGCAATTATCAATGTGAGCCTGTAGCAATTCTTCAGGCAAACCAGCTGTTTCCTTACCAAAGACTAAAAAATCATCTGCTATGTATTGAACGTCTGTATAATGCTTTTTAGCTTTTGTAGTATTAAAATAAAAAGTATGCCCCTTATATAAGTCTACCACTTCAGCAAAGTTTTCATGACAATGAACTTTTACTAAATTCCAATAATCAAGACCAGCACGTTTCAAGTATTTATCTTCAATTGAAAAACCTAGAGGCTTTACTAAATGAAGCTCACTATTCGTAGCTGCGCACAATCGGGCTATATTCCCGGTATTCCCGGGAATTTCAGGTTCAACTAAAACAATATGCATACAAAACACCTCAATTCTATCTTTTTTCCATTACATATGTGCCAACAATCATTACTATATTTAAATCCCACTAATCAAAACAGGACTTAAAATGTCTCTTAATGGTGAATCAAATGAGAGGCAGGTGGTTCATCAACCCTTACTCTTAGCTGGATATACATACATCATAAATACCATAATTACGATTGTCAAAACAATTCCTGTGGATTGGGCATTTAATATGCCAAGACCTTTGCCGCCATTACCAAACTGCAAAACAGTTGTCGTCAGCACACCTGTAATAGCACATACAAACGCTGCCGTAGTCGAAGGCCGTCTAGAGAATAAACCAAACAATAACGGAGCTGTTAACGATACTGACATTAAAGAATAAAAGATTGACAATGCTGTAATAATATTAGGCAATATTAAAGCAATACTGATACCAAGAACACCAGCTATCGCTGTAACAATACGACTCATTCGCAGTAATGCTTCTTCTTTGATCTCAGGATTGATGAATGTTTTATACAAATCTTTCGTAAAAGAAGTTGTAATCATATATAGTACTGCATCTGCTGCACTAACCTCCGCTGAAAAAATGGCTGCTAAAGCAAAAGCAGAGGCCCAAAATGGCATAAACTCTTTCATCACTGTAGGCAGGGCTAATTCACTTTCTGCTAAGTTGGGAAAAGCCGCAAAAGCGCACATCCCTAATAATACAGGTACAATGGCAAATGCAAACTGTACTAAAGCATTAAGTGCTGTACCAATTCTTACGGTAGCTACATCTCGGGCACCATACACTTTTCCTATCAAGCCTGGAGAAATAAAGAAAGAAGGCGTTAGCATTAAAAAATAACCAATAATTGTCGTGAATCCCATTCCACTAAAACTCATGTACGCTTCTGATTTATTTCCGTCAGCCAAGTTCTGTGCAACCAGGGCAGTAAGACCATCCCAGCCACCAATATAGTGCAATGCGAAGGGAACAGCCAATAAAAAACCTATAAACTTCACCGTAATTTGTATACTATTCACAAAAGTTGCCGCTAATAGACCTCCAGCACCAAAATATAATATCACCACAATAGCCCCAATTAAAACTCCCATTGCCTTACTGGTCCCAGCTACAGCCGTTAAAATCCAGGCAATTCCCATTAGTTGTCCAGCAAAAATGGCCAAGGTGCCTATTGCCATCATAAATGATATCAGCCCACGAAAATTTCGATTATACCGGTAATCAAGATAGTCTCCTAATGTGTATAAATTATATTTTTTCGCTATTTGCCAGATGGCTGGTCCAACAACAAATGCCAATATCACAGAACCTATGGCGGAAGAGGCAATCCACCACCATGCAGAAAGACCAAATTTATATCCGACTCCAGCTACACCAACAGTAGAACCAGCACCAATATTGGGAGCAATCAAAGTTGTAAATAGTAACGCAGGTCCCAATCTCCTGCCGGCAACAAAGAAATCAGAGGCACCTTTAACTCCTTTTGTTGCAATGAAACCTACCCCAACTAAAATAAATGCATATACGATAATCGCTATTAAATATGGATTCATCTCTACTTCTCCTTTGCCAATCACAAATACCTAAAGTTTTGACTATCAGCCCGACAGCCAAAACTTTAGGCATTATGAACTGCAATAAATATACTATATTATTTCAGACAAATCAACATTAAGCCCAAGCACTATTTGATTTTCCTCATGTACGAGATAAAATTTATTTATAAAAGGGAAACAATTGTAGAATAATAAATCTGCAAGAATTATCGCATCATACAAAGGAGGGATCTTCATGACTGTACAAAAAGATTTACAAAAGGCTGTCGCTGCTGCTGAATCTGCTAAAGGAACCTACGCTAGCTTTGCACAATCGACTGATGATCAAACAGCCAAACAACTATTTACTCAAATGTCACAAGATATGGATCAACATATCAGTCAGCTTAACAGCCGTCTCAGTGTTACAGAACAAAATCAATTAAACAACCAAGCTGAATAATAAAAAGGCCGTCTCAAAAAGGATTTTTCATCCTAAACTGAGCGGCCCTTTTAATTATTGTGCTATACTTTAATTGATATTTATTGCCCTTCCAGTGAATTATTCTGTTCCCTAACGCTTTTCCTGAGTGATTGTTCTTCCAGGGGAATGCGAATGCCTAAAATTAGTCCTGCATTACATAGCGTTGCAACCATCGCTGTTATCGCAGCATCAAAAATAAGCGGTACAGCTATTAACTCAATTGCCACTGCCACATAGTTAGGATGCTTTAGGTATTGATATGGTCCCTTAGAAATAAGCACTCTACCTGGGATGACTAAAATCCGCGTATTCCAAAACCGCCCTAAGCTCGTTATACACCAATATCTTAGCCCCTGAGCCAAAACAAACAGGCCCAGCCATAAATACCATAACGCACTTAGGTTATTACTATATAAACTCCCTTCAGCGATCCAGCCTATTAACCAGCCAATATGCAGAATAAAAAATAAAGGATAATGTCTCTCGCCAAATTCTTGTGCACCAGCTCCCAATGCCCAAGTCCGGTTTTTCTTAGCAATAGAAAGTTCCACAAGGCGCTGGCTAACTAATACAATTGCCATAATAAAAATCCATAAACCTACCATTGAAACAACACCTGCTCAGCACTAAAGCCTGGTCCCAGGGCTAACATGATTCCATAATCACCCGTTGAGAAAGCTGTTGCCAGGAACTTTTCTAAGACGAATAAAATAGATGCGCTGGATACATTTCCATAGTCCGTTAATACTTCATAAGCTTGTGCCAACTGCTCTTTCCTAAGATGCAAGCTATTGCAATAAGCTTCCAGAACCTTAGCGCCACCAGGATGAACGATATAATGAACAAGCTTAGTTTTGTCGATATCCCATTTTTCACATGCATTTTGTAATAAATCCGGTAAATAGCGACGAACAATACTAGGAATATCTCTTGAAAACCGCACCTTCAGACCTGTTTCAACTAATTCCCACCCCATAATGTCTTCTGAATTAGGAAATAGAGTACTATAATTACCTAATATTGCCGGCCCATCGCCTTCCATAGCGATTAGCGCTGCAGCTGCGCCATCGGCAAAAATACTGGTGCCAACTACATTAGATTTGGAATAATCATTTCTTTGAAAAGTCAGGCTACATAATTCAACCGTTACTAATAATACTGATTTTCCAGGCATACTGTAGGCTAGCTCACTAGCTCGTGCTAATCCAGTCGCTCCGCCCCCACAGCCAAGTCCCCATATCGGCAGCCTTCCCGTGTGCAATGATAAGCCTAATCTTTGAATTAATTTAGCCTCTAAAGTAGGAGTCGCAATGCCTGTTGAAGTAACAAAAACAACCATGCCAACATCCATTGGTTTTACATTGCCCTTGTTCATCGCTTGCAGCGCTGCCTGCTCAGCAAGATCCAAAGCCACCTGCTCAAAAATCTGATTTGCTTCTGAAAAAGAATGGGGCGCAGCATACCATTCTAACGGCTGAGACAAATACCTAACATTAATACAACTATTTTCAAAAACGGGAAGCAAGCGGTCAATATGTTCTATATGGGAGCGAAAAACATTGGCAACAAATTGCTTTATTTCCTTTTGCGGTAAGGCATAACTAGGTACTGCTGTGCCTATAGCCTGTATTTTAGGTTTCCCCATATAATAATCACCACCCATAGTTTATTTAATACTAATAAACTATTTAAAGTCACGAAGAAAAATGCCTCTTTTTCATCATTAAGATGAAAGAGGCATTTTATATAAAAATCACTGACATATCCTTGTTACCGAGGCAGCGAAAAGGACACAAAGAAAGAATTAAATATGTGAACATATACCTCTTCAACATAAAAAGGGTTAAGCACCTCTTCATTATGAAAAGTTCCTTAGCTTTTATGTATCGATCAATCTCACGATTATTACGAATCCTCTCGGTGACTGCCTGCATAGCGGATATTAACGAAATTGGCCAGATCCTTTTCCACAGTTACTATATCACTGCGATTCAGTTCCTTAACACTGCTCTTACCTACTGCCTGTACAGCTAATTGCATTTCAGTCTTACAAGAGGTCAAAAAATTTGCTAAATGATTAGCAGCTACATCTACATTTAGTTTGTCTGTTAACCTGCCTGTATATAATAACATTTGCGAAGGAGGAGCTTGTGGTAGAGCCTTGGTCATTTGGGCATGCAATGCAGCCAATAAAGCAATGGTTCCAATATAAACAGCATCCGCTCCTAAGGCCAGGGCCTTTAAAAAATGTCCAGGAGTCGTTAAACCACCTGCAATAATCACACTGAAACGGTCACGCATATTATTTTTCACTAGCCAATCTACGGTTCTTACAAGCGTATGAAAAGTGGGCAGACCTACATTATCTTGCAGCGTGGGGTTTGCAACTGCTGATCCTCCCTCAGAACCATCCACTACAATATAATCGGCTTTTGTCTGGGCAATAACAGCCAATTCATGCTCTATATAATCAGTACCAGCGATTTTTACGCCAATTGGTACATCATATTGAGATTTCATGTCATTGATCATATTAATATAATCTTGCGTTGTATTTTTCCCTGGCATACGGGCGTATACGGTAGCCTCTTGACCTCTCTCCAATCTCCACGCCTTACGTAAATGATCGCCAATTTTCTCCGCTTGCATGGTAGAGTCAACTGCTCCGCCCCAGGCACCTTGACCTAATTGAATCTCAATAGCATCTAACTGGTTTAGTTGTTCTGGACCACTCAATTGTCCACCTCGATGATATTGCCCGACTAAAAATCTAGCCGCGCCGCGTTCTTCTTCTGTAACTGCTGATTCGCCTGTATTCGTAGAAGTTCCTACCATCGTTGCACCTTTAGCTAACGCTATTTTTATCGGTAAACTGAGAGATCCGCCATAAGACATTCCTGTGATCATAATTGGCATTTCAAGCTTAAGAGGTTTTTTGGCTTTTGATCCAATCACTGTTTTCATATCAATTTGGGTATAATCGGGCGTTGGCAGTTGAAATAATTGCCTAGAATTCAGTAAGATTTTATCCCAAGGGGATAATACGACAGGACTGCCAAGAGGACGCGCTAATTCCTTGCCTGCCTCAGCACGCATAGCAGCTTCAATCATCGCTCGGGGTGACAATTTTTCAGTCACAGTTACCATTAGAAATGGATTATCCGCATAATCCTCTGTCAGCATTTTGGCCATAGCTTCATCCATTGTGGGATCCATTAACTTCATCATAATCCAGCTTAATAACATAGTAACTAACACCTCCAATACCTAGTATGTTAAGCTTTAACATTTATTATAACGTCCGTGCGGAAAATCTTTGCATTAAGAATAAAGGAAGGCTGCCAAAAAGATGGCAGCCTTCCTTTATTCTTAATTATATTCTTCATCCTCAGGACGTTTATACTTATATTTACAGGGTTTTGGATGAGTTACGCAATCATCGTTCGCATCTTCTTCTACACACATATCAGGGCCTAAGCCAGTTACATCAGAAAAATTATGATAATGACCATCATTCGTACTCGTCCGTCCGGCAAAATAGTGAGTATGAGAGCCATCTGGCATACATATCGCCCGATCTGTTCTTATATCCACCCAATGCCAATGCCCTTTACAGTCCTCAGCTACAAAAGAAGTCCGTGTACAAATTTGATGAACATGAGATTTCCCGTCTATACAGGCCGGTCCGCTAATACCTAGAAACAGATGCTGATGCTCATCCGCAACATCCGTTTCAGTAGTATACACATGTACATGGATTTTATCCATATTATCCTCATTACTACTATTTGTAAATTTATCTTCATAATCCAGAATATATTTCTTTCGCTCTTCATCGGTAACCATTCTGACACACCTCCTATACTCACCCATAATATTATATGCCCGAATTATTGATTTGTGCCTACTAAAAAGCTTTCCTTCGAACTTTCTAACATCTGTTTATGAAATATCACATCCAGTCAAAACCTAAACCTCAGGATAAATTTCTTGCCATGAAACTCAATTCAAAATAATCACTTTTCTTTTGCACTATATATTCTTGTTGAAAAGTATTATATAATGGTACTTAAATTTAAAAGCATGTATTACATGTCATGTGCAGAATGAACAATCTAGGAAGTGTTTTTTTGTCATCTGCAAAAGAATACTTCCTAGTTTGCTATGTAAATGCACTACTATAAGGAGGCTAATTAATTTGATTTCTGATAAGGAAAGAACATCTGACGCTTTTATCAATAACGATTTAATTCTTCAATTACTTCATGAAGCAAAAACAAAAGGTCAAGATAAGAATCTGGTTAAAGATATAATTGCTAAGGCTAGCCAGTATCATGGTTTATCAGCTTCTGAAGTAGCCATATTACTGGAAGTTACAGATAAGAATTTATTGCAGTCAATGTACACTGTTGCTGCTGATATTAAACAGGCAATTTATGGTACACGCATTGTTTTATTTGCACCACTTTATATCTCCAGTCACTGTATAAATAACTGTTTCTACTGCGGTTATCGCAGCGGCAATAAGAACCAAATTCGCCGTCACTTATCACTGTCCGAAGTCAAACAGGAAGTTGAAATTATTCAAGCCTTAGGACATAAGCGTTTAGTGGTAGAGGCAGGTGAAGATAACGATAACTGCTCCATTGACTATGTTGTCGATGTTATAAAAGAAATTTATAATGTGAAAAATAAAAATGGCAGTATTCGTCGTGTCAATATTAATATTGCTGCCACTACCATTGATGAATATCGTAAATTAAAATACGCTGAAATCGGCACTTATATATTATTCCAGGAAACCTACCACCGGCCAACATATGAACAACTACACCCCACCGGCCCGAAAAAAGATTATAACTGGCATACTACTGCCATGGATAGAGCCATGCAAGCTGGTATTGATGATGTCGGTATTGGTGTCCTTTATGGGTTATATGACTACAAATATGACACGATTTCAATGTTCTTGCATGCTGAGCACTTAGAAAAGACCTTCGGTGTAGGTCCACATACGATCTCAGTCCCGCGGCTTAGACCTGCTGACGGTATTAATCTCGAAACTTTCCCCCACCTGGTTGACGATGAAGACTTTCAGAAAATAATTGCTATTATGCGTTTAGCAGTACCTTATACAGGTATCATTTTATCCACCAGAGAGCACCCTGAATTAAGAGATAAGCTCCTTACCTATGGCGTTTCACAAATTAGTGCTGGGTCCTGTACAGGAGTAGGCGGTTACCAGCAAACCCAAGAATATTCCGAATCAGCAAAAGAAGCCATGCAATTCAAGACAGGTGACAATCGTACACCAGATGAAATTATTCAAATGCTGTGTGAAAAGAACTTTATTCCAAGCTATTGTACAGCCTGTTATCGTCAGGGCCGTACAGGTGATCGATTTATGAGTCTTGCAAAAAGCGGTGAAATTCAAAACGTATGCCTGCCCAATGCCCTATTGACTTTTAAAGAATATCTGATTGATTATGCCGATGATTCTCTTAAGAAAATCGGTGATGCTATGATTACAAAAAACCTTGCTTCTATACCACAGGAAAACATCCGCACGGAAACTATCAAACGTCTCAAAGAAATTGAAGACGGCACTCGTGACTTATATTTTTAACAATGACGACCGACAAAAAACTGCTGGCTGCCACTTCATTGGCAGCCAGCAGCTTTTTTTAAATTATATCTAAAATCCAATGTTCCTTGTTTATAATTGTGAGCACTAAGTATTCTTAAATAGACTTAACAACAAAATGAGATGAATATTTTTAATATTTTTTACGCATACAAGGCATATGACATAAGCGCATAATCCCCTAGTATGGTCAGCTTAACAAAATTATCGGTCTCATCATATTATAAATACAGCATTCTTCTCAAAAAGTTTCACTTATTCATTTTGCTTAATGTTGACATAATAAGAAACACATTTTTTAATCTCATAGTCAAAATTCCTAATGTATGGTAATATGAAATGAACATAATCGCTTCTAAGCGGCTATTATGGGGAGCTATAAGCCAATTTTAAACCTCCTGTCGTTATACAAACACTGACTCTTAATGTTAGGAAGACATTTCAATGAAAATTATTAGAGAAGCAAGTAGGTGTAAATCATGAAACGAATTGTAGTTGTGATACTAGTGCTAACAACTATATTATATTTTGTTGAAAGCTCAGAAAGTGTCGGATTAAAACATTATAAACCTTTTTTAACGATGGACCATACCGAAGATAAATATATCCTAAACTGGTCTCCCATCCCTTATTTCGGTTACTATGAAGTAGAAATTTTAAACCATATTCCTGATATTGGTCAATACTCCACCCCGAATGTTCCTGCTCACCGGATTGTAAAATATCGCACTTTTGACAATTTCATAACGATTGATCAAAACTTCCCTGAAAGTGCCTATTTCCGAGTTTCTGCTCATGGACTCTTTCACCACCCTATAGGCTTGTATTCAGATCTTTTACCAATAACAGAGGCAAACTTTAATGCTGAAGCGGTGCAAGATAAACCCCGCTCTCTGTCAAACTACCCAGCCACCGCTCCTGCGCCCAATATCCCTATGTTATTGTGGACGGTTCTGCCTGGAGCAGTCTATTATGAACTAGAATTACTAAGCGCTCCTCCAGAAAACCCCAATGATATATATACTTCTAATAACTATCAGATATTTTTCTCTCGAGAAGTATTCACGAATGGTTATAGCATTGATCTATCTACATATCCTGGCAATCATTTGTACTGGCGAGTACGTGCACTTGATTATGACGGCAATCCGATTGGTGTCTTTTCCGATGCCACAGAAATATTTATTGATCATTCCTTGCCTCAAGTCTTAAAACCAATCTCCAATACCGGCTATAAAGCAGCCAATATGCCCATGCCTTTATATCCGGTTTATTCCTGGATTCCGATTGCTGGAGCAGCTACTTATGAAGTGGAGCTAACTACAGTTCCGCCGGAAAATCCTAATGGAATACAGCCTTCCCGCTATCGCATCCGAGATCAATTGGTAGAAATGGGCGCAGACTGCTATGATGAAAACCCTTTATTTACGCCTGGCACCTATTATTGGCGGGTCCGTGGTCTAGATCAAAACGGCCAGGCCGTAGGTGTCTATTCCGATGCAGAGTCTTTTGTGGTGAATCCTGCTGTCGGTAAATATGCAGCTACTTTTGGTGACAGTATTACCCATGGTGGTGGTGCAGTTTCCTATTCACCAGCCAATGTAGAATATAGTTTTCAAACTTATTTGTCTTTCCCAACTTTGAATTTAGGTAAAAGCGGTGATACTTCAGAGTCCATGTTAAATCGGTTTGATGCGGATGTGCTTCCTCTTCATCCTACCTTTCTGATCATCATGGGCGGATCAAATAGTTTACGGGAAGGGATACCTGCCAGTCAAGTCATTAAAGAACTTACGGCTATACGGGATAAAAGTATCGCCAACGGCATCAGGCCCATTTTCCTCACACTGCCACCGATTAACCCTGATGCTATTCAACAGGTATTTAATGAAGAAACAGTATCCAACTGGCAAAGAGAATTTGCTGCTGTAAATTCGTTTATCCGTCAGCAACGGTATCATATAGACCTTGAACCTTATTTTGCCGATGGCAATCATACCTTACCTCTCCGTTACGCTACAGATGGCCTGCATCTGGATATTGAGGGAAAGAAGCTTATGGCACAAATCATTAATGCTAACTGGTCCACCGTAACCCAGTAGTTTATACTATTATGCATCAAATAAGTAGCTCTAACGAATCTTAAACAATATAAAAACAGACTTCCAGGTCATTAAGAAATGACCTGGAAGTCTGTTTTTGCGATTAATGCATCCCGGCGCGTCTTTGCTCTTTTAAAGAAATGGTGTATTTGCGGCCTATCACCACTTTCTATAGCTTGAATCATTTCGTCTAATAAGTCTTTCATCTGCAGCAAACTATCTGTAATTGGCTGAGCGTTCGTTAAGCAAATATCTGCCCACATATCCGCATTAGAGGAGGCGATACGGGTCGTGTCGCGAAAACCGCCTCCTACCAGCTTAAAGCTTTCCTCTAAATTTGGATATTTACCTAAAAGATTAACCAGTGCAGCGGCTGCCACATGTGGGACATGGCTGATAATAGCTGCACATTGATCATGGTCCGCTAGATCCATTGTTGTAATCCTCGCTCCTGTCCACGCTAGTATTTGGGAGACAGTCTCTACCGCTTTAGGACAGGTAGACGCTTCAGGAACAAGAATATACCATTTGTCTCTAAATAAACCTTGAACGGCTGCCATAATGCCACTATTTTCGATACCCGTCATAGGGTGTCCGCTAACATAATGAATATCTGGAGGTAAAACTGTTAGTAATTTTTCTGCCAAAAAGACTTTTGTACTGCCTACATCAGTTAGAATGGCCCCTTTTTTCATATGAGGCAAAATCGTTTCTATAATAGGCAGCATTTGCAGAATAGGAGTACATAAGAAGATAATATCAGCCTTCTCTACGCCTTTACTAAAATCATTTGTGCTACAGTCTACAGCACCGCATTCCACTGCTTTGTGCAAGGTTTCTAAATCATAATCAATGCCTGTTATAAGAACTTCATCTCCACACTTTTGCTTAAACGCCAAACCCAGCGAACCACCAATTAGCCCTAAACCGATAATGGTAATACATTTTGCCATCATGACAGTTCTTTGCCCATAACACGAGCGATTGTGGCTACTTCCTGCATGGTAAGTGCAAAGTTCTCAGGGGTTAGAGACTGTTTCCCATCTGATAGCGCCTCGGCGGGGTTTGGATGTACTTCAATCATCAGACCATCAGCACCGGCAGCAATACCAGCCCGTGCCATAGGACGCACTAATTTCCAACGGCCAGTACCATGGCTGGGATCCACAATAATTGGCAGATGACTAATATTTTTAACGGCTGCCACAGCACTTAGATCTAAGGTATTCCTTGTATACTCCTCGTAGGTCCGAATACCTCGCTCACATAATACTACATTGTAGTTTCCTTCGCTCATGATATATTCAGCAGCATTTAGCCATTCATTAATAGTGGCTGACAAACCACGTTTTAATAATACAGGTTTATTGGTTTTTCCTACTGTTTTCAGCAGTTGAAAATTCTGCATGTTGCGAGAACCAATTTGCAGCATATCAGCGTAAGCACTCACCACTGGCACCGACTCTGCGTCGACTACCTCTGTCACTATTTTCAGCCCTGTTTTTTCTCGCGCTTCTGCCAGCATTTCTAAACCTTTTTGTTCTAAGCCCTGAAAGGCATAAGGAGAGGTCCGAGGCTTATAAGCTCCTCCACGTAAGAATTGTGCACCAGCTTCTTTTACAATGAAGGCAGATTGCAATAACTGTTCACGGCTTTCCACTGCACAAGGCCCAGCCATAACGGCCAAATGGTTACCACCGATCTGTATTCCGTCTACATCCACAATGGTATCTTCCTGCTTAAATTCCCGACTGACTAACTTGTAGTCTGCAGTGACCGATACTGTTTTTTCAACACCATCCATAGCTTCAATCGGTAAATCAGCAATTAATTGTTTGTTACCAATCACACCAATAATAGTACGAGTTGCCCCCTCTGATACATGTAATTTTAAACCTAAATCGGTTAACTTCCTCATTACCACCTTAACTTGTTCTTGTGTTGCTTCTGGTTCCATTACGATAATCATTTTTAATATCCTCCTTTTATATAAAAAAATAAAAACATCCCATCCCTATACAGGGACGAGATGTAAAAAAACTCGTTGTACCACCCTGCTTGCATTGCAAGCCGTTTACTCTTCAAGTACGAGGCACTGCCTGATACTCTAGCCTATGATAACGGTGGCATTCCGGTACGGTCTACTTTTACCTTTTCAACCTACTACTCCTAGGTGTATTTCAATCAGTACATTTACCAGGTCACACCACCCCCTGGCTCTCTGCAAAATGCCACTAACTTACTTATCCTATTCATCGTATTTACATTCAAATATATAATTTAATGATAATATATCAAAACTTTACACAAGTGTCAAGCATTAAAAGACATCTTTATTTTACATCACAAATTATATAACCCGTCTTGCACCAAGATATCTTGTCTTCCAATAGCTTTCATCCAATCGGCTTATCATAACACCATGGCTGGACGCATGAATAAATTTGTCTTGTCCTAAATAAATTCCACAATGAGAAGCACCTTTTTCATAGGTACTAAAAAAGACTAAATCTCCCTGCTGCAAATTCTTTTGCGTGATACCTTTCCCTACTTTATATTGGGTATCAGCCGAACGCGGTAAAGCTATTTTCCTTTTATCAAACACATATTGGACAAAACCAGAACAATCAAAACCTTTGGGGGTTGTTCCGCCAAATTTATAGGGCACGCCGATAAAGCTTTTAGCCGTATCTATAATTTGTTTTGTCTTATCCTGTGAAGTCTCGTTACTCTCCCGCAGATTTTTTCCCATTAAAAGATAATAGGTTTTATCTTCAACAATACCATCTGCTTTGAGCTTTTGCCTTACTTGAAAACTGCGAACGGCCTTCGTTGTCTCCGGTGTAAATTTGCCATTAATGGCACGAATCGAGTAGCCTTTTTCCCTTAATTTAATCTGTATAGCGGCAACTTCTGTTCCCTGATCGCCTTCTTTGAATTGGACGTCAGCAGCATAAACGAACAATGGTATTATGGAAAATAAAATACACGCTACGAATCCTCTTACCATCGTTTTCATTCTACTTTCCTCCATTTCTTGTCGATTACTCTCCTATTTCGTTAGATATTGCCAAAATCCTGCCACCCTTCCATTCTTTTCCTGACCTTATTGATTTTTTAGGAAATATTCTTGTATACTAGTTATAAGAAAAAATCAGGAGGTTTACGATGCTTACATTAAAATTTCATGGGCACGCTTGTTTTCAATTAACCTATAACCAAATTTCTCTGCTATTTGATCCATTTCTTACTGGTAATCCAAAGGCAGATGTCACATCAGATGAAATAAACTGCCAATATATTTTAACCTCTCATGGCCACGAAGATCATTTAGGGGATACGATTCGTATTGCAATGCACACAGGTGCTACCGTTATCGCTACTGCTGAAGTGGCAAAACTTTGTAATGAACAGGGCTGTACTGCCCACCCTATGCATATTGGCGGCAAACATGCCTTTGAGTTTGGTTATGTGCGAATTACTCCCGCATTCCATGGCTCAGGTGTGCCAGGGGGCCATGCCTGCGGCTTTATTGTCAATTTCTTCGGTAAGACAATCTATTTTGCTGGTGATACAGGTATCTTTGGTGACATGTCACTGCTTGGGCGTTTGGAAAATATTGATTATGCTTTACTGCCGATTGGCGATAATTTTACCATGGGCCCATCAGATGCTGCCGAAGCCGCTAATTTATTAAAACCTGGTAATGTCATACCCATGCACTATAATACCTGGCCTCTAATCGCTCAAGATCCTTCAGCCTTTAAAAAAGATGTGGAGGAACGTTTCAACATTCCTGTACATATCGTAAATCCCGGTCAGGAAATTACGTTACTTTAAAAAGAAAAAGCTTTGAAACACGAAGACACAAAAAACCATATATTTCCCAGCATAACAAAAATCGCGCCTGCTATGAGGAGCGATTTTTGTTATTGATTATATAACTTTTGTTGTCCAATCTTCTACGTTCCAGATATGTGTTACCCAATCTTCATAAAATTCCGGTTCATGGGATACTAAAAGGATAGAGCCTTTAAATTCTGCAAGAGCTTTTTTAAGCTCTGCTTTAGCATCTACGTCTAAATGGTTGGTAGGTTCATCCAATACTAACCAGTTTGCTTCTGTCAGCATTAATTTACACAGCCGTACTTTCGCATTTTCACCGCCGCTCAAAACCATCATTTGGCTGGTAATATGATCATTTGTCAAACCGCAGCGCGCTAAGGCCTGGCGCACCTCAAAATGAGTTAATCCGGGATACTCCTGCCATACTTCTTCCATGGCTGTATTGTTATTTTGACGATCAGATTCCTGTTCAAAGTAACTAGGATGCAGAAAGTCGCCAAGTTCTACTTTACCTGCAACTGGTGGAATTTTTCCCAATATGGTCTTTAACAAGGTGGTTTTGCCTAGACCATTCACACCGCGAATAGCTACCTTCTGTCCACGCTCTAATTGAAAGGTAACAGGTCTGGTAAGAGGTTCATCATACCCTAATACCAAATTCTCAGCTTGTACAATCATGCGGCTAGGTGTTCTAGCCTCTTTAAAGTGAAAGGTTGCTTTTGGTTTCTCCCGGGGCTTTTCCAATACTTCCATTTTATCGAGTTGCTTCTGCCGACTCTTTGCCCGACCAGTCGTAGAAATACGAGCTTTATTTCGAGAAATAAAATCCTCTAAGCGGTCAATTTCCTGCTGTTGGCGCTCATAAGCTTTGGATTCCTGACCTTTACGTATATTATATAATTGCTGAAATTGTTCGTAATCTCCTGTATATCTTGTCAGAATCGTATTTTCTACATGATAGATAACATTGACCACTTCATTCAAGAAAGGAATATCATGAGATACGAGAATAAAGCTATTTTCATACTCTTTTAGATATTTTTTCAGCCATTCTATATGTTCAACATCCAGATAATTAGTAGGTTCGTCCAATAGCAAAATCGTCGGATTCTGCAATAATAATTTAGTTAACAATACCTTCGTTCTTTGTCCGCCGCTTAAATCTGCTACATCCCGATCAAGACCAATGTCTGCTAGCCCTAGACCATTTGCGACCTCAAGAATCTTTGCATCAATCATATAAAAACCATTTGTTTCTAAAATGGTTTGAATCTCGCCTACATCTTCCATCATTTTATCTAGTTCTGCTGGTGAAGCATCCCCCATCGTATCATAAATAGCCAACATCTCAGCTTCTAAATCATACATACCTTTAAATGCTTCCCGCAATGCTTCGCGGATACTTTTTCCCTTGCTCAATACTGTATGCTGATCCAAATAACCAACCGTTACTCGATTCGACCATTCTACTTTACCTTCATCAGGCATTAATTGGCCTGTAATAATATTTAAAAAGGTTGATTTCCCCTCGCCATTAGCTCCAATTAAACCAACGTGCTCTCCCTTTAATAGACGAAAGGAAGCATCCTCCAGGATCTGCCTGCCACCAAAACCATGTGTTACATTCTCAACCGTTAATACGCTCAATCTATTCACCTGCTGTTTAAATTTTTCTTACTAATTAATTACTTATACTAAAAAATACGCTCTATTATTGTAGCTTGTAAAGGTAATTGTGTCAAAAAAAACATATAAACTTCACACACAATCGTAACTACAAAAACGCAACGGTATGCATAGTCTGCATGTTACCTTTGCGTCTTTGTAGTCATGAAGTTGTTGCTTTACTACTAATAAATTCTTGAATTAGATTCAGCTTCTTAGAGCGTGTCAATCGTTTTATCCTAGCTTCACGCTTTTGCGCTGTACTTTGATTCTCTTGCCATTCCCAATACACGAGTACCACAGGTATACGGACACTGGTATATTTAGCTCCTATGCCCTCATTATGGGCTGCGAGGCGCTTCTCTAAATCCACAGTCCAGCCAGTATATAAGGTGCCATCAGCACACTGAACAATATAAGTGTATGGCATGGATTACTTCACTATGGCTGCTCAATGGTAATTTTCTTGATCACAACATCTTCTGCCGGCTTGTCATTTGGGCCTGTCTTAACCTTGCCAATAGCCTTAACAACGTCTAAACCAGTAGTGACTTTCCCAAAAACTGCATGCTTTTTATCCAGCCAAGGTGTAGGGGCTAACGTAATAAAAAATTGGGAACCGCCTGTGTCAGGTCCTGCATTGGCCATAGAAATGATTCCGGCACTATCATGTTTTAAGTCTGGACTAAATTCATCTTTTATTGTATAGCCTGGACCACCCGTGCCATTGCCTTTAGGATCACCGCCTTGAATCATAAATCCATCAATTACCCGATGAAAAATCAACCCATCATAAAACTTTTTATTTACCAAATCGATAAAATTCTTAGTTGTATTTGGTGCTTTATCTTCAAATAATTCTATTGTAAAGTCACCTTTAGAAGTTTCAAACTTCGCTATGCTATTCTTCTTTGCTGTTGTCGTTTGTTTCGGTGTGCTCTCTGGAGCTGGAGCAGCTTGACTGCCAGTATTTCCAGAATTACCAGAACATCCGGCAATCAAAAATACTTGTACAAATAAAATGAGCAATAGGCATACGATCTTCTTTGACATGATATTCCTCCCGTAGTTTAAATTACCTTCCTATTATATCACCACTACAAAAAATCACAACTTTCTAGAGAATCTTGCTTGGACATAATGCGACTAGGGCACAAGTATTGCATTCCGGTTTCCGTGCCTTACAAACTTTCCGTCCATGCCAGATAAGCCAGTGGTGGGCATCACTCCATTTATTGCGCGGTATGGCTTTCATCAAGCCTTCTTCTACAACTATAGGCGTGTCCCCCTTGGCCAACCCCAGACGATTGGATACACGAAATACATGAGTATCCACAGCAATTGCTGGAATATTAAATAATTGGCTTAACACGACATTTGCCGTTTTTCTGCCGACTCCCGGCAAAGTAACTAATTCCTCAAAGGTTTCTGGAACCTTTTCATCATATTCGCGACATAAAATATCACAGGTGGCCATAATATTGCGGGCTTTACTGTGATACAATCCGCAATCTCTGATAGCTTCTTCCAGTTTTTCTAATCCCATAGCTCTGATCTTTGACGGGGTATTATACTCAGGAAACAAACGTGCCGTAATAATATTAACCCGCACATCTGTACATTGAGCAGATAAAACTACCGCAATTAACAATTCAAAGGGTGAGGAATAATCTAATGCAGTGGAAGTCCCTTGATAACATTCTTCTAGTATGGACAGCATTTCTTGTTTGATGGCTTTCGTAATACGCATATATTCCTCCTTAAAAAACAGACTTGATAATGACTTTATATCTACTTTTGGCTATGTACAGCATCTAACTTTATGATCTGTAACAAACAAAAAGATAACCCTTTACTAATGAAAGGGTTATCTTTAATGTAAAGCAATATTACTAATTTGTCAAACTGCGTATCGGCGCAGGAATCCTGCCACCCCGGGCAATAAAGTCATCAGATTTAAAAGTATTAACAGGGATAATCGGGCTATATCCTAAAAGACCGCCAAATTCTACACTGTCACCAACCTTTTTACCCGGTACAGGGATAATACGTACCGCTGTAGTCTTGTTGTTAATCATGCCAATTGCTGCTTCATCCGCAATAATCCCTGAAATGCTAGCCGCAGATGTATCCCCTGGTACAGCAATCATATCCAGCCCTACCGAACAGACACAAGTCATTGCTTCCAATTTTTCCAAAGTAAGGCTGCCGCGTTCCACAGCTGCAATCATGCCTGCATCTTCGCTCACAGGAATAAAGGCTCCGCTTAAGCCGCCAACATGAGATGATGCCATTAATCCGCCCTTTTTCACTGCATCATTCAATATGGCCAAGGCGGCAGTAGTACCAGGTGCACCGCAACTTTCTAAGCCCATTTCTTCTAAAATATGCGCAACACTGTCACCAACTGCTGGAGTGGGTGCTAGGGATAAGTCAATAATACCAAATGGTACCCCCATACGTCTGGAAGCCTCTTGCGCTACAAGTTGTCCCACACGCGTGATTTTAAAGGCAGTTTTCTTAATCGTTTCGGCAACAGCACTAAAATCTTGTCCTCTAACTTCCTCTAAGGCACGTTTGACTACTCCGGGACCGCTGACCCCTACACTAATTACAGATTCCGCTTCTCCTACACCGTGAAAAGCCCCAGCCATAAATGGATTGTCTTCTGGTACATTCGCAAATACTACCAGCTTCGCACACCCTAAAGCATCACGATCCTTGGTAAGTTCAGCCGTACGTTTGATAATCTGTCCCATTTGCCGTACGCAATCCATATTGATACCTGCCTTGGTAGATGCCAGATTTATAGAAGAACATACCCGCTCCGTTTGTGCCAAGGCTTCGGGAATGGATTGAATGAGGATTCGATCCCCTTTGGTATAGCCTTTTTCCACCAACGCAGAAAATCCACCAATAAAATTGACCCCAACCGTTTTCGCTGCTGCATCTAAAGCCTGCGCCACAGGAACATAACTATCAGTATGGCAGCTTTCAGCAACGATGGCAATGGGCGTTACCGAAATACGTTTATTAATAATGGGTATGCCATATTCCGCTTCAATATCTTCTCCTGTGCGTACCAAATGCTCGCCTACCCGGGTAATCTTTTCATAAATGTTTTGACAGAAGATTTTTATATCCGAATGACAGCAATCCCGTAAGCTTATACCTAATGTAATGGTACGAACATCAAAATTATTTTGCTCAATCATCCGATTGGTTTCTAATATTTCCTGAATTGTTAACATCAACGTTCCCCCTTACTATATACGATGCATGATTTGGAAAATATCTTCGTGCTGCAATTTAATATCTAAACCAAGTTCCTGCCCTTTTCCCTTCAACACCTGCTGCAGATCTTTAAGACTCACCTTACTGGCTGCCATATCTACAATCATTACCATATTAAAGAAACCATCTAAGATATTTTGATTAATATTTAAAATATTAACACTGTTTGCTGCCAAAATCTCACTCACCATTGCTACAATACCAACCCGATCCTGCCCTACAATTGTAATTACTGCTTTCATATTTTCACTCTCCATCTTATTGTCATCTTTACATTATAATACCTGCATTATCCGATTGTCTATTTTAAAGATACATTTGTAACAATAACAAAGATAATACGTTATATCTATTATACGGTAATTAAAAGAAATGCCAAGGTTTTGTGAAAAAGTTTTTATATTCTGATTTATATATTTTCCTTTTGAGACAAAAAATAAAACATCTGTATTTGCAATGGTTTTATTATAATTGCAAATACAGATACTATTTTATACTTCCCTGATATTAAAATCTCTGCTATATTCACGATTATCGAACTATCATTAATTTCTTTATAAAATGCTGTATATACTATTGCCTCTACCACTTTATTACTATGTCTTCATGGTCTTTAAGCAACAATGCAAACGATGTCATAGCCATGTATTCTTCATGCGTCCATGGACGTTCTGGTTTGTAACTGACATATATATTACATAAAATGCAAAAAAAAGGTAGAGATTTTTCTCTACCTTAAAATAAAATTGTTTATAATTCTTAAGTTTTATTGAGCTGGTTATTTTCTATGCAATAAATAATCATATGCCATCAGGGCCGATTTAGCGCCATCACCTGCGGCAATTACAATTTGCTTATCAGGACCATCCGTTATATCACCAGCTGCGTAGACACCAGGTATGTTGGTCTGGGATCGACAGTTGACAACCAATTCTTTCAACTGGTTCATTTGAATTATATTTTTTACAAACTCCGAGTTAGGTTCCAAGCCAATTTCGACAAAAACGCCGCCTACTTCCAAATCTTGAATCTGCCCAGTCGCAAAATTACGAATTGTAATTTTTTCTACTACCTCATCACCAAAAATTCCTTCTGTTTCATAACCGGTAAGTTCTACGATATTCTTAGCAGCTTTCATCTTATCAACGATAATAGGATCTGCAATATACTGATCATCTCGTGCTATCAGGTAAACGGTAGGAGCTATACTGCTCAGTTCCAGAGCTGCTTGCACAGCCGAATTACCGCCTCCTACCACAGCTACTACCTTATCAGCGTACAGAGGTCCATCACAGGTCGCACAATAACTAACACCTTGACCTGTAAACTGAATTTCTCCGGGAACCTCTAACCGCTTTGGACGTTTACCTGTAGCTATAATTACGGTCCTACTTTGATACTCATGTTCCTCCGTTTTTATTAAAAAGGTATCATCATTATTAACTATAAAGCCACTTACTTCTTCATATTTAGTTTCAACTGCAAAGCGCTTAACCTGCTCTTCAAATTTACTAATAAGTTCTGGTCCGCTAATAAATTGATATCCCATATAATTTTCAATTTCCTTTGTCCACATAAGCTGTCCACCAAACTCTTTAGTCAATAATAAAAGATTCATTTTTTTACGCGCCGCATATACGGCTGCTGTCAGTCCTGCTGGGCCCCCACCAATTATAATTAAATCATACATATATTTTTCATCCCTTATTTTTTTACATTTTACAAATAAGAATCTGTATATTTTTTTTGTAAAATGTTATTATTATCTTATATAAATAATAACATAAAAAAAAAGTGAGGTCTTCATTTATTATGATAACTCCAGAAATTATTTCCAGAATTAATGAATTAGGGCGAAAGAAAAAGGCGGGTACACTAACGGAGGAAGAACTAGTGGAACAAGCAAAACTTCGACGCCTCTATATTGATAATATCAAAGGTCAAGTAAAAGCTCAATGTGATGCGCAAAAAGAAGCACTCCTTTCTACCCATTCCCATGAATGTTCCTGCGGCTGCCATCATAAACACTGATTCTTCATCATAAAAAATGCCGAAAGCTGTCATCAGCCTTCGGCATTTTTTTATTTTCTTTTTTCAAAGGTATTACAATCTGTATCATCTGTTTTCGCCGCATTCGTCCCGAATACGTCAATATGAGAAGCAGTACATTCATTATTGTCATGCCAGTAATTACAGTTGTTAACAAAACACTCTACTGCAGGGGTAATTTGGGTACCATCCATAAAGGCTGCTGATAAGGTTCCACCAATATTGGCATTATGAAATGCTCCTACCATATCTCCCATGGTTTTACGGTCATGAAAAGATTTACATTGGGTGTCCTTTTTCTTTTCCGATTTCCCAGTTGCCTCTTCGTTATAAATACTTACTTTAGCTGCCATACATTGATCACCAGACATATAATGAGTACATTGATCAACAGTGCATTTTACAATAGGATTTGTCATAACAATCTCTCACTCCTTTTAGTTGGATTTATCAAAGGAATCTAGACTAAAGTTTATTATTTGGGTTTTCCTTATTAGTATCTTACCGCACTTATATTTTTATCCATTTTAAATGTTTTTCATCGTAAAAATCTAATTGTTATATAATAACTAATTGCAAAGCAACTCTTGCATCATAACCACAATCTTCACAATATAATAAATGTATACATTGATTCTCTATATCACTTTCCATATAAGGACTGTAAGCCCCAACATAATTTTGCAGAGATCCTCCATCGAACAATTGTCCTCCACAAATTGGACACTGCTCTGTAATCAATTGTAAGCCATTGCAAATAGGACAAAGTTTATCCATTTTAGAATACCTCACATTCTGCAGATCATTTATCAAATATTACGTTAATACAGCGTGTAAACTTTTAAACGCTATAAGCATATGATATAACAAAATCACTTTACGTAAGAGGTGACAATATGCTGGTCGTAGTTCACAATATACTACAAATTTTCACCATTGTACTTGGGATCATAGTTTCATGTATTGTTTGGTATGGCTGCAGCAAAAATACTACTACTCATGATTACTTTAAAGGGAAATTTATCAGCTTCTCCATATTATGCGCCAGCATTTTGGATTTATTGCATCTACTTTCTCTTTCAACAAATTATCCTGCTGATAATAGTTGGTTGATTTACTGGATGATTGCTCGTATAGTATGGGCTTGTGCCTTACTATACGCCATAAGTCTTACACTAAAATCTCCAAAATTTACTGACGCAATATTGTTTTATACTGCCACCCTCTTGATTATTGGCTTATTTACAGGTTTACTCACCAATTTCAGCTTTACTTTTGATAAGTTTAATACAGTACCTTCCATTCTGTTTGTTAATACTACCAATCACCCATTATTTATCTCTACCTTATTGATAGTTATTAGCATTCATAGTATTACACTTCTCATTTTACGCCGTAATTATTCTCAATACGTCACTGGAAATCATCTACAAATCGCTTTATTTTTTTATATTGCTTCTAATATAGCCTTTCTATCTGGTATCCCCATTCAAGATAATATCCTAGCCTATCTTTGTAAATGTCTTGCTTATTATTTCACACTAAAAGCTGTATTTAATTTTGTAATCAAATACCCTTATGAACAATTGCTTAAATTTAAAGAACAGATGGAGCAATTAGCCGTAAATAATGCTCAGCTATATAGAAAATCCGAACAACAACGAAATTTACTGGAAGATACGCTTTCTAAAATCGGAACCATAATATCATCTCAGCTTAACGTAAAAGATACACTGGATGCGATAGCTGATATGGTTGCTGACCTAATGCATTCTAGACAAAGTTTAATTGGCTTATTATGTACCAATCAAACACACATTCAAGTTGTTGCCACCTATGGAATTAATACACCGCCTACTGTTATTCCTCTAAATCATTGTTTACGCAAACAGGTAATCGCCCAAAAAATGGCTCTCTCTATTAACGATTTAACCCAACACCCTGATATACAAAAACCTCAACTCATCTTTTCCAGCATACAATCCTTGATATGTGCTCCTTTAATAGATGACGGCCAAGTGATTGGCATTATTGAAGCTTATTCCTCTGACATTAACGCTTTTACGGAAAGCGACTTACGATTTTTGACAGCGCTAGGCCGCCACGCAGGCACAGCTATTGTCAGTGCTATGCATTTTGAAAAAACAAAACTTCACCTTGAAGAGGAAAAATTTCTATCCGCGATTACCCATACTACTTCAACAACAATTGATACGAACACCATTATAGAGCAATGCACCTCTCATGTAATGAAAGCACTGAATGCAGATGTAGCCATCGGTATGCTGACTGATACTGATAAAAAAAGCTTTACCACCATCTCATCCATAAATTTTAATTATAAATTACTGCCAATGAATGTAAATACTTACCCTGCATTGGCAACTTTAATAGATACTCTTAAACCATGCATTACTACAGCGGATACTTTTCCTCCGTTTGCTGAGCTTTATGACCAAAATGCATCAAGATATATGATGGTTATGCCGATTGCTGTAGAACAATCGTTATTAGGCTTACTACTTCTAGGCTGGCAGCATTTTATTGCACCTGAACGCTTGAATCGTATCTCATTCGCTTTTTTAATGTCACAGCAGATTGCCCTTGGCCTGGAAAAAGCCTATTTATATAATCATATTAAATCTATGGCCCTTTCTGACAGCTTGACAGGTTTAGCTAATCGCCGTAATTTTGATATGTTTTTAACCATCGAGCTAAAACGGGCTGCCTCTTTAAAACGCCCCTTGAGTTTGATCATGCTGGATCTTGATAAATTTAAGCGCTACAATGATTCCTACGGACATGTAATCGGCGATAAACTTCTCAGGGAAATTGGTCAAATTCTGCAATATAATGTCCGCAGTATTGATTTACCAGCTCGCTACGGCGGCGAGGAATTTAGCATAATTTTACCTGAATGCAGCAGCAATGAAGCCAAATTCATTGGCGAGAAGCTGCGTGAGGCTATTGAATTTGGTAACTTTCCAGATGACCGTGGCACCGCCACAGCAAAAATTACAGCTAGTTTAGGAATTGCAACCTATGATCCGAGTGTAGCTGCAAGCCCGCCAGCTATAGAAAAATTCATAGAAATTGCTGATAAGGCATTGTATCAGGCAAAAAATTTAGGCCGCAACCGAGTAGTAGATAATATTATCATCTCCTAAAATAAAAAAACAGCAGTATGTTCACCTCTAGGATGAACGTACTGCTGTTTTTTACGTCTCACAATTTTCTTATTTAAAGAGCCAATATACAGGCAATCCGACCAGGGTAATCCCCACTGCTACCATAGCATCAGTTGGCTTATCCATAAACATACTCATAATAATATAAAGGGCTCCTAAAATGGCAATCATAGGCACAACAGGATAACCTGGTACACTATAAGACCTTTTTGCATCAGGATAACGCTTGCGCAAAATAAACACTGCGATAAATGCAGACACGTAAAAAGTCCACATAACAAACATAGCGATGTCAGTAAGACTATCAGGATCCCAGCAAATCATCAAAGCAGTTGCTAATATAGCTTCTAATAACATCGCATTTACGGGTGTACCAACCGTACTTGGAACCTTAGACAAAATGGATGATGCTGGCAGCTGCCCTTCCAAAGCCATAGCATAAGGAACGCGTCCGTTCGTAAGAATATAGCCATTGAGCGCGCCGAAAATGGATACTAATATACCAATACTAATTAATTTTCCGCCCATTTCACCGAACAATAATCCGGCAGTTGTACTGGCTGCCATCTTGCCCAGAGTGGCGATCTCAGCAGCGGGCAAAACATGCATCATTGCCATATTAATTGTAATATAAGCTGCTATAACGATTCCTAATCCTAAAATAATAGCTTTCGGTAATTGTTTCGCAGGGTTTTTCATTTCTCCAGCCACAAAACTTACACCAATCCAGCCATCATAAGCCCATAAAGTGGCTAAAATTGCTGCTCCCATACCAATGGAGGGACTCACCCCACTAGTCATGCCAAGAATTTGTCCATTTCCTTTCCACAATCCAAAGATTACAATCAGCGCAATTGGAATGAGTTTACCTATAGTTGCAATAGTTTGAATAAAGCCACCATATTGAGTGCCCAGGCAATTAATCCCGGTCATAAAAAATACGGCTCCCACTGCAATGGGTAACTTTAACTCATCACTTATGCCAAAGAAAGGTAATATGAGAGAAGCAAAATATAATCCCAGAGCGCCAATTGTTGCCGGTCCGTAAATCACAGTCTGCATCCAGCCATATAAATAAGCCCATAAATTACCATATACTTCCTTTAAATATGTATATAATCCTCCTGTTTTAGGAATCTGTACGCCTAATTCTGAAACTGTTAAACCAGCGGCTAAAGTAATCATACCACCAAATACCCAGGCAATAAGGGCCATAGTAGAATCTCCAGCTGCCAAAATAACCTTGCCGGGCTTCATAAAGATGCCTGAACCGATAACCATACCGATTACTAAAGCCATTGTTGCTACAAATCCTAAATTTTTCTTAAGATTGTCTTGTCCTTCTATCACAGATATTGCTCCTTACTATAAACATTTTTTTAGACCAAAGATTAGAATATCAAATTTTTTGTATAACTGCAATAGGAATTAGCACATAAATGTCTAATATTATGTATAAGATAAGGGCAACTTAATCATCGAAGCAACAAAGGAGGCATACATATGGCAAATACTTCCTTAAATATTAAACCCCGCATTCTTTACCATGTAGCCAAGGCCGCTTGGGAAGGTACTTTATTTGAGCGCCGTGAAGAAATCTGCGCTATGGTATCAGAAGAATTCAAAGATAAAACTACGCGCCGCCATGTAGCGAACCAAATCCGTATTGCAATGGGTTTGGATCCTCATAATGATGATCAAGTCTTGAATGAATATGATGAGGAAGCTCTTATGGGTATGGGAAGTGAGCCTATTGTCGTGGCGAATCCAGATGCCTGTAAGTTCTGCCCGCCTGAGGAACGGTGTTGTGAACAAGCCTGTCCATTAAGTGCCATCACACGTGATGAATTTGATAAAATTACAATCAATCAAGATAAATGCTTAGGCGAGGGGCACTGCATCCAGGCCTGCTCTTTTGGTGCGCTAGCGGAGAAATCCCAATTTATTCCTCTCATTAAATTATTAAAACAACATAGCAGCCCTGTCTACGCCTCTATAGCACCTGCTTTTGTGGGACAGTTCGGTTCTGATGTAACTCCAGGGAAATTACGTTCCGCGCTTTTAAAAATGGGTTTCACCGATGTTCTGGAAACGGCCTTATATGCAGATTTAATTACAATGAAGGAAGCTTTTGAATTCGATGAACATGTCAAAACAGACCAGGACTTTATGTTTACTAGTTGTTGCTGTCCCGTATGGATCAAGTTAATTGAAAATAAATTTCCTGATCTGATGGAACATATCTCACCTTCTGTATCACCGATGGTAGCATCTGCCAGAGTCATCAAACAATTTGAACCGGAGGCTAAAGTAGTCTTTATCGGTCCTTGTGTAGCAAAAAAATCGGAAGCCATATTACCTGATTTAAAGGGAGCAATTGACTACGTATTAACCTTTCAGGAATTAGCCACCATTTTTGAAGCCATTGATATAAACCCTGCAGACCAAGAAAGTAACGAAAAAGCTGTAGCCTCTTGGGGAGGACGCATCTATGCTTATACTGGCGGAGTAAGTGCCGCTGTGGCTGCTACATTAGATAAATTAATACCTCATAAATTACAAAAGCTTGTTCCCCTGAAAGTCGATGGTATTCCTGACTGCCAAAAGCTACTTGAACAAATTAGAAATGGCCAACTTACTGCTAACTTCATTGAAGGTATGGCCTGTAAGGGCGGATGTGTTGGCGGTCCAGGCCGTTTAATTCCTCCCGATCAAGGACGAGAACATGTAAAAAATTATGGTAGTGTTTCAACATCCAGTACACCTGTTGAAAATCCTCAAGTATATGCAATTCTGGCTCGCTTAGGTCACGAAAATGGTGTACCTAGCTTATCAGGCAAAAGCCCTATGGCAGAATTGCTTGCGCGCAAACTAATTCCCAAAGCCTAGACGATAAAAATGCTTTTTTACTGAATATTCATTGTTGAATACAATATACTAAAAAAATTAATAATAAATTTAAAATAATTTACTAGCAAAAGCAATTAAAATAAGGTAAAATTATAGTTGTACAATTATGTTACATATTTAACTAAGTGGTTATGTAGTAGAATTCCAATACATTTAGGTCTCCATTATAAAAAGTTTTATAATTGGAAAATGCTCATAATCATATTCAAAAAAGGGGGATAATATGTCTAGAAAACCAGTAAAAATCATGGAAACAGTATTACGCGATGGTCATCAATCACTTGCTGCTACTCGTATGCGCCTCACGGATATGCTACCAGTTCTAGAGCAACTTGATAACATGGGTTATTTTGCACTAGAAGCTTGGGGTGGTGCTACTTTTGATAGTTGCTTACGTTTCTTAGGTGAAGATCCTTGGGATCGCCTGCGCACTTTGAAAACCCATTTGAAGAAAACTCCAATCTCTATGCTGCTTAGAGGTCAAAACATTCTTGGCTATAATCACTATGCCGATGATGTTGTCACTACTTTCGTTAAAAAAATGGTAGAAAACGGTATTGGCGTTATTCGTGTGTTTGATGCACTTAATGATGTGCGTAACCTTGAAGTGGCTATGAAAGCTGCTAAAGAATCTGGCGCTCATGTACAAGGTGTATGTGTATACACCATTAGCCCTTATCATACTGTAGAAAGCTACATCAAACTAGCACATCAGTTGGTTGAACGTGGTGCAGACTCTATCTGCATTAAAGATATGTCCGGTCTGCTCAGACCTTATGTTGCTTATGATTTAGTAAAAGCTTTAAAAGCAGATCCTAAAGTAGGCGTGCCTATCCAACTTCACACTCACTATACAAGCGGTATGGGTTCAATGACCTATTTGAAAGCCATTGAAGCTGGCGTCGATGTAATTGACTGTGCATTGTCACCATTTGCTCTTGGTACTTCTCAGCCTTGCACTGAAACTATGATTGCTGCTTTAGAAGGCACTGAATATGATACTGGTCTAGATCGTCATGCACTGAAGGAATCAGTTCTTCATTTTGCTAATGTTAAGAAAAGTTTGGCAGCTGACTTCAAACTCAAAACGAGCTTTGATGTTGACACTAACGTTCTTGACTTCCAAATTCCTGGGGGCATGCTTTCCAACTTGTTCAATCAACTTAAAGAACAAGGTATTGAAGACAAATACCAAGAACTTTTGGAAGAAATGCCTCGCGTGCGTGCAGAGCTTGGATATCCTCCATTGGTTACTCCTACCAGCCAAATTATCGGTTCCATGGCTACCTTCAATGTAATGCTCGGCGAGCGTTATAAAATGGTACCTCGCGAAATTAAAGATTTGGCACGTGGTAAATATGGTAAGACTCCTATGCCAGTTGATGAGTCCGTTCGTGAAAAAATCATTGGTAACGAACCTATTATTGACTATCGTCCTGCTGATGATATTGCACCACAAATGGATCTTCTTACTAAACAGCTTGCTGAAAAAGGCTATCCAAATGCATCAATTGAGGATATTTTATCCTATGCATTATTCCCTGAAGTAGCTTTAAAATTCTTCGAAAAAAATCGTTAATTCGTAAGTGATCATTAAATCCCCTTAACCTAAAAGGTTAAGGGGATTTTTTTTATTCTAAGTACAGATTTTGATTTTATCGTTAGCTAAATATTTAATGCAAGCCAAAAATTATTATTTTCCACATTATAGGAAACAGGATTTTCCAACAAATTCGCGCAGAATAGAATTTAAGGGAATTTCACATTCATCAATATTCTGGAAATAAGTAAGAAATTTTAACAATCTTGTAGCTTCAGAGTAAGCCGCTTCATTTGCCGTAATTTTTTGCAATAACGGTTCTGCATATTTTTTCAAGACACCCAATTCATAAATTAAAGCAGAATTGAACATAATATCGGCCTCTTCTTGAAAAGGGAAAATATTGCGTTCTTCTCCTCGCCTTACCGAATCCCACATATTCAAGGTGGTGAGTGCATCATGAGATCTAAATTGACTGTCCCTAACAATTCTGCGAATCAATCTACCATCCGTTGTAGGAATACGATTATGATTATCAATAGACAGCTGCGTTAAAGCACTAATATAAATCTTTATCTTATGTTCTCGAGATACAGCAGGCGTCAGCCTTTCGTTCAGCCCATGGATCCCCTCAATAATAAGAGGCTGGTCTTTACCAATTTGGACGATTTTACCGTTATATTCTCTTTGGCCGCTCATAAAATTATACGAAGGTACATGTACGGCCTCACCATCTAAGATCCGACATAACTGCTCATTAAATAATTCTATATCAATCGCTTCAATCGCTTCAAAATCGTAGACACCATTCTCATCCTTAGGTGTTCTATCTCGGTTGACAAAGTAATCATCCAAAGAAAGTGATACCGGACGCATATCATTAACCCTTAACTGTACAATTAAGCGCTGTGCAAAGGTAGTTTTACCCGATGAGGAAGGCCCTGCTATTAAAATAACTCTTACTTCTTTATGCTGAGCTATAAAGTCCGCAATTTGCGCTATTTTTTTCTCATGCAATGCTTCTGCCACTCTCATAATGTCGTTAATTGTACCATTTTCCACACATTCATTTAATGCGGCTACATAACCACATTGTAGGATGCCTCCCCAACGTTCAGCTTCCAAGAATATTTCAGATAATTTGGGCTGAGCGATAAACTCAGGCAGCCGATCTGGCGATTCCTTTTCAGGAAAACGCAGAATGAAACCAGATGCATACTGCTTTAATTCAAATATTTTTAACTGCCCTGTACTAGGTGTCATAGTACCATAAAAATAATCATAAACTTTACCACAATAATAAATCCGCACTTGCTCACGTTTTAATTGCTGCAAGTGTTTTACTTTTTCTACCTGCCCTGCAGCCTTGAAAAGTCCTACAACTTCATCTATGGGAAGACTTTTCATGGTAATTGGCCGATCTTCTGCTACAATTTCTTGCATGCGATCTTCTAATTGTTTAAGATGATCACTGGTAATTTTTTCTCCGATATGCAGTTCACAATACAGCCCTTTACTTAAAGAATGCTCAACCGTTACTTCCCCTTGGGGAAACAGTTCATAGACTGCAGCGATCATTACAAACGTCAGGCTGCGCTGGTAAACTTTAATTCCCGACTCTGTATGTAAATCTAAAAATTCAACCTTACAATCACTCATTACACTAAACTGTAAATCTTTAATCTCATTATCAACCTTAGCGGCAACAATCGGCGTACGATATAGTTTCTGCATCTCTTGGCTTATTTCTAATAAGGTTGTTCCCTCATCATATTGGCCTAATTCGCCATTTGCAAAGGAAAGGGTAATTTGTTTCTTTTTCATCCACTTGCCTCCCATTTCTCCTACTACATGCAGCTAGTATTAACATGCTGCTGGCACACCATAAACTCACATGAATAAAATGATTAAATTACAATCCTCCTATTCCCTGAATATTGCCATATATATAATTATATTTTAACACAACTATTTCTAATCCATAAAAATTTGATAAAAATAATAAAAATTTTGTTCTTATTTAAGAAATAGAGCAATCTCTATTCTTTCTTTTCATAAAAAAATAGAGTCAAATAAGCTCCAAACGCCTATTTACCCTATTTTATGTATATTATTATATTAACATCCTTCAAAAAAATAAAGCTATTATTTTATAGACCAAGGCACTTACAAATGCGGTGCAGGGAATCGTTAATATCCATGCCATCAGCATTTGCTGCGCTACGCCCCAGTGCACTGCACTAATGCGTTTAGAAGTTCCTACCCCCATAATAGATCCTGAAACTACATGAGTAGTACTTACAGGTAAATGCAATAAAGTTGCGCCAAAAATAATTAATGATGAATTTAGATCGGAAGCAAACCCACTAATAGGCTCTAATTTAAAGATTTTACTTCCCATGGTACGAATAATTCGCCAGCCACCTGCTGCTGTACCTAAGCCCATCGCAGTAGCTGCTGCCAGCTTAACCCATATAGGTACCTCTAAGGAAGTTAAATAACCTGTACTAACTAATGTTAGGGTTATAATCCCCATGGCCTTTTGGGCATCATTTGATCCATGAGAAAAAGCCATCATAGCTGCTGTCAAAATTTGTGCTTTTTTAAATTTAGGATTAATGCGTGAAGGAGCTTTTCTGCCAAATATCCATAATAAAATTGTCATAACAACAAAGCCTGTGGCCATAGCAATTACCGGAGAGCAGATAAGAGCAGCAACAATTTTTAATATCCCCTCTATCTTGAGTGCTTCATAACCTCTGGAAATTAATACCGCACCAACAACTCCGCCAACTAAAGCATGAGAAGAACTGCTGGGAATACCCTTCCACCAGGTTAGCAAATTCCAAGAAATGGCACCGAGAATTGCTGCAATAATAATTTCTTGATTGACCATCTGGGCTGATTTCACCAAATCCCCCCCAATAGTCTTAGCAACACCGGTACTATACATAGCCCCAAGAAAGTTAAGGGAAGCTGCCATCCATACTGCAACTCTTGGTGTTAATGCACGTGTAGACACTGAAGTGGCAATAGCATTAGCAGTATCATGAAAACCATTAATATAATCAAAGACCAATGCTAATAGAACAACAAAAATGATCAATGTATCAGGCATATTTCATAACCACGCCCCGCAATAAGTCTGCAATATCTTCACAGTGATCAAGGGCGTCCTCCATATGTTCCAATATTTCTTTCCATTTAATAACTTCGATTGGATCGGAGCAGGTTTCAAATAATAAGGCTACTTCTCGACGATAAATATTGTCACCTTGGGTTTCCAGATCAGCAATTTTGTGAGTGTGAGTAAGGATCTTTTCCTGGTTACTTTTAATATTCTTAAACAGCGTAAAAACGGATACCATTTCTTCTGTACAGTCAACTAATACATTAACCAATTGAACAGCACCCACTGCCGGTTTCCCAGCCTTATATAATACCATACGCTGCATTGTACCTTGTAAAAAATCGACTACATCATCCAACATAGTTGCCAAGGAATAAATATCCTCACGATCAAGGGGTGTAATAAATGTCTGATTTAATTTGTCAATGATTAAATCATTAATATCATCAGCCTGATGCTCTATCTCAGATATTTGTTGCATTTTTGTTTCAAGCTGAGTGTAATCATTCATAACACTTTGAAGCACATAAGCTCCTTGCCTTAATACCATACTACTTTCTACAAATAATTTAAAAAATTCATCTTCTTTTGGTTTTATGCCAAACATGTCCTATCCCCCATTTTTCAGAATTAGAAAAATTTAGTATACAAAGTGCAGTTCATTGAAATAGCCCAAAAATACTATATCATCAATAACAAAATAAAACAATCACATATGTTATTGTTAACAGCAAGTTTGATTTTTAAAAATAATGACAATTTTGAAAAAAAGACTTTTTATGGAATTTCAAAATTATAATCTTTACATATTAAAGAAGGGTGAACTTGGATGTTCACCCTTCTTTAATGGTTTTAGTTATGCATTAACCTACGCAATAGGCGATAGGCTATCATAGGAGCAGGTGCTTTATGAAAAGCGAATTTCATACCTAAAATAAAAATCATCACTGCTCCGATCACATGTATTATCCAAAAACCAGTTCGAGGAAACTCCAATGCTGTATCATCAATCCAATTTTCACGTTGACGCCCCAAATTCATCTCCTCCTTTTTTTGTAGTATTTCCATAGATACTACAAACTACAAATGGATAATACTGTGATTCTTTTTATTTACTTTGAAACAGCCTGAATCGCTTTAGCAATTTTACCAGCCATCCCTGTTATCTTAACAGTTGTTAAAGCACACACTGCAATACGAATCCCCCTGGCTAAAGGCACGGCAAAGATATTATCATCATGAAGCCTTTCACAAACAGCCTCCGGATCTTTTGCAAGAACAGTAATAAAGAAGCCAGCTATGTATGGCAGCATAGCTAAGTTTACTTCCCTTGCTTCCTGCATAAAAATATCAGCACGTTTCCGAATTAAAGCATAATATTCACTGCGTTCTTGTTCAGTCTGAACCAATAATTTCTTATCTTGATAAATTGTCGCCATTAACTTCATGGCACTATGGTTAATATTTGACCATGTAGCCCGACTAGTAAATTGGTTAATACTCTGAAACTCGGTAATAACCTCTTTATTCGAAGAAACTCCAATCATGGCCCCCGTGCGCTGACCATACATAGTAAAACCTTTAGACATACTACAAGCCAGTATGGGTAGTATATTAGCTGGTAAATTCCCAAGTTTTTTCATAAAAGTGCGACAGGCATTTTTCTCTCCAGCATAATCTATGTATGCAATATCAATTAATGGAATAATGTTCTTGGTTGTATCCTGAACACACTCTTTAAAAAGCTCCAACACTTTATCCCAGTCACTGTCACTTAAGCTAAAACCTGTTGGATTATGAGCAGGCGTATTAAGAATAACAATTAAATTATCTTGCTTAGTCAATAATTCTTTTACTTTTACAGTAAAAGCCTCAATATTAAATTGTTGCTGTTCATTAAATAAAGCATAGGTATCCAACGTACGCAAAGCTTCTTGACATAGTATTTTATAAGGTCCCCAATACCAGTCAGAAGTTAAAACAGTATCACCGATTTCCGAATAGTTCCAAATAGTATGATGAACTGCTCCTGTACCACCCGCTGTAGCTACTGCATCAATGTAAGCCTCAGGTTTGTTATCTGCAAATGTCAACTCGATCATTGCTTCTAAAAAGTCTGGTAAGCCAGCAATCGGAGCATAAGGTATGATGTGGTTGATCGAGAAATCTTTAAAAACTTTTTCAACCGTTGGTATACAAGCCAAAGCTTCCTGCTCATCCATAAAAGCACCAATAGTAGCATTTACCACCTTGTCTCTTCCATATTGAGCAACTGCTTTACTAGCTGCAGCATTGGCACCAAAAATTTTGTCGGTAGCAAATTTCCCCTTTGCATGGGATGCAGCAACACTATAAGTCATTCTTATTCCCTCCTGAGATCGTTTTATTAGCCAAGCTGTGATCCCAGCTTGGCTAATAAATTAATTCATTCTTTTATAATCTATTATGTAGTACTACTTTTGCGCAGCAGCGATAAGTTCCTGCAAAAGAATTTTATGTATACAAAATTCTTTATTATATCACTTTAGATCAAACTATTTTAAGGATACATTTTGTGTAACATACGAGGAAATGGAATCGTTTCGCGAATGTGCTCAAGACCGCATAACCAGGCAACGGTCCGTTCAAGACCCAAACCGAATCCTGAATGTGGTACTGATCCATATTTCCTCAAGTCTAAATACCATTCAAAAGCATTTAATGGTAGATTGTGTTCCTGAATTCGCTGTTTTAAGAGTTCCAAATCGTCAATACGCTGCCCACCACCAATAATTTCACCATATCCTTCAGGAGCCAATAAATCAGCTCCTAATACTACATTAGCATCCTCAGGATCAGGTTTCATATAAAAAGCCTTAATTTGAGTAGGATAACGGTGTACAAAAACTGGTGAGCCAAAGTGATTGGAGATAATCGTTTCATGAGGCGCACCAAAATCATCACCCCAAGTAAACTCTTCTCCTGCTTGCTTAAGAATTTCCACTGCCTCTGTATAAGATATGCGGGGGAATGGCAATGTTATGCTCTTTAATTTTTCAACGTCACGCTCTAAAATTGCAAGTTCCTTCGTACATCTTTCTAATACACGCTGAACTACATAATATATCATTTCTTCCTGCAGCTTGATATTCTCATCCATATCATAATAAGCCATTTCAGCCTCAACCATCCAAAACTCCATTAAATGGCGGCGAGTTTTAGATTTCTCTGCACGAAAAGTAGGACCAAAACAGTATATTTTTCCTAATGCCATGGCATTGGCTTCACTATATAATTGACCACTTTGAGATAAATATGCTTTTTCGCCATGATAATCTAAGCCAAATAAGGTAGAAGTACCTTCACAAGACGATGGCGTAATAATGGGCGCATCAGCCAGAACAAAATCCCGTTGATAAAAGAAGTCTCTAAAAGCATGTTCAATTTCTGAGCGCACTCTAAGAATTGCCATTTGCCGTGGAGTACGAATCCATAAATGACGACGTTCTAATAAAAAATCTACTCCATGTTCTTTATGCGTAATCGGATATTCTTCCGCAACATTTATAATTTCAAAAGCTGCAACTTGCATTTCATAACCACCGGTAGCTCGCGGTTCTTCCTGCACAACCCCTGTAACTTTTATGGAGGTTTCCTGTGTTAATACTTTTGTTTTCGCAAAAATATCTTCACCAATATCTTGCTTTACAACGACACATTGCAACAGGCCAGTACCATCCCGCAAAATCAAAAATTTAATTTTTCCCGAACCACGCTGATTATACAACCATCCTTGGATTGTAACTTCTTCACCTAAATGATTTCCAAGATTTTTTATCAATACTGTACTCAAATAGCCCACTCCTTACAATTCAACTCTAACTTTAATAATTTCAAGTATTATTATATCATTTACCTATTACTACTAAAAAATCCTGCTGCATACTTAAAAAAGCATACGAAAATATAAGCAGGTATATACCTGCTTATATTTTCAACCATCCTATTCTTACTTGCCGCTAAATTGTTGTTCTTGAGCCTGAATCATCTTACGCACCATTTGGCCACCTACACGGCCATTATCAGCTGAGGATAATGCACCTTTATAAGTGTTCTTATAATCTTTAAGACCAATTTCAGCTGCTGTTTCTTCCTTCAATTGTTCAAGAGCCTTTTGAGCCGCAGGGTTTACAGGTTTTTTACTTCTGGACATTACGCAACACCCTCCATTTGATTTTATTTTGTAGTGCCTGTTTATATATTGCCTATAATGAATTAACTTGATACATTGAAAATTTTGGTGAAATTATTAGCAAGATCTTCAAGCAAAGTATTGGAAATTTTTATTTAATAACGCTGACTTCTCTCGTTATATATGAACATAACGTACAAAAGCAACATAAAATAATAGTAAAAAAACTATGAAATTTACCTTATATTTAAAATAAAGGAGGCTTTTCCATGATTACTAACAATATTGAAATAATCGGGATTACACCGCAAAGCGAATTTCCACATTGTCCTCCACACTATCCTTGCTCGCAAATTTGTCAAATAGATAAACTATTTTTAGCTTGCCAACATGATATACAGAAAATACTCAAAGTAATTGTAAGTGTAACAATTCGCTCATTTAAAGTAATTAATACTCCGATTGGTAAAAAGGTTGTAATACACGGTATTAAACATATAAAAGTTATTTCATCTATTGATAAACAATGTCATTGTACTCATTCTGCCTGTTTCGATATTCCATTTTGTCTTTTCATTAGATTAAAAGATTTTGAAACTGAAATTGCAAAAATAGGTACTGTAATCGAAGATATCTCAGTGGAATCTTTAAAAAATCAATTTTTATTAGTTTCTATTGTTATTTTTGCCTATCCAGTATTTAAACATGCAACTAAACAAGATTTGCCTGACGGCCTTATCTCTCCCAATCCATCTGACAAAATAATTTGTAGCTGCGGCAAAATTCCTCATTGTCCACCTATTAACTATAGTTGCAATATGCCTTGCAACTATTATGAGGCAGCTCCTGCCGAACACAAGCAATGCCATCATGACAGCCCAAGTTATCCTTCAATTTGTCCCATATGTCACCAGTCCATTATAGGAAGTCATACCTACCAAGGCTATACGGATGATCACTAATTCCGCAGGACATATTTCTATTTGTCATCTAGTAAAGAAGCGTTCATCATTTTCTATCTAAATTAAATAATTCTCTGCGAAAAAAGAGATTGACAATGTCAACCTCTTTTTTCATCCCAAATATTCTCATTTAACTTATAATAGTTAGCATCATTTTGTAACAAAACCCTATCTATAACTATATGATATTGTAACCCCTAAGATTCTTATTTTTTATAAGCCTATATTAACAATCCTACATATGCTTAACAAAAAATATCTTACTAAGGAGGAATATTTTTCATGTCATGTAAAAAAAATACAAGATTTGCGGTAAATGGAGTTCTGACCCTGCCAAATCATATTCCTGATATTGATTTTATCCTGCGGGTAACTTCCACCCCGATCATAAAAAAAACAATTATTGTAGATAAGCAAATCAATTTTTCCGGTCACGTAATCATTTGCGTAGAATTTGTATCCTCTGATTCTAATCCCATACAAACAGTGCATTTCATCTCATTTGAAGTACCATTTGTTGCTCTAATTAATCATCGTTGCGCAAAATCTGGCATGGACTGTCAATTAAGTGCTTCCATCGAGCACCAAGAGTTCCAACTGATTAGTCCAAAATGCATTAACAAATTGATTGTATTAAAAGTATGTGTACTCAATCTCGGGAAATCTTGTAATCATTCTAATTCTCACTGCTCTGAGCCAAGTCTAACTTTATTATGCACTCCTGATAAAATCAAAACTTGTTCGCCTACTTTCCATTCTACCCACCCCATTACCTCAAACGACAATTCTCATGAACTGCCCCCTTTTGTTGATTATCACATACCTTCTTCTCAACATCTAGATTCTTCTGATCCTAATCATTTTTGCAGGGAACATGATACGACTACTGCTAATAATACCTTAAATAGCGATTAGTTTTAGCATGTAAAACAAAAAAAACTGTTCCGGTAAGCCGGAACAGTCTGGGATCTCTTTAGCCTTCGACAGTAATAGTTTGGGAACTTTCCCACAAACCATGGATATTACAATATGAAGTAGCGATTAATGTTCCTGAGCTAGTAATTTTTGCAGCAACTTTAGCTACAGGATCAGTATATACGGGCCCTTTATTAGCACCATCAGTAGATTCACCATGTACGTTAAACTCACAGGAAGCAACTTCAAAAACAAATTTACTATTATCAGGTTTAAAATAAAGTTTGATCCAGCGAATATGATGTTCTGTCGTATTTGGATGAGCAATTTCCTTCCCCACAGAAAGTTCTACTGCAAAACTTTCTCCTGCTTTTACCGTCTCTGGGGCCCCAATTACTGGAGCGTGTTTTTCAGTCTTCCAATCAGCACTTTGAATTACATCAGAAATTTTCATAAATTAAAAACCCCCCTTTATTCTTCGTATGGTTTCCCATTATACATATATTTGCCAATAAATCAAAAATCCCTCTTATTTTTTTTTGACAAGCTTCTTCGGCTTCTCATTATTGAAATAAATCTACATGTAAATTGCGCACCAACTGGCTTTCTACACCGCTCCATTCTTGTGGCTCTTCCACTTCAACAGGCAGCAAGGTAAGAGAAGTATCACAATTAAAAGTTGCCTTTGAAATTTGCATGGCTGCTAAACCGTTTGCAGCATGACAGGCAGTTTCTAAGGTAGGACGATCCAATTTACTAAACAGCAAGCATTCCATATTATGCCCCTCTTTTGTCATACCATATACATATCCAACACGAAAAGAAGGTATATGAGTATAGATTAAAGACATAACCTTCATGGAAATAGCAGCACACAATTCAAAATACTGTTTATTAATAGTACGTATTTCTTTTTCCTGAAAGCTAGGCCGTCCCGATGACCGCAAAGCGCATATTTGGGTTGGAATAATAGATTTGGGTGGCAACCAGATTTTTACACAAGGGATATTCAAATATACGCCTATATCCACACTTACATGAAAGGGAAAAGGATTCATCGTCAATACATAATCAATTTTTGCAAAAATAGCTGAGATATTTCCTGCTAACAAGCTCTCAATTTCCTGGATACGCGCATCTTCATTAGCTTCATGCTTCTCCTGTTCTTCTTTAATTGCCTTTTCTTCCCTTTCCATACGAATATCAATTTCTTTTTGTTTTTGTATTACTGCTCTTTCAATCTCTCTATGACGTTTTTGTATTAGAATTGTTAATAATACAAGTAACGTAACTACACCAGTACCGGAGATCCATAATAAAATCATATTGTTACTAACAAGTAATACTAATAATAAAATCAATAATAAACCAGTATGCATAGTAATAGGCATAACAAATTTACGTTCCTCTTCTATTCGTACATCCTCTAACTGACTGGAATAATCAGACACGGTACGTTCTTTCCAAGGTTCCCTAACGAGTAGGGATGTATAATTAATTTCTTCATAATTTAAATTACTAATCTCAGCCAATGCATTTTCTACAGTCTGGCAATGTTCATATTCCTGACGCCAGCGTTCCACCTGATCCACATGACGAAAATATAGCTCATCTACATAGACCTTGCCTTTATCTTGCCTTGCACCAGGTAGTTTTCTTGCAACCTGGTCATCCCTATTTCTTGCCATCTCTATCTATTTCCACCTTTCACCTAAATCCAAAAAAACCTTATTTTTAATGAATATTTTTCCTATCCTCTATTGTAAACTAAAGATCTATATATGCCCAGTTATTTTTTTATAAAACTAATAGACAAACTGTATATTTTATGGTACATTTTAATAAAATAACCTTTAAGTTAGTCCAGAGAGGCTAATAAGGTGCACAATGATACGGCCTCAACAAGGCTTTGTCTTTATGACCTTAAACTCTTACTCTGGTAAGAGTTTTTTTATTGTGTGCCAAGGTAGTAATTAAGGAGGCCTTCTATGAATACACGTATTATTCAAGTCGAAGAAAAATTACCACTTCTACAGCTATTCCCCCTAAGTTTACAGCATTTGTTTGCCATGTTTGGTGCCACCGTTCTGGTACCTATCCTCTTTAAGGTAAATCCCGCAACGATCTTATTGTTTAATGGCATTGGCACCCTGTTATATCTTTTTATCTGCAAAGGCAAAATCCCTGCTTATCTGGGATCCAGTTTTGCTTTTATCTCTCCTGTCTTCGTCGTTTTACCTCAATATGGATACAACGCTGCTCTAGGCGGTTTTATTGCCACTGGTATAGTTTTTTCCCTTGTCTCCCTTTTGATTGGCGTTATTGGTACTAAATGGATTGATACTGTTTTTCCGCCCGCCGCTATGGGAGCGATTGTTGCTGTAATTGGGCTGGAGCTTGCACCTGTCGCCGCCGATATGGCTGGTCTTACAGCCAAAACATTAGACATACATGTAATCACAGTTTCTTTATTTACGCTTGCGATTACAATATTGGGTTCTATCATATTCCGTGGTTTTTTAGCTATCATTCCAATTCTAATTGGTGTGCTCACTGGTTATATCTTAGCTCTCCTGCTCGGATTAGTAGATTTAAGTACTGTAGCAGCAGCTCCTTGGCTTGCCGCTCCTACTTTCTATACACCGGAATTTAATTTAAGTGCTATTGCTATTATTTTACCTGCAGCTTTAGTCGTTATTGCCGAACACATCGGTCATCTTGTCGTCACTGGCAATATTGTGGGTAGAGATTTAGCAAAAACACCTGGTCTGCACCGCTCATTACTAGGCAATGGACTTTCTACGATAATCTCAGGATTGTTTGGTTCCACACCAAACACTACTTATGGGGAAAATATTGGTGTTATGGCCATTACCAAAGTATATAGCGTACAAGTCATTGGTGGAGCTGCTATATTAGCAATCATTCTCTCCTTTATCGGTAAGTTAGCCGCAGCTATTCAAAGCATCCCTGTACCTGTCATGGGTGGCGTCTCCTTATTGTTATTTGGTGTTATTGCCGCTTCCGGCATACGCATACTTGTGGAGTCCAAGGTAGATTACAGCCGTGCACGTAATCTTATTTTGACCTCAGTCGTGTTAATTCTTGGTATCAGTGGTGCTAGCATCACAATTGGCACTGTTACCATGAAAGGCATGGCATTAGCTACCATCGTTTCTATTCTTCTCAGCTTAAGCTTCAAATTGTTGGATCTCTTAGGATTAACCAATGATAAAATCTAAATCCTATTATTGGGAAATATATAGGTAATAAAAAAACTTCCGCAAAAGCGGAAGTTTTTTTAGTTAGGAACGAAAATTTACAAATTGAAGAGCAATATTAAAATCACCTTGTTTTAAATGAGCAATGGCATTTTGCAAATCATCTTTATTCTTCCCGGATACCCTTACTTGATCATCCATTAGCTGGGCCTGCACCTTAATTTTACTGTTTTTTAACGAAGATACTACGTCTTTGGCATTTTCTTTATCAATACCCTTTTTTATCTTAATAATCTGGCGTGCTGTACCACTAAACCCAGACTCTATTTTTCCATAATCTAAATTTTTCAATGAGATTCCTCTTTTAATCACTTTTGCTTGGAGGATATCTACTACATTTTTCAATTTATAATCATCATCAGCCACTACCTTAATCTCAATACCGTCCAGGGTAATCGCAGCCTTACTACCACGAAAATCAAATCGCTGACTAATTTCCTTACTTGCCTGATTTACGGCATTATCCACTTCTTGCATATCTACCTCTGAAACCACATCAAAGGAACAGTCTTTAGCCATACTATAACCCCCATTATAATCTTTATTTTCTAATTGCTATATGAATCGTTTTACGCACCACAACATAAAAAAACGCGAGTACTCCACCCATAGTGAAGAAAAAAGCTACTGGTTTCACCATAAGTATTTCCGAACTGCCAACTAGGCTAAATAATAAAGCTGCCATATATGCCAAAAAAAACTCACCATATCTGGAGCTATTTCTCCTTGGAGCTATAAATAACCATACGATGAAACCATACATTATAATATTACTATTCTTCATTATTTCCATAATAATCACCTCATTATAAGCACTTAACACTTATAAATTCGGAACTAAATACTTTTTTCCTGCATATTTTACAATATATTTGTTTTACCTAAAGATTCATTATAATTGATAACCCAAAAATAAAATTTTGACACTATTTCTCAACAAAAAAATCATAAATTTATTTTTAAAAAATCTATATAAATCGACTAAAAAAAGTTTACTGGCTGTGTCATTATGTATCTGTTCTTCATATGATGTATCATATACTCTAAGAAAATATCAATAAAGGAGGCTGTCAAATTTATGGATGGCAAATATCCACATTGGTATCATGAAGAAATGGAACCATGCTGTGACTACATGGACAAAAAAATGATGCCCGAAGAATGTTGTACCTCGCCTAAAGCATACTCATACCCTGAAAGTTCGTTTAAAGATCGCCTATTATGTATGTTAGGTGATGATGTAATATTTTCAGTTGATGCTCGCATTTGTCGCCAAGAATCATTTTGTGGCTCACTTTGCTATGTAGGTTGTGATTTTATTATTGTAAACGTTTGTATGCATAAGCGACCACTTTCCATGATGGTACCTATTAAGATGATTCGTTTTATCGGACCTAAACCACATCGTTAATTTAAAAAATAGCCATTAAACCTTCACCTTCTACCCAACTATCGCATAAACTGTGGCAAAATCCGCTGTTTTAAGGAGGTTACCCCTTTTGAAAAAAACAACCCATACTAGAAAGCCCATGTCAATGGATTTAGAGCATATGTGTATGCTTCATGCCGAAGCTATTGAACAACTGAATTTGATGTATACCACCTTAGAGGCCGCCGAACAGGCCAGCGATACTACCCGTGATAGTCTTGATGACATCTCGGTAAATCATTGGGATGCATACATGGATATTATTCATATAAGTTAGTTGCAATCAAGGAAAAGTATCCGACTATAGAACCCTACCTCTGCTCCCAGCATATCCAATAAGCTACCTACCCAACTCGTTATCTAGAATACAAGAGAAAAAAGCCATATGACCTTACAAATAAAATGGCTTTTCTTCTTTAATCTTTAAATTTATTTTGGACAAATGGGTAACAATAAGTTCATTATTCCTGTAAGGTAATTATCTATTACATAGTAAAGGGCTGCACCATTATTGCCTATGATAGATGAATCACAGCTTTTAACAATCTTTTGGAAAACAATTCAGCAGGTACTATTTGAATCATTAGCAATACTGATTCAAACAGTTCTTCATACTATGATTCTTGATAAAAAAATGGCACTTGTAGAAGATAATAAGGAGCGTTACTATGAAATGTCCAATGTGTGGTACAAATACTCAATTTGACTTTTTACATTGTCCCCATTGTGGGTTTGAAATGCCTCTAGCAGCTGAACAACCGTTGCAAAATTGGCGGCAACTGCCAGGTTTTCGTTCTAAAACACCATGGAAAATGATAGTGTCTGGAATTATTTATATATGGATATTACTTGCCATTGTCGCCTCCTTGTTTAGTATGTGATATAAATTAAATAAAGTCACTTATTTTTAATAAATTTTGAATATTGTTACGAAGAATCTCTCAGAATTTTATGCAGCTTTTACTTCATTGCTTATTCCAAGGTTTAAATGCCTTGACCTTTTCTAACAGACCGGCAGCATCTCCATCAAATGTAATTGCTCGATCATCTATAATCACAACTGCTGGCGGCTTTTCGCCTGTCACATCATCAATAACAATATCATAATTGTCCAGCCAATTTTTTATGGCCTCGATACCTCCCTCCTGATAACATCTGGATGATACAACCACTACTTTATAGTGCTGTCTTAACTCTGCAATCGCTTCGCGAATCCCCTCAACTGGCGGGTCCGGTATAATTGTTGTTCCTTTCCATCTACTTTTATAACTGTGAATTACTCCGTCAAAATCTAAGATTATAGTTTGCTTACTCAATTCGCTCTTTCCCTTCTACTTATTATTTTCAATAAATTAATTTATGCTTAACTCTCGGTCTCTATTAGAGGCTTATTTTTACGGACTATTTCTATCAGCTATACATAGCTGTAAATTACCAGTCTCTCTATTATGTTTTCTGATATAGTGGATCTTTTTTATTCTGCCTTATTTCAGAGTAACTATCCATATACAAGCAGCATATAGTTACAAATCTTTATTTCTAATGATTAAATAGATCTTTTTTGTTTTCCAATATACCGGAATGATATTAACTCCTTTCATGTATAAAATCTGCCATAAATGCCAATATTATCATTGTGTATACATTACTCTTACAGGTGACTGTAAAAGCAGAGCCTGTACATACTTCTTCTTGGAACAAGGCCACCAACGGAGCTGGTCTTGTTCTTTTTCTGTTGTCTTATTTCAATATCACTTGATGCTACTTTACTCTACATTAGAACTTCATATCCTTTTTCATGCTAGCTGTCAATCCTAAGATCTCGTCAATGGAATTAGATTATCATTTTTCGTGCCACTCACTATCAAGTAAATTTTACGAATATCTGCTCACATTAAGCATATAGTGTTCTATCTTGACTTTTTCTGGAGGTAACTACTATTAATGGATTTTGTTATTTTAGATAAAATGCTAACTACTCTAGCTTCTATTACCCCTTTTATCCTTTATGGTGGAATATTTTATAACCTGATACGTTCTATTAACAAATAAACCTAGCCACAATGCCTCTATGCAACATTCCTTTGTCAAAAAAGATTATCTTCTTGTAGTTATTGCTTGCTCGTTTTCAGTTTGCATATATACGTAGGAATATCGTATTCCTCGATTAAAGAACAGCCCCGATTGTACAAACCACTGGTTAACTTTCAATAAGTCAGCTTGCAACTTAGCTCTCCTTGCGGACGATTCAAATCATAAGCTTTTCAAAATATTCGCCTGTCCATTTTTTATGCTGCCGGAGGTTCTTCCGGCTCAGGCTCTTCTATCAGTAGATAACCACAAATTTCAGCATTTATTCTTAAAAACGTTTTAGCCAATTCATCTGGCATATCCATTTGCAACGCTACCTTCCCTGTGCGATAATCCTCAAAAGTGCCCGACCAGAATCCTTGAAATTCTACAGCCATTCTCACCCCTCCCATACAATCTATGTACTAATGCTTTTCCAACATTACTATAAATAAGATATGGGACTGATTAACGCCAGAGCAACCACTGCAATACCTAATCAAATCAAAACATTAGCAATATATAGGAGTGTTATTAATGAACGCTATATATGCACGTGTATCAACCGACGCACAAGCAGAAACAGGATACTCAATAAGTGATCAAATTCGTACCTGCCGAGAACACGCTACAAAACTTGGTCTAGATGTAATAGAATACATAGATGATGGCTATTCTGGGGAATACATGGAAAGGCCTGCTTTAGATCGTCTAAGAGATGATTTAAGAGCTAACCTAATACACAACGTCATAGTCTATGACCCTGACCGTCTTAGCCGTAACCTAACTAATCAATTACTACTGGCAGATGAAATTGAAAAAGTAAATGCTCAGCTTATTTTTGTTACACATGACTATGACGCCTCACCAGAAGGACGATTATTTTTTTCTATACGGGGAGCTATTAGCGCTTTTGAAAAAGCTAAAATTCGCGAGCGAACATTGCGCGGCAAGCGTAGTAAGGCACTTTCCGGTAAGCTAGTTTTCAATGATGATCTATACGGCTATATTTATGACAGTGAAGCCTCTATGTGTATTGTAAATCCCATTGAGTCAGAAATAGTTAAGCTAATATTTGAATTATATACAACTAGAAAATACGGAGTGAACACCCTTTGGGCAGAATTAAAATCTATGGGCATTGTAAATCGACACGGAAAACCTTTTACGCTCTCAACGCTAAGTTACATGCTTAGCAATGAAACATATGCGGGTACAAAGTGGAGTTTTACAACCTACGAGAAAACCATAGGTCAGAAGAAGCGGAAGAAAATTGCTCGTGATAAATCTGAGTGGATATCAATATCTGTTCCCCCCATAATAGACCGAGAAACTTGGGATAAAGCTGTAGAATGCCGGCGCATAAATAAAGCAACTGCCAAGAGAAACACAAAAATGCAATACTTATTATCAAGCATTATTCGTTGTGAGAGCTGTGGCTACGCAATGCATGGAGTTAATTATCATAGAGGTGGAAAAGACTACTGCTATTATGTTTGTACAGCCTATACTAATGGGAACTACTGTGAATTTCGAAAAAATATCCCTTCCAAAGAATTGGATGAAGCAGTATGGTCAGAAATTATGAGATTAGCAAAAAAAAAGCGTGGTTTATCAATTTATCAAACCAAAAACCCCCCGCAAAACTCAACAATCAAGATTAATCTTGAAAAACAGCTTATAAAACTTCAAAAAAGAAAGACAGCTATTATCAAATGGGTTTCGGAGGGAACAATCGAGACTGAAGATGCAGAAAAAGATTTGCAAGCTATAACTAAAGAAATTACTTCAACTCAAAACGTAATTCATTCGCTCACTAGCGCCGCATTAAAGAAATCAATTAGCTCAAATGATATTCTAAATGCTGAAACCTTTGAGGAGAAAAGACATGTGTTAATCCAATCAGACATCAAGATTTTTGCAAAACGTGAAAACGGCAAGACAGTTTATAATATAAGAATTTAACTGGTTTTCAAAATTGTATCCAGCGCATTCACATCATTTCCATGCATGATGAAGCTATGAGCGCTTCAATGAAGAAATATAGTATGAGATCAGGTGAGATACATGACAATACTGGAGAAAGACAATTCAGCTTACAGCGTGGTTTTGTAATCTATCTCTTACTAGCTTTATTACGCCGCCACAATCGAATGGAACATATATTCAGTTTACGAGGTAATCCAATGAATGACTATTTCCAGGAATCATTGACGATGGAACGAGAACATATCGCTCACCTAATCACTATGACACAAAAACTGATGTAGATAAAAAAATATTATCCTCTAAGCACAAAGACACAAGGAACACAAATAAAGAATCAAGATTATTTGTGTTCCTTGCTATGCTAAATTGGCATATGTCTTTGTGTTTTTATCTTTAAAGGAATTATTCTTATGTACCTCGAAAATAATATGTGAATTACAATTCAGTGTAACTGTAAATACTAAGCATTAAAATATACTAAAGGAGTACTCATGCTGGATCTCACTGTCCCTCAAACGGTACAAGCTATGTCAATCAAAGATTTTTTACACGTTCATATTGGGCTTTCTCTTACAATTTGGCGTAAAATCAAGTATTCAGGATCTCTGTCAGTAAATGGAATAGAAGTGCCAATCACTCATACTGTTTTACCGGGTGATGTCATTAAGGTAAGCTGGCTGCAGCCTTGTGATATCGTGCCAACTAATATTCCTTTAGATATTGTTTATGAAGATGATTCTTTACTTATTATAAATAAGCCAGCTGGCATGCTCGTACATCCAACCACATCAGAACGTTTAACAACAGTTGGAAATGCTATCATGCATCACTTCCGTACACAAAATGCATCCTTTGCTTTTCATCCTGTCCATCGCTTAGATCGCAATACTTCTGGCCTAGTATTAATTGCCAAATTCCCCCATATTCAACATTTACTCTCCATTGATAATGTTAAAAATATTAATAGGCAGTATGTAGCTCTGGCAACAGGTGTCATAGAACCTTCAATAGGCACCATTGACGCAGCGATCGCCAGGCACCCTAATAGTATCATCCAACGTATTGTTGATAGCAAGGGCCAGCATGCCAAGACTTGTTATAAGGTATTAAAATCATTGCATAATGCTAGTTTAATAGAATTAACATTATTAACTGGACGTACTCATCAGATCAGGGTACATTTATCCCATATTGGACATCCCATTATTGGAGATGACTTATATGGCGGCTCAAGAGAGCTAATTGATCGTCAGGCATTACATGCCGCCAAACTTAATTTCATTCATCCAATCTCAGGAAAGAGCATTAATGTCTCTAGTCCCCTACCAGCTGACATTTCAAGAGTAATTGAATTACTTTCATATACTTAAAATATAATTAATAAAACTTTAATATTAAGCATACTTTCTCTACACAAACTTGCTAAAATCTGGTATAATTAACATAGTAAAAAACTTTCAGGGGAGGAATTACATTGCCATTAGTTACGACAACGGAAATGTTTAAAAAAGCTTATGAAGGGCAATATGCAATTGGTGCTTTCAATGTCAATAATATGGAGATAATTCAAGGTATTACTGAAGCAGCAAAAGAAGTAAATGCCCCACTTATCCTACAGGTTTCCGCTGGTGCAAGAAAGTATGCAAAACATAGTTACTTAGTACATTTAGTACAAGCAGCGCTTGAAGACACTGATCTTCCTATTGCACTTCATTTAGATCATGGTGCTGATTTTGAAGTTTGTAAATCCTGTATTGATGGTGGTTTCACTTCCGTTATGATTGATGGTTCACATCATAACTTCAAAGACAATATAGAATTAACAAAACGTGTTGTTGATTATGCCCATAGCAAAGGCGTTACTGTTGAAGGTGAGTTAGGACAACTTGCTGGTATTGAAGATGATGTAAACGTATCTGCTGAAGACGCTTCTTATACTCACCCTGAACAAGTTGAAGAATTTGTAAAAAGTACGGGTGTTGATTCTTTAGCAATTGCTATCGGTACAAGTCATGGTGCTTTTAAATTTAAACCAGGTCAAAACCCACAATTGCGTTTTGACATTTTAAAAGAAATTGAATTAAGACTTCCTAATTTCCCAATCGTTTTACATGGTGCTTCTTCTGTTATTCCAAAATATGTTGAAATTATCAATAAAAATGGTGGTAATTTAGCAGATGCCATTGGTATACCGGAAGATATGTTACGTGAAGCTGCTAAAATGGCAGTTTGCAAAATTAATATTGACTCCGACTTGCGTCTTGCTTTAACAGCTGGTATTAGAGAGCATATGTTTGCTAATCCATCACACTTTGATCCAAGACAATATTTAACACCTGCTAGAGCATACATTAAAGAATTAGTTAAACATAAATTAGTTCATGTTCTTGGTTGTAATGACAAAGCTTAATTTTATATAGGGATCCTTTGACTTTATGTTCTAGGTTCCTATCGATCATTAAAAATTGGTCTAAAATCGCTTTAAATGCGTATTTAGACCAATTTTATTTTATATACCTTCTTTCATGTCCCAGTTTTTTTACCTCAAAAGCAACCTGGGAAGCTATCAAAAAGATAGTTCAACATAAAATTATAAATGTATTGAACTGCATTAACCGCCTGACGTAGAGAGAATAAGAATAAGATAATTGGAAATCCTAAAAATAATATTATCTGAAAGGAGATTGTTATAATGAGTCATAACATTGATTTTGCTAAACTAACTCAAGACCAGCTAACCGCTATACAACTATTTGAAAAGAACTTTAATTCCGAATATCATACCGACCTTTTTATTATGGCTATTAATACAAAATAATCTCTTTAAAGACGTGATCCCCAAGAGCATTAACTTATACATATGCTCTTGGGGATCTTTTCTAAATACCATTGGCGTTGAGAGGAAAAACAACTCTATCTTCTTCTTTAAATACCTTAATTATAAATTGAGTCTGTCTAATCTCTAAATCAATTTCATAAACCTTTTTTACTGCATTCCCATAATTATCTAACACAATACGGATTTTCGGTCTAAGCGGTGATTGCTGCTCTACATCAATGACTACTCCTATCTCGCCAGTATTTAATTGTACGACACTGCCAATAGGATAAATAGCAACGTATTTGAAAAAAACTTTTAAAATGTCCATATCCACTTGGGTCCTTGTCAATTCCAGCAAGACCTCATGCGCCTCATGAGGTAGTATACCTCTTCGATAAGGCCTGTCTGAAGTAAGAGCATCATATACGTCGGCTATAGCAATAATATTTGCATATTCATGAATTTCTTCTCCCTGTAAGCCTCGGGGATATCCCGATCCATTCGGCCTTTCATGATGTTGAAAAGCCATGTGTGCAACAAGTAAAGATACTTCTGGATTATTTCGTAATAATTCAAAACCCAGTAAGGAGTGACCTTTCATTACCTTCATTTCATCTTCGGTTAACCTTGCTGGTTTATTTAATATTTCTTTAGGAACAAACATTTTACCAACATCATGCAACAATCCACCTAAAGCTAATTCTCTCAATTTGGTTTTCCCATAGCCTATACCAATTCCAGCAAAAGTAGCTAGTATGGCCACATTCACCGAATGCCCAAAAGTATAATCATCATATACCCTTATATCCGATAAATGTACCAATAGTTTTTTATTCGCGCAAACTTCATCAACAACAGCATTAGCAATTACTGAAAATGCTTTAACATCCAATTTCTTATTAAGTCTTATTTTTAAGAAATTATCCTTTAGTATTTTTATTGCTTTTACTCTAATCTTCTCATTAATCGGTTCAGGAATAATAAGATCCTCTACATAAGGATTTTCTACATATATCGAATGAATATCAAGCTCTCTAAGGCGCCTAATATACTTGTCAGTAAGAACAATACCCCATCTAAGTAAAACATCTCCATCTGCATTAAGAATATCCTTCCCAACCACTAGACCTGGGTGCAAATTATTAGTTGAAATTCGTTGCATATAAACCTCTCACATCGTAGAACTCCTATTTTAGAATATAGTAGACTATATATATCTATTATATTCAAAGAATCTCTTTATTGTAAATACAATTGATGCTATTATATGACTTTTTTCTACAAAATTTGCATTCTAAGTCATTAAGACCTTACGGTAGTGCGACTTCATCTTTTGATGTAGTTATACAACTAAACAGAGAGATCACTCGCCAATCTCAGGAACGGAAACGGAAAATCCTATAAATTAATACGTATCTTTAAAAATCACAGACCCAGTGGCAGGTTCCTATCATTCTAAGTGTAAGTACAATGCTAATGACGAAGCGTTAATAAATAGTAAAAAGCACTCACAAAAGTGAGTGCTTTTAATCTAACCAGCAACTATCTATCCTCCCAGGCCGTTTCCAACCAAGTACTTTCGACGTATGGGCTTAACTACTGTGTTCGGTACTTCGACTGGCGAGAATACCTCATCTGCGTCGTTGTTCCTGCGCGCGCTCACTTCACGTACTAACGTACTAGGTAAAGGATGTTATCGTTTCACTCTAACTAAGCGAATCACTCAAATCTTCTTGCTCACTATCGTTCACGAAGATTTGGTTCCCTGCTTATTGTCTCGCCTAGCATCTGGAGCATTCTCACCAATCTCAGGAACGCAAGACATAACAAATCTTGTTTCGTCCTTTTCGCTAGCAATGTAAGCGTAGAGTTCCTATTATTATAAGCGGAGGTTAAATGCTAATGGCGAAGCGTTAATAATAGGAACTCTA
>CAURNS010000016.1:0-129351 GCA_963526485.1 uncultured Pelosinus sp.
GCAGCTTCCTCTGCGCTCACAATTTTCGCATGAAGCGCTTTGTTACGCACACGATTTTTGATATCCATACATAAACCTCCCTATTTCATAGTTAAGACTTCAACCATAGCAAAATCTTTGAAATACCACCCCCCTCAATTTATCCTCGATAGCATCATCTATACTACTTCCCTATATGTATAAAAAGACATGGTGGCGCCTTGTTGACAGGCTCCACCATGTAATGCACCTATATTAAATAGGAAAGGCCATTTTCAATTTTAAAATTATACTGTAAAAATCATAATATAACTTACAACCCCGATAATACCAAACATCAGAAAACTTACCACAAACCCTTGCCATTTACACGGAACACCAAAATGCCAAGTTTCACCCAAAATGCTCCTGCGCGTAAAGATAGTAGAGCGTGTTCTTTTCTTGAACCATATCATTTTTCTTTCTTCGCCAACAATTTTAGCAATCACATAAATAATAACTAAGGCTGTAAAGAAAGCAGATAAAATCCGTACCACTTGATCTATCTCTGCCAAATTATCAACCACCTTTCTATGCTCCTAACTTACTTAGGGAAAAATGGCCATACCATTGGAATGATAATAATAGATACAATAAAGCAAACAAGGACAAGACCTGTACCAGCTTTTACATAATCCATAAATCTATAACCACCAGGTCCAAGCACCAAGGTATTCGGAGGTGTACCCACAGGAGTTGAAAATGCACACGATGATGCTACGGCAATCGCCATAAGCACAGCATGAGGACTAGCACCTAACCCTTTAGCAATGGAGATACCAATAGGAGCTAACAAAGCCGTGCATGCCGTATTTGACATAATCTGAGTCAAGCCACCGGAAAGTAAAAATAGTATGGCAGTTACAAACAATGGACTAGGACTACCACCAAGAATGCTCACGACTTGGTCTGCAATTAATTTGCCAGCACCGCTCGTTTCCATTGCCGTAGCAATCGGCATCATGCCAGCGAACAAGAATATAGTGACCCAGTCAATTCCTGTATAAGCCTGCTTTTCTGTCAGACATTTCGTAAGTACAAGAACGAGAGCTCCAATAACTGCTGCAATTTCAAGAGGAAGTTGTTTTAAATCAAGAGCCATTACAACAACAACAGCTAAAAGAGTGAGCGCAGTTATCCACATCTTTTTAGGATCTGTAGAACCAGCTGTAGCTTCCTGCTTTGCTTCCTCATCAATTTCTACGTTCCCAGTAATATAAGCCTTGGGCAGCAAATATTTGCCGACAAACATCATATAAGCAATACCTGCAATGGTTAAAGGAATGCCAATCCAGGCAAATTCAAAAAAGCCAAAAGGCCGAAGACCGGCTGCCGTTAATGCCCCTGCAGCTATAATGTTAGGTGGTGTGCCAACCAGTGTAATAATACCGCCTAAACCTGCACCAAACGCCAGCGGCATAAGTTGACGGGAGGCAGGAATTTTTGCCACTTTACAAATACCAATAATTACAGGCATCAAGGCTGCTGTAGTACCTGTATTGGAAGATACAGAAGAAATACTAGCAGCAATAACCATTGTGCCAAGCATTAAGCCATTCTCGCTTGTACCAGCAACACGTACTACATATTCACCTAATTTCTGAGCCAAACCTGTATGAAACATGGATGCACCAATGACAAACATACCTGCGAATAGAACTACTGTAGAATTAGATAGTCCTGAAAACACCATTTTCATGGGAATAATTCCAATTATCCCTAAAACAATTGCCCCTCCAATAGCCGTAATAGCCAAAGGTATTACTTCTGTGACAAACAATAAAGCAACAAACCCCAATACGATTAGTGTTACTACAGCAGGTGACATATAGTTTCCCTCCATTTTTTTACTTATTACTTGTAGAAGAAAGTTATATTTTTATCACTTGAGCATTGCCAGCATGGTGCCTGCTGCTACAGCAGTACCAATAACACCAGCTACATTCGGTCCCATAGCATGCATTAATAAATAGTTTCCAGGATTAGCTTGCTGACCAACCACTTGACTTACACGAGCAGCCATCGGTACTGCCGAAACACCAGCAGAGCCAATCAGAGGGTTGATCTTACCGCCACTAAAGTAGTTCATTATTTTACCAAAGAGCACACCACCTGCAGTACCAAAGGCAAAGGCTACTAAGCCAAGACAAATGATCAAGAGAGTTTGAATGCTTAAAAAGTTTTCAGCTTTCATCGTTAGTCCTGTACCTGTTGCCAAGAAGATAGTAACAATATTAATGAGGGCATTCTGGGAAGTATCTGATAAGCGATCTGTAACACCAGATTCACGAAATAAGTTTCCTAACATAAGCATTCCCATAAGAGATGCTATTGGAGGTAATAATAAGCTAATAATAATGGTTGTAATTACAGGAAAAGCAAGTTTTTCAAATTTAGAAACTGGCCGCAGCTGGTCCATAACAATTTCCCGTTCTTTTTGTGTTGTTAATAACTTCATAATTGGCGGCTGAATCAGAGGTACTAAGGACATATAAGAATAAGCAGCAACAGCAATAGCTCCTAAAAGATGAGGCGCCAATTTCATCGTTAAGTATATGGCTGTCGGACCATCTGCGCCGCCAATAATACCAATTGATGCAGCTTCCTGTACATTAAAGCCAAGAGCCATAGCTCCCATTAATGCTACAAAAACACCAACTTGGGCAGCAGCACCTAATAGTAATGTAGAAGGACGAGCAATTAAAGGCCCAAAGTCTGTCATTGCTCCCACACCTAAAAAGATAAGAGGCGGATAAACTTCGTTTGTAATACCCCACGCAAGAACCTGCATAAGACCAGGATCTGTTTCAAAACCAGTTTTTGGGAAATTGGCTAATATGCAACCAAAAGCAATGGGAGACAACAATAAAGGCTCAAACCCCTTAGCAAAAGCTAAGTATAAAAGTATCACTCCCACAGCAATCATAATTGCATTGCCAGCGGTAAAGGCGGTAAAACCACTGTCTGACCATACTGCCTGCAAAGAGACAATAAATGCATCCATTCTTTTTCCTCCTATGATTCGATTCATATATGTGTAGCTTATATATTATTTCACTATCCTAAAACAGCTAAAACATCACCAGTTGAAACGGTTTGGCCGACAGTTGCATTTACACTGGATATTTGACCATCTTGATTCGCCATAATTTCATTTTGCATTTTCATAGCTTCTAAAATAAATATTACATCGCCCCGTTTCACGGCATCACCCGGCTTAATATTTACAGCCAAAATTTTACCTGGCATTGGTGCAAGCACAGTTTGAGCACCAGCTGGCGGTGCAACAGTTGGTGCAGCCTTTGGCGCTGAAATAGGAGCTGCAACTGCTGCCGCAGCGGGAACTGATGCCGAAGCGGTTTGCGGCGCTATAGATTTCGAAACACTGATTTCTTCAACATCTAACTCATACACTTGTCCCTTAAATGTAATTTGAAATTTTTTCATTTGTCATCCTCCCTATTCGTTAGCCATCTGTATTACATCTGACTTCGTGAATTTACCATTTCCATGCGAGCAGCCTGCGACCAAGTATTGTTAGCAGCTGGTCGTATGGAAATAACCCGTACATTACTATAACCGTATGCTGCAATCGCTGCGGTAAATAAAATTACCATTTCGTCATGATCTTCTTGCAGTAAATTCGTTGTAACAGTCGTTGCTGCCGTATCGGTATTACCCAATACATTAGGTTCTGCTTGTGCTATCCTTTTTTTTTTCGTAGGATCAATAAATTGAATTAACTGAACTACTAAACTTAAGCCATACAAAACAGCAAATACAACTGTCATATTAATAATAGCAATCAAAATAGGATTGGTCGTAACTGGTTGGCCCATTCATTTCACCTCCATCTATGATTTATAAATTTATACAGGAAAGTTACCATGACGTTTGGCAGGTCGGCCTTCCCGTTTTGATGCAAGCATGCTAAACGTACTAATTAGTATAGGACGCGTTTCTTGAGGTTCAATTACCATATCCACAAAGCCACGCTTAGCAGCTTGATAAGGAGTAGCAAAATTCTTCACGTATTCATCTGTCTTAGCTTTACTATCAGGATCTTTCTTAAAGATAATATTAGCTGCCCCTGCAGGTCCCATGACAGCAATCTCTGCCGTCGGCCATGCTATTACCTGATCCGCCCCCAAATCGCGGGAACACATGGCCAGATAAGAGCCGCCATAGGCTTTACGGACAACAAGGGTTACTTTTGGCACGGTTGCTTCCGAATAAGCATACAGCATCTTAGCACCATGACGGATAATACCGCCGTATTCCTGATTCGTTCCAGGTAAAAAGCCAGGTACGTCAACTAGATTCAATAAAGGTATATTGAAGGCATCACAAAAACGAATGAAACGGGAAGACTTATCAGAAGCATTAATATCAAGGCACCCAGCCATTACCTTTGGCTGATTTGCAATAATGCCAATGGTCTGCCCATCTAAACGAGCAAAAGTTGTAATCAAATTGCCTGCGTAATAGGGCTGCACTTCATAAAAATCGCCATTATCAACAATTTTACTAATAATTTCTTTCATATCATAGGATTGATTTGAATTATCAGGAATGATTATATTCAGTTCTTCCTCGATGCGTGAGGGATCATCATGAGTATCGATGTTAGGTGCTCCATCCAAGTTATTGCTTGGAATAAAGCTAATAAGTCGACGAATCTGTTCTAAACACTCCGTATCATTTTCTGCAATGAAATGAGCTACTCCCGAAGTAGCATTATGGGTCATGGCGCCACCGAGTGCTTCCGCACTTACTTCTTCACCTGTCACTGTTTTAATAACTTGTGGCCCCGTAATGAACATTTGACTCGTATTTTTAACCATATAGATAAAATCAGTTAAAGCCGGAGAGTATACGGCCCCTCCTGCACAAGGTCCCATAATCGCTGAAATCTGAGGAATAACACCAGAAGCCAGGGTATTTTTATAAAAGATCTTACCATAACCTGACAATGCATCTACAGCTTCCTGGATACGAGCTCCACCGGAATCATTAATTCCAATAATAGGTACTCCCATTTTCATGGCTAATTCCTGCACTTTGCAAATTTTTGCAGCATGCATTTCACCCAGAGAACCACCGACAACTGTAAAATCTTGAGCGAACACATACACTAGGCGACCCTCAATCGTACCATACCCTGTTACCACGCCTTCACCTGGAGCTTCCTCTTCCTCCATGCCGAAATTGATACAACGATGAGTTACAAAACGATCAAGTTCAATAAACGTATCAGCATCCAGTAACCTTTCAATACGCTCACGGGCCGTCATTTTTCCCAATGCATGCTGCTTGTCAATACGTTTAACACCACCACCAAGCATGACTTTCTGCGTTCGTTTTTTCATGTCATCCAGTTTTTCAAGTGTCGTAGACAATTGCTTCCACCTCCATATATCCTTTTTATACTCTAAACTAACATACACTCTACCCTCCTTATCATTACTTTGTAGCAGTGCCTATATATTAGTGCCTATATTAATGAAGTAATTTAAATATACAAAATATAAAGATAATTTCCTAGATAATCTAACTTTTTAAACAACTCTGTAATTAAAGTTATTTTAGTAAATAAAGTAACAAAAAATAGTAACCTGCCGTTCGGCTAGTTACTATTTTTGTTATCTTAATTCAATTTTATCAAAAATAAATATTAATAATGACATCAAACTTCGCAGCTATAAATATCGCTGTATAAAATTATTCATAGGTTGAATACATCTATATTTATAAATAGGTCTTCCCACTGTTCCATAAATTAGTTCTAATTTTAAAGACCCTATTTGTCTAAGAAATTCCAAGTATTTTCGCATTGATACTCGCGAAACTCCAATTTGATTCGCTATTTCTTCCGTCGAAAAAGGACTTCGTTCTAAATCCTGTATTTTTCGCCAGATTACATTTAAAGTATTTCGATCAACGCCCTTAGGTAATTTTGCAGATGCCGGCTGCTCTTTATACAATACACACTGATCTAATTCTAATTGATTTAGCACCTCTTGTTCTTCCATCAAGTCTACTAAGCCCTTATAAGCAACTAATGCAGAATTAAGACGTTCAAATTCGAAAGGCTTGATAATATAATCCACAGCGCCAAATCGCAAAGCTTTCTTAATATTATTATTGTCACAAGCAGCTGTGATAACAATTACATCGACACCTTTACCTACTTGTCTGATTTTCGTCAAAAAATCTAAACCATTCATGCCAGGCATAAAGATGTCAAGCAAAATTAAATCAATATCTAATTTATCCAAAACTTGAAAGGCTTCATTTGCTGAAGAAGCTACCGCTTGTATGCGAAATCCTTCTACCAGCTCTAAATATCGCTTATTAAATTCTGCTACCATCGGATCATCTTCTACAATCATTACGTTAATCAATGTATCCCTCCTTACCCCAATACTGTATAATAACCCTAAATAAGCTGCCCTTGCCTACGTCTGAATTCACAGTTATTTCTCCATTCAAACGCTCAATGCTTCGTTGAATTAGATATAATCCAAGGCCCCGGTCATTACCCTTAGTAGAATATCCTTTGACAAAGATATTTCTTGCGACTGCTTCATCCATTCCCTGTCCAGTATCACTTACTTCAATTTTCAAAATATTATTATCATAGAAAAAATCAATTCCAATTTTTTTAGAAGTAGATTTTTCTACCGCTTCTAAAGCATTATTAATCAAATTACCAATGATGGTAATTAATTCATGAACTATTTCAGGTTTTGCTGGTTCAGGTAGAAAACTATCTTCAGATAGTGTCATTTCTACACCCGCTTCTCTCGCCAAACTCAATTTGCCTAATAAGAATCCTGCTAAAACTGGATCTTTAATCCTTCTCACTACAGAACCTACTTCAGCTTGATATTGATGAGAAATTTGACTTACATATTGGGTTAGCCTCTCATAATACCCCATACGAATCATGCCTAAAATAACGTGCAATTTATTCATAAATTCATGAGTCTGCGATCGTAAGGCCTCGGCATAAACTCTAACACCTGTCAGTTTTTCCGCTAACTGCCTGATTTCCGTTTTATCCCGAAATGTCGCAATAGCCCCTACAACTTCACCACCTACAATGATCGGGATTCGATTCGCCAAAATTATCGTTCCATTTAAATCCTGCTCTTGATCTAACTCTGCTTCTCCTGTCTTAAGAACATTCTGTAAACGTGTATTGGGGACATATTCATCTACTTTTTTCCCAATCGGATTTCCAATGATGCCTGCTTGCTGAAATAATCTAATTGCTTCTTCATTGACGATGGTCATGCGTGATTCCTGATCAACTGCCAACACACCTTCTCTCACCGACTGCAACATTGCATTACGTTCTTTAAAGATCTTGGCAATCGCAAATGGCTCTAAGCCGAATAAGATTTTCTTGATGTTTCTAGCCAACAGTAACGCTCCCAGCACACCTACTAACATACCTACGCCAACAGCAACATAAATTCCTGATCGATTATCTTGGATTGCTGCTTCCACTTTTTCTACCATAATTCCAACAAGTACAACTCCTACTTGCTGGCCATCCTTTGTAAAAACTGGTGAGAGAGCACGTAAAGAAACGCCTAAAGATCCACTATTAACCGCAGTATTCTCATGTCCTTGAAATACAGGATCCGCATCATCTTCTTCATAATACTCTCCTATTTTTGCGGCATTCGGATGAGACTTTCGCACTCGATTCATATCCATCACCGTAATATATCGAACATAACTTATCGTAAGAAGTTTATCAGTAAATACTTGTATCTCCTTTTCATCTCTTTTCCCAGACAAACAATCAATCACGACTTCAGAATTTGCAACAATACGAGCAATCTCAATTGCTTCTTTAGATGCATCATTTCTGGCATTATCAGAAATTTTTTCATTAATAATGGCATCTGCTACTAATAAAGCCAAGGCAACAACAATACAAGCAAATACTGCAATTTTTGTCTGCAAACTAAATAGGGGTTTCTCTGTTTCCATGGCTTCTTCACCTCTCTATGCCTTTTCATATAACCATTAAAATATTCTTCAGCTTATTTGTTATTTTTTGTAAAAAGAGAAAAAAGCAAAGTGGAGCCTGTTTTGACAGACTCCACCTTGAAACGTTTTTTAACCGATATACAGCAAAAAACGGCGCTATATTCTATTTACTTAAATAGCTTCGAACATTGAATGTAAGTGTACTACATATAACTTATCGTTAATTTCACTAATAAATTAAACTTTTACTTGTAACCTTCTACTATATATTAGAAAATTCCTGCAATTATTACAAACTTTATAATAAGTAAGCTATGTAAATATAAATGTTAGAAATTAAAATCGATAATATCATAAGAGGGAAGGCAATCTTCATATAACGAATAAAAGATATAGGGTATCCACGAGCAGCTGCCAGACTGGATACTACTACATTGGCAGAGGCACCAATTAGTGTACCATTCCCTCCCAAACAGGCTCCTAATGATAGGGTCCACCAAAGAGATGTAACGTCCATATTTCCGATTTGTCCCATGGACTTGATTAAAGGAATCATAGTAGCGACAAAAGGAATATTATCTACAAATGCAGAACCAATCGCGGATAACCAAAGAATGAGAACATGCATCAATATGGTATTTCCCTGAGTCACAGTTATGGCCCAACGTGCCACTCCATTAATGATCCCTGTGATTTCAAGTCCACCTACCAGGATAAATAAACCAATGAAGAAAAAAATTGTATTCCATTCTATATGTTTAAACACTTCTTCAGGATCTAGTCTCCCGGTTAATAGCAATATAGCAGCACCTGCCATAGCGATCGTAGCAGAATGCAATTGAATAGTTTGATGCAGGATAAACCCAGCAATGGTCAGACATAAAATAGCGATGCACTTTTTCATTAGAGATTTATTAATTAGAAAAGAAGCTTCTTCCAAAGTCATGATACATTGCTTCTGCTGCTGAGAAATTCGCATCTGCTTGCCATATAACAAATAAAGTACCATGCAAGTAACGATACTGATGATCAGAATAGGTATGAAAAGATTTACAGCAAAGTCATTAAACCCCAAGCCTGTAGCACTGCCAATCATGATATTGGGTGGGTCGCCAATCAATGTAGCAGTTCCGCCAATGTTGGATGCTAATATTTCTGCAATAAGATAAGGAATAGGACTTATCTGCAGTAAATCACTGATTGCAAAAGTAACACTAGTGAATAACAGAACCGTTGTTACATTATCAAGAAGAGCTGAACAAACCGCTGTAAGTACGAAGAAAACCACTAGAATTTTTAATGGGTCACCACCAGCCATCTTAGCAGATTTTACAGCCATATATTGAAATAGTCCCGTCTTGCTGGTAATTGCTACAATGATCATCATACCAATCAAAAGACCTATGGTATTAAAATCAATCCTTGCTACCGCTTCTTCTTGAGACATAATTCTAAATAGCAGCACTAGAATGCCACCTATAAGAGCAATTTTAGTTCTATGAATTTTATCCGAAATAATAACGAGATAGACTACAAGAAACAAAGCCAGAGCAATCCAAGCTTGTTGTGATAACATGATTTTCTCCTTTATTGTTAAACTCCCTGCAGGCTTTCCCTTAGCTGTATTCAGGAAATCTACAAAAACATTGTCCTATGTTTTCTAAAGCAACTCTAGTTACTTGTTAAGTATAGGAATACAAAAATTTATGAGCGCAAGTCTACTCATTCTCTAACAATAAAAATAGGCTAAAGAATAAGTTAAAACTCATCTGTAGCCTTCCTCTAATTATCCTCTGATTAAATATTCCAAAATTAATTTGATATCTTCTGGCTCCGATGCAACAATTTCGATTTCGTCTATTTTGGCTTCACTAAAAATCTTGGATAATGCAAGATACTGGCACAATTTTGATTTCAAGTTTAACCGATCACCTTCTGATGTTATCAACTCAATCTTGCCCTGACACTTATCAAGAACTTCTAAAAACTTGTCTACATTGGTGATACCTATAATTTTCATAGAATATTCTCCCTCTCTTTTATAAATAGAGCTTTGTAGACCAAAGCATAATATTATTCTATTCTTCATCCCTCCAAAATTCCCCTGCATTTTCCTTGCTGAAAATTATCTATAATTACATACTTTTCCTGTTGAATTTTTCTCTCACCTTACTTTTAAAAATTAAGGTTCGTATCAAACGCTAATAAATCTGCAAATCCCGGCTGCATTATTATCCTCTCGAAACATAGTTAAAAATCCTCCATCGAAATGGTGAAGGAATAACTCTGTAATCTTATTGTCTTTATAAGCCAGTATTATGTTTCTACAGGTTCGTAATGAATTTCCCAAGAAAGACTGCCTTTACGATTGGAATCCTGGAAAATACGTCTTTCGTGTACACTATATCCAATAATGGTTATTTGAGTGGCACGTTTTTCCGGAGGGAATATTCTATCTCTCGTACCAGGATAAACGGTTTCTATTTCACCATTCTCCCAAACAATCTTTAGCATTGACTTTTCAGCATGCTCACCGGATGCTTGAAAGTTATCAATAATTATTTTTTTTGCAAAATTTCCTGCAATGGTCTGCCGCAGCTCTACCTTACCTTCAAAAGGAACCTCCGTTCCTTTCATAACTCGTAAAGGAGTGATGGTTACTGCATCAAAAGGAATGGCTGTCTCTATTGACTCACTAGGCAAAGGAGATGAGGTGTCTTTTGACCCTGCAAAAAATAAATAAGCACCTGCAACAAGCGCAAATACAACTACAGCTCCAGCTATAAAAGACTTCCAGTGCATTATTATACTTCCCTCCCCCTCTATTGGCAATACTACTTATGATAATACTACTTATAGTAGTATTGAACATTTTTTTATTTACGAAAGAAAGTATAATCGCATCCTGAGATTTTGTCAAGAAACAACAAGATTGCAAATAGAGTCATCTTGGATATATATAGCCTTTCTATCTTTTATGATCAAAAATCCATTATTTTCTTAGAATCGCATTGTTTATTAAGGAAAAACTAATTTTGAGGGGGTGTTAATAATGTTTTATGATCATTGTCACCACAAGAATAAATCCGATATGATGGAGGATATGCATTGTATGATGGGTTCAAAACTAGGCATGATTTTGACTGCCGGAGCCCTTGTATATCTAGGTTCTAAAATAATCCATCGAATGAGATATCGTTAACACCTAACCTATTGCCCAAGCCCACAAGCTTGGGCATTTTGTCATTCTCCAGATTCTATCGGTGGCATACATCACTTTAAAAGAATCATTACTCTTTGTTCTGTCTGACTTTGCATATTCGATTACCTTAATGGTTTTTCTTGCTCCGTAGCCAAGACATTACAATAACTTAAATTAGTTAAAACTATTATCTAAAAATCATCTTCATATTCATCGCGCCAATGATGTCCCCAGCCCCAACCTCCATGTCCCCAACCATGATGCCAATTGTTCCAACCCCAGCCTCCCCAACCGCCCCAGCCTCCCCAGCCACCAAATCCAATGAAAATTTGACGAGGGTCCCGGTTGATAATTCTGCCACAATACGGACAACGTTTCATAATAATCCTCCTTTCTTTTTTTGTTATATACTATGTAAATAGACATAATTCCGTTCTATTTTTTACTTAACAAAAAAATAGTCTTACCCTTAGGTAAGATACCAAAGGCGTCGCTTCATTGTGACAGGCGATTAAACATATGAACTAACAATCCTATTGAGACAATTCCCAGAGCTGCCAGATCATATAAAATGACCAATATATCATACCTCCTTCACAATTAAGCAATATAATAGTTTATGAATTTATCAGCAGATAAATTCATAAACTTTGTGTGTTTATTAAACGATAATAAGAAAACCTCTACATAAAGGACCCTTGAATATCACCCCCTTGAAGGACAAATTCATCTTTAACCTCTTTTCATTTAAAACAAAACTCCACAACTTAACAGCATTAACAGAGACAGCACTTGTCCTGTATTCTTTTGATAATATTTGACCATTAGCAAAAAAAGCATAAAAAAAGAGCCTTACGGCCCTTAGTTTATTTCTTTATAGATATCATATCTGTCGATCTCTTTTAATTTTTCTTTCGCCTCTTCCAAGGTTTTCCCAAGTACTATTCTCTTCATGTCAGTTATTGTTATCAAAACATATTCATTATTGAAATATGCTACTTGTTCACTCTTGTCGCCGTTTACCCAAATCATCACTGCCCCAGCCATACTATCAACTCCCCTATTTTTTGATTATACTTCGGTAAACAGCAATAAATTCCTGCAGTAAATAGAATGGTCTATCTCTAATTTTTAACTATCAATTAACAACGCTAACGTCCCCAAACTATCCAGGATATCCACTTTATGTTAAAGCGTCTTACCTCAATACATTTTTTTCTTTTTTTCGTACACATTAACTTAAAAGATATGGTGAAAATAACTACCCTTGAGGTGATTATTTTGTTTTGGACCGTTGGATTCATACTCACTTGGATTGTTTGGCTTATATTTGCCAATAAAGAACGTTGGAAAGAAATTTGAATATCATAACTGGTGGAACATCGGTTATTCTTACCTTTCGGATTGGATATTGTTTGTTTTTTTATAAGTTCTATATTGCGGCAAACTTAGAAAAGCTTTCGAGATAATTTATACTGCCCCTCCCAATATAACCTCTCTTCAGATTATACGCGATAATCCCCCAAAGCAATAAAAAAGCTTCCAGCAAAAAACGCCAGAAGCCATAAATTACAAATGGTGACACACCGGGGAATCGAACCCCGAACCTACTGATTAAGAGTCAGTTGCTCTGCCAGTTGAGCTAGTGAGTCATATTAATTTCAGGAACATTTATATGATATACCATAATGCTATAATTGTCAACCATTTTTCTTACTTATTCTTACATATAAATTTAATTAAAGAGTAAGTAACTCGAAAGATCTCCTTCTACAAGTCAAAGTTAAGAGCAATAAAATTCTAAAAATAAGTATTACCACTAGCATCCCAAGGAGATTGAACCACCTTGGAATGCTAGTCTTTTTTATTGATTTACTTTTTTCTCTTGTAGATATTTGTCAATTGCTACAGCAGCCTTCTTACCTGCACCCATGGCAAGAATAACAGTAGCTGCACCAGTTACGATATCACCGCCAGCAAACACACCGGGCTTACTAGTTATGCCAGTTTCTTCATGAGCAGCAATATTCCCTTTCTTATTCGTTTCAAGACCTTTGGTGGTAGACTGAACCAATGGATTAGGACCTTGACCAATCGCAATAATAACAGTATCTACTTCTAATACAAATTCAGAGTTGGGAATTTCAACAGGACGACGACGCCCCGAAGCATCAGGTTCGCCCAGTTCCATACGAACGCATTGGAGGCCTGTTACCCAGCCCTCTTTATTTCCTAAAACAGCAGTTGGGGCCGTCAGAAATTGAAAATCAATGCCTTCTTCTTTCGCATGATGAATCTCTTCCAATCTTGCTGGCAATTCAGCTTCCGACCGGCGATATACAATATAGGAATGCTCTGCACCTAAACGAAGAGCCGTCCTAGCTCCATCCATCGCCACGTTACCACCACCGACAACTGCCACCTTTTTCCCCACATGAATGGGCGTACCGCATTCAGGAAAACGATAAGCTTTCATCAAGTTGCAACGGGTTAAAAATTCATTAGCAGAATATACACCATTCAGATTTTCTCCCGGAACTCCCATAAAATAAGGTAGTCCAGCACCTGTGCCAATGAAAACCGCATCAAAACCTTCCTCTTCCATAAGTTCATCAACAGTAAAAGTACTGCCAATTACAGCATTCACAACAATTTCTACACCTAGCTTACGCAGATTATTGATCTCGACTTGCACCACTTCGTCTTTTGGTAAACGGAATTCTGGAATGCCATACATCAATACGCCACCCGGCAAATGTAAGGCTTCGAAAATAGTAACTTTATAACCTTTTTTGGCCAAATCGCCGGCCACAGCTAAACCAGCTGGGCCAGAACCAATGACCGCAACCTTCTGGGCATCAGAAGCATATTCTATCGAAGTAGTAGTTTCGCCTTTAGTGCGGGCAGTATCAGCAACATAACGTTCTAAGCGCCCAATACCCACAGATTGACCTTTTTTGGCCAGCACACAGTGTTTTTCACATTGTTCTTCCTGAGGACACACTCTGCCACATACTGCCGGCAAGCTGTTCACTTCTTTTATTTTGGCAATAGCAGCATCCATGTCACCTGCTTTTACTTCTTTAATAAAAGCAGGAATGTCAACTTGCACAGGACAGCCCTTACGGCAAGGAGCTGCTTTACACTGCAGACACCGTTCGGCCTCTGCTTTTGCAAGTTCTTCTGTATAGCCAAGACTAACCTCAGAGAAATTTTTGGCCCTTACTTTCGGGTCTTGTTCGGGCATTGGATTTTTATTTAGTGAGAGTGACATTTACAGCCCCCCTCTTTCTTACCAGCAAAGTGCTCGCTGTGCTGTTTTTCATGAGGTTTATACATACGCTGACGGGCCATTAAACTTTCGAAATCTACTTTATGGGCATCGAATTCTGGACCATCCACACAAGCAAATTTATTTTCCTGACCGACTGATACTCTACAACCACCGCACATGCCAGTTCCATCTACCATGATTGGATTAAGGCTAACCACTGTAGGAACGCCATAAGGCCTTGTAGTCTCAGCAACAAATTTCATCATAATAACAGGACCAATTGCTACTACCAGGCTGATTGTTTTATCGGAATCAAGCAGTTCCTTTAAAGGCTGGGTAACCAAAGCTTTGATACCCTTTGAGCCATCATCAGTCGTAATAATTAAATTATCGCTCACAGCTGCCATTTCTTCTTCATAAATTAAAATATCCTTTGAACGGGCACCAATAATGGAAATGACTTCATTACCGGCCTCTTTTAATCCGCGAGCAATAGGATAAACAGGTGCAATACCGATCCCTCCGCCTACACAGACAACAGTGCCGAATTTTTCTATATGAGTTGGTTTACCCAATGGACCTACCAAATCTAATAAGAAGTCTCCAACATTTAAAAGGCCCAATTCGGTCGTCGAAGCACCCACCTCTTGAAAAATAAGAGTAATACTGCCCTTTTCCCGATTAAAATCCGCAATTGTCAACGGAATACGTTCACCTGTCTCATTTACACGTAAAATGACAAATTGACCTGGTTTTGCTTTTCTGGCAATTAGCGGTGCCTCCACTTCAAAAAGTTGAACACTTGGCGCCAATTGCTGTTTTACAAGAATTTTGTACACAATAAACCTCCTTGACCTAGGGATTGGCAGCTCGCTTTATAGCCATTCCCCTTACCTAATTTATGGTCTCTACTGATTATAAATCCTACAATATCTTTAATATTTACACAACACACACCATTAGTCAATAGAATAACATCTCTGCTAGATGCGGGAAATATGTTTATTTATACTACACATGCGCTACTTTGCTGTGCGTTCCAGCTCTCTGGACATCTAGAAATTTACTATTTTTTTAAAATAAGCCAACAATTTTTCCTGTATTATCAATATCCATTCTTTCCGCTGCCGGTCGCTTCGGCAATCCAGGCATGGTCATAATATCACCTGTAATAGCTACTAGGAACCCAGCTCCCGCTGCCACACGAATTTCTCGTACTGCAATAGAAAAACCTGTAGGGCGTCCTAACTGTATCATATCATCACTTAAAGAGTATTGGGTTTTAGCCATACATATGGGTGTCTTGTCAAATCCGAGCCTAGTAAGTTCCTTAATCGTTTTCTCTGCCTGCGGAGTATAACTCACTCCTTCTGCACCATAAATTTCCCTGGCAATAGTCGAGATTTTATCTTTAATAGATGCATCTACATCATATATATAGTTAAATTCATTAGGCTGTTCACAAGCTGCTAGCACTTTTTGTGCAAGTTCTAAACCGCCTTTGCCCCCTTTAGCCCAAACCTCCGATAAGGCAACCTCAGCACCTAGTTCCCCGCATTTTGCTCTAACAAAAGCAAGTTCTTCTGCAGTATCGGTAGGAAACGCATTAATTGCTACAATTGCTGGCAAGCCAAACTTGTGCATATTCTCAATATGTTTCGTCAAATTTGACAAGCCTCTTTCTAAGGCAGGCATATTTTCGCCGACTAATTCCGCCTTAGGCACGCCACCATGCATTTTAAGAGCACGAACAGTAGCAACAATTACCACTGCATCTGGTTTAATCCCGGCAAAACGGCACTTAATATCCAGAAACTTCTCTGCACCAAGATCAGCACCAAAACCAGCTTCTGTTACGCAAATATCAGCTAATTTCAAAGCAAATTTAGTCGCCATGACGCTGTTACAGCCATGGGCAATATTAGCAAAAGGTCCGCCGTGTACAAAAGCAGGAGTATTTTCTAATGTCTGTACTAGATTTGGTTTTATGGCATCTTTAAACAATAAGGTCAATGCTCCTGTAACCTGCAATGCATCAGCAGTGATTGGCTCATTCCCATAGGTATAACCAATAATAATTCGGCCAATACGAGCTTTCATATCATCTAAGTCTTTGGCCAAACACAAAATAGCCATCATTTCCGAGGCTACCGTAATATCAAAACCACTCTCTCTCGGAACGCCATGAATTTTTCCTCCTAGCCCGCAAATAATGGACCGCAAAGACCGCTCGTTCAGATCCATAACTCGACGCCAAGTAATGCGCCTAGGGTCCAATCCTAATTCATTCCCCTGATGAATATGATTATCGATAATAGCTGCCAATAAGTTGTGAGCTGTTGTGATTGCATGAAAATCACCGGTAAAATGCAGATTAATATCTTCCATCGGTACTACTTGTGCATAACCACCGCCGGCAGCCCCTCCTTTCATACCAAAGCAGGGTCCTAATGAAGGTTCTCTAAGAGCAATAGCCACTTTTTTTCCTACTTGTCGCAAAGCATCGCCAAGCCCTACGGTAGTTGTTGTTTTCCCTTCACCTGCAGGTGTAGGATTGATTGCTGTAACCAGTACTAATTTACCATCAGAACGGGATTTAATATTTTCCCATGTGTGCAAAGACACCTTGGCTTTATATTTACCATAAAGCTCCAGATCATCCGGGGTAATCTCAAGTTGTTTGGCAACATCCTCGATATGCAGCATAGACGCCTCTTGGGCAATTTCAACATCACTCTTCATTTATATCTGCCTCCTTATATGACGACAACCAAAGTGAATACTTGATACAATACATTATCTCAAGTATCCTTTGGCTGCGCCTTTGCTCAAATGAGCCATCTTATTTATTTGTTTCATGTAGTAATGCTGCAGCTTTTACTGTATTACTTAACAACATGGCAATCGTCAAAAGACCCACGCCGCCGGGTACAGGAGTAATGGCTCCTGCCACATCTTTTACCGCTTCAAAATCAACGTCACCGATTAATTTCTTATCGGCAAGACGGTTGATACCCACATCAATCACAACAGCATCTGGTTTTACCATATCCTTGGTTACGAAACGAGCTTTACCAATTGCCACTATTAAAATATCAGCTTGACGAGTAATACTTGGTAAATCAGTAGTACGAGAATGACATATAGTTACCGTGGCATGCCTTGCCAATAACAAATTGGCCATTGGCTTACCTACAATATTGCTGCGTCCAATGATAACAGCATGCTTACCAGCTATCTCTACATTGGCAAGCTCTAACATTTTTATGCAGCCAGCAGGCGTACACGGCACCAGATGTTCTTGTCCAGTCGCTAATTTACCTACATTTACCGGATGAAAACCATCTACATCTTTATCCGGATGGATTGCCTGCAAAAGCTCAGCTTCATTATTTCTTAACGCTTCAGGCAAGGGAAGCTGTAATAAAATGCCGTGAATGCTAGAACTTTCATTTAATAAATGAATTTGGGCTAATAGTTCTTGTTTATTGATTTGTTCCGGCATACGTATTACTTCAGAATAAATGCCAAGTTCTTCGCACGCTTTGTGCTTATTGGCTACATATACTTTAGATGCCGCATTTTCACCAACAATAATAACTGCTAAACCAGGCGTAATCCCTTGTGTCTTCTTTAAGTTTTCAACCTCAATTTTTACACTTTTTTTTATCTCTGCTGCAAAGGCTTTGCCTTCTAAAATTTTTGCTGACATATAATCTTATATCCCCCTACTTATGTCCCCTTTCCCGAAAGAAACGGTCCATGTTATACCAGAATACTAATTACTGTAAATAATAATAAGGCAATACTAACTAAGCCATTGCGCATAAAATAAGCTTGTGTCACCATCCGAAAATCAGTAGGACTAACAATAGAATGTTGATATAGCAGCACTACGGCTGCCAAAGCCACGCCAGCATAATATATACCATGCATATTCATTAACTGTCCTACGGCAAAAAAGCTAATGATACTAAGTATATGCAGACCTTTGCTGATAGTGAGAGCGCCTTTTATACCAAAACGGACCGGTATAGAATGTAATCCATGCTTCTTGTCAAACTCAACATCTTGGCAGCCATAAATGGCGTCAAAGCCGGCAATCCATACACCAACAGCCATACCTAAGAGAAGAATTGGCATTGTAATATCACCGCGCACAGCCACCCAGGCACCAATCGGTGCTACAGACAGCGCTAATCCCAAGACTAAATGACAAGTCCAGGAAAATCTTTTCATATAAGGGTAAACGGCTAAAGGAATCACTGCCAATGGTGCTAATCTTAAACATAAAGGATGCAAATTAGCGGCTGCTAAAATAAATAAACCTAAGCTAGCTATTGTTAAAAGTATTGCCTCCCAAGGCTTAACTTCCCCAGTTACCATAGGGCGTTTAGCAAACCGGGGCTGTAATTTGTCATACTTTAAATCAATACAATTATTCAATGCCATGGCTGCACTACGTGCTCCCACCATAGCCAACGTAATCCAGAAGAATGCTTTACCTGTAGGTATACCGCCAGATGCTAATATGGCACCGATATAGGCAAAAGGTAAGGCAAATACAGTATGCGATAATACTATATTGTCAAGATGTGCTTTCAGTTTACTCAAGATCTAAATCCTTCCATTTCCTGTCAACCATGTTTTTTATTTCAGCTGACATTTCAATTTCATCTGGCCATTCTCGAGTATAGCCTTCCGCCGCCCAGGCCTTCGTAGCGTCAATTCCTACTTTTGTTCCCCAGTTAGGCATAGGAGAAGAATGATCCAGTACATCGAGTGGTCCATCTACCATTACAATATCACGACGGGCATCAATATTGTTGTACACACGCCACCAAACTTCATTCATATCCTGCACATTAACATGCTCATCCACAACAATAACCATCTTAGTAAACATCATTTGTCCCATGCCCCAAATGGCATGCATCACTTTCTTGGCCTGCTGCGGGTATGTCTTCTTGATTGATATAACTGCACAATTATGAAAAACGCCTTCCAGCGGCAAATTAAGATCAACAATCTCAGGTAAATTCATTTGTAAGACAGGTAAGAAAATACGTTCTGTAGCTTTTGCTAAGAAACAATCTTCCATTGGCGGTTTGCCCACAATTGTCGATGGATAAATAGGATCTTTACGATGGGTAATGCAAGTGAGATGAAATACAGGATAATCATCAGCAAGAGAATAATAACCAGTATGATCACCAAAAGGTCCTTCCCGTCTTAGTTCATCAATCATGACATAACCTTCTAGCACAATCTCAGAATGAGCTGGAACTTCTACATCCACGGTTTCACATTTTATCATTTCTACGGACTTCTTACGCAAAAAGCCTGCAAAGACCATTTCATCAATGTCTTTAGGCAATGGCGCAGTAGCAGCATAAGTAATGGCAGGATCAGTACCAATGGCTACAGCTACCTCAATACGGTCTTTACCTAAGGATTGATGAGCTCGGTAATTTTCTGCCCCATTTTTATGAATATGCCAATGCATACCCGTAGTTTGTCCATCATATACTTGCAAACGATACATGCCTACATTCCGTTTACCATTTAAAGGATTCTTGGTAAAGACTAGCGGCAGTGTAATAAACTTTCCGGCATCACCAGGCCAGCATTTCAAAATAGGAAATTTATTTAAAGAAGGCTGATCTTTAATTACCACTTCCTTGCAGGGGCCATTCTTTACATACTTAGGGAAGTTTATGGCCCGTTTAGCTGTAGGAATAATCTTTAGCAAATCTAATTTATTCTGTACAGAAATATAAGGCAATTTAAAAATTTCTTTTATTTCAGCAGCAACATCATCAATCTTATCTACACCAAATGCCAAAGCCATACGCTCCATGCTGCCAAAAGCATTCATCAGCACCGGCATATCATATCCTTTTACATTTTCAAACAATAAGGCTACATTCTTGTCTCCGGACATTTTAGATACTCGATCGGTAATTTCTGTAATTTCTAGGTCACAATCTACCTCTTCTTTGATGCGTTTTAACCAGCCCCGCTCTTCCAGAGCACGAATAAATTCACGTAAATCAGTAAATGCCATGTCTATAACTCCCTTTCACTGGCTCTATGGATATCATTTATTTTATTTCTTTAAAATATATTTTACAATTAAAACGCTAAATTCATACAATACAATCACTGGGACTGCGACCATCGTCTGAGAAAAAATATCTGGTGTAGGTGAAATAACAGCACCTACTACAAAGGATAATACCAGGACATGCTTGCGTTTGCCAGTTAGAAATTTAGAACTAATTAAACCAAATTTAGCCATTACAGTAATAAATAAAGGCAATTCAAATATAAAACCAAATGGCAATAAAAAAGAAATAACAAAGGATAAATATTCACCTAGCGATAACAAAGGCTGAAGATTTTCCGTAGCAAATCCCATAAAGAATTTAATCCCGGCCGGTAGTACAAATACATAGGAAAATGCAAGTCCAATGAAAAATAATATGACAGAGGAAGGTACTAAAATAAGAGACGCCATATGTTCTTTTGCCGTTAATGCTGGTACGACAAATGCCCATATTTGATAGAGTACAATGGGTAACACTAATAAAAAACCAGCAAAAAAAGATACTCTTAAATATGTAAAAAAAGCCTCTGCTGGACTCATATAATATAATTTACCAGCAGGAGCTGTAATATAGTGTACTAACTCAGCAGCATAAAAATAACTAACCAGACTTCCTGCAGCCACAGCCAGAATAATAATAATCAGACGCCTTCGCAATTCTTGCAGATGATCTACTAAAGACATTTCATTTTCATTATTTTCTGCTACTGGCTGCTCCTCATCCTGATCTAATATATCCGACATTGGGTATTCCTCACTTTTTCTCTTCCGTCTTACTCTCAACTTTGGTTGCTGGATCTTGTGTTGACTCACCATTTGTAGCTTTTCTAAATTCTTGAATACCTTTGCCTAAGGCCTTACCTACTTCAGGTAATTTCCCAGGACCAAAAACAACCAATGCAATCACTAATATTAATACCAATTCAGGCATACTAAAACTAAACATTTACATAACTCCTCTCAAATAGAACTCCATATCTATTATACCTAAAAATCAATAAGAAGAAAAGACTTGGCTGCGCCAAGTCTTTTGCATTTGGAACAAAAGCTTCATTATAATGTTTATCTTCTACTTTAAAAATTTAATAATTACGCAAACCTACAAAATCCGCAACTGCAATAAAAGCATCCTTATGTTCACCTGTAATGGTTTTAGGAATTACACTGCGTGCCCTTTGTAAATAATCAGCAACACGACTATAGGAATATTCGATGGCATCTGTTTCATGTAAAATAGCTAAGCCTCTTTTAATCTTCTCTTCCGGCATATTCTGAGTTTGAACAATTTCCTGCAATTCATCCCGATGTAAGCTATGTTCGAGAGCATATATGACTGGCAATGTTACAATTCCTTGCCGTAAATCATTGCCGACAGGCTTGCCAATCTGCTCGGAAGAAGCGGTAACATCCAAAATATCATCAGTAATTTGAAAAGCCATTCCTAATGAATATCCATATTCTCGCAAAGCCTTGGTTTCTTCAATAGGCAATCCTACCGCTAAGCCGCCTAACTCGCAGCTGGCAGCAATAAAATCAGCAGTTTTTTGTTCAATTCGTCCTAAATAATCGCTTTCTTTTTGATCCGTATTAAATGTGCTTCGATTTTGATTAATTTCACCCTCACACATGGAACAAATAACATCTGTCAATACTTTAAGCATATCGCTACTAGCCTTATTAGCCACTAATGAAAAAGCCTTAGCAAATAAATAATCACCAATCAATACAGAGGAATGATTCCCCCAGCAAGAATTAGCCGTTGCTTTACCGCGACGAGTTGTTGCATTATCAATCACATCGTCATGGACCAAAGTAGCCATATGTATTAACTCAATAGCAACTGCCATTGGCATTATTTTCTCCATATTCGCTACTTGGTTTTTTGTACACATAAAATACAAGGCAGGACGCAGTCGTTTGCCGCCAGCTTCTACTAAATGTTTGCTAATATCCGTTATCAATTTTTCAGGTGAGTGTATGACAGAAAGTAATTCTGTTTCCAATAACATTAAATCACTTTTTACAATTTCAAACATCGAATTTTTATCCACTATTTTAATCACCTACACGCAAAGTCTGTTACTATAATACACTATTATCTGTCTTTACGTCTATTGCTTTTTTAAATTATTCGACAATTTCTAAGACAAATTCCCAGATAACATCTTAAAATATCAGATAATATGACAAATTCTCTGATCAATTTGTGGAAAAAAATATAGTTGTTACAGTAAAAATACTGGGCAAAGAATAATCTAAACCCAGTATTACTCACTTATACCCTTTACTTGTAACCATTACTTTTTAAGGAATCATCCAGTTTAACCAATATGCTTGTACATAAGTCATAATACCAACAATAACAGCTAACGTCAAAGAATGCTTTACTGTGAAACTGAATAAATCTCCTTCTTTGCCAACAAGACCGGTTGCTGCTGTGGCTACGGCAATACTTTGTGGCGAAATCATTTTACCACAAACACCACCCGATGAGTTTGCCGCTACCGCTATAATCGGATCAATACCAACCTGTTGTCCGGTAACAGATTGTAAATTGGAAAATAAAGCATTGGCAGAAGTATCGGAACCTGTTAAGAAGACACCTAACCACCCTAAAAACGGCGAGAAAAAGGGGAATAAAGAACCCGTTCCTGCTAAAAATAACCCCAAAGTAGAAGTCATCCCTGAATAGTTCATGACATAAGCGAGGCCAAGCACACTAGGAATCGTTATAAATGGTTTTGTTAGTTGCTTAAATGTTTCGACAAAAATAGAAATAAACCTTCCAGGCCCAACTCCCAGTACCGCAGCTGTAAAAATACTAGCAATAAATAAACCTGTACCTGCAGCACTCAACCAATTGATCTTATAAAGAGCGGCCATTGGTGTTGCCTGCTTAACAATAGGCGCAATCTGCACAATCATTTTATCCAAGCCTGGTACCAGCCATTTGATCGTTACCGCATCCAGAGCTGCCACTACAGGTTGTAAGCCCCATAAAATAACCATTATAATTAAAATAATAAATGGTGACCATGCTTTGAATACTTTACCGAAAGTTAATGCCGATCGATCAATCGCGAGCGTAGCAGGCGGTTCATTTTCAAAGCGCCAGATCGTTGCTGGCTTCCAATTTTTTAAAAAAATTGTTAAAGCAATAATACAGGCAAGGGAGGATAAAATATCGGGAAGTTCTGGTCCAATATAGTTGGAAGAATACCATTGTACACCAGCGAAAGAGATACCTGCTACTAAACATGCTGGCAATACTTCTTTCATTGCCTTCCAGCCTGACATCAGAACAATTAGCCAAATAGGAATAATCACCGAAAGGAATGGCAGTTGTCTTCCCACCATGGCACTAATTTTCATGACATCTATACCTGAGACCTGTCCGGCAACAATAATTGGAATTCCGATAGCACCAAAGGCTACAGGAGCTGTATTAGCAATCAAGCATAACCCGGCTGCATATAATGGTTCAAAACCAAGACCTACCAGCATGCCAGCTGAAATTGCAACAGGAGCACCAAAACCAGCCGCTCCTTCTAAGAAAGCGCCAAAGCCAAAAGCAATTAATAAGGCTTGTAACCGTCGATCATCTGTAATTGTAGCAATAGAATCTTTTATAATTTCAAACTGCCCTGTCTCGACTGTTAAATTATAAATAAATATAGCTGTAATGACGATCCAAAAAATCGGAAAAACTCCATATAAGGCTCCCATAACTGCCGCTGTAATGGCTAGATTAACAGGCATATGATATGCCAATATGGCTACTAATATGGCCGAAAGCAAAGCCAACATACCAGCAATCTGCCCTGCAGTGCGGCGAACTGCCAATAAGTAGAACATTACAATAATGGGAATAGCCGCCAATAATGCAGAAAACGGCAGACTGTGCATTGGATCATAAATTTGTGTCCATGTCATGATTTAGTAACACTCCTTTTCGTTTAGACTGTAACTCTTACCAATACAGTTGCAGTCTTATATTTCAAATAGACAAAGAATATATTGACTTCTTAGTCTACCTACATAGTTTGACCAAAAACAAAATATATATTAAATTTAACAAAAAAATAGCCACACACTTTTTGTGCGTAGCTATTTTAATTTATTATTTTATTCTAATTATTAACTCTCACTTATAAAAAGTGGAGCCTTAGGTATGTAATCATTGGAAGGCAAAGGAACTTATCAGCACTATGGAATCATCCAATTCATCCAATAAGCCTGGACATATGTCATGGCACCGATAATAATCGCCAATACCAGAGAATGCTTCACCGTGAAGCTAAATAAATCTCCTTCTTTGCCCACTAAACCAGTGGCTGCCGTAGCAACAGCAATACTTTGAGGCGAAATCATTTTACCGCAAACACCACCTGATGAGTTTGCTGCTACTGTTAAAACAGAATCAACACCAATCTGCTGTCCAGTGACAGATTGTAAATTGCCAAATAAAGCATTTGCAGAAGTATCAGAACCTGTTAAAAATACACCCAGCCAGCCTAAAAATGGGGAGAAGAATGGGAATAAAGAACCTGAACCAGCAAGAAACAATCCAAGAGTAGAACTCATGCCTGAATAATTCATAATATAAGCCAAACCAAGTACACAGGGAATCGTAATCAATGGTTTCAGTAACTGTTTAAAGGTCTTTACAAAAATAGCAATGAATCTCCCCGGACCAACCCCTAAAACAGCAGCGGTCAAGATACTGGCTATAAATAATGCTGTCCCTGCCGCAGTCATCCAATTGATCTTGTATAACGCAGCCAAAGCGTTTGGCTGCTTAGCAATTGGTGCAACCTGTATAACCAATTTATGCAATCCTGGCACTAACCAATTAATCGTTACCGTATCCAGAGCTGCTACTACTGGTTTCAAGCCCCATAAAATAACCATTATCGTTAAGATAATAAAAGGAGACCATGCTTTCACTACTTTACCAAAAGTTAATGATGCACGATTGATAGCGAGAGTTGGCGCTGGTTCATTAGCGAAACGCCAAATATTTTTAGGTTTCCAATTCTTCAAAAAAATTGTTAAAGCAATGATACATGCAAGTGAAGATAAAATATCGGGAAGTTCTGGTCCAATATAGTTAGAAGAAAACCATTGTACACCAGCAAAGGAAAGACCCGCTACCAAACACGCTGGTAATACTTCCTTAGCTGCTTTCCACCCTGACATTAAAACAACCAGCCATATAGGAATAATAACGGATAAAAAGGGTAATTGCCTACCTACCATAGAACTAATTTTCATAGTATCCAGTCCCGTAACCTGTCCAGCTACAATAATTGGAATACCAATACCACCAAAAGCTACAGGAGCTGTATTGGCGATTAAACATAATCCAGCTGCATACAGAGGATTAAAACCAAGACCCACCAACATTCCCGCAGAAATCGCAACAGGAGTCCCAAAACCCGCTGCCCCTTCTAAAAAGGCTCCAAAACCAAAGGCAATTAAAAGAGCTTGTAAACGACGGTCATCAGTAATCGTCGCAATAGAGTCCTTTACGATTTCAAATTGCCCAGTTTCTACCGTCATATTGTAAATAAAAATAGCAGTAATGACAATCCAGAATATTGGGAATATTCCATATAATGCTCCCATAACAGATGCTGTAATAGCTAAACCAGCAGGCATTTTATATACAAAAATTGCTACTAAGATAGCAGAAATCAATGCTAAGCCACCAGCAATCTGCCCGGGAGTACGACGAATCGCTAACAAATAAAAAATTACGATAATTGGAATGGCTGCCAACAACGCGGAAAAAGCAAGATTTTGCATTGGATCATATACTTGCGTCCAAGTCATTAAGGAACACCCCTTTCTTATTTACATATAGCTATTAGCAGGCTTACGATATGCCCTCTCACCAATCTTATCATCACCTCGCATTGATTTATAATTTGCCTATTAATTTCCCACTATAGATTTATGCACCCCTGTAAGAATTAATGTCTACCTGCTCTCTCTATTCAATTGTCGAAAAATACAGAATATTGGTTTTACTTTTTTTACCTTCTACATCTAAGAATTAATCACCTCTTTTTTGGATATGCATTATTAAATTACTTTTTTCACTATTCGACAATAAAAAAAGTAGTTACACATACTTGGTTATGTGTAACTACTTTTTTTATTATTTCATTCTTTAAAATACTGCATACTAACTTTCTTCCATTCCCGTGTACTAAATAACATAACATGCTCCTGTAATCCAATCCGTTCTGCAATATCCTGAGCTATTACATTACACTGCTCACGAGTATGAGCATGAAGCATGGTATAAAAATTATAAGGCCAGTCCGCTTGAGATACCCTGGCATAGCAATGAGAAACCACAGCATCTTTTGCCAGCATTTCACCAATTTCTGTAATACGCTCTTCGGGCACAATCCATGCACATAAAGCATTAGCAGCATACCCTACCTCACGATGCCTAAGGACGGCTCCCATTTTGCGAATTTTGCCCGATTGGTGATACCCCTTCAGACGCTTTAAAAGTTCATCCTCAGTAATACCTAGCCTCTCAGCAATTTCAAGATAAGGCTCAGCTACTAAGGGGAACTCTTCCTGCATCGCCAAAATAATTTTTTTATCTAAATCATCTAGCATCAAAGTCACCTCTTTTCCAGCTTATTTTTGTTGCGTCTTTACATTTTCTAAGTTAAAGAAAACTGCACACTCACTTTAAATTTTTGAGTAGCTGGCAAATTAAGCAACCGTACCACGCCATCTAGATTGCGAACGATCTCCAATATTTCATCCTGTTTCTTAAGATTTGGACTCAACAGCGTAAACCATAAATTTAAAGTTCCCTCACGTTCATAATTATGCGTAACACCATAGAAAGAATTAATAACACCAGCCACTTGCGGAATATATTCCTCTTTCACTTCTAATGCCACCAGTGTGCCAATATAGCCTAACTTGGTAGAATCAAAAAACGGACCAATGCGGCGAATCAGGCCTTGAGCTTTTAAAAATTGCAGCCTTTCAATTACTACAGATTCTTCCGTTGCCAGTTTATCAGCTAAAACAGCGAAAGGGCGTCTTTCAAAAGACAAGTCTGTCTGAATGATATTTAATAACCTCTTGTCAAATGCAGTAAGCATACACAACTCCTTTATTATTTTTAGTACCAAATGAACCTATGCAAAACAGCCAGAATGCCATGACATACTAAATGAAACGGCGCTTATTAATAAATAACATTCTGATTGACTCTATTTCATACACCACAAGCTTTACCATCTTTAAGCTTTTTTATTATATTATCATAAAAAAACATTATTCTTCTATCATTATGAGAAAAGGCCTGGATTGCGCCAAGCCCTACGCTCCAAATCAGCAAGTATTTTGATGATTCCGCTAAAAAGGAGAACAGCCTATGCCATTCTCCTTTGCATTTATTTTATTTTAACAGAATTTGTCCAATTACGTCAAGTAACTCAGGACGACCTAAACCTTTTTCTGATGAATAGGCAATAATAGGATCACCTTTCATCCCTAAACCTTTACGGATGGCCTCTACATTTCTTTTCACAGCCATGCGATTAAGCTTATCGGCTTTCGTCGCGACTACCTGTACTGGTATATCGTTGGCGATTAGCCATCTATAGGTACTGATATCACTGTCCATGGGTGAATGCCTAATATCAATTAACTGGCACGCGAGCTGTAATCTAGGAGATTTCAGCAGGTATTCTTCAATAAATTTAGCCCACTGCTGCCGATTGGACTTACCTGTGCGAGCATAACCATAACCAGGTAAATCTACAAGAAAAAATTCTCGCCGCTCGGTTTCGCTTATCTTTGCCATTAAACGATAGAAATTAAGGGTTTGGGTTTTTCCTGGGCTGCCACTGGTGCGAGCCAATCCATTACGTCGGCATAATGAGTTGATCAATGAAGATTTGCCTACATTAGAACGCCCCATAAAGGCGATTTCATGAAGCTCTCCCTCAGGATACTGATTCATTCGTACTGCAGAAGCCACATATTGACCACTAGTAATATTAATATCTTTCTTTAGTATTTCTTCCTTTAGTACTTCTTCATTCATTTTTAGCCACCAAGGCTGTTTTAAGCACTTCATCCATATGTTCTACGAGAATAAATTCTAAGTGTCTTTTTACATTGACAGGTATTTCATCCATATCTCGTTTATTCTCTTTAGGCATAATAATCGTTTTAATCCCTACACGATGGGCTGCTAATACTTTTTCTTTGATACCACCTACCGGCAAAACCCGTCCACGCAAGGTAATTTCACCCGTCATTGCCACATCACTGCGTACAGGCCTACTTGTTAGAGCCGATACCACTGCTGTTGCCATACTAATCCCGGCTGACGGCCCATCTTTAGGAATGCCGCCTTCTGGTAAATGGATATGAATATCGGCGTCCTCCTGAAAATTCCCATCGATCCCCAATTCTTGCGCACGAGTACGAATATAACTAAAACCAGCTTGGGCTGACTCACGCATAACCTCGCCAAGTTGACCCGTAAGGAGTAATTTTCCCTTACCCTTCATAACCGAAACTTCAATAGCCAAAACATCTCCGCCTACTTCAGTCCAAGCAAGACCTGTACTGACGCCAACTTGAGGCTGACGCTCGGCTTGTGTATGGCGATATCTAGCTGCACCTAAAAAGGTATGCAGGTTCTGAGCCGTTACTTTGACACTCGTACGTTTTTCTTGCACAATTTGACGAGCCACTTTACGGCATAATGTGGCAATATTACGTTCCAAGCCGCGTACACCGGATTCACGTGTATAGTCACCAATTATTTTTTGCAGCGTATTTTCCGAAAAAACAATTTGCTTATCTGATAAACCGTGATCACGAACTTGTTTCGGAACCAGATAACGCTTGGCAATCTGTACTTTTTCTTCTTCGGTATAGCCAGGAATATTTATAATTTCGATACGGTCTAATAGTGGACGAGGAATAGTATGCATTACATTCGCCGTTATAATCCATAGAACCCTAGAAAGATCATAAGGCACTTCCACATAGTGATCACTAAACGTATTATTTTGCTCAGGATCAAGAACTTCCAATAAAGCGGCGGAAGGATCGCCTCTAAAGTCTGCACTCATTTTATCAATTTCATCCAACAAAAATACTGGATTCTTCGAACCTGCCGTACGTATTCCCTGAATAATACGACCAGGTAATGCGCCCACATAGGTACGACGATGCCCGCGTATTTCTGCTTCATCACGCACGCCACCTAAGGAAACCCTGACAAATTTTCGATCCATTGCCTTTGCGATGGAACGAGCCAAAGAAGTTTTTCCTACACCGGGAGGTCCTACTAGGCATAAAATGGGGCCTTTCATCGTTTCTGTCAATTTTCTGATAGACAAATACTCCAAAATACGTTCCTTAACTTTATCCAGCCCATAATGATCGTCATCCAAGATCTTTTCAGCACTGTTAATTTCTAGCATATCCACAGTCTCTTTAGTCCAAGGCAGTGCCAATAAGCAATCCAGATACGTGCGAATCACGGCACTTTCAGCTACCATAGATGGCATTTTTTCTAATCGTTCAATTTCTTTGGTTATTTTTTCAGTAACTTCTTTAGGAAATTCTTGCTCTTTTAACCGAGCTCGATATTCTTCAACTTCGGCCGCACGGTCATCTTTTTCGCCCAATTCTTTTTGAATGGCTTTCAATTGTTCCCTTAAATAATATTCCTTTTGTGTTTTTTCCATTTGCTTACGTACTCGGCCACTAATTTTCTTTTCTAATTCGAGAATTTCCATCTCTCGTCCGAGAATGTCACATAACTTTTCCAAACGTTTTTTCACATTAACAGCATCAAGCAGTGCCTGCTTGTCTTCAATCTTGAGAGATAAATGGCTCGCAATCAAATCGGTTAAACGACCTGGTTCTTCCACAACAACAACGGAAACTAATGTTTCTGGCGGAATTTTCTTACTTAATTTAACCCATTGCTCAAATTGTGCAATGGCGGTACGTGTCAGTGCTTCTATCTCCAGAGTCCGAGATTCTGGCTCATCAAATTCCTTGATCTCTACCTGATAAAAATTCTCGTAATCTGTATATTTTATAATTTCAGCACGATGTAACCCTTCCACCAAAACTCGAATAGTGCCACCTGGAAGCTTCAATAGCTGTTTTACCTCAGCCACAGTACCAAAGGTAAAAATATCTTCAGGATTTGGAGCATCATTCTGCGCATCTTTTTGCGTAGCCAACATAATAAAGCGATCATGTACCATGGCTTCTTCCAATGCATTAATCGACTTTTCCCGGCCTACGTCAAGATGAATAATCATGTATGGAAAAACTAAGATGCCTCTAAGGGGCAATAGCGGTATGGTGCGTACTTTATTTGGCATAAATTCGTCTCCTTTAAATTGTCCTTATCCTATTACTATTATTTTCATCCTCAACATTTATAATTATTCTTATTTCGTCTCCAAAAATCCTTTTTACAAAAATAAAAAACGCAGAAAATAGTAGAATTTTACCTTTTACACTTTTATGACTGAGTAGTATAATGTATTATGTTAACAAGATAGCATCCTATTATCGAATTAGAGAGGAGAAACTACATGAATTGGCAAAAAGTTAACTGGTCAATCATTGTAATTGGTATCCTTATTGCTTTCACTGCCGCAAGCAGCAGTTATTATTTTTGGCAACAATATGTAGTAGCGAAACCACTTACACAGGCAATACAAGAAATCAATGGTGTGGAACAGGTCACTCTAGACACCTCAGACAAAAAACAGGGAGTTCGAGAGGTCCATGTCACTCTTACCAATGTAGATAATTTTCAAACCACTTATCAGCTTATTAATGAAACGATAGAGGCTAACTTAGGAACAAAAAAATTCAAACTCATCCTTAATGACCACCGTACTCCTGAATTAGAGCAACTTTATTATTCCCTTCATTACCATATTTACGAGGGAATATTCACAGGCAAATTTGGCACTATGTCTGAAATCATACAGGAAAAAGCCGCTGCTGCCAATATACAAGCTCAAGTATATATGGATGCAAACTATGTTTATCTTCAGCTCACTACTACGACAGGCAATTTATATCAGGTATTCCCCAGACAACTGGATAGTAAAGAGGTGAAATAATGTATTATACAGAAATTGGTGTTGGTATAAGTACAGGTTTTCTACTGTTTATGCTCTGGCAGGGTATGGATGTTATCCCCGTGCTCTTCGTTATAGCGTTAATTACAGCTACGCTCTATCTTACTCATACCAGACTTACTAGAAAACCCTTTACAGCAAGAGGGACAAAAACTTCAAATTCTACACTGATCCACTTTGATGATATCGGCGGCCAGGAAGTGGCAAAAAAAGAACTTCGGGAAGCCTTAGAATTTATTAAAGATGTTACTCGTCTTGCTCACCTTGGCATCCGTCCGCTAAAAGGTGTTTTATTAAATGGACCGCCGGGAACAGGCAAAACACTGCTGGCTAAGGCAGCAGCTCAATTTACTGATTCTGTCTTTCTTACTGCCAGTGGGTCAGAATTCGTTGAAATGTATGTAGGGGTGGGTGCTAAGCGGGTTCGTGAATTGTTTCATCAGGCCAAATCCCTCGCCAAAAGCGAACGTAAAGACAGCGCAGTACTCTTTATTGATGAATTAGATGTTGTCGGCGGCAAGAGAGGCCAAACTACCAGTAACATTGAGTATGATCAAACATTAAATGAACTCCTCGTCCAAATGGATGGCCTGTCCTTCGATGACAGCATTAAGATATTAGTCATTGGTGCTACTAATCGAATTGACATGCTGGACCCAGCCTTACTACGTCCAGGACGCTTTGACCGACAAGTTAAAGTAGATTTGCCGGATAAAAAAGGACGGTTGCACATTCTTAATCTTCACACCAAATATAAACCAATGGCGGCAGATGTATCTTTGGAAACCATTGCAGCAAACACTTTTGGGTTTTCTGGAGCACATTTAGAAAGCTTAGCGAACGAGGCAGCGATTATTGCCCTGCGTGAAGAACAGCTTATCATAACAGCCGAACACTTCCAGCGTGCCATTGACAAAATAATAATGGGTGAAAAATTAGATCGGGTACCAAATTCTCTTGAAAAACAACGCATTGCTATCCACGAGGTAGGGCATGCACTGCTAAGTGAGCTTACCCAGCCAGGTTCGGTGGCAACCATCAATATAGCATCCCGCAGCAACGCCTTGGGTTATGTAAGGCAAACTCCAGTAGATGATACCTATCTATATACAAAAGATGCTATTAACGCTAAAATAGCTGTGGCCTTAGCTGGTGCTATATCAGAAGAAATCAGTTTAGGCAATCGTAGTACAGGAGCATCCAATGATTTTAAACAAGCTATCGACTGGGCTAAACAAATTATCAATAGCGGCATGTCATCCTTAGGTATTGTTTCTCCAGAAGATCTCACCCAAGAGCTTCTACATGCTACTCTCACATCAATTTTACAAGAAGTAGAGCAATCTGTTCACAAGATTCTTCTTGATCATCAGAAGACATTGCAAGAAACAGTTTCCTTATTATTAGACAAAGAATATGTAAGTGGTGATGAGTTTAGAATTATATTGAAAGCTTCTTGAGCTTTTTATATAACAAGATAGATAGTCCTACATTTAGAAGGGCTATCTATCTTGTTATTTATTCATCTTATCTTACGCTGATCTACGTCCTTTAGAAAAGAAAGATATTGACCAAATACCTGACAGACCGACTAATACATAAATGATGCGGCTGAGAAAAGAAGTTTGTCCGCCAAAAACAGCCGCTACCAGATCAAATTTAAATAACCCTACTAACAGCCAGTTAAGAGCACCAACAATCACTAACAGCAACGCAATTCTATCCATACTATTTTACCACCTTTATAACGTTAAATTTGCATACCAGCAGCCGCCAAAATATCTGGCTGAGGAACAGCATGATCTTTATGCAAAATATCTATCGTTTTAATCAATGCAGTGTCTAAGGCTTCCTCAATCGATTCTATAGGAATGACCTGGATGGATAACCCCTGGTACATTTCTTGCCAGTTGTCTTTTGGTATCAATACCCGGCGTACTCCAGCCTGCTCAGCAGCATAAACCTTAGCACTCACTCCACCTACAGGCCTTACCAAACCACGAATAGAAAGTTCTCCTGTCATAGCTACTTTATTATCAACAGGAATACCTTTGACAGCAGAATAAATCGCTACTGCCATGGTTACACCTGCTGAAGGTCCATCCACAGGTCCACCGCCGGGAAAATTCACGTGGATATCATAGCTATGTAGGTCCATTTTAAAACGATTGGCAAGTACAGTGACAACATTCTCCAAAGAACTCTTTGCCATACTCTTGCGCCTTATGGTACGTCCTGGCACATCTAGTTCTTCTTCATCTACGATACCAGTAATCGTAAACTTACCCGTACCAGTAACTGCTGTCACTTCAATTTCGGTCACGGCACCCACATCAGCACCATGAACTGCCAGCCCATTTACAAAACCTACTTGCGGCATATCCGGTATTTTTTTCTCTGGACGTCTACTGTAATGCCCAAAGTTAATAACCCATTCCACATCTTTACAAGTGATACTTTGCCTTAGCTCATTTATCGCTACACCAGCGGCAATTTGCACAATATTAACACCATCACGTCCATTGGTAGAATACTGTTTAATCACTTCAACCGCTTGATCCTCAATGGGAAAATTAATTTTCTTAGCAGCATTATAAACAATGCGACTCACTTCATCCGGTAAAATCGGTCTAAAAAAGATTTCTACACATCGTGAACGAATAGCTGGAGGAATATCTTGAGGCATACGAGTCGTTGCACCCACTAAACGAAAATCTGCAGGCAAGCCATTTTGGAAGATATCATGAATATGACTAGGAATATTCGTATCTTCACTATTATAATAGGAACTTTCCAAGAATACTTTACGATCCTCCAAGACTTTTAATAGTTTGTTCATTTGAATATGATGGAGTTCACCAATTTCATCAATAAACAATAATCCGCCGTGAGCTTTGGTGACTGCTCCCGCCTTTGGCTGCGGAATTCCTGCTACCCCTAATGGCCCCGCTCCTTGATAAATTGGATCATGTACCGTACCAATTAAAGGGTCCGCAATACCTCGTTCATCAAACCGAGCAGTTGTCGCATCCATTTCAATAAACTTAGCATTGGAGGTAAAAGGTGACAAGGGATTACGTCTGGCCTCTTCTAGTATCAACCTGGCGGCAGCTGTCTTGCCAACACCTGGCGGTCCATATACCAGCACATGTTGAGGATTAGGACCGCATAATGCCGCCCTCAATGCTTTTAACCCATCTTCCTGCCCAACAATTTCAGCAAAGGTTGTCGGCCGAGTTTTTTCCGCTAAAGGCTCTGTTAATGATATCGACCTTAGCTTCTGCAATTTGTCCATTTCTTTTTTTGATTCACGTTCTACTGCAACCCGATTGCCTTGCTGCGACCGTAGCAAATTCCAGAAATACAGCCCAATGACAATCGCAAAAAAGAATTGTATTACCGTGACAATGTTTATCGCATAATCCACTGATTACAAAACCTCCTCCCCAACAATTCTGATTCTGATTTTAGTATAGGCAGACAACTTGATTTTATCCTGTAAATAAAAGTAAAAAGTAGAACCGGAGAGACTGAAATCTCTCCGGTTCTACTTTTTATGCTGATTCTTCTTTTTTCTTAGCTTTACGATCTACTGTAACTAAAATGGGCTCTTCTTTGTTTAAGACCACTTCTTTTGTTACAGTACATTTTGCTACATCTGTACGAGATGGTACCTCATACATTACATTGCACATAATACCTTCAATAATCGCTCTGAGACCACGCGCCCCTGTATTGCGCTTCAAGGCTTCCTTAGCAATTGCATCCAGTGCATCTTCTTTAAACTCAAGCTGTACGTTATCAATTTCTAAGAACTTTTGATACTGCTTGACTAATGCATTTTTAGGTTCTAACAATATGCGGACAAGAGCTGATTCATCCAAAGCATCCAAAGTTACTACAACTGGTAAACGGCCTACAAACTCAGGAATAAGACCAAACTTTAAAAGATCTTCCGGCAAAATTTGTTGTAACAGTTCGCCGATATTCTTTTTTCCCTTACTCCTAACTTCAGCACCAAATCCCATATTTTTCTTACCGGTACGAGCGCTGATTAGCTTATCAATGCCATCAAACGCGCCACCACAAATAAATAAAATATTGGTAGTGTCAATTTGAATAAACTCTTGATGTGGATGCTTGCGTCCACCTTGAGGCGGTACACTAGCTACCGTACCTTCAAGAATCTTAAGGAGTGCCTGCTGCACACCCTCTCCTGATACATCACGAGTAATCGACGGATTTTCCGATTTACGGGCAATCTTGTCAATCTCATCAATGTATACAATACCTCTCTCTGCTTTTTCCACATCATAATCGGCAGCTTGAATCAGTTTTAGTAAGATATTTTCCACATCTTCCCCAACATAACCAGCTTCAGTAAGTGACGTAGCATCTGCAATGGCAAAAGGCACATTCAATAATTTAGCTAATGTCTGAGCCAGCAGAGTTTTACCACTCCCTGTTGGTCCAAGCATTACAATATTTGACTTCTGTAATTCAACATCATCCATTTTACTGCCAAAATTAACCCGCTTATAATGATTATATACCGCTACAGCTAGGGTTTTTTTAGCAGAATCCTGACCAATTACATATTGATCCAGAATGTCTTTTATTTCTTTAGGCTTTGGAACATCACGAAGTTCAATATCAATGTCTCCGCTTAGTTCCTCCTCAATAATCTCATTACACAGCTCAATACACTCATCACAAATGTATACACCAGGACCAGCTACTAGTTTTTTGACTTGTTCCTGCAGCTTACCGCAAAAAGAGCATTTGAGTTGACCTTTGTCATCCCCAAATTTTAACATACAACCATCACCTCTTTATTTGGGACTTTCATGACGACTTTCTCCCCGAACAACTACGGAATCAATCAGTCCATACTCTTTGGCTTGTTCAGCAGACATGAAGTAATCTCTCTCCGTGTCATGCTCAATCTTTTCTTTATTCTGCCCAGTATGTTTGATTAAAATTCCATTAAGAAGTTCCCTGGTCCTTAATATTTCCCTAGTATGGATTTCGATATCTGTTGCTTGCCCTTGTGATCCACCCAAAGGTTGGTGAATCATAACACGTGCATAAGGAAGTGCATAACGTTTGCCTTTTGCACCTGCTGTTAAGAGTAAAGCTCCCATGCTTGCAGCTTGACCCATACAAATTGTGGAAACATCTGGTTTAACATACTGCATAGTATCATAGATAGCCATGCCTGCTGTCACAACGCCACCAGGACTGTTAATATACATATGAATGTCCTTATCAGGATCTTCAGATTCTAAAAACAGCAGTTGGGCAATAACAAGATTTGCCACATTATCATCAATGGGACCACCAATAAATATGATACGATCTTTCAGAAGTCTGGAGAATATATCATAAGATCGCTCTCCACGGCTAGATTGCTCCACTACTATTGGTACAAAATTCATCGCATAACACCTCTATTGATTTATTATTCTATTACTCTTTTTCTACACTGTCAATAATCAGTTGAGCTGCTTTTTTACGCAATATGGAATCAAATACAGTAGACATTTTTCCTTGTCCGTTGATGATAGCTTTTACATCTTCTATCTCAGCGCCATATCCTTTTGCAATTGTGGCGATTTCAGCGTCCACTTCTTCAGTACTTACTTCCAGAGCTTCTGCCTTCACTACTGCTTCTAACAACAAATCAGTTTTAACATTCGCTACAGCTGATTCATGGTAGTTTTGGCGTAATGCTGCCATGTCTGAATTCATATATTTCATATATTGGTCCAGCTGCATTCCACGACTTTGTAAATTAGCACTTAAATCTTCAATCATTTTGGAAATTCGTTCTTCAACCATAACTTCTGGAATGTCTACTGTTGTATTTTCAACGGCTTGCTTGATCGCCTCATTACGGAAATCACGATCCGCTTTTTCGGTAGCAGCCTTTTCTAATTTATTCTTAATGTCAGCCTTTAATTCCTCTACCGTATTAAATTCGCTTACATCTTTAACAAATTCATCATCTAACTCTGGTAATTCTTTACGTTTTACATCATTAACCTTTACTTTAAACACAGCTTCTTTTCCTGCTAAATCCGCAGCATGATACTCAGCTGGGAATGTTACATTTACTTCTATTTCAGCACCAGCTTTTGCACCAATCACTTGTTCTTCAAAACCAGGGATAAAGGTGTTGGAGCCGATTTGCAGCGGATAGGCCTTACCATCACCGCCAGGGAAAGCTACACCATCGACAAATCCTTCAAAATCAATAATAGCAAAATCACCATCCGCGATAACGGCGTCCTCTGCTACTACCATTTTGGCATGGCTATTACGCATTGTTTCCACTTCGGCATTGATTTTTTCTTCTGTAACTTCTTCTATCTTTGTAGCGATTTTCAAACCTTTATATTGTCCTAAAGTGATCTCTGGTTTTGCTACTACAGTGGCTTTAAACACTAAATTTTTATCTTCAGCCAATGTAACAACATCAATGTGTGGACGACTTACCGGTTCAATATTATTGTCCTCAAGAGCCTGAGCATATGCAGGGCTGGCCATTATTTCAAAAGCCTCGTCTAATAATGCTTCTTTACCAATATGCATTTCTAAAATGCGGCGAGGTGTTTTGCCCTTACGAAACCCCGGAATATTGACTTTATTAGATAATTTACGATATGCCTTATCAACTGCTTTTGCTACTTCCACTTGAGGTACTTCAATTTCAAAAACCACTTTATGATTGTCTATTTTCTCCATTACTGCTTTCATTTCGTGTTGTATCCTCCCTATGTAATTACTTGGCGACATTATGTGTAACGCCAAAAATAGTATTACCATTTTTAACATTTTTGCTATGTTATATATATGATTTCCTTACTTTGGACATAAATCACTACACTATAGAATGTCATAGCCCATATGATACCATAATTATATAACAAAAACAAGATATATGCAAAAAACCCAGCAATAACTGCCGAGTTCGAAAATATGAATGGAGCGGAAGACGAGATTCGAACTCGCGACCCTCGCCTTGGCAAGGCGATGCTCTACCACTGAGCTACTTCCGCATGTTTTTAGTTTGTCGTTACCAACAACGTTGTTAATTATATATGTAATCTTATTATTTGTCAATATTCTTTTGTTTTTTTAAAAAAGGCGCACACCAAGATACCGAGTTTGCATATTATGTAATAAATCACCATAAAGGAGGCTAATCTGTTGTATTATAGCTTACAAAAACACTGCAGATTGGTTAAAGGTGCTGCGCGTGGTGCTATTTACGATTTTAAAACAGGTAAAGTACATTCCATCAACCAAAGTGCAACCCAAATGCTCAGTGCCTGTCAAGACGATGCCTTAGAAAATCTTTGGGATATGTCATCTCCAGAAAGTACCCAATATATGAATTTCTTAACTAAACTAACAGAAACAGGTTTAGGCTACTTTCAGGAAACCCTTCCTGTTTCTTCACTGGCAGAAACTATGACGTCAGAAACTCCCATAAAACTTGATTTTCTTTGGTTAGAACTAACAGCTGCTTGCAACAGTAAATGCCTACATTGTTATTCTGAAAGCGGGCCATCCCGCAAAAGTCTAGATTTAGTACCTCATCAACGATGGGTTTCACTCATTGAAGAGGCCAAAGCAGCAGGTGCCACTGATATTCAACTGATTGGTGGTGAACCCTTGCTTTATCCTAAATGGCGGGATCTAGTAATCAAAGCCCATAAAAGCGGCTATGAATATATTGAAATTTTTACAAACGCTACATTAATTGATGATGATTGTATCGCTTTTTTTAAAGAATATAATGTAAACATTGCTACAACAATTTACGCTACCAATGCCGCTGTTCATGACAGTGTAACGTTACAGCCTAATAGCTTTACCAAAACCATGGCCGCCATCCATAAAATGTTAGCTGCCGATATTCCTTTACGCATTGCTTCTATTATTATGAAAGCAAATGAACAAGAAGTTCCCAATATCCTTAAATTATATGAAGAATTAGGCATGCCAGATGCTTATCCAGACGTTGTTCGCCCCACAGGCAGAGGAGATGATCATCATCTGCTCCCAACAACTTATACAAAGCCTCCTATTAAGCCCCCTTTTTATACGGATGAAACCGCCTTCACTGCTTCCCATACTTATTGCCAATGCTTAACAGGGAAAATTGCTGTTACCTCCACAGGTGATGTCATTCCTTGTATCTTTGCCAGAAACCAAATATGCGGTAACATTTTGACTCATTCATTAGCCGACATACTTACGGATCAGCCACTGCAGCAATGTTGGCATACTACTAAGAATCAAATCCATAAATGCAGTGACTGCGAATATCGTTATGCCTGTGCTGATTGTCGTCCATTAGCTCAAGGCAGCGACCCTGAAAAATCCTGGCTGGCATCTCCGCCGACTTGCTCTTATAACCCTTACACTGGCAAATGGTAGATCACGATAACCTACACTAGATTAAAAGGAGGATAGCCTATGTATTATGATGATGATAGAGAGAGAAGACCCAAGTGGGATAGACCGGAAATGGACGAATGGGATTATGACGAAGATGATGAACGCATTGTTATTGTAGGATGCAGCCCCTCTTCTTTTTGCTGGCCGCGCCAAAACTGTTGGCCTACACAAAACTGCTGGCCACGCCAAAATTGCTGGCCTAGACAAAATTGCTGGCCGCGCCAAAACTGTTGGCCTAGACAACAGTGTTCGCCTCGTTTCTGCGCCCCTTATTCCTGCTGGCCTCGCCGCTATTAAAATTTTACCTCTTAGTTCGGCAAACATAATATTCAAAGGCACCGGCTATTTCCGGTGCCTTTTTTTGCCCAAATTTTTATGCTCTTTTATATTTGGGCCTACAGAATAAAAAACATTATTTTACATAATCTATTTAAATACGTGAAAACAATCGCAAATAAATCCAATCAGAAGCATATTGTCTATAAACACCTTTATTGGGCAAAAATATTAATTATCATTACTAAACGCCTTAAAATCGCCCTTTCCTTTTATTATAAGTACTGTATAATTGATTCTATCCCTTTTTTTCTCTATCTTCCATAATAAGCTAAAAATGGACATGCTATTATCGCAGAATATCATCGCAGAAATTAATTCAGTATTTGAAAAAACACGCCCTATTAAACATCGGAGGTAGATTCATATTATGATGCGATTCGTTCGACGAATCCTTATTGGCAAACCCTTACATAATCAGGAAATGAGCCATGAAAAGCTCCCTAAGTGGAAAGCACTTGCCATTTTTTCCTCAGATGCCCTATCCTCTGTGGCATACGGTCCTGAGCAAATTATGCTGATGTTGACACTTCCCGGTATTTTAGCCTATGGTTATTTGGCACCAATCTCTATTGCAATTCTAGCACTATTGGCAATTGTAACTTTTTCTTATGTTCAAGTAGCAAAAGCCAATCCAGGTGGCGGCGGTTCTTATTCAGTAGCCATAACTCACCTGGGAGAAATGCCAGCTCTTACAGCAGCGGCTGCCTTATTTGCAGATTATACTCTGACAGTAGCTGTAAGTGTATCTGCAGGAACAGCTGCTATTATGTCCGCTTTTCCTCTATTGGCACAACATGAAGTATTTATTGATTTAGCTATTTTATTTGGCATTTTAATGCTGGTGAATTTGCGGGGTGTCCGTGAATCCTCCACTGCATTTGTTTTTCCTACCTATGCATTCATCTTTGGCATTATGGCACTTATTGGCACTGGAATCTATCAAACGATTACCAATCATACACCTGTTATCCCTCCTGAATCATTAACAAAACAAATGGATTGGACAGTTTTAGTACTTATATTACGTGCTTTTGCGAATGGCTGTAGCTCTATGACTGGAGTAGAGGCAATATCCAATGGCGTTCCCATGTTTCGTTCACCGGATGTACGCAACGCCACATTGACTACCTATTGGATGTCTGGAATCCTGGGAGTCATGTTTATTGGCACATCCTTTTTAACCATGCATTTTCATATTTTACCTTTAGAAGATGTAACCGCTCTATCTCAAATTGCAGAATTGACCTTTGGACGCAGCTGGGCTTATTATTATATACAAATCACTACCATGTTAGTATTATACCTGGCAGCTAATACTTCTTTTAATGGTCTGCCTCCCCTATTGTCCATTCTAGCTAAGGATGGTTATATGCCACGTTATCTAGGTGTAAGAGGAGAACGTTTAAATTTTTCCAATGGTATTGTACTTCTTAGCGTTATCGCTGGTATCTTAATTGTTCTTTACAAAGGAAATACAGAACATCTGATTTCTTTATACGCCATTGGAGTTTTCCTTTCTTTCACCATTGCCCAAATAGGAATGGTCATTCACTGGCGTAAAGAACGAAGCCCTGGTTGGGTTGTACGGGCTACTGTTAATACAGCAGGCGCAATTGTAACTGGAATTGTTGTATTAATTATTGCGATTACAAAGTTTTTCTACGGCGCATGGCTTGTTCTTATATTTATTCCCGTAATGATTTTTATCTTCAAAAAAATCCGCTCTCATTATAATGACATGGCTGAGCAGCTGCATCTTCCAATCGAAGATTTTAATCCTGCCATTGAAGCGAATCTAAAAACTGGCAGAAATGTAGTAATTGTACCTATTTCCACTCCTACCGGAGTCGTAGCACAAACTCTCAAATATGCAAAAAGCATTAGTAATGATGTAGTGGCCCTTCATATTGCAACAGATGAAGAGATCGGCAAAAGAGTCGAAGAAAAATGGCATTGTTGGAATCCAGGTATTGAGCTCGTCACGGTGTACTCTCCTTATCGTTTAGTCATTCAACCATTGTTGGATTATATTATTAATCTAGAGCATCAAAAAAATCCCGAAGATTATATTACAATCCTTATCCCTGAATTTCAAACCAAGAAATGGTGGCATCGCCTGCTGCATAATCAAACCGGTTGGATCCTTCGCACTCTATTGATTCTACGGGAAAATGTCATTGTAACCACTATTCCTTTCCATTTACAAAAATAAGATTAAAACTTGTTTTAATTATGCTAAAAAGCTGTGCAGAGAATGCACAGCTTTTTAATATCCCTTTTACAGCCTAATCCGTTAAAATTTATGAATATAATTTTATTCATTAGACAAAATAGCAGTAGGAGGTGCTTATATAGTGACATTAAACTTAACTCAAAAAGAAAGGTCCTTATTAGAAGACCAAAAAAAGCATGAAAAAATCTGTGTGGAAAAATACCAAACCTACGCTAATCAGGCACAAGATCCAACTTTAAAACAATTATTTAACTCCTATGCCGGACAAGAACAGCAACACTTAAATACGGTCAATCAAATGTTGAACGGTGAAATTCCCAATATGACTTCTCAGCAAAATCAACAATCCACACAAAACAGCACGCAAGCAACGTCTTCTTCCCAAAGTGCAGCAGCCAATCAAAGTGATAATACCTTATGTACGGATATGCTGATGACGGAAAAATTTGTTTCAGGAGCCTATGATACGGCTATCTTTGAATTTGCTGATCCTAATGCACGCCAAGCTCTTAACCATATACAAAAAGAAGAACAAGAGCATGGTCAGGGAATCTTTCAATACATGCAAAGTAAAGGCATGTATAATCCACAATAATCAAAATTGTGATACCGGGAAAATCCTTTTCACTTACATAAGAAGTTATACTTCTTAATGAATATTAACATATCAATAGTGACCTCCTTACACGCTCTTCGTGCAAGGAGGTCATTATCCTTTTGGAAAAATTTAATAATTCTATATACACTATGCACACTATACACATATCGTCTTGCAGGATCGTTTTTATTTATAAGTAAATTGATTTTACAAAAGTACCTATAAATTCCCATGACCATTCCAATCTTCATGCCATCAAATAAGCCCTTGTTATATAATAAATTGTCGTCGTAGACAGGTAACTGTTACGTGTAGGTGCCAACTCCACCTGTTCGTGCCTGAAAGTGTTCCACCACTTTTAGGACACGGCGACTTTTTCACATATTACCAATTATATTACTTCTTTCTTGGATTGCAAGAAAAAGTCAATAAGCTTTTCAATCTGATTGTTTCAGATCGAAACGCTTATTTTTTCGTATACCAGCATCACTGAATCAATGACAACTTTGATAAACTTTGCGATGGCAGCGTATTATAAATGCTCTATTCAACATATAATTATATGCCCTGTCTAAGAAGTAACGCAATTACCAAAGCAGACCTTTTAGAGTAACTCGTTAATCATCTTTTTAAGCGCAATTAGATAGCAAGGGAGGATTATAGATGATCTTCAGAAAGCCACTCCTTAGCATTTTGCTGGTATTGGGCTTAATTACGATCACTGGCAGTACGCCAGAATTTAATTTATTTAATCAATCAGGTACTTCGGAAAAGATAATAAGGATATACTACGATGACCTGCTGCAAGGTGATTATAGTACAGCCGCGCAATATATCGCCAAAGCCCAGCTGCTTTTCCTAGGATTAACCCGCGAAGAATATATTGCCGGTTTTAAAGAAGCTACGTCTAAGAATTCTCTTATACTTACCCACTATTCGGTTGGTGAAATTAAAGATATTGATATTACCCATAAAATCGCTAAGGTATTTTTTCAGGCAGCTGCAAATAATAAAGTAACTTCCGGCACAGATGAGTTTCTAATTGTACAGGAGGATGGGCACTGGAAGATAGACTATTCAATGACTCTTCATGCTAATTCAAATAAAGGAGACTGGAGCTGGAACATGCATGGCGGTAAGGTGGAAGTAAGTAATCTTATAACAGTAGATCGTCCAGATGGTCTAGGATTTCGCTTTGGTATTTCCAACAATACCAATAACGTTTTGAAATTGGGCTGGACCTCTTTACCCCAAGTTAAATTGACTACAGATAAAGGGATTTGGTCTGAAAATAGCTCTTATATGCAAATTGACGTAGGGGAAAAACTAATCATGAGCGGCGTTATCAGAAATGCGAGCGGTACTATTAAACAGATTTCCCTTGAGGGTCTCTATTTTATTGATAGTAATGGAAATTGCACCGTCACTGAAGGTGAAAGTGTCTCATTATATTTCTAATTTTTATCTTTTTGTGGATTTTCTCACATAACTTAACTCTGTTTTCTACTATGATAACAATTAGTGTATCAGCACCAAATTCCAGCTTATACACAATGATAAGAAAAAACAAGAAACCACTTACTATGAGATAACTATTTCTATTACACTAACGGTAACCAATAACAATTTACCAATGGCAATGCGGGTGGTGGTGTTATGGTCGTGTTATAACCTACGATAAAGCTAGCTGGGACTGTCGCGGTTGCCCATCCTGCAGTAAAGAACGGAGTAGCAATTGTATTTCCGGAGCTAAAAATATCTGTAGTGCCAGTAGAACTTGTATCAATTCCGATGAGTCCTTTTCCTGCAGTATTTTGAATACTGTTTCCAATTACTTCAATAAATTTGAATATATTTAAATTTGCGCTATTTAGCAGCACAGGTACATTTCCTTCATTGATTGTCGTATTGTTATTAATATACAATTCAAAATTCGCACCAACAAATTCTTCAATGACTAACAAGTGGCGTAAGGTAAAGGGTGAAATTTGCTGTGTATTGTTGCTTATCAACAACTTCCCTTGAAGGGTACCTGAACTAACTGTAATATTTGTAATAATTATAAATCTGCAGCTTGTAGCTCCTGAATCAGATATAAAAGTATTACTATCTATAATACTTTCACCTGAAGTTGAAGAAATAATAATATAGTAATAACCATTACCCAGCGCAGCAAGTGGCGCATAAGTGAAACTACAATTAGTAATTTGAAACTCAGTAGCTTTAATCCCTACGCCAAGTTCACATACTGAAATTTCACAACTATCTATATATATGCCCGTAGCCACTAAATTGTTGATTAAGATTACAGTTTCTATCGATAATGTGGAAGGATAATTTTGCACAATCTTCATCTTTTCAATAACTACATTAGACACTGTTACATTAAACATATTGACTACTGCCGGTGTTGTCGTTATAACTGTAGTAAGCGCCATACCCTGACCTTCAATCGTTAGAGACTTATTAACATCAATGGTTGATGTGATAACAAACGTTTCCGCATTAAGCAATAATCTATCACCATTACTGGCAGCAGTAATAGCATCTTGAATTGTAGTGAAGGGTTGACCAGTACCTACTAGCAGTGTATTGCCTGTTGGAGCTGGGATTGCTCTAACTAGTGGCGGCGTTGGTTGATCCGTTTTAAAATATAATTGTGCAGTCGTTACATCAACATAGAGATCTCCAGTTTGACCTATACCGCATGTTGGTACTCCAGAGCCTGATAATACCGCCGAACCAGAAGCTCCTGTTGCTCCTGTTGCTCCTGTTGCTCCGGTAACTCCGGTAACTCCGGTAACTCCGGTGGCTCCAGTTAATCCGGTGGCTCCGGTTGCACCATTAGCACCAGTAGGACCTGTCGCACCAGTACGCCCAGTCGCACCAGTGGGGCCCGTTGATCCAGTAACACCCGCGGGTCCAGTCGTGCCAGTAGGGCCGGTAGATCCAGTCGTACCTGTGGCTCCCGTACGACCAGTTGCACCAGTAGAACCAGTCGCACCAGTAGGACCAGTAGATCCTGTAGTTCCTGTAGGACCTGTGCTCCCAGTGGTACCTGTTGCTCCAGTGCGCCCCGTAGCACCAGTAGGACCGCTGGAACCAGTAGGGCCGGCGATGCCCGTAGTACCTGTAGGGCCGGTTGCGCCAGTAGTACCAGTTGCTCCGGTATGTCCTGTTGCCCCTGTTGGACCAGTCGGCCCCGTCGGACCAGTTGGGCCTACTTCTTGACGAAGCATATAAAAGTCAGACTCCTCCATATAAATTGAACACCTCCAACAATTTATGTGTACCTTTAAAGATCTGTTCACAAAAAGTGCTTCCATAATACATATATGCAAGATACATAAAAATTGTGAATATGTAAACTAAGAGAATTGTACGAAACTGATTTTTAGCAACGATATCTTCTCTGGCGACAAGAGCTCATATGAAGTAGGATTATATATTTTTGGCATAAGCTATAATCTCGAATATACAGTAGCTCAGCAAAAAAGCTGTACGTCAGACAACGTACAGCTTTTTAGGCTCTTTGTCAAATGTTGTGGCTTAGGCAGGCAGGATGGATTTTTCCATCCTGCTTTTTACATGCAAATATCTGTATCAATCCTGTGTTTACGAGCCACTCTTCGGTCTGGATTAGTTAGCAAAAATAGAATACGACGCTTGAAATTATCAAAATTTCTATAGTAGTCGTTGAGATTTTATAGCGGCAGGCAATGTCCTTGGAAGTAGTCAGGAAACCATGCTCTTGAAGAATTTGAGCAATGAGGTCAGAGGACATCCGTTGATATCTAGAGATAAAAGTATTCTTTTCAGCAAAGGTTTTTGCACAATGGGGACAGCAGTATCTGCGCCTGCGATAAACAAAAGAAAAATCTGTATGAATTAGAAGCAATGTTTTGATTGGCTGGTTTCTGTAGTCGTGAATTTATGGAGCCAAAAATTCAAGCGCCTACACACATAGAAGATGGTCATGGTTATGTAAACTGTTAGTCAATATTTTATTATCATGGTGGCATCATTCTAAAATAAAAAAGACCTTAAGGTAAAAACCTTAAGATCCTGCATTTCTTATGGTGCGGGAGAGGAGACTTGAACTCCTACACCTTGCGGCGCCAGATCCTAAGTCTGGTGCGTCTGCCATTCCGCCACTCCCGCATGATTAAGTTAAATGGTGGCTCACCCGCGACTCGAACGCGGGACACCCTGATTAAAAGTCAGGTGCTCTACCAACTGAGCTAGTGAACCATAATGGCAGGGGTAGCTGGACTCGAACCAACGGATGCGGGAGTCAAAGTCCCGTGCCTTACCAACTTGGCTATACCCCTATGATTTTTTGCTAGTTAATTAATGGGGTGGCTGAAGGGGATCGAACCCTCGAATAACGGAACCACAATCCGCCGTGTTGACCGCTTCACCACAGCCACCGTATTATTTAAGCAACACTTTCGCTTAACATCCCCTAGCGACAAGATTTATTTTACCATGTCGTCTTTATTATGTCAAGCACATTTTTAAAACTTTTTTACTTTGCCTGCGTCTTTTGATAACGCAATGCAACAGCTTTATAAATATACCAAACTAACTATATTTTAACAACCTTCATAATTAAACATTATTATAGTATATCTTTTATTATGTCACTTTCTCTTAGTAATACTCGCTTATTCGTCAAATTTATTATCATTTTAATAAATTTACATTTTAGTTTATTTCTTTATACCCAGTACGACCTTACTAGTTATAGATCATTTACTTCTATGAATTCTAAGTATGCGCAATTAAAAGATTTGGCTTGCACCAAGCCTAACAGCAAAGGAACAAGCCTTAGTATTACATTATATAAACCAGAAAACAATATTATACTTTAAATTTATGCACTACTTCCTGCAGTTCACTAGCCATAGTTGCTAAACCAGCTACAGCTGTGACGATTTCATGAACAGAAGCATTTTGCTCTTCACTGGCAGCTGCAACTTCCTGAGAACTAGCAGCATTGGTTCTGGAAGCATCAGCAATGCCATTAATCGACTGTCCGACCTGCCCGCTACCAGTTAACTGAGCATCCATTATCACAAGAATATTTTCTATTTGTTTTCGCATTTCCTTAACATCTACGTAGATTTCTTCAAATGCCACTTTAGATGTTGAAACAACTTTAACCCCTTCCACTACTTCTTTGCTGCCCTTATCCATTGCTTCTACTGCCTGAATCGTTTCGCTTTGAATAGCGCCAATAATCTCGGCAATCTCTTTTGCTGCTTCTTGTGATTGTTCTGCCAGTTTACGCACTTCGTCAGCAACCACTGCAAAGCCACGTCCTTGTTCACCAGCTCTAGCTGCTTCAATAGCAGCATTTAACGCTAATAAATTGGTTTGTCCTGCTATATTGGTAATAACTTCAACAATCTGTCCAATTTGGCGTGACTTTTCGCCAAGTATATTTATTTTCTGTGCAGCATTTCCGACATCTTCTTGAATACTGCTCATCAGACCAACAGCATGATTAACCTGCTTAAGACCATCCTCAGCCGACTGCTCACTTCTTTCAGAAACAGCTGACACTTCACAGGCTGCCTGCACAGCATCGGCAATTCCAGCTTGCATTTCCACCATGATATTGGAAGATTCATCCGATAACTGCACCTGGGTCGTAGCACTTTGTGCCACATCCTGAATGGTCCCAGTCACTTCTTCAGAGGCTTTTCCTACTTCCGTAGCAGATGCAGTTAGTTCTTCTGCTGAAGCTGCTACCGACTCAGCAACCGAGGCAGCATGCAAAATAATTTTGCGCAAGGCGGCAGTCATTTGGTTAACACCCTGCACCAATTGATTCACTTCCAGAACACCTTCAGCAACAAGAGTCTGAGACAAATCCCCTCCTGCAACTTGTTCAACAGAATGAACCACTTTTTGAAGCGGATTTACAATACTGCGTGCCACATAAAAAGCGGTTACCGCAGCCAGTATTAGAGAAATAATCAAAATAGCAATCATAATATAAGATGCAGAGATTGCACCACTATAAACATCTTTTAATGGCTCATTGACAATAACACCCCATTTGTATTTAGCTACAGGGGTAAAGGCGCTAATTGTCTGATCTCCACGACTTGAAACAGCGTCCATTTCACCAGCTTGTCCAGTCATTACTTTTTTCACATATTCTATTTCAGCAAAGCTTTCCTTCTTTAAAACCTTTTCATGGTCAGGATAAGCAACAACTACGCCATTATTATCAACAATTTCAACATAGCCATTTTTCCCAACCTTAACATTCTCGGCAATTGTCCAAAGAGTTTGTAAACCAATATCTGCAGCAAATACCCCAATTACCGCTCCTGAAGAATTCTTAATAGGCACCGAAACAGTCACACTAGGTGCATTGGTAAAGGACGATATATAAACATCCGTAAAATAGGTACTGCCTTTCATTGCCTCTTTAAAGTAAGGTCTATCTCCACGATTAGCCAATGTTCCGGCCGTTCTGGCTACCTGCATTCCACTGGCATCCATTACATAGATCAGCTCAAACTGAGGATTTTTTTGCTGAAAGCTTATAATCATATCACGCAGGACGGCTCCATCCAAGGAACGTGCTGTCGGGCTCGCCGCCAATCCCTCAGTCATTCCTTTTGTATCATCCAGCATTATTTCAATTTGCTTAGCAATCTGAGCAGCCGTATTCGTATTACTATGTATTACAGCATTCTTGGTTGATGTGACATTCATATAAATACTGATTGCTCCCCCAACAATCGTAGGAACAACGGCAAATAGAATAAAGAATAAAATTAACTTTGTTTTTAAACTCCGCTTCCCAAACATAAAACTCCTCCTCTTAAAAATTTGGTAACTTCTTTAATGATATTTGTCAAATATTGCAACTTTTCCCCTTCACTATTATTCTGAATTACTTTGTTATTTCCTTCTATAAAAGTAAATAAAACTACATGTTTTTCTAATAACAATACTACTATGAATTACCTCGTCATTACTATAATTTAGACCTGTTGTTTAAACTACAGAAAACAACCATAATTATATATAAAATCATAATTATTCTAAATATTATCGTCGATAGTCTATTATTTAGTCTCAGAGCACAAATTCCGGTCAGAATACGTGATAATTTAATATATTCAGCTTGCTAAATACAAGATAGTTACTCTTTCCATCAATCTGTGCAAAAGATCTCAATTCATAACATCAATCTAATTAAAAAACAGTTTCACCACAGCCGCATAATTGTCCGGTTGTGATAAAACTGCTAATAAACATCAAAAAAGCCTTACGCAAACAGTAAAGCTCTTAATAAATCTTATGGTGACCCCGGCAGGATTCGAACCTGCGACCTCTTGATTCGTAGTCAAGCGCTCTATCCAGCTGGGCTACGGAGTCAATATATAATTACCTTACTTGAATAGTATATTGGTTTTTACCAATAATGTCAACGTATTTTTTATTATGTTACCAATTTACCATTACATATCTATTTAGGAAATCAAGATCACTTGTACGGCAGCAATACAATAGTCATCTGCTTCCTATTAATAGACCATGCTAGCCAGCTTCCAAATGTCTTGCCACTGAATCATTATTACTTTCTTTTCCAGATAATGATTCTATCAAATAATTTGTGTATGCTTTTGAAAACCAAATTAAATAAAGAATCTACCAATTTGTAAATTACTACACCAAGTACAATTTCAACAATAACATTCCAATCTAATTTCATACCATGACTGCCTCCCAAATACATTAGATGGGATCCTACCACAATCATGCTATGTATGACACAGCAAAAGTATTACCTAGCTCTTCCTTTATTGAAGTTGCCGATAGCTAGTTATGCCTGCAAACTAGTTCAGCCTTAAAAAAATAAATCTTTAATGCGGATACCACTACTTTACATCATTACTAAGGATGTGTTTCATTACCAGTCTATTTTCACCTTCACCGTATTCATTATCCCGTGATTCTGTAATCACAAATCCCAGTTTTTTCTCATATAAAGTCACTGCTGAAATATTTTTAGGATCCACTGTCAATTCAACTTCCTTAATATTTTCTTGCTGCAACCGAATAAAGCTCTCTTTCAATAGTTCTGTACCGACTCCACGGCCACGCCACTTTGCGTCAATCGAAACTCCAACCATATAGGCTTTCTGTGGACAATTCCAATCTAACATGTATTGAATTAAACCAACAATTTCTTGATTTTTTCGAGCAATATAAACTCGTCCATGTCTTATTAGCGGTACAAGGTGCCACTCATTCATCCCACCATGGCCAAAAGCGGCTTCTTCCAACGCTACTAGGCGCTTCACTAATTCTGGTTTAACAGTTTGTACCCATTCAATCATGATATCCCCCTATTAAATATTTTAGTAACGTATTTTGAATCACTCACCGAGAGTAAACCTGAATAAGATAATGAGAATGAAATTTCGTCACCAACCCTTATATCCTGATCACTATCTGTAATATCAACAATTAAATGGTCACTACTCGCTCCCAAAATTTTCATACTTTTATCAATAGGGGCAATCCCTTCCACATCAACATCTTGTCTGCCCAAAGCGACGATAGCTCTGTTTCGTACTCCATTATCGATAAAATGAGGTACATGACCAAAAGCATCTCTACCAACATCTCCAATTGGTACGGAAGGTTTGCGTTTGACTTCAATCACTTCGGCTCTCAGCAGAAATGCATCGTGATAAAGCCAAGGTATTTTGCGGTTATTTGTTGTATCGGTTCCCAATAAGATGCCTTCACCAATCCGTAATTGATTGATGCCAGCAGGAACACTATTACTCTCTAACAAGGCTAGGCTGGAGGTGCCACCGCCTGAGACGACTTCTAATTTCCTTCCTATTCTCTCCTCAACGGCATTGGTTAATGCAACTAACACCCCTAAATTTTCTGGACTAGGTAAAATTCCACCGAAACACCCCATATTCGTCCCTAATCCTAAAAGTTTTATACCTTTTAAACCTGAAATCCGCTTTACAGCCTCCAATACATTACCTGTTAATATCCCTTCACGCAGATCTCCTACATCAACCATTAAAATGATTTCATGTATTTTTCCAACTTGTTCAGCCGCCTCTGATAATGCCTGAATTACAGCCATTTCGGAGTTAATGCTGACATCAGCATACTGAACTACATTGGCAACATTACTCAAATGGGGAATTCTCAACAAAGTGATGTTTTGATCAATTCCTTTATTGCGCAGTTCAATAATATTTTCCATCCGAGCATCAGCTAGACCATCAACACCGCCCTCTATCATCGAAGATACGATCTGGTATATAGCACTAAATCCTTTTGTCACTCCCAGTATCGCTATGCCTTGTTGATGACATCGTTTTACTACCTGAGAAGTATTATACTTGATTTTATCTAAATCAACCTCCAGAATTGAGCTACTATCCATTTCAAAGCCCCCTTAATTTTTAAGCTCTCCACATCTATCATTGCATTTGTTTTGTATAAACTATACCTATAGGCAAAGGGATTTCTATACCCTCTTGACGGTATCGCCTGTGGAGGCTCTTTATAAATTGATGTTTGAGTACATACTGATCCACAAATTCTTTGGAGCGAAGGATAACATTAAATTGGATGCTAGAATCTCCAAAAGTATGAAAACGTACAACTGGCTTAAAATTTGCTACACTGCCTTCCATAGCTGCCATAATTTCTTTTGCTACTTCAATTGTAATTTCTTCAACCCTTTCTAAATCACAAGTATAGCTTACCCTTACTGGCACGGATACTGATATTTCCCGATTTGGTATAAAATAATTTGTAATAATCGCCGAAGCAATCTTTTGGTTTGGCACAATAATCATACTATTCCCTAATTCTTGAATCGTAGTATTGCGCCAGGATATATCAACGACATTACCTTCTTCCCCCGTATTCAATTTTACATAATCACCTACTGATATCTGCCTTGATAACAAAATATGTAAGCCAGAGAATAAATTAGACAAAGTGTCTTGCAATGCTAAAGCAACCGCTAACCCACCTACTCCTAAAGCTGTTAATATGGGAGTAATCGAAACGCCAAATGTTTGCAGCAAAATTAATATTCCAATAAGATATATAGATAATTCTACTAAATTCCCCAGAATGGATGCCGATGGAAAAATTCCCTCTCTTTTTATTGCATAGCGTTTCACGATACCAGCAAAGATACGTGCCACAATTACTGTAGCAGACGCAACACTGATTGTAATAAAAACATTGTTCAAAAAGGTAAGCCAGTATATGTTCATGTCAATAATATGTATAGCAGCATAACTGCCAATCATTACTCCCCATATTACAGGCACTCCCTGAAAAGCCTTTACAATCACTTCATAATATGAGCCTAATGTTGCCTGTAATAAATGTCCTAATTTTAAGAAAACAAATTTACTAATCGTAACGCCAATAGCATTGCAGATTATAAATAGAGACAATGGAAAAATAAACTCAATTAGTTTCGGCACGTATTCCAAAATAATTCCCTCCTTTGATTCTATATAGTTATAATATCATATATTCATTTCCCATTTCTCTGCCAACTATTGGCTGTTGATCTAGATTTCCATTATCTAACATTCTATTATAAAACTTTTTATGATGATCAAGCAGCCCTTAGACTCTATGTTTTCTGAGCGGAGGCAAGAACGACTTGATTGAAAACCTTGATTAGCTAAGATCTTAACTAATCAAAGCTCTTCTTATTTTATATGAGCAAAATCAAAGTAAAAATTATGATTGTTTTGATCTTTGGTGACAATTGACAATGTAATAGGCTTATCATAAACAATATCTTTGGTTGAAAAATAAAAATAACATTGTGACCTAAAGGTAGGTTTATCAGAACCCTTTACTACTTTTTCCGCTGTAGCTGGAATGGTAGCCTGCTGTACTTTTATTTTAGCAGTGCCTTGTTTCAACTCCACAACAGCATTTTGGGCAAAATTCGGCTGCGCACCATACAACATTACACTAAAAGTCAAAAACCCATTATAATTAGTTAATATCTTTTCACTATCCTCTAACTGAGGCTTCAACCCATTTAAGCTTTTTTCTCTAGCATCAGTAGCAATCAGCAGGAAATTGGTATATAAATAAGCTCGTTCTGAGTATTCATTGAGTTTAGGCGTTTTTTCTTCATAAGATATCCAAGGCAACAAGAACTCTTCTAATTTCGCATGAGCCTGTGTCTTACCATAAGCTTGTGCTTCTTCAATCACAGCAATATTCATTGGCGATATGGCAAAAACCGACCTACTCACGAAAAGAAGAAATATGAAAATAAAACCCATTATTTTCACAATAGCACCTCCTAATTTTTTTGATATACAATGACCTTCCTATTTTGTATCTATGTAAAAAGGTTTTTATAAATAAAAGGCAGAGCCTTCTACTTAGACTCCACCTTTCTTATCATTCTTTATCTAATTTATAAACTCTAAATGAAGTTCAAACTACTTATATTACTGCCTGTTGCATGCAACTACCAAATTATTAATATTATTATATAGAATATTCAAAATAAAATCAATATCTTTAGTTGCGATCTAAATATATGATAAATTAGCGTGCAGAAACGAAAATTAAAAGCCGCCAAGATAAGCGACTTCCATTGATTCTCCAGTTGAACTGCTTGCCTTCCTATAAATCATGTATTATTCTATATTAGAATCCTCTAATAACCAAAGTTCATCTTCAGGGACTACCACTAGTTTCTTATCTTCATTACATTCCACTAAATATACCCAATTATAATTAAGAAATCTACAACTAATAATAATTCCTTTTATCAAAGTGCCTCCAAATAACTTACGCCTTTCAAAAGACACCTTATCGTTTTTTTTGTATTTATTCATTTTAGCTTCCACTTGCATCCCTCCTTATTTGCTATTCTATCCATAACATTAAGCTATAGATACGTAACAACTAAAATTATCTCCAAGGGTTAGTAAGCTCAAAAAAATTTACTATTTTAATCATTGATTTTCCATTTCACAGTTGTAGTTATTATGACCACAACCCACAAAAAATATGATTATTTACTAAATAAAAACTACCCGTCGGCTGGTAGCCATATAACTTGTTCTTTGACATTATAAAATTGCCTGCATATCGCTGCTACGTTACTAGCGCCACTATACCCAAAACAGAGGCATTTCTCATTCTAGAACATACCAGAATATAGATAGATATCCCACTATCTATTCTTGCGCTATCATCGGAATTGTAAATGGACTGCAGTAAAAATTGAGATATAGTATTGAAATAAAAAAGACTATTCCAAATCAGGAATAGTCTACTATATTAGCCTTTAATTGCACACCTGTTGCACACCTAAAATAAAAATAGCCCGGCTCTAAATCTCAGAAGCCTTGCTATCGTATTCTTTAATGGTGTGCCTGGCAGGATTCGAACCTGCGACCCACGGCTTAGAAGGCCGTTGCTCTATCCAGCTGAGCTACAAGCACATATTTTTTTGAAACAAATGGAGCGGGTGAAGGGAATCGAACCCTCGTAACTAGCTTGGAAGGCTAGCGCTCTACCATTGAGCTACACCCGCACATAACCTCAGATAATAAATTTGATGGTCGGAGCGGCAGGATTCGAACCTGCGGCCCCCTGGTCCCAAGCCAGGTACTCTACCAAACTGAGCCACGCCCCGTCAACCACATTATCTATTATACCCTGTTCGTAGAAAAATGTCAACATCTTTTTTTAAATGTTTCTCATTCCTACTCATAAATTAACTGTAGCCGAGTATTTCTCGGCTACAGCCAACTCACAAAAATTATAATAACATAATTACATTATTATGTCAATAAACTTTTTAAAATAATGGTACTTTTTGCTAAAAACAATCATCACTTAATATCTGATTTATTTGTTAAATAGACTCTTAAGTGCTTGCTTGTTTGTATCTCTATTTAATTTAGCAATGTACTCAGTTAGTTTGATATCTTTTGGACAAGCTTGTACGCAGTTTTGGCTATTACCGCAACTTGCTAAGCCGCCCTTTTCCATCAATGCATCCAAACGCTCTTCTTTCTGATATTCACCAATTGGGTGCAGATTAAAGAGATGCGCTTGTGCAATAGGAGCAGGTCCAATGAACTCAGAACTCTGATTTACATTTGGACAAGCATGCATACAACAACCGCAAGTCATACAACGGGAAATTTCATAAGCTGTAGTTGCAGTTTTAGGATTCTGACGTGGAGCATCATTATGAACTTCCCAAGTTCCATCTATGTCCACCCACCCATGTATGCGTTTTAAACTTTCAAACATTACAGAACGGTCAATCATAAGATCACGGACAACAGGGAAAGTTCTAGCAGCACTCAAACGAATTGGTTGTTCCAGATGATCAATTAGAGCAGCACAAGCCTGTTGTGCTTTACCGTTGATGACCATCATGCAAGCGCCGCAAACCTTTTCCAGACAATTACATTCCCAGACAACAGCAGTTGTCTTTTTGCCGTCTTTTGTTACAGGATTCTTTTGAATTTCCATAAGAGATGCAACAACATTAAGCGCAGGACGATAGTCAACTTCAAACTCTTCTGTATAAGGTTGGGAATTAGGACCATCTTGTCTTTCTATGATAAAATGTACTTTTTTCTTTGTTTCTGCCATTATTCTCTACCTCCTTCTTACTCTTTCTTAGCAACAGCATAGTTACGGGGACGAGGTTTAACCAAAGAATGATCAAAATCATCATAACTGATCTTAGGCTCTTCTGTTGCTGGTTCAAACTCAGCGATTGTTATTTTCATGAAGCGTTCGTCATCACGGGTTGGGAATTCGCGCTTGTAGTGAGCCCCACGGCTTTCATCACGCATACGTGCTGCTTTTGTTACAACTAAAGCGTAAATAATCATATTGCGAAGCTGTCTTGCAAACATCCCTTCCTGGTTTGCCCAGCTTGCTTTATCGACTATACCGATATTATCCCAACGCTTAAGAATTTTCTTTACTTCATCGAAACAATAATCAAGGTCTTTGTTCACACGTTCAATAGTGACGTATTGATTCATTAAATCACCAAGTTCATGGTGAAGTTCATGTGCATTTTCCGGTCCATCCATTTTTAAAATAGCTTCATACTCTTCACGGCATTCTTTTGCTGCTTTTGCTAAATCTTCATCGGTAAGTTCTGAGCCTTTTTCTCCTTCTTTAGCCCAGCGCATAGCTTCCGGACCTGAAACAGTACCAGAATAAGCAGCGGAAAGAAGCGAGTTTGCCCCTAGGCGATTTGCACCGTGGTATTGATAATCACATTCACCAGATGCCATAAGACCAGGAATGTTTGTGTTATGTTTTGTATCTACCCAGATACCGCCCATGGAATAGTGAACGGATGGATAAATCTGCATTGGAACTTTACGGGGGTCATCACCAACAAATTCCGTGTAAATTTCCAAAATACCGCCTAATTTACGTTCAAGATAATCTGCTGGAATATGGGAAAGATCAAGATATACTTTATTTTCACCATTGATGCCTAATTTTTGATTCACGCATACATCGTAAATAGCACGAGATGCTACGTCACGAGGTACCAGGTTACCATACGCAGGGTACATTTCTTCTAAGAAATACCATGGTTTTCCATCTTTATATACCCAAACACGTCCACCTTCACCACGGCAAGCTTCAGACATCAAGCGGTTTTTATCTGAACCAGGAATAGCTGTTGGATGAATCTGAATAAATTCAGGGTTACCAATAAGAGCACCTTGCTGATATACAGCAGATACCGCTGAACCATTGCAGATTGTCGAAGCAGTACATCTACCGAATACCATACCAGGACCGCCTGTTGCAAGAATAACAGTATCAGCACGGAAAGCTCTGATTTCCATAGAATTCATGTCTTGTGCTACGATACCACGGCAAATGTTTTCTTTATTTTTAATAATTTTAATGAATTCCCAGAATTCATATTTCTTAACAGTACCTTTTACTTCCCATGCACGAACTTGTTCGTCAAGTGCATAAAGAAGTTGTTGACCTGTTGTGGAACCCGAAAATAAAGTACGCTTATTTTTCTGACCGCCAAAATTACGAAGGTCAAGTAAACCTTCTGGGGTACGAGTAAATGTAACTCCCATACGATCAAACATCTTAATTAATTTAGGAGCGGCTTCACACATGCCTTTTATTGCAGTCTGATCGGCAAGGAAGTCACCACCATAAACAGTATCATCAAAATGTTCATGGACAGTATCATTTTCCCCTTTTGTATCCATACAAGCATTCATGCCGCCTTGCGCACAAAGGGAATGAGAACGTTTTACCGGGCAATATGAGAATAATTCTACTTCTCCACCGGCTTCACAAATTTTAAGTGTTGCCATAAGGCCGGATAAACCGCCGCCAACAACTATAATTTTCTTTTTCACTAAGCTCTCTCCTTACTTTAAATTATTTCACAAAATGCGTAAGAGCGGTAAGCCCTACACTAGACATGAGTACAAATAATGCCAAAGTTGCTACACTTACAACACGTTGTCCACGTGGTCCGGTTACAATCCCCCAAGTAATGGAGAAACCAAACAGCCCATTGGTAAAATGAAAAATGGATGATAATAGACCGATGACATAAAGTCCGAAAGTCAAAGGATCTGACAAGACGTTATGCATAAAATCATAACCAATCAAATGACCGCCCATTGCTTTGCCGACAATACGCAAAGTCCATACATGCCATATAATAAAAACAAAAGCAATATAGGCAGTAATGCGTTGTAAGTAGAACATCCAATTGTTCCAATACCCATAACGAAGTGGGTTATTCTGCGCTTTCAACGCATATACCACACCTAATATACCATGAAAGGCAAAGGGTAAACCGATAGCAATGATTTCAATTGGAACCAAAAAAGGCATAGATGCAAGTGCCTCTACAGATTTATTAAAATGTGCAGGCCCCCCCATTACTGTTGATACAGTAAATATATGCTCCAATAAAAATGCACCCAATGCTACAACACCGGATAGAGAATGAATACGACGAATCCAAAAATCAAAATTCTTCATGCTTTTACCTCCTGTAATATTTACATAGCTGGTATAGGATAACTAACCAACACACTGTACAAATAATGCTAGTTCGACACTGATTTGTATTTTCCTTTAACAGTTTCACATTTATGTGAAGTTATTCGCAAAGCTTTCCTACTAATTTGAAAGCACAGTTATATTGCAGGAGTACTCCAATAGTCCCTTGCTTTAAACATGCTGCAGGTATCTATTAAAGCACTCCCTTAAAGGTGAATCCATAAAATACTTTTCAGCAATCTTAGCTTGTCCTACTAATGATCGATATATTATATACTGTAAAAAAATTTACTATATCTTACGATAAGGTTTTTGACCTTCTTCGTAATAATTATTGCCATCACAGTCAATCGCTACGATTGCAGGGAAATCTTCTACCGTCAGTTTTGCTAATGCTTCTGCTCCAAGTTCTGGATATGCCAAAACTTCATAAGCCTTAATCGTCTTTGCAATCAAAGCTGCTGCACCGCCAATCGCCACCATGAAAACAGTACTATGTTTTTTCATTGCTTCCACGACTTCCGGAGAACGATATCCTTTACCAATCATACCACTAAGACCTTGCTCAATCATTTGCGGTGTATATTTATCCATGCGGCCAGCAGTGGTCGGACCAGCTGAACCAATAGGATCTCCTGGTTTTGCTGGCGTAGGCCCTAAATAATATACAATCTGATTTGTAAAATCTACAGGTAATTTCTCGCCACGGTCTAACGCTTCTGTCATAACCTTATGAGCTGCATCACGAGCACTATAAATAGTCCCAGTAATCAAAACACTGTCACCAGCTTTTAAAGAGCGAGCCATTTCTTTCGTTAGCGGCGTGGTAATACGTTTTACTTCTGCCATTTTCTCTACACCTCCTATAGTTCAACTTCAGCATGCCTTGTGGCATGGCAATTAATATTAACAGCAACTGGCAAACCAGCGATATGGGTAGCAAAATATTCAACATTTACAGCCAAAGCAGTCGTTATACCGCCTAAACCTTGAGGACCCACACCTGTTTTGTTAACCATCTCTAATAATTCTTCTTCCAATTTGGCATATTCTGGATGATCATTACGTTTGTTAACAGAGCGCAACAGAGCTTTTTTAGCTAATATAGTGGCCTTTTCCATAGTACCACCTACGCCCACACCAATGACCATCGGAGGACAGGCATTGGGTCCGGCTGTTCTTACAGTATCAAGAACAACTTTTTTCAAACCTTCCACACCATCAGCAGGTACTAGCATTTTTAAGGCACCCTTGTTTTCACTGCCAAACCCTTTCGGTGCTAGCTTAATTTTGACTTTATCACCAGGCACGATACTGGTATGTAAAATAGCTGGAGTATTGTTGGTTGTATTTTTACGGTTAAACAAAGGCTCGGCAACTACGGATTTACGCAAATAACCTTCTGTATAACCTTTAGCAACACCGGCATTTACTGCCTCTTCCAAACTACCACCCACGAAATGAACATCTTGCCCTACTTCCATAAATATTACTGTCATTCCAGTATCTTGACAAATAGGTCTTTGCTCATTTTTGGAAATATTAGCATTTTCTACTAATTTTCCAATAATTTCTTTGCCTAACGCTGATTCTTCTTTTCTTCCAGCTGACACTAAAGCGTCATACACGTCCTCGGACAAATAATAGCAAGCATCCATGCACATTTTTGCTATCGCCTGAGTAATTTGCTCTACCTCAATTGTACGCATGCTCATCCTCCTATTCTAATATTCAAGTGTATTATATCACAAACTTTTCAGGTAAACCACTCACTCTATTACAATAATATAAATTTTATAGAATATTTGTGCTATGTAAATTTTCTTATAGCAATAAGCGCGTCTTTCTTTAACTAAATTGTTGTGGCAATATGTATGCAAACATAGTATTTACGGTCAAAAAGAACACCACTAGTGTACTTCTTGACCGTAAATATAACAAATAATAATTGCACTGTTCGGCTATTTTAAAAACTGCTTTCCGGCAATACCAGGTTGGGTCATTTCACTTGGTGATAAAATTATTTCAAGCTGTCCTGCTGTTAGTAAACCTTTTGATATGACTAGCTCTTTTACAGAACTGCCTGTTTTCAAAGCCTCCTTAGCAATAATGGAGGATTGTTCGTAACCGATATGAGGCAGCAGTGCAGTTACAATACCTACACTCTTATCAATCATTTCACGGCAGCGTTCAACGTTTGCTTCAATCCCCTGCACACATTTATAATTTAACGTATTTACTACATTCGTTAAAATAGTTAATGAATTAAAAAGATTATATGCCATTACCGGTTCCATAACATTAAGTTCAAATTGTCCATTTTCCACAGCTAAGCTAATAACCAAATCATTCCCGATCACTTGGTATGCCACTTGGTTAACCGTCTCAGGAATAACGGGATTTACTTTGCCAGGCATAATGGATGAACCCGGCTGTCTTGCAGGCAGAGAAAGTTCGCCTAAGCCGCAGCGAGGACCTGATGCCATTAATCTTAAGTCACTGGCAATTTTACAAAAAGCCAATGCAGTAACTTTTAAGGCGCTAGAAATTTCAGCAATCTGATCCGTATTTTGAGTAGCATCCACCAGATTATCGGCAGAATGAATTTCTTCACCTGTTAGGCGAGAAAGTTCTTCTATTACAAAAGTAATATATTCAGGTTCGGCATTCAGTCCTGTACCAACAGCTGTGGCACCCATATTGACAAAATGCATATTCTTAACATTGTCTTTAATCCGTTTTATTGCCCGCTTTGTGGCTTCAGCATATGCATAAAATTCCTGCCCCAATGTAATCGGTACAGCATCTTGCAGATGGGTACGTCCCATTTTCAAGATATGACTAAAACCATCACCTTTAGCAGTAAAAGTAGCCGCCATATCCTCTAAAGCACCAATGAGTTTCTTCGCTTTTGTTATCGTGCATATACGCATAGCAGTTGGCATTACATCATTGGTAGATTGGGCCATATTCACATGATTATTAGGTGAAATTAGAGCATAATCGCCTTTCCTTTCCCCTAATATTTCAAGTGCGCGATTAGCGATCACTTCGTTGGCATTCATATTCATTGAAGTACCGGCTCCGCCTTGAATACAATCAACCACAAACTGGTCATGTAATTTTCCTTCAATAATTTCTTCTGCTGCCTGCACAATTGCATTTCCAATTTTTGTTGGCATACGGCCAGTTTTCATGTTAGCTCTGGCTGCTGCTGCTTTTACAATACCGAAGGATGCAATAAAATCCTTATTCATCGTATGACCAGTAATAATAAAGTTTTCTAAGGCTCTAGTCGTTTGCACTCCGTAATAAACTTCATCCTGTATTTGGATTTCTCCGAGAAAATCATGTTCAATACGCACAATACAGTACCTCCACTAGTCTTTTACCTTAGTATAACATCGATCTTGTATTTTGTATACAAGATCCTCTTTTAAATCTACCATAATATTCATTCTATTCTAATAAGATTGCAAATTCGTCAATGTCTTGTTATATTCCCTTTGATTTTTTTTATAATGGGGCTGGCTTCTGGTGAGCGAAGATATTGATACGTAGTATCAGGCACCAAAGCGCGTATTTCCTCCCACCCATCTTGGCGAATCAGCTCTCGCACCCTAGAAGCACTCACTATCGTACCATGAATCGATATTCTCGGCATCTCCAGTACATCAATATGGTACCCTGGCAAGATAGCAAGCATGGCCTGATTATAAGCTTTGGTTACTAAACAATAAGGCTCATCTCCCACATATCGAGAAGTAATTCCCAAAGCAGGTGCGATATGCTGGGCAAAGATATTGGCATCCAATTCGGTCTGAGCGGTTACAGTCTCATTTCCTTTCGTAAAATATCCAGGAAAAGTGGCAGCCGACACAATATATTTGCCCCCGGGCAGCACTATTATATTATCATATCCAGCTAACCCTTGTTTTACTAAAGTAAAACGTACATCAAAAGGAAACACAGACCCCTCCTCACTAACCACCAAGACTATTACTGCCGCATTTTCCTGAGCTGCTTTCGCGATTACAGCTTGATGTCCTAAAGTAAATGGATTGCAATTTACCACTAAAGCAGCCCTTTTTCCTGCAGGCAAATGGGCTGCCTTAGCAGCCATCTCCCTGCAATAGGAATCAATGGAGCCCAATCCTGCTTCTAACAATACAGCGTAAGGTTCTGCCCGCCCTACTTCTTTAAATCCCAGGGCACTAAATAAATGGGCCTTTTCAGGTTTTGTAAAAATAAAATAATGAAAAATGCCTCGTCGTCCCGCTTCCTGCATCAAGTGGCTAACAACTGCCGAAGTCAGACCTTCCCCTTGCAGCGACTCATCAATTGCAATATTACGCAATACTTCTCCTGAAAGTGAGCCCGTTGCTACTATAAGATCTTCTTTGTATAAAGCAACGGTATAATCCACTTGTTCATTAAAAGTTAATGAAAATCGTGAAAGAAACTCACGTACGGCACTAACTTGTCTTGTATTATTAAGATTAATTACCCGTTCTTCGATAGTGCCCCATAACATAATTACCCCTCCACTTGACGTACAACATCAATAATTGTACCATCACGATATTCTACCACCGCGACTATATTTTCTCTAGTCTTTAACGCTTTAGGGGTTCCAGCTATTTTTTCAGCTAATTGCTTTAATTCTTGTATGTCCTTAACAGGCAATCCTGCTGCTACTAATTTTTCTTTTAAATCCTGCCTTAGAGGATTTACGGCCACACCTCGTTCGGTAACAAGAACATCAATAGTTTCCCCTGGAGTCGTAGCTGTCAGAACCTTATCCACAATAATCGGCAAACGGCCACGCAACAAGTTAGCGACAATAATAGTAACTTTAGCTCCTGCTGCTGCATCAGCATGACCGCCTGAACCGCCCATAATCACGCCATCAGAACCAGTAACTACATTTACATTGAAATCAATATCCATTTCGGTAGCACCTAGTATAACTACATCCAGTTGATTGACAGCACATCCTGCATTAAAAGGACTGGCATAATAATCTGCACCGATTTCCAAATGATTCGGATTATTGGCCAAGGAACGAATTGCTTCCAGATCAAATCCCTGTACATCCATTAGCTTTTTAAATAAACCTTTTTCTAACATATCCACCATATATCCAGTAATACCGCCTAAGGCAAAACTACCGACAATATTGTCTTTTTCCATCATTTTTCGGACAAAAGCGGCAGTTGCCAAAGAAGCACCTCCTGCTCCTGTTTGAAAAGCAAAGCCATTTTTTATTAAGCCCGTAGCTTGAATAACCTTAGCCGCCGTTTCTGCGATTTTAAGCCCTACTGGATCTTTTGTAATGCGAGTTGTTCCTGACACAATACCTTTGGGGTCACCTACACATTCCACTTTTACTACATAATCTACCCTGGTTTGCGGTATCGATACAGGTGATAAAGGGTATTCCTCCAGAAAATCAGTAACAGCCACCACATGATCTGCATATTGAGCATCAGGAAATGCATAGCCAAGTGACCCGCATGCAGCTGGGCCTTGTACACCATTTAAGTTACCATATGCATCTGCTGCCGGTGCGGCAATAAATGCTACATCAATTTTAAGTTGGCCACATTCAATGGCACGTCCACGTCCCCCATGAGTACGGAGTACTACTGGTTTCTTAAATATCCCCCGCGACACAGCCTGTGCTACTGGTCCAGACATATAATTGGTGTCCAGCCCCGTTACCACTCCATTCTTTACATGTTCGATAATAGGTGCGTGCACAGGAAAGACGGAACTTAAGGCGACGGTTAAGTTTTTCAGTCCTAACTGCGCAGCTGTAGCCAAAACCATATTAACAACACCATCACCATTACGAAAGTGATGATGAAAAGACAATGTCATGCCATCTGTAACAGGTATTTTTTTAAATACGTCTAATAAACTAGTAACTAATTTGCTATCCATAGGCTTTATTGTTTTAATTTTGGGCGCCTGACGCCTCATTTCCGGTATAGCAGCAAAGGCACCAGCAAAAGGTTGCATATCTTCTATGCCAGAAATCTTTGCAGGTATTTCACGGCCAATAGCATTTTTCATTATTTTTCCTCCTCCACCAAGCCTAATAATTGCGCCAAATGCAAAATGCGTTCTGCACGATTTACAATCGGCAAATCTACCATCTTACCATTCAAAGAGGCCACACCTGACCCTTCTGCTTCTGCCTTACGAATGGCATGAATGATTTGCTGGGCCCAATCAATATCGCTTAGACTAGGATTAAACACATTGTGTATTGTATCAATCTGTCTGGGATTAATCGATAATTTGCCCTTAAAGCCCAACCGTTTAGCCAATTGTGTATCATTCAATAAGCCTTCTTCATCGTTTGCATCAGTATAAGGAGTATCAATAGACTGAATACCAGCAGCTGCTGCTGCATTGATAAGAACAGTACGTGCCGTGAAGATTTCCGTTCCTTCTTTGGTACGCATTGCACCTAAACCTGCAGTATAGTCTTCTGCACCTAAGGCAAGAGCTACAACACGGCTGTCTGCCTTAGCAATAGGATATGCTTCCACAATACCGCAAGGTGTCTCAAGTAATGCAATAATTTTTACCGGAGTTTGGCCTGGTTTTTCTGCTGCAGCAATCATGGCACTCACCTGGTGAATATCCCCTGCACTTTCTACTTTCGGCACTAAAATTGCATCAGGGCAGCACGGAACAATCGCTTTAATATCCTCCACCGCAAAAGTATCTAAGGGATTAATGCGAACTACTTTTTCACTGCTTCCATAATCCACAGTGCGCAGCGCATGAGCTACTAAAAAGCGAGCTGCATCTTTTTCCATCGGCGCCACAGCATCTTCTAAGTCCAGAATAACCGAATCAGCCCCAAATACACCACCATTTTGCAGCATGCCTGGATTATTTCCTGGAATAAACAACATACTTCTTCGCAAATCCATTACAGTATTTCCTCCTTTAGAACAGCACCAGCCCGGCTTAAAGCTGCTAAGGTGCGAGCACAAATAGTACAATCCAAAGCACCACGATCCAATGCCTTTACATATATATCAGTAATTTCCTGCTTTTCCGCTATATTTTTGATAATGGCTCTTATCTCTTCACCATATTGAGCCAACACAATACTTTCTAAATCAATAACAATACCGCTGCCTTTATCCCCAGGCGACACCGTAATCATGATATCACTTGATTCCAAAGTTCCTGCCTGAGCTGTTTTTAAAATACTTGCCATGTAATGCAACCTCCTTTATCTGCTATCTAAGAAAAATAATAAATCCCAAAGTTACTGCCAAACAAGAAAATCCTGCGGCACCCCCATAAAGTTAAAACAATCGAATATTGATGCTCTTATGGGTACTGCCTTCTGCAAGAAGACAGTACCCATTTACAGCATAATTATACATTTTTATAAAGAAGCATGATAGACCATACTGGAAAAACCATCTAGATTTTCTTCTAAAGGTCCCACTAAACCAATAATGAGATAGGTTTTTGTTTTAGGATCATATTTATATTCATGTAATAAACGAAATCCTTCAATATCCTCGGTATTATGCACATGGGTTCTTGGACCCGTACATGCCCAGGAAACATTGCCAATTTCAATATGCCCTTCATCTGAATAACAAACTTTTACACCCTCATCAATAATAGCTTTAACCTTCTTTTCAACAACCTTAAGGTCAGCATCAATCTCAACTGGGTATTCCAAAACAAAACCATGATGTACATCTCTATGACCAAAAGACAAGATTGCACCATAATCTTTTAATAAAATACTTTCAGTCAAATCTTCAGCTGTATGAGCCATTTTACGATATTTCAAGGTCTTAATTACCACATCGACAATTTCCTGAGGAAAAGGACCAAAAACATTAGGACGAACAACAATTACTTCGCCGCCTACGCCTAGTAATACATCGGCGTTTGTTCCCAAGGCAGGATACAGCAAATCAAAATGTTCAACAATAACACGTTTATCATGAGACAATGCCTTTTTAATTGCCTCCGCCAGCACATGCAGTTGTGTGAATGCCAACTCAAAGCGAATATCAATATGATACGTATGACTGGAGAAGAAATCCTTGTCGATGTTTTTTAATAGTGGCAGAGGACGTACGTTCACACCATCATCATCATTGGTTAATTCCAGTCCAGGAAACATTCCCTTAATCAGCGAAGATTTGCCGGCACCGGGTCCACCCACAATACCAATTAAACGGTCAAGCGGTGACAAATAACGTTCACTAATCTGCTGCCCTAAGACGAACATGCGATTGCGTCCCCGGGGTGCAAAATAACTAGCATACATTAATTGCTCATGCATTAACATTCTCATGATTATGCCTTACGAGCCTGGCGCATAGCTAAAATACGCTGCATTTCATTATAGACAATCATAATACCTTCATCCACGCCCATACCCGGTTTTGCTAAGATTTGTACAGGTTTAGTTGCCATAGCAAGATGTACGCAAACTTGCGCAGAACGATCCGTTTCATTACAAGTACCGCCTTGATATGCACCTACACCTTTTTCCTTACAATATAATACAGCTTCAATGGTATTATTAATACCACCTAAGTCCGGGGTTTTAATTTGCAGCATATCACCTGCATTATTATCTGCAAAATATTTAATATCTTCTAAAGTGTTGCACCATTCATCAGCAACAACTTCTACATTAATTTTTTCTTCATGCAGACGAGCTGTAATCTTTTTCAAAGCCAGCATTTGTTTTTCACGATCTTCAACATCCATTGGACCTTCAATACGGAGTTTTAAAGGAGCAGCAGCTTTCTCCAAATCTCTAAAATAAGCAACCATTTTTTCCGTATCTAAATTGAATGCAGCACCAATTGTACCATAAACATCGATGTGCAATACAGGATTATAAGAATCACTGGTACGTAAACTCAATACACGATTCTTGAGCCAGCTAACATATTCCAGCAACAGCTCGCCATTCTTACCTAATTTTTCTTCCACATTATTAATTAAAGCATGAGGCAATACCTGCGCACCCTTAATAATCATTTTATCAGCATTATCATAACGATTGTCACCAGATTGCGTAAAAATATCAATAGCAGCTTCACTAACAGTCGTATTATATTCTTCAGCAACGACTTCACACATAAGTTTATGTTTTGCTTTGGATACAGCATCTAAAATAGCCTGAGTTACACCATAGCGCAAAGCAGTGTGAATTAATTTACCTGTTTTTGCATCCACCAGACTATCAATTTCTTCCGCCAGTTGCTTAAATGAATTTAATTCACGACCTACTAAACGAGGTTTAATTTCTTGTTCAATTACCGGAATAAAATCTTCTGCTAAAAATAAAGGATCACGTCCGCCTGCACCGCTATATTGTACCGCAGCGCAATCACCATAAGCCACTTGTCCATCTTCTAATAAAATCATAACAGATACCGCTTCACCAGATTGACGAATGGAATGGAATCCCGGAGTAACTGTCTCTCCGATATAAGTAAAGCCATCATGCTGAGCTCCTGCTTTAATGGCCCGTTGATCATCAAAATAAAAACCTGTACGACCTTTTGAACATACAACATTTACAATTTTCATAGTTACACTCCTCATTCTCTTATTTTATGTATGACAGGAAAAAAGCTGCTGCCTTTTCCTGTCATACATGATTATTCATTTATCTACTAGGTCTACCCACTAAGCGGCCTTTGGAAATCGCATAAATATCATCAATAACCATTTGGAAACTGGCTTTACGGCCTTCCGCTTTCGCACGAGCATCAATTTTATCTTTATGAAAATCAATAATATCCTGGCTGAAAGGAAGATTCCCTACATCAAATAAGCGAACTGCACCATTATTATCACGAGCTGGCAAGATTTTATTTAAGGAATATTGACTAGGAGCAAAGGGTACATCAAGAACGCCAGCTTCAAAGGCACGCACACTACCAGAAGCAAAATCACCATTGCCAAGTTCAAATACTTTATCCAAAATACAACGGGTTTCCGCTTTAATCATCGCTACTTCCACTTCGACTTCTGCTGTCATAGGGAATGGCTGGTCTGCTAACATGTTAATTAATTGCTTGGTAGCCCGCAGCCCCATTGCATTGGCTTCTTTGGTTGGGATACCCAATGCTTCATGAGGAGTCTTAACAATAACTTTAGTTGCTTTTGCCAAAGCTGCTGCAGCAGCACCCCAGGAAATTACAGCAAATGCCTTCGCTTCATCTTGCGGGAAGCCACCCATCCATTGATGGAATACGGTAGTTAATACGCAATCTCCATAACCGTGTTTCACCAAATATTCTTCTGCTAATTGTTCCAAAGCTTTAATCGCTGCAACGTCTTGGAATAAGTTACCACATTGTCCATAACCTAATGTAATATTTTTAACGCCTTGCTCTGCTGCTAAAATGCCTTCAATAATAGCTACTGCATGAGAAATGCAAGGCGGTACCAAAGTACCAGTCAACGGCCCAAAGGGTTCACGATTAATTTCTATGCCATGTTCAGCATAAATACCCACTAAACGGTCATTATACTGCCAATCCAAAATCGTTTTTTCTAAAGAAACACTTTTTGCATAAGGAATGTTATAGGATATACCACCACCCTCATAAGATGTAAACCCACCAGCTAAAGTAATTTCAGTTAATAAACGAGCATCTGGAGTGCCGTGACGTACTTGCAGGGGACCATCAACACTTTCCACCAGCTTGCGTACGCCATGAACCCCATGGTTCACTGCCGGGAAGCCATTTAACAGAGAACGGCCTGCCTTCATGCTTTCTTCAATTGCATTTGCGCAATTCTCGTATTGGTTTTGACGTGTATAACTATCAATCGTAGTTGGCAGAAGATCTGCTTCTCCTTCTTTACGCAAATAATTTAAGAGATTAATATGTTCATCTAAGAGAGCAACCCCAGCTCTAGGCTGAGTCAGCGTTTCACCGTTTTTCTTAGCCTTTACCAAACGTTTAGCAAAATGTTTTTTAGCAGGAATGGTTTCATGATATTTAACAGCTTCCTCAAAATTTACATCAGCACCTGTTGGCCAATGTTTTAAAATCTCTTGGCGCACACCATAAAATTCATCATGCGACCATTTTTTATTTTTCAGTTCCATAACTGCTACCTCCGTACAATATATTTTTTCATCATTCTTATCGCTATATCTGGATAAACTTCACCCAACAACCCCATAGATGCCATAATGTAATCCTCATCGATTAGATAATCGGGACACTCAGGCTTTAATAAATCAGGCGTACTCTCACTAAATGCTGCCCCTTTTAAAATTTCCTTTGGCTGTTCATGATGAATAATAACGCCGCCTGTACCCACGACTGTTTTAACATCACTCAGATCCTTCCCCTTTTGCACAAAAGAAGAACCATAACATGTAAAAATCGTTTCAAGCTGCCCTACATGACGTTCCACCGCTAAAGAAGCACAAGCCCGCCCCATGGCAATCTCCACTTTTCGTTCCAGATCATTTTGCGGCAGATATTCAATGTCAGCCTCTACTCTTTCTACATATGCCTCTACATCTTTTTCAGAAACGTCAGCATAATCTGCAATTCTTTTGGCCCCGGCTGCTTTAAATAGAGCCGTTGCACTATAACGCATGCCTAAATCACCTTCTACTGTACGTTTGGCAAAAGGTTCAGGGAGGCCTCTTAACGCTACATTACTTTTAGTGGGATCACCTTTAGCTATGGAATATACATCAGTAGTTGCACCACCAATATCCACTACCATCAAGTCACCTAAACCGGCCTCATAGTCAGTCCCCTTACCCAAAAGCTCAGCAGCCTTTAAGACCGCTGCAGGCGTAGGCATAACTACCTCATCAACAAATTGATTTGCCTTGTTGAGACCTTTTGCTTCCACAATCCGCTTTAAAAAAACGCCACGAATCGTCTCACGAGCAGGTTCAATATTTAATTCATTTAGTCTTGGCATTACATTTTCGGTATGCACTACCTCTGTCATAGACTCTAACAATATCTTTACCACTTGAGGAGTTACTGACTTATTACCTGCAACCACAATAGGAATATCTCTGTCAAGAGTTGTAAGCATTCTAGCATTGTGAAGAATAACGTCTTTATTACCACCATCTGTTCCGCCTGCTAACAAAATAATCTCAGGCTGTAACTGGGCTATTTCCTGTATCTCATATTCATTTAACTCATTGCCATAGACACCCATAATTTTCGCACCAGCCCCTAAGGCTGCTCGTTTAGCAGCTTCTGCTGTAAGTTCAGGAACAAGTCCGACAGCTACCATTTTTAATCCACCAGCCGCACTAGAGCATCCTAATACTTTTGCAAATTCCAGTTTGCCAGTTTTAAGAAATAACATGTCCATAGCCTGATTTAATCCATCCATGATATCAGTTTCTACAGTAGTTATGCCGCGAGCAGTGCCTAGCACTACTTCCTTTTCAATATCCACTGCAGTAATTTTGGTATAAGTGCTCCCAAAATCAATCAGTAAAATATTATTCATCCTAAAGACTCCCTTATAAACCTAAATCATTCTGTAAATCAATGACCACTTGATCCGGAAGTATGCCTGGTTCGTAAACTCTGTCATAACCCATTTCAATAAATTTATTATGCACTTCTGTAAAGTCTGTTTTACCAACTACCAAATTACCACCAACATATAATAGAATATCACCTAGACCCGCTTCACGGCAACGTTCCCTCAAGCCCCGGCAATCAATTTCTCCATGACCGTACAGGGAAGCAACCAGAATAGCTTTAGCATCCGTCTCAATAGCTGCATTAACAAATTCTTCTTGTGGAACTAATACCCCCAGATTAACCACCTCGAACCCCGCGGAAGTAAAGGCATAATTTAAAATTTTGTTACCTACTGCATGACAGTCAGCGCCAATAACCCCCAAAACCACTTTTACTTTATTGTTTTCCATCCTAACTACTCCTTTGCAATCAAAATCTATATTTAGTAATTTCTTTCACCATTCAGGATGCCTGACTAACTAACTTCATCATAACCTGATTCAACGAACCGCGATCAATTTCATAATAAAAAGTGATAACTTCCTGGCTTTCCATCATCATTTGACGCACCAGCATTTCTCGTTCTTCGCTGACAATCACTACCTTATAATTAGCAATAAAGTTGTTAACTTCTGTGTAATCACCAGATTGCACGACTTGAAAATCGAGATGATTAATTGATGTTTTTTCCAATAACTTTTTGAGATTTTCAACAAATTCATTGGATTTTGCTACAATAGCCACAGGAGTATTAGCCGGCAAACGAGCCAATTTAATAACAGCCTCCAGATTAGGCACGGTAGCTACCCCAATTACTTTGCTGGCATTTCCCAGTAAACTAACGACTGCGGCTTGATGTCCCAGAGTCGTCACAACCAAATCACAAGCCTGCAATAACTCAATAGGAGTTTCCCCTGCAATCAGTTCAGATAATATTACGGTTTCAAAACGCACATTAGCAATCTGACCAATTTGGTTAATAAAATGCTGGATGTATTCAGAAGCACAATCTACTATCGCTACTCGCAGTTCTTTAACTGCCTGATTCTTCTCAATGGCACGAATACTAGCAATGGCAGCGAACTGATCTACGGTAAAACCAAGTTCTACTACCTTAGTCATCGCATCATCAATAATCTTAACCAGCCTATCTCGTCTGCCACCAAGAGCCTCCACGTCTACATCAGCAGCGGTTTTTACAAAAGTGCCCCGCCCCTGCTGCGCTTCCAATACACCTTCCAGAAGCAATTCCTTATAAGCAGCACTGACAGTATTACGACTAACCCCCAATTCAACAGACAATTCTCGTTCAGTGGGAATTTTTGCACCAGCCAGATACTCTCCAGACTTTATTTTGTCCAAAATGTAACTTTTAATTTGTAAATAGATCGGAATACCCACTCGTTGTAAAATCATGATTGCACCTCAGAATTGGATTAATCCATTGATCCAATTTATTAACCATGATTAATTATGTCATATTTCTCGCAAAAATGCAACGGTTTCTACCCATCATACGAAAAGGATTAGAAACATTCAGAAAACTACTAAGCATAGAAAAAAAGACTACAGCTCTCATAGTTGTAGTCCTTTTTTCTATGCTATATGTTAAACTTCAGCAATAAACAATAATCCTTCAATAAATTTCTTCACATTGATCTTTCCCCGATATTGACTTTTGCCTTGAATAAAGTTCATTTCCTGGCGTACTTCTTTAAAATCAAATAAAGATGAGCTGTGAGACTGAAAGATTTCATTGTAATAATCATCAATTCCTAAATTAGCAAGATTATGCAAACTTTTAGTGGTAGCACGACGCACCCGCTGTTCAATGGCCTTTGCATCCTGCTCCATTCCTTCTGACATTTGCTGATAAATATCACATAACTGATAAGATTTAATTTCTGTACCTTGTTTTAAAATTAACTGCACCATTCGATATATGTCCTTTACTCCAGCTTCACCAATAATGCCAAGATCAGAAAACACTTTGTAAATGCGTGTCTTTTGTATGTTTTTTGAACCTTCTTCTATCGCTGGACGTACATGAGGATATTGTGAAATGGTTTGATGCATCAAGGACATAATCTGCTTCAGTTTGCGATGTTCTTGTACCTTATTAATCACGGAGACAGTTTCCAAAACATTGATTGGTTTATGAATAAAAAATTCTATACCAGCCTCGTAGGCTTTCGTAATTAACTGTTCACTGGTAGCTTCTGAAACCATGATAAAAGAGGTATTTGCCGTTGATGCAGAAACCCTTTCAATCAATTGTACACCATCTTGTCCAGGTAATAATAGATCAACCAATGCAATGTCTGGCTGAAATTCACGAATGACTTTTTCTCCTTTCAGTCCGTCATTACATTCATCAATAATAATTCCCAATTGATTTTGTTCAATAATCTTTCTTAAAATTCGACAAATAACAACATCATCATCCACAATCACAAAACGTAAAGACATGTTAGCACCGCTTTCTTCTATAAAATACACTACTGCATGCTATCGCATCAAAGCATGTTACAAAAAATTACGCAATCTCGAAACATCCATTTACTGATCACTTACTATTATTTGTTCCCTTGCAGCAACCTGCACCTCCAAACGCGGTAAGGTAATAATAAATCTGGTACATACGTCAGGCTGGGATTCAACCCTGATATTCCCCCCTAATAATTCAATATAATTTTTTACATGTGCCAGTCCTAGTCCTGTTGAGATCTTGCCAGTTCGAGGCGAAAACTTGGTGGAATAACCGGGATTAAAAATTAGCTCAAATTCTTCCCTGTCAATTCCAACCCCATTATCTTCCACACAGAAGTAGATGTCTTCATCTGAACTGGTTTGAATCACTCTGATGCTTCCCTCATCATTACAGGCTTCAATCGCGTTCATAATTAAATTATCCAATATAGATACCAACGTATAATGTTTGTCTGTAACAAAATCTTCTGCCTGCTCATACGTAATACGAATCTTTCTGTCTAGAACATTGAGATAGCGTATGGTATTTTCTTCAATAATAAACAGGATTTCAGATAATTTTATCTCTTGCGCTCTGCTTGATGGCCTGAGTATATTTTCAATTCCAGTGATCACACGGTAATAATCCTTCTTTACTTCATGAATTTCTCTTGCAATGGCAAGAGCTTCCTCATCAGGGGAATATTCTAACTTCTGGATATTCGGCCTTTGTTCCTGAGAATTGAGCTGTTTATAGAGAAAATAAGCCTTTTCCATGACACTCTCAATGTCTTGAGATGATTTTTTAAGATAAAATAGTTCGCTCCTTAATTTAGCAACCATTACTGTCTGCTCAATGTATCGTTTAGCTTGGTCATTCGATAAAATGAATACTTGATACTGTTTCAAAGCGTAATAACCGATCACTGCTAGAATAGCACGGATAATGGCGACCACTACAATACTGGGAAAGATCAGCTCCATTTTGCTGATCAATAATTCAGAACGAACCAGAAGTTCAATGCAATTACTTATAATGTCAGTTATGCTTAATAAAAAGATGAGAGTCAATACATTATCCGTATATTGGCGTATTGATAAAAAATTAAATAAAATAGCAAACGATATATAATATGCTAATGCAGGCAAGTTATAACGCAATGCAGCCACAACGTCATGCCCGCTAATAATCAAATCCGTTGTAGTTCGAAATGCTACAATGACGATTCCTGTTATTATTGTACCAAAAAGGATTGGGAACTGTTCAAAATATAACAAAAGGACGATTAGCAAAACAATAGCCACTGTAAAGCGGAAGTAACTGCCAAAAGGATAAACGTATACGATACTAGTTAGTGCAACAAGCAATATGGTATTAATGAGCGTCTTCTTTTTGTCGAACAAGTTCTGCATAGTTTCCGATATACCATGTATATTTTTAGGGAAAAGCAACCACAATGGTAATCCCCCCTTTCATGCAATATTGTTATTCAGATTCGACAGATAACAAGATAATACCTACTATCTTGAACATTATTCTTATATAATTCTGAATTGCACAATAAATTTTAGTTGTTTTCTGTAGTTTAACAGAAGGTTGCAAATTATACTAGTGGCAAGGTCAAGATAACTGATTATCCAATGACCAAGTCCGGCGGATAAGGATGACTAAATCGCAGCTTGAGCTATGGCTCTATCTGAACAAGTCTTCTTTATAATATCTAGTAATAAATTTATAGGAGGATTATTTATGGAAAAAGGTAAAAAGGGGATTGGTCTCACTACTCAAATTTTCATTGCTCTCATTTTAGGTGTTGTTTTCGGTTATATTTTTCCTACCTATGGCCAAGCCTTAAAACCAGTTGGCGACGCATTTATTCGTATGATTAAGATGATTGTCGTTCCCTTGATCTTCAGTTCATTAATTATGGGGATTGCAGGTACTGGTGACTTTAAAAAATTAGGACGGCTGGGTGCCAAAGCAATTCTTTGGTTTGAAGTTGCAACCACATTGGCATTGTTTGTTGGTTTATTAGTTGCCAATACATTCCAACCTGGTGTAGGTGTAGCCCTGGCAACAGGTACTGATGTTAGCTCTGCTGCTGCAGCTGCAAAGAAAACAATTAACATGGTAGATATGCTGGTCAATATTGTACCTACCAATATTGTTGATGCAATGGGCCGCGGTGATATGCTGCAAATTATTTTATTCTCCACTTTCTTTGGAGTAGCAGCAGCTCATATGGGCGAAAAAGGCAAGCCAGTAGTTAATCTTGCGATCAGCGTTGCTGAAATTATGTTCAAATTCACTTGGTATGTCATGAAATTAGCCCCCCTTGGCGTATTTGCTCTGATTTCATTTACTGTAGGCAAGTTTGGTTTAGGTATGTTAATTCCTTTAGCAAAACTCATAGGTTCTTTATACTTTGCTTTAATATTGTTCATTATTTTACTGTTAGCTTGTGCTTCCGTCATTATTCGTATGAATTTCTTCCAACTACTAAGAGCGATTAAGGAACCAATTCTTATTGCATTCTCAACAGCATCCAGCGAAGCAGCCTTGCCGATTGCAATGGAGAAGTTAGAAAAATTTGGTGTTCCTAAGCACATCGTTACTTTCGTATTACCGACGGGTTATACCTTTAACTTAGATGGTTCCACATTATATAGTGCATTGGCAGTTATTTTTATTGCTCAAGTTTACGGCATTCCCTTTCCTCTTGAAACTCAATTAATCATGTTAGTCACATTGATGATGTCGACGAAGGGTATTGCAGCCGTACCTGGTGCATCCCTGATCGTTATTGCCGGCACAGCTGCAGCCTTTGGCCTGCCAGTAGAAGGCATTGGCATTATATTGGGTGTTGACCGTATTTTGGACATGGCACGTACTGCTTGTAACCTGATTGGCAACTGCGTAGCAGCTGTTGTTGTAGCCCGATGGGAAAATGAATTACCTAATGAAGTTCTGCAAGCAGCCTACGCTAAAAATTATGATGACTAAATAATATTTATTTAAAGGTATCAGTTAAGAAACTATGGGGGTCTGGTCTATGCGTTGTGTAGACCAGACCCCTTAATGCTTATACTTAACTCTGATCCGATGACTCAACCATTCCAGAACTTACCTATACAAAGTTAAGAACGCTTAGGTAGTAAGGATAGTAAGGCTAAGATTCAGCTGGGGCAAAACTCCAACCGAATCTTAGCCTTTTTTAGCTGCATTTATACTTTATCTTACAATTTCAACAATGTGCCCAATTATCCTGCCGTCATTATCAATAGTTAAAATTCCGCAAGTACCATAACCTGATCGTGGTTCTGCCGCACTGCCTGGATTAAAAACCAGTAGATCTTTATATTGATTATTATCAGGTATATGCGTATGACCATAAATTACAATATCCATCCCATAATGTCTGCCCCATTGTATTAACTCAGCAGCACCGTGCTTTACATTATAACGGTGCCCATGTGTCAGCCAAATTTTCTTACCAGCAGCCTCTATGAATTCATCAATTTTGGCGACTGTCTGCCCATCACAATTTCCTTTGGCAGCATGGACAGGAACAGCTACCAGCTCAGACAAATAGGCCGCATCTTGACTATAATCACCAGCATGGAGCCACATATCAGCATCAGGAACTGTTTTTACCGCCTGCCTGACCGCATATTGATCGCCATGGGTGTCACTAATGACCCCTATTCTCATCTTAAATACTCCTCTAATCTACTGGTCATGATTTTTAGAGCCTGTCCTCGATGACTAATTTCATTTTTCTCTGCTTTTGAACATTCAGCCATAGTTTTGCCCATTTCCGGCAGATAAAATAAGGAATCATAGCCAAAACCTCCTAAGCCTCGCTTCTCTTGTCCGATAATACCTTCTTTTACGCCTTCAGTGATTATCGTACCACCATCAAGATCGACAAAAGCCAGAACACAGCGAAATCTGGCAGTGCGTCTTTCAGGTGCAACGCCAGTTAGCTCCATAATAAGTTTCTGATTATTAGCATCATCATCGGCATTTTCTCCAGCAAAACGCGCAGAATAAATCCCTGGCGCCCCCTCTAGAACATCTACCTCCAATCCAGAATCATCAGCGAGACAAGCCTTCCCGGTATATTTAACATAATGTTCCGCTTTTATGCGAGCATTCGCAGCAAAACTATCACCATTTTCCACAGCTTCAGGAATATTAAAAAAATTACTTAAATCTAACACTGTGACAGGTAAATTGGCTAATGCTAATGCAATTTCAGCTACCTTCCCCTTATTACTCGTCGCCACCACTATTTCTTTCATGGCTCACGCCCTACTTTCCATGATAATGGTCCCAAAACATCCTTTTGATAGTTAATCAAATTCTCCACTGCCTGCTCAGCGACTGCCAGCATGTCATGGAACTCTTCACGGCTAAAAGGACGCTTTTCTCCAGTTCCCTGTACTTCTACAAATTGACCGCTCCCAGTCATTACTACATTCATATCGACAATGGCGGCAGAATCTTCTTCGTAGCATAAATCTGCAATCACCGTATCTTTTACAACACCAATACTAACCGCTGCCAAAAATTCTTTCACTGGAAAAGGTTTTTCATTATTTGTATAAACACTGTTAACAGCATCCACCAGAGCGACAAAAGAACCTGTTATAGCAGCTGTCCGTGTCCCCCCGTCAGCTTGTATCACATCACAGTCAATCCATATCGTTTTTTCACCTAACGCCCTTAAATCAACAACACTGCGTAAAGCCCTGCCAATCAGCCGTTGAATCTCGTGAGTCCGTCCTGTTATCTTCCCTCGCGCCGACTCCCGAATATTTCGTACTTGCGTTGAGCGCGGCAACAAGGAATATTCTGCGGTAATCCAGCCTTCTCCTGATCCTTTCATAAAATGAGGGACTTTATCTTCAATCGTAGCAGCACATATGACCTTTGTATTACCAACTTCTATTAACACGGAGCCTTCAGGATATTTTAAATAATTGCGGGTAATTTTTACGGGACGCATTTTATCAGCCTGTCGGCCATCTAATCGAATCATCTGTTTGGGTTCCTCCTCAAATTTTAACTCTTATAGAGTTTCTAACCTATCTTCATATTTATTTTGCACAATATAATGCTGATACTTACCTTGCTGCTTCTCCTTGTGTACTGCCTCATAGGCAGCCCTGCGGCAGGCCGGGCAAGCCTTGGATGGAATGATACCGACATAAGCTGTTTTGTAACCAAAACCGCCATGAGCCTCTGTTCCAATCATAACATACCCTGGACACTGAGAACATAAGCGTACAGTTTCCTTTTGCTGTTCATGAATACCGTCATCATCATAATATATACTGCGCACTTGTTGCCAGAAATCACCGGATTTAGCGATAGCTTCCTGTCGCAGCTTTTCTTTCTTTGCCCACATACGCTGCCGTTCCTCAATGCTTTCTTTTATATAGTGAGTGACAGCAGAAGACTGCGAAGGGCAATTTGCAATATCAGGTTCAATCACTTTGCTAAAATCCATTCCGGCCATCGCCAAGATAATGCCTACATTGACATAAGGCAAGGCTTTCTCAATGGAATACCCACCTTCCAATACAGCAATATCAGCCTTTAATTTATCCGCTAATCTGGCATAACCTTGTGCCGTAATTGCCATGTTTGCTAGAGGGTCACTATAATGATTATCCTGGCCAGCTGAGTTAATAATAATATCTGGTTTAAAGTCAGCTATAATAGGCATTATTAAATGATCGAACACTTCATGAAGACCATCATCTGTCGTACCAGGTGGCAGAGGTATGTTTAGCGTAGTACCAAGAGCATTTGGACTCCCCATTTCATTGATGAATCCTGTACCTGGATATAGAGTACGTCCATCTTGATGAAAAGATATAAATAAAGTATCCGGGTCATGATAAAACACATCCTGAGTGCCATCACCATGATGTACATCTGTATCAATAATAGCAACTTTCCCAATACCATACACTTTGCGCAAATACTCAACCATAATAGCCTCAATATTAATGGTACAAAATCCCCGCGTGCCATGTATCACACGCATAGCGTGATGCCCTGGAGGGCGTACCAAAGCAAATGCTCGCTGTACTTCCCGCTTCATTACCGCATCAGCAGCAGCAATAGCTCCACCTGCAGATACTAAATGAGCATTGGTAATCAGAGAAGCAATATCAGGCACACCAATATGTACTCGTCCAATATCCTTATATGTGGCTATGCCCGGCTTATATTCGCGTATGTTAGGCATATCCAGCAAGCCTTCTTCCACAATCTGATCACGGGTATATAATAACCGTTCCTCGCGTTCAGGATGAGTCGGGCTAATCGACCAATCAAAAGCTGGAAAAAAGACTAATCCCAAATTTTGAGTCTTCATCGTAACTGCTCCTCACTCTGCCATAACACACCAGGCTTAATTTGAAAACGACAGGTCATAATTTTCCCTACTGTACTAAAACCGCGTATCATGTTAAACTCTTCGGATTGTATCATCTCTGTTTCCCCAAGAAGAATACCGCTATCCTTAGCCAGTTGGGCCAAATGTTCCTCGGCTAATTGATAAGCATCATGCAAGGAAAATCGCCTGCTTGGCAGCCTATTTTTTATTCCTAATTCTGCAACTGTATAATATCCCTCTGCAGTATCAACCCGAAGAGTAATATCCAATGTTGGTCTAGCCACCGCTGCACCCACAGCATTGGCTACCATGCCCTCATGGGGCAGTTCATAAATAACACCCAGCTTTTTAGCAACCAAAGGAACAAGCCCTGCTGCCGCTCCACCCACACCAATAATTTGTTCTACTGCGAATCCTGCTCCATGAACAATATCTTCCACACGATATACAGGCTCAGCTGCCTGCTCTTTCAGCATGCCAGCGATAGACTGACAAATACCGGTAACAGCCTCATCCAACACTAGACTCGCCACTACTTCAGGTGGCTGCTCTGCCAAAGCAAGCTGCTTCATGGCTTCTGCCGCTAATTTTCGACTGCCATATTCAATCAGCCCTAATGCTACCATCGCATCTGTCAGTGTAGGCTTAGATCCTCCAACACACATGGCAGCCCCCAAACGCATGGGTCCCACTTTTATCATGTTATTCTCCAAGCGAACAAAACTGTCGCCGCCAATTCCTACAGATGTAAGTCGAAAACTGCGAACAGCAGTAACATAACCGGCAACCCTGGCTCCGTGCTGAGCAAATAAAGGAACTCCTTGCTGCCATAAGGCAATATCGGTAGTAGTACCGCCGATATCCAACGAAATACCCGGAACCATTGTAGGTTTCATGGCCATAATTCCCAGAGCGCTGGCAGCTGGCCCCGTAAAAATAGCCTCTACAGGATATTTTCTGGCTACTGCCAGAGGCAATGTTCCCCCATCCGCTTTCAGCACATATACCGGTCCATGAATGCCTCGTTCTATTAATGCTTTTTCTATTGCTGTTGCAAAATCATTAAATTTCCGCCATACTGCTCCATTATAGTAAGCTGAATTGGTACGCCTTAGAAAATTAAGGGAACCAGATACTTGGGCCCCTGCACTAATATGAACTGGACTGGCCTTTTTCTTTAACAATTCAGCCACTGCTAATTCATGACTTGGATTACGTACAGCAAATTTTCCAGAAACCGCAAATACATCACATTCTGAAAAATGACGACAAGCTGCCATCACTTCCTCTTTTTTTGGCTCAGCTACTTCACGGCCACGATGATCAATATAACTGGATAAACTATACGGCTCTACCGGCAGAGCATCTTCAAGATTCATTCCAGGACCTGGCATAATGCATAAGCCAACTTGATCAATATTACCTTCAATTAAAGCATTGGTAACAATTGTTGTAGATAATGCAATTCGTTCAAACGTCTTACTGCCAACTTCTGCTATCACTTTATCAACTACTGATAAGATACATGACAGCAAATTCTCATGAGTAGTCGGGACCTTCACAATACTGATTATTTTTCCAGCTTTAATTACTACGCCGTCAGTAAACGTTCCGCCTACATCAAGTCCTAAGAACATATTATCCCCTCTTTTCCCAGGCGTACACCCCACAACCAATGGCACCATTTAGTTGAGGATACTGTGGTACAACAACTTCAACACCAAGCTCAGAAGTAATGATTTGGGCAATCCCTTTGCCCAAGGCTACTCCTCCTGTAAAAACAATAACATCACTAGCTAGAGAATGAAGCATCGGTTTGATTCTCTTAAAAATTGTATAATTCACACCAGCCGCCAGTTCAGGAACACTATATCCCTCTACAATTCGTCCAATCAGCTCCGATTCGCCGAAAATAGCACAAGTAGCTGATAGCTCTACTGGATTTTCCTGATAACTGCTTAATTCTTCTAAACTAATCCCGAGAACCGCTGCCATATTTTCTAAATAACGCCCTGTACTAGCAGCACATTTATCATTTGTCGCAAAATCTACCATCCTGCCCTTGCGGACTTTAATAACCTTACTATCCTGACCGCCCAAATCCAATAAAGTAAAGTCCTTAAGTCCAGTCTGCCACATCGCACCTACTGCATGCGCTTTAAGTTCCGCTATGACCGTAGCACCAACTATATTAATAGTATTACGCCCATAGCCAGTGGCAACTACATCATTAATCTCTCCAACCCCTACAGCCGCAAAATCAACGATTAGACCATTTGCTGTAGTTTTACCATACGTGCGATAAAACTGTACTGTTTCGAAGATCTCCGAATGTTTAAGGCCCTTCTGATCCATTACAACTAATTTTACACTACGGCTCCCTAAATCAATACCACAAAACATATTTCACCTCATCGCAGCATTTCTAAGAAACTATCCATCCGCAGCTTAGTCCGGGCATCCAATTTACCTGGTTTGTCTCCTTCAATGGTCAATATGGGGATATCTAACTTTTCCCGGAAAATCATATCTTCAATTTGACGAAAACAAAAACTCTGTACATAATGAACAATGCCATCTAAATTACGTCTTTCAACTTCCCGCTTAATATCTTCAATCCTCTGAAAAACCCCATAAGGATAGGTGTACAACCTATACTGTTCCACTAAATCCTCTACCTGAAAAGGCATGGCAAACTGCCGCTGTACTTCATTAAAGACAACCCGTGCCCCCATTTCTTCAAAATGATCATACAAATCATTAAAAATAGGTGGAACACCAATATATCCTAAACGAATTTCTTCTGTATATTCATTAGCAGATTTAGCCTTTATTAAAAATTGATCAATATCCTGCTCAAATTGATCTACATTGCCATTAAAATCACTACAGCAGACTTGTAATAAATGATTATCCCAGCCACCTACTGTATTTTCCTGCCAAGTCAATCGATCCATCTCAGCAATTTTACTTCTCACTTGATCTAATCTCTTCTTTATAGCCATAACCTGCTGCCAATTTGTTCCTAAGGCCGCAATTAATTTATCCATTTGTAATTTTAAAAGATCATAATCCCGATCAAAAGGATAAGCAAATGGAATTGTTTCTACGCCTACCAATTCCAAAGTTTCCATCAAAGCATGGGTATTACTGCAGTCTCCTTGGGTAACAGCAAGTACTTTATCAATATTGCCCCGTTCTACCACCACCGAATACAAGCCTTTAATCCAGCCACAAATATTGCGGGGATAACCAGCATCCTCAGCCACTTCCACCAATCGATTGGCTTCTTTATCTGTAATAAAGATATTATTTAAATCTACTGGTGTATATCCGGCTGCCAAAATTATTTCTACTGGTACAGTGGTCGTGATTCCAATAGTAGCCATAACTGCCCCCCCACACAAACATCATTCTAATTTATCAAAATATGAAAAGAGTGTTGATTCATTTTACAATGAAAATAACAAAGAGGATAGTTTTATTCTATCCTCTTTGTTATTCTGTTACTCAGCAGCCAGAATATTTTTAGACTGTCTTTCTACTGCTGCATAGTTTTTAATAATAACAATAGGTGTCCGCTGTGAAGCGTTGCCAAAAGGATTATCAATTAAAATGTGTGCTAATTTCTTAGGGTCAAGACCTGCTGAAGCGCCGACTACTAATGCCCGTTTCAAATCATTCACATCGGCTACAGCAGCACCATAGCAGCCCAGCCGACGTTTAATATCCTCTGCTACACCATTTGCATCATGAGGTCCATAGACCAAACATTTATCAAACGGCGGCATAGTGCCTGTTACATCATCAACTAAGGCCGCATGCGAGCCTGCCAATTCATAAAACACACCATTTTTCCCAACAATTTTGGCAAGCATTCCAATGATCATGGCAAATAAAACCCGCCATTTACCTTCTGCATCCATTAACGACTGCATTCCATATACACTGGATAAGCTACCTTTTTGCGGTACAAAGCGGCACAAAATTTTTGCTAAAAAACAGACTTTAAAATCTTCTGGTCTTGCCACACGTCCCTGCGTAATCGCAACGACACTCTCAGCCACTGACACCACATCATCCGGCCCAATGTCCTCTTTTGTATACTTTTCGATCATATCTACAATGTTGTCTTTATCTGTCAGGATACGTGTAGGTACTGGTTTGAGTTCAAGTTCTGCCATTGCTAGTCCTCCCTTTCTGCAGCATCCTGTGCCTGCATAGCCGTCATAATTTCAGCACAGGTCATAATCATCCGCGCCTTATGGATATACCAAGGAGTACGCGCTACAATCTGATATACGATGTCAATCGGCATGTCTACAGACAGTTCGTATAATTTTTGCAGAGCATCTTTAATAGTACCTTCTTTAGCTGTAAAGGTAATCGTGACAATAACCGTTCCCCCTGTTCCCTTAGGAATGATTACGGCTTCAAAATAGTTGTCTGTTCTAAGTGCCGTTGCAAGCTCCATTCTGGAATTTACTTCTACACCATCAAATTGTTCATAAGGCAACAGATGACGAGGATAGGCATCCATAATAGTACCGTCCTGTGAACCTTTATTAATAAATGGCACTTTACAAGAAAAAGTAGCCGTTTTCTCTGTTTTCTCAACTAATCGAAACTCTGTCCGCTGCCCCACTAAAAATTCAAATTCAGCATCACCCTGCTTGGCAATAAATAGCCACACAGCTACTGTTACTATTACAGCTAACAACACTATCGCTACCAATAATTCCACACCGAGGCCCCCATCTCAAGAAGATTTTTTTCTTTATCAGTATACCAAATTTTACCCCATAGAGCTATAGAACTTCCTCCAACGTCTTTATATAATCTGCTTCACTGATGCAAATTGTTCTAAATTTACCAGTTCAAATTCCACGTTCTCTGCCACAAACATGAAACCTGCCATTCTTTTTGCCCGTTCCACATCTGCCGAAAAGCACAGTCGAACTTTACCCTGACTCATTGTAGATAATCGGTCCTGCTGCCGTAGTATCTGCTGTGCTTCCAACGCAGTCGCTCTAGCAGGATCAATGACAGCAACATCAGTACCGATAATTTTTTCAATTACTTCATTCACAAAGGGATAATGAGTGCAGCCTAAAATTATAACATCCACGCCCTGCTTTTTCATCGGTAATAAATATTCAGAAAGTGCCAATTCCACTTCCGTCCCTGCAAGCTGCTCATGCTCAATCAAGGGCACAAGCTTGGGACATGCCTTAGAAAAAACAAATACATCAGACTCTTGCTGCTGAATGGTTCTGGCATGATTCCGACTATCAATAGTAGCTTTTGTTGCAATAACTCCTATCTTGCGACTTTTGCTGACAGCAAGCGCCATATCTACCCCGGTATTAACGCCAACTAATGTAAAAGGATATTGCTTCTTTGCCATCTCCAAACCTAAAGCTGTCATAGTATTACAAGCAACCACAGCCATTTTCACCTTCTGCATAGCAAAAAAATCTAAAATTTGCTGCATAAATCCTATAATTTCAGCCGGTGGGCGAGAACCATAAGGCGTACGTGCTGTATCGCCAAAATAGATCAAATCTTCCCCAGGCATAATCTTCATAAGCTCTTTAACAACAGTAAGACCACCAATTCCTGAATCAAAAATACCAATTGGTGCATTATTACTCAAATGACTGCACCTCCTAACAAAATATTCTATCTAAATATAAATTTTTCTATACGTTTACGGTTTTGTACTTTCAAAATCATTTTTTAAATTTGAAAAGTATTTACTAGGTAAACGAATAATTTTTCCCTGATTATCGGTAAATACATTTTGAGTATTACCTGTCGCTAACAATACTCCATCGGCTTCCCTAATAATTTTATATGTAAAAACCATTTTTACAGGCGACACTTCTGTCATTGTTGTTTCGATTAAAATATAGTCATCAAATTTAGCCGAAGCACGGTACTGACAATCGACGTGCGTAATCGGAAAAACAATATTGTCAGCCATCATTTCAAGCAAAGAAATCTTTATCTGCCTTAAATATTCTACCCGCCCCATTTCAAACCAACGAAAATAGTTAGCATGATGTACCACACCCATCATATCAGTCTCAACAAAACGAACTTTTTCTCGTAATGTAATCATCTTATATCCCCACTTATTCATATTATTTCCTAAACGTAATTCTGCGTTCATACAAAATAAATGCCCACAAGCAACTATTTTATGCCGTGGGTCGTAAATCAGGCTCACACATTATAAAGAAGACTTAGAGAAGTATTCTAAAGCCACTAATCCTTGAATAAAACTCATTATTTATTGTACTTTTCTTTTTTATTTTTGTCAAAAAAACTTTTGAAAAAAGAAATTAAAATCCTGTGTCATTCTTAGCATTTAACAGGAAAGGTAAAATAATCGTTTTTTTGTCGCTATGCTTACATAATATACGGCACATTGTTATAACTATTTACATATTATATCAAGAGCCAATATTTTACCAAAGGAGGTCAATTCTTATGTCCTTTGACGATACTTCAATGACGAGATTCTCACCTACAGTTTCTACATTCCCCCTCTGCCCATCAGGAAACTGTTCTATTAGTGGTTCTACCGGATTTACGGGTCCTACTGGCCCTATTGGACCAACAGGGCCAACGGGACCTACTGGAGCTACTGGAGCCACTGGAGCCACTGGAGCCACTGGTGAAAGTGGAACTGGGTCAACTGGTGCTACTGGAGCCACCGGAACTACTGGAGCTACTGGACCTACTGGAACTACGGGCGCTACTGGTGCCACTGGAACCACTGGTGCTACCGGAGCGACAGGTGCTACCGGCGCTACCGGAGCGACAGGACCTACTGGCGACCCCGGAACCGGAAGTACAGGGCCTACCGGACCTACAGGGGCTACCGGTGCCACTGGTGCTACGGGTGACCCCGGTGCTACAGGTGCTACTGGACCTACGGGACCCACAGGATCTACTGGAGCTACTGGACCATCCGGTGGGCCTATTGGACCAACTGGAGCTACAGGCCCTACAGGAGCTACGGGGGATATAGGAGTCACTGGGGCAACGGGTGCCACAGGTGCTACCGGCGACATAGGCGACACTGGTGCCACGGGACCTACTGGTTCCACAGGCGCTACGGGTGCTACCGGACCTACGGGACCCACAGGTGACACTGGTCCGACGGGCGATGTAGGCGATACGGGTGCTACTGGACCTACTGGTTCCACAGGTGCTACAGGTGCTACGGGGCCTACGGGACCCACAGGTGATACTGGTCCGACGGGTGATGTAGGCGATACAGGTGCCACCGGACCTACGGGTTCTACTGGTGCTACTGGTGCTACTGGACCTATTGGACCTACGGGCGATACTGGACCGACTGGTGATGTAGGCGATACGGGTGCTACCGGACCTACAGGACCTACGGGTGCTGCTGGTGCTACTGGGGCTATCGGACCTACTGGAGATACGGGTCCTACGGGTGATGTCGGCGATACGGGGGCTACTGGACCTACAGGCTCCACTGGTGCTACAGGCGCTACTGGACCTACGGGGCCTACAGGCGATACGGGACCCACGGGCGACGTAGGCGATACGGGAGCCACCGGTCCTACTGGTGCTACAGGACCAACGGGGGCCACTGGCGATATTGGAGTTACTGGACCCACCGGACCCACTGGAGCCGTTGGCGATGTAGGTGATACCGGTGCCACGGGACCCACTGGACCTACGGGAGCAGCTGGATTAATCGGCCCAACTGGACCTACGGGCGATACTGGACCGACGGGGGATGTGGGCGATACTGGAGCTACAGGGCCTACCGGCTCTACTGGGGCTGCAGGAGCTACAGGGGCTATCGGACCAACTGGCGGTACTGGTCCTACAGGGGATGTAGGCGATACCGGCGCTACTGGGCCTACAGGTTCCACAGGCGCTACTGGGGCTACTGGCGCTATTGGACCTACTGGAGCTACCGGACCTACTGGCGACGTAGGCGACACTGGTGCGACAGGCCCCACGGGGGCTACAGGAGTTGCTGGAGTCACCGGACCTATTGGACCAACAGGTGGTACAGGAGCTACAGGTGATGTGGGCGATACAGGTGCTACTGGACCAACCGGGACTACGGGAGCTACTGGAGCTACTGGACCTACTGGACCTACTGGCGATACGGGGCCTACGGGCGATATCGGAGATACGGGTGCTACGGGTCCTACAGGAGCTACAGGAGCTACGGGCGCTACTGGCCCTACAGGAGCAACGGGTGCAACGGGTGCAACCGGCCCGGCCGCAGATCTCGCAGGTATACAGACACAACTTGTTGGAAGTAGTGCTGGCGCAGTGGCTGATGGCTCCAATGTTCTTTTTGATACAATTGTAAACAACTCTTCTGATATAACCTACAATGCTGGTACGGGTGATTTTACAATTGTTACCCCAGGAAACTATTATGTTACCTGGTGGGTAAGTACAGATGGCGCGGGAGCTTCTACTTTTATAGGATTCAGCCTACAAGTCAACGGTGCTGGCAATAATTCTGCTTACTCACCAATCGTATCCGGCCAACTCAATGGAAGCGCGGTGCTTACTTTAGCTGCAGCGGACATTGTCAGTCTGGTCAATACCACAGGCAATGCTGTTTTCTATGGAACTACACCAATACAAGCCAATATAACCATTATTTAAAAATAAGATCTATAACTTTTTTCCTCATAATACTATGGTTTAGGTCTGCATTTTCCCATGTGTTAAGGCATACAATAATTCGGAGGTGTTTTATTTATATGAATAGTCCTGATTTTGATACGCTTCTTCGTCAAGAAGTTGGACCTACGGGACCTACGGGACCTACAGGTGCAACAGGTGCTACGGGAGCTACGGGAGCTACGGGAGCTACGGGAGCTACAGGAGCTACTGGACGTACTGGTGCTACAGGTTCCACCGGTGCTACAGGTCCTACAGGTGTAACTGGAATAACAGGCCCTACTGGTTCTATCGGCCCTACTGGTGCGACTGGACGTACTGGTGCCACTGGTTCTACAGGCGATACAGGTCCTACTGGCTCAACTGGAATTACAGGCCCTACTGGTTCTATTGGTCCCACTGGCGCCACGGGGCGTACAGGAGCCACAGGCGCTACTGGAATTGGTCCAACTGGTACTACAGGGCCAACTGGCCCTACAGGTGCCACAGGAGCTACCGGCGCTACTGGACGTACTGGTGCTACAGGTGCTACTGAAATTGGACCGAGCGGTCCCACGGGAGTGACTGGACCTACGGGTGCAACCGGATCTACAGGCGCGACCGGACGTACTGGTGCTACTGGCACCACAGGGGCCACTGGTCCTACAGGAACTACCGGACCTACTGGCGGTACCGGTTCGATTGGCCCAACAGGTGCAACAGGACGTACTGGAGCTACCGGATCTACGGGTGCCAATGGAACAACGGGACCAACAGGCCCTACAGGTGGTGCTGGTGCTGCAGGAGCAACGGGAGCTACGGGCCCTACGGGACCTTCTGGTGCTACCGGTGCTACGGGCACAGGTAGCACGGGAGCCACTGGTGCCACTGGTGCTACGGGAGCTACGGGCGGTACCGGGGCAACTGGTGCGACGGGAGATATTGGTGTGACTGGACCTACGGGCGCTACAGGCGCTACCGGTATTACTGGTGTTACTGGTGCCACTGGAGCAACGGGCGGCACCGGCGCAACTGGAGCGACGGGAGATATTGGTGTGACTGGCCCCACGGGCGCTACTGGCGCTACTGGTGTTACTGGAGCAACTGGCCCCACAGGAGCCACAGGTGATATTGGTGCTACGGGTCCTACGGGTCCTACGGGAGCCACCGGTCCTACTGGCCCTACGGGAGCTACTGGTGATACAGGTCCTACGGGTGATATTGGCGATACGGGTGCTACTGGCGCAACTGGCACTACCGGCGCAACTGGGCCTACGGGAGCAACCGGCGGCACTGGCGCAACTGGAGCGACGGGAGATATTGGCGATACGGGCGCTACAGGTGCTACCGGATCGACAGGTGCCACCGGAGCAACTGGACCTACTGGGCCGACTGGCGCGACTGGTCCGACTGGTGATATTGGAGATACAGGAGCGACTGGGGCCACAGGAGCTACTGGGGCCACGGGAGCTACTGGGGCTACAGGCGCAGGCTTAGCTGCCTTTGGCTATGTTTATCAACTTGCCACATTGGCAGATGCTACCGTTGTCGGTGGAGCCGATGTACCGTTCAGCAATAATGGTCCCCTCGTAGATATCACCCATACCGCGGGAACCACTACGGTTACTGTTACAACTGCCGGCACTTATGAAATCTATTATGATATTCTCATCACAGCTGGCATTGGCTCGCAAATAGCGATTGCTGTAAATGGAACCGTCGATCCATCCACCCCGGTCTCTGCTTTAGTTGCTGTAGGAGAACTCACTGGGCAGGCTATGCTCACTCTTGCAGCGGGGGATGTAATTACCTTGCGCAATAACTCTGCCATCCCCCTTACTACTGCATTAGCACCTTCTGTTGGATCTCAATTGACGATTAAACTTTTAGATTAGACCAACGATGGTGTAACAAACTTTAATATAACTTCTAGAAGAGGAATAGGGTCCACAGGACCCTATTCCTCTTTGTTTAAAACGAATGACTTCCAAGCGACTGCCGTACCAGTATATAAGTGCAATCAAATCTATTTAATAAATTAATGTATTATATATATATATCACATTTTGTTTACTTGGCATATTATACATTGGAAACTCTTTTAGTAAACATCTGTTTTGAAGAGTTGACACAATAATTAGGAGGTGCATCATTTTAAATGAATGATTCTCTATTAGGTTCTACTCATGCTTTACTTCGTGCAGATGGTGCTACGGGACCAACGGGTCCTACAGGTCCAACAGGTGCTACAGGACCAACGGGCGCAACCGGACGTACTGGTGCTACGGGTACCACAGGAGCGACTGGCCCGACAGGCACTACCGGAATAACAGGATCGACCGGTTCTATTGGACCTACGGGCGCCACAGGACGTACCGGTGCCACCGGTGCGAATGGCGCTACCGGCCCGACAGGCACTACTGGAATAACAGGACCTACTGGTTCCATTGGACCTACGGGCGCCACAGGACGTACCGGTGCTACAGGCGCAACTGAAATTGGCCCCACCGGTCCCACCGGCTCGATAGGTCCTACGGGTTCCATTGGACCGACGGGTGCTACCGGACGTACTGGTGCTACGGGAGCCACTGAAATTGGACCACTAGGTCCTACAGGTGCTACGGGAGCTACAGGTGCTACGGGAGCTACAGGTGCTACGGGACGTACGGGCGCTACTGGTACTACAGGAGCTACGGGTCCTACAGGGGCTACCGGTACTACAGGTGATACGGGTTCAATTGGTCCAACAGGTGCGACCGGCCGGACGGGTGCTACTGGTGCTACGGGGGCTAATGGTGTAGCAGGAGCTACCGGTTCTACAGGAGCTACTGGTGCCACCGGAGTCACGGGTGTTACGGGGGCAACCGGAATTACAGGACCTACCGGCGCTACTGGCGCTGGCACTACAGGAGCAACGGGTCCTACCGGTGCTACGGGTACGGCAGGAATTACTGGCGCTACGGGAGCTACCGGTGCTACAGGGGCAGGAATAACGGGAGCCACTGGCACTACAGGTCCTACCGGCCCTACGGGCACTGCAGGTGTTACTGGTCCTACGGGAGCTACCGGTGCTACGGGTGTAGGAATAACGGGAGCCACTGGTCCTACAGGAGCTACCGGCACAACTGGCATTACAGGAACTACGGGTGCTACTGGGGCAACAGGCGCCACAGGCACTGCCGGAGCTACTGGGGCAACGGGTGCGAACGGTATTACCGGTTCAACAGGTCCTACAGGAGCTACTGGCGATATTGGCGACACGGGAGCTACTGGCACTACAGGAGCTACGGGTCCGACAGGAGCCACTGGACCTACGGGAGATACTGGTCCTACGGGTGACATTGGCGATACAGGCCCTACTGGTCCTACAGGTTCTGCCGGTCCCACAGGCCCTACGGGCATCACTGGTGCCACGGGAGCTACGGGAGCTACGGGAGAAATAGGCGATACAGGCGCCACCGGACCTACGGGTACTACGGGAGCCACTGGGGCAACGGGATCTACCGGCCCAACTGGCGGCACCGGCGCTACTGGTGATATTGGCGATACAGGTGCTACAGGCCCTACGGGTACTACGGGAGCTACTGGACCTACGGGTACAACTGGCGTTACGGGTGCTACGGGTGCTACGGGCACTACGGGTGCTACGGGTCCAACGGGCCCAACGGGCGCCACAGGTGCTACAGGTGCTACGGGAGCTGGTGCAATCATCCCCTTTGCTTCTGGCGGCCCTGCGATCTTAACGACGATTGCTGGCGGATTAGTCGGCACCACAAGTCTTATCGGCTTTGGCTCTTCCGCAACTGGTATCAGCCTTCTTGGCGGCACCATTGATCTTACTGGTACGGCATTAGGTCCAATTATCGACTTTTCTTTCTCTGTACCACGCGCAGGAACCATTACCTCACTAGCTGCCTATTTTAGCAATACAGTCGCACTAGCACTCGTAGGCACAACAATAACCATTACAGCACAATTATTTGAATCTACTACACCGGATAATACTTTTACTGCCATTCCAGGAGCTGTTGTAACATTGGCTCCAGCTTTAACTGGCGTTGTTGCTCTTGGTGAGATTAGCAATGGCATTACTACAGGACTGGCAATACCAGTAACTCCACAAACTCGTCTTTTACTGGTCTTTTCAGCTACAGCGGCAGGGGTAACTCTTATTAACACTGTCACCGGTTATGCTAGTGGAGGTCTTAACATCACCTAACCGGTTTAGTATTTGATCAATCTTAAATTCAAATATTACGAATCCTTATTTTTATAAAAACAGATTCCCGCTCTAGCGGGGATCTGTTTTTATATCTACTAATATAAGTCAACATAATTATAATCCTCAGATAATATAATTGTAAAAAGCACCTTTATATTGTTCTATTATTTAGTAATTCTTACTTATTATTAAATAATGACCATGAAATACCCCATTCCTTTTTTAGATAACATAATCACTCTTTGGCTGTACTTAACATATTATAACATTAGGTAGTTATGGAGCTACTTTTTCCTCTGAAACCCCATAAATAATGTGGAGGTGTACAGATTTCGATGAAAGATTTTCTGTTAGATCTTAATGTAGCACCTCTCCGTGCAGATGGTGCTACAGGCCCTACCGGCCCGACTGGAGCAACTGGAGCAACTGGGGCAACCGGAGCCACTGGTCGTACTGGCGCAACGGGATCAACAGGTGCTACTGGTGCTACTGGCGTTACGGGGGCCACCGGATCAATCGGTCCAACGGGTGCTACGGGACGCACAGGAGCAGCAGGTTCTATCGGAGATACGGGTCCTGCTGGTGCTCCAGGAGCTACTGGTGCCACTGGTGCTACTGGCGTCAATGGTGCTACCGGGCGTACTGGTGCTACTGGTACTACAGGCTTCACGGGTGCTACGGGAACAACCGGGGCCACTGGTGATACGGGTGCTATCGGCCCTACGGGTGCTACGGGACGTACAGGTGCCACGGGCACCACGGGAGCTACGGGACCTACAGGTACGACAGGACCTACTGGTGCCACGGGTGCCACGGGCGCAGGAGCGACTGGTCCAACAGGTTCAACAGGTCCCAGCATAACCGGAGCTACCGGAGATACGGGAGCTACTGGCAATACTGGCCCCATTGGTCCGGCGGGTGCCACGGGCCCTTCTGGAACAACAGGTGCAACAGGGCCTACTGGGGCCGCTGGTTCAGTGGGTCCCACTGGTTCCATTGGCCCTACGGGTGCTACAGGACGTACAGGTGCTACAGGCACCACTGGCGACACTGGCCCAACAGGAACTACCGGTACGACTGGAGCCACCGGATCCATTGGTCCAACAGGTGCAACCGGACGTACAGGCGCTACCGGCACCACTGGCGATGCAGGTCCCAGTGGAGCTACTGGCAATACAGGTGCCACTGGCACTGATGGGTTAACGGGCCCCACAGGAGCGACCGGGCCTACAGGGGGCACTGGAGCCACAGGAGGTATCGGACCTACGGGAACGGCGGGAGCAACCGGGCCTACGGGAGATACTGGACCTACAGGAACTGCAGGCACTGCCGGAGCAACTGGGCCTACAGGAGCCACTGGCAGCACTGGGCCCACAGGAGGTACCGGACCTACCGGAACAACGGGAGCAACCGGGCCTACGGGAGATACTGGACCTACAGGAACTGCAGGCACTGCCGGAGCAACTGGACCTACAGGAGCCACTGGCAGCACTGGGCCCACAGGAGGTACCGGACCTACCGGTCCAACAGGAGACACAGGCCCCACCGGTACCAGTACTACTGCAACCTCTGGCTTTGCAGCGAGTACCAGCGGCGCATCCATTTCAGTACTCCTTGGCGGCACACTAGTGCCTCTTCCCAATAGTCAAAATCTCTCAGCCGATATTACAGTAAATGGTGCCAATACTATTTTCACAGTAGCCCCGGCAGGAAGATACTATATCTCTTATCAAGTGAATATGACAGCGGGTCTAGCACTAGGAAGCAGAATTATGGTAAACAGTACTGCTAATTTACCGTCTACAGTTAATTCAGGCCTCGTTGCAACAGCCTATAACAATAGTATAATCGTAACCTTAACCGCAAATTCCACTATTTCACTGCAGCTATTTGGCCTTGTGGGCACGGCTGCTCTGGCATCCGGTGCAGGTGCCACACTCTCAATTATACGATTAAGCTAAATTTCAATAAACTTTTTAGAAATATATAAAAAAACAAGCTAATTTTATTTAACATCCTTGACATAAACACACTTTGCCTGCGCATATCATATTATAATACTGGCTTGCTAAATGACTCGGTTCAAAACAAAAATAACTTGGAGGTGTACAATTTTAATGGATGACTTTCTATTAGATTTGGATCAACCCCTGCTGCGCGCAGATGGTGCAACAGGCCCAACGGGACCAACGGGTGCCACGGGACCAACGGGTGCCACGGGAGCGACAGGGGCAAATGGCGCAACGGGCCGTACGGGCGCTACCGGGGCCACTGGTGCCACCGGCGCTACTGGTGTTAATGGAGCTACTGGCCCCATTGGACCAACGGGAGCTACAGGTCGTACGGGGGCTACCGGATCACCCGGTGATGATGGTGCTACCGGCGCTGCAGGAGCAACGGGGGCTACCGGAACTACGGGTGCCACGGGTGGTACCGGACGTACTGGAGCTACCGGTACCACGGGCTTCACAGGACCGACTGGTACCACAGGTGCTACGGGCGACACGGGAGCCATTGGTCCAACAGGTGCAACAGGGCGTACGGGAGCTACCGGTGTTACTGGATCCACTGGCCCAACAGGAACTACAGGAGCAACAGGCGCTACCGGTATTGGGGCAACAGGAGCTACTGGTCCGACGGGAACAACCGGTATTGGAGCCACCGGCCCTACTGGGGCTACTGGTCTTTCGATAACGGGAGATACAGGACCAACGGGTGATATTGGTGACACAGGTGCTACGGGACCCACAGGTACAACTGGCGCGACCGGTGCTACGGGTGCTACTGGGGCTACAGGTATCGATGGAGCCATTGGCGACACTGGGCCTACTGGAGCAACTGGCGCAACGGGCGCAACAGGAATCACAGGAACTGCTGGTATTACGGGTGCTACGGGTCCTACAGGCACTATTGGTGTTACTGGCGTAACTGGTCCTACAGGTACAACAGGTGCTACTGGTGCGACTGGGGCTACGGGACCTACTGGAACTACTGGTAATGCTGGTGCTGCTGGTGTTACAGGCGGAACAGGCGCTACGGGAACTACGGGTGCTACGGGACCTACTGGAACTGCGGGACTGTCTGGTGCCACTGGAGCAACCGGTACAACGGGTGCAACGGGCCCTACTGGCCTCACTGGTGCTACTGGACCGACTGGCGCTACAGGTACTGCAGGTGCTACGGGCGCTACGGGTGCGACTGGTGATATTGGTATTGATGGTGCTACGGGTGCTACGGGTGCTACAGGTGCTACAGGTGCTACAGGTGCTACAGGGGATACTGGCCCTACTGGTGATATTGGTGATACGGGAGCAACCGGCGCAACCGGCGCTACAGGAGCTACGGGACCTACTGGCATTACAGGACTTACAGGGGACACGGGGCCCACTGGCGATATTGGAGACACTGGTGCCACAGGTCCTACAGGCAGCACTGGAGCGACTGGAGCTACTGGTCCTACGGGTGCTACGGGGGCCACAGGCGCAACGGGCGATCTTGGAGATACGGGTGCTACAGGCCCCACGGGAGCCACAGGCATTGGCAGTACCTTTAATTTTGTGCAGACAGCCACTGCTATCCCTCTGCCTCTTGCAACAGAAACCTCTGTGCTTACGCTCGGAATTACAACGGTTGCTGATCAATCTTTAAAATTAGATTCCATGGCAGAAGTGGAAGTCACAACAGATGCAGCCACGCCTTATCAATATACCATCACCTATAGTCTTTTCATAGATGGAGCAGCAATATCCACCATAGCAGTCGAAAAAGCCGAAGACAATGTACCAGTCACAGCACGCGTATTAAGTGAAATTCCTAATCTCACGTGGATTGATGCGCCTGCAGCTGGCGTGCACACTTATGAAATTCGCATTACAGTCACTGGTACGAATATAGCCAGTGCTCAAGCGCTGACTCGTGCCCTCAATACTGTTATCTTTGGATAAAAAATTTTAATACTCTGAAGTCATTTAATTCTAAGTTAATTTTAAAAACGAACATTGGCAGAGTTCCCTTCTCTGCCAATGTTCTAATCTATTAATTGTGAGAAGGTGAAAAATTTGATTACTATCAGTTTATGTTTGATTGTAAAAAATGAGGAAGAAACCTTAGGGCGTTGTCTTGATTCCATCAAAGATGCTTTAGATGAAATTATTATCGTGGATACAGGATCAACTGATACAACAAAAAAAATAGCACTCAAATATACTACGAAAGTATATGACTTCGTTTGGATTGATGATTTTGGCGCAGCACGCAATTTTGCCTTCAGTCAAGCAACGCAAGATTATATAATGTGGCTGGACGCAGATGACGTCTTGCTGACAAGCGACCTACAAAAATTGTTGTTACTAAAACAAGATCTAGACCCTCTGACCGACTCTGTAACGATGAACTATAATTTAGCCTCTGATGAGAATGGCAATATTGTTTCTAGCTTACGAAGAAATAGATTAGTAAAACGCACAAGGCAATTCCAATGGATTGGAGCAGTCCATGAGTATCTGGCTGTAAATGGGAAAATTATAAATAGTGATATTACCGTTACCCACAAAAAAGAAAGATGTGATACTGCTGATCGCAATCTTAAAATTTATCAAAAGCGCATTGCAAATGGCGAGAATTTATCGCCCAGGGATCTCTTTTATTACGGTAATGAGCTAGTGGATCACCTAATGCATCAAGAAGCTACAGAGTATTATCTGAAGTTTCTTGATACCGGGCTAGGCTGGGTAGAAGATAATATTTCTGCCTGCGGGAAACTCGCTGATTGCTTCAGCTCTCTTGGTGATGAACAACAAAAGTTAAAATATATTTATCGTTCCTTTGAATATGATACACCCCGCTCAGACTTTTGCTGCCGACTGGGCTATCATTTTTTGAACTCCCAAAGATATACTCAGGCTATATTCTGGTATAAGCTAGCAATTAATCTGGAAGAATCCAATCATGCTTCCTTGAAAAATTTTGCTTGCTCAACCTGGCTGCCTCACCTTCAGCTATGTGTCTGTTATTCTAAAATTGGCGAAAATACGATCGCCTTAGAACATAATAACCTCGCTGAATCTTTTGTTCCTAATCATCCCAGTGTTATATATAATAAAAAGTATTTTACTGAACTTCTCGGTCCCTCTTAAAGTAAGCTCCTCATATTTCATTTATTTTTTTTAATCTATACACTTACTTTCTTAAAACTATACTTATACTGCTCTCTGCCAGGAGGGCAGTATATTTAGATGTGCTATCCTGCTGTGCATTCCAGTTTTCTGGATATCCTGTAGGGTACATGCAGCTACACGCGATGATTACCATAATCAATTGGGAGATGATTCCAATTGATTGTAATATCTGCTCTTTTTATACTTAGACAATTCATCCTTAATTAAAACAGAAACTGATCATAAAATTTTAAAAAAGCACAATTTATTTTACAAGACAATCTTCGCATTTCTGCCTTCTATCATAATATAGCAATATAGTTATCAACTCTTCTAAAAGGAGGTCTTGTTATGGGTAACTTTGGCTTTGGTGGTGGCTGCGGTGGACGCGGCGGTAATTGGGCCGTGATTATCATCATTATTATTTTACTACTTGCCTTTTGCAATGATGACTGTTCATCTACCTGCTAATTACTGTTTTTTAACCTACTTTTAGCAATATTCATCTACATAGACATCCTACAATCTAATGTAGAACCAAAAAGAACCACTCACCGAGTGGTTCTTTTTGCTATACCTGTATTGTCAAATTACAAAAAAACTGCATGCTTAGATACAAGTTAACCTTGTCTCTTATCTTTACAAACTTATTTATTGTATTTCATTGATATCCACATTACCGCCAAGCCGCCACAGGCTGATGTTATTTTCGCCTTGCTCTTTAGCTATCGATATCCAATAATTTAAAGTTTTCATGTCCGCATACCAGACTTGATAGGAAACGCCTTTAGCCTTATAGTCAAAAACTAGGCATTGACTTTCTTCATCTCTTTTAGTTGCACGATCATATACCACAGCAAGGGTTTTTGCTTCTACTTCCGTCAGGAACCTTTTCTCACCGTTGTCGCCCCATAGGCAACCGCCAGTGGCAAATGCCAGCGATTTTTCACCCGGCAGGGCCTCCATTCGTGTTATTGTCTTTTGAATAAATTCTTTATTAGCCTTGGGCCCCGGAGTGCTATGCACTCCATAAAGATTATAAAGCATAATTACATATTCAGGCCCTTTGAAAAACGCAGTAGAAGAGAAGGGTGTACTGGGCTCTAATACAATTCTGACCTTTAAATGTTTTTTCTGGGCTTTCTCATAGAGTTTATCCGTAAACCTTAAAAAAGACTGTCCGATTTTTTCATCTTTCCAGATTCTTTCATAATCAATTTCAATACCATCGTATCCGCCCTGCAATGTCAGTGCAATGATCTCGTCAATATGTTTCTCCATCGATGCATCATCAGAAAATAATCGACGGAGAACTTCTATATCTTTCATCACGACCGACCCATCAAGATTTTGCTTATCATTGACAAAAGTAAGATAAGTTTCATATTTGCTATTTTTCTTTTTTAGTTCTATTTTTTTATCGCTAAGCTCTTGTGGTATAAAAAGGTGGTCATTGCCATCAAAATATGCGCCAAAATAAGAAAGTTTCTCCAATTGCTTCCCCATTTTTTCCAGATCTTTCTCGCCGGCATCTAAATCCCAATACGCTAACCATGCTGATTTCTTCGTTGGTTCCTTCGCAACTGCGTTACCAGCAGATTGACTATTATAATTACAGCCTATCAAGACTATAAAAACAGATGCAAAGATAGCCGCTTTAAAAATTTTACAAATTGTACTGCTCACTCATCTACTTCCTCCTTGATTACAAGTTTACTATAAACCAATTTATGAGGGCTCCCCATAGCTGTTTCAGCTTAAATTCGAAGGCGTCAAAACCTTTCAGCTTACTGTCATAAAGGATTTTTTCCTTTTCTGCTCCCGTATTTTCAGTGATCAATAACTTTTCAAAGACACCATCATATACATCATCTGCCAAATTTCTTTGACTAAAGCCATAACCGCCCCATGCCGTTTCAAGATAAACTGAACCTGCCTTCGTATCAGCTACCTGCAAATCTGTTACTGCGTCTTTGTCGTCTACCATAATGCTGATCTTATTTCCTTTGAGAGACACTGATAACATACGATCGCCTTTTGCATTAATATTAAGATCCGGTATATACTCTGCCGCACCTTCTGCCACCGTAGGGGCGTTTTCATAATTTTTGTCTTTCAATCTTTCAGCATAAATCTTCGCTTTTTCTCTAGAATCGGCATACTTTACGAAGGTTTCCAGTTCTCGCATTTCAGCTGCTTTCTTATCCTCGGGGATAGATAAATTCTCTTTACCATCCAAAACATCTAAATTTAATTTAGCTAATTCTTTTTCCGCACCGCCAATTTTTTCTGTAACATATAAAACATTATTGCGAATATACACGGTTAAGAATCTGTTTAAATCTTCATCTGCTCGGAGATATATTTTCTGCAAACCAAGTTTATTTCCCTTTAATCTTACAGAAAGTCTAAGATCATCAAAATCATTGCTGTTCTTTAAGCGCAGTAAACCTTTATCCTGCGGCAAAGAGGTCAAAATCATCGTCTCCTCTTGGATTTCCAATGCCCCTTTAAGTATGTCCCATGCTTTTTGTCTGTTCAAATCACCTTTAACAAATGTCAAATCTTGATTAATATCATACTTTATACGCATTAATAAATGATTTGTGTACCAATATGCCTGTGGCTGCATCCTTGTTAAATCATAAATACTGCTGTTTCTCTGATTGAAAGAGAAACCTTCTCTATTAAAGTTCATTTTAAATAATTCTTTTATCCAATATTCATTTACGGCACTTACTTTATCATTATTGCCGAAGCTCCCTGTATTGGAGTGCATTAATATATACATTCCGGGTACGTACCCAATAGACTTAGTGTAAATATCTCTCATAGTTTCATAATCATAATTGATACGGTTTTTCATCTTACTATAGCTTTCTTTGGGAATGCCATATTCGTCACGAATATAATCCATTAGATAGTGATTATATTTACGCCCGAGATAAGGTGCAACACTAGCATATTCCAATGGTTCCAATTCTCCCAAATAATTGTTATACCTGTCAAAAACATTTATAAATGCCAGCCGATATCCATTCGTACCCATTTCCCAGAACGTCGATTTTTCAAGCTCTCTTAATTCTTCGGGTATCAAAAATTTAGGATCCTTTTTTTCAAAATTTTCAGAATAGCTCAACATAGTTGCTTTAAAATTCAAATCTTCCAGAATCTTTTGTGAAAAAATAGCTGTATTGCGACTACCGTCTTCAAAAATTAAAAACAATGCTTTTTCCGGCAATGGCTTTCCTGATTGATAGTAGCTTATAATATCTTGTTGGGTAATTGTTACATAACCCAACTCCTTTAATGTCTGTAATTGACTCTGTAAACGTTCCACTCCAATTACATTTTGATTGCCGGTTCGTGCCACCCCAAAATATGAAAGTGCCACAAAGCCTCTATCTCCTGAAATTTTTGTATTTTGTGGTGTATAAGGTTTATATGCTTTGAGGGTAAAGAATACGGCTATGCAGATAGCAAGTGCTGCAAGGATGATTATAATTTGTACTACTACACGAATCCTTTTTCTTCGGTCTTTTTGGGCAGTAAATTTTTCATTTGATATCGTCATCGTCTCATGCCTTCTTTTGCTTTTTGCGATTCTTTTTTAGCAGTTCTGCAAGATCCGCTGGGGTCAGCCGCGTTCCCCACGTGGTCTTCCAAAAAGTAACCCAGGCAATCGGCATTTGCCATAATAGTACAGCTTCATAGTACAAACAAAACCATAACCCATAAACCCATGTTGAGCTTTTTCTAAGAAACAATTGTGCCATACTCATGAGTAATGCCATTAATAAAATACCGATGATAAAGGTAAAGGGAAACACGTGATGCGTAACTGGAATATAAATCATATTATAAATTACGATGATCGGTGCCAAGAGAGGTACAAGTACCCCCATATAAAAAGATAAGGCCATAAAGGGTTCCTTTTTCCACATGAATCCAGATGCAATCAACGATTCTCTAAGCCAGGAGCGCTTCCAGCGCATCTGCTGCTTCAAAAAGATATCATACCTGTTTGGTACAATCGTATTGCATATTGCTGTATCTTGGTAACCAGTACGATTTTCTCTTAAGATGAAATTGGTCATGCTCCGATCGTCGCCAAAGGTGGCCTTCTCTCCCAGAAATCTTTGATTTAACCAAGCATCCATATATTTTATAAGTAAATCTTTCCGGTAACATGAGAGAGGACCGGATAAACATGTGACGGCATCAAAATAGCTTTCTGCCGCTTTCATGATGCGAAAGGCAATATAATATCGTACAGCCTGCATTTTCGTGAGTGCATTGGTATAAGTGTTCGCAACATCCGTTCGACCGGAAACACCACCCATCTTGGTATCTTTGAAGGGTTGAACAATATTACGGATAGCAAATGGATCTAAAAAGCTGTCCGAATCAACAAACACAACCAATTCATGCTGAGCCATTACTGTTCCTTTAGCTAGGGCTTCCCGCTTACCAGCATTTTTTTCCTGGAGGACATAATGCAGCCTGCTTGCAATATCATAACGTTGTTCTTTAATTTTAAGTTCTTCTACGAATTCTTTAATTCTTTCAAATGATTGATCGCTAGAACAATCATCTACGATAATCACTTCCAATTTGTCAATTGGATAATCCTGATTAATGCAGCCTGAAATTGTTCTTTGTATCCATTGTTCCTCATTGAAACAGGGGATAATAATAGTAACTCCTGGTGTAAAATCTTTATCAATGGGAATAGGGCGATAAAAAGAGCCGAACAGATACCTGGTAAGCAAAAAGGCAGCTGCAATAATACTGTACATATACAACATTTTATTAAATTTAAAATAAACTACACTTTCTACCCTCATGAGAAGAATGCAGGCCATGATAAAAAATAAGGAAAATGCAGCGGCTGACAGCATATACCAATTTTTCTTCTTTGTTGCATATTGCGCCAGCGATACTGAAAATGCCACACCGCATAGGGTTTTTCCATCAGCATTCTTGCCAAAGCGGATATATGTAGCGGGAATATCAACTTTCATTTCATATCCTTCCGGCATAGTGCCGGGAGCTATGACAAATTTCAAATTGATTTTTGATGCCTGACTCAAATCCTGAGCAACTTCCGGTGACACTTCAAGTAACATACCGGTGCTCGATATATCAACACCTTTCCCGAGACACGTTACCGTTTTATCCACAGAAACATATTGAATGGATACATCATAATTAACTAAATAGCGTCGGCCCAATTTTTCATTTTCTACAAGAGCTGAAATATCATTTGGATCCTCACAGCCCTTTATTCGTCGCCTATCGACATTCGTACGCACACCTTCTTTATCAGGTGCTTTAGAGACCAATCGGCGATCAGGTTTAGCAACAAGTAAAATATCCTCTTCTGTTTTTATTTCAGGTTGAAATAACTTATCCATCATTCACTCCCTGCCATTTCCATGCGGCTGATAACAGCAGCATATAATAAATCACTTTCATCATTTTATCGTAGATTTTTTTAGCCTTTACTAGTTCTCTATCTTATTCAAGGCTGTGCAATTTCAGTGATTTCCTTCGGTCGATTTGCGAATAGCCATCTGTTACATAATCTGATAACCTACCGACCTTAAATTTGGAGGGATCAGAATCTGCTTTGGCTTCATTGGCAGTCAGTAATATATCTAAAGCCATTGGAGTATAGATAACACTATCTCCCATATGCATGAGTAAAATCGTGCCTTTGTTTAACTCACCGTTTTTTGTATATAACCCCGCTTCCATTATCTTTAACAATGGAGCAACATCTGTGGCTTTATAATCATATGTGGTCCAACCATTAATAATATATTCATAACCCGTTTCAAACAACGCTTCTGCTCCCATCTTACTAATGGCCTGCGTTGGTGGACGGAAGAATCTTGTCAGAGCAGCTTTACCATTAATGTTTATATCTCCTGTAACCGCTAATAATTTTTGATATGACATTGCAAGTTCCTTGACATATTCTTCTTTATCCTGCGTCTTAACTAACTTGTTTGTTTTCGGATCACGAACAACCATTGGCTTATGCAGATCAGAATGATCGCCAATGTTATTACCCTGCACAGCAATTGTCCGAAGCATGTTCGGATTATTCAATACGTTGTGCGTGAGAACAAAAAATGTTGCCGATACATTATGCTTACGCAGAACATATAATAATTTATTAATTGCCGCATCCGTACCCCAGTCGTCAAAAGTAAGAAAAATAACATTATCTTCCGTATGTACCACCCCACTCGTATCCAGACGGCGGGTATCCATTTTGGAGAAACCAAGCATACGGTCTTCGTAAGTAACCTCCACATTCCCAATATACCGCTTGGATAATTCTTCGATAAAATTATGTTGATTAATGGTTACTTCCGGCCCATCATATCGTAAGTGAGCGGGAATCTTACTTAAATCTACCGGATATTGATAAATAAATTTCGTATTATTAAGAATGGCTCCTACTGGTTTAATCACATACTGGGAGTCATTTGCCAGATTATTTGCCGGATTATCAAAAGATGTAGCATAAGCAATATTATCTACTTTACGTTGTTTGATCATTTCTAGCAAATCGCCAACTAAACGACCGTTCGTATAATAGTCCATTCTAAAATGTACAATTTGTCCGCGAGCCAATGAAAATACAGATTTTCCAAAGATTTCTGCCATAACCTGATCTGCAGAAGTATAGTCTTTATGTTTACTTTGTACAACATTGATAGATTGACCAATCAATTTGCAGCCTAGGCTAAATACTGCTTCTTTTGTTGTATCAGATATGGCTTCCCAGGGTTGTTTGACTAGATTGGTTGACACTCCAAACTGGTCCTGCAGTATCTGACGGCTGCGCATAATATTATTTCGGGTTTCATCAAAGGTTTCTCCTTCTTTCGGTCTTACCGCAATACCAATTTCATGACCATTTGCAATGATTTTCCGCAGGGTTTCAGGATACCTTTTCATTTCTATTTCCGCTATAAAGAATGTCGCTTTAATACCAAGCTTATTCAATCTTCCCAGTACATCGCTCACTACCTCTTCATTGGCTAATCCTCCAAACGTATAGGAAAGCGCCGGCTCTGTGCTAGAAATGATTTTAATTTCTTTTGCGTTGCTATCTATAAGTTCTGCTGCATAGGCTGTTGGGCAAGTAAATAATGCCATGACTTGCTCTTTCACGAAACCAGCTATTTTTACCAGAAGAGAGGATTCATACAGGAAAGTAGTTTTAGCTGGTTTAGAGATATTTTTGTTATTGGAGAACTCTTCTACATAGACAGTCGTATAATTTGCCTTATTAAGCGCCATTAAAAGCCTCTCTACGGCATCAACAGTCTCTTTGTCTCCTACTTCATTGTCTTGTGGCAATTCTTTTAAACCCGGCTGCTTGTCAATCGCTGGTTTTGAGTCTGTTTTTCCCTGCTCATTGACAATCGGTTCGGCATTGGTTTTTAGTCGAATGGAAACAATACTTCCTGGTCTAATTTTGCCGACAAAATTGTCAGCTGCTGTAGTAAGGGCATTGATTTGTTTCACATTCAGAAAAACATCGCTTTTTACAACACTGTTAAAACCACAAGCTCTCGCCACTTGTAACAATTGATCCGTATAGTTAGTATCATTGCATTTTAAAAGATTTGGTCCTTGATCAGTCGTCACTTTGATGATTTTTTGCGCACGGCTAAAATCTTTAATTACCCTTTCTGTGGGTAGATTCTCCATTTTAGCTACACCTGAAAGTGTGTAGTTTTCTATTCTTTGTCCAGCATTTTTGATATTTACAACAGTTTGCGGATCTTCAGCCGTCTGCATCCCATCAACAAAAAACGTTGCTTTCGCATTATATTTCTTCAATAAATCTAAAAGCTGTTGCACAACCACGCGATCTGCCAGTCCATCAAACGTCAGGGCGATCTGACGCTGTCCACTGTTGCTATGTATAATGACGGCAGCTTTCTCTTGACTATTTTTCATCTGCGCTAAAGCCTGGGCAATTTCTACATCGGCATTATAGGAACTGTCCAAATCAGTAATATTCCGATGATAACCGCCTGTCTGCGTCGTAAAGAAGTCTTTGAAAAAAAATACTCCTATCAGACAAACCACTATAAAAAGAGCCAGTGATGATACTATTTTTTTGTTTTTCATGTATATCATCCCCTTAAGTTTAAAGACTCCAATAGGAGTATCCTTTCTTTTCTATAATTGTATGTTCGAATATATTTTTAATATCAATAAGGACATGTTTTGTTTGTTGTTTTTGCTGTTTGAACAGCCTTTCCAAATCAATCAGCCGTAAATCTTTAAATTGCTGATGCGCCACTAAAAACACCAGACAATCAGCATTCTGAACATCCTTAATATCCGTCAGCTCCATATTAAATTCTTTTTTGAATTCTGCCTTATCGGCAACCGGATCTACCACCTTTGCTTTGATTCCATATGTGGCAAGGTGTTTAAACACTTCTAGGGCTTTTGAATTGCGCATATCAGGACAATTTTCTTTGAAAGTTATTCCCATAATATAAATATTTGCTTTTTTTACATTTATACTTGATTGAATCATCTTCTTTATCACATTATCAGTGACGAAAATCGCCATATTGTCATTGACTTTTCTGCCGGCAGCAATAATCTCTGAATGATACCCCATCATCTCTGCTTGATAAATAAAATAATACGGATCAACACCAATGCAGTGTCCTCCTACCAAACCTGGATAAAATCCTAAAGCATTCCACTTCGTATTCATAGCATCGATAACGTCTTTAGTATTAATCCCCATGCGATCAAAGGCCATTGCCAATTCATTCATGAAGGCAATATTAATGTCTCTCTGGGCATTTTCAGCCAACTTTGCCGCTTCTGCAACCTTAATACTGGGTGCTTTATAAACACCTGCGCGAATAATTAATTCATAAACAGCTGCAATATTTTCCAATGTCTCTTCGTCCATGCCGGAAACAATTTTCCGAATGTTTTCAAGTTTGTGCACCTGATCACCGGGATTAATTCGTTCCGGTGAATAACCAACCTTAAAATCTCGGCCACATGTTAAACCCGATTCTTTTTCTAAAATAGGTACACATACATCCTCTGTAACGCCTGGATATACTGTAGACTCAAAAACAACAATACTGCCTGACGATAAATTTTGCCCTATTAGCCTGCTGGCATTGACAATCGGTGCCAGATTTGGTGTTTTATCCCCATTGATAGGTGTCGGAACAGCAACAATGATAACGCTTGCTTCTTTTAACCGAGCCGGATCAGTGGTAAAATCCAATGTCGTACTTTGGATTTTTTCATCCCCAACTTCATTGGTAGGATCAATTCCACTTTTATAAATATTGATTTTTTCCTGATTAATATCAAACCCCAGGGTTTTAACTTGCTCTGCAAACGCCACTGCAACAGGTAAACCCACATAACCAAGGCCTACAACTGCCAAAAAATCTTTTTTTGTCCGTATTCTTTCAAATATTTCCATGTCTATTCCATTTCACCTGCCTATTATATTAGAAATAATGAGTGATTTGACTCCACCATGTATCACCTTTTTCTCCGGTGGTTTTATCCGTTAATCCATAGTATTCGATGCCTGTAACAACATTTTCTCTAAGGGTGTAGTTTACTCCTAAGCCATAGCCCTTAAACCCTTGCATTGCGCCACCTGTACCATTCATTCCATGCTCAATATATGTTCCTAGCGGTTGGTTGTAATATTTGGCAAATACCCCATAAGTACCCTTTCGCCATGTTTTTAGATCGCCATAGTTAAAACTTAACACATAGCCAGTACCAGTGCTATCACCCTTACTGTCTTTTTCACTGGACCCTAAAGCCATGGCTCCTAAACCGAAATTACTGAAATTATAGTTTCCGCCGAGTGTCCAGATTGTGTTATTGGCAGCAGCATCGTCTTTTTGATAGTGATAAACACCAGCTTCCAAATTGTAATCAAAATCGTTATGCCGCGCAGTTGCTATAAATGTTTTTTTTGTGTTATCGGTATCTCCATAACTCAGCGTATACTTGATCGGCTCTCCAAAATCAACTCTAACGCCCTTAAATCCACTATCATAAATATTTCCATCAGCCATAAGATAACCAAAAGAACCTGCTGTCACCATTGACTCACCCATTTTTCCTGCTACATACAACCGTGAAAGCTTGAATTCATCATTATAATTTACGAGCTTCTTCTCGCCTTCCAGCATACCATAAGCACGCCAATCCTGATTGATCGCAGTATCAAAACCGACACGGGCACGAATCCCGGAGGAATTCTTATCAAATAGTCCGGAACCACTGTTCAGTGCGTAGTGATAACGTACTTCTCCGTCAATATTTACCTTATTGTCCGTGTGATTGCTGCGATCACTCACATGCTCTATTTCATTGACAAGACTTGTATAGGTTTCTGGAGCAATATAAGCTGGATTTACGCTTACTTTTGGCTCAGTATCGTTATTGTTAACTCTAGCTACCGCTTTTTGTTCAATATCAGCATTATTTCTAAGGAGCGTTGCTTTTGGGTCAGAAACAGTGACAGTATTATCTCCATTTGTTATGATTCTTGTTGTAACCTGTGCAATTTCATACGCAAATTCAGCTTTAGCTTTTTCAATATTCAAGTTTGGGTCATTAATAATCTTTGTTGAAATTCGTGCCATTTCATACGCAAATTCATTTCTTTGCTCACTCGGGATAATTGGCAATACTTTTGCGGTGACCTTAGCAGTTGCATATGAAAACTCAACTTTGAAATTCTCAGCATTTGTCGTTGGGGCAGCTACTATTGTAGCTGTAATTTGTGCCATTTCATAAGCGAATTCAGCTTTGAAACTTTCATTATTATCTTTATTGTCACGTTCACCTACGTTTATGAGTTTACTTGATGCATATGCGATGTTTCCCTTCAGCTCACCACCTAACTGATTCCCTATAGATGTACCGATTAATGTTGTCACTGCAAACAGTACTCTTATTTTTTTCTTCACTCAATAATTCACCGTCCTGCCAAAATATGCCGTTAGTAACTGTAATCAACTATCCCTTCATCAATATTGCAGCATCTAAATTATTTTTGTTCTAAATCTAATATGATTTGACTAATTTCTACATTTTCTATGTAATATTAAAAAACGCCAAGTTGCAAATTGCAACCTGGCAGTCTTATACATACTGTACGTAGACCCATAGCTTTGCGTCCTTATCTTTCAATAAGTTTGCCATTACATATTCTAATAAAAAAATAACTTCATCGTGCGTAATAATGGGTGCTATCGTTTACATTTTACCATAATCGTATAATTGTTACCAAGTATTATTTAATGGAAATAAACAATCTAGTGTACATATCATATTCGTATCTTGCAGTGTAATCAAATTCAAATTACCATAGGCAATAAGCAGAATTCTCATGCAAAAAAGCCTTCTAGCAAAACTAAAATAGACCCTATAGATTGGACCATAAAAAAGTCCATCTATAGGGTCTTTCTATGTTGTAAAATTAGAGTATTACACCGTCGGAGGATATCTATAAGAACAAGGTATTGAAGCCCTGAAGAAAAAATCGGTCGCTATCTTGTTATCAATTGTTTAACCCAGTACATTCTGACCACTATCCCGTTCGGACACAGTCGGCGCCAGTCTTTTCTCTGCAAAATCCCGAGCTAATTTTTGCCCATTTTTTTGATCTTCAGTAAGCGTAAATTGCATAATACTAGCCTCCTTATACTTTAAATATATTATTTAAATCTTGTATCCTTTGCTTAGCACTGTCTCCACTAATTAAAACGATTGCTCTTTAACAGAACCTCTGAATCTTAGTTAATAGTAACAATGATTCCGAACAATCACAGACCAGCTGCATATTGAATTGAACTATAAATATAAGCAAAAAACCAACAGTCCAACGACTACAATCACTATTTAGTCAAAGTGATTTTTTTCTTGTCCAGTTCATTATATTGTTTCTGTCCCAGCAGAGGAGCTATTATATCCGTAAGCATTTCCAGCTTTTCTTTTAACGTTGCATTTTCAGCTTCCAACAGGCTGATTACTCTTTTCATCTCTAATGGAGATAGAATTTCTTCAGATGAATTTTTATTTTGACTAATCAAGCTTACGTCGGACATATAATCGCCCCTATAATTCTGTTTTTCCTCAAAAAAACTATAGCGTCGATATTTTCTATACCTTTAATTTCCGATTACTATATACGCTCAATAATGGTTGCTATGCCTTGTCCGCCACCAATACACAATGTAGCCAGACCTAATTTAGCATCTCTTGCCTCCATAGCATACAGCAAAGTAACTAAAATACGTGCTCCGCTTGCACCAATCGGATGACCAATGGCATTTCTTTGTCTATACCAGCTCTTATTATAGCCTCTTTAATGACCATACTTCCAAGGCCTACAGCAGAAAAAGGTGACAATGAACCATTGAAACTACCAACTGCAGTACGCACTGCACTAACAATAACTACCTCTCTCATAACTACACCATCCTGTAAAGAATTGCTCAACATAATTCTTATTAAATTTAACTAGTACTTTAATTTAACTGCATCGTCTGCAGCTCAAGCCCTACTGCAAAATCTGCATCCGTTTTTGCTCTTATAACATCCACCGTAACTCCAGGTGCAATTTCCTTAAGAATGAGCCCGCTTTCCATTACTTCAAATACACATAAATTAGTAATAATGAAATTGACAACACCTTTACCGGTTAAAGGGAGAGTACATTTCTTCAATATCTTGGGCAATCCATCTTTCGAAGTATGTTCCATCGCAATAATGACTTTTTTGGCTCCTGATACAAGATCCATTGCTCCACCCATACCAGGCACCATTTTACCCGGTACCATCCAGTTCGCAAGATTTCCTTCTTGGTCAACCTCTAATGCACCAAGGACAGTTACATCAACGTGACCACCCCGAATGATAGCGAAAGACATTGCACTGTCAAATACCGCTCCACTAGGAATAATCGAAACCGGCTTTGCACCAGCATTTACAATATCTGGATCAGCCGAACCTTCTAAAGGAGCTAATCCGACAAATCCATTTTCCGATTGAAGAATGACGTTCACGCCATCCGTTATAAAATCTGCTGCCAATGTAGGAATACCGATACCCAGATTTACAACATATCTATCTTGGAACTCTTGAGCGACCCGTTTTGCAATAATAGTTTTAGCATCCATTTTTCTCTCCCCCTATCCTTGAACAATCCAATGAACGAATATACCAGATGTCATGACTTGATCTGGGTTGATCTGACCAACTTCCACAATATTTTCAGCCTCAACAATGACCACTTGGGCTGCCATGGCCATCAAGGGATTAAAGTTACGAGCCGAACCATGGAATAACAAGTTTCCAGCTTTATCTGCAGTATGCGCCTTAATCAAGGCTACATCTGCTTTCAATGGTTTTTCTAGCAAAAAATCCCTGCCATCTACTTTTATAATATCCTTACCCTCAGCAACAATCGTCCCAAGACCAGTTGGTGTGAGTACCCCACCTAATCCAGATCCACCAGCGCGAATTTGTTCAGCAAGGGTCCCCTGGGGAACAAGCTTTACTTCGAGTTCACTGGCATTCATTTGCCGCCCCGTTTCAGGGTTAGTTCCGATATGAGAAACAACTACTTCCTTTAACTGGCGACTAACTATAAGCTTACCAATACCTTTATCAGGCATTGCCGTATCATTCGCGATTACGGTGATGTTCTTCGTTCCTTTGGTCAATAGTTCATCAATTAGATTTTCAGGAGTTCCCACCCCCAGAAACCCGCCAATCATAACAGTCATACTATCCTGCACAGCTTCCATAGCTTGTGCTATCGTAGCAACTTTTGACATGTATTCGCCTCCCCGTTTGTTTATATAGACTATAAGATGTACTGTAATAAACTGTCTTTCAAAACAGCTATAGCAAACTAATTTTCAATTGTTTGCAAACAGCACTATATTATTTACTGTCCCTACTAAGACTATCTGCTAAAAAATCAAGCTGATGAGCTAGGGCGACGGTCTGCTGAACAGCATTCGCAACTTCTGTGATTGATTCTGCAATCTGATTTATTGCTTGACTTACCTGTATTAACTGATCGTAAGACTGAATACTATCATTTTGAATTGATTTAACAATGCAATCGATATTCTTTACTGAATCGGCGCTGTCAGCTGCTAGTTTACGTATTTCTACAGCCGTCACCTCTTCTTACTATCCTTCGTTTATCCCTAATGGCCTGTTCAACCGCTGAACCTGGTTTTATTAGGTCTCCTGCAGAAACCTTCATATCAAGATTCTCTGCAGGCTTATAAAATATAAATTTTTCTAAGTCGGTCAACGACACACCAATTTCTTTAGTCACCAGACTATTGAAGTGTGGCAATACATATAGAAAATGGTCTAGAATTGTGTTTGAATTTTTATTCATCGCAATACTCCAGTTAGTTATATTTGATCTATCGCCATATGCATTAAGAGACTGTATTACAAATGCAATATTGATCAAAAGCCACTTAAAGTTACAGCACAATTACTATTCCAATCATTTCTTTTAGCAAACCCAAGAACCACTCAACCCAAGCAATTTCTTACGGCGAAGAAATGAACTGACTTAATTGAGTCGAACTCATCAACGCAGATAACTTTTAGACATAATATTGAGATGCTTTCAATTGATGAATAAGCCGTTTCATGAAATCTTCTTTTATCTTGCCTACATCATCAGACGAATATTGATAAAACCCTTCCCCACTTTTGACTCCTAATTTACCTTCATTCACTTTTTGTCGCAATAATTCGTTCGCATTTTGCCTGTTGTCCATGGCCTTAAGCAAGTTATCTCCAACGATGCACCAGATATCTAAGCCACCGAAGTCGGATACTTCGAGTTGCCCTGTGGTCGCATAACGGAAAGCAGGTCCAAATTTAAGCGCTCTATCAATATCAGCCGGCTCGGCAACACCTTGTTCAACGAGGGAAAAAACCTCACGTGCCACACCCTGCATAATCCGATTAGCCACCAATCCAGGCACGTCTTTTAACACTTTAACTGGCTGCTTCTTAATTGACAGATATAGATTCTCAATTTCTTGATAAATAGCCTCAGGCATGTTGCCAAAATAAGAAAGTTCTACAATTGGGATAAGATGTGCTGGATTAAACATATGATTCACAATCATCCGTTGTTTACGTTCTTCGCTTACAAGTGTCATCATTCCACTTAACGGGAGACTGGATGTATTACTAGCTAAAATTGTAGTCTTAGGGCATAGTTCATCTAGTTGTTTGAATAAATTTTGCTTCAGTTCCATATTTTCAGGAACACATTCTATTACATAATCCCGGTCTTCGACGGTTTCCCTCAGATCCGTGCTAACTTTAATTCGATCCAGAGATTCCTTGGCTGTCTCTTTGGGTACAACCCCTTCTACAGCCAGGAGTTCCAATTCTTGCTTAATAACGTTTTTTGCTTTCTGTAAAACTTCCATATTTACATCATATAAATTCACATCATAACCATACATTGCAAAGGATTCTGCTATTCCATGCCCCATCGTTCCCGAACCTAAGATACCAATTTTCTTTATCACTCTATTCACGTTCCTTTCAGGCTTCACTATTTGTTAAATTTATATCAAAGATCTCTTACGTCCATTTAGTGAACAAACAGACTCAACGTCATTACTCCAATTAAGCCCATTATTGCAATCAGCGATGTCAAACCACCCCATATTACAAAAGTCTGCGGCAAGGTAAAGTTACAATATTCTTTTACCATCCAAAAGGCCGCGTCAGTAGGAGGATCAAAAAATACCGATCCACAAGCTAAGGCCAACACCATTAGTTCCGGACTGACTCCCGGAATTGCCAGCAATGGCAGTACAAGGCCGGAAGCTGTAAACAACGTAACTGTTGAAGACCCAATAGCTACCCTGATAATCGCTGTAATAATCCAAGCTAATAGGTATGGTGATAATGGAATCCCTACCATCAAGGCCGCTACATAATTCCCTACACCACTGTCAATGATGACTTGTTTGAAAGCCCCGCCGCCCCCGATAATCAAAACAATCATGGCAATGGATTTTACGGATTTTTCTATAGTACTCATCAATTCCGCCATACTTTTCCCTTGATTAAAACCAAAGGAGTACATTGCAACAAAGAGAGCAATCAACAGTGCAATATCCGTGTGCCCCATAAATTTAAATGCCGTTGCCGCAAGGGAATCTTTCGGGAGAATACTACCAGCTATCATTGAGGCGATAATGATAATTACCGGTACAAGAGCAGTAAAAAAACTAATTGCAAAACCAGGAAGATCTTTTTCTTCAAACACTTTAGCTACAGTAAGTCCACTGGGTATTTCGGTATTTATACCAGCTTTCTTTACAATTTTATAGAACAACGGTCCACTAACCAACAACGTAGGAATGGCTATGATGATTCCATAAACCAGTACCAACCCGATGTCCGCATTAAAGATGGCGGCTATCGCAACAGGTCCCGGATGTGGCGGTAAAAAACAATGGCTAATCGTAATAGCTGACAACATTGGGAGGCAAACTTCGAGCAATGGAATGTTACCTGCTATAGATATTGTAAATACAATAGGAATCAGGACAACGAAACTCACTTCCCAAAACAACGTTATTCCAACAACAAAGCCAGTGAGAGCGACTGCCCAAGTAACGTTTTGACGACCAAACTTATTAATTAATGTGTTGGCAATTTTTTGCGCACCGCCACCATCTGCCATAATCCTACCGAACATGGCTCCTAGCCCTAAAATAATCGCGAGATGTCCAAGTGTCCCTCCCATCCCTGTTTCAATGGAAGAAATAACTTTCATTAATGGTAATCCTTCTGCCCCACCTACAGCTAAGCAGGTAATCAACAAGGATAGAAAGCCATTCAGTTTACATTTAACTAAAAGTAAATAAAGAAGTGCAATACCCAGAACTAAAATAATAATCGGCATACTATTAACTCCTTTTTTTATATATTAATCATGTTTAAAAACAGACCTTATCGTTATATTCCCTGAATTGTGTGGATTACTCGATTTAGAAGTTTACGTTTTGCGGTCCCTTAAGGCTCAATATAGCCCGTGCCTCATCTGGAGTTGCTACCTCATAGTGCAAAGTCTCTGCAATGGTTCTGACTTGCTCTACTTGTTCCGCACTGGATTTTGCCAATACGCCTGGCTTCAAATAAATGTTATCTTCCAAACCTACTCGAACATTGCCCCCTAAAGCCAGTGTTACCGCAGCGATTGGCAGTGATTGCTTTCCAGCGGCCGCACAAGACCAAGAGACATCTCCGAGTTGTTCCCGCGCACTTTTAACCAAAAACATTAAGTTTTCTATTGTTGCAGGCATGCCCCCTAGTACACCTAGAACAAATTGCAAATAGATAGGCTGTTTAATAATGCCATTGTTACGGAAATAAGCAATATTGTTAATCATGCCTACATCGTATACTTCAAACTCTGGCAAGGTCCCGTGCTGATTCATGGTACTAATATACTCTTCCAGGCTTTTGAACGTATTGGAGAAAACTAGGTCATAGGTGTTCCGTAAAAAAGGAATTTCCCACTCAAATTTTGGATTTGACAATTTATCCGCAATAGGACTAAATACAAAATTGACGGATCCCGCATTGCAAGAAGCGAGTTCCGGTTTTAAGGCAGGAATCGCTTTAAGCCTCTCTTCAATTGACATCCCAATAGCGCCACCGGTTGTAATACAGATAGCTACATCCGAGCGTGCCTTGATTTCCTTTACAATTTCCTGCATCAATCCGACATCAGAAGACGGCTGACCAGTCTGCGGATCACGAGCATGAATATGCACTACTGCTGCACCAGCTTCCCTTGCTCTCAAAGCCTCGTTGATAATTTGTTCAGGCGTAATTGGCAAATAAGGTGTCATGCTTGGTACATGAACAGCCCCAGTTACTGCTGCAGTAAGAATTACTTTTTTTGACATTGTTTCCGCTCCCTTTTACATTCATTTAAAATTGAAAACATTATACAAGTCGCTACCTTATCACCAGTTCTCCTTTCTATCCCTTTCACTGACACTATTAATTATTGCAATATTCGTGCCAATCAAAAAAGCCTTGTCAATTCCGAAAATTCGGAATTGACAAGGCTTAATGCGTAGTGAGCTCACTACGTTTGTGTAGTTTTTTTACAACATAATTCTATATTTTTTTATTTTCGAATGTAGAACGGTCCTATGAATATTTAATTCCTCAGCTGCAAGTGTCTTACTACCATTTGCTTTCAATAAAGCTTTTATAATAACCTGTTTTTCTGCTATCTCTTTTGCTTCCTCTAGACTCAAACCACTTGCATCTGTAACATCATCTGTTACACTTTCAAGAATACGAGGTAACATATAGTCAAAATGTTCCATGCCCAGTTCCCCAGATGCAGCTGTTACAGCAGCTCGCTCAATAACATGTTCAAGCTCTCTAATATTCCCCGGCCAGCTATATCTACGACAGAGTTGCAATACCCCGTTATGTATGCCCGTAATATGGAGTCCATGATTACGGTTGATTTTTACAATAAAATGCTTTATCAAAGACTCAATTTCCTCAGTCCGTTCCCGTAACGATGGAATATTAATTTCTACAACATTAACCCGGTAATATAGGTCCCGGCGAAATTCACCTTTATGAACCAAATCCAGCATGTTTTTGTTCGTGGTACAGACCAGTCTCACATCAAGCTCGATGGTCTTAACTCCACCTACTCTTTCAATTTCCTTTTCTTGAATAACTCGTAATAATTTTGATTGAAGATAAAGTGGCAATTCATTAATCTCATCAAGTAAGAGTGTTCCTCCATTAGCGAGTTCAAATTTTCCAGGTTTACCGCCTTTTTTTGCTCCGGTAAAAGCCCCCTCTTCATAACCAAATAGTTCTGATTCCAGAAGTTCTCTCGGTATTGCAGCACAATTTATTCTAATGAACGGCTTATGCCGACGTGGACTCAATTGATGGATTGCATGAGAAAACAGTTCCTTACCAGTACCGGTTTCTCCACTAATTAGAACAGTAAGCGTAGATGGGGCAACCTTTTGTAACAGATTTTTCGCTTGTTGCATAAGCGGAGAATCACCTATGATCTGATCCAAAGAATACTTAGCACCCCTCAAATTCCCCAATTCGGACTTATATTGCTTAATCTCAAAATTTAAGCGCTCAATCTCACCTAATAATCCGTTAACCTCATCTAGTTTGCGAAAGGTAGTTAGTGCAATAACTCCCAGTGTCTCGCCGTCATTTTTTATTGGTATTCTATTACACACTACAGGTGTGGAACTATCAATTAAATGAATAGAGCCAATCTCTGCGTGCCCTGTTTTAGCGACAATATCCATGCGAGTTTGAGGAATAATTTCCCGCACGTTCCTTCCCACAGCCTCTTCGACGGTTAAATGCATCATTTCGGCGTATTTTTTGTTTAGGAATACAATTTTACCCTCATTATCTGTTATAATGAGGCCATCAACCGTTTCTAAAGCACTTTCTAAGATAGACGTATATTTTTCATCAAAAATACGCAACTAAATTCACCTTCTTTCTATGATAGATTTCACCGACCATGTATATAATCCTCTTTCGCAGACAAGTATTTGTATCTATATTAATCTTTATTATAGATTCTATACTTAGCCATTATTAATTACCGTTATATTCCTGGATCGTTGTAATAAAACTACAAAATTAATTAATCAAATCTATTTTTTAGTTTTCTAGATAACTACTCCACAAAGCTTGTGTACTTCCAGAATGACACAATACAATTTTGTTCTTTAATTGAAAAGATGTATGGCTTTCAACTAAAGCAATGCATAAGCAGTTTTTTGCATAAAAAAGCCTTCCAGCCCAAACAGCTGGAAGGCTTGAATGCCATTATGGTGCGCCCGGCAGGAATCGAACCTGCGAACATGGCTTCGGTGGGCGTGATGTATGATTTTTCAGTTCTTCTCTTTAAAAAGGCTAATCATCATGCCCCCTTACATTACAAGGGTTTATAGCCATTTTATCTGTTTAGTAAAACACAATAAAATGGCTATACTTTACATTATCTCTCCTTATTTTTTCTCATTTTTCATCGTTGTTCTAAAAATAAGCAGTGGATAAGCAGTTTTTTTATCCGCAAAAACCCACACCGTGACTACCGCCACTTAGTTCAATGAGCTTTGTATATGCAACCCATTTCTATCTATTTTTTAAGTCTCTATAAAAGTTTTCATGTATCCCTATAGCCATGAGGAGTATTACCTTTTCACCATCGTACTCATATGCCAATAGTATTTGTTGGTCGTACACACGAAACTTATAAACTCTAACGCCTGCCAAGTCGCCAGTTTTTAGTTCTCCAATTTCGGGATGGTCGATAATGTATTGAATAGCAACATTGACGTCCTTACGTTCATTTTCCCGCAGCTTCTTATACGCCCGTTTAAATGTAGGAGTCTGCCGTAATTCTATCATTCTTCTAAGCTAAACGGCTCATGCTCGTTCATATTTTTGGCTATTAGTATATCCCTAACAAATTCAATTGGCAGGTCAGGGTTTTCTAAAGCTAGCTTACCAAGCTTTGCCCAATAGGCTATCTGCAAAGGTACTGTTCTGGATTCAGCCAATGCTGTACGTTTGGCTTGGTCATAAAGCTCTTCGTCAATGCGAATCGCAATACTCATACAAAAACCTCCCCTCATTTACTATAGTATATGTCTTTATTGTATCACATTGCTACATTTGTAACAATAGTATTTCAAGAAGTATTATAATTATTCCCTTACTCGATTCCTTTGCTGTCAATTCTTTTGAATGCTTTATTTTGAACTGTAATTATAGAGTACGAATCATCCGGTAATTTTTCAATAACTTGTCTAGTATCACTATCTTTTATTATAATTCCAAGTATTTGGGGATTGGGAGCCAGACACAATGGTTTCTAGTCGTGAACAAAGCAAGGGCTGCTTTGCTACTTTTGTAGAAAGAAAAAGTGGACTCTATACGGCGATTAAACTCCCAGATCGTACAGCTAATTCTATGGAGAATGCCATTAAAGAAAACTTGGGATTAGACTTATACTTTGCTGATCCCTATTGTACTTGGCAACGAGGAAGCAGTGAAAATTCGAATGGATTACTCCGTGAGTTTTATTTTTCTTAGTGATAAAAAATTTTTTTTTGCTTGTCCTAATTCCATTATAAATTACCTCTTTTCTTTACATAATAGAGGTTTTCAAGAGTACAATACTCATAGAAACTAGCAATTGTAACCCAAATGTTTTCACGTGTACAAATAAGTATTGTGTAGTAGATCTTAAAAAAGACAATAAAAAACGCTTGCTAACATCAGAAAATCCAATGTTTACAAGCGTTATCGCCTCTTTATGGTGCGCCCGGCAGGAATCGAACCTGCGCACATGGCTTCGGAGGCCAATGCTCTATCCCCTGAGCTACGGGCGCGTTGATTATCGTAAACTCCAGAAGTTATTATACCATAATATAATCAAGATGTCTATTTATATCTGCACTCCTTGCTATTTGGGATCAATTTGTGCCTGGCAATTAGGACAAGTTTTACATTCCCGGCTTACTTCTTGTCCGCAAGATTTACATATAGGCCTTAACGTATGACCACAATAAGGACATACTAAGAAATCTTCGCCAACCTTTTTAGTACACATAGGGCACGGAACAGTATCTTCCACCACAGTGGCTTCTATATCAATGATATTAGGATCGGAATCCCGCCTGCCCGGCAGATTATTCACTTTGCGTCCAAGCAATAAATATAAGGGTACAATTACTATTGGTATAGCCGCACTCCCTACTGCCCATAATAGAGAGACAAAAAAGGAATGACCGTGCTTCTGGGCATCACTATAGACAAAAAATGCAGCTACCAGTCCAATTAACATGCTTAGTCCCATAAAAAAACCACCTTAACTTAAATATAAGTTATTATAGCATCATCTTATTATGGGAAGCAATATAACTAATAAATTATCGATTTATCTCATCCAGAGATTTTCCCCTGGTTTCTTCTCCTAAGAGCCACACTACAGCTGCCACAGCAAGCATCACAATAGTAAACATCATAAAAACGTTAGTAAATCCGCCACTTCCCACTATCATGTAACCAACAACAGTAGGAGCCAGAATACCACCAATACGTCCTACAGCTGCCGCCCAGCCAGAGGCATAAGCACGAACTTTGGTAGGATATAATTCAGGAGTATAAGTATATACGACACCCCACGCCCCCAAATTGAAAAATGACATCATGCTTCCCCACCAAAGTACTGCAGCTGCACTTCCCCCCTGGCCAAAATAATATGCACATACGGCACAAGCTGCCAGAAATCCAGCTAAAGTGGCTTTACGCCCAACACGCTCAACGAGATAAGCAGCTGCAAAGTACCCGGGTAATTGGGCTAATGTCATTACAAGTACATACTCAAAGCTCTTAATGACAGTATAACCTTGACCGACCATCAAAGATGGCAGCCATGTAAAAATCCCGTAATAGGAATAGACAATACCAAACCATAATATCCATAGCATAGTTGTCCTTTTTAAAAACTGAGGTTTCCAAAGATCAGAGAAAACAGCCGGCTTCACAATTATAGCTTGAGGTGCAATTACATTGATTGGCGGTTTTATCCCCGCAGATTCCTCTAGTTTACTAACAAGCTTGTGAGCCTCTTCTACCTTTCCTTTTCCTAATAGATATGGCACAGACTCTGGAACTGACTCCCAAACTTTAAATACATATAATGCAGGTAATGCACCAATAAAAAAAGCTATATTCCAGCCATAACGAGGTATAATCAGATAAGCAATCAAAGCAGCAGCCAGCCAGCCTACTCCCCAAAAACTCTCCAGCAATACAACAAAACGTCCCCTGGCAGCTGGCGGCGCATACTCACTTACTAGGGTCACAGCTACTGGCAGTTGACCACCTAAGCCAAAACCAACTAAAAAACGAAACAATAATAAAGATTCATAACTCCAAGCTAAGCCACACAAGCCTGTCGCTATGCTGTACATGATAAGAGTCGCCGAAAATATCTTTTTACGTCCAAAACGATCTGCTATCGCCCCAGATAATACCGCTCCTAAAGCCATGCCCACCAATCCTATGCTACCGATATATCCGACTTGCGCCGCTGTCAGTCCCCACGCTTTTGCAAGGGTGGGCAGCACAAAAGCAATAATGCCAGTATCCATGGCATCAAACATCCATCCTAAGCCCGTAATTATTAATAAACGATAGTGAAATTTTGTTACAGGTATATTCTCTAAGCGTGTAATTATGTCCATATTTCCCTCCATGTAATAACAGCTGTCTTGTCATTGATATTTATTATAACGTCTATTTTTATGGATGACAATAGCTTAAAAAATATAGTTTTATCTTATGTTTTATTCTATAAAAAAATACAGCTTATACCAAGCTGTATACTTATTATTAACATGAAGACAAAAAGCTCTCCAACTTTTAAGATGGAAAGCCAAAATCTGTTTTTATACTGTTAGTTAAAGTACTGTCTTGCTGCTTACGTAAAGATGTGACTCCCCCACGTTTGAGCTGAGCCAAGGATTCTTCTACCATGGTTAAATGTTTTCCCATCAATTTGCGGGCCTGTTGTGGTTTTTTTTGCACAATAGCTTGAAAAATTAAACTATGAGCATCATATAAAACCTTCGGCATATTTCCTTCCATAAAAATCTTTTGTCTTGAAAAATGAAAGGTACTAGTCATTAAATCAGAAACAGCATTCATTAGTTTGATCAAAGTAGGATTATGGGCAGCTTTCAGTATAGCAAAATGGAAGGCAGCATCTGCTTTGTCACCCACCTCACCATTATTTACTTCATCAATCATGCTTTCTAAAGCAATGCGCATATCCTCAATATCTTCTTCCGTAGCTCGAGATGCTGCCAAGGCAGCAATTTCTACTTCCAATATTTTTCTTACTTCTAATAGCTTTATAACATCATCAATGTCCACATGCAGCAAAAATGAAAGCGGTTCAAGCATGCGCTCAAAAGATACCTGTCGAACAAAACTGCCTTCACCAGGTCGTATGGTTATAATACCCATTATTTCCAGAGCACTAAATGCTTCACGTATAGAGGCACGACTAACATTTAGTTTATCTGATAATTCACGTTCTGATAATAATTTATCACCTGGCTGCAATTCCCCATCTACAATCAATTGTTTAATTTGTTCCACTACTTCTTCATAGATTTTTTTTGTTCTGACTGGCTTAAACATGTGCTCCTCCGTATTTCCTGCTAATTTCAAAGGATCTACAATGTCAGCAGCAAGAGTATAAACTCGCTTACTGGCTTTAGCATAAAATATCATTAAATACATAGCGGGCTGCATAATATGTGCCGCCCGCTATGTTTAATATAAGTGCGAATAACTATCACTTACATCTATTCAGTTCTAATAATATACTATTTTTTACTACAAGTATATATTTTTTAGTATATTATTATCTTATGGAATCATCCATTGTAAATAATAGGCCTGTACATAAGTCATAATTCCAACAATAACAGCCAATACCAGAGAATGTTTTACGGTAAAGCCAAACAGATCGCCTTCTTTACCTACTAACCCTGTAGCTGCAGTAGCAACGGCAATACTTTGAGGTGATATCATCTTGCCGCAAACACCGCCTGATGAGTTTGCTGCTACTGTCAAAATTGGATCAACACCAACTTGCGTTCCTGTAACAGCCTGCAAATTGCCAAATAAAGCGTTGGCAGAAGTATCGGAACCTGTTAAGAATACACCCAACCATCCTAGGAATGGAGCAAAGAATGGGAAGAAAGAACCCGTACCTGCAAGGAACAGACCAAGAGTGGAACTCATGCCGGAGTAGTTCATAATATAAGCCAAACCAAGTACACAAGGAATGGTGATCAACGGTTTAGTCAATTGTTTGAATGTTTTTGCAAAAATGGAGATAAATCTTCCAGGGCTAACACCTAATACTGCTGCTGTAATGATAGCTGCAATAAACAAAGAAGTACCTGCTGCACTCAGCCAGTTGATTTTATAAAGTGCCGCTAAAGCAGTTGGCTGTTTCGCAATTGGTGCCACCTGCATAACTAATTTATCCAAACCAGGCACCAGCCATTTGATTGTCACAGCGTCTAATGCTGCTACTACTGGTTTTAACCCCCATAAGATAACCATTACAGTCAAGATAATAAAAGGAGACCATGCTTTTAATACTTTACCAAAAGTCAACGTTGCACGATTTGCAACAAGAGTAGGTGCTGGTTCATTAGCAAAACGCCAAATATTTTTTGGTTTCCAATTTTTCAAGAAAATTGTCAAAGCAATAATACAAGCTAGAGAAGATAAAATATCGGGAAGTTCTGGTCCGATATAGTTGGATGAAAACCATTGGACACCGGCAAAGGATACACCTGCTACTAAGCAAGCAGGCAATACTTCTTTAGTAGCCTTCCAACCTGACATTAAGACAACTAACCAGATAGGAATAATAACAGATAAGAATGGTAATTGTCTACCAACCATAGCACTAATTTTGATAGTTTCAATACCTGTAACCTGTCCTGCTACAATGATTGGAATACCAATACCACCAAAAGCAACTGGAGCAGTATTAGCGATCAAACATAATCCTGCTGCATACAGAGGATTAAAACCAAGACCAACCAACATACCAGCGGAAATTGCAACAGGAGTACCAAAACCTGCCGCCCCTTCCAGAAAAGCACCGAAACCAAAAGCAATTAAAAGTGCTTGTAACCGACGGTCATCGGTAATCGTTGCAATAGAATCTTTTACAATTTCAAATTGTCCCGTTTCTACCGTTATGTTATAAATGAAAATAGCGGTAATAACAATCCAAAAAATAGGGAAAACACCATATAAAGCGCCCATGGCTGTAGAAATAATAGCAAGGTCAGCAGGCATTTTATATACAAATATTGCTACCAATACAGCTGATGCTACAGCAGTTGCGCCAGCAATCTGGCCCGGAGTACGACGAATGGCAAGAAGGTAGAAAATTACAATAATTGGAATTGCTGCGAAAAAAGATGATAGGGCCAAATTGTGCATTGGATCATAAATTTGAGTCCATGTCATTAAATAAACACCTCTTTTTTTTATATTTTCCATCAATTTTAAATCGTATTAGTCCTGTTCACTGGTATAATCTTCTCTCACCTCTCTTTGATCAACCAGTATTTTAGTCATAACTCACTGGACCAGTGGTCTGACCATTGTTATAATATTTCAACATATTCATTAAAATTCCTGCTTCTATATTTAAAAAATTAGAATAAATAAAATTTTATGTTTTTTCAATCATTAAAGAAGGAATTTAATTGTCGAATTTAGAATATACTGGTCAGACCACTATACCATTACATAATTTTATTCTATAAAAAGATAAGGACGTGACTTATGAAAAAAGTAAGTACAAATTGGAAACAAGCTTTCCCTTCCGAAAGCGTTGGCACCGAATTTTTTGAAGAATTCGCTATGCGTGCCCAAAATGTAGCCGCCAAGGTATTTAGAGTAAAAACAGCAGTAGAAGCACAATCCGTCATCGTTGACATTATAAAAAACAGTCAGGCAAAAAAAGTTGTCGCTACGAATGAAATCTTGTCATCGTCAGGACTTCGTAATACTCTTGCATCCATGAATGTAGAGCTATACACATCACAGTCGGATATTAGAACCCATGCAGATACATCAGATGTGGGTATTGCCGGTGTTGAGTTTGGTATTGCCGAAACAGGCAGTGTATGTGAAGATGGTTTTGCTATTGAACAGCGTCTGATTACAACTCTCCCCCCCATATCTATTGTTATTATGCATAGCGGTAACGTTGTCCCTACTATAGCTGCAGCCTTTGAAACGATTTCCAAAGTGTTTAATCGCGGCTATCTCAGCTTTATCACTGGCCCTAGCCGTACCTCAGATATTGAAAGGGTTCTAACCATTGGTGTGCATGGACCCAGCCAATTAGTAATTATCGCCATTGATGAAGACACAAGGGAGGTATGAAATAATGACAAGTACAAATCGCAATTTAAAACAAGAGATTAATGAAAAGTTAATGGATGAAACTCTGCGCGGTTCTCTAAATCGCTTTGCAGAAGCTTATCCTATCGCCCGTGCCAAAGCGTATGAAAATGTTGATGATATCGATACGTTACGTAACTCTGTAAGAGATATGAAAATAGCTACAGTAGAAAGAATTGAAGAAATTGCTGATCAATTCGAAGAACAAGTTAAACAACGAGGTGGCAAGGTCTTTCGTGCCAAAGACGGTGACGCTCTGAAACAATATCTTCTAAACCTCTGTAAAGAAAAAGGTGTTAAACGGATTGCCAAATCTAAATCTATGGCTACAGAAGAAATTCACTTGAACCACTTCTTAGAAGAAGAAGGACTGCATGTAAAAGAAACAGATTTAGGGGAATGGATTATTTCCATTGCCGGCCATAAACCTTCTCATATGGTTATGCCTGCTATTCATCTGGATCGTAATCAAGTTGCCAAATACTTTTCGCAAGAACTTCACAAAGACATTGAACCGGATATCGCTTTCATGGTGCAAGAAGCCAGAGCTGCCTTACGGGATGAATTCCTTCTTGCTGATTTAGGTATTACTGGCGCTAATTTTGGTATTGCTGAAAATGGCGCTTTCGGCCTCGTAACCAATGAAGGCAACGCTCGTTTAGTCGCCACTTTACCCCCGATTCAGGTAGTTATTATTGGTTATGAAAAACTCATTCCTACTATAAAAGACGCGGTACCTATTTTAAGAACCCTGCCAAGAAATGCAACAGGCCAGCTTATGACCAGCTATATGAGTATGATCTCAGGTGCTGCTCCTGCTTTAGTAAAAAAAGATGGTCAATGGGTGGAACAAGAGAAAGAGCTTCATGTGATTCTCTTTGACAATGGACGTCTTAAAGCAGCCGAAGATGATAAATTAAAACAAATTTACCAGTGTGTCCGCTGTGCTTCCTGTTTGAATGTCTGCCCGGTTTACACATTGGTGGGCGGCCATGTTTACGGCCACATCTATGCTGGCGGGATTGGTGCGATCTTAACGGCACTCTTAAACAGCATGAATGATTTTAAACAAATTAATGAAATGTGTATTGGCTGTCGTCGTTGTACCGAAATTTGCCCTGGAAAAATCGATATCCCAGGACTCATTGAATATCTGCGTGCCAAAACAGTTGAACAAGATGGCTTGCCTTTCGGTGTAAAAGCAGTCTTTGAAAATGTTCTTGCCAACCGTAAGGTATTTCACTCTTTACTTCGTTTAGCTTCTATAGGACAAAAACCATTTACCACTGGGCGGGTTATCAGACATCTGCCACTGTTCTTTGCCGGACTAGCAGCAGATCGCAGCCTGCCAGCTGTTGCCGATAAACCCTTTAGAGATCGAGTAAAAAAAGTTACGAGAAAAATAAATAAACCAGTAAAACGCATTGCCTTCTTTAGTGGTTGCAATATTGACTTTATCTTCCCTGAAACTGGTGAATCCGTCTATAAAGTATTACAAGATCTCAATATGGAAGTTGTCTTCCCAGAAGATCAAAGCTGCTGCGGCAAACCAGTATTAGGTATGGGGGATCACGAAACAGCAAAAAAAATTGCGAAGCAGAATATTATCGCTTTTGAAGAAGCCAAAGCTGACTATATTATGTTTGCCTGCCCTACTTGCGCTGAAACATGGCATGTCACCTATGTGGAACTGTTTAAGGATGATCCTGAATGGAGCAAAAGAGTTGAAAAACTCGCTCATAATGTACGTGAATTTACCAGTTTTGTTGCTGGCGAATACGATAAAGCTGGCCGGCTGAATAAATCCACTGGCGGACAAAAAGTCACATATCATGATTCATGCCATATGAAACGAGGCCTAAACGTTCACACTGAACCTAGACAACTATTAGAATCTGCTTCTGGTTATGATTTTGTGGAAATGAAAGATTGCGATAAATGTTGTGGTATGGCTGGTGCTTTCGGTGTTAAATATACGGAATTATCCATGCCTATCCTCAAGAAAAAAATTGATAATATTAAAGACAGTGGCGCTGAGGTAATCGCTGTAGCCTGCCCAGCCTGCATGATGCAAATTCAGGGGGGTCTGGATAAACAAGCTCCCCATGTAAAGATCAAGCATGTTGCTGAAATCATTGCCGAACAAATAAAAGACTAATCAGATAAAAGCTAAGAGGTTGAGAGCAATTACTCTCAACCTCTTGTTTTCTTAAGATTATAGTTTTCGATCCATGTTGTTACTTAACGTCGCAGCAGGTCCATATTATTAACGTTTCGCCAGTAGCATTTAACCTCCACTTATAAAATAATATAGACGTCCCTTAGTCTGAGACTCAAAGGACGCAACAGCTTTTTTCCATATTCTTAAGAATGCGTAACATTTTCTAAGACAGCATTAGAATCCCCTTACGCCTTAGCTCCTCTTTTATTTTTGACAGTACTTCCTCATTTGGTACCTCTATCGTATGTAAGTGTACGCCGCCAGTGATACTTGCCAACTGCTCTGCCTTGCCATCCTCTAGCTTATGCAAAAATTCCCCTACCTCACGACGTGATCCCAGCATTAAATTTGCTTTTAACTCTCCATACAAGGAATGTTCAACAATAACATCAAGTACCTTCCCACCATTATCTACAATGATCGATAATTCTTCCTCTAAGCCATTTCTATCATGCTTACACGCTAAGGTAGCTTTAATATTCTTAACACTTTCTACCAATGGCAATAGATAGCCTTGAGGCGTAGCATATATTACATTTCCCGCAGCCCGTAAAATAGCAAAATCAGTGACAATAACCTGTCGGCTAACCCCTAACTCTTTTGCCAAATAGGTCCCTGTCAATGGTTGTTCTGCAGTCTTTAGTTTTTCCAGTAACAACGATCGTCTTTCTTTTGCATCCATCACTGTGCCCCCTAAGTATTATTCTAAATAAGGAGAGCTTTACAAACATCCTAACGTATGACTCTTCTTGATATGATCTCTTTCTCTTCCACAATTCGGCCAAAGTAGATTTTTTCCTGCTCTTTCTTCAATTCATAATGCGTAAGTTCCAATAGACCATTAACTTAAAATGAGTATTAGAATTTTCATTCTAATACTCATGATTATTACCATTATGGTGGGCGATGACAGGATCGAACTGCCGACATCCTGCTTGTAAGGCAGGCGCT
>CAURNS010000017.1:0-112594 GCA_963526485.1 uncultured Pelosinus sp.
TTGTCGGTTGCCGTCTTTTGTTTATTCCGAGGCTTTTTTAATGCGACAGCCCCATCTCTCTGTTTCTCTATGGCCCGATACAAATCTTACTATCCACGCAGCCCATACCAAGGACATAATTCCGACTATTATAAAAACGTAAGGACTCGATGGCATCATATTCAAATATCGATAGCCAACATATAAAAATTACCTGCAATTGAATTAGCTAGATGCTTTCTTTTTACGATTGAAGGTAATTTATGAACTATAATTACGATCTTGCTCTAGCAGACTATAATAAAAGACTCGAAAAAAGAACAAGACCAGCTCGTTAGTGTTCTTGTTCTACAGTCTCCATGTTGTGGTCGCCTACGCCTATAGGAAGAAAAATTGTGTATAAAATCATATTTTTGCCACTTACGGCATAGGTTATACGCAGAAGCAGGTTTGAATAAGTTTTCGTTTATAACAGCTCTCATGGTAGGGCAGGTAAACACGAAGAGGAGATGGGGTTAAAAGTGAAGCAATTTATTATTGCATTGGTCTTAGTTGCAATGCAATACTCAGTGAACAACGGTGATACACTACAGTCAATTGCCGAGCAGTACTGCCAAGGTGATGATCCTCGGCAGGTGGCTGAATTTCGTGAGGGGATCAGAGAATTAAACTATGATGTGATTGGTGAAAGTGAAATATGGACGGGACTCGTTTTGAAAATAAATATATGGGAATAAAGGAAAAGCCCCAAAGGCTTTCTATAGTAATATATGAGACATTAACGTGGCCAGCATCCTTTTCTAGGAAAACAACTTTGTCTAGGCCAACAGATTTGCATAGGCCAGCACGTTTTCATAGGCCAACAACTTTGTACAGGCCAACAGCCTCGTCTAGGCCAGCAATGTGGATTAGGCCAGCAACCCGGGGTTGGCCAACAACTTCTATTAGGCCAGCAAAATCTAGGAGAACAAGAATTTTGAGGAGTACAGCCAAATGCGCTATAAAGGACTTTTCTAGAATCTGATTCATTATCCCATTCTTCCATTTCAGGATAACCCCAATCACGATAATCCATATTAGGTATCGCCTCCTACTATAAATAGCATAAAAATATCTTTATACATAATATGTTTCGTGATAAAAAGGGTGAATAATTGGGATAAACAAAAATGACTGCTTTTCTAAAAGCAGTCAATGGGGAGGCCAAGTATGACAATTTATGATTCATTTACAATAATTTGTGATTAATAGAAAAATACTATTGTTCTTCCTTATCATCCTCATTACTTTTCATATGTTTCATTACAGGTTGTGGTACTATTAGATTAGTAGATACTGGGGTACTAAATAACATTTTGATACACCAAATACCTGAAATTCCGACTAACGCATATACAATGCGACTAAAAAATGACTGTTGTCCACCAAAAACAGAGGCAACTAAATCGAATTTGAATAAAGCCACTAATAGCCAATTGAGTGCACCAACAATGACTAAGAATAATGCAGTTTTATCCATAATACTAACTCCTTTTTTCTCTAGTATTTAATTCATACATCATTTTTATTCATAAAATGAAAACCAAGGAACCGATCAAGAAAACTAATACTGAGTTAAAACCTAATAAATTACAAAAAGAATTATAAATCAGCGGTTTTAACCAGCTTAGATGGCAGAAGGGAGGTTATATTGGAGAGGGCAGGAACACAAGAGACCGCTAACCAGAGTATGAGAGATCCGAATAAGATTGTGCACTTTAATCAATGGGTAATTCTTCTTTTTTACAATTATATTTTGTGATAAACTATATTTGGATATAATTTCTATATTTATAGAAAGGGATGGTAAATGTGATCCAAATATTTCATATGACTATGGTGATTACTAAGAAGCAAGGTTGCCGTTCTCAGGATTTTGGAGCTATAAATTTTAGTGAATATGTTCAAAATATTTTAACCAATAAACCTGTAAATGCTCTTATCGTAAGGAGAATAAGTGAAAAAGATGAAACTTTAGAATTTGGTCGTTCGATAAACATTAATTTTCCTTCAAAAGTTACAAGCGAAGAGATAAGAGAAATTATATCTCAGATTCCTGGAATAGATTCATCTATTAAAATCAACGTTACTACTGGATCTTAACCTTATCAATTAATGAAATTACCGCCCAATTAGGCGGTTTTTCCTTTTCCACCAACTTGTTAGTCACTTACTTTTCTTATGCCATATCCCATAATCTAAACAAACCGGTACGTTGATCGCTCTACCAAGCGAAAAATTCAGAATCGTGCTATCTATACCATAGGAAATCTAGCTCAGCATGATGTCTATGACTTAAATTTACTGCGAGGAGTATGAGGAAAAACGCTTTGCCACTTTGCAAATGGCCCTTGATTGTGCACCGGTAAAGCAACTAGGGGAAGAGAGTCATATAAAATCAGTTGCTAACAGTACAACAATCTCAAATTCTATAAAAAAGGACTTCTCCGTTTATTAAAGAACTATGAATCTATACAATAAAATTTGAAGGAGAATTCCTGTGGAGAGCAAAATACCAGAAGCTTCAATTAAATGCGAAACAAGACGTGCATTTCTCGCACTTTGTTCGCCTAAAACACGACTTTTACATGATCCGATTTCCGATCCCTATGTGGTTTGTGGACATCCTAATCCATCTGGTCTTGGAGATGCAGACTGCTTTTCGCAAACAGGATCCTGGGGGCAAAGTTCAGTTTTGTTTCCTACGCTTGAGACCTATCGTACCGCAGACAAATGCGGTAAAGCACCTTATGGTGGAGCAGAATATGGCATTCCGCAGACACCAGAAGCCGATGCTGTGTGTAGAAAAATTGCGGCATTGCATAAAGGTTATGGTGCCGTCATCTGTCCATCGGGATTATCCGCGATTGCAACAACTTTAGACGCGTTTTCACCGAAAGCGGTTCTTATCCCTGATAATGTCTATGGACCAATGCTTCGGTTTCTGAACCGTCGACGCATAAAAACAATCCGTTATCCAGCAGGTGCTTCGGTAGATGAATTTAACTCGATCCTATTAAAAGCGCGTAGCGAATATTCTAAACGCGAAGACTTGCTTGTCTATATCGAGGCTCCGGGCAGCGGTTCTTTAGAAATACCGGATATCGATGGCATAATATCTATAGCACAAAATGCCAAGTTACGTACTGTCATGGACAACACATGGGCAAGTCACGTCCGTTTTCAACCTCTTAAATATGGTATTGATATTGTTGTACAAGCGACGACAAAATATGAAGGTGGATATGGTGATACGCCATCGGGGATTGTCGTCGCCAAGCACCCACAAGACTTTCAGATCATCGCCGATGAACTGCGTGCAACCGGTAACGGCGCGGTCGCACCAACGACTTGCTCGCGACTTTATCACAGAATTGATTCAACTGAAGAACGTCTCAATCAACACGCCGACACTGCCCAACGGCTGATCGAATGGTTCTTGAAACAGTCTTTCGTCACCAACGTCCTTTCGCCGACTTTGGAAACCTCACCTTATCACGAACGTTTCCAACACTATTTCGGTAAAGGAAACGGTCTTTTTAGCGTCGTTTTTCATCCAAATCTGTTGACAGAACACGTCGAAGCTTTTGTCGATGCACTAAACCTGTTCTGGGTTGCTGAAAGCTGGGGAGGGCATTTATCGCTTGTATTGCCGGTGCATGCCAAGCGTGAAGTTACCCCCTTGCCGGATGGTCATATTATACGCTTTCATGCTGGACTTGAAGACTACCAGGATCTTTTGCGTGATCTCAATCAAGCGGCAGAATGTTTAAAAGTAATTAAGTAATCTGTTAGGCGTGCGTAAAATTTATTTTTTTAATAATGAAACTTCTTAAGAGAAAGACACAGCTTATCTATATCATAGAATAGTGCTGTGTCTTTTGCTTTAATACCCATTGCATAATAAGGTTAACATTTCACTTCTCACGAACATACTTAGTATAACTTATTTCAGAAAAACAGCTGTCATAGCCAAAGAAGACTGCTAAAACTCTAAATTTTAAATTTCTTTTTTATATTCATCTAGTAAGTCGCAAGTGAGAATATATTTCCACTCCTTTAGTACATCATCAGGAATATCAATTTTTTGAGTGTATCCATCTTTTAGTGTTAAAACAATGGACACTTTATCGGCCTTTACTAATTGGTCTTTGTTATTGATAGAAAATCTTGCATGATCAATACCAATATCTGATATCGTAAAAATTTTTTCCATTCCTGATTTTGTGTTGGAAAGTATAAAATATGGTGGTTTCTTAGTCCACAAAGCCAGATCTGCTTTTACGTCTGTATTCATGCCTTTTGGTGTTTCATCTTTATAAAAGCCGACAAAAAACTCTGGATTAAGTCGTAATTTGCCCTTTCCCAAATACTCTTCTCTATTAAGCACCATCCACATTGAGTTATTAGTTTCATTAATTTTGAAACGCGATTCATTTTGGAAGTGAATAACATTGTGGGATAAGTATTTTTCAACTTTAGCTAATGCGAAAGCCTGAAATAAAAATAGCAGACATATGAGTGATACAATTATTTTTTTCATTATTGGTGATCCTTTCATATTCAAGATTATAAATTTAGTTCGCTGAAGGAAGTATATTACATGATATTAGAGCAGCGAGTGTTCTAACCTCAAGGAAGTGTAGGTCGACCTCAAGCAGTAATTTGAGGAACACTTCCGCCTATAATCAGAAATACTAGTAATTCAACTTGCTTAAGTTAAAGAAGAAATGTCTTATTTAATTCTTTAATTTTCAGCGAAATTTAAAGAATTCTAGAAAGCTGGAATTATTGTAACATTTAAGAAACCTGTTTATTGATCTTTGGATTTCGAAGAGTTTTTTTATAATAGGCAAAGTGATCTTCCTTGGTTATTCTCAACAAATTTGAATTCGACAAAAGGAAGATAATTCCTTGATTTTTAAATAAATTTAAGAAAATGAGAAAATAGAATCTACAATTTCAAATACAAATAAAATTATTAAAAACTATTCAAAATGAAAATGTCCAACATCGAGCTGGACGATTAATAAAAATTAATGTCTTTCCGAACGAAAACAAGAAATGGTATTTGAGCAGACATGGATCTATAAAAATGGAGCTTCAAATGAATCGTTTTTTATATTTATTGGTAATAATTGGAATAATTATATGGTAATAATCTTACTAAGAGACGTAGTATCTTGGTAGTAGGAGCGATTACAAATTGTGATTACGAGAAGTTTGGACAAAAGCGACGATCAACGGATGTGGTTGCTCAAAAATGTGGAGTTTTTAGACAACAAACATAGAGCAGTAGCACAACAGCACCAATTGCAAGCGGGTATAACTCAACAAGCCCTATTGGTACAGAGGTTTTCCCTGAGGAGGAAATTCCATTTTAGGGAGGGATAGTTGTGAATCCATGTGTATATTGTGGTCGATTGACAACTCATGAGAAAAGTATCTGCTCTTATTGTCAGCAGCGCAAAAAAGCTGCAGTTAGTCCAGAGCTACGCAGTCAAAAGGAAAAAGCAATTTCAATGGCAGAGCGATATCAGAAACCATTTAGGGTTATTAAGAATCTGCGTGGGGAGTTATTAGTTTTTCCAGCTACAGTACCAGTACAAGAGGGAACGGAGGTACTGTATGAGACAGAGGTGTGTAATTATGAGGCATGAATATGCATTCCTGGTAAGGTTTTGAAGAGTCTATAGGTACCAACTGAATGGATTCTCATTTTCAGAAAGATCGTTAGTGTAAAGAATCTATCGTGGATTTTGTGAAGTTATAACTGGCAGTCGATTGCCTTTAATACAAAGAAATATTTATCTTCGAATCCAATTGGTGGGCAGAGTTTAAGGCCCATCAACAGGATTTTTTGGGGACATGCATAATTCGGTCAAACTGTCCGAGTTTTATGATGGTATTAAGTGATGTGATTAGTGAGGCGGAAGTTTGACCAAAGGTGAAGCTGTATGAACAGATTGTAGTGAACGAACTTACTTGTTACGGGAGTCATCTTGATTATCCTCGTTTAGTGGTTTACTAATTGCAGGCTGCACCACATTAGTCATAGATACTAATCCATTCTGTCCTTCTTGCCACATCTGGTATCCGTAAATTAGGATAGCGAGTGCAGTAGTGATAAATAATACTTGAGAATAAGATATGTAAGCTTCCCAAACACCACGCTGAATAAACCAATCAATCAGAAAAAATATCAAAATATAATCTAAAATAATATTTGTGATAAGAAACAGCCAAAAGTGTCCATAAGTGTATTTGAAAATCCAGATTGTACCAATAAAATAAGCACCATAAAGAAATATTGGCAAATTTACAAGAGGGAAAAAAGACTCTTTTACTGCCCACCAATGCAAGGTAATACCAGATTCAAAAATAAAAGTAAATATTAACCCACAAAATAAAGAAACGGGCACAAATCGTCTTAGATCTTCTTTTTTTAGAAATAAGATAGACAACCATGAAAATATTAAACTCGCCCAAAATAACGTTTGATTGCTCATATATATCACTCCGTTAAATTTCATTATTTTTAAGTGTTGCTATATTTTACGGTTACTATACATCAGAAAGAAGACTGACATAATGAAAGCAATAACTGTGTTACAGCCATGGGCGAGTTTAATCGCCTGTGGTGCTAAAAAGTTGGAGACACAAAGCTGGTTGATGAATTACAGTGCATCACCTGCAATTCACGCAAATAAAATCCTACCGATTATGAATCTGTTCACTCCTAAGGTGGAAGAGGTATAATTGTCCTTCTTATATGTACAAATACAACCCTTTGGAACACTTTTAGTATACCTTTGGTTTATATCTATTGATTAAACCTTAGTTTTGCGCCTGCATCAACCATCTTAACCATTACCAAATCCATAAGAGTTTATTGTAGTAAAAATGAAACATTAGGGAGCAAGTATAGATTTTCGCTCCCTTGACTTTAGTAACTTTATATAATAAATTTAGGCAAACGAGCTGATAATTTTGATGGGAAAGTACTTATTCTACAAAGAAATCTTAAGGCTATTGTAATAGCTTATAATCATTTTTTAACTGTTCCTCAAAATTATTTAGGCCATTATTTTTGAATTCTCTACCAAAGAGTTAACTAATGAACAATGTCTAATTTTTTTATATCAGATAGATTGTAAAATGAAGTGCGACAGCTAAATAACAATAAATAGCTCACAGAGCTAACCTTCGTGTAGAATGAAATCACCACAACACCATTCGACGGAGGTTATCCTATGAGCTACCACCATCTTAACACATTTGATCGTGCACAGATACAACTATTGAATAATCTAGGTTATTCTACTCGTGAAATTGGAACTAAACTAGGGCGTCATCACTCCAGCATCGCTCGGGAATTAAATAGAAATAATATAAATGGTGATTATCAGGCAGAGAATGCTCATTGCCAATACCACAAACGCAGAACTTGCTCTAAGCCTTATGGGAAGTTTGATAAAGCAACCATTAACGTAATAACCGAAAAACTATTTCTTACCTGGTCGCCCGAAGAAATTGCCAATACGGTTCTTCTTGGTAAACTTAGCTTTAAAACTATTTATAATTGGATATATCATGGGAAGCTAGCGGTAGCTGAAAAAGTATTAAGACATAAGGGGAAACGTCACCAACCAGCAGAAAAACGCGGTAAATTCGCTATTGGCATGTCTATTACAGAGCGTCCTAAAGAAGTGAAAAGCAGACAAACCTTTGGACATTGGGAGCTAGATACAATGGTTTCTAGTCGCGGGAAAAGCAAGGGGTGTTTTGCTACTTTTGTAGAAAGAAAAAGTAGACTTTATACGACGATTAAAATCCCAGATCGTACAGCTAATTCTATGGAGAATACTATTCATTATCTTTGGAATGTATTACCTTCAGGTTCCTATAAATCGGCAACAACAGATCGTGGCAAAGAGTTTGCTTGTCATGCAGCCATTAAAGAAAAACTGGGATTAGACTTATACTTTGCTGATCCCTATTGTTCTTGGCAACGAGGAAGCAATGAAAATTCCAATGGATTACTCCGCGAATTTTACCCTAAGAAAACCGATCTTTCCCTAGTTCATGAGCAAGATTTGGTAAGTAACCTATTTTTAATTAACTCTAGACCTGGAAAGTGCTTAGATTGGAAATCACCCATTGATATTTTTCTACACGAAGTGTCGCACTTGAATGGACAATTCATCATCAACAAATAAAACTAAAAAAACACTGTCACAATAGCAGGATGTTGTTTTCTTTCGGGGAATATTGTATCGAGGTGTTTTGTTTATGAATACTAATAAGGTGGGAGATGTTGGAGAGCAGGCTGCAGCAGACTATCTGTATCATGCTGGATATGAGATACTGGAGCGAAAATATCGTTGTAAAATTGGCGAGATTGATATTATTGCAAAAATAAATAATAGTTTAGTTTTTATTGAAGTAAAAACTAGACGAAACACTACTTACGGTTTTCCAGCAGAGGCTGTAACCTATCGTAAACAACAAAAAATTATCAATACTGCATTATGTTATCTTCAACAAATACATAATATTAATATGCAGTGTCAATTCGATGTAATTGAAATATTTTTAGGAGAAAATAACGAAGTAACATATAACCATATTACAAATGCATTTATAAAATAAGGTGGGTGTAAATATATAATGCGAATCATTGTTGGCATTACTGGTGCCAGTGGAGGCATATATGGTCTTAGATTAATAGAAGTACTGAAACAAGAAGGTTGTGAAATTCACGCAGTAATATCAGAGCACGGCTGGCAGGTCTTAGAATATGAATGCGGCATTTCAAGGCAAGAAATTGTAGCAAAAGTAGACTTTTTGCATGATATAAAAAATATTGCTGCTTGTATTGCCAGCGGATCTTTTAAAACTGATGCGATGGTAGTAGTTCCTTGTTCCATGCGAACATTAGGCAGCATCGCCAATGGAATTGCTGATAATTTACTTAGTCGTGCAGCAGATGTCATGTTAAAAGAAGGCCGCAAGCTAATTATCGTCCCCCGAGAAACCCCTTTAAACGCAATACACTTATCTAATATGCTTACATTATCGCAGCTAGGTGTTAGAATCGTTCCGGCCAGTCCAGGATTTTATCATCGACCTACTATGTTAAACGAGGTTATAGATATGATGGTTGGTAAAATTTGTGATACAATTGGTATTGATCATGATTTATTTCCTAGATGGCAAGGTGAATAAATTCTGGAGGTAACTTTGTGTTTTCACAGACATTAGGATCGACTACTTTAGGGTTGAATGGAATACTAATTACAGTTGAAGTTGATATATCCAACGGGCTTCCAGCATTAGATATTGTTGGATTACCTGACACTGCTGTTAGGGAATCCAAAGAAAGAGTACGAGCAGCAATAAAAAATTCTGGTTTTGAATTTCCTTCTCGTCGCATTACCATCAATTTAGCACCTGCAGACTTAAAAAAGGATAGTTCTGGGTTAGATTTACCAATTGCAATTGGTATACTGGCAGCTAGCGGACAATTAGCTTTGGACAACCACCATCACTACGTATTCGTCAGTGAGTTATCCTTAGAAGGAAAATTACGTGGAATTTCAGGAGTACTTCCCATGGCTATTCACTGTTCCGAGCAAGGAATAAACCATATGGTTGTCGCACCTGATAATGCCCAGGAAGCTTTATTAGTAGAAAAGCAGTTGGTATATGCGCCACTCACGTTAGCCCAATTAGTCTTACATTTAAATAATGATATTAAACTTGCTCCTGAAAGTAAAAAGCCTTTTTCTCTTTCAAACGTCAATAATAACGAAGACTTTGCTGATGTTCAAGGACAGTTCATTGCTAAGAGAGCCTTAGAAGTTGCGGCCGCTGGGGGACATAATTTACTGATGGTAGGCCCTCCAGGTTCAGGAAAAACTATGTTAGCTAGGCGCATTACTTCCATTTTACCAGCTATGTCCAATCAAGAAGCGTTAGAAGTTACGAAAATATATAGTATTGCTGATCTATTACATAGCCATACTGGACTGGTAACTACAAGACCATTTCGCAGCCCTCACCATACTATTTCTGCTGCAAGTATGGTAGGTGGAGGACGTATTCCCAGACCTGGTGAAGTTACGTTAAGTCATAATGGAGTATTATTCTTAGATGAACTAGCTGAATTTCCCAGAACTGTATTGGAAGTATTACGTCAACCGCTAGAAGATGGACAAGTAACAATTTCTCGAGTGAATGCCTCCTTTTCCTATCCAGCCAAATTAATGCTGATTTGTGCATTAAATCCGTGTCCGTGCGGATTTTTGGGTGACAATAGTAAAGATTGTACTTGTAATACAGGCGATATTAAGCGTTACCATAAAAAAATATCTGGACCGTTATTAGATCGAATGGATATACACGTGCATGTGCCACGTTTAGAATATAATGAAATGACTGCTACCATACCAATGGAATCTTCTGCTGTCATTCGGCAGCGAATAACAGCAGCAAGAGATATTCAATATTCTCGTTTAGGAAAATATAATATATTTTGCAATGCTCAAATGAGTCATAAGCATGTAAAAGCAGTTTGTCAGATGACGCAAAGTGCACAAGCAATATTAAAGCAAGCTTTTGAAAAAATGAACCTTAGCGCCCGTGGGTATGATCGTATATTAAAAGTGGCAAGAACAATTGCAGATCTGAATAATTCGGAACATATTACAGATATACATATAGCAGAAGCCATACATTTTCGTAATAGCATCCAGGAGTTTTCTTAAGCATTTCGCTTACTTTGCTAATTCAATATAAATCTCAGTTGTAGCTTAGGTAATTCTTATATCTAGAAGAAGAAACACCAGTTATTATAGGTTTATGGTACTAAATAGGTGATACGAAATTTAAATATATACCCTTATAAATATGGATGCTTACATTATAATAGCCAAATTTTCCTATTATAATTGAAAAATTTGGCTATTATTAGCTTTTAAACAAGACAGTCTAGAATTTATACTCTAGACTGTCCTTCTTTTTAACGGTCTACGGTAATAAGACCCCATACTCTTAAGATGTTATATTAGTCATGTTAACCTTTATTACTGGTATTATTTACTGCTTTTCGCTTTTTGATATTCAATATATACTAAAAGAAAAGTAATGAGGTTTAACAGTGAAAAAACAAGTAATATGGCTCATTCTGGCAGTACTTCTAGCTCCGAACGTAGTAGATTATAAAAAAGATATTGCTTCACCAAATTCTAAAATACAGGAAAATACTAACTGGTCTGAGTCTATTGGTTCTAGCCGTGCCGATAACATTCAAGAATTTAGTGGACCAATGTATAAGTCAGTAAAAGATTTAATGAGTTTTCTCGAAAAACGAAATTTGAATGTTGTATCACAAAATGGACGTTTTATATTATTTTACAAGGTAAAATGATTGCCGAATTATTTAGTCACCTTGCACAGTTAGTGGAGGTGGCTTTCTTCTATTTAAATTATTCTTTTGCTCTCTGGCAAAAGCAGAAAGGATATTTGCTCTTTAACATTGGTCACCAGCCCTAATTTATGAAGTTGATTATTTGAGAGTTCAACGACTATATTTAATATTGAATCAAATAAATCATTTTTACAACAACTATTATTATTTACAAATAATTATTTAAGTTATATAATAAAGGAAAATAATGTATTATATACTATTGATTAAAATATTTTATGATAAATATTGAATTGTCATAAGGGATGTAACGGGCTCTTTGAAGCTATTTAAAAATAAATAACAAAATTATTGATAGTGTTATTTTACTTTTCTATTACAATTTTTGATCGGTATGGAAATTCAGGGATTTCAGTGATCTTACTGCCCTAAAATTAGCATTTAAAAATTATATTAGATTATCTAAAGATATGAAGAGGTGCCTTATGGATAAAATAAAAGAAAATGAATGGCATAGTCATCCCCTTGTAATTTTTGCTGGAATACTAGTGTTATACACTGCCGGTAGCTCAATTATGGCATTATTGAATCTATAAGTAGTATGCCTGTTTCTTTAAGTAGATAGTTTTACTGCTTAATCCAAATAATTAATTAGTCATATGCTGTCATAGTTCTACGTAGTGAATAATTGTACAATATAGGATCAAGATAAAATTACTACAAAAATCCGCCTACCTTAATAAGTAGACGGATTTTAAATATAACAATTAAATTGAAAGTATATAATGCTGCTATAAGCAGATGCTAATCCTTTCCTTACAAATTTAAAAATAAGATCCTTCTTCAGTATACATAAACAATAATTCATCAGAGATATAACTAACCATTTTATTATTAAATACTCCAAAAGATTTATGATTTTCTCTTTTGTTTTGGTTGTGTATAACTATACTACGAGGAACAATATTATTTTAAAACAAAAAAGTCCTATATAAATTTGAATTTATTGGGATATTTGCTTTATACTATACATAATAAAGGAAAAATAATTTCAATCTAGAATTTTACAATACAGCTTTTCTGTAGAATTTGTCCAGGTTTTTTATTTTTCAATCAAAAATAGTATACACATGTACTCCCACATTTTCTTTTCTATTTGCTTAGAATGTTAGGAGACTTTCAACTGTCATTCTTGCTTAAGTCATTTTTCTCATTTTTTAGGATTAATAGTTATTAACCAATCAGATATTCAATAATAAACTACTAATACTTTATTCAATAGGAGGTACAGATTTGTATAGCCTTTTATGCCCAAATCTGATTTTAGATTCTTTACATGAACTTGAACATAAAAAATTAAAAGAATTAGGAATTAAAGGAATCATTTTTGATTTAGATAACACTATTATCCCTTGGGACAGTCAGCATATGTCATTAGAAATAATTGAATGGCTAAAATCTTTGATAAATAATGGATTTAAGATATGCTTATTATCGAATAACATGGATAAACGGGTAAAAAATATTGCAGAAATTTTTGACATTCCTTTTGTCTCCAGAGCTTATAAACCAGCAAAATCAGGATTTCGAAATGCTGTAACTGCTATGAATTTATCCACAAATCAAGTTGCAGTAGTTGGTGATCAATTATTTACTGACATACTTGGAGGCAATCGAGCAGGCCTAGTTACTATCTGGGTGAAACCACTAAGTGCACGAGAGTTTATCGGTACCAAAATCACTCGTCGTTTAGAAAAGATAGCTGTACAAATTCTAAGAACTAAAGGCTTACTCAAGTAATTACATTTATTCCCAGGAAATAATATGGAAACGGAGCTAATGTTATGATTACTGGTAGAACTAAAAAATTAGGTATTCTAGGATGGCCAGTGGGTCATTCTCTGTCACCCTTAATGCAGAATGCGGCATTTGAATCCCTTCATCTTGATTATGTATATGTACCATTACCAGTTGAAGCTAAAGACCTGAACCAGGCTGTAATAGGTCTAAAAACTCTGGGTTTTATTGGTGCAAACGTTACGATTCCTCATAAAGTTACTATTATGCCTTATCTTGATGAAATTGACCCAAGTGCCCGAATCATAGGAGCTGTAAATACAGTGGTAATAAAAGAGGGCAAATGCATCGGGTATAATACAGATGCTCAAGGCTTTATCCAATCCCTAACAGCAGAAAACGTGATGATCCCTGGAAAATCTGCAGTTATTATGGGAGCAGGTGGGGCGTCAAAAGCTGTAGTCTGTGGCCTCATACAACACGGAATTGATCATATAACAGTTGGAGCAAGAAACTTAATAAAAGTACAAGAATTTGTTAAAGGCTTTTCTGATTTTTCAAATATAGAAGGCTATGACTGGAATGAAAGTATTTTTAAAAATCGTATAAAGAATTGCGATTTTCTTATTAATTGTACTCCTATAGGTATGTCTATCGATAATAAAGAAGATTTACCCATTGTTTGGGATGATGTAAGTACTAATATTATTGCATGTGATTTAATATACAATCCGCCTATAACACCATTTTTAGCATCAGCTCAAAGTCATGGAAATAAGATTATAAATGGAGCAGGGATGTTAGTAGAACAAGGCGCCTTAGCTTTCGAGCTATGGACTGGCAAACCAGGTCCCCGCAAAATTATGTTAGAAATGTTATCAAGATATATGTAAATATACTAATTGGAAATTTATTTCATTAAAGAAGGAATTTACAAAATTAGTGAGAATATACCATAAAGGATGCAAAGACTTAGGAATTGTAACCTAAGTCTTTATATTATGAGAAATTATAATATAAGGTGCAGATATTTGTCTAATTGTGAGCAAGTAATGCAACTGGATAAATGAAATTTGAATAAAAGATTTATCTTTAAATTCATTATAGTAGAGGTGGACAAAGATTGGATTTAATGCTATTAACCAAACTTACACCTAAGCAAAGTTTGACGATCACTATAGTAATCGGGCTTATAATATTACTTATAACATTTTATATGAATTCTTCAGAGGTGGTAGTTATGCCACCTCTTCCTAATAAAGAAAGCCCGGAAGCAGTTAAAACTTCCACTAATGCAGTTATGCCCATTGGTCCTCAAAGCAATCAAAAGAACCATGCAATTCGCGATCCTTTCGCTATTCCAGCTGAATATAACGAACAAACATCCACACCTAATAACTTCAAAACTGAAAGGGGTTTAATTCCCTCAAATATATCTAACAATGAATCTACCTCAAGCGAACAAGCAATAGTGCCAGCTAAAGCAAACGATCTACTTAAACTTACTGGTATTGTTAGTGCAAATAATCACTACATTGCAGTTATTCAAGTAGCAGATAAAAGTAAAGCTTACTATTTGAATGAATTAATCGGTAACTACCAGCTTATCGCTATACTGAAAAATTCCGTCATCCTTACTAATCATGATAGGCGATTGATTCTACCATTAGAATCAGCCAAGCCAAAGGGAGACAATAAATAATGAGCTATAAGGCAACCATCTGTACTTTATCGTTATCGATATTCATAATAGTAACTAATATTGCGGCAGCAGCGCCCCAAAGTATTGATCTTAATTTTATGAATGAAGATGTACGTGTTGTTTTACATACTCTTGCTACTATTTCTAATACAAATATAGTGATTGACGATGGTATTAAAGGCAATATTACTATGAAACTCAACAATACCACCTTTGAAAACGCTTTAAATTTAATCACCTCGGCTAAGAGTTTATCCTATAGAAAGGTAGGAGATTCATTTATTATTGAACCTGCTGACATGGGTATTATTAAAATATATAAATTCCAATATAATCGTGCTATTGATATAAAAAAATCATTGGAACCAATTATGGAAAGTAATAAATTAAAAGCAGAAGTAGATGAAGTTTCCAATAGCTTAATTGTCTCTGGTTCACCTACAGGCTATGCTCGTATCGAAGCAATATTAGCAGACCTTGATACTCCACAGCAACAAGTAACGCTTGAAGCGAAAGTAATAGCCATAAATAAAGCCAAAACTAAAGATCTAGGAATTGATTGGTCATGGGATGTAACGCCTCAATATCCAGAAGTCGAAACAACAGCTGCAGTTTTGGATAGTAAGGGGTACATAGCAACACCAGCAAACACTACCATTACTCATACAAAAAATGAAGGAACTATTAAATTTGGTAGTAGTCCTGCAGGAGTTCCTTATGAATTCTACTACCAGGCTAAAATTTCTGCCCTTGTTAGCAATGGAAATGCCAAAATATTAGCGAATCCTAAAGTAACTACTATTAATGGTAAAGAGGCTCGCATTTTAATTGGCGATCATATACCTGTTCTTACAGAGACAGTGGCAGACGGGAAGAGTACTACAACTGTGCAGTATGTGGATGCAGGTATTAAACTTACCTATACTCCTACCATTACAAGTGATGGTACCGTAACCGCCAAAGTACGTACAGAAGTTAGCACTCCAACCTTAGTATCTGATATCAAAAATTATCGTATTACAACTCGTGAAACAGAAACTACTGTCTGCATGAAAGACGGTGAGACGATGACAATCGGTGGTCTCATTGGCAGTGAAGAATCAAAAACAAACAACACCATTCCTTTTCTCAGCAATCTCCCCCTAATAGGCACTTTATTTAAAAGCGTACATAATTCCAAAACAGAAACGGAAGTAATTATTTTCTTGACAGCAAAAGTAATAAGATGACATAAAATTCTAAATATAGTACATTTTTCTATTTAATTAGCAGGAATTAATTGTAAAAAGGAGAATGATACCAAATAAAGCAATCTTAAGAAGATGTGATGACATCCAAATAGTATCAGGACACTTTATTTGAGAAGTACGCTCAACGAGTAGTATGTATTTAATTTTTTTATACTGTTTTTTATAATTAGGGTGGTGCAAAGAGTGAAGTGAAACGACTGGGAGATTTATTACTTGAAAAAAATCTGATTACTCAAGCGCAGCTCAAAAATGCTTTGGATATCCAGAAAAAAAACGGTACACGATTAGGAAAAGTATTAATTGATCTTAATTATATTTCGGAAAAAGCCCTAATTGAGGTTCTCGAATTTCAATTAGGAATACCCCATATAGATTTGTCAAATATCTGCATTATTCCTGCAGCCACAGCCCTTATTCCCATGGCTTTAGCCGAATATCATCAGGTCATTCCAGTTAAAATTTCTGATACTAAGCTCATTGTGGCTATGGTAGATCCGACTAATTTTTATGCGATTGATGACATTCGTATAGCTTCAGGCTTTGATATCGAACCTGTAATTGCTACTGAAAAAGACATTATGCGGTCAATCAAAGAATACTATGGTGTACAGGATTTGGTAGAAAAGGCTGTCAATAAAATTAGACCAGATGATCTATCTCTAACCACCGAGTTCCAAACAGCAGAAGATGCACCCATTATTGGCTTAGTCAATTCCTTCCTAAGCCAAGCAATTAAAAAAATGGCTAGTGATATACATATTGAACCGCAGGATAAAATATTGCGTGTCCGTTTTCGTATTGATGGTATGTTAAAAGAAGTCGGCAGCTTTCCTCGAGACATTCATCCTGCAATTGTTGCAAGAGTTAAAATTATAAGTGAGATGGATATTGCAGAAAAACGAATACCGCAAGATGGACGGATTAAAATTAAAGAAGCAGACCATGACGTTGATGTGAGAGTGTCCACATTGCCTACTATTATGGGTGAAAAGATAGTAATGCGTCTATTGGATCAGAATGCAGTTATTTTGGATATTGAAAAACTTGGCTTTTCAACTGGAAATCTCAATAAATACCACAATTTTTATTCTCGATCTTATGGCATGGTTCTCGTGACAGGTCCCACTGGTTCAGGTAAGACGACTACATTGTATTCCACATTGTCTAAAGTAAATTCTCCAAATGAGAATATTATCACCCTGGAAGACCCCGTGGAATACTATTTGCCTGGTATTAATCAGGTACAGATAAATCCTAAAGCAGGACTTACTTTTGCCAGTGGTCTACGGGCAGTATTGCGTCAAGATCCTAATATTGTACTAGTTGGTGAAATCCGCGATAGTGAAACTGCTAATATTGCCATTCGAGCTGCCTTAACAGGACATTTAGTTTTCAGCACTTTACATACAAATGATGCAGCAGGAACGGTTACCCGCCTGCTTGATATGGACGTCGAACCTTATTTAGTAGCTTCATCGGTTCTAGGTGTAGTGGCACAACGTTTAGTCAGAACAATATGTCCGGAGTGTAAAGAACATTATACTCCTTCTCCTGATTCCTTAGAGTATCTGTTCCTAGGAGTTAAACCATACTCACCGATTACTTTGTATCGAGGAATAGGCTGTTCTCACTGTAATCATACAGGTTATCGAGGACGTATGGCAATTCATGAAGTCATGCCTATCACTTCTCAAATACGGGAAGCGATTAATTGTAAAGCTTCTAGTAATGTAATTAGTAAGATTGCCATTACACAAGGTATGTCTACAATGTGCCAGGACGGTATTCAAAAAGCCCTCCTGGGCCTGACTGATATACGAGAAGTAATGCGTGTAGCTTCTGGTGGAAGTAACGGAGGAGAATCATAATGGAAGAATTGTTACATCAGGCTGTAAAAAATGGGGCATCGGATTTACATATTACTGTAGGTATATCACCAGTTTTCAGAATAAATGGTAAATTATTATATTCTGACCATAATCCTCTGACAGTCAACGAAATAGAAGAATTTTTTATATGGATCAGCAAACCAGCGCAGCAATTATATTTTAAAGAACATGGTGAAATTGACTTTTCTTTTGCGATCTCAGGTCTGAGCCGTTTTCGAGTTAATGCATTTCGCCAGCGTGGTTCTATTGCTATTGTCATTCGCATTGTAAAAGAAACTGTACCTACCCTAGAAGAATTAGGTCACCCAGCAGTATTAAAAAATTTGGCTTGCCAACCTAGAGGTCTAATTCTAGTTACTGGTCCCGCTGGTAGTGGAAAATCAACCACTTTAGCAGCTATGATCAATTTTATCAATCAAGAACGATCTAGTCATATTTTGACACTAGAAGATCCTATTGAATACTTGCACAAGCACAATAAGTCTATTGTGAATCAGCGTGAAATGAACTCTGATACTAAATCCTTTTCCATAGCTCTTCGGGCAGCTCTACGTGAAGATCCTGATGTGATTATGATTGGAGAAATGCGCGATCCAGAAACAGTTGCTATTGCCATTACTGCGGCAGAAACAGGTCATTTGGTGTTTGCCACCTTGCACACAGGCAGCACTACTCAGACTATTGATCGAATTATCGATGTTTTTCCCTTCCAGCAACAACAACAAATTCGTATTCAACTTTCGATCACTCTCCAAGGAGTTATTGCCCAGCAATTATTAACTCGGCTTGATCAAACTGGCAGGATCGCTGCATTAGAAATATTAATAGCTACTCCGGCGGTACGCAATATGATTCGTGAAGGTAAAACACACCAGTTGAATTCAGTAATACAAACAGGTGCAAAATTTGGAATGCAGCCAATGGATATAGCATTACGAAATTTATATCGCCACGGTATAGTATCTTATGAAGAAGCTATCATACATGCTCTGGATGAAGGCACATTCACACGGTTCATCAACAGCTAACAAGGAGATAGTAAATGGCTAAAACGTTTACCTATAAAGCTAAAGACCGTAATGGAGCAACGATAACAGGTAGTATTTTAGCTGAAAATCAAACTGCTGTGGCAACTCACATTCGGGAAAAAGGTTATTTTATTACTCAGATCAAAGAAAAAGACGATTTTAATTTTTTGAGCACCTTTATGGGTAACTTGAAAAGTATCAATTTGAAGGAAATGTCCATTCATTGTCGCTTATTTGCCACAATGATAGATGCGGGTTTACCCCTAGTAACATGCTTGAATATACTCATTGAACAAACGGACAACCTTCGAATGAAAAAAGCTCTCCAGAATGTCTACAAAAAAGTCAAAGAAGGTGAGACCTTATCCCGAGCTCTCAGTAATCATCCACGAATATTTCCTGATCTCATGATTCATATGGTGGAAGTAGGAGAGATAGGTGGTGTTTTAGATGATGTACTCAACCGCTTGGCCAGTCATTTTGAAAAAGAACACAAAATCAATGAAAAATTCAAATCTGCCATGACTTATCCTACAGTAGTAAGCCTTATGGCAATATTATCAGTTATTTTTATTCTGAGCTTTGTTTTGCCCACTTTTATTCAAATCTTTGATAATATGAAAATACAGTTACCATTGCTTACTCGTGTACTGCTAGCAATTAGTAATTTTCTACGAAAATATGCCTTATTTCTCGTAATTGGTACAACTGCCGGTATCTATGGAATAAGAGTTGCTTATCTAGAAGAAGAGTCACGAAAGGTCATTGATAACTTACGATTCAACATTCCCATTATTGGAATGTTGAATCGTAAAGTAGGAATTGCCCGTTTTAGCCGTAACTTGAGTACTCTACTTCGTGGTGGTGTCCCCCTTATTACCGCCCTGGAAGTGGTGCAAAAGACTATTGGCAACCTTATTATGATGAAAGCTTTAAAAGAAGCCCAGAGTGGTATTAAAGAAGGCATGGGACTGGCATCCACATTGGCCCAAAGTAAAGTGTTTACACCTATGGTTATCCAAATGATCTCTATCGGCGAAGAAAGTGGAACACTCGATAAATTACTAGAAAAGGTTGCCGACTTTTATGAAAATGATGTGGATGATGTCGTTAGCCGTTTGAGTAGTATTATCGAACCAGTAATTATTGGAGTATTAGGGTTGGTGATTGGATTAATTATAATTTCGATTATGGTACCTCTCTTTGATGTCATAACAACTGGTAATCTGTAAATTTTCCATTAGAAGGAGTTGAATATAATGTTAATTAATTTAGGAAAGATCAAGGATCAAAAAGGCTTTACCTTAGTAGAATTGCTGGTCGTAATCGCCATACTTGGAATTTTAGCCGCAATAGCTGTACCCAAATTTATGGGTTCAACAGAAACAGCAAAAATTACAAAAATTCAAGCTGATTTGCGTACTATTGGTAGTTCAATAGCAATGTATCAGGCTGAAAAAGGTGTAGATCCTACTACAACAGCTCAACTAGTCGGATCATATTTGGCGGCATGGCCTGAACCTCCAGCGGGTTTAAGCTCTGCAACAACTTATCCAGCTCCTGTTAACGGTATAGTTTCATTTTCAGTTACAATGGCGAACACTGCAGCTAATAATAAAACATACAATTCAGATGGTACTACTAGTGCTAATAAATAGTAGACCTAGCTCTCTATGAGAACCAATAGTAGTTAAAGTAAGTTGCCTTAGACAGTGTTAAATAAATATCTACTTTTAGATAAGGAGGTAAATTTTTGCTGGTATTTTTAATTATCTTAGGCCTACTGATCGGCAGCTTCCTCAACGTTTGCATTTACCGTCTACCACAAAATAAGTCTGTCCTCACTCCGTCTTCTCATTGCACTATTTGCAACACGCGTCTTAACCCTTGGGATCTAATTCCTATTTTAAGTTATCTATTAACACAAGGTCATTGTCGATATTGCAACACCAGATTTTCTTCTCGCTATCCTATGATAGAATTGTTAACTGCAGTCCTATTTGTCTGGTGCTTCCAAATATTCGGATTATCGTTGCAACTTATTAAAGCTCTTATTCTTACATCCTTTTTACTGATTATTACGTTCATTGACTACGATCACCAGCTAATTTTGGACAACGTTTTATTATGGTTCTCTCTATCTGGTGTTGCAATAAATTTATGGATGAATATTTTAAATGTTGAGGACATGTTTTTCGCTAGCATATTGGGAGGAGGCTTATTGTTCCTAATTGCTGTGGTTAGCCGTGGTGGTATGGGTGACGGCGATATCAAGTTTGCTTTAGCTCTTGGTCTTTGGTTGGACTGGCAATATTTATTATTGGTACTATTTATCTCCTTTGTTCTTGGTGGCATAGGGAGCTTGCTCTTATTGGTTTTAAAAATGAAAAGTCGCAAAGATCTTATTCCATTTGGGCCCTTTATTGCCTTAGGCACCTTAATAAGTGTATTGTATGGTAATAAAATTCTCTCCTTGTATCTAGAAAAATTATCTTGAGGTGGATCTATGCAACGAGGCGTTACATTAGTAGAACTCCTTATATGCATCGCTATTCTTAGTATTTTGGCTAGTATGGCAATACCAAGGCTGGGACATTCTGTAGAAAAGCAAGAATTAGAAAATGCCTCCCGTCAGTTAGCAGGCGATATACGTTGGCTGCAGCAGATATCCATTAATGCCGGTGTAGATACTACTGCATATGCCATGTTTTTTTATAATACAGCGCCTTATGGTTATTATGTTACGGCAAACACCCAGCGAATAAAAAATGTTACATTTCCCTTATCCCTAAATCTTCCTGGCAGTCATTCTTATATTATATTTTCGCAAACCGGTGCACCAAAGAATGGTGCACAATCCATTAGTTTATTTAGTAAAAAACTCAATCAATGGAAATTTGTTATTCTTGCACCCGTAACTGGACGCGTACGTATAAGCGATGTTAACAGTACACAACCAGAAGAATAAAAGGGGATAACAATCTATGATGCTTAAACTAAAAGAAAATCGAGGCTTTATTTTAGCAGATGTAACATTAGGAATATTTATTATCAGCATAACTTTATTAGTAATCTCAAGTTTATTTGTTCAGGCATTACAAATTGAAAAGGCAGCCAGCGATTATACAATGGCTGCTAACCTCCTACAAAAACAACTGGAATTATTAAAATGCGAAGCTCCAGCCTATTGGGCAAACCTGGATTTGCCTTGCACTATATCGTGGCAAGATAATCATTCGCCACCTTCCGTAATCTATGAAATTACAACTCATGCTGCAATAGCTTTACAAGATAGCCATCTTGTAAAGGTAACAGTTACTGCCACTTGGAAAGAGAAGAACAAAGACTACACCATGCAATTTGCCACTTTTTATTCAACTATTTCTCAATGAGAACCTTTGTTCTACAAAGGGTGGAATGTATGAAACAAGAACATTTTACTACACAACACGGACTAACTTTAATTGAATTAGTAATTGGTATGTCACTCATATTGATGTTATTAACTAGCATTTTAAGTTTATTTTCAGGTTCTATTAAAATTTGGATATCAAGTAAAAATCAAACGCAGATACAGCAAACAGCTCGTATTGCCCTTGATACTATCGTTCGAGAAGTACGATTTGCTCATCAAATTACGTTTAAGAATATGTCCTCATTAGTTATCTTAAAAGAAACTGGACAGAGCAATACCTTACAGTTAGGCGGCGGTCTTCACGCTAAAACACTTTATATTATTATTGACAAATCTAAAGCAATACCTGCAGGTGGTATATCGAGTAATCCAGTTACAGAAAATGTGATCTCCAATTTACAATTTACTCCCTACCCTCAAAATGGAACTTCTAAGGCAGTGCTGATAACTTTAGAAATAATTGATGAGAGCACTGGAGAGAAAAAGTTGATGCATACAGCCTGCTATCCCTTAAATATAAATAATCCTTAAGTGAGGAGCTGTTTAAGGTGGCAAAGGAACAAGGTTCTGTTGCAATCTTAGGGTTAATTGCAATGATGCTATTGGTAGTAATGGGTTCTGGGCTGCTTATCTTAAGCAATGCAGATCTAGAAATTGCCGCAAATCATCGGGATGGAATTTCTGCTCAATATCTAGCTGAAGCTGGAATACAATGGGCGATTATTCAACTAAAAATAGATGCCAATTATATCATTCAAACTGGAGTTAATAATGTAACAACCACTGAAAACTTGAATACCAAAACATTTTATGGAGTGTACCAAGTTACCACAGGACCAGATTCTAAAGCTAGTAACCAAAATATACGTCTGATTCGTTCAATAGGAACAGTCAACAAGGCTAAAAGACAAATCACAGCCCAAGTACTATTACCAACAAGTAAAATTGATCCTCTAACAATTATTTGGGATAATTAGGGAGCGTGTAATAATATGGAACTTAACAATTTTATGGAAAAGTTAGTTATGGAAAAACTTGATATTGTCATTAATGCCAATCCTAAAGTTTGTAAATGTCAACGTTGCCGTTATGATATTGCTGCATTGGCTCTAAATTCTTTGCCTACTTATTATGTAGTAACTGCTGCAGGTGCAACTTATACTAAAATGAATTCCTTAGATCAACAATTTCATGTTGATATTGTCGCTGCTATTACGCAAGCAGTCAAAATAGTAAGAAAAGATCCCCATCATTAAAAATAGGTGAAATTGTTATGTGGAAAAAGATTAAAGAGTTTTTATTAAAAAAGTCTTCAGATGTTATAGGAATTGATATTGGTACAAGTGCTATAAAAATTGTTGAAATTACTTGGAAAAAAAGGCGCCCGGTACTAAAAAGTTTCGGTATCAAGACTTTATCTGCAAAAGTCATTGAAGATGGGCATATCGTTAACAGCAACCTTTTAACAGCTACCCTGAAGCAATTGCTCGCTACTACTCAAACTTCGAGTAAGCATGCTATTGCAGCAGTAGGTGGTCGTAGAATGTTTGCCCGTGAATTAGTTTTTCCTATAATGAAAAGAGAAGAATTACAAGAAGCTATCAAGTGGGATTTAGAAAAATATATACCCTATTCTCCTAATAGTTACTATTTTGATTTTTCAATAATTGGTAAAGGTGATCGGGAAACGGAAATAAAAGTGTTACTTGTGGCAGCACCTCATGAGCCTATTAATAACCTTATCAATGTTATTAATGGTGTAGGCTTACTGCCTATAGCTGTAGATATAGAACCATTGGCTTTACATCGTACTTTTACGGAGGCAGAAAATGCTATGCTTATTGATATTGGTGAATTACTTTCACAAGTTACTGTCTTTCAGGAAGGTATGCCTACTGTTCTTCGCAACATTCCTATTGGTGGACAACACATGACTGAAGTTATCATGCAAGCATTGCGTCTTCCATTTAATGAAGCAGAACATCTCAAACAGAGTCAAATTGATTTATTTAATCAAGTCTTAGAAGAGCATGGTAAAGTTAAACATCAATTAGAATTATTGTTAAACGAGTTTATTCGCGAGATACGCCGTACTGCTGAATATTATCAATTACAAAATAGTGCTGTGCTTATTGATAAAATATATATTACCGGCGGGGGCTCCAAAATGAATAACTTAATTCCTTATTTAGCCACACAGCTAGATTTACCGTTAATAATACACGATCCCTTAGTCAAAATCGAAATTCCAACATCCTTTGATAAAATTCACTTACAACAAATAGCACCTCAATTAGGAATTGCCATTGGTTTATCATTACGGGGTGGTGAACAGTGAATAATATTAATCTCTTACCTCTTGCTGTGCGTCAACCTAAATGGCCAATCAATAAATTATTATTTATCTTAAGTATTTTATTATTTTCGATTTATGGCAGTATTTATAGTTATAATGCTTTAAAAATTTGGACCATACAAAAAGATCTGCAACTGGCCCGCAACCAGCATGAATTATTACAGCCAGCTGTAGCAATGATGTATGATAGTAACAATAGGCAGCAATTAATTGATAAAAAAAATAATATGATAGTATTCTTAACCAAGGAACGTAACTCCTGGTACTCCACCATTCAACATCTTGTAGTAATTATGCCGCAACAACTGTGGTTTACAGATTTAAGTAAATTGGATAAAGATGTACTCCAAATTAAAGGGTCGGCAGCAACCTATTCTATTGTAGCTGAATTTATGAAAAATATAGAACACGATCCCTTCTTTATTGAGCCTGCTTTAAACAAGGTTGAAAATGATACAATTACATCAGTTATTAAATTTGAAATAACGGTAAAATTTAAGGGGATGTAATAATGGTTTCTTTTACAAATGATAAAATACCAATAAAATATAGACTTTTTCTGTTCATTATCAGTATAGGAGCAATAACTTGGATTATTTATATATTTTTATTATTGCCTCAGTGGGATGAAATCGATCAATTAACTGCACAATATATAACAGAGCATCAGCAGATAAAGGTTGTTGAAGATTTTTTATTAGCTCATCCTAATCCAGAACAACATGCGATTGAATTAGATAAAAAACTACTCTTTGTTAATACGATATTACCTGATAATCCTGAGATTAGTAGTTTTCTTATCGAAGTTGAACAACTATCCGAAAAATCTGGTGTACAGCTAAATTATGTTAAACCAACTAAATTTACAAATAAGGAAACCTATCAAGAATATGAGATAGAACTATTAATAAATGGAACTTTTATGCAATCCATGAGTTTTTTCAATAATTTCGAAAATAAATTCCGTTTCACCAATATAAGTACAATTACTATGCTAGTTGGAAAAAATAACTTAGAGAGTAAATTAACAGCAAGAATTTACAGTTATGGTATACCAGCTGCCATTATTAACAAATCTATAGATAATAAAAAATAATTGTAAATATCTTTAGATATTTACAATTATATAGTAAAATATTATATAATAGCCTTGAAAAAAATTACAGGCGGTGCTGTTATTAATAGCGAAATGTAAAGTAGCGCACTATTAATAATAGCACCGCTTAATTGTTTTTTAGTATTTTGATGAGGTGAACATTAATGTTTAATATTATTACTATAGATCAGTTTTATAAATTAGCTAAACCTTTACTAGACACATTAATGGATAATTATTATCAACGAGTTTGTAGGTAATAATTATGAAAAACATTGTATTGATTGGTTTCATGGGAACTGGAAAAACAACAATTGGCAGATTATTAGCTCATCGTTTAGGACGACCTTTTATTGATAGTGATAGAAAAATTGAACATGAACATGGTTTATCAATTCGTGAAATTTTTGATATTTACGGCGAAATATATTTTCGCCAAAAGGAACGGATGATTATTGCAAAATTATCACGTTATAATAATGCTGTGATTGCAACTGGCGGTGGTGTGGTTTTATCAATTGAAAATATGAGCCGCTTAAAACGAAATGGTGTTATTATTGCTCTTACAGCTTCAATTGAAATTATTCTCGAACGAACGAGTCGACGTAATACTCGTCCATTATTGGACAATATTGAGCAGCGTGAAGTAATCGTAAATAAGTTACTTAAAGAACGAGCAGAACTGTATCGTAAAGCAGACTACAGTATTGATACTAGTAATAGTTCTCCACAACAAGTTATCACTGAAATTATGTTTTTTTTACGACAAGGAGGGTATTTACGTGGCAGAAGTTAGCGTTAAATTAGGGAAAAGAAGTTATAACATTTATATTAATGCGTCAAATAAGAATTTAATTGCAGAACTAATACAAGACATGAAGATAAATCAAAATGTTTTACTAATTTCTGATAACATTGTAGGAAGCTTGTATGGTTCACAGCTAATAAAAATCTTACGAGATTATGGATTTACAGTGGAGTTGTATTGCATTCCAACAGGTGAAAATTCTAAATGCCTTGATGTAGCCATGGAATTATATACAAAAGCAATCACCCGAGGCCTTGACCGTAGATCGGCAATTCTAGCATTGGGTGGTGGAGTAGTTGGTGATTTATCTGGCTTTGTAGCGGCCACCTATCTTAGAGGCATTCCTTTTATTCAAATACCAACCTCTTTATTAGCTCAAGTAGATTCAAGCGTAGGGGGCAAAGTTGCTGTTAATCACCCTTTGGGTAAAAATTTAATTGGTGCTTTTTATCAACCTCAAGCAGTGGTGATAGATATTGATTTTTTAAATACATTGCCAGACCGCGAATTATACACAGGCCTAGCAGAAGTTATTAAATGTGGTGTTATTGCTGATAAAGATTTCTTTGCCTATCTTAACGACAACACGCAACAAATCTTAGATAAGCAGCCTTCAGTTTTAACTGAAATTGTGCGACGTTCCTGTGAAATCAAAGCCTGGGTAGTAGAACAAGATGAATGTGAAAGCTCGATAAGAGCCATTTTGAATTTTGGCCATACTATTGGTCATGCTATTGAAGCTAATACTGGTTTTAACACCTATAATCATGGTGAAGCGGTAGCAATTGGCATGTATGGAGCGGCATTAATTAGCAACTATCTTGGTATGTGTAGTAAAATAGCTGTTGATGCACTAAAAAACATCATTATAAAATTCAACTTACCAACTCATGCGCCTGAATGTAACGTTAATGACTTATTTAAGCTTTTATATAGAGATAAAAAGGTACTTAATAATCAAATTAATTGGGTTTTACTAGATGATATTGGGCAAGTCAGTATATGTCGCCAAGTACCAGAAGATATTGTTAAAAAAGTATTATCTGAAATTACAAAGCCAACTACAGCATAAACAGATAATTGATGAATTTAATTATCAAAAAAAGTAACCTTTCTGGGAATGGAAGGTTACTTTTTAAATTTTAATAATATTATTTATATCCATTATTTTCTTAAGATTAGAAGGGAAATATTAGAATTGTGTAGAATTAACATAAAGAAAATTGGGCTTACTACTTGAAGTTAAACATACCCTGGATGGGAGGTAACGAAGATTCAGCAAATGTTGTTAAGTGATGTCAAGGAAAATATGATTTTAGCACAAGATGTAGTTGATAAATATGGTAGGACACTAGTAACAGCAGGTATACCGCTAAAACAGGAATTAATTATTTTACTTAAAAAGCATAAAATTATTTCTATTTCAGTTCATACTTATAAAATTACGAATCGGGAGATTAATGAAACTCACGATTTAATCAGTAAAGATACCAGATTAAAATTAATTTCTAATGTAGAAGATGCCTTTAGAAGTCCAGATGGTTTAGCCAGACATTTAACACAATTGCAAACTTATATAGAAGATATTGTAGCTACATTAATAAACCACGAAAATATTCTAATGTACTTAGATGATATTCATTGCACAAGTGATTATTTATTTATGCATAGTGTTAATGTAGGTTTATTTTCCATTGTTATTGGCATAGCAATGAATTTACCTTATGAAGAACTATGTATTCTAGGTATGGGAGGACTTTTACATGATTTTGGGAAAACAAGGATCAGTAAGAATATCCTTGATAAACAAGGTCAATTAACAGCAGAAGAGTTCTGTGAAATTAAAGAACATGCTTCGATTGGTTATAATGTACTAAAAATAGATACTCACCTGGACTATCGAATTACGTTTATGGCATTGCAACATCATGAACGTTGCAATGGCAGTGGATATCCATGGGGAATTTCAAAACCTCAAATACATCCTTTAGCACGAATTGTAGCAGTTGCCGATGTTTACGATGCACTAACAACCAACCGAGTATATCGATCACGACTTACATCATATGAAGCAATGAAAATAATAAATAAGGACAATGACATCCATTTTGATAATGATGTTCTAGAAGCATTTAATACAGTTGCCATTCCTTATCAAATTAATAGTAATGTTAAACTTACTAACGGTATTGATGGAACAGTTCTTAGACTTAACAGTAGCAATTTAGCTAGGCCTTTAGTTTCTACGCCATTTGGCATAATAAATTTATTACATAAACCCGATATTGCTATCATTGCTGCAAGTTATTAAAAACTTGGCTAACGCCAAGTTTTCTGTATTATATGCTGTAATTGGTACGATAAAAGTCTTATTATTCATATTAAAATACAAAAAAGTGATATAATAAGAAGCGATCTTATAAAAGAGAATACAAAACGTTAAATGAGGAGACAATCATGGATATCAACAATCTGCGTAATGTATTACAAGACTTTCATGCTAGTCGGCTATCATTAGATGAGGCAGTAGACAAGCTTAAAATTTTGCCATATGAAGATCTTGACTTTGTAAAAATTGATCATCATCGTATGATTCGGCAAGGGTTTCCTGAAGTAATCTTTTGCCAAGGTAAAACAGCAGAGCAAGTAGCAACAATAATGAAAAGTTTATCTGTACATAATCAAAGTGTCTTAGCTACTCGAGCAACGGATGCAATGTATGCGGCAGTAAAAGCTGTCGTACCAGATGCGCAGTACTATGAAGTAGCCAAAATAATTTTTGTTAAACATGACAATATAGAACCTGATAGTGAACGTTTTGTGCTAGTTATGACTGCTGGCACAAGTGATATACCTGTCGCTGAGGAAGCTGCTGTTACTGCGGAGATCATGGGTAACAGGGTAGAACGAGTCTATGATGTTGGAGTCGCTGGCATTCACCGTTTGTTTGCTCAGCAAGACATAATTCAAAAAGCTAATGTTCTCATTGTGGCTGCAGGGATGGAAGGGGCTTTAGTCAGTGTTGTCGGTGGAATGGTTGCCAAACCAGTGATAGCTTTGCCTACTAGCATTGGTTATGGCGCTAACTTTAATGGCTTGGCAGCTTTGCTGAGCATGCTAAATAGTTGTGCAGCCGGCGTATCGGTGGTGAATATTGATAATGGTTTTGGTGCAGGAAGATTAGCCAGTATTATTAATAAAATGAGGTGATGTCTCGTATTTTAGAAGGCTATGAAAACTTTTTAAAAACGCAAATGTAGTATTAGTACTACAGAAACATTATAGTCAGTATTCATGGACATAGCCGTTTATTCCTTTTTGTAAACCAATGTATCTTTGATCTTGATCATCAGATAAATATTAATAATTTTAAGATTTCTTAAATAGGAGTGTGTTATAGAGAGTGAAAGCAGTTGTCTTATTATCGGGTGGACTAGATTCCACTGTATGTATGGCAGTAGCCCATAGTAAAGGCTATGAACTTTTCCCAATAAGCTTTGACTATAACCAACGTCATGCACGTGAATTGGAAAGCGCTAAGAACGTTGCTGAATATTATAATATCACCAAACATATAGTCATTGAAACCAACATGAATGCTATAGGAGGCAGTGCTTTAACTGATGATCAATTGACAGTGCCAACTGGTAACGTTAGTAGCAATGCTATTCCTGTAACCTATGTCCCTGCCAGAAACCTAATCTTTTTAAGTTATGCGTTAGGTTATGCAGAGGTAACAGGAGCTGATAAAATCTTTATTGGTGTTAATGCCCTCGATTATTCGGGCTATCCTGATTGCCGTCCAGAATTTATAAGTCTCTTCCAGCAAGTAGCTGACTATAGCACCAAAGCAGGAGTCCAAGATCACCGAAAAATAGTAATAGAAACACCCTTATTACATTTGACCAAAAAAGATATTGTGTTACTAGGAAAAACCTTACATGCACCTCTAGAATTAACCACCAGTTGCTATAAAGGTGGGGAAGTTGCCTGTGGAGAATGTGATAGTTGTCTTTTACGCCTAAAAGGCTTTGCCGAAGCAGGTACAATGGATCCTATTTTATATAGAACTAGGAGTGAATAAAATTTGAAAGATGTGCAGAATATATCCGATGATCGTGGCATCGCAATCCAAAATGTAGGTGTCAGCGATGTTTGCTTACCTTTTCTCATTAAGACTAAAGCAGACACGTTTCAGTCTGTCTTAGCTACCATAAATCTTACAGTTAATTTACCTAAAGAGTATAAAGGTACTCATATGAGCCGTTTCATCGAAATTTTAAGTGAATGGAGTCAAAAGCCTATATCATATCGAGAAATGGAGTTTATTTTAATCGATACAGTGAACAAGCTTGACGCAGAATATGCGCAATTGGACATTAATTTTAAATATTTCATTGAAAAAACAGCGCCTATCAGTGGACTGAAAAGCCTACTTGATGTTGATTGCTTATTTTCTGCTAAACTAACTAGGGGTAAGCCATTAGATTTTGTCTTAGGCGTTAATGTTCCATTTACTTCATTATGCCCCTGCAGTAAAGAAATTTCAGACTACGGGGCTCACAATCAGCGAGGACTAATGAAAGTAAAAATTAAACATTCACAGGGGAAATTTATTTGGATTGAAGATTTAGTTACGTTGATGGAGGCAGAAGGTAGTTGCCCAATATATCCCTTACTAAAACGCGAAGATGAAAAATATGTAACAGAACACGCTTATGAAAATGCAAAATTTGTTGAGGATGTTCTACGAGATTTGGTGCTGTCCTTGCGCAAGCAAGAATCCGTTAACTGGTTTGAAATACAATGTGAAAATTATGAATCCATTCATAATCATAGCGCCTATGCCAAACATGTAGAATATGTGAATACTAAATAATCACTTGGAGGTTTTGCTCTCTTAAAGCGATATAAAATAAAAACTGATCAGACAATAGTTTGGTGCCTATTAATGGAGCCTAATAGTAGGCTCCTCTACTAATTATAGGTTCTGATATTTTATAATAATTCGGGCATAATTTATTCAATGTACAAATTGCCATATTTCCTTATACATGCTACTATATATATTTGAAGTGTACTATAAGGGAGTTGTTCTTCATGAAACAATTAATCATAAATGCTGATGATTTTGGCCTTAATGAAATCGTAAATACAGGTATTATCCAAGGACATACAGCAGGTATTATCACCAGTACAACGATCATGCCCTGTGGTAAAGCTTTTGAACATGCAATAACGCTAGCTTCAGCGAATAAAAGATTAGGAATTGGAGTACATCTAACTTTAGTAGGAGAAAAACCAATATGTGACCCTAGTACAATTAAGTCTTTGGTAGGAGTTGAGGGATATTTATCACCTCAATATCCCCAATTCCTACTGCGTTATTGCCTAGGAAAGATACAACTAGAGGATATCGAAAGAGAATTAACTGCGCAAGTACAAAAAGTAGTTGATTGCGGTTTACCAATTACTCACTTAGATAGTCATCAACATATGCATGTTGTACCTGGAATAATTGATATTACTCTTGCTATCGCAAAAAAATTTCATATAAAAAAAATACGAATTCCTGCTGAACCCTATTTGTTTTTAGGTGAATCTCCCTTCTCTCCTATACGATTTGTATCTCGTGCAGGGCTAACTTATCTGGCGCAACTAGCCCGTAAAAAAGCGAGAAAGCAGGGAATTATTGCACCAGAGCACTTTTTTGGTATGTTGGCAGGAGGAAATATGCATGAGAAATGCTTATTGCATATTATAAATACTTTACCTGAAGGTATATCAGAAATTATGATGCACCCAGGAACGGACGATTCAATTTTACATACAATGTATGACTGGAACTATCATTGGCAGGCAGAATTAAGTGCCATAGCCAGTTCAACTGTTTATAAACATATAGTAAAGCATAATATACAGTTAATCTCATTTAGGGAGTTAGAATATGATTAAATTTTATCAGCGTCTAATTCTCTTATTATTGCTAGTTGGTGTTATTTCCAGTATCGTAATTTACTTTACCGTAGACATTCATACCTTACGGCATCTCAATAGTTTTCAACCTTGGTCTTTAGTTTTAGCGCTTCTTTTCTTAATGATCGGTCTATACTTTGATGGCACCAGGCTTATGCACCTTGTGTCTATTTCTGGCGAATCAATACGCCTAATTGAGGCCGTACAGGTTGTTTTTGGGAATTATTTCTTAGCCCTTCTAACACCTGGTGCCGCAGGCGGTGCAGTCGCACAAGTTATGTTTTTACGCAAAGCAGGAGTGCCGATGGGCAAGGCTACTGTTTTAGTCGTCGTTCGAACGCTGCTATCAATTTTCTTTTTATTACTTTTTCTGCCGGTTGTTCTTTATTATGACCCTGATATTGTGCCAGGTCTTTCTGAAAATGTGCTAACCACGGCTTCTGCGTTGCTTGTTGGCATTATCTTAGGCAGTATATGGCTATTTCGTACTAGTTTACCTAACTATTTGTTAGTTGTACTAACAAAAAAGTTCAGTCATAATTATCGTCGTCGAATTTTCATCTTATATCGTGATGTTCGAGGAGCTGTTTTTATGTTGTCATCTGCGCCTTTAAGCATGTTTACAGTTTTTATTGAATCGGCAATAAGTTTACTAGCGTTATATAGTGTCGTACCTGTATTATTTATGGGAATGGGTATTACAGTTAATATTCCGCAAATTATGGGAAGAATGATTTTGTTAAACATCTTATTATATTTCGCACCAACTCCAGGAGGTTCAGGTATCGCTGAAGGTGGTTTTATCTTTCTATTTAGTGATTTTCTGCCATCTGGTACAGTCGGCATTTCTGCCGTAGCATGGCGTATTATTGTTGAATATTTACCCTTTATCATTGGTTTATATTTCACGATTAAGGTCTTTGGACAAAACTTTCTAGCCACTCATATAAAATAGGGGGTTATACAATATGAAAGTCTTAGTAACTGGTGGAGCTGGCTTCATTGGCTCACATGTTGTAGATAAATTAATACAGGAAGGCTGTAAGGTAGTAATTGTTGATAATTTAAGTACCGGATTATTAGAAAATATCAATCCTGCTGCTCAGTTTATTAAAATGGACATTCGCAGTAATCAATTACTGGATTTATTTATAGAGGGAAAATTTGATTTTGTGCTTCACTTAGCCGCTCAAACGATGGTACATAAATCATTAGAGATGCCTGATTATGATTGTGATATAAATATATCAGGTACTGTCAATATTTTAGAAGCATGTCGCAAGACAAGTGTAAAACGTATCGTGTTTTCCTCTACAGCAGCAGTATATGGTAATGTTACCAGCTTGCCTGTAATAGAGACAGCTCAAAAAGAACCTACTTCTTTTTATGGCCTGAGTAAGTTAACTTGTGAGAATTATTTATCATTATATAATCAAGTGTATGGTCTTGAATATATGATCCTACGATATGCAAATGTTTATGGTGAACGCCAAGGTGATGGTGGTGAGGGCGGTGTTATTAGTATTTTTTCCCGTAAGATTAGCCGAAATGAACCAGTATTGATTTTTGGCGATGGTAGTCAGACAAGAGACTTTATTTATGTAGGGGATATAGCTAATGCTAATTATCAATCCTTATTATCAACATACGCTAATCAGATATGTAACATTAGCACGCAAACTGAAACAAGTGTCAATATGTTAATCGAATATATGGAAGCTATTGCTGGCAAGACAATAATGAAAACACATAATGATAAGCGTGAAGGTGACATTTATAAATCTTTTTTATCAAATATTGCAGCGGAGAAAACTTTAGAGTGGCGGCCATATATGTCACTACTAGAGGGCTTAGCTAAAACATATAAATCTTTAATCTAGGTTTTAAAATTCCCTCGGCGGATATATTATTAACATTGCAGACTAAGAATCAGCTTTGTTGCAAAATAATATATCCATTATTTTTGAAAAATCCCAATTTTTCTCATATTTTTTGATTATTGGAGGTTACAATGTTCAATAAAGTAGGAACTAGCTTTTGGCTGGTGGCTATCATCACCATATTAATCGTATTTTTCAATCTTGGCGGGGTCCCATTGTTAGATCCTGATGAACCCGTATACGCCGAAACACCTAAAGAAATGTTCACTTTTAATGAATTTGTTTCACCACGTATTTATGGTGAATACTGGTATGATAAGCCTCCAATGTATTATTGGCTAGTAGCGGCATCTTATAAAATCTTTGGCGTGAATGAATTTGCTGCCAGATTTCCTTCTGCTGCTTTAGCTGTCGCTTGCACTCTGGTAGTATATTTATCAGGCCGTCGTTTGTTCAATGAGCGGGCTGGTATGGCCGGAGCTTTGGTATTAGCTACCTGTATTGAGTATTTTTACTTAGGAAAGGCTGCAGTAACTGATATTACTTTGCTTTTTTTTCTGTCTGTATCCCTGCTGTCTTTTATTGAAAAGCGATATTACACTGCCTATATTTTTGCGGGACTGGCAACGCTAACAAAAGGACCAATTGGCCTATTGTTTCCGGGAGGAATTATCTTCTTTTACTTGCTTGCTACACGTAATTGGTCTCAGTTAAAAAGTATGAAGCTGATTTCGGGACTTCTAATCTATGCAATAGTAGCTGTCCCTTGGTATGTTATCATGTACAACATTCACGGCAGCATTTTTATCGATACCTTTCTTGGTTTTCATAATATTACTCGATTTACATCCCCAGAACATCCCGAGGGTGTACTATGGTATTATTATATTCCTGTACTTATTGTAGGATTTTTCCCATGGACAGCTATTATGCTGCAATCCATTTGGGCGTCTTTAACAAGAAGCGGAAACAATTTCTCCATTCTATTATTTTTAAATATCTGGGCACTATTTATTTTTATTTTTTTCACAATCTCACAGACAAAGCTAGTATCTTATATCTTACCAATGTATCCGCCATTAGCAATGCTAGCCGGCTGGTACATCGATTACTTGTGGACAGCACATGTCAAAAGATATTCTTTCAGTTGGGCTATTTCATTAAGTATACTAACAATATTATTTACAGGTTGTATGTTTCTGGGTATTAAAGCTATGCCCATACTACAAAATGGAATATATATGATTTCAATAATTTTTATTCTTATGACTTTGTTTGTAATATACTTTATATGGAATAAGCAAATTGGTCGGGCTTTTGGGACTCAAGTCGTAGCCATGACTTTATGTTCCATGGTGCTTTTTTCCATATTATTTCCTTTAGCAGCACCTACTTTTGCAACTAAAAATATTTCTCAAGAATTTACTACCCAATACGATGGTACATCACCAGTATATATAATTAAATTTTTACATCCTGGATTCACCTTTTATACTAATGTTTATGGAACGGAATTAAAAATAGGTGATGATCTGGACCAATCAATTCAAGAAAATCAGCGGGCTTATTTTGTAATAAGACAAGCTGACTATAATCTTTTAACAGAACAAAGTCGTCAATTAATCACCATTTTAGCTACCATAGATGATAAATTATTACTATTAAAAAACTAGTGGAGGACCATTATGACAAGACGACTAACGTTGTTGCTGATTTTTCTTACATCGTTAACCTTTTATTTATCCTTTAATGCATATATACCCGTAACTGACCCAGTAGAATCCAATTATGCACTTACAGCTAAAGAAATGCTATTAAGCGGTGATTGGTTATCACCCCAAATATATGGTCATTATTGGTTTGATAAACCTATAATGATTTACTGGCTTATTGCTTTGAGTTTTAAATTCTTAGGCATTACTGATTTTGCTGCCCGTTTTCCTGCGGGATTATTTAGCGCAGCCAGTGTGGCTTTTACTTATTGGTTTGGCCAAAGAATTTTTAACAATGCCAAAATAGCATTATTGAGTGCCTTAGTGCTAGCGACTTCTTTAGAATTTTGGCTTCTAGCCAAAATGATTATTACTGATTCAGTATTATTTTTTTATACCAGTATTTCATTAGCTATGTTATATCTAGGATTAAAAACTACTGCGTCTAGCTGGTATATGATATTAGCTTATATAACAGCTGCACTTGCTGTTTTAACAAAGGGTCCTGTAGGTCTTGTGTTACCTGGATTAATTGTTTGTAGCTATATTGTTTTCACCCGTCAATGGCAACTCTTTAAAAAAATATTTATCTTGCCAGGTGGACTTGCTTTTTTAGTAATCGCTGCTCCTTGGTATATTAAAATGTATCAGATCCATGGACAGTTTTTTGTTGACACTTTTTTAGGACTTCATAATTACCTACGGGCTACAGTATCTGAACACCCAAAAGATAATGTTTTATATTATTATCTAGTTTTATTTCCTGTTAGTCTGTTACCCTGGGTAGGAGTACTTATTAAATCCATTAATGTCGTTAGAAAAGAAACAAGATCCTCCCAATTAATTTATTTAGTAAATTGGGCTGTTATAACAATTATTTTTTATACGATGATGGCTACTAAGTATCCCACCTATGTTTTTCCCGCAGCCTTTCCTGCAGCTTTATTAATTGGATATACTTTAGAGAAAATGCATACTATCCAGAGACGGAAGGTTTGGCTCTGGCTATCCATTCCAACAATTGCCTTACTAGGCATTATTGCATTCTCCGGGAGTTTTTTATTAGATGCTGTGAATTGGACTTTTATCTATATGGGTGCTATTCTATCAATATTTTTACTGCTTTGGATCCAATATAAAGGCAATGTTCATCATCTGCCTCAGATTGTTGCCTTAGTAACTGTAATTATGAGTTTACTATTAATCCATAATGGTCTTATTCCCTTAGCAGAAGCTCGCTCTGATAAAAAGATTATTGCTATGCTTCCAGAACAAGATGCTAAAATCGCTTCTTATGGTGATTATTCAACCTCAGCAGTATTTTATAGTGGATATACTATTCCAAAATTAATAAATGAAGAAGATAATCAACAACACGGTGTTTGGTCAGGAAAATATACCATGCCAACGGAAACAATCAAGTCATTTAATTCCTACACTAAGTCTTATATACTGGTAAAGAACAATGAAAAAGCAAATTTTAGTAATGAACCTTTTGCCAAACAGTTTTTACCGATAGCCAATGATATCACTACTACATTATATCAACGAACAATTCCTTAATTAATAATATTATTTTCCACTTCTTTTATAATATAGGAAACTACATTTATATTTATTAATTAATAGCAGGAAAATTCTTATTACTAGTGGAATACATATCAAAATGCAATAATAATTTAATAATATTATGGGAATAGGTGCTTACGCTTAAAAGGGAAGACTGGTTGAAAGCCAGCGCGGTCCCGCCACTGTATTGGGGAATGCAGCTAAGATATACCACTGGGTTATCCGGGAAGGTTTAGCTGTGTAATGAACCAGAGTCAGGAGACCTACCTATTCTAACACACACCATTATGACCTACGGAGGATAGGCAGGTGGTAGAATAAATTAATAACTTGGTTTATTGTACCCCCTGTCTACAGGGGGGTTTTATTTTGCAAAAAAAAATGAGATCTGGAATTACTACTGGCACTTGTGCAGCAGCTGCAACTAAAGCAGCATTGCTAGCATGGATAGGAGAACCGTCTAACACAGTTGATGTTCTTTCACCACAAGGGTCCGTCATCCAAGTGAAAGTTGCTGCTAGTGAGCGTTTGGATAATGGCGGTAAGGCAAGTATTATTAAAGATGCAGGCGATGATCCGGATGTCACACATGGTACCATCGTATCTTCCAAAATAGTAATTAATAAGACAAATGAGATCATCTTACAAGCCGGCATTGGAGTAGGTATCGTAACGAAACCAGGTCTATCTGTAGCAGTTGGGCAACCTGCGATTAATCCTGGTCCACGCAAAATGATCATGCAAGCAATACAAGACGTATTACCTGATGGTTATGGCGTAACGGTTACTATTTCGATACCTGAAGGTGAAAAATTAGCAAAACGTACTTTAAATTCTACTTTAGGCATTGTCGGCGGCTTATCGATTATCGGTACTACAGGCATTGTTGAGCCAATGTCAGAGGAAGCTTTTAAAAATTCATTGTCACCGCAAATATCAATGGTGAGAGCCTTAGGATATGACGAAGTGGTCTTTGCTCCTGGGAAAATTGGTCAGGATATTGCTATTAACCGATATCATCTGCCAACAGAAACGGTAATCCAAACTAGTAATTTTATCGGACATATGTTAGAAAGTGCTGTGCAGTATGGTATGAAACAAGTATTAATCTTTGGGCACTTAGGAAAGCTCGTAAAAGTAGCTGCTGGAATTTTTCATACCCATAACCGTGTAGCTGATGCTCGTTTTGAAACGTTAGCCGCCTACATGGCTGCCCTTGGTGCTCCGCAGCAGGCTATACAAGAGATATTAACGTGCAATACTACAGAAGCTGCTATGCCCATAATTGCACAATATAAATTAAATGATGTGTATCGTGTAATTGCTGAAAGAGTTAGCATTCGGTCTGAGCGATATGTATTTGGTGATTTAAAAGTAGGCACCGCAATGATCACTCTGCAAGGTGATTTATTGGCGGTTGATGATACGGCACGAGAAATTGGAGGCAAGTTAGGATGGAACATAAAATAATCGTTGTAGGAATAGGACCAGGTTCACCCGATTACATCTTGCCAGTGGCTAGCCGCATCATTGCAGATGCAAAGGTGATAGCAGGCAGTAAGCGTGCTCTTGCAACCTTTGCTCCTGATCATGCGATTACTAAGGTAATTGACAATGACCTAAAAGGGGTATTAACATTTATCTCTGCCTCCCTAATAGATAGCGATGTAGTTGTAATGGTTTCCGGTGATCCTGGCTTCTATAGTTTTTTAGCTACCCTTAAAACCAAATTTTCCTCGTCACAGATTACGGTTATTCCGGGTATTAGTTCAATGCAGTTAGCGTTTGCCAGGATCACTGAAATCTGGCAGGATGCAGTTTTGATTAGTATGCATGGACGACAAGCCAAAGATATTGATCTTGATTATAATCCTGATAAAAAACTTGGTATATTAACGGATTTTGAACAAAATCCGTTATACATTGCAAACGTACTCCTTGAGCATGGGTGGCCATTACATTCAAAGGTATGGTTATGTGCTAATTTATCTTATGAAAATGAAAAAATTAAACACTTAACATTAGGTGAAATCAAAGAAGTCGATGGATTTACTCATTGTGTAATGGTGGTGACAATATGACATATTTTCCAGGTATTAGCGATGACGAATTTCTACGGGGCGACATACCAATGACGAAGCAGGAAGTTCGTATCTTAGTTCTGAATAAAGCGAAGATACGCCCCAGCGATGTTATTATAGATATTGGTGCAGGTACTGGATCTCTTTCAATTGAAGCTGCACTTCAGGCTCCTCAAGGTACTGTATATGCTATAGAACGTCATCCAGAGGGAGTGGATTTAATTCGTGCTAATGCTGTAAAATTTGGTGCGGCTAATGTTGAAGTCATTTCTGGAATTGCCCCAACAGCATTACAGAACATTCCAAAGGCTGATGTAATCTTTATTGGAGGCAGCGGTGGTCATTTACAGGAAATCTTAAAACAAAGTAATGATTTGTTAAAATCAAACGGACGATTAGTAATTACGGCAATTACTGTTGAAACTTTATATGAAGCCTTGCATACTATGCAAGCTAAACCTGAATTTACCGTAGAAGCTTTCGGTATGCAGGTAACACGCATCAAACATATTAAAACAAGTAATATGCTGCAAGCTTTAAATCCAATCTATGTTATTACATCCACTAAAAATATCTGACTCTATTCGTTAGAGAATTTTAATTAATCAGGAGGTTCATTCATGCATGTATCATTTGTAGGAGCAGGTCCGGGGGATCCTGAGCTTATTACTGTAAAAGGACAACGTTTATTAGGTGAGGCTGATGTTATTATCTATGCGGGTTCATTAGTAAACCCAGCCTTACTGTCGCTAGCAAAACAGGGAGCCTCTATTTATAATAGTGCCTCTATGACATTGGATCAAGTTATAGAAGTTATGGAGAAGGCTACGAAACGTGGCCAGAAAACAGTTCGATTACATACTGGAGATCCAAGTATTTATGGGGCTATCCAAGAACAAATGGATGCCTTAGATAAGAAGAATATTTCTTATGAAGTGATACCTGGCGTCAGTTCTTTCTTGGCAACTGCCGCAGCTTTACAACGTGAATATACGTTACCTGATGTTTCGCAAACGGTTATCATTACACGTCTTGAGGGCCGAACACCAGTGCCCGAAAAAGAAAAACTGGCTTTATTGGCCAGTCATAATGCTACTATGTGTATCTTTTTGAGTGTACATATGATAGACAGCGTTATGAAAGAATTAATAGATGGTGGTTATCAGCAGGATACTCCAGTAGCGATCGTACAAAAAGCATCGTGGCCTGATCAAAAAATCTTTAGAGGTACAGTTTCTACAATTGGAAAAATTGTCACTGATGCGAAAATTGATCGCACAGCGATGATCGTTGTAGGGCGATGTTTAGACAGTCAATATGCACTTTCTAGATTGTATGCCCCCGAATTTGGGCATATGTACCGAGATGCAAAATGAAGTTAGCAATCATTTCCGTAACAAACCAGGGCGCATTACTGGGTGATGCATTAGCAGAAAAACTAGCTAAACTGGGAAAGAGAGCGGATGTTTTTGCTAAAGCAGGACGCAATACAATGAACTCAATATCTTATGATTTATTAAGCAAGCTAATCAGTGATATATTTTCTAAATATGATGGATTCTTGTTTATAATGGCAACAGGTATTGTGGTGAGAGTGATAGCTCCCCATATCTCTGATAAGCGTGTCGACCCAGCTATCGTGGTTATGGGGGATAATGGAGATCATGTAATTAGTCTATTGTCAGGGCATATTGGTGGAGCCAACGAACTGGCCCACTTAATTGCAGAAATCTCAGATGCTGAGCCTGTGATTACTACAGCTACCGATCTTGCACAAAAGCCAGCAGCAGATATGTTAGCCGTAAAACTGAACTTAACGATAGAACCATTTACACAATTAAAAACAATTAATTCTGCGATTGTCAATAATGATACTGTCAAATTTTTCTTAGATAAGACCTTGATCAATCAAAATCGATATGAGCAGGAAGCAGCAAAACAAGGTATTACCTTTAAAGATTTATCTCAATTACCTAATGAAAAATATGATGCTGCTGTTATTATTACGGATCAATTATTGCCCATTAGCAAGAATCAATTATATTTACGTCCCTTGACTCTTGCAGTTGGAATCGGCTGCAGGCGCAATACTAGTAAGGAAGAAATCTTAGCAGCAATAAAAGATGCTTGTACTCAAATTGGACGTAGTATCAACAGTATTTCTATTATTGGCAGTACGATTGTAAAACAGGATGAAAAAGGCTTACTATCCGTCATACAACAGTTGAATGTACCTAGTATTTTCTTCGTTAACGATCAATTGCAAGAGTGTATTGAAACATATCATTTAGAAGAATCAAATTTTGTCAAAAAAGAGATAGGAGTGGGAAATGTATGTGCAGCAGCAGCAATCTTAGCGGGACAGTCGAACAAACTTCTTCTTCCAAAGACCAAATACAAGAATGTAACGGTGGCCATTGCCCCGGTCAAATAGCAGTAGTTGGAATAGGACCAGGCAGTTTGCTTGACATGAGTCCTAGAGCCAGAGAAAGTATTGAAAATGCAGATGTAATCGTGGGTTATAATACCTATGTTCAATTAGTTTCTGAATTATTAACTGATAAAAAAATTATCGGCACTGGTATGATGCAAGAAATTGAACGCTGTCAAAGTGCCGTGGATCAAGCCTTAGCAGGAAAAAAGGTTGCCGTTATTTCCAGCGGTGACCCAGGTGTGTATGGTATGGCAGGTCTGGTTTTAGAATTAGCCATGAAATACGAAGCAGCTGTTCGCCCGGAAGTCATTATCGTACCAGGAATAAGTGCCGTAGGAGCTTCTGCTGCCGTGTTAGGAGCACCGCTCATGCATGATTTTGCCGTAATTAGCTTAAGCGATCTCTTAACCCCTTGGGATGTTATTAGAAAGCGGGTAGAAATGGCAGCAGCAGGAGATTTTGTTATTGCCTTATATAATCCAAAGAGTAAGCGTCGGACCAGCCAAATTAGAGAAGTGCGGGAAATTGTATTAAAACATCGAAAAGCAGCCACCCCTGTAGGAATTGTGCATCATGCCACTAGGGAAGGCGAGAACATGGTAATCTCTAATCTTAATGACTTTACTCAAGAATTCATCGATATGTTCTCTTTAGTAATTATCGGGAATAGTCAAACCTATGTACAAGAAAATCGTATGATTACACCTCGTGGATACAAGTTATGATTTTAGTTCTTGGAGGAACAAAAGATGGACGGGATCTGGCAGCCTTATTAACCGAAAAGGGATACCCAGTCGTAGTATCCGTTTTTAGTGATTATGGTCGTGATTTGATACAACTGGATAAAGAATTAGTGCATACTGGTCCTTTAGATACAGATGGGTTTATTTCTTTTATCGACACAAATCAGATTCATTTAATTGTAGATGCTAGCCATCCGTATGCTATTAATGTTTCCCAAAATGCAATGAAAGCCTGTCAATCTACTGGCATACCCTATGTTAGATATGAACGCCCTAAAGCTCCATTGCCAGCATATCAGGGTTTACATGTTGTTCATGATTATGACGAGGCTGCAAAAGTAGCCTCCGTCTTAGGCAAGGTTGTCTTTCTCACTACTGGCAGTCGCCACCTCAAACTGTTTAGAAACACAAGCTGTCTGCAAAATCACAGGTTAATTGCCCGTGTATTACCTGAGCCAAGCGTATTAACAGAGTGCCTATCGTTAGGCTTTACACCTAAGGATATCGTAGCAATGCAAGGTCCTTTTTCTCATAATCTGAATATCGCACTATTTCAAGAATATAATACCGAAGTAATTATAACAAAAAATAGTGGACAAGTTGGCGGTAGCGATACTAAAATTACTGCTGCCATATCGCTAAATCTACCTTTAGTAATGATCGATAGACCGGTTATTTCATATCATAATGTAGTATATGATATGGAAGATGTAATAAAGTTTGTTAGGGAGGTACACAAATGCACTATATAACAGAACCTATGGCTATAGAAGAGCGCAGTATGGAAATCATTGCTCCTTATTTGGCTGAACTAAATTTGACACCGGAAGAAGTAAAGGTTTTCTCACGGATCATTCACGCAGCGGGTGACCCGGAATATTCTAAAGTTATTGAAATTCATAAAGATGCCATTCGGGCCGGATGCGCTGCATTAGAGGCTGGATGTGATATTTTCTGTGATGTAGAAATGGTGCGTACTGGCATAAATAAGCGCCGTTTGGCAGACAATGGCGGAACTGTCCATTGTTTGATTGGAGATGAAAAGGTCGCATCTACAGCAAAAGAGCTTGGTATAACCCGATCAATGGTAGCTATGCGAACATTTGGTGAACGTTTGCACGGCTCGATTGTAGCGATCGGCAATGCACCAACTGCTTTATTTGAAGTACTTAATTTGATGAAGGAAACAACAATCAGGCCTGCCCTTATTATTGGTGTTCCTGTAGGCTTTGTTGGTGCCAGTGAATCCAAGGACTTTTTAGCTGAAACGTCACCTGTTCCGTATATTACAGTCAGGGGTAACAAAGGTGGCAGTCCAATCGCTGCTGCAATCACAAATGCTCTATTGTATATGCATAAAAGATAAAGCGCGGATGAAATACAATGTACTAAGGAGGGAGGGAAATTATGTCTCACTTTAAGATCCCACGTATCATTATCGCGGGCACAAACAGCGGTGTAGGGAAAACCACGATTGTTACAGGTATTTTAGCAGCTTTAAAGCAAAAAGGTCTTACGGTTCAATCCTATAAAGTAGGACCTGATTATATTGACCCAGGATATCATCAATTAGCAAGTGGAAAAGCCGCACATAATTTAGATACTTGGTTAATCCCGACCGATAAGTTAGTACCTATTTTTGCTAAAACAGCTCTTGATAATGATATTGTTATTATTGAAGGAGTAATGGGCTTATATGATGGAGGCCGTGCAGGGATAAGCAGCACAGCTGCTATAGCAAAGCTGCTCAAGGCTCCTGTCATTTTAGTGATTGATGCAAAATCTATCGGTGAAAGCGCTGCAGCCATTGCACTAGGCTTTAAAATGTACGACCAATCGGTTAATTTGGCAGGGGTCATCATTAACCGATTGGGTTCAAAAAATCATCAGAATATGATCTGTGAAGCCTTAGAAAAAATAAAAATTCCTGTATTAGGTTGCATTTATCGTAATGAAGCCTTACATATGCCAGAACGACATTTAGGTTTAACTCCAGTTACGGAACATGACGCTTATGGTATGATGAGTCAATTGCAAGAACAAATTTCTGCGCAAGTTGATCTTGAAGAACTTTTAAAAATCGCTTATCAATCTTCAACCTTAAATACAAAATCAGAAAGGACAAATGATTTTCATCAATCGCCACTACATGTACGTATCGGTGTTGCACAAGATGAAGCTTTTTCCTTTTATTATCCAGAAAGTCTTGATGTTCTTAAAGCGTTGGGGGCAGAAATCATCCCCTTTAGTCCGATTAACGATAGTGCACTTCCTCCAGTTGATGGTTTGCTATTTGGCGGTGGATTTCCCGAAATGTTTGTCAATGAATTAACTAACAATACAAGCATGCATGAATCCATTCGGCAAGCCTGCCGGGAGGGGATGCCCCTTTATGCTGAATGTGGCGGTTTTATGTATTTGACCAAAAAGATTATTGATTTTAATGGCCAAGGATATGATATGGTGGGAGTAATACCAGCCAAATGCAATATGCAATCTAAATTGCAAACGGTGGGTTATGTAGAAGCAACTGCGTTGACTGATAGTGTCTTATGTGCTGCAGGAGATGTCTTACGAGGTCATGAGTTTCATTTTTCACAGATGACTCATGACGACGATATTCAGGAATCATTTCCCTGGGCTTTTGAGTTTAAGAAAACACGTATAGGAGCAGTTTATTCTGGTGGTTATGCTGAGAAAAACATAGTTGCCTCTTATTTGCATATGCATTTTGCTGGCAATGAGCAGAATGCCTTGCGTTTTCTTACTAAATGTATGGAGTTTAAGCAAGGAAGAAAATAAAGATCCTTGGGAGATTGATATAAATGCAAGGAAAAATTGTTCTTATTACTGGTGGTACCAGAAGTGGAAAAAGTGTTTTTGCTGAGCAATATGCCGCTGCACAATCCGATCAAGTAGCGTATATTGCTACTGCTCATATTTATGATCAAGAAATGCAAAGCCGCGTAAATCTGCACCGTAAACGTCGGCCAGATACTTGGCAAACATTTGAAGCACCATATCATGCTGACCAAATATTCCTGGAAGCCGCTAAAAAAGCAGATGTTATCTTATTCGACTGCTTGACATTATACACGAGTAATTTGTTATTGTCAGATAGTACACCTGCCAAGCGAGAAGAACGATATCAATACATCATGGAAGAAATCGATAAATTATTGTATTCTTCTCGTAAAACTCAAGCTACCGTAATATTTGTTACAAATGAAGTAGGTATGGGTATTGTGCCAGAAAATGCGCTGGCTCGTGAATATCGTGATATCGCAGGTATGGTTAATCAAAAAATAGCCGCCAAATCTGATGAAGTTTACTTAGTCATTTGTGGTTTGCCTGTCGAATTAAAGAAAATAGCTTTAGAGATTTCTAAGGAGGTGCATCATGGCTAAAACCATTATGCTACAAGGAACAAGCTCACATGTGGGAAAAAGCATAATAACAACCGCTTTATGCCGCATCTTCTTGCAAGATGGACAAAGGGTAGTACCCTTTAAGGCACAAAATATGGCTTTAAATTCATATGTAACTAAAACAGGTGGCGAAATGGGCCGAGCTCAAGTTGCCCAAGCAGAAGCCGCTGGTTTGGAACCTGTAGTAGAAATGAATCCAGTCTTATTAAAACCAACAGGTAATTCTTGTTCACAGGTTGTTTTAATGGGTAAACCCATCGGTAATATGACAGCTAAAGAATATCATACTGGTTACAGTCTCAAAGCATTAGGTGTTATTAAAGAGTGTTTGGACCATTTAGGTTCTGAATTTGATGTCATTGTGATTGAAGGAGCTGGCAGCCCAGCTGAAGTAAATCTTAAAGCAAATGATATTGTGAATATGCGTATTGCAAAAATGCTGACAGCACCCGTTTTATTAATCGCCGACATTGATCGCGGAGGCGCTTTGGCATCTGTTGTCGGTACCTTGGAATTATTAGATCCTGATGAACGTGATTTAGTTAAGGGAATTATTATTAATAAATTTCGTGGCGATATCGATCTATTAAAGCCGGCTCTAGAATTCTTGGAAGAGAAAACGGGTAAACCTGTAATAGGTGTAGTACCGCATCTTGATCAATTAGGCATTGATGATGAAGATTCAGTATCTCTTGATGATAAACAAATAATGAGTGTCCGTGAACTTGAAATTATAGTCATTAGAACACCTAAAATATCTAACTTTACAGATTTTGCGGCCTTTGCCAGTGAAATAGATGTAAATGTCCGTTATATTAAACAAGGCGAGTCCATTGGCAAACCTGATCTTATACTATTACCAGGAAGTAAAAATACAATTGAAGATTTATTATATATACGCCAACAAGGATATGAAGAACAAATCTTAGAATTAGTAAACTCAGGTACTCCGCTTATTGGTATTTGCGGTGGATATCAAATGTTAGGGAAGAAAATAGCAGACCCTGAACATACAGAGTCTAATTTAGATAGTATTGCAGGTATCGGACTGTTAGATATTGCTACAACATTTACAGCTAGTAAAGTAACGCATCAAGTAACTGCTAGCTGCAATAATAATGGCTTCTTAGGCGTAGAATTCAGCTGTGATCATTTGACTGGATATGAAATTCATATGGGACGTACTGAGTTTTTGGATAATCTCCGACACGCTTTTACGATCACTAGTCGATCAGATCAGCCACTAACATCTGTTGATGGGGTGGTACGCTCGGATGGCTTAGTTATGGGAACTTATATTCATGGTATTTTTGATAATGATGAATATCGCCGTAACCTATTGAATGCCTTAAGAATACGTAAAGGTTTAGCTCCTATTGAATCAGTAAATGACACTCACACCCGAAAAGAAAATAGTTATAATCGTTTAGCAGACACAGTGAGGAATAGTCTTAATATGGAATTAATTTATACACTTCTGGATTCAGAATAAGATGGAGCAATATCTGCCCCTAGTTGCCATATTAATTGATACATTCCTTGGTGACCCTCGATCCTCTCTGCATCCTGTAGTAATGATTGGTAATTGTATTGCTTTTTGGGAAAGAAAACTGTTAAATCCTCGATATTCCCATAAATTTAAAAAAATAACTGGTATGCTGCTTGTAATCTTAGTTTTGGGGATAACTTATAGTGTTACTTGGTGGATATTAAAACTCTTATCTCAAATCCACCCCTGGGCCGAATTCCTTGGAGGAGCTCTTTTGTTGAGCCTTACCATTTCACCTAACAGTTTAGCTAAGGCAGGAAATGAAATTTACTTTTACTTAGTATCTGGTGATTTAAAACAAGCTCGCTTTAAGGTAGGCTGGATTGTTGGACGAGATACAGATAAACTTACTGTTTCAGAAATTACAAGGGCAACAGTAGAGACCATCGCAGAGAATATTGTTGATGGTGTTATTTCACCCCTCTTTTATTTTATAGTTGGTGGAGTTCCATTAGCATTTTTATATCGAGCAGTAAATACTCTGGACTCTATGGTGGGATACAAGAACGATAAATATAAGGATTTCGGCATGTGCGCAGCTCGTGTTGATGATCTCTTTAATTATATTCCAGCGCGTTTAACAGCTATATTAATTCTTCTAGCCACAATTGTACTGCGCCTTAATCTTTCTGGTGCGAGTAAAGCGATTTGGAATGATGCTGCAAAGCATCCAAGCCCAAATAGTGGATTGTCTGAAGCCGGGGTAGCTGGTGCTTTAGGTATTCGTTTAGGCGGTTTAAACTATTATGGAGGAGTCGCTTCACAGCGTGCTTATATGGGAGAAGCGCAGACCCCCTTGGTGCCTTTGCATATCAAACAAGCCATTCATATCATGTATACAACAACTGTTTTCTTTATTGCTATTTTATTTCTCTTACTTAACTGATAACATAAAAGTATCTCACCTGAAAATGAAAATGTTGGAGGATAGCGTATTATACGCTATAAAATAATGAATAATTTTATAACAGGATTACAGTTTTTAACACGTATCCATATTGCAAACCAATCCGAATGGTCACCCGAAAGCTTTGGTAAAAGTGTGAAATATTTCCCCTTTATAGGTGCTATCCTTGGAATTATTTTAGTACTTATCAATCATTTATTAGCTGGCTACTTCCCTTATATTGGTATATTTCTACCACCCCATGTATTAGCTATCTTGCTTATCACTTCTAATGTTTTACTTACAGGTGGGTTAACATGTGATGGTTTTATGGATACCATGGATGGCATTTTTTCTGGCCGCTCCAAAGAGAGAATGTTAGAAATAATGAAAGACAGTAGAATAGGGGCTAATGGTGTGATGGCTTTTGTTTTGCTTGCTATACTAAAGTGGTCACTTATTATGGATATCCCTCCTCAAGGATTTTCTACTGCTTTATTTATTATGCCAGTATTAGGTCGATTTGCTATGGTTGTCGGTATAACATTATTCCCTTATGCACGGCCCGATGGTATTGGTAAGGCCTTCGCCCAATACGCAGATAAGTATACATTGTGTATCGCCTCTATACTCACGTTACTATTTGTGATTCCTTTAGGAAAACAAGCTATTATAAGTTTAATTACTGCTACGATTGTCACCGTCTCTTTTTCTAGTCATGTTAAAAATCGAATAGGTGGTTTGACTGGTGATATCTATGGTGCAATTACTGAATTGGCCGAAATAACTGTGCTGCTTGTATTTTTATACTAATGATAACGTGAAAAAAGAACAATCATATAGAAAAAGAACTTTTAATAGTGTCAGTATTTTATTCTAGACAATAAAATTTAGTATCCTTTTTTAAATAATAACTTCATTGGAGAATACTTGCATGAAGGTAAAAGTCAAAGCCCCTGGATCTTGTGGTGAATTAGCACAAGGCACAATGAATGGAAAGAATTTTTTAATTACATGTCCTATTGATTTATATTCAGAAGTAACAGTACAATCACTCGAAGGTATAACAACTTCATTAAATTTAGGCAGTAAAGTAATCTCCGCAATTCAAAAAACACTACATTATTTACAAATTCCTGGTAGTTTTCATGTCACGATTAAATCCGAACTGCCAATTGGTAAGGGAATGGCCTCAAGCAGCGCAGATATTAGTGCCACTTGTCAGAGTATTGCTTTAAGTGCTGGCAAACTTTTGTCACTTGACGAATTAGCAAATATTGCTTTGTCAATAGAACCTACCGATGGGATATTTTACCCCGGCATTGTCTTATTTGATCATGTAAAAGGATATATTCGCCAGTTCCTAGGAAATGCAATTCCAATGTATATTGCAATCTTTGATGTTGGTGGTGAGATTGATACCCTCTGCTTCAATCAGCGTAGTGACTTAGAAAAACTAAACCAAGCGAAAGAACTGCAAGTACGAAATGCTATGAACTTAATTGTTGAGGGACTTGATAAGAATGATATCGACCTTCTAGGCAAAGGAACTACTCTTAGCGCATTAGCTAACCAAAAAATACTATATAAGCCAGACTTAGAAGAAATAATTGACATAAGTCGTTCCTGGGGAGCCGCCGGTGTTACGATTGCCCACAGCGGTACTGTAGTTGGTGTACTATTTCCAATTAATAAATTAGATAATTGTCCTCTTTGTATTGAAGAAATAAGTAGACATTGTAGAAATGTAACATTTTTACGTATTGCACAATTTATATCTGGTGGATTAATGAAACAAGAAGGTGAACGTGATGGCTGGAAACAATGCCTTTGAACATGGTGGAAATTTATATGCTAAAATACGAGAAAAAGGTGGAAATTTTTCTGAAATACTAGATTTCAGTGCTAACATTAACCCACTGGGCATGTCAGATAAAATCCGGCAAGCATTACATAATTCTTTAGAATCTATTATTCATTATCCTGATGCACAGGCTCATGCACTAAAAGAAGCACTAAGTCAATACTATCGAGTTGATTATCAGTCGATAACAATTGGTAATGGCGCGGTAGAACTTATGTATATTTTATGCCATATGCTAGCTCCTAAACGTATATTAGTAACTGCACCCACATTTAGTGAATACGAGTGCGCTGCTAGGGTCAGTGGTGCAAATATTGAATACTTTTATCTTAATGAGAGTAATGATTTTAAAATCGATATTCAAACACTGATTAAACAAATCAATGATATTGATATTGTATTTATCTGTAATCCCAATAATCCAACTGGTACTTTATTGACAAATAAGCAGTTGGACAAACTATTAATAGCTGCAAAAGCCAAAAATATTTATGTAGTCATTGATGAATCATTTATCGATTTCCTACCTGATGCTAATCAATATAGTTGCCGCCATTTATTAAAACAGCATAACAATCTCATCATTCTACATTCACTCACCAAGTTTTATGCTATTCCAGGCTTACGACTTGGTTTTAGTCTAACAAACCCCAAAATAACTATGCTGTTACATAAAGGTAAAGATCCTTGGAATGTGAATACATTAGCGCAAAATGCAGGTGTTGTAGGGTTATGTGATGAAACCTATCAAAAGTTTAGTAGAAATTTTATTACAAAAAGTAAAAACCAATTATATAATAATCTATCGACGATAAAAGGAATTAAACCTTATTTCCCATCAGTAAATTTTATTTTAATAAACATCAAGGAAACAAATATGACGGCAGGACAGCTACAGGAAATTATGGAAAATAATAATATTTTAATTAGAGATTGCAGTAATTATCCTGGACTATCCTCAGAATACATTCGCGTAGCCGTAAAGCGCTTAGAGCAAAATAACATATTAATCGCTACATTACGAAAAATTTTAGGAGGTATTGAATGACAAAAGTTATCTTGGTACGTCATGGTCAAACACTGTGGAATTTAGAGATGAAATATCAAGGGCATTGTGATGTTGCTCTGACCGAAGAAGGCCTAAAGCAAGCTGAATTAGCAGCAAGTAGTCTAGCAGCGGAACCTATCTCTGCTGTATATGCCAGTGATTTGTGCCGGGCCTTAGCAACAGCGGAATGTATTGCTAAAAAACATAATGTACAGGTTACAGCCATTCCTGAACTTAGAGAAATTAATTTTGGTCAATGGGAAGGATTAACCTATGATAAGATTAATAATCAATGGTCAGAGATAATGGCTAAACTTTTCACTCATCCCGATGAAATTCAAATACCTGATGGTGAAACTTTTAGAGCAGTGAAAGAACGAGCTACTGCTGCATTGGCTAAACTAGTTACACAACATCCAAATGAAACAATCGTAATAGTCTCTCATGGGGGAACTATACGAACAATATTATGTGCAATACTTAATATTCATTTAAATTATCTCTGGAAGATTAAGCAAGATAATACTGCTATAAACATGCTGGAATTCTATGATAAGGAAGTAATAGTTTCTCTAGTGAATGATACCCATCATCTACGTAAATTATCGTAAATAAAACCCTATATTATAGTAATCAATAGAAAGAACATGACAAAGAATTGGGAGAATGAGTATCCTTTGTTTTTTCTGTTGGATCTTAACTTAATAAGTTAAATTAAATTCTCTATTCCATAAAAAATATGTTAAAATAAGAAAAAGACTATCTACTAACCTCCTATTATCGTATATGATGTGAAGGTTAGTCTTTCTTTTTTAATAAAAATTTTTATAAATAGTGCTTGATCATGAAAGAGGTTTGCGACAATGTATAGTTATTGTATTATACCTGATAATCCTGAGAACTTTTTAACTTTTATTAAACAACTATCTATCAAAGAAGAAGACAAAGAATTAATTAAATATTGTAAAGTTACCAAGGTTGAGGTACATACCACTATGAATGCTTGGGACATATTCATTACTGTACCCGAAAAACTCTCTCAACAAATATTAGTATTAGCAGAAGAAAAATTTTGTACAGATTGTGGCTTAAAAAAAGTTAATTTTATACAAACTATTAAAAAATTAGAAGATTATTTAGCAAATAATTGGATAGACTTTGTAACACAAATTTCTAAAGATATTTATTCAATTAAACATCTGCTGTTAAATGCTAAATGGAACTTTGATGGTCATACGTTAACTATTGAAACAATTGGTGATTTAGCTTCAGAAATCTTTTCAACCCACGGAATTGACCAAAATATGCAAACATTTATATTTCAAGAATTTAATCGCAGTTGTACAGTCAAATGTATTGCTGCTGTTGCGGAAGAAATTATCTCCAATGATGACTTATTAACCCCTGAATATTTGGAAGCATTAACAGAATATAAAACACCGAGCGAAGTAAAAACAGACAATCCAGTTATTTTTGGTAGAAATATCAAAGCTGACGCAGTACCTATGAATACCATCCAAGATGAATCCCGCAATATTGTAGTTGAAGGTCAACTTGTGAATTTTGAACTAAGAGAATTACGTTCAGGACGACAATTGCTAACTTTCGATATTGGTGATCTAACAGATGGTATCAGTGGTAAGGTATTCTTTGAAGATAAGGATAAAGAACAAATCGCTAAAGTGTCATCCGCTTTAACAAAAGGCATGATCGTAAAAGCAAAAGGTACAGTTCAGTTTGATAAATATAGTAATGAATTAGTACTATACGCCGATAGTATGTGTAAAGTCAATATAGTGACTCGCATGGATAATGCTCCAACAACACGGATTGAATTACATGCTCATACACGTATGAGTAATATGGATGCTGTCGTATCAGCGAAAGATCTTATTAAAACTGCAGCTAAATGGGGACATGAAGCAGTAGCAATCACGGATCACGGTGTCGTACAGGCTTTTCCCGAAGCTCATGAAGCTGCTGTAAAAGCAGGCATCAAAGTAATTTATGGTATGGAAGGCTACTTAGTGGAAGAAGACTTAAAAAAGGCTCGCCATATTATTATATTAGCTAAAAACGGTATTGGTTTACGTAATTTATATCGTTTAGTTTCACTATCTCATTTAAAATATTTATATAGAACGCCTCGTGTTCCTCGCAAAATTCTTATGGAATACCGTGAGGGCCTATTATTAGGATCGGCATGCGAAGCCGGTGAGTTAATTCAAGCAATACTACGCGGAGAAAGTGAAACTGAACTACTTAAAATTGCTGATTTCTATGATTACTTGGAAATTCAGCCTATTGGTAACAACTCATTTTTAATACGCGAAGGTATGGTAGCTAATGAAGAAGGATTAAGACAACTCAACCGTAAAGTTTGTGAAATAGGTGTTACACTTAACAAACTAGTAGTAGCAACTTGTGATGTACATTTCTTAAATCCTGAAGACGAAGTATATAGACGTATTATGATGGCTGGTAAAGGATTTAGTGATGCCGATCAACAGCCGCCTTTGTATTTTCGTACTACTGAAGAAATGATTAATGAATTTATCTATCTTGGCAAAGATAAAGCTTATGAAATTGTTGTGGAAAATCCTAAGCGAATTAACGAATTAATTGAAAAAATCAAACCTATACCTGATGATCTTTACTCACCGCAAATTCCTGGTGCCGAAGATCAAATACGGTCTATGTCCTATCATAAGGCAGAACAATTGTATGGTAGTCCATTACCACAAGTTGTAGCAGAACGCTTAAAATATGAATTAGATGCTATCATTAATAATGGTTTCGCTGTTTTATATCTTATTGCCCATAAATTAGTAAAAAAATCACTAGACGATGGTTATTTGGTAGGATCAAGAGGTTCAGTTGGTTCTTCTTTTGTCGCTACTATGACAGATATAACAGAAGTTAACCCTTTACCGCCACACTGGAGTTGTCCAAACTGTAAATATAGTGAATTCGTTACTGATGGTAGCTACGGTGGCGGCTTCGATTTACCTGATAAAATTTGTCCTCAATGCAACTCCGCTACCATAAAAAATGGGCATGATATTCCATTTGCTGTTTTCATGGGATTCCATGGTGACAAGGTTCCAGATATTGATCTAAATTTTTCTGGTCATTACCAACCTACTGCTCATAAATACACAGAAGAGTTATTTGGTAAAGATAATGTATTTCGTGCAGGAACAATTGCTACTGTAGCAGATAAAACGGCCTATGGATATGTAAAAAATTATTTTACTGAAAAAGGAATTACACCACGTAATGCTTATGTTAATGCATTAATCAATGGTTGTACTGGTGTAAAGCGAACCACCGGCCAACATCCTGGCGGTATTATGGTTGTGCCAAGAGATATGGATGTACATCATTTCACTCCAATACAACACCCTGCTGATGATAAAAGTTCAGGAACCATTACGACTCACTTTGATTATCATTCCATTAGTAGTCGTTTAGTTAAGCTTGATATTCTAGGCCACGATGATCCTACAGTAATTCGTATGTTAGAGGATTTAACTGGAATTGATGCTAAAACGATCTCCCTAGACGATACAGAAACTATGAGTTTATTTTCCTCAACAACTGCATTAAACCTAACACCTGAACAATTAGGCAGTACTGTAGGAACTTATGGAATTCCTGAATTTGGAACAAAATTTGTACGACAAATGTTGGAAGACACTAAGCCTAAAACATTCAGTGAATTAGTGCGAATCAGTGGTTTTTCTCATGGTACAGATGTATGGCTTAATAATGCCCAAGACTTAATTAAAGCTGGTACAGCCAAATTATCTGAAGCTATTTCAGCTCGTGATGATATTATGATGTACCTCATTCACAAAGGTGTTGACCCTTCTCTAGCCTTTAAGACTATGGAAGGTGTACGTAAAGGAAAAGGTATAAAAACAGAAGATGTAACAAAACTGCGGGAAAAGAATGTACCAGAATGGTACATTGAATCTTGTCAAAAGATTAAATATATGTTCCCTAAAGCACATGCAGTAGCTTATGTAATGATGGCATTCCGTATTGCATACTGCAAAATTCATCATCCAGTGGCTTTTTATGCTGCTTATTTTACAGTAAGAGGTACAGATTTTGATGCTGAACTTGTTTTACAAGGAGAAGTCGCTTTGCGTAATAAATTAACAGAATTAGAAGCGAAAGGCAATAGCATAACAGTTAAAGAAAAAGGCCTGCTTACCATTGTGGAAATGGCTTTAGAAATGTATTTGCGAGGTTTTACTTTTCAAAGAGTTGATTTATATAAATCAGATGCAACTAAATTTTTAGTTGTTAATAATGGACTCTTACCGCCCTTATCTTCTCTTCAAGGATTAGGAGAAAATGCGGCCCATAATATAGTATTAACCCGTAGTGGTCACCCATTTTCTTCGCTGGATGACTTAAGGAATAGAGCCCGAATTTCAAAAACGGTTATCGAAATATTAAAGACTCATGGTTGTCTTAATGATTTACCTGAATCTGATCAAATGATGCTATTTGCCTAATTAAAAATCTTATTGTCCTTGAGTAATTTATTATTGTAAATATACGTATGTAGTGATATACTAATTGATAGTATAATTGTTTTTTTAGCGCTGAAGGAGTGGGTATAATACCCACTCTTTCAGCTTAGTGGCTATTTTATCCTACCAAATATAGGGTATAAGCATACATATTATTAGGCAAGACTAAGGTAGAAGAGAAATATACTTAGGTAGGAGGTTTTTTATGTCGAAAGAGCACATTGAGAATTTAGTAGAGAAGCTTGTTCAAGATATTGTTGAAAATAGCGTAATCGAGTTGGTAGATGTGGAATATATCAAGGAACGTGAGTGGTATTTACGTATCTTTTTAGATAAAGAAGGCGGTATAGAAATTGAAGACTGCCATTGGGTAAGTGAACAACTTGAAGCTAAATTAGAAGAGCTTGACCCTATTAAAGAAAGTTATTATCTAGAAGTTTCTTCCCCTGGACTTGATCGTGCATTAAGGAAAGATAGGGATTTTATCCGTCACGTCGGTGATAAAATTGAAATTACCACATTTGCACCGATTAATGGACAAAAAAGTATAGTTGGCACATTAAACAGTCTGAATAATGGTGATATCAGTATTGATATAGATGGTGCTGAAATGAAAATTCCACGCAATCAAACATCACAAGTCAGGCTGTATGTTGATTTTTAATTACGTTAAAATTGAATAGGAGGAATTTAGGTGAACGCAGAATTCATGCAAGCTTTTGAACAACTTGGCAAGGAAAAGGGGATTGCTCCCGAAATCTTGTTTGAAGCAATAGAAGCAGCACTAATCTCGGCTTACAAACGAAACTTTAGCTCAGCTCAAAATGTAAGAGTATCATTAGAACGCTCAACAGGTGAAATCCATGTATATGCTCGTAAAAATGTAGTAGATGTAGTAACTGATGCAAGATTAGAAATTGCTTTAAACGAAGCTAGACTACTAGATGTACGTTATGATTTAGAAGATATTGTTGAAATAGAAGTTACGCCAAAAAACTTTGGTCGAATTGCAGCACAAACAGCAAAACAAGTAGTGGTACAACGCATTCGTGAAGCTGAACGCGGTATTATTTATGATGAATTTTCAAATCGCGAAAGTGACATTCTCACTGGTATTGTACAGCGTATTGAGCAAAAAAACGTTTATATCGATCTTGGCAAAGCAGAAGCTATTTTAGCACCGTCTGAACAAATTGCTGGAGAAGTATATAAGCATGGTGACCGGTTAAAAACCTATATAATTGAAGTGAAAAAGACCACCAAAGGACCACAGATCTTAGTTTCGCGTACACACCCTGGATTACTAAAACGTTTATTTGAACTGGAAGTTCCAGAGATTCATGATGGAATCGTCGAGATTAAATCTGTAGCCAGAGAACCGGGATTGCGTTCAAAATTTGCAGTATACTCACGAGATGAAAATGTTGATCCGGTAGGTGCTTGTGTCGGTCATAAAGGTATGCGTGTACAATCCATTGTCAATGAATTAAAAGGTGAAAAAGTCGATATTGTAAAATGGAACACGGATCCGGCAAAATATATCGCTAATGCACTAAGTCCAGCTAAAGTTGTTAGCGTGGAGATTAATGAAGTTGAGAAAATATCTAGAGTTGTAGTACCCGATTATCAATTATCCCTAGCAATTGGCAAAGAAGGTCAAAATGCTCGCCTAGCTGCTAAACTTACAGGTTGGAAAATTGATATAAAAAGCGAATCACAAGTTAACTCATAGGAGGATTTTATGGTTATACAGAAAAAAACTCCTCAACGTATGTGTGTTGGTTGTCAAGAAATGAAAAACAAAAAAGAATTATTACGAATTGTTCGTACACCTGATAATGAAGTGATATTAGATTCAACTGGTAAAAAATCAGGACGAGGTGCCTATCTTTGCTGCAATGAACATTGTTTAACAAAAGCATTTAAAGAAAAAAGGTTAGAACGTGCATTGAAAAGAGTAGTTGATCCTCAAGTGTATGAACAATTACGTTCTGGTGTTATAAGTGATAAATGACGCAAAAATAATCTCACTATTAGGTTTGGCCCAAAAAGCCGGTAAAATAACCTCAGGAGAATTATCTGTGGAAAAAGCAATTAAATCAGGTAAAGCTAAACTTCTTATCATTGCTACAGATTGTTCTGAACCTACAAAAAAAAATTATCGCGATATGACCGCCTATTATGATGTTGAAATTTATGAAAAATTTACTAAGGAACAACTAGGGCATTGTATCGGTAAAGTATATCGTGCTGCATTATCAATTACAGATATTGGTTTTACCAATGCAATCAAAAAATTACTTAAATAGCTAACTGGTGCAGCTACCAGAGAGAAGAAAATGGGGGTAGATGAATGTCCAAATATAGAATATATGAATTAGCCAAAGATTTTAATACTACGAGTAAAGTTATAATTGATATTTTAACCCGAAATAATATGGAAGCAAAAAATCATATGAGCAGTGTGGATGATGATGCCAAAAACATTATTACTAGAACCTTCGCCCATAAAATTACTTCTACACCTACTGCAGCAACACCAAATAAATTTACTCAATTACAAAATTCAACTGAAAAAACCGCTGAAACTAAGCCTCGAACACAAGGACAGCAACCAACTACACAAGCGACTCGTCCAGTTGAAAATGTAGTTAGACAACAACAATCCTTTGTTAATAGAAGCGAACAACGTCCAGTGTCTAACCAACAATCATCACAGCGTTCGTGGCAAAATCAAACAACGCAAAACACTTCTCAACAGAATACACAACGCTCTGCACAAACACCCTATCAGAATCAAAACCGCCCAATGCAGCAAAATTCACAGAATACACAACGCCCTGCACAAACTCCCTACCATAATCAAAATCGTCCAATGCAACAGAATTCACAGAATACACAGCGCCCTGCACAAACTCCTTACCATAATCAAAATCGTTCAATGCAGCAAAATGCACAAAATCAACAACGCCCTGCACAAACCCCTTATCAGAATCAACAGCGCCCAATGCAACCAAATCCACAAAGCCTACAACCAAGGAATACAGGAACGCAACAGCCCCCTGTACAATCTAGAGCAGCTGCTTCTAATAAATTTCAGCAAAATAACAACCGTTCTAACAATAATAGTGGTTTTAGAAACCAAGGTGCAGGAAATTTTAATAAAAAAACTCAACAAAATCGAGGCTTTCAGCCGCGTAGTGCAGCACCAACTGCTAAAGTAGAACCACCAAAGCCCAAAAACATTAAATTAGGTGAAGCAATTACAGTAAAAGAATTAGCAAGTAAACTTTGCCGCGAAGTTGGCGAAGTAATTAAAAAACTTATGATGCTTGGTGTTATGGCTACAATAAATCAAGAGCTTGATTTTGAAACAGCTTCACTATTAGCAGCCGAATTTGGTGTTGCCGTGCAAGAACTCCCCCCCGAAGAAGATCCTACAGAAATTGCTGAAATTGAAGATGACCCTGCAAGTCTTGTCCTTAGACCTCCAGTTGTTACAGTTATGGGACATGTCGACCATGGTAAGACATCATTATTGGATGCAATCCGACAAACACATGTAACTTCTCAAGAAGCTGGTGGAATTACTCAACATATTGGTGCATATAAGGTTACTTGCCAGGGTAAGAAAATTGTTTTTCTTGACACTCCTGGGCATGAAGCTTTTACTGCAATGCGAGCTCGTGGAGCTCAGGTAACAGATATTGCCATTTTGGTGGTAGCTGCTGATGATGGTGTTATGCCACAAACCATTGAAGCTATCAATCATGCTAAATCTGCTAATGTTCCTATCATCGTTGCCATTAATAAAATTGATCGTCCAGGTGCTAATCCTGATAGGATAAAGCAGCAATTATCTGATTATGGCCTTGTTGCTGAAGACTGGGGCGGCGATGCCATTATGGTGCCAGTCTCTGCACAGAAGAAAACTGGTATCAATGAGTTACTAGAAATGGTATTGCTTGTAGCTGAAATGCAAGAGATTAAGGCAAATCCTAATCGTCAAGCTTTTGGCACAATAATTGAAGCAAAATTGGATAAGGGGCGCGGTCCAGTTGCAACAGTATTAGTGCAAAAGGGAACACTCCATATTGGCGATACGATTATTGCTGGTATTGCCTATGGTAAAGTTCGAGCTATGGTAAACGATCGTGGTGAGAAGGTAAAAAAAGCTGAACCATCTACTCCTGTGGAGGTACTTGGCTTGGCTGATGTGCCGGAAGCAGGGGATGTCCTTGTTGCTGTAGATGAAAAGGTAGCAAGAGCAGTAGCAGAAAAACGTATTGCTAAAAAACGCACAGATGAATTAATGCAATCCCAAAAAGTTTCCCTCGATGACTTATTTAAACAAATTCAAGATGGAAACATCCAGGATCTCAATATTGTTATTAAAGCAGATGTTCAAGGTTCCGTTGAAGCATTGCGTCAGTCATTATTAGCTTTAAATGCTAATAATAAAGAAGTAAGAGTAAACATTGTGCATGCTGGAGTTGGCGCTATAAACGAATCTGACGTAATGTTAGCCTCAGCCGCCAATGCGTTAATTATCGGATTTAATGTTCGTCCAGATGGTAATGCACGTAAAGCTGGCGAATCTGAGAAAATAGACATTCGGTTATATCGCGTTATTTATGAAGCATTGCATGATGTGGAAGCTGCTATGACAGGCATGTTGGCGCCAGAATATAAAGAAGTAATTCAAGGGCGTGTAGAAATACGTCAGTTATTTACAATTTCAAAGGTTGTTATTGCTGGTGCATATGTCTTAGAAGGAAAAATACTCAATTCCTCGCAAGTTCGTGTAATCCGTAATGGCATTGTAATACATGAGGGTGAGCTAGAATCCTTACGCCGTTTTAAAGATGACGTTAAAGAAGTGGCCGCAGGTTATGAATGTGGTATTACAATAGATAAATTCCGTGATATTAAGGAAGGCGATATCATTGAAGCCTTCACCATGGAAGAAATTAAACCTAAAGGTTAAAAGAGGCGGTGGATACTTATGAGTCAGCTCCGAGTTGAAAAAGTTCAGGAATTTATAAAACAAGAAATCAGTAAAATTATTTTAACCGAATTAAAAGATCCACGCGTCGGTTTTGCAACTATTACCCAAGTTGAAGCAACTGGTGATTTGCGTAGCGCAAAAATCTATGTTAGTTTAATGGGCAGTGATGAGCAAAAGGCTGATACCTGGAAAGGCTTACAAAGTTCTCTGGGTTACCTGCGAAGTGAGATTGGTAAGCGTATTCGAATGAGAATTACTCCTGAATTATCATTGCATATTGATGAATCATTAGATTATAGTGCTCATATTCAAGAATTATTAATTAAAATCAAACAGGAAGAGGGCAATCAATAAATTATGGATTTCTCACTTAAGCAGATTGCTGAACTTTTACAAAATAGTAGCACTATCATTCTTACTGCCCATATTCATCCAGACGGTGACTGTTTGGGATCTATGTTGGCACTTAACGAATATCTTGCATCACGAGGTAAAAGTGTAAAAATGGTACTTGATGATGAAGTGCCAGCACTATATAATTTTCTTCCTGGATATGAAACAATTGGCAAGCCTACAACTAAAGTAATTAGTGCTGATTTATTAATAATACTTGATGCTAGTGATATTGAGCGTATTGGTAAAGTAAAAGAGCACGTAAATGCTCCAATTTTAAATATTGATCATCATATTTCTAATACTAAGTTTGCTGATTATTGGTACATTAACAGCAAATCAGCAGCTACTGGAGAAATTATTCTAGAATTACTTAGCCAGTTAAAAGCAAAGATTACTCCTACTATAGCAACTTGCTTATACACCGCCATAGCTACTGATTGTGGTTTTTTCCGTTATGCTAATACTTCGGTACAAACCATGCGCTATGCTGCTGATTTAATGGAATTTGGGGCTAATCCTAATGCCATATCAGAATATATGGAGACTAAACCACTCGAGAGTATCTTAACTTTAGCTAAAGTCTTAGAAACACTCGAACTTCATCATCATGGTAAAATTGCGACAATAACAGTATCACCAGATACCCTCGATAACTTAGATAGTACAGAGGGCTTTATCAATTATCCACGGATTATTGAAGGTGTAGAAATTGCTATCATGTTCAAAATAATGAATGAAGGCACTATTCGAATTAGTTTCCGTTCAAAAACCGTAGATGTCAGTAAATTAGCATTATCCTTTGGCGGTGGCGGACATATACGTGCAGCTGGTTGTGCTATAATTGGCAGAATTGAAGATGTTAAGAAAAAAGTACTCAATTCTGCCATTAAGCAGTTAGCAGAGATAGCGCTATGAGTAATGGCCTAATTAACGTCTTAAAACCACCAGGTATGACTTCTCATGATGTAGTCTCTTTCATTCGTAGAATTTATCATCTTAAGCGTGTTGGTCATGCTGGAACATTAGATCCGGCAGCAGCAGGTGTATTACCAGTTGCATTAGGATCAGCCACACGGTTACTTGAATACATGACCGATACTGAGAAAAGTTATCGAGTTGAACTTACAATTGGCTATGAGACTGATACCGGTGACGATACTGGTACTATTCTCAATCATATTGCCTGCATCATGCCTGAAAAAATAAAAATTGAGGAAACTTTAGCTTCATTTGTTGGTACCATTGAACAAATACCTCCCATGTATTCAGCTATAAAAATACAAGGGAAGAAATTATACGAATTGGCAAGAGCCGGAATCACAATAGAACGCCAACCACGTATTGTTACTATCCATAGTATAAATCTACTGCATATTGATGAGACACGTATTCTTTTTGATGTAACATGCTCCAAAGGAACTTACATACGCTCCTTGTGTACAGACATAGGACAAAAATTAAATTGTCCTGTTGTTATGTCTTTTTTAGTCCGTACTCATGTAGGACGTTTTTCTTTAGAAAGGGCTTTTACACTACAGGAAATCGAACAAGATCCTCAAAAATCTATCTTACCACTGGATTATGCTCTTGAATACATGCCTAAATTGGTGTTAACACCAGAACTGGCACAAGCATTCAAATATGGTCAAGCCATTATAAGTTATTCCCCCAAAGACACTAATCAAACATTATTAAGAATTTATGAGCAGGAAAATTCATTTATCGGAATTGGGCAAAAAAATACTGATACTAAAGTAATTACGCCAATAAAAGTAATCAAATTAGAATAATCTATATGAAATCTATCTAAGGGAGATTCATGATTTAACCCGTAGATAGATTTTCTGATATAATTATTGTTATTGTGTGGTGGAAAACATGGAAATATTAAATCAACTATCAACCTTAAAAAATCAATATCCTAAAATCACAGTTGCTTTAGGAACTTTTGATGGTGTACATATTGGTCATCAGAAAGTTATTTCACGTTCTGTAGAATTGGCCAAACAGCTGGATGGTAAAAGTGTAGTTTTTACTTTCAGTAATCATCCTTTATCTATAATTGCCCCTGAAAGATGCCCTTTGCAAATAATTACACAAGAAGACAAGGCTGAATTAATTGAAAAACTTGGTGTAGACATTTTATTAAACATACCATTTACACCAGAATTCTTACAGTTAACAGCATCACAGTTTATTCAATTATTATTGGAAACTTTAAATCCAAGGCATATCTTAATTGGGCCAAATTATTTTTTTGGCTATCAACGTACTGGTACACCAGAGCTCTTAGAACAAGCAGGCTTACATTATGGATTCAAAACAGAAATTAATCCTATCGTTTATGTTGGTAATGTTATGGTTAGCAGTACACTAATACGTCAAATGATTATAGCCGGTAAGGTTGATCAAGCTGCAACTCTCTTAGGAAGATCCGTTACATTAAAGGGTTTCGTTGTTCATGGTGCCAAACGCGGCCGCTTATTAGGCTACCCAACCATTAATTTGGATGTTGATCCTAATTTGGTTGTCCCTCACAATGGAGTATATGCCGTTAAGCTTACTATTTGTGGTACTCAATATAATGGTATCGCAAATGTTGGTACCAATCCTACATTCAATGATATAGGGCGTCGTATCGAAGCGCATATTCTAAACTATACTGGAGACTTATATGGGCAATTGGTTACAATAAGTTTTATAAAACACATTCGTAATGAAATTACCTTTGCAAATGTAGAAGACCTTAAATTACAAATTTCAAAAGATATAATAGAGGCCCAAAAGTATTATTCCTGACGCCTCTAAAAGAGAAATACTTATTATTTACAATTATGGTCATCTATGATAGAATATAATCTGTTGATGAATGATCATGATCATTCATTCATAATTAACCATAGCGAGGATATTCGATTCTCCAACGATTATCTTGGCTAATGGGGATCATGTATGCAAAGGAGGTGCCCATTTGTTAACACCAGAATTAAAACAATCTTTGATTGAAAAATACCGTACGCATGAAGCTGATACTGGATCACCAGAAGTGCAAATTGCTATTTTAACTGAACGGATCAACTATTTAACTAATCATTTAAAAGAGCATAAAAAAGATCATCATTCTAGACGCGGTCTTTTAAAAATGGTTGGTCAACGCAGAGGCTTATTAAACTATCTACGAAATAATGACCTAGACCGTTACCGTTCTATCCTTGAAAAACTCAACCTAAGAAAATAAAAAGATGGGACTTGGCACTTGCCAAGTCTTTTCTTTTTTACAAGAAGTATTTTTTTATTGATTAACTGCTAATAATAAAGGAAATACTAAAAAAAATGTCGAAGAGTTAAACTTTGGTAAATAGAGTAGTGTTACAGAGGAGGAAAGCCATATATGTATAAAATTGAAATGCAACTGGGAGATAGACCCCTGATTATAGAATCAGGTAAAATGGCCAAACAAGCTGGTGGATCGGTATTTGTCAGATATGGAGATACTGCAGTATTAGTCACTGCTACAGCATCAGCCGAACCGAGAGATGGTATTGACTTTTTTCCATTAACGGTAGATTATGAAGAAAAATTATATTCAGTAGGTAAGATTCCTGGGGGCTTTATTAAACGCGAAGGGCGTCCAAGCGAATCTTCCATTCTTGCGAGCCGCTTAATTGACAGACCTATTCGGCCACTATTTGCTAGCGGCTTTCGTAATGATGTACAAGTAGTAGCCACAGTACTTTCAGTGGATCAAGACAATTCACCAGAAATTCCCGCTATGATTGGTGCATCATGTGCTTTATCAATTTCCGATATCCCGTTTAATGGCCCAATTGGTGGTGTGAGAATTGGTTTGATTGATAATAAATTTATTACAAATCCTACTGTTGAGCAGCAAAAATTAAGTGAACTCAACCTAGTCGTAGCTGGAACGAAAGATGCTGTACTTATGGTAGAAGCCGGTGCTAACGAATTATCTGAAGCTGTAATTTTAAAGGCAATTAGTTTTGGTCATGATATTATTCGCAATCTAATTGCTTTCCAAGAAACAATGATTAAAGAAATAGGTAAACCCAAACGCGAAATAAAATTATATGAAGTACCAGCGGACATCAATAACGCAGTACGTGAATATGCCACCGAAAGTCTTGTGGCAGCAGTAAGAAACTCTGATAAATTAACTCGGGAAGAAAATATAAAACAAACTAAAAAACAAGTTGCAGAATATTTTGCTACTATTTATCCTGACAATGGTAAGGATATTCAGAATATGTTGCAAAAAATTATAAAAGAAGTCGTGCGGAAAATGATTACAGTTGATAAAATACGCCCTGATGGTCGGCAATTAGAAGAAGTGCGACCAATTAGCTGCGATATCGGTTTGTTGGCACGTACACATGGTTCTGCATTATTTACTCGTGGACAAACACAAGCACTGACAATTACTACACTTGGCGCAATGGGAGATGAACAAATTCTTGATGGGTTAGGTGTTGAGGAATCGAAACGCTATATGCATCATTATAATTTCCCATCATTTAGTGTTGGTGAAACTAGACCATCTCGTGGGCCAGGACGAAGAGAAATTGGTCATGGAGCCTTGGCTGAACGTGCGTTAGTACCAGTCATTCCTTCAGAAATAGAGTTTCCTTACACCATTCGCTTAGTTTCTGAAATTTTAGAATCAAATGGTTCCAGTTCAATGGCTAGTGTCTGCGGTAGTACCTTATCTCTTCTAGATGCTGGTGTACCAATTAAACGCCCAGTGTCTGGAGTAGCTATGGGTCTAGTCAAAGAGGGAGAGAATTTCTCAATCCTTACTGACATTCAAGGGTTAGAAGATGCCTTGGGCGATATGGATTTTAAAGTAGCTGGCACAACGTCTGGTATTACAGCTATTCAAATGGATATTAAAATTGCTGGTATAACCGAAGAAATTTTATCTGCAGCTCTTGCCCAAGCTCAACGTGGCAGAATGCATATTATGAATAAAATCATAGAAGTAATTAAAGAGCCTAGACCTGAGTTATCTCCTTTCGCTCCTCGCATTATAACAATGGAAATTCATCCAGATAAAATTCGTGATGTTATTGGACCTGGTGGTAAAACAATAAAAAAAATTATTGAAGAAACAGGTGTTAAAATTGACATTGAAGATGATGGTAAAGTATTCATTGCTGCTGTAGATATGGAAGCAGGACAAAAGGCCGTAAAAATCATTGAAACACTTGTTAGGGACGTAGAAGTAGGTAGTTCATACAACGGTAAAGTTACACGTTTAATGAATTTTGGTGCTTTTGTTGAAATTCTCCCAGGTAAAGAAGGACTTGTCCACATATCTCAATTAGCTCGTGAGCGAGTAGAAAAGGTTGAAGATGTAGTAAAAGTTGGGGATGAAATTCTGGTTAAAGTTACAGAAGTCGATCGCCAAGGGCGCATTAACCTTTCACGTAAAGAACTCTTACCTGTTGAATCTGAAAAAAAGGAATAACCTTACTAAGAATTTCTTAAACATAAACCACTTGGTTTATGTTTTTTTGTTTCATAAAATCACTTCTTAATTAATAGATTACAGTAATAGTAAAAAATTAGAGGTGATTCCCTTTGAGATGGTGCTTTGTGATTCGAATTCAACAGTGGTATGTATTATTTTCTGCTGGAGTCTTTTTTGCTATTATTATTTTATCAGGATTATTGCAGCCTATCTTTAATAACACTCAATCAATAGATAAACCAACCCCCATCTTTCATGGCAACACGACAAATCCCAAAGTGGCTTTTGCCTGTAACGTATTTTGGGGTGAAGAATATCTGCCTACTATGTTAAAAACTCTTGATGACAATAATATAAAGATAACATTTTTTATTGGTGGTAGCTGGGGTAAACGCTTTCCTGCTTTAGTTAGCGAATTAGGAACTCGCGGACACGAATTAGGTAATCATACTTATAGCCATCCACATCCAAACACGATAAGTAAAGAGAAAAATAAAGAACAAATACTGCGTACAGAAGATCTAGTTAAAGAACTTACTACTATAAAAACATCATTATATGCACCACCATATGGTGAATATAATGATACTGTACTATCAGCAGCTAATGAGCTTGGTTATACGACTATTATGTGGAGTATAGACACCATTGATTGGCAGCGTCCTCCAACTGATGTTATCATTAATAGAGTAATGAAGAAAATACACAATGGAGCAATTATTCTTATCCATCCTACTGACGCTACAAGCAAGGCTTTGCCAGAGTTAATCAAGCAAATCCAAGACAAAGGATATACAATATCAACCGTATCTGATATGATTAAGTAATACAAACAGGCATATAATTGCCTGTTTTTGTTATTGATACATATATTTATTTATGCTATCATGTTTACATAACTATAAACAATCTAATATTGTAATACTTCTTGGAGGTTGATAAATGAAAAACTATAATCGATTTACAGTTTGTCTTCTCACTTTTATGATAGCTTTTACATTTATACTCCCCATGATGCCAGCCTCTGCAGCTTCTTTTACTGACAAGTTAGTCTCAACTATTACCACTAATGCTGCTAGTGATAAGAAGGAAGATGGTGGAAATAATTTAGTGGACATGTTGCTTGGTTTAATGGGAAAATTCTTTGGCAATATACTTTCTCTTCCTCAAGAGATTACTAAACAAATTAAATTCCCCTCTGAAATAACAACTAACTCTCCAAAGGAACTAATTGGTTTTTATGCCGAATGGTGGGCAACAGACACTTCCTCTTATAATTCCTTATATAGTAATACAGATGTAATAAAAACAATTGCTCCTTTTTGGGCCACCTTAGGAGAAGATGGTTCAATTACAGATCGTGGCGGTAATGATCATGATTCTGTAGTCAAATTTGCTCACAATAATAATGTCTCTGTATTATTATTAGTAAATAACGCTAAAGAACAAGGAAACAAATTACCAATTCATACTATTTTATCTACTCCATCATCACGTGCTACAGCTATTAACAACTTAGAAGACTATATAAAAAAATATAAACTTGATGGAATAAATGTGGACTTCGAAATGGTTGATGCCCAAGATCGGGATAATTTATCCGCCTTTATGCAAGAGCTTTCAGCGCGTCTTAAACCTCAGGGATATATTATCTCCATCGATGTATTTCCTAAACAAGACGAATCCAATGATGTTTCAATTGCGTATGACTATGCACAATTGGCTAAGTATGCAGATAAGATCATTCTCATGACTTATGATAATCATGGTACTTGGAGTAATGCTGGGCCAATTGCTGATATAGATTGGGTAGAAAAGAATCTGAAATATGCTTTACAATCAATTCCTAAGAATAAACTTTATGTTGGACTTGCAGCATATGGCTATGACTGGTCCAGCAAGGGAGTAGAAAGCCTCGAATACGGTGCTCTCATGGATTTAGCGCAGCACTTTAATAGTTCTGTTATTTGGGATAATCCTTCCAAATCTCCTCATTTTGATTATACCGATTCTGATGGTATTAGCCATCAAGTTTGGTTTGAAAACAGCGAAAGTCTTAAACACAAAATTGCTTTAGTCAACAAATATGATATTGCCGGTGCTGCAATGTGGAAATTGGGCGAAGAAGATCCTAGCTCATGGCTAGTATTGAAAAGCGTCTTCTTGAAAAAATAACTTGTTTTCGTGGAGGTATTTAGTGCATAAAAATAAATTTATATCCTACTTTATCCTATGTTTACTTTTAGTTAACATCATGCTTCCTATCTCAGTCACTTATGCTGCACCATTTGATAACATAGTAAGTACTCTAGCAACTAATACTATGGACACAAATAATACAGGGACAGGCAGTGGAATCTTTCAGCAACTATTCGATTTGGTATTCAACAAGATTCTGGGACCCGTATTTAATATATTTAATGGTGGAGGTACATCAAACCCATCCACAACTAATCCGGGAAACGTAAAACCACTACCCCCTGTAAATAATAGCGATACCTTAAAAAATAAAGTAATTGTTGTAGATCCGGGACATGGGGGTAGTAATCCCGGAGCAGTAGCTAACAACACTAGAGAGTCCGATAATAATTTAGCCGTAGCTTTAAAATTGAGGGATAAATTAGTACAAGCTGGTGCTAAGGTAATCATGACACGTGATACTGACCGAACCGTTGCTCCTGAAGGAACTTCATTAGAAGATGAACTAGAAGCTCGCGTTACTATCGCTGAAGAAAACCATGCTGATATTTTCATTAGCATACATTCTAATGAAAATTCAGATAGTAATGTTAAGGGAGCCATGACCTTCTATCAAAATGGTAAATCATCCAAACTAGCCTCTGAGGTAGAAAATTCTCTTGTCACCGAAACTGGTGCAATAAATAAGGGTACTTCTTCAGAAAACTTTCATGTACTACGCACCTCTTCTATGCCAAGTACTTTAGTTGAAATGGGTTTTGTATCCAATAAAGAAGAAGCAGCTCAACTTAACAGCGATTCTTACCGTAATAAATTAGCACAAGGAATTTTTGCAGGGATTGTAAACTACTTTAATCGTTAAATAATAACCCCTTTAACCCATTACCAAATTCCTCTTCGTTCCTACAAGTAGGAGCTAGAGTCACTAAACAAAGATAGACTCAGATCCAGCTAAATTTCTAGCAAATCTGAGTCTATCTTGCTATTTTATCTAGTATCTCTGCCTCCATAAGAAAGAGAAGAGTAATAGTAAGATTATGACTTATTATTTCCATATATTCTAGCAAATCATGCAGGATTTATTATATTACAACAGAAAGTTAATATATACCTTAGAAAAAAGGAGTATTATATGTACCATAAGTCACTATTGTCAAATGGAATTCGAGTGGTCTCTGAAGCGATTCCCTATGTGAAATCAATTACTCTTGGAATATGGATTGGCACTGGCTCACGTTTTGAACAAAACTATAACCATGGGATTTCTCATTTTATTGAACACATGGTATTCAAAGGTACTGCAAATCGCTCAGCTAAAGATATTGCTGAAGCAGTAGATGGAGTGGGAGGAGAAATAAACGCTTTTACTACAAAAGAACATACTTGCTATTATATTAAAATTCTTGATACCCATCTAAAATTGGCTCTTGATATTCTTAGTGATATGCTTTTATTCTCTAAGTTCGATGAAGAAGAAATTAATCGTGAACGCGAAGTAGTATTAGAAGAAATTCATATGTATGAAGATACACCAGATGAGCTAATTGATGATTTACACCAGAATAATGTTTGGGCCGGACATGCTCTAGGGCATAATATTCTAGGCAGCATTCCATCCATTGAAAATTTTAATAAAAAGCTGCTTACTGACTATTATCAAAATTCTTACACTCCTGATAATATTGTCATTGCTGCAGCCGGTAATTTAACTCACGAAAACCTAGAAGAGTTAACAGAATATTATTTTGGCAAAATGAATGGAATTAAAAGGCAAGCCGTTCCTACTGCACCCATTTTAATACCTGCCTATACTATACAACCTAAAGCTATTGAACAAGTACATCTCTGCCTTGGAACCAGTAGTGTATCCCAATCATCGCCAGATATTTATAGCTTACACATTTTAAATAATATACTAGGTGGAAGTATAAGCTCATACTTATTTCAATCTATTAGAGAAGAGAAAGGTTTGGCATACTCAATCTATTCTTATCAAACTAACTATAGCGATACAGGACTATTTACTATATATGCTGGAACACGGCCCAGTAATGTCTCTCAGGTAATAGAACTTATGTTAGAAAATATTTCATTACTAAAAATTCAAGGAATTAGCGCTGGTGAGCTTGCTAAAGCAAAAGAACAACTAAAGGGTAGTTTGTTCTTAGGACTTGAAAGCTCAAACAGTCGTATGTCTAGATTAGGTAAAATGGAAATTACATTAGGTAAATACATCACCCTTGATGAAGTAGTTGCCAAAATTGATAGAGTTTCTTTAGAAGAAATACAAAAAATAACTCAAAGATTATTTAATTCAGAATCTTTGTGCTTTACGGCATTAGGACCAATAAATGAGGAGATATATAATGCGATTAAGAGGTTTTGAATTGATTTCCAGTTATCAAAATAAAGACATTCTAATTCCTACTAGGAAAACGCAATATAGTGCTGGATATGACATAGCAGCGGCAGAAGATGTAACATTGACTTCTGCTACTGTTACCTTGGTACCAACAGGCATTAAAGCGTATATGCAATCTGATGAATATCTTGGTATACACATTCGCTCAGGTTTGTCTATTAAAAATCACTTAAGCTTAGTGAATGGCCAAGGTATTATTGATGCTGACTATTATAATAACACTGAAAATGAAGGACATATTTTTATTGCAATTTTCAATTACAATTTACAAAATATTATTATTCATAAAGGTACCAGAATTGCACAGGGAATATTTTATAAATTTTTATTGACAGATGAAGATAAAAATAGTCAATTTCTAACCAGGATAGGTGGCTTAGGCAGTACTGGGAAATAATATTTTAAAATAGCTTTATGAAACGTTAAGTAACCTTTCATGAAGCTATTTTTTTAACATATATTGCTTTTTCTATCATACTCTTAAAGTAGAAGACGTATGGAGGGTAATCATGCAATCCTGGATAATTCTAATACTATTTTTCTTATTATTAACTTTTTCACTTTTGCAGCGCCTTAAACGTTATCGTCAAATGAATAGTACTAATGAAATAAAAATCTCACCACTATCATTAGCCCTACAAGAATTAATCGCGATTTCTGGTGGCATATACTTATCATTAATTATGCTAGTTTCTTTTTTAAAACTAGATATTCCTGACAAAGTAATGATTCTTGAGTTATCGCTAGACCCGGTAGCCTGCATATCTATCCTATTAACCATTATTCAACCTTTTTTTATAAAAATCTTCTATAAATAATAAGGAGTGAAAAAAAATGCGTTTAAGCAACTTATCGGGTAAAGAAGTTATTAATTTAGGTGATGGAGCCCGTTTAGGGATAATTGATGAGTGTGAATTGACTTTCGACTATAAATCAGGACGAATACATACGATTATACTTCCAAAAAAGAATGGACTATTTAACTTTTTTAGTGATATAAAATCTTCTACTATTCCCTGGCAAGCAATAAAACGTATCGGTGATGAAGTAATTATTGTAGATCTAAACAATGCCTATGACCGTTATGCCAATTTAAATCGGGAACGTCAGGAAAATACATATTAACAATGACTATGGATAAACTAACATTAAATTGCATGGTATGCATTTAATGTTAGGAGGTTTTTCACATGGATAATCAAACCAATAATCAAGCATCAAATGACAAAAGTACAAATTCAACAGTAAACAGTTATACTTCGGAAAATGTCAACACGAATACTACGGAAGCATTAGTAGCAAGTAACAACACAGCTAATACATCAAATACACAGAAGGCAAACCAAACTGTTATCGGTGTATTTGAGTCAAGATCTAGGGCTGAAAATGCAGTAAATACTTTGCGAAGGCAAGGTTTTACTACAGAAGAAATCAATATTGTCTCAAAGAAACAAAGAAGCCAAAATCAAGATGAAACCTATGACGATGATATTGTTGATGGAACATTGACAGGCGGCACATTAGGTGGAATCGGTGGCTTACTTATGGGAGCAGGAGCTTTGTTGCTTCCTGGTCTTGGTCCAATTCTTGCTGTAGGCCCTATTACTGCTGCCGTAGGGGGAGCAATCGCAGGAGGTATTGCTGGGGGATTAATTGATTGGGGTATTCCTGCCGAAGCGAGTCAACGCTATGAACAAGAAGTTGCTCATGGCAGCATTCTTGCTATTATTCGCACTGATGCAACCAAGGTTGACTCTGCAGCTCAAATACTGCGGCAAAACGGTGCTAAAGATGTAGAAAACCACAGTAAATAATCGTAAAATTTAAATACACTAATAGTGATGTCAATTTTTTTCCCGCTAAAATATTGACATCACTATAATCGCTATTATACAATGTACATAATTAAATATACTTCATCCTACGCGGGATGAAATAGAGGTGCAGGTAACAATAGTACTTTCAGGGAGATTGGTCTTAATGATCTGAAAGAAAAGGGTTACTTGCCGAAGTTCAAAAGACACCAAATCTTTTGTGCTGGTCTTTCATTAAATAGGTGTAAGACTGTCACTAGAAGTAATCTTTTAGTGGAGTGCTATCTTATCTAAGGCGTGGGGAAACGTTATTTGTTTTCTCACTATCCTTATAACTGTCTAACCTAGTATTTGACAGCCGATGAGATTTACTCATCGGCTATTATTTTTATCTGATTATTAACATTCGTTACTTGCAATGAATACATTGCTACTATTAGGAGGTGCACAAAATGATTAGAGTAATAGTATGTGGAGCATACGGTAAAATGGGTCGTGAAGTGCTTAAGGCCATACATAACGATACGCAATTAAGTATCGTAGGAGCTGTAGATACTAAATCTGATTTTGCTGACATTGGAGATTTAATTGGCACAGGAAAAACTGGGGTTATTGTTGGTAATGACTTACAATCAGTCATTAATGAAACAAAACCGCAAGTAATGGTCGACTTTACAAGACCAGAAGTAGTATTAACCAATATCCACATTGCAATTCATAATGGTGTCTGCCCTGTTGTAGGAACCACTGGTTTATCGGAGGAAAATTTAGAAGAAATTAAAGAATTATGTTCAAAGACTAAGGTTAATGCGTTAATAGCACCTAATTTTTCAATTGGTGCTATTCTAATGATGAAATTGGCACAAGATGCTGCTAATTTTTTTCCACATGTAGAAATCATTGAATTACATCATGATCAAAAGCTAGATGCGCCATCTGGAACTGCTTTGCATACAGCTGAATTAATCGCCAAGAAGCGCGGCATTCTACAGCAAGGACATCCGGATGAATTTGAAAAACTCCCTGGCGCAAGAGGAGGAGATTTTTCAGGTATTAGAATGCATAGTGTCCGCCTGCCAGGATACGTAGCTCATCAAGAAGTCATTTTTGGTGGCCTTGGTCAGACGTTGACAATTCGTCATGACTCTATATCACGTGAATCATTTATGCCAGGGGTTATACTGGCATGCAAACACGTACTTACTGCAAACGGCCTAGTTTTGGGGCTCGAAGAAATCTTGAAATAATTATATAAGCAAAATTGTAGATAATTATATTTTTAAAATAGCATTTTCTGCACGAATTTAAGCATTTTAAGCAATAATTATAGTAAATAATATGAATATAATAGTATATACACATTGTGAGAAAAAACTATGAGGAGCGATATCTATGAAAAAATATAATGTAGCAATACTTGGAGCTACTGGAGCAGTCGGGCAGGAGTTTTTAAATTTAATTGAAGAGCGTAATTTCCCTTATGATAACTTAAAATTACTTGCCTCTAAACGTTCAGCCGGCAAAATGATCAACTTTATGGGAAAAGAATATATTGTAGAAGAAGCAACTGATGATTCTTTTAAAGACATAGATATTGCCTTATTTGCTGGTGGATCTGCCAGTACAAAATTTGCCCCAGCGGCAGTAAAACATGGTGCAGTAGTTATCGATAATTCCAGCGCTTTTAGAATGGATCCTACAGTACCATTAGTGGTGCCAGAAGTTAATCCAGAAGCAATACGGCAGCATAACGGAATTATTGCAAATCCTAATTGTTCTACTATAATTATGGCTATGGCATTAAAACCATTATATGATCAGGCAAAAATTAAACGAGTAGTGGTTTCCACATACCAGGCAGTGTCGGGAGCTGGCAAGGAAGCAATTGATGAATTATCAAATCAAGTTCAGGCTGTTGTTGAAAATCGGCCTGTAGAAGCCAATATTTTACCAAGTGCTAGTTTATCAAAGCATTATCAAATCGCTTTCAATATCATTCCGCATATTGATGTATTTGTCGAAGATGGCTACACTAAAGAAGAAATGAAAATGGTACATGAAACTCACAAAATATTTAATGATTATACAATTGGAATTGCAGCAACTACCGTAAGAGTACCTGTCTATCGCAGTCACTCAGAATCAATAAATATAGAATTTGAGAAAGAAGTTACAGTTGATCAGGCAAGAGAACTTTTATCAACTTTTCCAGGCGTTATCTTACAAGATAATCCTGCAGAAATGTCATATCCTATGCCTTTATTTACTTCGAATAAAAATGAAGTATTTGTTGGTCGGATTAGAAAAGATAATTCGGTTCAGCATGGTCTCAATCTATGGGTTGTTGGCGATCAAATACGTAAGGGTGCTGCTTTAAATGCTTTGCAAATTGCCGAATACATGATTGAACATAATTTAATTTGAGGTGTAAATAATGGGGATAATGGTTCAAAAATTTGGTGGTACTTCAGTTGCAACTCCTGAATCTAGAGAATTAGTAGTCGCAAAAGTAAAGGCTGCCTATGATAAAGGTTTTAATCCTGTAGTTGTCGTCTCTGCTATGGGACGAAAGGGTGAATGTTATGCAACTGATACTTTTATTGATTTAGCAAGGTCAACATATAAGGATATAGCCAATCGTGAACTTGACCAAATTTTATATTGCGGAGAAATGATATCTGCCGTTATTATGGCTGGCACACTACAAGCAGCAGGAATTGATGCAGTTATGCTTACAGGTGGGCAAGCTGGTATTATAACTGATAATAATTTTAATAATGCTCGCATTTTAAAAGTAGATCCCTCTCGAATATTAAACTTGATAAAAATGGGTAAGATTCCTGTAGTATGCGGTTTTCAAGGCATAACCATTGACTATGAATTTACTACATTAGGTAGAGGGGGAAGTGATACTACTGCAGCTGCTTTGGGATCTGCTCTTGATGCTGAGGTAATAGAAATTTATACTGATGTAGACGGCATTATGACAGCAGATCCAAGAATTGTCAGTACTGCAAAAATTCTTGACTGTATTACCTACGGTGAAGTTTGTCAATTAGCTCATCAAGGTGCTAAAGTAATCCATCCACGTGCCATAGAGATTGCAATGCAAAAAAATATTCCATTAATAGTAAAATCTACATTTTCTAATGAACCTGGTACACTCATAACGAATCTTACTAAAGAAGACCCTACTGACACCTATGTTGCTGATCGTGTTGCCACTGGTGTGACATTTATCGCTAATATTGCCCAAATCAAGATTAATTTGCATGATTCGTTGAATAACATTGCAAGTTTTAATATATTTAAATCTATGGCGGATAATGGAATTAGTGTAGACTTAATTAATGTTCATCCTGGGCAAATTATGTTTACTGTCGCAGAAGACCTTGCAGAAAAAGCTGCAGCTCAACTTACTGAATTTGGCTGCGATGTGCAGACAACACTCGATTGTGCTAAAGTCTCGGTTGTGGGTGGAGGAATTAATGGTGTCCCGGGCGTTATGGCGAGTTTTATAGAAGCGTTGTCCATTAATAATATTCCAATATTACAAACAGTGGATTCTCATACATCTATCTCAGTCTTAATTAAAAAATCATTTGTACAATCAGCTGTTACAGCATTACATGAAAAGTTTAATTTATCATGTTAATAAGGAGAAGAGTAGCACTATGAATACTTTTGGGCGAATTCTAACAGCCATGGTAACTCCATTTAATGATGATTTTAGCGTTAATTATGATGCAGCAGCAAATCTTGCAAAATATTTAGTTGAAAATGGCTCAAATGGTTTGGTGGTTGCTGGCAGTACAGGTGAATCAGCTACGCTAAGCGTTGAAGAAAAGCTTAAATTATTTGCAGTTGTACTTGATGCTGTTGGTGATAAGGCTACAGTAATTGCTGGTACTGGTTCTAATGATACCATGGCATCGTTAAAATTAACACAGGCTGCAGAAAATCTTGGTGTGCACGGTGCTATGCTTGTTGGCCCCTACTACAACAAACCGCCACAAGAAGGATATTATCAACATTTCAAAGCAATTGCTGATAATACTAATTTACCATTAATTATATACAATGTTCCTGGACGCACTAGCTCTAATATTCTGCCTGGAACAATAGCCCGTCTGGCAGAACTAAAGAATATTGTTGCCGTAAAAGAGGCTAGTGGAAATTTAGAACAAGTAGCAGAAATCGTTCGAACCACTCCTAAAGATTTTATGGTATACAGTGGTGATGATAGTCTAACCTTACCTATATTATCAGTCGGTGGTGTAGGTATTATCAGTGTCGCAGCTCATATAGTCGGTAATCATATGCAAGAAATGATTTTAGCTTTTACAAATAATGATCTAGCCAAAGCACAAGCTATCCAAGCAGAGCTATTACCATTTTTTAGATTAATGTTTATTACAACAAATCCTATACCTATAAAAACGGCTGTGAACTTAATTGGACAAAACGGTGGTTCTTTTAGATTGCCCTTAATTCCACCTACATCGAATGAACTAGAACAGATAAAAAATGGCATGCATAAAATGCATCTCCTATAAATATAAACCCTCATCCTTTCTTCTAAGGATGAGGGTTTATATTTATAGTGGAAGATTACATATAATATTAGCAAAAGCAGCATCATATATTGCAAATGCACTTTAAAATAAGCTATAATTACAATAAGTGTATGAACGGCCGGTTTTTAGCTCCTATTCTAACGAACGGCAAATACCTAGAAACATAGTTTTTCTTACCCTATTAAAATATCTTTGGAGGTGCAATTTTTTTTGGTAAAAACACAACAAAAAATTCAAATTATTCCCTTAGGTGGTCTAGGAGAAATTGGCAAGAACATGACGGTAGTTCGTTTTGGAGACGACATTATTGTTATTGATTCTGGTCTAATGTTTCCAGAAGATGATATGCTTGGCATTGATTTAGTGATTCCTGATATATCTTATTTATTAGAGAATCGTGATTTAGTACGAGCGATTATACTTACACATGGTCATGAAGACCATATTGGTGCATTACCATATGTTCTTAAACAGCTCAACGTTCCAGTCTATGGTACTAAATTAACCTTAGGGATTTTGGAAGGCAGATTAAAAGAAAATAATGTAGCATCAACTAATTTAATTCCAGTCAAGGCAAGTGACCAAGTGGAAGTTGGTCCTTTTAAAATTGGCTTTATTCGCGTTAGCCATAGTATTGCTGATGCTGTAGCACTTTCCATAAAGACACCAGTTGGTACTGTTGTACATACTGGCGATTTTAAATTTGATCAAACACCAGTAGATGGTAAAGTTACAGATTTTCATAAATTTGCTGAATTGGGCGATCAAGGAGTACTAGTCTTGCTTGCAGATAGTACAAACGCTGAACACCCAGGCTATACCATGAGTGAAAAATCGGTTGGTGTAACATTTGATGAAATGTTTTATAACGCTAAAGGTCGAATCATCATTGCGAGTTTTTCTTCCAACGTGCACCGTGTACAACAAGCTATTGACACTGCGTGTAAATACAAGCGTAAAGTAGCAGTTCTAGGACGTAGCATGATTAACGTCGTGTCTATCTCATCTGAACTAGGGTATCTTAATATACCTGAAGGTGTTTTAATTGACATTGATGAAATTAACAATTATCCACCATCCAGTGTAGTCATAATCACGACTGGTAGTCAAGGTGAACCTATGTCAGCTTTAACTAGAATGGCTATGTCTGATCATCGAAAAGTTGATATTGCGCCTGGTGATACTATTATTATTTCAGCCACACCAATTCCAGGAAACGAAAAATTAGTCTCACGTACTATTGATTATTTACTGCGACAAGGCGCAGAAGTTCTTTATGAAAAAACCTCTGGTATTCATGTGTCCGGACATGCTAGCCAAGAAGAGCTAAAAATGATGCATAACTTGATCCGTCCCAAATTTTTCATTCCAGTTCACGGTGAATATCGCCACTTAGTAAAGCATTCTAAATTGGCACAAGAACTGGGTATGCCTAAAGATCATATTTTTATTGCCGAAAATGGGCAACTATTGGAATTTACTTCTGAAAAAGGCTGTATCGCAGGTAAAGTTGCTTCTGGTATCGTCTTAATTGATGGATTAGGTGTTGGCGATGTTGGTAATATTGTGCTGAGAGATCGTCGTCAGCTTTCTCAGGAGGGAATTTTAATTGTTGTTATCACGATGGACAAGCAAGGCGGCTGCGTTGTTGCTGGACCTGATATTGTGTCTCGGGGCTTTGTCTATGTGAGAGAATCAGAACAGCTTATGGAAGAAGCTAAGAATAAAGTACGACAAACGTTAGATAAATGTGAGGTTAACAATGTAACTGAGTGGGCTACGATTAAATCAAGTGTGCGTGATACATTAGGAAAATATTTATATGAAAAAACACGTCGCCGCCCTATGATACTCCCAATTATTATGGAAGTATAGCAAGATTAATATATCTCGAAAAAATTTGGTTTGTGCTATTTTATAATGGCACAAACCAAATTTTTTCATATAAAGCAGTATGAAACTTTATACATGGCTAATACTATAAGAAGAATATAAACTAGAATATTGGAGGTAATATAATGCTAAATAATGATAACCCCATTATAGAGCCACCTGGAACAAATCCAGAGAATCCCAAGATACAAACTGAACATACTAAAAAAAATGTAACCGCTAAAAAGGTTGACACAGCAGATAATATTCAGGAATTAGGTGCTACTGAAATTCCTACAGCCAAAACTAATATACATGTAATGACAATTATTGGGCAAGTAGAAGGGCATATGATATTACCACCACAAAATAAGACAACCAAATATGAACATATCATGCCTCAATTAGTAGCAATTGAACAAAATCCTGATATTGAAGGATTATTACTATTACTAAATACAGTCGGTGGTGATGTTGAAGCAGGACTGGCAATCGCTGAAATGATTGCTAGTATGTCTAAACCCTCTGTTTCTATTGTTCTTGGTGGAGGACATAGTATTGGTGTACCTATAGCCGTATCCGCTACTTATTCCTACATTGTGGAAAGCGCTACTATGACAATTCACCCCATACGACTTACAGGCTTAGTTATTGGTGCACCTAGTTCTTTCGATTATCTAGAGAAAATGCAGGATCGGGTAAATAAATTTGTAGTAGATCATTCTAGTATTTCTGAAAGAAAGTGGAAAGAATTATTATTCAAGACTGGTGAATTATCACGTGACATTGGTACGTCTGTAATTGGTAAAGATGCTGTATCTTATGGAATTATTAACGAAATAGGTGGGTTATCTCATGCTCAAACAAAACTAAATGAGTTAATTAAAATTCAAAAAGAAACCAAGGGGTTGAAGCAATGATCTTGTGGAGTATAATACCACCAGAATTAATTCTGCAAGATATAGATAGCCCACCAAAATTCGAAGAAATTCAATGTAATAATATTAAAATGCTTGTAGAAAAAATTAGCCCTACCCAATGTAAAGTAAGCCGCTTATTAACAACTGATCCTCAAGATTATTTACACCCTCAAATACAACCAGGTAGTATCTTGACATATAAACCAATATTAGAATAAATTCTAGCCACATTACTTAAATATATACGTAATCATAAAGACCGCACAAGGTATTTGGTAAACTTGACGGTCTTTTTTTGCAAATTAGAAAATCATAGCACATTTTGAATACAATAATAAAACGAAAAAGTCTGCCTGCATCTGTAGGTTAACATCGACCAAACTTTCATGTTACTATGGAAGTAACCTTTATCCAAATAGTATTTCTTAAGATTCTCTTGTCTTTTAAATTACTTATTTGTAATTAAAACTATTTATTTGTAAATATATGCAAAAAAATAAAAAGAAACTTTGAAAAAAAGTAATATAAATGTTAAAATATATCTATTGTAAAGGTGGAGAAGTTTGGAACTTAATTTAGTAAATTCCAATATTACCTCCTGTATAACTACTGTAATACCATAATTATATCAGGCTGGACTGGCTATTTAAATTATTATTAAATATTTAGAGAAGTTGAGGAGGTAACTTTTGTGCAAACAGTAGGTGAAATATTGCGTAGTGAACGAGAGAAAAAGGGACTTTCAGTCAAGGAAATCGAACTTGCTACCAGTATAAGAACTATATATATATCTGCAATTGAAGAAGGAAACTATAGTATCATTCCAGGCGAAGTGTATTTAAAAGGATTTATCCGCAATTATTCCAATTTTTTAGGTTTAGATGGACAACAAATTGTTGATTTATATCGGCAATCACAAAACTCTATAGCTTCAACAGAAATAATTCCTAATACAAATAGTTCCTCTGTAGAACAGCCAATAAAAGAAACTAATCATTCTTATGCTATTAGATGGCTAACTGCTGGTGTGTTGGTACTATGTATCATTGGCGGTGCCTGGTGGCTCTTAGATAGTCCCAAATCAAGTGAGGAACCTAAAGTGGATAAACAAGTACAACCTGCTCCCGTGATTCCAAGTCAAGCAGTAAAAGAACAAGCCAGTATTCCATCTCCCCCTATTATTATAAAACCAGTGACAATTATTGCAAAATATACTGGTCAATGCTGGACCTCAGTAACAGCTGATAATAAAATAATTTATGAAGGCACTCCTCAAGCCGGTGAAACCCTGACTTGGACAGCAGAACAAAATATCACAATAAAAGCGGGCAATGCTGGTGGAATTGATATAGTATATAATGGACAAACTATGGGGAAACTTGGAACAACAGGCGAAGTTATTGTCAAAACTTTTTCAGCCTCCAAATAGGTATCTAGACTTACATAAAAGCTTTGTTTGCATCTTATTTTTTAACTCTCAATTCTAAATAAATTAATACTCTAATAAGCTGCTCTATGAACCAGAACGTTGTACTAATTCTAATTCATGTAAGAAACGACTAAGGCTTATGTCTATGTCTGAAAACTTGGCATAAGCCAAGTCTTTTCTTATTTTACTGAAAATTTTACAAGTTAAAAACCGTCTAAATACATTAAAAAGCTATTCGACAATTATTGCTTATTTTTTAGCATAGGTTATCAATGTTCAGAATTGTTATAGGAGAAAATATATAAATTATGAAAAATGAATTTTTGCCAATTTGTAAAGAAGATATGGCTAAACGCGGATGGGATCGATTAGATTTTTTATTTATTAGTGGTGATGCTTACGTTGATCATCCAAGTTTTGGACCTGCAATTCTTTGTCGTCTATTGGAAAAACACGGATATCGAGTTGGTATCATTTCACAACCTGACTGGCGATCAACACTGGATTTTAAAAAAATGGGAAAGCCTCGTCTAGGTGTACTAGTATCAGCAGGTAATCTTGACTCCATGTTAAATAAATTTACTGCCGCAAAAAAATATCGAAGCACAGATAATTATTCTCCTGGTGGCAAAGCAGGCTGCCGTCCTGATAGAGCGACTATCGTCTATTGTAACCGAATACGTGAAACCTGGAAAAACATTCCTATCATCATTGGAGGTATTGAAGCAAGTCTTAGACGCTTTGCTCATTATGACTACTGGTCAAACAGCGTACGCCGTTCTATTTTAATTGATAGTAGAGCGGATATTTTAATATATGGTATGGGTGAAAAGCAATTAAAAGAAATTGCTGATCAATTGCAGCAAGGTATAAGCATATCAGATATTCGTAATGTTCAAGGTTCTTGCTATAAAACTGACTCTACTGAGCATTTATGGAATTATATTGAAATCCCTAGCTACGACAATGTAACTACTGATAAGCAAGCATTTAGCCAAGCCTTTAAGATCCAATACCAAGAGCAAGATGCAATTCGAGGTAAAACAATAGTACAAAATCATGGTGAATATTTTGTGGTACAAAATCCGCCCGCTTTACCATTATCAACAGATGAAATGGACGAAATTTATGATCTTCCTTACCAGCGGACCTATCACCCTATGTACGAAAAAGCTGGTGGTGTACCAGCTATTCAAGAAGTAAAATTTAGTTTAGTTAGTCATCGTGGCTGTTTTGGGGGCTGCTCTTTTTGTGCAATTGTCTCGCATCAAGGACGTATTATTCAAAGCAGAAGTCAAGAATCTATTATAAATGAAGCTAAGAAAATTATTGCCATGCCTGATTTTAAAGGTTATATACATGATATTGGCGGGCCTACTGCCAATTTTCGTATACAATCTTGTCAACATCAATCTGAACGCGGCACCTGTAAAAATCGTCAATGTTTAGCGCCAAATCCTTGTAAAGAACTAACTACTAATCATACAGACTATTTGACATTATTACGAACTTTACGTACGTTACCAGGTGTAAAAAAAGTTTTCATTCGTTCCGGATTACGCTATGATTATCTAATGGCTGATCCTAATAATGAAGAATTTTTACGTGAATTATGCGAGCATCACATTAGTGGACAGCTTAAAGTGGCCCCAGAGCATATTTCGTTAAAAGTTACCGACCTTATGGGTAAATCCCGAAAAAACATATATTTAAAATTCATGAAGGCTTACAAGCGCATTAATGAACAATTAGGGAAAGAACAATATCTAGTTCCTTATTTTATGTCTAGCCATCCTGGATCTGGCCTTAAAGAAGCTATCGAATTAGCAGAATTTATACGGGATCTAAATTATAGACCAGAACAAGTTCAAGATTTTATCCCCACTCCAGGTAGTTTATCTACTTGTATTTACTATACAGGTATCAACCCTTTTACTAATGAAAAAGTATATGTGGCAAAAGATATACTTGAGAAAAAAATGCAGCGAGGACTAATGCAGTATCGTGACCCTAAAAACTATACCCTAGTGTATGAGGCACTTATAAAGGCTAATCGTCAAGATCTTATTGGTTATGGTCCTAAGTGTCTAATACGTCCACCACATAATGCAAATAACAAATCAAAAACTTTTATAAATAAGACAGCCAAAGATACGCGGCATAAGACTAATCATTCTCGTAAAACCACTCAAAAGAAACAATTTAGAAGTAGCTGAATACTATTTTTTTTAAAATTAAAAATCTCACATAAGTCCATTATTTTCAGATCATACTAAAATAAAACAAAGAATAGTATTGTTAAATTATAACGAGAATGGATCGACACTCTAATAAATTGAAATACTAGCGTCCGATGGCAGAGTCACTGCAAGCAGTTAAAATGTTTTTTATATTACAAATAATACTTATAGACAAAGTATCTTAGTAGAAGATATTAAATTACTAATGAAAGTACTTATGAAATACAAATAAAGTTACATAATCCTTATAATAAAACATTATTGCGAACCTATAATCGTTGCCTAGTGCCTTTAATCCAAGCTCTAAATGATTCGAACGCTTTTAAAATTTTCTATATTAGGTGAAACGATTTCGTATTATTGAAATTCCTTCCTCTATCACTTTACAGAAAATTGGACTTGCATAGCAAGCCAATAAGAGGTATAGTATTATTGGTCTAATTTGTACTGGAGGTAGCATATGCGCCGTTATCTACCAATTCTATTAATCGCGTTCTTTGTGCTAGTTACCATAATTACAGGTAGTACATCCTTACAAGGTTATGCCGATGAACAAAACCCCGAAAAAAATATCAAGAGCATTAATGTTTATACTACGTTACCAATAGAACAGTTATCCATATTGGCACAGGAATATGAGCGGACTGAAAAAATACGTATAAATCTTATACCACTTTCTGAATCCAATTTGTTAGCAAAGGTGAAGAGTGAAATGACTACACCTCAAGCTGACGTTATTATTGCTAATCGTGCACTATTAGAACAGCTTCAAAAAATCAAAGCACTAAAGCCATATACTTCTGAACAAACCGATATTATCCCTGAGCGTTTTAAAGATGAAAATAATTATTGGACAGGTATTTGGTATGATCCTATGGTTTTTGCAGTGAATCGTGACTATTTAAAAACGCTCTCTAAAACTCCAACTAAATGGAATGATCTTATCCAAGATAGTAAGTGTCGTATAGGAATAACTGATTTCTTAGCAGCAGAAGCTTCAGCAAATTTATTTTATTCTTTAGTATCTGCCAATGGAGAAACTCAGACGTTTTCTTATCTAAAGAAGCTTCACCCGCAAATTGTACAATATGCTAAATTTCTAACTACTCCTATACGCATGGCTGGAATGGGTGAAGTTGATATCGCCATAGCGACTCAAAGCGAAACAATACGTTATATGAATGATAAATTTCCTATTACACTATTGTATCCAGAAGATGGCACTTCTTTTGTATTAACGGGATCAGCTTTAATTGCAGGTACAAAAAATGAATTGGAAGCTAAACAATTCATTGATTGGTTATTGCAAGATGCTGCCCAAGGTATATTGTATACAAACAATTTTTATTTCATTCCTACTAATTCAGAAACCGTCATTTCTAAATACTATGATACAAAAAATATCAAGCTTTTAGACAAAAAAGACGCCTTTTCAATGGAAGAGAAAAACGTATTAATTGACAAGTGGGTAAAAACAGTACGACTAGCTTCAAAATAAAAAAATATTATCCACCACAGGAGGAACATTCATGTTAAAAGCCGGGTTTATAAGCCTGGGATGTGCTAAAAATCTTGTAGACACTGAGGTCATGTTAGGACTATTAGCCACCAATGATATTAAATTAACGGATAATCCCCGTGAAGCCGATATTCTTATTATAAACACATGTAGTTTTATAGACTCGGCGAAAGAAGAATCTATATCCACCATCCTACAAATGGCTGACTATAAAAAGCGAGGTAATTGTAAATGTCTAATTGTAGCTGGATGCCTCGGTCAACGTTACCAACAAGACCTATTGGATGAGTTACCAGAAGTAGATGCCATTGTAGGTACTGGTGATTGGCATCGTATTATTGAGGCAATCAATAGTACCCTTATTGATAATAAGCGTGTACTATTGGTAGGCGAGACAAATACGCTTTACGATGAAACTATGCCACGTATTAATACAACACCTTTTTACAGTGCCTATGTTAAAATTGCTGAGGGATGTAGTAACTGTTGCTCTTACTGCGTAATTCCTAAAGTAAGAGGATCTTTTCGTAGCAGAACGATGGAATCCATTATAATAGAAGTAAAAAAACTTATAGCCAGTGGTGTTAAAGAAATTAATTTGATTGCACAAGACACAACTAGTTATGGCCGCGATTTGTATAATTCACCCAAATTAACTGATCTTTTAAAAGAACTCGTTAAAATAGATGGACTTATGTGGATTCGCTTATTATATTGTTATCCTAAATATTTTTCCAACGAATTAATCGAACTAATTGCTACAGAATCTAAAATTTGCAAATATATTGACTTACCTTTACAACATGCAAACAATGACATTTTAAAAGCAATGCTTCGCCAAGATAGTCGTAAAGATATTGAAAATCTCTTAACCACTTTACGTACCAAAATTCCTGGTATCACGATTCGCACATCTTTTATTGTTGGTTTTCCTGGTGAAACAGAAGAGCATTTTGAAGATCTGCAACAATTTATAATGGAGCAAAGATTTGATAGGATAGGGGTATTTACCTATTCTCAGGAGGAAGATACAATTGCGGCTAACCTTCCAAATCAGCTTTCGGATGAAATTAAACAAGAACGCTATCATAAATTAATGTCATTACAGTGCCAGATATCAGAAGAACTTAACCAACAACTCGAAGGTACAATCTTAGATGTTTTAATTGAACAAGTCAGTACTGAATCAGAAATCGTTGTATCGGGTCGGTCCTATCGCGAAGCACCAGATGTAGATGGACAAATTTACGTTGAAAAAGCTATTGATTGTAAACCAGGAGATGTCATCCGAACCAGAATTGTTCAAGGATTTACTTATGATGTTGTCGCTGAGAAAATATAAAATCTTTAACTAGCATTATATTAACTATCGTAAAAATATAATTATTCAACATCTAGGAGTGATTTTACATGATAGTAGAAATAGTGGCTACTGGGACAGAACTACTTTTAGGCGAAATAATCAACACTAATACACCTTTTTTGTCACAGAAACTTAATGAATTAGGATTTGATGTCTTATATCATACTACTGTCGGTGATAATAGAACACGCATGACACAAGTTTTAGATAATGCGTTACATCGATCTGATGTTGTTATAACCTCTGGTGGATTAGGGCCAACTCAAGGAGATATTACAAAAGAAGTGACTGCACAGCTATTAGATCGTCCTTTATTTTTACATGAAGACAGTGTCACTCATATCACCGATCTTTTTACCAAACGTAAACTTCCTATGACAGATAGTAATTTACGACAAGCTATGATACCTCAAGGAGCTATTGTAATTGAAAATGAGCTAGGTACAGCTCCTGGGGTAATTTTGGAACATAACAATAAAATTATTATTCATTTACCTGGACCTCCTAAAGAATTAGAATGTATGTTTGAGCATTCGGTTATTCCCTATCTTAAAAACCATTTTAATTCTCAAGGATCCATTGTATCTAGAATATTACATACTTCAGGAATTGGTGAATCCTCTTTAGAAGAAAAAATCAAAGAATTTATTCTTTCTCAGTCTAACCCAACAATCGCCTTACTAGCAAGACAAGGGGAAATTATTGTTCGTCTTACTGCGAAAGGCACTACTGAAAAAGAAGCCAATGACCTTATAGACACTCTTGAAAAACAACTTCGGCAGAAAATTGCTGATTATATTTGGGGTCTGGATAATGATACTATCGAAGCAATTATTGGGGAAATCTTAACTGAAAAACAGTTAACTGTTGCATTAGCCGAATCATGTACAGGTGGACTTACTACCAGTCGCATTACTGACATATCTGGTAGTTCTGCTTATCTAATGGGTTCTATAGTTTGTTATACTAATAAAATTAAAACTGACTTTATTGGTGTAACTCCGCAAGTTCTTCTTGAATATGGCGCTGTAAGTCAACAAACAGCATGCCTTATGGCTGCTGGTATTCGTGAAAAATTTGCTACTAGTATTGGAATAGGTATTACCGGCATAGCTGGCCCAACTGGCGCTACTCCAACAAAACCTGTTGGTACGGTATTTATTGCAATTGATGGTCCTGCTGGTATACAATGCCAACATCATACGTTTAATGGTCAGCGTACCGAGATTAAATATCGTATATCGCAAACCGCTTTACATATGCTAAGACAGTATACATTATCGTTATAATATAAATACAAAAATTTAGGGGGCTTAAACATTGAACGATACTCAATTATTTGGTAATATCCAGCTAAGCAAAAAGCTACTTTTAGCAATTGCTGAAATGGGTTTTGAAGAACCATCACCTATTCAAAATCAAACAATTCCTCTTGTACTCGAAGGTCATGATGTTATTGGACAAGCACAAACAGGTACAGGTAAAACTGCTGCTTTTGGCATACCTGCTATAGAGAGAATTGTAGACACTCGTCAAATACAAGTATTAGTACTTACCCCAACTCGCGAGCTTGCAATTCAGGTATCAGAAGAATTGGCGAAGATAGGTAAGTTTAAAAGAATAAAAACTTTACCTATTTATGGTGGACAACCAATTGATAGGCAAATAAAAGCATTACGTTTAGGCGTACAAGTGGTTATTGGTACCCCAGGTAGACTTTTAGACCATATTCGTCGGAAAACAATCAAACTTGATGCTGTAAAGACATTAATTCTGGATGAAGCTGATGAAATGCTAGATATGGGTTTTGTTGAAGATATTGAGACAATTATGCAAGAAGTACCAGTTGAAGGAAGGCAGACCCTTTTATTTTCGGCAACAATGCCAGGACCAATTGCGAACTTAGCCAAAAAATATATGAATAATCCTAAGAATATTTCCATTAGTAGAGAGCAGCTTACGGTTCCTCTTATCGATCAAATTTATTATGAAACACGTGAAAAACTAGAAGCATTGTGTCGAGTTTTAGATGTGGAAACCACTGGGAAATCTATCATCTTTTGTCGTACTAAGAGAGGTGTGGATGACCTAGTAGTATCGCTGCAAGGACGAGGATATATGGCTGATGGTTTACATGGTGATTTAAGCCAGGCACAAAGAGATAGAGTTATGAAAAAATTCCGTGATGGCAAACTTGAATTATTAATAGCCACAGATGTTGCTGCTCGCGGCATTGATATTGATGATATTACTCATGTTTTCAATTATGATATTCCTCAAGACAATGAAGCTTATGTACATCGTATTGGACGAACGGGACGTGCTGGTAAGAAAGGTGTGGCAATTACTTTTATTAACCCACGTGAATACCGCCAGCTTAAGTTGATTGAGAAGTTAACTAAATCACGTATTGTGCGTAAACAGCTGCCTTCTGCTGCTGACATTTTAGATCGTCAACGAGAGATCATAAAGAACCGTTTAGTACAAACAATTGAACAAGGAAAATTTGAAGTCTATCAAGATATTATTGTAGATTTAGCCGCTGATTATGATCCTATAGAAATTGCAGCAGCAGCCTTAAAACTTGCACAAGAAGGGTTTAAAGAAAAATTTGCTGCTGAAGAAGAAAAACCTGATTTTGCTAATACTGGTGCTGAAGCTGGTATGGTTCGCTTATTTATTAATGCTGGCAGAGCCCAAAAAATTCGTCCTGAAGATATTGTAAGAACCATCGCTGAAGGAGCCGATATTTCTGGGAGTAGTATTGGTGTAATCAACATTTATGACAAGTTTACATTTGTAGAAGTTCCTATGGATATCGCCGAACGCGTTATATCTGTCTTGCATAAAAGTTCCATAAAAGGATATAAAATAAATGTTGAACCTGCTAAAAGCAGGTAAGTTATATTCGCTCAAGTTAATTAGAATTAGTTATTTCTTAATCATAATAAAAAGAGGACTACATGTCCTCTTTTTATTATGATTATATTAATTCAAAAAAATTATCTCTGAACTAATATAATCATAAATTTAGGAACTATTGACATTGCGAACAAATGTTTGTACAATGATAAATATAAGGGAGATGATAAATATATGGAAAAATCTTTAACCTCAGATAAATTACAAGCTCTGGAAAGCGCCGTACGTAAAATTGAAAAAGATTTTGGCAAAGGCTCGATAATGAAATTAGGCGAAGCTGCTGCCAGAATGAATGTAGAAGTTATTCCCACAGGAGCATTACCACTTGATATCGCTCTTGGTATTGGCGGCGTACCCAGAGGTAGAATGATAGAAGTGTATGGACCTGAATCCTCAGGTAAAACGACAGTAGCTTTACATATGATTGCAGAAACGCAAAAAGCAGGTGGACTTGCAGCATTCATTGATGCTGAGCATGCTTTAGATCCTGTATATGCTAAAAATCTGGGCGTTGATATTGATAATTTACTTATCTCACAACCTGACAACGGTGAGCAAGCATTAGAAATTTGTGAAGCTCTTGTACGCAGCAATGCAATTGATATGATTATTATAGATTCAGTTGCCGCATTGGTACCTAAAGCAGAAATTGATGGTGAAATGGGTGACTCCCATGTTGGGCTACATGCACGGCTCATGTCGCAAGCTTTGCGTAAATTGACAGGTATCATTAGTAAATCTCGCACAATAGTTGTTTTCATTAATCAAATTCGCGAAAAAGTGGGCGTTATGTTTGGAAATCCAGAAACAACTACTGGAGGACGTGCGTTAAAATTTTATTCCACAATTAGACTAGAAGTGAGAAGAGCTGAAAGTCTTAAACAGGGTAATGATATTATCGGTAACCGTACTAAGATAAAAGTCGTAAAAAATAAGGTTGCTCCGCCATTTAAGCAAGCTGAATTCGACATTATGTATGGTGAGGGAATTTCCCAGGAAGGTTGTCTCGTTGATATTGGCACTTTATTTGATGTTATCAATAAAAGTGGAGCATGGTATTCATATAAAGATACTCGCCTTGGTCAAGGTCGCGAAAACGTTAAAGAGTTCTTTAAACAAAATCCCGAAATTGCTATGGAAATTGATAAAAAAATCCGTGAATTATTATTAGTCGGAAAAGCACAAGCTCCTGTTGCCGACTTAGTAGATGATACAGCGATTGAATAATAATAATTATAATGAAGTTTGGCAGTGTTCATTACATATTATTGGGCGCCGCTCCCACAGTGAATACGAACTGCAGCAAAAATTATATTATAAAAACTACAGCTATAATCATATTGAAAATGTTATTCTCCAATTAAAAGAATATGGCTATATTAATGATGCGGAACTTGCTAAAAACTTATTTTATAAGCATTTACAAGCCGGTAAATATAGTTTGAAGCAAATTTTATATAAACTAAAACAGCGGGGTTTGCCAGATGCAATTATATATAATATAGTTAATAGCCATAATGATATAAACGAATGGGAATCTGCCCTTAAAATTGTTAAGACCCATTTTAAAATTCTTGATGCCACTACGAAGGAAAAAATTTATCGTTATTTGGCTTCTAAGGGATTCTCATCAATTAGTATCACTAAGGTTTTAGATCAAATTTATCACTCTAGTCATAATTTGTAATAAACATAAAATGATTTGGTAATTTCCAAATCATTTTTTTATTTATTACAAATGTGCCTAAATACAAGCTTTCAAATAGTTTTTTTTTGTTTTAACTTAAACTCAAATAAGAGACATAAGGGATAACTTGACACTACTTTGAAAAACATTTACAATTGAATTAATCAATTGTGCAAGCAATTGTCTACTTATCCAATAAAATCAATTACTGTAGGGGAGTAATTGCGAAATGTTAAAAAAGCTGGGTAAAAATATCAGCTTTACCCTTAAAAACAGATGAAATAGAAGGAGGTGTAAGATTATATTTGAATTCATTTTAACTACTGTACTTATTGCTATCTTGAGTTTTGGCATAGGCTATTGGATACGCAAAAAAACTGCTGAAGCAAAAATAATCTCAGCTGAAGAAGCTGCAAAAAAGATAATCGTTGAAGCAGAACGCTCAAGTGAATCGAAGAAAAAAGAAGCACTTGTGGAAGCCAAAGAGGAAATTCACAAACTCAGGAGTGAATTAGAGCGAGAAACAAAAGAGCGTCGTTCAGAACTCCAGCGTTTGGAACGACGTCTAATGCAAAAAGAGGAAAATCTTGACCGAAAAGTTGACTCTCTTGAAAAAAAAGAGGAGATTATCAGCCACAAAGAAGCTGAATTAGATAGAAGTCAAGAAACAATTAACACTTTATATGCCAAACAATTAGCCGAATTAGAGAGATTATCAGGACTAACATCTGAAGAAGCTCGAAATTTACTGTTAGCAAATGCCCGAGAAGAAATTAAACATGAGACCGCAATGATGATTAAAGAGTTAGAGCAGCAAGCAAAAGAAGAAGCTGACAAAAAAGCACGTAATATCATTTCGTTAGCCATTCAACGTTGTGCTGCAGATCATGTTGCAGAAACTACAGTTTCCGTTGTAGCATTGCCTAATGACGAAATGAAAGGTCGTATTATCGGACGTGAAGGACGAAATATAAGAACTTTAGAAACACTTACGGGGATTGATCTTATTATTGATGACACTCCAGAAGCTGTTATATTATCTGGTTTTGACCCTATACGTCGAGAAGTCGCTAGAATTGCGCTAGAAAAATTGATTGCTGATGGCCGAATTCATCCAGCCCGTATTGAAGAAATGGTCGAAAAGGCTCAAAAAGAAGTTGAACAAAGAATTAAGGAAGCCGGTGAACAGGCTACTTTTGAAACTGGAGTACATGGACTTCATCCAGAAATCATTAAACTTCTTGGTCGATTAAAATATCGTACCAGCTATGGACAAAATGTTCTTAAACATTCTATTGAAGTCTCCCATTTAGCAGGCGTCATGGCCGCTGAGTTAGGCGTAGATGTGATGCTGGCGAAACGAGCTGGACTTTTACATGATCTTGGCAAAGCAGTCAATCATGAGATGGAAGGATCTCATGTAGAACTAGGTATGACTTTAGCAAAGAAATATCGTGAGTCCCCTGAAGTTGTGAATGCAATCGGAGCTCACCATGGCGATGAAGAACCAACTACAGTGCAGGCAGTATTAGTAGCTGCTGCTGATGCCATATCTGCAGCTAGACCTGGTGCTCGCCGCGAAAGTCTTGAAAGCTACCTAAAACGATTAACGCGATTAGAAGAAATAGCAGAATCTTTTGAAGGCGTAGAAAAATCATTTGCTATTCAAGCTGGTCGTGAAATTCGTATTATGGTTAAACCAGATAAAATAGATGATTTAGCGTCAGTTCGATTATCAAGAGACATTGTTAAAAAAATTGAAAATGATCTTGAATATCCAGGACAAATTAAAGTAACCGTAATTCGTGAAACACGTGCTGTTGACTATGCTAAATAGATAAGAAATGTAAAAACGACCTTTGTACAAGGTCGTTTTTACATTTCTTCCATATATTTAAAAAAGGATTCTTATAAATTTAAGAGAATAGTTACATATAAATAATACTTTAATTATATTACTATTTGGATGGTGATTTTTTTATGCCTAAATATAAACAACAAGATGAACAAATTTCAGATGGTGTCAATTTATTGATTTCTATTCTTGTGCGCTATCCTGAAATTGGTACCATTAGTTTTGACCCTCAAAAAAATTGGCTAAAGCTAACATTCATGCTATCTACAATACCATCTCCAACAGATTTTTCTAATATTAAACATCTAGTATTAAATAGTATTATCGCATATACTACATTAGAAGGTTCACCGTTAAAAACCCTTGATATACAACTTTCTACCTATGATCGTGTTGCGATGTTAAGCATTTTTAGAGATGTACATACTATCTCTAAAAACGAAATTGCCTTACTGATTATTTTGTTACGAGGAAAGTTGAAGAGTCATTTAATTACAGATTATAATGATACTCTATTAGAAGAGGATTTACTGATTCAGGAAGAAGTCATTGAAGATATGTTGATAAATATAAAAAAACATCATACTGAAAATGGATTAATAGGTATTCGAGAGGACGGTAAAGTTTTAGTCTTTAACAAATAAAATAAAAATGTATTCTAAGTGTTTTATTGTGGAGGATTGGCAAATGAATATAATGATGATTGGTGATATTTGTGGTCAACCTGGTCGACGTACAGCTGCACACTTTATTCCTATTTTAAAAGAAAAGTATGATTTACATTTAATTATTGCTAATGGAGAAAACTCAGCAGGAGGCGTAGGAATAACAGCTAATGTATTGGAAGAATTATTAGAAATGGGTATTGATTGCATCACAACAGGAAATCATGTCTGGGATAAGAAAGAAGTTTTTAATTTTATTGATACAGAAAGAAGTTTAATTCGTCCTGCGAACTATCCTCCAGGAACCCCCGGCAAAGGCTACCATATATTATCTATTCAGAATCGTAATGTTGCTATCATTAATCTTTTAGGACGTGTATTTATGCCTCCTATTGACTGTCCATTCCGGACTGCAGATCAAATTCTGTCTGAAATTAAGAAGACATGCGAAGTAATTATTATTGACTTCCATGCTGAAGCTACTTCTGAGAAACTGGCTTTAGGTTATTATTTAGATGGACAAATATCTTGTATTGCAGGAACGCATACACATATTCAGACCGCTGATGAACGCATTTTTCCTGAAGGAACGGCTTATATTTCTGATATTGGCATGGTCGGAAGCTGGAATTCAATTTTAGGAATGGATAAAGAACCTGTGATAAAAAAATTTGTAACAGGATTACCAGCTAAGTTTAATGTGGCAGCTAATACTGAGTCCATATTTTGTGCGATCATTATTAAGCTTGATTCTACTAATAGAATCACTGAAATTACTCGAATACAAGAAAATTTTAAATTTTAAATTTATTTCTTTAAGATAAAAAAGGAATTTTTTGGGTACACACCGAATATTGATACAATAAGGACTTTATCATTTGCTTTTCTAACTTAAAGGAGGGTACTAAAAAACATGGAAGTCTTGAAAGTATCAGCAAAATCTAACCCCAATTCTGTAGCAGGTGCATTGGCTGGAGTGCTAAGAGAACGTGGCGGCGCTGAAATGCAAGCAATTGGCGCAGGAGCACTTAACCAAGCAGTAAAAGCAGTAGCAATTGCAAGAGGATTTGTAGCACCGCATGGTGTTGATCTGATTTGCATCCCTGCCTTTACCGATATTTTAATTGATGGTGAGGAACGAACCGCCATGAAGTTAATAGTCCAGCCACGATAATAATTAAAACCTGTTCGTCAGAACAGGTTTTAGCTATTTTATTTGGATATACTAGATATAATAATAGTAATAAGGTTTATATTACATAAATTAAGGAGTTATAAAAATGGAAATAGCAGTAACCAATGCTTCAATAGTTAAAATACCATGTGACACTTTAATTATTAATTTATATAAAGATATCGCAAAACCAACGAAAGTTATGACTATACTTGATAGCGCCCTGTCGGGTCATATCAGCAAGATTATCACTGGACAGCCAAATTGTAATGATTATGGTGAAACTAATATAATTTACACATTAGGAGCTATCGGTGCTAAACATATTATACTACTAGGCATGGGAATAAAAGAAGAGCTAACCACTAATAAAATTCGTTCTTTATCAGCAATTGCTCTGCGTGCAGCAAAAAAAGTACATTCTTCATCAGTTGCCATGATACCCGCCGATTTAATTACTAAAAAAAATGATCTTCAAACAGCTGCTCACGCTAGCATAGAAGGGGCACTTCTAGGTACATACCAGTTTAATTACTATAAAACGGATAAATTTCATGATTCAATTGTTGATACACTACTTCTTATTGAGAATGATCTTAAAAATGTATCAGTATTAAATCGATGCATTTATACTGCAACTATTATTAGTACAAATGTTAATCTAACCCGTGATTTAGTAAATCATCCTTCTCAATATATGACACCAACCAAAATGGCTTTATGCGCACAAGAAGTTGCCAGGGAAAGTAATCTTAAAGTATCAATTTTAGAAAAAGAAGATATGGAAAAAGCAAAAATGCATGCTCTATTGTCTGTTTCACAAGGTAGTATGCAACCTCCTAAAATGATTATACTAAAATATAACGGCGATATAAATAGCAAACAACTTATTGCATTTGTTGGTAAAGGTGTCACTTTTGATAGTGGTGGTATTTCAATTAAACCAAGCTTAAACATGGGTGAAATGAAAGATGATATGGCAGGTGGAGCAGCAGTATTAGGGGCGATGGCAGCAATTGGAAAGTTAAAGCCTAAAATTAATATTATAGGTATCATTCCTTGTACTGAAAATATGCCTTCGGGTCATGCCTATAAACCAGGTGATGTCATCTGTTCAATGAACGGCAAAACTATTGAAATCATTTCTACTGATGCTGAGGGAAGGCTTATTCTTGCAGATGCTATTACATATGCTAATAAATTAGGTGCTACTCAAATCATTGATATAGCAACTTTAACAGGTGCCTGTGTAGTAGCATTAGGAAATGTAACCTCTGGATTAATAACTAATAATACGGCCCTCTGCCAACAAGTACTACATGCAGCAACACTTGCAGGAGAAAAGATGTGGGAATTACCAAATTTTACAGAATATAAAAAGGATATTAAAAGCGATATTGCTGATTTAAAAAATTCTGGCGGTCGTATGGCTGGAGCCATTACCGCTGGGTTATTTATTGAAGAATTTGTTGAGAATACACCTTGGGTACATATAGATATTGCTGGTACTGCAAATACTGATAACGTAGATGGTTATAACCCCAAAGGTGCCACAGGCGTTGGTACGAGAACGTTAATACAATTAGCCCAAATTATGAGCAGCCTATCATGACAGCTGATTTGCACATCCACACTACAGCTTCCGATGGACGCCTTTCTCCCAAAGAAATTTTACAACAAGCCATAGAAGTAGGATTAACCTATATTGCTATTACTGATCACGATACCGTTGATGGCTTACTAGAAATTCATAAAACAATGGGGAAACATAATAATATTTCAATTATTCCTGGCATCGAATTCAGCACAGATTTTCCAGAAAATGAAGTTCATATTTTAGGTTATCAAATCGATGTTTATAATTTAGAATTACGCAAGCAATTAAATCTTTTAGTTGCTCACCGTCATGAACGTATTAAACAAATGGTTTATAAACTCAACCAACTAGGATATGAGATTGATTATCTACGTGTTGTAGAAATAGCAAAACATGCTACCTCACTAGGCAGGCCCCACCTGGCTAAAGCCTTAATAGAAAAAGGCTATTTTTCTACTGTAACTGACGTTTTTACTACACTACTAAATAAAAGTGCTCCAGCATATGTACCACATTATAAGCTAACTCCAATACAAGTTATTACTCTAATAAAACAAGCTGGTGGCATTCCAGTCTTAGCTCATCCAGGTTTAATCGGTAACGATAACATTGTTCTAGATCTAATTAATACAGGAATTTTAGGTCTGGAAGTTTTCCATCCTACACACAATGAGCAACAAATACAAAAATATTTAAATATGGTAAATGAATATCAATTATTAACGACAGGTGGTTCAGATTTTCACGCTGTTCCTACAAGATTCCCAGAAAAACTTGGACTTTTTACTATTCCCGCAAACTTAGCTAAAAAACTCAGTAAATAAACCACGGTGAAAATAAATTAAATTGCAGGTACTACTTATATAAGCGAAAGATTTATAAGCAGTACCTGCAATCAGTTAAATAAAGAAAGAATCTAGTTGGTTTTGTGAAATATTATGTAATAAAAGCTCTTTTTACTTGACAACATCTCAAAAGATGTTTATTTTTATTTATGAACCCTTATTGCTATATTAAAAAGTAGGAGGCTACCCGATGGAAATCATCGCATTAGTGGGGCCAAGTGGAACTGGAAAAAGTCACCGCGCACTAATTGTTGCACATGAACATCAGATTGATACAATTATCGATGATGGTTTACTTATTAAAGATAGTAAAATTGTCGCCGGTCATTCTGCTAAAAAAGAAGCAAGTAAAATAATGGCCGTAAAACGAGCAATTTTTATGGAAGCTGATCATGCCCAAGAAGTTAGAGATGCGATTAAAAAAGTAAAACCAACCCGCATCTTAGTATTGGGCACCTCTATAAATATGGTCGAAAAGATAGTTCATGTTTTAGAGTTACCCGAAATTGAAAAAATAATTATGATTGAAGATATTGCCACAACAGCTGAAATCGCTAAAGCTCGAGAAAGTAGATTAAAGGAAGGAAAACACATAATTCCAGTACCAACGATTGAATTAAAACCCCACTTTTCGGGTTATCTTATTGACCCTCTAGAAATATTCTTTAAAAAGCCTAAAACACGTCGACGTAAAATCGGCGAAAAATCAATTGTACGCCCAACTTTTAGCTACTACGGAAAACTACTTATCTCGGATGCAGCAATCGCTACCATAGTTGGCTATGTAGCAACAATTGATCCTGAAATTCCTTATACTGGCCAAATAAACATCAAGAATTCTCATGACAAGGAAACGGGAATTTCGATTCAATTAGATATCACAGTACGCTACGGTAATGTTCTATGGGATATTGCCTATCAGGCTCAAAGACGTATTAAAAATATGGTAGAGCATATGACAGGATTATTAGTAAAAGAAGTGAATGTGTCAGTAAAGCGGCTTAGCTTAGAATAATAAGTATTATTTTAAGCAACCATTATTCCATCTTTCTATTCTATATTTTTGTGGGACGGAAATAGTCTGCATATCCGCCTTGATGTCTATAGAGTTCTGGGCAAAATCCAATAGGACGTTTGGGTTCTTCAGGATTTTTGCGTTTTACGGCTGTAAGCAAAAAATTAATTTGATTAACATGTTGGATTAATTGGATCGCTGATCCATCTGGCATTTCACCATAGAAGCAAATTAATTTGGGATTGTAATAGCCAATATTATGTACTGTAAATTGGACTGTTTGGCCGAAATTTACTAGCTTAATCCCAACTTCATGCTCTTGATTAAGATTCTTGTCGAATTCATCCATATAATGACTTAACTTCATATAAAAATCACTTGCGAGTTCGATGGATTGAATTTCTTGTAATGTTTCACTATTGCTGCTTTCCGAAGTATTCATTTATTCACCTCCCTTTTACAATTATATTGATCAGCTAACGCCATAATGCTATTAATATAATAAAGAGCATCCTAATTTCTTTTAGGACGCTCTTTATTATTATATTAAATTATAATCCTAATTTAGTAGAGGCGTTATTCTTAAAAAGATTTTGCTTTCTAATATATTCGCGAACCATCTCTACACTCCGATGACCAGTTTGTCTCATAATATCATCCAAAGATGCTCCATTACCAGATGCCTCTGTAGCAAATCCAGCACGTAAACTATGACCCGAATATTGCTCCTCAGGAAGCCCAATCCTATGTACATACTCTTTTACAATCCTGGCTACCGAATGAGGAGATGCCAGTCTTTTTTTAGAGATTTGACCATATTTATTAATCTGACGAAACAGCGGTCCTTCTTTAATTTGTGCAGCTTCCAGCCAGTCTTGTAAAATACGTACTGGACACGTATCTGGATTTGAGCCATAAGCAATTCCTTTTTCCATCCCTGCACCTTCCTGATCTGTTTTGGACCGACGAAGAATGATTCTAATTCCTTCCCTGGTAAAGCGAACATCCTCTGCATTCAGAGAAATCAACTCCGATCGACGGAATGCACCAGAAAATCCTATTAACAGTAGAGCACAGTCACGAAGATCTCTCAGATCTTCTTTTTTTTCACAAATTAATTTTATATCTTCAGCTAGCAATGGATTCTTTTTATTACGCATAATACCTAATTCACGTTTAATACCTTTCATTGTATCTATTACAATTTTAGCCGTTGTTGGAGATTCATACCCTGCAGTTGCATGTGCTTGGCTAATTGTACTCTTTTGGCGAGCAATTGTACTAGGTTTCTTCTTTTTCGTAAATAAATAAGATAAGTATGCAACTACCGTTTCTGCCTCAGCAGGCAACGATGAAACACCCGCTTCGGCACACCAATCAGAAAAGCACTTCCAATCCGAATAATATGCCTTTCTGGTATTTTTCGCCTTTGAATTAACAATCAACTTCTTTCCTTGATCAATATAAGATTTATACCTTTTGGTAGAAACATCACTTTCGATACTACTTATATTATTATTCATACAAATTCCCCTTTTTCGAACTTTTTCAATATACGATAATCTTAAATTATCGTATATTGAATTTATGTTTTAATTTTATGTCATTATACATAAAATGTCAATAATAAAATGGAGTCCACTTGAATATTTGCGTTTTTTATGATAAGCTACGTACAATCGTAAAAATACTACAAATATGGAGGAAGGGTCGTAAATGAAATATTCATGTAAAGTTAATCCTAAGGGACAAATAACGCTGCCGTCGGAGATAAGAAAGACATTGATGATTAATGATAACGATATACTACTTGCAAAGATTATAGGAGAAGGATCCATTTTACTAGAAGGAAGTAGTATTAAAACGAATAAGAATAAAGATCTATTAATTAGAGTGCTAGACAAAACATTTGCTACTCTTAAAAAGAGGGAGGAAGACTCTTAAGAATTATTTGATTAATAATTTTAAAAAATAATAAAAATCTAAGGAGGATACTTAATATGAACCAAATTCTCATCGATACATCGGTTTTAATATCCCATTTAAAAGGTCACCAAGCTACCAATGATTTTTTGCATAGTTTGGCACAAAGTGACGCTCCTTTGCCTGCAATTTCTATTATTGCAGAAATGGAACTTCATATGTTGCCGCAAATAGATGTGGAGCTACTTACTAAACTTCTCACGACTGTAACTCTGCTTCCTATTTCTTCTGCAATTGCCCGAAAAGCAGGAATATTAAAGTCTCAACATCCAGAAATAAATATTGAACATGCAATTGTAGCTGCGACGGCGTTAGAATGTGGTTTTGCTTTAGTAACTTTCGATGTAAAAGCGTATAAAATGGTTCCCGGATTAATTATTCTTAATGTACCAGGGGAATAGAAGCTATAACATAGTTTGCATAATAGAAAGTATTTCATAATAAACTAAAGAAGATATAAAAATCTCATCCGTCAATTTCATACTAAGATTCTGAATGGGGGTAAGACTCTATATGAATCAAATTTTAAAAATTAGGAGGGTATTTTGAATGAAAGAAATGTGGTGTGAACACACAGAAAAAATCTCCAAATACATCATCGTAGACTACGAGTTTGGTAATTTATTAAAAAAGTTAAGAATACAATCTTGGCTTTGTCCAGAATGCGGAACGCACGGAGCTAAATCAGAGCTTCTAGTTCCAGTTTCGGCAGCTTCTTTAAATAAGTAATTTCATTTAATTTTATTAGTATATTGATATAATAACAATATACTAATTTTTCTGAATATTTAATATTATAAGAAACAAACTAGCACAGATATATCTGTGCTAGTTTGTTTCTCGGGCTAACTTAATAGCATCTGGCTTAACAGGTATCTTTAGAATTTGACCAGGATATATCTGTGTATTATTATCCAATTGGTTAAGATATTTAATTGCAGCAATCAGGTGACGAATGTCGTCTTTATCAGTAACATACTTTGAGGATATTGTCCAAAGAGAATCTCCTTTATTAACATCAATAACTTGATATGCAGCACTGGTTAAATATTTATTAGAGAATGTGAAATTAGTATCATATAATATTATCGCTGCCAACACAACTATTACAAACCACGTATTATATAATTTATTCATATCAAAGCTCCTCCAAACATATGTTTGTTTTATGATTCAATTCTATCACAGTACATATGTTCGGTCAAGAATAAAATACAAAAAAACGAACAAGCGTTTGCGATTTCTATTAATAGTTGCTATAATAATTATATTATTACAACCATTAATAGATTGATTAACTTATAGAAATACTATTTATTTTTAGGAGATGAAGTTGTGGAAAATGAGAATTTATTAACAAACAGGCAAAATCAAATTTTAGCTTTCATTAAAGATACATTACATATTAAAGGTTACCCCCCTTCCGTGCGAGAAATTGGCAAAGCAGTGGGCTTAAGTTCCAGTTCAACAGTGCATAGTCATTTAGCGAAAATGGAAGAACTAGGTTTTATTCGTCGGGATCCTACCAAACCGCGAACAATTGAGATTCTAGGAGAAGTTCCTTGGAGACAAGGAGCATTCGTATCGGTACCACTGGTCGGCCGCGTTACTGCCGGTCAGCCTATTTTAGCAATTGAAAATATTGAGGAAACATATGCACTCCCCAAAGCTCTAATTGGTAATAATGAGGATATTTTTATGCTTACAGTACAAGGGAGCAGTATGATTAATGCTGGAATTTTAGATGGTGACTATGTCTTAGTCAATAAGCAAAAAACTGCACACAATAATGATATTGTAGTTGCATTGCTTGATAATGAAGAGGCTACTGTAAAACGTTTTTTTAAAGAGAAAGACCACGTACGCTTGCAGCCAGAAAATGATAGCATGTCTCCTATTTACTCACGGGATGTATCTATTTTAGGTAAGGTAGTTGGTGTATTTCGAAGTTTATAATATACTTACTACTTATAAAATAATAATTTAAGTGAAAAAGGCAGCTAACCTTATAGGGTTAGCTGCCTTTTTCACTTAAATTATTATTTTCGTCATTAGCACATTAAAAATGATTTTATTTTTATAAATCTAAAATTTCAGCAGCAGCTCCCATAACACCGATCATGGCATGTTCAAAAGTTAAGCCGCCTTGTAAATATACAACGTAAGGTGGACGCAGAGGACCATCAGCACTTAGCTCGATTGATGCACCTTGGACGAAAGTTCCTGCAGCCATAATTACTGCATCTTGATACCCCGGCATCGAGCTTGGTTCTGGCCGTACATGAGCATCTATTGGTGAATGTTTCTGTATTCCCTGACAAAATGCAATCAGCTTTTCTGGAGAATCAAGTTGAATAGCCTGAATTATATCACTACGTTGTTCGTTAGGATAAGGTAATGTTTTATAGCCTAATATAGAAAAAAAGCTAGAGGCAAATATAGCTCCTTTTACTGCTTGGGCTGTAATGTGAGGCGCCATGAACATACCTTGAAATAAAAGTCGATTATCAGCAAGTGATGCCCCTAGTTCACTTCCAATGCCCGGTGCTGTCATACGATAGGCTGCTTGTTCAATTAATTCCTTCTTTCCAACGATATACCCACCAGTTGGCGCAATACCACCTCCTGGATTCTTAATCAGAGAACCGGCCATGATATCAGCGCCAATAGCTGTCGGTTCTAAAATATCAACGAATTCGCCATAACAATTATCAACAAAACATATGCAGTCAGGTTTAATTTTCTTTATATGATCGCACAGTTGTTCGATTTGTTCAATTGTCAGTGGAGCCCGCATACTGTAACCTCGTGATCGTTGAATCAATGCCATCTTAGTATTAGGTTTTATGGCAATTGCAATATTCTCTACATCTACTCCACCGTCTATCATTGGAAGTTCCGCATAACTTATACCAAATTCTTTTAAGGAACCAGCTGACGGATACATATGACCGATAACGGTTTGCATAGTATCATAAGGAGCTCCTGTTACTGATAAAAGCTCATCACCAGGACGCAATATGCCAAATAAAACAGTAGCTAAAGCATGAGTGCCAGAAACAAATTGGGTGCGAACTAGTGCTTTTTCAGCACCACAAATATCTGCCCATACATCTTCTAGTTTTTCTCGTCCTGCATCATTATAAGCATAGCCTGATGTAGTACGAAAATGATAATCAGAAACTTTATGCTTACGAAATGCCTCCAAAACCTTAATAGTATTTTTTTCAGAAATTTCATCAATAACGGCAAAGAAAGAAGCTGTTTCTTCTAACGCCTGTTTACGAATTGTTAAAATTTTATCGGAAAAACTTGTCATAAATTATTCTGCTCCTATTGCATATGTATTAAAATAACTAATTTGATCTGGGGGTAAAGAAATAACTACATAAATACCATCATCACGATATTCAGTTGAGTGAACTGTTGCTAAGTCATATAACTTTGCTATTATCCCACTATCATTATAGGGTATAAGCAAATACATCTCAACTGTCTGTTGTTTGATAAAGTCCTCAATCACTGACAATAACTTATCAATGCCACTACCCGATAAAGCAGAAATTATAACACCGTTTTCAGCTTTTAGTAACTGATTTGCTATCTCTTGATTGTCTATTTTATCCCCTTTATTAAAAACAGTAATTAATTGCTTTGTATCCGTATTTAATTCACGCAGCACTTGATACACAGCATGACTTTGTTCTTGATGTTGAGGATGACTAGCGTCAACAACATGTAATAGGATATCTGCCTGTATTACTTCTTCTAGAGTAGCACGAAAGGCAGCAATTAATTGATGTGGAAGTTTTTGAATAAAGCCTACTGTGTCTGTTAACAATGCTTGCTGACCGTCGGGCAATGTAATATGCCTGGTTGTTGGGTCGAGTGTTGCAAATAATTTATCCTCAGCTAATACATCTGAGGCTGTCAGAGTATTAAGTAAGGTCGATTTTCCTGCATTTGTATAGCCCACTAATGCTATTGTTGGAATACGTGTATTTTCCCGACGCTTACGTTGTAAATTACGTTGTTTTTTTATATGTTCAATTTGCTCCGTAATATCACTAACTCGTTCCCTTATTCTTCGTCTATCTACTTCTAGTTTGGTTTCACCAGGTCCTCTGGTTCCAATACCACCTCCCAATCTTGATAAAACCAATCCTTGCCCACCTAATCGTGGTAAATTATAACGTAATTGGGCTAATTCAACTTGTAATTTTCCTTCATGCGAACGAGCACGTTGGGCAAAAATATCTAAAATTAGTGCAGTACGATCCAATACTTTAATTCCTAATATTTTTTCAAGATTACGCTGCTGCGCTGGTGACAACTCATCATCAAAAATAATAAGATTAGCATTTTTTTCCTGCCTCAATAAGCTGAGTTCCTGCACTTTACCTCGTCCGATAAACAAAGCTGAATCTGGCCGTTCTCTTTTTTGCCAAGTCATTCCTAATACTTCTGCACCAGCTGTTTCTGCTAGTTGAGCCAATTCTTTTAATGAATCAATAATTGCCCATTTTCCTTGTCTTTCTATACCAACCAATAGAGCTCTTTCTGATTCTACGATAGCGCTCGTTTTAATATTTAAATCTAATTGACGTTCAATTTGCGCTGTCAAATATGTAATATCCAATTCAATAAATTCTTCTAGAGATAAAGGACCAACATGCTGAGTATTAAAATTATCATTTTCACTACCGGTAATGATACCAAAACTCACTTGGATGATTCCATCTTTACAACCAAGTGCAGCCATTAAATCAAACCGCATTTCCTTCAATGAAGCCACATCTACACCGCTTAGTTCTGTTTCACCACTAGGATGAGTATGAATACAGCGAATACCACTTAATCGGTTAGTAGAGCGACGTCCGTCAATCTCAGGTAGAACTACCGTGTAGACATCACCTACCGCAACACAAATTACTTGTCCACGCCTATTTATATATACTACAATTTCACGATTTAGATCTGCTGTAATATCAATCATTTTTTGCGTTAATTCAGTTGTTATAACCTGACCAAATGGAACAGTAGCTTCATATAACCCTTCCAATCTGCCAAGGATGCTTTTGCGTATACCTATTATTTCACCATAGACTGTCGACAATTATATCACACTCCGCAGTTATATTATTGTTATGTTAGCTTTATTTCTGCTAAATTTAAAGCCTATTGTAGCTGCTATAAAGATACATTTCTTATATAAGCTAATATTGATTATACTACATATTGTTACAGACAAATAGATAAAGGTATTTCTTCTTGCCAGCTTTTTTATTATTGATAAGTCCGTCTATACTTATACAACAAGAATCTAAATAAAATAAAACCTTCCGTCTATGAGCTGGAAGGCATTATATATACTATTATTTAGTTGCTTGATTAGATAACAGCTTCGTGCCAATACGTATTACTTTATCTTCCGCCTTGTATTCATCATAAGCCAAATATTCCCGTTTAATCTCTTGACCATTAGAATATTTAATCCTATAGGTTGTAACTTGAAAACCTTTCTCTCCCGCAAAATCAATGATCTCTTTTCCTAGTTCCAAAGTAGGATCCTGCTTGATAATAGTATTAGGTTCTAGTACTTTCTTATCAGTAGCTACAATTCTTATATCTGTATTTGCAGAATTATTTTTACCAAAAATTTGAACGACAAGCTCTCTATTGAAAACCTCACAGGAAATATAGATGTTATTCCCTGTGTTATTTTTAAATTTAAAATCCAACAAATTATCCGCAACAGTTGCATCTTGCCCTAAGGGAACATAGCCAGGTGGATGAAAATGAGATGTTCGCTCTTCAATAGACATATCTGCCAATAATACAGCATTATATAAAGTACTACTTACCTGACATACTCCCCCTCCCCAATCCAAGGACAATTTGCCATCAATAAATACAGGAGCCTCTTTATAGCCATGCTCTGATAAACGTTCTCCCACATATTTATTAAAGGAAAAAACTTCATTAGGGCGAACCAAAACATGATTAATGTTTTTAGCTGCAAGAGCAATATTCTGGGAACGATTTTTATCATAGGGATCAAACTGCGTGGTATATATAGAAAGTAAACTATCTATACCCATTAAATCTTGAGACAGTATCGCAGGTGGTATTTCATTGACCGCTAAATCAAGAATAACAGGAATATGAACATTTATTTTAGCGATTAAATCAGTCCAAGTTTTCGCTATATCAACTTTATAACCATTTTTTTCAGGTTGAAAAGTAATTTTAGCATTTTGGTAGACCAGTGAAGCATTTTGTGGATTAGTATATATAACCTCTGCAATATTATTAATCATTCCCTGTAATTTAGCTTGATTATAATGCAACGCCAATGGAATGATGTATCCGTGATTCACAGTTAAAACTCTTTCTTGTAAACGGTTAATAATGTTTCCAGAACGACCTACATTATAAGCTTGCCGAGCAAGATTTTCTGCATTAATATCTAATTCAATATCTTTTGTGTTAATTGACCATGTTTGCGTTTTGTACCTTAGAGTAATTGGTGAATTATCAGTTTTATTTTTAAAATCTATAATAACTTTATTTCTAGCTTCATCAATTGATAGTCCTCCTACTGGAATATCGCCTATAAAAACACCATCATAAATATTATCAGAAATAGCAAAGGCAGCATTAACTGCAATAAAACCAGTTGAACTAAACAAAATAATAATAATGAGAAAGAGCATTATATTTTTAGTCCCTTGACTTATCGAGAATTTCATAGTTTCATAACTCCCATTCCAATGCTAACATTAGAGAGTAAATCCCCGCATTGGCGGGGATTTACCTGTTAAAATGTAGTTAAATTACTCTAATTGGAAAGATAATTTATTGAACATTCATTGATAATTCTACAAAACTACCAGTAAGTTTTGCTTTTTGTAAGACTTCTTCTGTTATTTCGCCGCCCTCTTCTACAATCAACAGCCCATTATCTGTTTCAATTCTTCGGCTAGCCTTTTTACCAAGCAAATATTTACGGTTTTTTTCATCAAACTTTTTAGCTGAATCATCATTAATAGATAATCTTCCATTATCTTGTTCCACCGTAACAGATGATTTTGAATTAGAAGTAACTGCAGGAATTACAGGAGACGTTTCTATGGATGGTATAACCTGGGTAGTGACTGGTTTCTTTATTGCTATATCGTTCTCATCAGAGACAATGAGAACATCTTTACCAAAAGTTAAAATTTGTTGTGCCTCGATACTCGTAGTTTCACCATTAATATCTTCTATTTCGCAAGCAACAATTTTACCTGAATTATCTATTAAAATTTCAGTAACTTTTCCTTGGATAAGGCCATTTCTAGTCAAAACTTTTGTGCCAATGACTTTAAGATCTGCAACAATTAACTGTTCAACCTCTGGTGCATCTGCTAGTGTTAATATTGCATCACTATTTTCTATTGTTATTGCATATTGCCCTAACCCTGTAACTGCAGCTAAAGGTAAGAATTTTGCGCCCCAATACCATTTTGCATCATCAATTAATATAGTTACAGAACCGTCCGCAGGATTGATCAAAAGACTTTTAACCGTCCCTAGTTCTGTACCTTCGATGATGCTAATAACTGGCAATCCAATAATTTCAATACTTTTTTTCATTAATAGCCCCCCTATTATGTATTACTTCTGTCAACGCCTGAATGCTTAGTTTAACAAAATAATTTACTACTCAAATAATTGATTTTAAAAATTATATGAAAAAATAGCACCAGTTTATTATGCACTGGTGCTAATTACAATTCTTAATTGAATCGGCAACCTGGCAATCATAGGATTTTATATCCCTTAGACCCATAGCTTTGCGTCCCCACCTTTGGATGAGTTTGCTATAATATGCATTTCACTTAATTTTACATTATAATAAATATAACGTCAACAGAAGTTTATTGTTTTGCACTATCTGAAATAAACTTAAGATTATATTGGATTTCGCCATTCGCGAAATTCAGCATCAATTTCTTTTAATACCTGATCTGGAATATTGTTAAAAGGGATGAATCCTTGATGATGTTGAAGCAAGATATTTTTTACAATGCGTAAATAAGCAATCATTTTAATAAATTCCGATTCGAATGTCTTATTTTGTTGAAGTCCTGGAAGCTTTCGTGCTTCACAAAAAACATTGATAGCTTCATTATATTGACCATTATTTTTAAAAATATTGCCTATTTCCATTACCAGAAATGGTGTGACTTCACTACCAGGATATAGAGCCAACGCCTGGTGAAAAATCGTAAGTGCTTGCGTAAAGTTGCGTTGTTCTTTGTACATAAATGCAAGATCCATTAAACTATCTAAATCATTTGATGTCGGAGAAGACATAGGTAATTGTAATTCATGTTGTGTTTGCACTAATTTATCCTTCTCTGCAATGTCAGAGAATTGGGCCTGAAGCTCCTCATTAAGCACTTCGGCTCGTTTATCTACTCCATCAAATTTTGTAGGGTCCTTCACTAATTTAGATTCTGAAGATGATATTACTTTTTCTATAGTATCCTTAGAATCTAAATCTGCTGCTATCTTATTATCATTACTTTCTCTAGGTCCACCTAGTCCTATTATATCAGTTTTAGCCATTACTTCAGTATCATACAACAATAATTCACTATTTAACAATGATGTTTCATCTTTGTTATTACAACTTGTTATTTTATTATTATTATCTTCAATTGCGCAAATTTGTTCTTTACTTTCTTTATTTGATAGATCTATCTTTTCCACTGTAACAATTACATCCTTTTCTACAATAGCTGCGATTTCGGATCCTACGCCAACTAATTCTCCCTTTTTAGAAGCGTCTTCATCTTCTGCAATGAAATTGCTGATGCCCACATTATGATTTTCAATAGTAGTCTTATCTTGCTGATTAGTAGATGCTTGTACACTCAAAGAAATTTGATTTGGTAAAGTTCTAATTTCTTTTGATTCACTAAACTTATTATTATAATAGGCAATACTATAAGCAAAGAAAAATATAAAGATCACTAAAATAAGTATTGTTGCTGCCATACTGGTAAAACCTATTATTATTCGAGGTAAAACTATGTTGATTAAAAATGCACAACAGGCACACAACACAAGAGGCTTTATTCTTAGATGAATTTTTAATAGTTGATTGGTTAGTAAATAAAAAAGAAATGTAGAAATCACTATAGACAATAGAGTAATTATTATATATTGCATCAAATCCCACCATAATAATTTATTTGACAGTTTTAACGTCGTTCATGAGTAGAAAGAAATATGAAATAAGTATTTTGTAAAATATTGTGTTTTTTAGTTATATTATATATACATCTAATAAATTCCTCTTTTTATTGCTCATTACAATTTTAAGTAGACTCGCCTTCATTTACCACGCCACGTCATCTACCTAACTTATAGATCATTCTCTTTCTCTTAGGCTTTTTACATAATATACAATAGCCTTTCTCTAATGATTGTTGTCTTAATTGTAGAGGTATACTAACCGCACTTTGTTGTTTTCCACAAACTAAGCCATCATGTTTACCCCATAGATATCCTACTAACAATGCAATTATAAGTGCTATCAATAGTGATAGCATCATAAATTCCTCCTTTGATAATACAATATTGTGCTATAGAAGACAACTGTGCCCAGAAGCGTTGGAGGGAACAGTTGTTCTTCCATCACCCAAGCAGTGAGTATGCATAATAAAAAGAGCAAAAAACATTCAACTCTACCAAGTCGATGAGACCAATTACGATGTCCACTTAGCCGGTCAATGTAATCATCTATGTAATCATCTAAAAGTTGTACTGAGAAAATAAAGAGTAGTGAAAATATCATTGTTTGCCAACCCCAAAAAACAATTCCGAACATAAGTACCAATGCAGATTCTTGAAATCCATTGAGATGACTGGGAAAATAATGCTTTAAATCATGAAACATGCCAATAATATAACTACTCAAAAATAAAGTAATACTTACAGAAGGATTTAAACTAACAGCAAATGCCATTGACAGTAGGCCATATAACATACTTCCGTTTCCTAGGTTTTTAGCAAAATTATTAACATTAGTATCAATATCTTGATCCAAAAAATCATCAGCTAATTTAATTGTTATAGCACTAAATATCACAGAAAAAGTTATACTTAAGAATTCAAATATTACGTGCCACACAGTTCTTCACCTCTTTTAATCCCTGGCTTAATAATGCTGATATCGGTATGATTGCAGCTTTCGGAAATATAGAAGATAATTTAACAAGATTATCTTTAGCAAATGGCACATCTGTTTTATTTGCCAAGATTGCATATGAACTACGCATAATACCATAGTTATATATTTCATGATCTATAGTATTGGGGTTATTTATATATTCTTTGGTTACGCAGGATAAATCAATAATATGAAAAATAAAGTCGGCACAGCGCATTAAACTAAGTGTCTGTGCCATGCCACGCCGAATTTTTTCCTCATGATGTATTTTTTCATCTATACCACAAGTATCATTGAGTTTAAAGTTTACCATTGTTTTCCCAAGACCGATTTTAAGAACCAACGACTGTATAGATTTTGTTTTATGCAGTGTACTGCTACATAGCTCCCGTTTAGCTTCTTCAATAGAAAAATGTCGACAGGTAGTCAAATCATCATAAGTGCGAAAAATCACATCTACTGTTCTTACAATCAACGTTATTAAAATGCGAATTCTTTTAGAATATTAGATACTATAGAAAATTAAAGCTTCTTTCTATAAACCATTACATTTATCATTAACAAATAAGTCTGTTATTATGGATAAAACAAGTATTGTATCCGCCCTCCAGCTTCTAAGCTGGAACATGATGAACATTAAAAAGAAGGCAATTAATCTCGAATATTTTTCAGTTTCCCATTCTATAGTGAATAATCTGATGTAACCATATACATCAAGTTTTGCTTTGATTTCAACAAATAACTTTTTGCTGAACATTTCTTCCAATTAGAACATATGTTCTTTTTCGTTAAAATGATTTAGCAAAGTAAAAAGACAAAGGGGCTGTCGCAAAACGTTTTTTGAAAAAACGTTTTGCGACGCCTTTTTTTTG
>CAURNS010000018.1:0-88927 GCA_963526485.1 uncultured Pelosinus sp.
TGGCAAAGGGATAGGTAGGCAGGGAAATACGGCGAGGTTTTCCGGCGGGATAGAGTTTATTCCAGTCAAAGGACAAGCCTTTGGTCCAAAGATCGAGGAGCTTTCCATACTTGCCGCGTTGTACCCATTTACTAATGGCTTCCTGCAATTCTTCATCGGCCGTAAAGACGGCCAAGGTCTCTTTATTGCGCTTAGATTGTCCCCGATAGAGGTCATCGATATTTTCCTGACCGTCTAGATAGGCCTGCAGTTTCTCCTGAAGTTCCTGAAGAGATACTGCGGTTATGGCTAAGCGCTCCTCCATAGCCTCTCTTCCCACCTGGAGGGTGTAGGCAATATCAGCTACGTCTATGTCAGAGAAGGACTGAGTTTGCAGGGCCGTCAACAGCTGCTGCACTTGTTCTTTCAACCGTTCTTCACTTTTGGCGGACAGTACAATAATCGCCAATTTCTCTGGGCTGACCGTGGCAAGGGCTCTTTCCTGCTTGGGGATATATTCCTCAAGCAATACATGGGCATTGGCACCTCCAGCCCCAAAGGAAGAGATACCGGCAATCCTGGGATATTCTCTGGTTTCCCCATTCATTGTCACCACGGGGCGTTTCCATTCGGCAAACTCCTGCTGAACGAGGAAGGGAGTAACGCTAAAGTCAATATGAGGGTTCAGGGTCTCAGAATGCAGAGACGGCACCAGTTGACGATGCTTAAGCTGCAGCAGAACCTTCGTCAGTCCGGCAATACCTGCCGCACTTTCGCAGTGCCCGATGTTTGACTTGGCAGATCCGATGGCGCAGTACTGCTTCTCTTTCGTATACTCCTGGAACGCCTTTGTCAAACCAGTGATCTCAATGGGATCTCCTAAAGAGGTCCCCGTACCATGGGCTTCCATATAGCTGATCAGACGGGGATCCAGACCAGCCTCTTTGAGAGCCGCACCAATCACGCCAGCCTGGGCATTGGGGTTGGGAACGGTATAGCCGTTGGTCTTTCCCCCGTGATTGATCGCAGTTCCTTTAATAATTCCATAAATTTGATCCCCATCTGCAATGGCTTTTTCTAAAGGCTTTAAGAGCACTGCCCCTACACCTTCTCCCGGTACATACCCATCACCCCCCTGACCGAAGCTTTCGCAGCGGCCCTTGCTGGATACGAACTTGCCTTGGCTCAGCAGCAGATATTTGTTCGGATGAATAGAAACGTTGACTCCACCGGCAATTGCCAGTTCGCAGCCGCCCCGCTGCAGACTCTGGCAAGCCAGATGAATGGCCGTTAAGGAAGAGGAGCACATGGTGTCTAGAGCTATACTGGGGCCATGGAAATTGCAGAAGTAAGAGATGCGGTTGGCAATGGAGGATGGACTCCCGGCAAGGGTGATCGGGTATCCCTGAATTTGTTCCTGGGCACCGTAGAGCTGATACTCTTCGTACATCACTCCCACATAAACTCCCACATTGCCTTCCAGACCAAGACCTTTATACGTACTGAGGGCTTCCCGGGTATACCCGGCATCCTCTAAGGTCTCATAGACGCATTGCAGGAACAGCCGCTCCTGGGGATCCATGATTTCGGCTTCCCGGGGCGAAATATTAAAGAATAATGGATCGAACTGATCCACACCTTCTAAAAAGCCTCCCCATTTGCTGTAGACGGTGCCGGGGTTGTCCTTATTTTCATCAAAGTACAGCTGGTAATCCCAGCGTTCTGGGGGAATCTCAGTGATACTGTCTCTGCCGGCTTTGAGGTTTTGCCAGAATTCCTCAATATTTCCAGCCCCCGGATAGCGTCCGGAAAGACCAATAATGGCAATCTCTAAGATTTCCTGGCCTTTTTCTTCCGGAATTTCTCGACGCGGAGCTGCAAAACGTGACTTACGGCTGCCGAGACTGCGAGTTGCTGTCTCGACCACTGGGAAAGATTTGCTGAAATTCTCGCTGACTGCCGCAGCTTTTTCTTTGATTCCCAATAAATCAATCATTTTCTCCCGATAGGCTTCCAGGAAATATCCAGTTAAAGCCTCTATATTTTGATACTCAAAAAATATTGTTTTCGACAATGATCCAAAGCTTTTTTCTAATTGGTTGACCAATTGCATGACCATAATTGAATCAATTCCATAGTTCTCCAAAGGGGCATCCCCGTCAATTTTGTTCGCTGGCAGCTGGATTACTGAGGAAAGCATCTTTTTAAAATAATGTACTGCCTTTTCCTGGAGTAAATCGCTGGAAATTTCTGATACGTTTTTTTTGACTTCTATATTAACAACGGTTTTTACTTTGTCTGTTTTGTATAAGTGTTCTAAAAGTGCGGTCTGTATTTTCTTAACATCTCCCTCAATAATCATGACTTGATCGCTGCCGGAAGCGATACTTTGATATAAAGCCTGAATGCCTGTTGACGTCTGCATGGGAACGATGCCCATGTTTTCCCACATTATCTTTTCCGTTGCGTCATCAACGTACATCCCCCCTTCTTTCCATAGGGGCCAATTGATGGCTATGGTTTGACCTTGCCTCGCATTAACCTTAACTAGGCCGTTACGATACTGTGCATAGGCGTCCATAAAGGCATTCGCAGTAGAATAGTCAGCTTGTCCTGGATTACCTAAACTACCCGATGTTGAAGAAAACAGGATAAAAAAATCAAGAGGCAATGTTTTACTGCCTTGATCTAGATTTACCAGGCCGGTAACTTTTGGCTCAAGCACTGTATGCAGCTCTTCAGGAGTTTTCTTTAGAATGAAATTATCGCGAATGACGCCTGCGCTATGAATAATGCCTTGAAGACTTCCGAATTTTTTCTGAATATATTGGAATAAGTGACTGACCGCCTGCTGTTGACTTACGTCTACCTCTTGATATTCCACCCGGGCACCTAGACTCTCCAACTCTCTATGCTGCGCTTTTTTAACGTCATTGAGTGAGGATCGCCCTGTTAAAATCAATGTTGCCCCCTTCACTTTATGAGCAATCTCTTTCGCAAAGATCTGCCCAAGACCGCCTGCACCTCCAGTGATTAGATAGACACCTCCATCTTTCCAGGGATGACTGACTGTTGCCTCTAAAGCTCTAACTTCCTTCCAGCGAGCCACAAGCCGCCTCCCGCTTTCATAGCGAATTTGACGGTCAGCTGGCCTCTGCATATTCTCTTTCAGTATTTCAACGATTCTTTGCTCATCATCCTCTAATTGAATAAGTTGCCCCATCAATTTTGGATTTTCTAATTGTGCTGTTTTCAAAATCCCAGCTAGCCCAGAAAACACACTCTGTTCTCCTTTGCTTAAAGAGACAATTTGTACCAGTACATTACCCTTGGGTTTACCTTGCAGAAGAGTTTTGATTAGAAGAAAGACCTGAGCTGTATAGGTTCGAAACCGTTTATCAATCTCTTCCTCTTCAGCTTTCAAAATAATACATGTCCCACCGTTCAAGTTACTTTCGATGCTTTTTGAGGAAATTTTCCCCGCCTCACAAAGTATTACTATCTGCTTCTCATAGATAGGAGTTACATGTTCTTGAACAGCTTGGTCTTGCCATTCTGGTTCCAGAATCAAGGTCCCCATAGAAGAAGCTGTGCCAGCGAAACCCACTTCACCTTCCAGAATCCGGGATGAAAAGCCTTTCATTCTTACACATACATTACCTAGTTCATCACATACATCAATATCCAGTTTCTGCACAGCGCTCCCAATATCACTGCCTGCAGTATAGCGAATCAATGCCCACATGACCGATGCACATTTGTTAATAATTTCAATTTTCTCCAAAGCAAAGGGTAACGCTGGTTTAAGAGCAGTATTGCTCCCCGTACTATCAGCTAAGGTGAGACCAATTGACCCTTGCAATGCTGAATCCAGCAAACTAGGATGTAAAACAAATTGCTCCTGCGTATCTGCAATAGAAATAGGCAAGCACAGTTTTGCCAGCACTTGTCCAACTCCAATATATATCTTCTCAATTCCTTGGTGTCCTAAGCCATACTCAATTCCCATCCTTTTAAATACTTCATAACATTGGCTTGAATTTATCACGCCTTTAGTACACTGCCTTTGTAATCCTAATAGGTCTAATGGCTGTACTTCGGCTATCTTACTTAGTACTGCACTACCTTGGCTATGCAGCATTCGCTCTGCATCAATTGCATCCGACTCGCTAGAGATTTCGAAGGTAATTTCTTCATTATCTTCTAGATAAAGTTCGATGTGTACTTTGACTGGCTGATCTGCTACAGCAATGGGTCTAGCCCAAACCACATTTTTAAGGACAATTGCATTCATGTCTTCTTTAAGCTCTCCTGCTGCCTCTTCTACTGCTGCCCGGGCCATTTCCAGATAGGTTACTCCGGGCAAAACTCTCTGCCCTTTTATCACATGATCAGACAGGAAAAATTCTTGCCCTGTAAATTTCGAACTAAATTGTTGTTTTGTAAAATTAGAGGTGTTTTTCTGTAATAATGGATGAAGTACAGATACTATTCCAGCTGACTTACCAGCTTCATTATCGATCTCAGGCAGCCAATAACGCTCCTTAGCAAAAGGATAGGTGGGCAAGCTCACACGACATGGTTTATTATCACCATACAGCCTCTGCCAATCAAATTTCAAGCCCTTAACCCAAAGATCCATAAGCTTTGTATATTTTCGTTTACTAATCCAGCTTTCGATAATTTTATTCATCTCTTCATCTGCGGCAAATACAGCTAAAGCTTCTTTATTCCGTTTAACCTGATCCTGGTAAAGATCCTCGATCCCCTCCTGTCCCGCCACAAAAGCTGTTAGCTTTTCTTCCAGTTCCTTAACGGAACTTACAAGCACAGCCAGACGTACTTCCATAGCTTCCCTTCCGATCTGTAGAGTATATGCCATATCTGCTAAGCGGTTTTCAGTAATTTGCTGAGACCGGATTGCTGCCAGTAAACGCTGCACCTGCATTTTCAGGCGATCTTCATTTTTGGCTGATAACAGAATAATCACTGGATTTTGCCTCTCAATCTGAATACTCTTCTCCGGCTCTGCAGCCTTGGGAATATATTCAGAAACTACCACATGAGCATTAGCTCCCCCCGCCCCGAAAGAAGAAATGCCAGCAATTCTTGGATATTCTCTGGACTTGCCATCGATTTCAATTATTGGTCTTTTCCATTCTGCCAGTTCCTGCTGCACGATAAAGGGAGTTTTTTCAAAGCGAATATTCGGATTAAGTTCTTGAGCATGTAAACTGGGCACCAGTTGTTGATGCTGCATTTGCAAGACAATCTTACTAAGCCCGGCAATACCGGCAGCGGCCTCTAAATGACCGACATTGGATTTAGCCGAGCCAATGGCACAAAAGCCTGTGTCCTGACTGTCCTGACTAAAGGCTTGGGTCAAGCCGCTGATCTCTACTGGGTCTCCTAATTCAGTTCCAGTACCGTGAGCTTCTATATAGCTGATAGTCCGCGCGTGCACCCCTGCTTTATCCATAGCCTTACGAATCATATCCCCTTGGGCTGTTGGATTGGGAACTGTATAGCCGTTGGTTTTCCCTCCATGATTTATACTTGTTCCCTGAATTACTGCATAAATATGATCGCAATCTTCTACAGCCTTAGACAACGGTTTTAATAAAACGCAGCCTACTCCTTCACCCGGTACGAATCCACTGCCTCCACGCCCAAAGCTCTTGCATTGTCCATCGGAAGACAACATCTGCTGGCTGCATAGTTCCACATAGTTTAAGGGATGGAGATACAGATTTACTCCACCAGCAATAGACATTTCACATTCTCCCCGATAAAGATGCTCACAGGCTTCATGAATCGCAGTTAATGAGGCAGAACACATCGTGTCAATCGGCATGCTGGGACCTTGTAAATTCAGGAGATAAGAGATTCTATTGGCCATAGAGGCAAAAGAAGTACGGGGAAAGACTTTTTCTCCCTGTTTCCATAAATCGGGACCGTATAACTCAAATCCTGTCTTAGTAATTCCTACAAAGACACCAATCCGCCGGTCAAACTGCTCTGTAAGTTGTGCTTTTGTATATCCCGCATCCTCCAGTACTTCCCAGCAAGATTGGATAAACAGTCTTTCCTGGGGATCCATTTTAAACGCTTCCCGGGGAGAAATATTAAAGAAGATGGGGTCAAATTCTGCAAAGCCTTCTATAAAGCCCCCCCATTTGCTGTAGCTTTTTCCTTGGGATACCGCTTCCTGTCGATCCGGGTTATAAAATCCTTCCAATGACCAGCGTTCTGCTGGGATTTCTGTAATACAATCCTTGCCTGTTTTTAAATTTTCCCAATAGTCTTGCAGCGTCTTCGCCTGCGGATAACGCCCGCTCATACCGATGATTGCAATCGGTTCTTTGCAGCTATCAATTGAGAAGGCAAAACTTCGGTTTTGCTTCCCAGCTGCTTTCAATGATGTCAGTACAGGAAAATCACCATCAAAGACCAAGGTTGCTGAGGATTTCTCTGATGTTGACTGTACCTGATCTTGGAGTCCGGTCCACTGCATACATCCTTGGTAATAATCCGCAATAAAATAATCAGCTAAGGCTCCCAAGGTCTGGTATTCATAAAATAAAGTTTTTGACAGCTCTCCAAAGACTCCGGCAAGTTTTTGATTGAGCTGGGTAATCAGGATCGAATCGATGCCATAGTTCCCCAAAGCCTCGTCAGGATCGATCTTGCCTACACGCAGCTTGGTGGCTTCTCCAAATAGCACTTTTAGTTGATATAAGGTTTTTTCTCGAAGCAATCCTGTCTCTGGTATGAGATCGGACTGCGCCTTGATAAACGAACGGTCAGATTGTGGGTTAAATGAAGTGGTCGAAAGCAGTTTCTCTTTTATCTGTACCGGATCACCTTCCAGTACCAATACTTGCCCCTGCTTAGAAGCCAGAGCTTGGTAAAATACCTGAATTCCAGACTCTGTATGCATGAGAACCATACCGGTGGTTTCCTGTATCATCCTCTCAGCCTCTTGATCGACGCTCATTCCACCCTCTTGCCACAGCGGCCAGTTAATGGACAGTATCCGTCCGCGGCGCTGACCAGAGTTTATTAAACTATTGCAGTAAAGAGCATAAGCATCCATGAAGGCATTGGCGGCAGCGTAATCAGCCTGGCCTAACCTGCCCATAATTCCAGTTGTCGAGGAAAAAAATATGAGAAAATCAAGATTTAAATCCTTGCTGGCTTGATCCAGATATACTAATCCCGCTACCTTAGGGGCCAATACTGTCAAAAAATCTTTCTTAGTTTTCTTGGTAATGAAGCTGTCTTTTATCATTCCTGCGGCATGGATGATACCATTGAATTTACCGAATTCCTGCCAAATGTCTTGGATCAGGCCGGTAATTGCCGCCTTGTCGGTCACATCGACTGCGCGGTAAATAATCTGAACATCTGAGTTCTCTAATTCCTTAATTTTGCTCTGTCTATCTTCGTCTATGGGAGAGCGGCCGGTAAGAATCAAGGTTACAGCTTTCACTTTATGGACAATTTCTTTAGCAAAAATAAGTCCCAGACCTTCTGCGCCATCAGTAATTAAATAGACCCCTTGTTCTTTCCAAGGGATCTCCGTGACTTCGGCAGATTCCATTTCCCTCCAGTCGGCAACGAATCTTTTACCATCCTGATAGCAGACCTGCTGATCCAGAGGACTGTGGATGTTCTCCTTAAGTCGTTCTATAATTATTTCTTTACTTTGTCCCGGCCCTAGACTAATTAACTGTCCTATTATCCGAGGATTTTCAAGCTGGGCTGTTTTTAAGAGACCCAGGAGGCCAGAGCAGAGTGACTGCTCATTTGTAGAGGAAACCAAGAGCTGGATCAGCACTTTACCTTTGCGCTTACCCTTGAGAATGCTTTGCATTTCTTCAAATATCTGGACTGCGTAACTTTGGAAGCGTTCCTCTATCTCCTGAGAGGAGCGTAGTTCCAGGCAGCGGACCTTATTCATCTGTGCTGTTATGCTTTCAGGAGAAATGTTGTCATACTCGCAAAGAATTACTAGGTGCTGAGCATAGTCAGAGTTTACGGCTTCAGGACTAATCGGCTGTTCTTTCCAAGAGGGCTGCAATATTATCGCCTCTAAGACTTCCGAGGACCTTACATCGTCCAGTTCTTCTTTTGGAGTTCGAAATGTAAATGCCTTCATCCTCACGCAAATATGCCCCTGGTCGTTGCAGAGATCAATGTCAAGCTTTTGCAGTCTGTTATCCGTTGTACTGCCGTCGCTCGGACGAATATGCGCCCACATGGAGGAAACGCAGCTTCTAAAGACTTCAAGTTCATCCAGAGTGAATGGCAAAATTGTCTGAGGAGCGATTTTTATGGGTGAAGTCATGTCCATCTTTAAGGCGATGGAGGCTTGCAGGGCTGAATCAAGTAAACTAGGATGTAAAACAAACTGCTCCTGCGTATCTGCAATAGAAGTAGGCAAGCACAGTTTTGCCAGCACTTGGTCTATCCCTACATATACCTTTTCTATTACTTGGTGTCCTAGGCCATTTTCAATGCCTATTCCTTTAAATATATCATGGCATTGGCTTGAATTTATCATGCCTTTAGTACACTGCATTTCTACTCCCTTTAGGTCTAAGGGCTGCGTATCACCTCTCGCCCTTAGCACTGCACTACCTTGGCTGTGGAGTATCTGTTTTGCATCAATTTCATCGGACTTGCTAGAGATTTCGTAGGCGATTTCCCCATTATCTTTTAGATAAAGTTCGATCTGTGCCTTGACTGCCTGATCTTCTACAGTAATAGGTCGGGCCCATATCACGTTTTTAAGCACAATTCCATTTTGGTCTTCGTTAGGCTCTCCTGCCGCTTGTTCTACTGCTGCCCGAGCCATTTCCAGATAGGCTGCTCCCGGCAAAACTCTCTGCCCTTTTATCACATGATCAGACAGGAAAAATTCTTTTCCTGTAAACTTTGAACTAAATTGTTGTTTGGTAAAATCGGAAGTATTTCGCTGCAATAATGGATGATTCCCAGATGATATTCCTGCTGGATTGCCAGCTTCATTATCGATCTCAGTCACCCAATATCGCTCTTTGGTAAAAGGATAGGTGGGCAGAGAAATTCGACGGATATTAATATCCGCAAATAGTTCTTTCCAGTTAGGATTATATCCTTTTACATATAACTCTGCTAAACCTAATGTCTTATTGTAGTATTCCTGATCATTTATACCTCTGTCTAAGTGCAGTGCCCCCATTATTGAGTGGCCAATTTCTTCTTCGAAAAGAGGCTGTTCTTGTTTTCCTACATTACTTCCTTTAAAATATCCTTCAGTTTCCCTATCTTTTAAAATTTGCTTTAATTTTTCTTGAAGTTCAGAAGCATCTCTAAAAACAAGAGCAGATCTTATTCTGAAATGTTCTCTGCCCATTAGCAAGGTTGCACTAATGTCAGCAAGCTGGTGCTTAGATCCTTCTTCTTCCAGCCAAAGAGCTAATTCTTCTTCTCTTAGCCGCAGCGCTTCTTCCGTCTTTGCGGATAAGCAAATTAAATAACAGGGCCTTTCACTGCTCACTGATCTTTCCACAGCTGGAGCCTCTTCCAGTACTACATGTGCATTCGTACCGCCAAATCCAAAAGAACTTATTCCTGCACGTCTAGGTAAAGTCTGCTTATCCTCTCCTTCCAGACGCTTCCAATCCCGCAGTTGATCAACAATATAAAATGGACTGTCTTGGATCGAAATTCTGGGATTCAACCGTTTAAAATTTTGTAGTCCAGGCAATTGCTGATATTTCATGGATAACAATACCTTAATCACGCCTGCGACCCCAGCTGCAGATTCCAAATGACCAATATTAGATTTTGCTGATCCCAAACCACAATAGTTTTTTATTAGCTCCTGATTATCTTTCGCAAGGGATTGAAATGCCTTAAGGATTCCCTGGAATTCTATTGGATCACCTTTGGGAGTGCCAGTTCCATGAGCTTCAATATAACTGATACTTTCTGATGTTATTCCCGCTGCTTTGCAGGCATCAATAATTACATTTGCTTGTGCTTCAGGATTAGGGTAGGTTAAAGTGTGGGTCTTTCCATTATGATTAACTGCACTGCCCTTTATAATGGCATAAATAGAATCTCCATCCTGGATGGCTTTATCTAATGGCTTGAGTAAAATCAGCCCTGCGCCTTCACTGCGAACATAACCGTCTGCATTCTCATCAAAGCTCTTGCAGGAACCGGTAGGAGACATCATACCAGTTTTTGAAAAGGAGATATGACGCGTAGGGGTCAGTAAGAGGCTAATCCCCCCCGCTAAAGCTACACTGCATTCTCCTGCATGTAAAGCCTGAATGGCCAAATGGATAGCATTAAGTGAACTTGAACAAGCCGTATCTATGGAGACGCTAGGTCCTTTTAAATTAAAATAATGGGAAATACGATTCGCAATGACTCCAGAAGCAGTCCCTGTGGAATGGTAGGTTTCAATTTCACGAAATACTTTTTCTTGTAATTCTTTATAATCAAAGTTAAATACGCCTACATAAACTCCCATTTTTTCTCCTGAAAAATGAGAAGGGCAAATTCCGGCATCTTCAAAACAGGCCCAGGAGAGTTCCAGCATAATCCTTTGCTGAGGATCCATAGTTTCTGCTTCCCTTGCCGATAGATTAAAAAATCCCGGATCAAAAGCATCAACATCCTTGATGAAACCGCCCCACTTACTATTGCTTTTGTTTGTTTCCTTTAGCGGATCACCCCAAAAAGCTTGCCAATCCCACCGTTCAGGCGGAATTTCCTGAACATGCGACAGCCCTTGCTTAAGATTTTTCCAAAATTGCTCATGATTTTCGGCTCCTGGGAAACGGCATGCCATGCCGACAATGGCAATTTCTCCATTTTGCGTGCAGGAATCATTTGCTGTAGCTATCTTCTGTTCATTGTCAATTCTTTTCCTATCTTTTTCATCACATTCTTTGTTATCAATAGTTGAGAGTATTGTCTCTTTTTTAGTATCTCTAATGAATTGAGGGTCTTCAGAAATATTTAAAGATTTATTAATTATATTTTTAGCCATAAACATTTCCTCCACTTTCATATATTAAATTAAGAAGTAATGATAAATGCATTCCCATTACGTATAAGTTCCGGAACACTTTGTCGAGTACTCTCCATGTAATCCGGATATTATGTATCCCTGTCATTTGGACATGTTGTCAACTTAATCCAAGTATCTGAGAAGAGTTCGGAAGCATAAATGGCATCATCTACAATATAAATAAAATCGAGAATAATTAATTCTTGTTCTTTTTTATCCAGCTTCTAAGACCCCAAGTTCTATAATGAGATGTATAAACTCATTATTCAAAAAAAATGACTCTCGTTGTATGAAATTTGCTTAATTTCACTATAATAATAGACAACTTGATTGTATTTCTGGCCCTTTACGAGCATATCATTCACAATTATCAACCCAGCTCCTTTGCTGGCGAAGAGTACGATTTAACTGCGGCCAACTCATTGCTCTTTTACGTTAGCATCATTATCATTTAAATGTTGCATCCATACTAGAGGAAAGGTTGCCATCCTATTTTAATTTTAATGTTAAGGTAAAAGCAATCTTTCCCTTGTCAACAGGCGATATTATCTTTGGTCTAGAGTAAGATTTCTGACTTATTTTGATTTTTCGTATAATACATCGACAAGCTCTCCTATGTTTTTTGGCCCCATCAACTCCACACGAGGAATTTGTAAAGACAAAGCCTCTAGTGTCATCGATACAATCTCAGCACGATCCACCGAGTTTGCCCCTAGTTCCACCAATCTATCGGTAGGTTTAAATGAGTGATCTTCCAATTCTGGAATTACCTCGCAAATATGATGTACGACAAGCTCAAAAATATCAGTTCTGTTCATTTTATTACTCCTTCTACGTTTAATTTATTCTTAATAACAAGCATCTTTGATCTATATAAAGGTATATTTCTCAATTAAAAACTCCCCTCCTATAAGTAAAACTCCACTTATAGGAAGGGAGAACGTATCTTTCTTCAATAAGGTACCAGCACTTATCGTTAGCTAACGAGTCGATTTTAGCTTTATCTAATTACTAATGGTTCTGCCTCAATTTTAATTCTTCTCACTAATCCAGTTAATACCTTGCCTGCACCAATCTCTTCAAACTCCATTTCTCCGCGCCCCATTAAGTATCTTATACTTTCTGTCCATCTAACCGGTTGTGTAATCTGCTCAATTAAATTCAGTTTTATATCAGATTGCTTATAAGGTCTGGCATGAACATTTGAAATTACAGGTATAGTTAATTCAGAAAATGTAAAGGCATTTAGGAAAACTTCGAATTCTCTTTTAGCCTCTCCCATGTAGCGTGAATGAAAAGCTCCGCTTGTTTTTAAGATGATGAACATTTGTACATCTTTAATACTCTCAAAAATTGGTTTCGCATATTCAATATCCTGCTTGGAGCCTGAAATTACGATTTGCGTCGGGGAATTATAATTTGCCATTTCTATGTTCTGTAAATTATTTTGCTTTAAAACCTCTGCTATCTGTTCTTCTTTTAACCCTATTACTGCTGCCATCCCACCCCCAGTAGCAAGGCTCATTAACTGACCTCTCTTTTTAACTAATTTTAATCCCGTAGCAAAATCAAAAGCCCCTGACGCAAATAACGCATCATATTCTCCTAAGCTATGGCCAGCAACGAAATCTGGTTTTTTTCCTGTTCCTTGGATTTTTTTAAGATAACTTAATGCATTAACTATATATAAGGCGGGTTGAGTATATTGAGTTTGACCTAAATTAGATTTTGGATCTTCTATACAACATTCCTTAATTGAATATCCTAAAATTTCATCAGCCTCTGCCGTTAATTCTTTAAACTCATCAAATAACGTCCCCCCCATTCCTTTCGTCTGAGAACCCTGTCCAGGAAAAATAAATGTAATCATTTTTATATCCCCCTCTAGTAATTTTAATAACAAAACAGTCTATTCATTTTTAAATTTTTATCTAAGACTCCCATCAAACGACTTTAAACTTCGTAATTGACTATTTTTGATACTCACCGCCTATATCCTATATTTTACGATATAGTTTGTCCCTCATATAATTGTGGGGCCATAACCCGAATGATTAAAACAGTGGATTTCTTTCTTTTATCCTTTAGTTTCTAATAAAATTGAAGATAAAAAATTCAGCAAATCATAGTTGATTTTGCTGAATTACATAATGAAATTCAATTACGCTGCATAAAATTCCCCAATTAAAATATGCAATTTAGAATTTATCGTCTCAATAGTTTAGAACTATTTTAGGTACTATGAGAAGCATGGCTTTACCTTTCATGTAAAGATTCTACACTACCTAACAGATCTATAACCTCATTGATCATCTATATGGGCCGGAACACCATTAGATGCTTCTCTGATTTTTTTGAGTTCTTAAACATCCATTTATTCCTATTTATTACTTATTTTAACTTATTATTATTGTAATACTTAATTTACCATATTTCAATAATTATTTTTTAGAAATTATTCATTATAAATCATAAAACCATCTTAACTGCTTACCTCACGTTACTCTTTTTATATTCCAGCAATCTCGTCTCAAAGCACTTCAACACCTAAATCAATTTTTTTGGGAAATCCCATAAAATTCATCATGATTCTAACTCTATTTTTACGTTTATCAATCGATATAACCAGCCCTTCAAGCCCTTTTAATGGCCCACTTTTAATAATAACCTTCGAGTTATGTATATATATTTTAGAATAATCGACGACACCATCACTATCTAACAGTCTAAGTATATAATACATTTCCTCTTCCACTATTTCTGTGAAATATTCTCCTGTCCTTAATATTTGGATGACGCCGGGGATACTTTTTAATTTATAATAAATTCCCGTATTCATGTTCGTACGAAAAAGGATATAGCCCGGAAACAACTTTCTAATAACGCTGTTCTCCATTCCTCCTTTTCTCTCTGTAATTCTTCTTCGAGGTATAAGAGAAACCAAAACGGAATCACTAAAATAAATACTAAACCATTTTTGTACTAACTCTTCCTTACCTGTAGTTACAAAGAGCGCATACCAACTCATTAAAATTTCCCTTTCTATAAAAGATTTTTGTAAATGTTTTTACCAATGTTATTTAGCATATAAATACAACTAATTTGTATTTGAAATTTACGTAAATATCTCCAATAAAAATTGAATAGTCCATTTTATTTTTTCATGGGATGCGCAGAAGTATTTTAAACAGTATAAATGCCGATATGCATTTTTTGAGAGTTTTCACCATCTACATTACCAATCCTCCTTTAATTATTTTGTCTATTTTTGTTTTTTTTTGCAATTATGTAATATTTTATATATATATACAATATTTGGATAGACTTATTGTAATACATTTATTTATAATTTTCAATGCTAATTTATGTTAGTTTTTTGTAAAGTTGTAAAATTAAATATCTTTTTATCGAATTTATTGTAAAGCTTTAAGATGAAATGTCATTCTGTATTGCTGTACCATCTACCTCGTTCGCTAGTCATCTGCATAATAAATCATTTAAAACTACAATCTTTCTTTCTTGCGCATATTATCTGCAGTAATACATCAAGCTTTTGTGAAACATTTTTTATTTTTATATAAGTACTCTTTCGTCACTTTAAAAAAGCATACAGCAAAAGACGGCTACTGTCCTAACAGTAGCCGTCTTTTGCTGCTCTTTTTGGTTAAAGAGGTTGCCCTCTGCTTTACTTTTATTTGAAACAGCTTGTTTGTCTATAAACCACAATAACCAGGCGACGAGGCCAAGTACATGCCTTTGTCACCTGGCCCAATTGCAAGCGTTAGACCAATTCCAATATTGCCATTGGCGCAGCATCACCGCGACGGGGTCCCAATTTCATAATACGGGTATAACCGCCCTGACGATCAGCATATTTAGGGGCAATTACGTCAAATAATTTTGTAACTACTTCTTCATCCATGAGGCTTGATAACACTTGACGGCGAGCATGTAAGTCACCGCGCTTAGCCAAAGTAATCATCTTTTCGGCAAGACCATTGATTTCTTTTGCTTTAGCTTCTGTTGTTTCAATACGCTCGTATGCAAAGAAGGAAGTCAAGATGCTGCGAAACAACGCTTTACGTGCGCTAGAGTCTCGTCCTAACTTTCTATAGCCCATTTTCTTCCCTCCCTTTATTCTTCCTCTTCACTAAGCCCAAGGCCTAGCTCGATTAATTTTTTCTTTACTTCTTCCATCGATTTACGACCAAGGTTACGCACCTTCATCATATCATCTTCGGATTTTTGTACCAGATCCGCCACTGTATTAATTCCTGCTCGCTTCAAGCAATTGTAAGACCGTACTGATAGATCCAAATCTTCAATAGTCATATCCATTGTTTTGGAATTTCCTTCTTCTACCACTTCGGTAAAAGTGCCATCAATACTGTCTTCTTCAGGAATAATGCCTGCCAAATTTTGGAACAACTTCAAATGAGCTACCATAATACTGGCAGATTTACTAACAGCTTCTTCTGGGCGAATACTTCCATCCGTCCATACTTCCAGAGTTAATTTATCGTAATCAGTGACGTTCCCAACACGAGTATCTGTGATCTGATAGTTAACTCTCTGAATGGGTGAAAAAATGGAGTCAATCGGAATAACACCTATCACATGATCAGGTTTCTTGTTCTTGTCGCCAGGAACATAACCCCGACCACGTTCTACGGTTATTTCCATTTTCAGCGTCCCACTAGCATCAACTGTAGCCAAATGTAGCTCAGGATTTAAAACCTCAATATCGGGGTCAGTAAGAATGTCTCCTGCTGTTACTTCCCCTTCATGTAAGCATTCAATCCTTAAGATCTTTGGCTCATCATTGTGCATTTTTAGACGCAGTGTTTTTAAATTCAGGATAATGTCGGTAACGTCTTCCCGAACACCTGGAATGGTAGAAAATTCATGAAGAACACCTTCAATTTTAACCGCTGTAATTGCTGCTCCCGGTAAGGAAGACAGCAATATACGGCGTAAACTGTTGCCAAGGGTAGTACCATAGCCACGTTCTAATGGTTCACATACAAACTTACCATAACGGTTGTCTTCACTTAATTCTACAATCTCAATTTTCGGTTTTTCGATTTCGATCATCTGGAAAAACCCTCCTCTTTGCGTACGATTAAGTTACGCCATACCCACGGTTGAGGGCAAAAATTCGGACTATCTTCAAAAAACATACGTTGATTATCTGGAGTATAATTCGACAATCAGATGCTCTTGAACTGGTGTATCAATTTCCTCACGAGTGGGGTAACGCAGTACTGTACCATTCATTACCTCTTGATTTGGTCTTTCCAACCAAGGTGCCACTGTTTTGTGAGCAAGAGATTCAGTAATTTCTTTAATTAATGGTGATTCTTTGCTAGTTTCAGCTACTGCGATTACATCACCAGGTTTAATTAAATAAGATGGAATATCTACTCTTTTGCCATTAACAGTGAAATGTCTGTGAGTTACCAATTGTCTAGCTTGCGTACGGCTTGCCGCAAAACCAAGACGGTATACCACATTGTCAAGTCTTCTTTCTAGCAATACCAATAAGTTTTCACCAGTAATACCTTTTTGACGATCCGCTTTATCAAAATAAGAACGGAATTGAGTTTCCAAAATGCCATAAACGCGACGTGCTTTTTGTTTTTCTCTCAATTGAACACCATACTCGGAAACTTTTTTACGAGTTTGGCCTTGGCCATGTTGACCAGGTGCATACGCACGTTTACCAATTGAACATTTATCCGTATAGCATCTTTCGCCTTTAAGATATAATTTTGCGCCTTCACGACGACATTGTCTGCAAACAGGTCCTGTATATCTAGCCATGTATATTTAACACCTCCCGAAACTTTCTTATACTCTTCTACGCTTAGGTGGACGACATCCATTATGAGGTACAGGCGTACAATCTTTAATAGAACTTACTTCTAATCCAGATGCCTGTAATGATCTAATGGCTGCTTCCCGACCTGAACCAGGTCCTTTTACAAAGACTTCAACCTGTTTAAGTCCATGCTCCATAGCCGCTTTAGCAGCTGTTTCTGCTGCCATTTGTGCAGCAAATGGAGTACTCTTACGGGAACCTCTAAATCCAAGTCCACCCGCACTAGCCCAAGACAAAACATTACCCTTTGTATCGGAAATAGTCACAATTGTATTATTAAAAGTAGAACGAATATGGGCTTGACCATGCTCAATATTTTTACGTTCTTTTCTTTTTGGTCGAATAGCTTTCTTAGCAACCAATCTTTATCCCTCCTCTACGCTTTTTTCTTTTTCGCTCCAACAGTCCTTTTAGGACCTTTGCGAGTACGGGCATTCGTCTTAGTACGTTGACCACGTACAGGAAGACCCATACGATGACGTTTACCACGATAGCATCCGATTTCAATCAGACGTTTAATATTAAGTGATTGCTCACGACGTAAATCGCCTTCCACTCTAAGGTTCTTATCAATAGCTTCACGTAACTTGACAACCTCTTCTTCGGTTAAATCGCGGGTACGTGTATCAGGATTAATCCCAGTAGCTGCCAAGATATCCTTGGAAGTTTTAAGACCAATACCATAAATATATGTTAAAGATATTTCGATTCTTTTATCACGTGGCAAATCTATTCCGGCAATACGTGCCATCTATAGTACACCTCCTATCCTTGCTTTTGTTTATGTTTAGGATTTTCACAAATCACCATTACATGTCCATTACGTTTAATTACCTTGCATTTTTCACAAATGGGTTTGACCGACGGTCTCACTTTCATTTGCCAGTCCTCCTTTTCATATATTCACGAACTCGCGCTCTTCGATTGATACCGAAAGCATCTTACCTTACGAATCCGCTATTTGAAACGGTAGGTAATACGGCCACGCTTTAAGTCATAAGGCGTGAGCTCTACAGTTACTCTATCCCCAGGTAAAATCCGGATAAAGTTCATGCGGATCTTACCTGATACATGCGCCAATACGACATGCTCATTTTCCAGCTTAACCTGGAACATAGCATTAGGCAAGGCTTCGACAACCGTACCTTCAACCTCAATTACATCTTGCTTGGACACGAGCTATCCCTCCTAGTCCGCTTATCACAGATTCTCTGGCTTGTATAAATCCTGAATGGCTTGGCGGATTTCTTCATCTGTAACTTTTATGCCAGATTGAAGTTTTTCCGCCGCCCCTTTGGCAATAGATTTAAGAACATTAACATGCCGGATGTTTTTGCGTTTGGGATTAGCCATTTTCCGTTCTCTACCGTTTGCCAGCAGCAAAACCTGATTATTTGTAATCCCAACTACCAGATACACTTGCATCTCATCCCGTCCGGCAGTACTAGTAACAAGTTGCCCCATTGATATGTTCACGACTGACACCAGAGCAGCCTCCTATAACTTAGTTAGAATCTCCGGCTTACCGTCAGTGATGGCAATGGAATGTTCAAAATGCGCTGAGCGCTTGCCGTCAAGAGTCACAACCGTCCAACCGTCGTCAAGTGTCTTTACTTCATATGTGCCAAGATTGACCATTGGCTCAATCGCCAATGTCATACCAGCCTTTAAGCGTGGACCACGGCCAGGATCGCCATAATTCGGCACCTGTGGATCTTCATGCATACTCCGGCCAATCCCATGACCAACATAATCACGCACTACACCAAAACCATGTTGTTCTGCGTGAACCTGAACGGCATGAGAAATGTCGCTCAGACGATTACCTATGATAGCTTGTTCAATGCCTTTATACAAAGACTCTTCTGTAACATCCAAAAGTTTTTGAACTTCAGCATCTACTTCACCAACAGGCACTGTAATCGCGGCATCACCATTATATCCATTTATTACCGCTCCAATATCAATACTAACATTATCTCCAGATTTTAACTTTTTTAATCCTGGAATGCCATGTACGACTTCTTCATTTATTGAAGCACAAATGTTCCCTTGAAAACCATGATACCCTTTAAATGCAGGAATCGCACCACGACTTTTAATATATTCTTCGGCTATTCTGTCCAGATCCAGCGTAGTGACCCCGGGTTTAGCAGCCTTTTTAACTTCAGCTAACGTTTCAGCTACTATTTTACCAGCATCTCGCAAGTAATTAATCTCTCGCTCTGATTTAAGGATGATCATACCTACTCGCCCCTCAAGCTATGAACAATATCAGCAAATACTTTATCAATCGGCTGACGTCCATCAATTTCACTATAAAGACCTTTGTCCTGATAGTATTCAATTAAGGGTTTCGTCTGGCTACTATACACTGACAGGCGTTTCGTAACCGTTTCTTCCGTATCATCAGCACGCTGATAAATTTCACCATCGCATTTATCACATTGATTGCCCTTTGTGGAAGGATTTAGTGTCACATGATAGGTCGCGCCACAACCTTTGCAGATACGACGCCCTGTCATACGGTTAATTAAATCTTCTACAGGAACATTAATATTAATAACACGATCAAGTTTTATTCCCAGTTCCACTAAGGTACTATCTAAGGCATTTGCCTGTTCAAGTGTCCGCGGGAATCCATCGAGAATAAAACCTTTATAGCAATCAGGTTTAGCCAATCTTTCTTTCACTATCCCAATAGTTACACTATCAGGTACTAGTTGCCCAGCATCCATACAAGCCTTCGCCTGCTTGCCAAGTTCAGTTCCTTCTTTCACTGCTGCACGAAACATATCGCCAGTAGAAATATGAGGAATTTGAAATTCTGCAACTAATTCCGCCGCCTGAGTACCTTTACCAGCCCCAGGCGGTCCCATTAACAGGATATACATTGCGAAGCGACCTCCCTACTTCATAAAGCCTTGATAGTGACGCATTAGAACAATGGCCTCTATTTGCTTCATAGTGTCAAGTGCCACGCCTACCACAATTAAAAGGGCGGTACCGCCAAAATTTAACCCTGGAATATTTGTCACAGCTGCAATAAAGTTCGGCAGTATGGCAATACCTGCAAGAAAAATGGAACCTGCAAGGGTGATTCTGGTCATAACTCGATCCAAATAATCAGCAGTCGGTTTACCCGGGCGCAGTCCTGGAATAAAACCACCGTATTTTTTCATGTTCTCTGCCATATCCGATATGTTCAAAGTAACCGCAGTATAGAAATACGTGAAGAAAATAATTAAGAGCGCATACAATGTTGTTTGTATAGGCGTACCCCACGCAAAATATCCTGCCACGGTTTTTACCCAGGCAATATCAACAAACTGGGCAATAGTTACCGGAAACATCAGCACGGATGACGCAAAGATTATTGGTATAACTCCCGCCTGATTTACTTTCAGCGGAATATGAGTAGAATGACCACCATAGGTTTTACGACCAACTACTCGTTTTGCATATTGTACCGGAATTCTTCTTTGACCTTGTGAAATGGCTACTACCAAAACAATCATGGCCAAAGCAATAATTGCGAATAACAATACATTAAAGATATTAATGGTACCTGCGATAAGGTATTGATATAGCATATATACCCCATCAGGTAATCTAGACACAATTCCGGCAAAGATAATGAGCGAAATGCCATTACCAATACCTTTTTCAGTAATTTGCTCTCCAAGCCACATTAGGAAAGTAGTTCCTGCCGTAAGGGTCAATGCAATCAATAAAGTAGAAGCAATGCCTGGATTAATAATTGCTGATTTTAGTCCTATCGCCATGCCAATCGCTTGAATGAATCCTAGAAGTACAGTGCCGTAACGAGTAATTTGTGTTAACTTTTTACGACCTTCTTCGCCTTCTTTAGACCATTGCTCAAAAGTTGGCACAACAATGGTAATCAGCTGCATAATAATAGAAGCATTAATATAGGGTGTAATACTCATTGCAAAGATTGAAAACTTACTCAATGCTCCACCAGAAAACAAATCCAACAAGCCAAATAAGTTACCGCTGGTAAACATTTGTTCAATAACAGAAACATCGACTCCAGGAACTGGAATATGCGTACCAGCTCTGAATACTAAAAACATGGCTAGGGTAAAAACTACCTTTTGTCTAAGCTCAGTGATCTTTAGTATGTTGGACAGAGCAGAAAGCACTTAGACCACCTCGACTTTTCCGCCAGCTGCCTGAATTTTTTCTTCAGCTGACTTGGTAAAGCCATTAGCAATCACTGTAAGTGATTTAGTCAGTTCGCCATTGCCCAAAATACGTACGCCGTCACGAACATTTTTCAAAATACCACTTTCGATTAAAGCTACAGGGTCAACCACTGCACCTTCTTCAAATCGATTCAAGTCAGAAATATTTACTTCTGCATAGTCTTTTCCAAATTTATTGTAAAAGCCACGTTTTGGCAATCTACGGTAAAGAGGCATTTGACCACCCTCGAAACCAGGACGAACACCGCCGCCAGCACGAGAATTTTGACCTTTATGACCTTTACCTGATGTTTTGCCAAGACCTGAACCCAAGCCGCGACCTACACGAGTGCGGACTTTCTTTGAACCAGGCGCAGGAGCTAATTCATGTAATTTCATTATTAGCGCCTCCTCTCAATTAGTCTTGTATTTCTTCAACCGTTACAAGGTGCTCCACTTTACGAACCATGCCGCGAATGACTGGAGTATCTTCTTGCACAACGAAAGTATTTGTCTTTTTAAGCCCCAGAGCCTTTACAGTAGCTCGTTGATCTTCTGGTCTGCCGATCAGGCTTCTGGTAAGAGTGATTTTGAGTGTTGCCATTATAATTCCTCCTTAACCCAAAAGTTCCTGTACGGTTTTACCGCGAAGTGCGGCTACTTCTTCAGCACGTTTCAACTGCTGCAAACCTGTTAAAGTAGCACGTACCATGTTATTAGCATTCGAAGAGCCAAGAGATTTAGTCAAGATATCATGAATCCCGGCAAGCTCAAGTACGGCACGTGCTGGACCACCAGCAATAACACCAGTACCTTCTGATGCAGGCTTCATAAATACTTTACCAGCACCAAATACACCGAGAATTTGATGTGGAATTGTAGTGCCTACTAAAGGAACATTAATTAAGTTCTTTTTAGCATCTTCTACACCTTTTCTGATTGCTTCTGGCACTTCACCGGCTTTACCTAAGCCAGCACCTACGTGACCATTTTCGTCACCAACAACAACTAGTGCACTAAAGGAGAAACGGCGACCGCCTTTTACTACTTTAGCAACCCTGTTTATGAATACAACTTTCTCTTTTAGATCGAGAGTTGTGTAATCAATTCTGGACATTCATTTACCTCCTTTTGCTTAAAATTCCAGCCCTGCTTCCCGTGCTGCCTGGGCCAAAGCTGCTACTCTACCATGATAGATATAACCACCACGGTCAAATACCACTTTGTTAATACCTTTTGCCAAAGCGCGTTCAGCCACTGCTGCACCGATAACTTTAGCTGCTTCTATATTACCGCCATAAGTTACGCCTAAATCTTTATCCATAGTGCTAGCAGCTACCAAAGTAGTACCAGTAACATCGTCAATGACTTGCGCATAAATATGACTTAAGCTACGAAATACGTTTAAACGAGGTCTTGCTGCAGTACCTGAAACAAGCTTACGTACACGTAAATGGCGTTTTTGCCTAGCTTTATTTTTTATTCCTTTACGAAGCAAAGTGGTCACTCCTTTCAGTTAAAATCTTACTTCTTACCTTTACCGCCTGCTTTACCTACTTTACGGCGAACAACTTCACCTTCATAGCGAACGCCTTTACCTTTATATGGTTCAGGTTCTCTATATTTACGGATTTTAGCTGCTAATGCACCAACTTCTTCTTTGTTGATACCAGAAACTACAATTTTATTGGGAGCTGGAACATCAAGGGTCATTCCTTCAGGAGCCGCAACTTCTAAGGGGTGAGAAAATCCTAATGTTAAAGCTACATTTTTACCAGCTTTAGCTGCTCTGTAACCAACGCCGACAATTTCAAGAGTTTTGGTGAAACCTTGGGTAACACCTACTACCATATTTGACAGCAATGTACGAGTCAAGCCATGTAATGATCTATGTTCTTTTTCATCTGAAGGCCGTTTTACAACAAGGGTATTGTCTTCAAGTTCCAATATCATATCTTTATGAATGGCACGAGTCAATTCGCCTTTAGGGCCCTTTACAGATACCTGATTGCCATCGCCAATCGTAACAGTTACGCCAGCAGGGATCGCAATCGGCATTCTACCGATTCTTGACATATGTGCACCTCCTTAACTACAAAAATTACCAGACAAAAGCTAACACTTCGCCGCCAAGTCCATCACGACGAGCTTGCTTATCAGTCATAATTCCTTTTGATGTTGAAATAATTGCAACACCAAGTCCACCTAACACGCGGGGCATTTGATCTTTTCTCGCATATACGCGTAATCCAGGCTTGGAAATACGTTTAATGCCAGTAATTACCTTTTCACGATTAGGTCCATATTTTAAACTTGCTCTTAACACACCTTGTTTATCATCTTTAACAATTTCGAAATCTTTAATAAATCCTTCTGCTTTCAAAACTTGCGCAATTGCTTGCTTAATTTTTGAAGCAGGAATTTCTACTTTATCATGATAAACCGAGTTTGCATTACGAATACGAGTAAGCATATCTGCAATTGGATCGGTCATTACCATTTAACATTACCTCCTTCCTGTAATCTACCAGCTAGCCTTAGTTACTCCGGGAATGACACCTTTATAGCTCAATTCCCTAAAACAAATACGGCACATTTCAAATTTACGTAAGTAACCATGTGGACGACCGCAGACCTTACATCTATTGTACTTGCGTACACTAAATTTAGGTTCGAGTTTCCATTTTTCGATTAGCGCTTTCTTGGCCACGAGTGTCCCTCCTTTTACGCACTGAACGGCATGCCCATAAGCTTTAACAGTTCGCGTGCCTCTTCATCAGTTTTCGCTGTGGTTACGATGATAATATCCATACCACGAACTTTATCAACTTTATCATACTCAATTTCAGGGAAAATCAATTGTTCTTTAATACCCATGGTGTAATTGCCACGTCCATCAAAGGATTTAGGGCTAACACCACGGAAATCGCGAACACGTGGTAATGCAATATTTAGCAGTTTATCTAAAAATTCATACATACGTTGTCCACGCAGGGTAACTTTGGCGCCAATCGGCATACCTTCACGAATTTTAAATGCTGCAATTGATTTTTTTGCACGAGTTACTACTGGCCTTTGACCAGCGATAATCATCATATCATTGACAGCAACATCCAGGACCTTAGGGTTGCTTACTGCTTCCCCTACGCCCATATTTAAAATTACTTTTTCAATTTTAGGGATTTCCATAATGTTTTTGTAGCCGAACTTTTCCATTAAGCCTTTAGCTACTTCATCACTATACTTTTCTTTCATTCTGGACAAGTGTCGTTACCTCCTTTCTGCGTGATTATTTATCAATAATTTCGCTACATTTTTTACAAACACGAACTGTAGCTCCACTTGCAAGTGACGTTTTCTTAATACGTGTTGCCTGGTCGCAAGCAGGGCACACCAGCATTACTTTTGCTGAATGTAGCGGAGCTTCTTTTACAATAATACCGCCTTGAGGCAAGTTCTGTGAAGGCTTAGTATGACGTTTTACAGTGTTAAGTCCTTCTACTACAACTTTGCTCTTTTTAGGCAATGCTTGAATGATTTTGCCGGATTTTCCTTTATCTTTACCAGACAAAATAATAACTTTATCGCCTTTTTTGACGTGTAATTTTTTCGCTTCTGACATTCCGGATACCTCCTAACTTAGATTACTTCCGGCGCCAGCGAGATAATCTTCATAAAATCTTTCTCACGCAGTTCTCTCGCTACTGGCCCAAATATACGAGTTCCTCTAGGGCTTTTATCGTCCTTAATAATAACTGCGGCATTCTCATCAAAGCGGATATAAGAACCATCAGGGCGACGTAAGCCTTTTTTCGAACGTACTACTACGGCTTTTACTACATCACCTTTTTTAACGGCACCGCCGGGAGAAGCAGCTTTTACTGCTGCAACAATAACATCACCAATGTTGGCATATCTACGGTAAGAACCGCCTAATGCCCTGATGCACATGATTTGCTTCGCACCGCTGTTATCAGCAACATTAAGGATTGTTTGTTGTTGAATCATCCTGTTCCCTCCTTTTGAAGGTCAGAGGTTCGAGGTTCAAATATACGAACTGCGAACTCCAAACCTCACTTATTTAGCTCTTTCAATAATTTGTGTTACTCTCCAGCGCTTATCTTTAGACAGCGGACGAGTTTCCATAACTTCAACAATATCGCCAATATGGCTTTCATTGTTTTCATCATGGGCTTTAAATTTCACAGTCTTTTTAATGGATTTTTTATAAAGAGGATGTTGTACCAAACGTTCAATTGCGACAACAATGGTTTTATCCATTTTGTCACTTATTACTTTACCAGTTTTAACTTTACGCTCATTTCTTTCACTCACGTCCAATGTGCCTCCTTCCGTTCAACTTAAAACCAACGGCTATATTACTTAAGAACGTTATCAGAACGCTACGCTTGCTTAATTTCTTGTTCACGCTGAATAGTCTTAACTCTGGCAATACTCTTTTTAACTTCTTTAATCCGCATAGGATTTTCCAACTGACCAGTAGCTAGTTGAAATCTGAGGTTAAATAACTCTTCTTTGAGTACAGCAATTTTTTGGTTAAGTTCAGATGCGTTCATTTCACGGAAGTCTTTAACCTTCATGTACTTCACCACCCACTTCTTCTTGCGGTTCAGCAACAGCTTCCCGTTTCACAAACTTTGTTTTAATAGGAAGTTTATGAGCAGCCAAGCGCATAGCTTCTTTAGCCACTTCTTCGCTAACGCCATCCATTTCAAACATTACACGTCCTGGTTTTACAACTGCTACCCAATATTCGGTTGAACCCTTACCACTACCCATACGAGTTTCAGCAGGCTTCGCAGTAATCGGTTTATCTGGGAATATTTTGATCCAGACTTTACCACCACGTTTAATGTAACGAGTCATCGCAATACGAGCTGCTTCGATTTGACGGTTAGTAATCCAAGCGGGTTCTAACGCTGCCAAGCCGAATTCACCATGACTTACAGTATTGCCTCTAGTTGCTTTACCTTTCATACGACCACGGAATTGTTTACGATGTTTCACTCTTTTTGGCAGTAGCATTATTTTTCGCTCCCTTCAACAGCGGCAGCGGCTTTTTTAGCTTCTGGCAAAATTTCGCCTTTATAGATCCATACTTTTACGCCAATTAGGCCATAAGTAGTATGTGCTTCAGCTGTACCATAGTCAATATCAGCTCTAAGAGTGTGAAGTGGAATACTACCTTCACGGGCAGCTTCACTTCGAGCAATCTCAGCGCCGCCTAAACGACCGCCACACATTACTTTAATACCTTTTGCGCCCATACGCATAGTGCGTTGGATGGATTGCTTCATAGCACGGCGGAAAGCAATACGTCTTTCTAATTGAGCCGCAATATTTTCTGCAACCAATTGAGCATCAACATCAGGCTGTCTAACTTCAGCAATGTTTATATCAACTTGCTTACCAGTAAGCGTTTTTAAATTCTTTTTCAATTCTTCAATACCAGCGCCACCACGACCAATGATCATGCCAGGTTTTGCTGTATGAATTACAACTTTAACACGGTTAGCTGCCCGTTCAATCACAACTTTGGATACACCTGCAGTGAAAGCCTTTGTTTTGATAAATTTACGAATTTTTAAATCTTCGTGCAAATTATTTGCAAAGTCTTTACCAGCATACCACTTAGCATCCCAAGTCTTAATAATTCCAAGGCGTAAACCATGAGGATGAATTTTCTGACCCACTTTGTTTTCCCTCCTTCACTCGTTATCTTTCATTTACAACAACTGTCACATGACTGCTGCGTTTTAAAATTTTAAAAGCTTGCCCACGTGACCGCGGATGAATACGTTTCAAGGTAGGTCCTTGGTCAACATAAGCTGCGGAAACATAGAGTTTATCTGAATTCATATCATAGTTGTGTTCTGCATTTGCAATCGCCGATTGGAGCACTTTTAACAGCACTTCAGATCCAACTTTCGGCGTATGTTTTAAAATTGCATAAGCTTCACCAACGTTTTTACCACGGATCAAATCGATAACTACGCGAATTTTACGTGGTGCAATGCGAATATGTCTAGCAATTGCCTTAGCTTCCATATACTAACCCCCTTCCAGTAACTATCATCAAAACTATCGTAATGATGTGGATTTTTCTGAACCAGAATGACCTTTATACGTCCGAGTAGGTGCAAACTCACCTAGTTTGTGACCTACCATATCTTCAGTAATATAAACAGGTACGTGTTTACGTCCGTCATGTACTGCAACAGTATGTCCAACGAAATTAGGAAGAATGGTAGAACTACGCGACCAGGTCTTGATCACTTTTTTGTCGCCAGCTTCGTTCATTGCGTCAATTTTTTTCATCACGCTAGGATGAACATAAGGTCCCTTTTTAATTGATCTGGACACTTGATTAGCCTCCCTTCTCTATCCAGTAAGCCCGTATGCTCAGGCTTTAATTACTTCGTACGTCTTTTTACAATCATCTTGTCAGACGTTTTATTACGACGAGTTTTAACACCATAAGCATGTTTACCCCAAGGTGTAACAGGATGTTTACGTCCAACTGGGGAATGACCTTCACCACCACCATGTGGATGGTCAATAGGATTCATCGCAACACCACGGTTAGCAGGACGAATGCCAAGCCAACGGGAACGACCAGCTTTACCAATTGTAACGTTCTCATGTTCCAAGTTACCTACTTGGCCAATGGTTGCCTTACAATTAACATGTACTTTACGTTGTTCGCCAGAAGGTAATCTAAGGAGCGCATGCTCGCCTTCTTTTGCCATAAGCTGTGCAGATGCACCAGCAGAACGAACCATTTGCCCGCCTTTGCCGATTTTAAGCTCAATATTATGAAGTAGAGTACCTACAGGAATATTTCTAATTGGTAACGCATTACCTACTTTAATATCCGCTTCGGGACCACTCATAATTTTATCGTCAACTTTTAGGCCATTAGGAGCCAAAATATAACGTTTTTCGCCGTCTGCATAGTGAAGCAGTGCAATACGAGCTGAACGGTTAGGATCATACTCGATTGTAGCTACTTTCGCGATAATGCCATCTTTATTACGCTTAAAATCAATAATTCTATATTGACGTTTGTGACCGCCGCCTTGATGTCTAACAGTCATGCGACCTTGGTTATTACGGCCAGCATGTTGTTGCAGACGCTCAACTAACGAACGTTCTGGTTTATCAGTCGTAATTTCTTCGAAATTAGACCCAGTCATAAACCTGCGACTTGGTGTATAAGGTTTAAAGCTTTTTACTGCCATTGTTGCCCCTCCTTTTTAATGAAATTTCAGATTACACGCCTTCAAAGAATTCTATATTCTGACCAGGAGCCAGTTTTACAATTGCTTTCTTGTAATCCGGACGCTTACCTTCTGTCTTACCCATACGCTTGGTTTTACCCATCACACGAACGGTGTGCACAGCTAGTACTTTTACTTTGAAAATTTGTTCAACAGCTTGACGAATTTCTACTTTGTTAACTTTCAAAGGCACAACGAAAGTATATTTGTTTTCTTCCATCATAGCAGTTGTTTTCTCAGTAACAAGCGGACGAATCAATACATCACGCAAATTTTGCATTAGGCCAGCACCTCCTCAATACGGGTGATTGCTTCTTTTGTCACAAACACTTTATCATGATACAAAAGATCGTATACATTTAAACTGCTGGAAGCTGGAACTGCCTTAACGCCAGGAATATTACGAGCTGACTTTTCAACATTTTCTACAACTTCGCCAGTGATAATCAAGCTTTTTTTGTTTGCAGCATCAAAACCACTCAACATAGTGATTACATTTTTGGTTTTTGGTGCATCAAAAGCAATGCTATCTACTACTACCAATTCTCCATCTTGAAGTTTTGCAGTTAAAGCAGATTTAATTGCTAAACGACGTTGTTTCCGTGGCATTCTGAATGCATAAGAACGGGGTTGCGGACCAAATGTAGTACCACCACCTACCCAAATTGGGGAACGGGTACTACCAGCGCGTGCACGACCTGTGCCCTTTTGTTTCCAAGGCTTTTTACCGCCACCACGCACTAGACCTCTTGTTTTGGTTGCAGCTGTTCCTAAACGTTGACTAGCAAGTTGCATTACTACAGCTTGATGTAGTACAGATTCGTTCACTTCCACACCAAAAACGCTATCATTTAATTCTATTTCACCGGTTTTTGCACCAGTGATATCATATACTGCTACTTTCGGCATATAGCACATCCTCCTTTCGTGGTTCGAGGTTCGAGATTTGAAGTAAGCTAACTAACACCAAACCCAGAACCCGCGAGATTATTTCTTAGGTTTTACAGTATTCTTAATCATCATAAAGCTTCCTTTAGGACCAGGAATACCACCTTTTATTAAAATCAAATTCCGCTCAGCATCGACTCTTACAACAGTCAGGCGCTGCACCGTAACTTTGTGATTACCCATACGTCCTGGTAATTTTTTACCTTTGAATACTTTACCGCCGCCACCGCTCATTCTAGGTCCCATAGAACCTGGCTCACGATGTGATTTAGAACCATGGGCCATTGGACCACGTCTAAAGTTCCAGCGTTTGATAACACCGGCAAAACCTTTACCCTTAGCAGTACCAGTAACATCAACGATTTCACCTTCAGCGAATATATCCACGCCAATTTCTTGACCAACCGTATATTCAGATGCTTCAGGCAAACGGATTTCTTTAATCACCTTGACAGGTTTAACACCCGCTTTAGCAAAATGACCTTTCATTGGGCTAGTAACGTTTTTATCTTTAACAGTGCCAAAACCCAACTGCACTGCATTGTAGCCATCATTTTCAACTGTTTTATTTTGTAGTACAACACTGTTGCCTGCTTCAATTACAGTAACAGGAACCAATTTACCATCTTGTGTAAAAATTTGTGTCATACCAAGTTTTTTACCTAAAATTCCTTTAGCCATTATTACACCTCCTCCTACAGCTTGATTTCAATGTCGACACCAGCCGGAAGATCCAGACGCATTAACGCATCAACGGTCTTGGAAGTCGGCTCAAGAATGTCAATCAGACGTTTGTGGGTACGCATTTCAAATTGTTCCCGGGAATCTTTATTGACATGTGGTGAACGCAGGATAGTGAAAATATTTTTCTCCGTAGGAAGTGGAATTGGCCCGGAAACCATAGCACCTGTTCTTTTTGCAGTGTCCACTATTTTAACCGCACTTTGATCCAGTGCCTTATGATCATATGCTTTAAGACGAATTCTGATTTTTTGTTGTTTAGCCATTGTATTTCCTCCTTATCGCCCAGTTTCTAGAACGGACATTCTCCGTGAAAATTCCCCCCGCACCTTGCAGGCAACCTTTCACGTCATCGCATGTTTGCAAAAAAATCTAAACCAGTTTGATTGGGGCGACTACTGTCAGCCGCCCCAATCATATCCTTACGCTTCAATCGCAGTTACTACGCCAGCGCCAACAGTACGGCCACCTTCGCGAATTGCGAAACGAAGACCTTCTTCAATTGCAATTGGAGTGATAAGCTCAATTGACATTTGAATGTTGTCACCAGGCATTACCATTTCTACACCTTCTGGCAGACTTACTACACCAGTAACGTCTGTTGTACGGAAGTAGAATTGTGGACGGTAGTTCGTGAAGAACGGAGTATGACGTCCGCCTTCTTCTTTGGACAATACATATACTTCTGCTTTGTATTTGGTGTGAGGTTTAATTGTACCAGGCTTAGCCAATACTTGACCGCGCTCGATATCTTTACGCTCAACACCACGTAACAATGCACCAATATTGTCACCCGCTACTGCGGAATCCAATAATTTACGGAACATTTCTACGCCTGTTACAACTACTGCTCTTGGTTTTTCTGTCATACCAACGATTTCAACGTTGTCACCAACTTTGATTTCGCCACGTTCCACACGACCAGTCGCAACTGTACCACGACCAGTAATTGTGAACACGTCTTCTACAGGCATCAAGAAAGGTTTGTCTGTTGCACGAACAGGAGTTGGGATGTATTCATCTACTGCATCCATCAAATCAAATATTTTACCGCACCATTTGCATTCGCGGGTTGCGCAGCCGCAGTTTAATGCTTGTACTGCAGAACCTACTACTACAGGAATATCATCACCAGGGAAATCATAGCTGGAAAGAAGTTCACGAACTTCCATTTCAACTAATTCGATCAATTCTTCATCATCAACCAAGTCAGCTTTGTTCAAGAACACTACCATAGAAGGTACGCCTACTTGACGAGACAGCAGAATGTGTTCACGAGTTTGTGGCATAGGGCCATCAGCAGCACTTACTACCAGAATCGCTCCATCCATTTGCGCAGCACCAGTGATCATGTTTTTTACATAGTCAGCATGGCCTGGGCAGTCAACGTGAGCATAGTGACGTTTTTCAGTTTCATACTCTACGTGAGCTGTATTAATTGTAATACCGCGTTCTCTTTCTTCTGGAGCTTTATCAATCATGTCATATGCCATGAATTCTCCGCCACCGTGTTTGGAAAGAGTCATCGTAATCGCAGCTGTCAATGATGTCTTACCATGATCCACGTGACCAATTGTTCCAATGTTAATATGTGGTTTATTTCTTTCAAACTTTTTCTTTGCCATTGTATGTTTTGCCTCCTTATTTCTCTACGCCTTTTACTTTGGCGATAATCGCATCCGCAATACTTTTTGGTACTTCATCATAATGAGCAAAGCCCATTGAATAGTTACCGCGTCCTTGGGTTTTTGAACGCAGGTCAGTTACATAACCAAACATTTCTGCCAGTGGTACAAATGCTTTGATGGACTGGGAACCGTTGTTGGCTTCCATACCTTCAATGCGTCCACGACGTGAGTTCAAATCGCCAATTACATCACCCATATATTCTTCAGGGACAATAACTTCCACTTTCATATATGGTTCTAAAATTACAGCGCCTGCTTTCGCACAACCAGCTTTAAAGCCCATTGAACCAGCAATTTTAAACGCCATTTCCGAGGAGTCAACATCATGGTAGGAACCTTCAATAACAGTTACTTTAATGTCTACCATAGGGTAGCCAGCCAAAACACCGTTATCCATAGCTTCTTTACAACCGGCACCAATTGGTGCGATGTATTCTCTCGGAATCGAACCACCAACTACTTTACTTTCAAAAATAAAGCCTTGCCCTGGTTCAAGAGGTTCAATTTCCAGCCAGCAATGACCGTATTGTCCACGACCACCAGACTGACGAACAAATTTACCTTCAGATTTCACTTTTTTACGGATCGTTTCACGATAAGCAACTTGCGGCTTACCTACGCTGCAGTCTACTTTAAACTCACGCAGCATCCGGTCAACAATGATTTCCAAATGCAATTCACCAACACCAGCTATGATTGTTTGACCGGTTTCTTGGTCAGTGCTCACACGGAATGTTGGATCTTCTTCCGCCAAACGTTGCAATGCAATACCCATTTTTTCTTGGTCAGCCTTGGTTTTAGGTTCCACTGCCACGTGAATAACCGGTTCAGGGAAAACCATGGATTCAAGAATAATTTGATGTTTGTCATCACACAGAGTATCACCAGTTGTTGTATCTTTCAAGCCAACAGCAGCAGCAATATCACCGGAGTACACTCTTTCAATTTCTTCACGGTGATTCGCATGCATCTGCAGGATACGTCCGATACGTTCTTTCTTGCCTTTGGTCGAATTATATACATAAGACCCGGAAGAAAGTTCACCAGAATACACCCGGAAGAATGCCAATTTACCCACAAAAGGATCCGCCATAATTTTGAAAGCCAGAGCTGAAAATGGCAAGCTATCATCTGCTGCCCGTTCATCTTCTGCTTCAGTATCAGGATTAATCCCCTTAATAGCCGGAACATCAGTAGGTGCAGGCATGTATGCAATAACAGCATCCAATAACGGCTGTACGCCTTTATTCTTATAGGAAGATCCACACAATACCGGAGTCATTTTGCAAGCAATTGTCGCTTTACGAATTCCAGCATTGATTTCTGCAACAGTAAGTTCTTCACCCTCAAGATATTTCATCATGAGTTCATCATCACTTTCTGCTACAGCATCTAAAAGTCCTTGACGATATTCAGCAACATGGTCCTGCATATCTTCCGGAATTTCAGCTGCTTCACTGAATTTACCAAGATCGTCTGTGTAAACAACAGCTTTCATTTCCACCAAATCAACATACCCTTTGAAGCCACTTTCTACACCAATTGGCAGTTGAACTGGCACTGCATTTGCACCTAAACGATTTTTCATCATATCGACAACTCGGTAAAAATCAGCACCAAGAATATCCATTTTATTCACGTATGCCATACGAGGCACACCATATTTATCAGCTTGACGCCAAACAGTTTCTGATTGCGGTTCTACGCCACCCTTGGCGCAAAATACAGCTACAGCTCCGTCTAACACTCTGAGCGAGCGTTCTACTTCTACAGTAAAGTCCACGTGTCCTGGTGTGTCGATGATATTAATACGATGTCCTGACCATTCACAAGTAGTAGCCGCAGAAGTAATAGTAATACCCCGCTCTTGTTCTTGTACCATCCAGTCCATTGTCGCAGCGCCTTCATGCACTTCACCGATCTTGTGTACTTTGCCAGTATAAAACAGTATACGTTCAGTCGTAGTGGTTTTGCCAGCGTCAATATGTGCCATAATACCGATGTTTCTGGTATTATTAAGCGAGAATTTTCTGGCCACTATCATCACTCCTTACTGTTTAGGAAACATTTAAAATTACCAGCGATAATGCGCAAAAGCTTTATTCGCTTCAGCCATTTTATGTGTATCTTCTTTTTTCTTAATTGTCGCACCAGTATTATTGGATGCGTCAATTAATTCAGCCGCCAGTCTTTCACGCATGGTTTTTTCACCGCGAAGTCTTGAGTAATTCACTAACCAGCGAATTCCCAATGACAAACGACGATCCGCACGCACTTCAATCGGCACTTGGTAGTTAGCACCACCAACACGGCGAGCACGCACTTCCAAAACTGGCATAACATTTTTCATTGCTGTTTCAAAAACCTCTAATGGATCTTTGCCGGTTTTAGCCCGGATAATATCAAATGCATCATACACAATATTTTCAGCAACACTTTTTTTACCATCTAGCATTACTTTATTAACAAATCTAGTAACAATTTTCGAATTGTATACCGGATCTTGCAATACATCGCGTTTTGTAACAGGTCCTTTTCTTGGCATATTGTCCCCTCCTTTTCCAGGGTTATCTAATTATTTATTTTTTTACTTTTTCGCACGTTTTGTACCATATTTAGATCTACTTTGGCTACGTTTCTGCACACCAGCAGTGTCTAATGCACCACGAACAATGTGATAACGTACGCCCGGTAAATCCTTGATTCTACCACCTCTGATAAGTACAACACTATGCTCTTGCAAGTTATGTCCGATACCAGGGATATAGGCAGTAACTTCAATACCATTTGTCAAACGTACCCTCGCTACTTTACGAAGTGCAGAGTTTGGTTTTTTAGGAGTAGTTGTATATACTCTTGTACATACACCACGCTTTTGTGGAGATTCCTTCAAAGCAGGCGCAGTAGATTTTTCTATAAGCGACTCTCTACCTTTACGTACTAATTGATTAATTGTTGGCATTCAATACACCCCCTTCCAAATTATCTTAAAATGATTATATAAAAATTTCACCTCAGAACCTTAGGCTTAAGGCAAAACATTTAACATAGTTATGCCTGTTTCAAAACGGCTACCGCAGCTGCACCAACTTCAATATTACACAGTTTTCCTAGCTCAGCCATAGTAAGTGTCGTTTCTATTGCTACTTTTTTACGATTACACAGCGTCCGTAAAGGTTCTACTAATCGCTGTTCAGCATCTTTAGCAATGTATACGACTTGCACCAAATCTTTTTCAACAGCTTTGGTTACTTGCTTAACACCAACTATTTTTTTCGCCGTCTGCAACATCTCGAGCGACATATTGCTCACTCCCTTATCAACAAATCAATGACATCTCTCACTGACCCTCTAATATATTATCATTATCAAAACACAATGTCAATAAACATCTCTTAATAAATTCATATTTTCTCTATATTTACAGGCTTTTTTTATGACCACGCTACCAGGTGTATCATCTTTTTCATATTCTGTAATTTTTTAGACAAAAATATAAATTTTACTGCCAGCCGAAGGTAATTATATCACTTTCCAAACTTTTGTCAAAGAAATTTTATAGACTAAAAAAATACTTCTAAACGCGAAGATGCGAAGCATACGAAGTAATAGAAAATAAAAATATCCCTTCGTGTTCTTTGTTTTTCTTCGTATCTTCATGTTTTAGTATTTTTACATCCTACAATATATATTTCCCCCATAAGAAAAGAGGAACTTGATACGTGTCAAGTTCCTCTTTCATTACATTATTCTGCTTCCACATTTCTTGGATGAGTAAGCTTAATGTTTCGATAACGACTCATGCCAGTACCGGCTGGTATAAGCTTACCGATAATAACATTCTCTTTAAGACCAAGCAATGGATCGATTTTACCTTTTATCGCAGCCTCGGTAAGTACACGAGTTGTTTCCTGGAAGGATGCTGCCGATAAGAAAGAATCTGTTGCCAAGGATGCTTTCGTAATACCCAGCAAGATAGGACGAGCCACTGAAGGCTCACCACCTTCTTCAATTGCCTTAGCATTTTCTTCTTCAAAGGTATTGGTATCAATGTATTCACCTGGTAAAAGTTCAGTGTCGCCGGATTCCTCCGTCTTCACTTTATGCAGCATTTGCCGAACAATTACTTCGATATGCTTATCATTAATTTCAACACCCTGAGATTTATATACTTTCTGTACTTCATATACTAAGTAACGCTGTGTCGCCTGAATACCGCATACCCGCAGAATATCATGAGGGTTTACGGATCCTTCTGTGAGACGGTCCCCTGCAGTAATCTGCTGACCATCCCGCGCAATAATACGAGCACCATATGGTATCGGATAAACGCGTTCTTCACCAACAGCTGGAACTACAGTAATTTTACGCATACCCTTTACTTCTTTGGTATCTACCGCAGCAACACCATCAATTTCAGTAATAATAGCTTGACGCTTCGGTTTACGAGCTTCAAACAATTCTTCAACCCTTGGCAAACCTTGCGTAATATCATCACCAGCAACACCGCCAGTATGGAAGGTACGCATAGTAAGCTGTGTACCGGGTTCACCAATGGATTGAGCAGCAATAATACCTACTGCTTCACCTACATCCACAGGATGGCCGGTTGCTAAATTACGTCCATAACATTTAATACATACGCCAAATTGAGATTTGCAGGTAAGTACCGAACGAATGGATACTTTTTCACGTACAGCAACAATTCGATCTGCCAATGGCTCAGTGATGGTATCATTGATTTTTACAATGACTTCGTTGGTCTTAGGATCAATAATATCCTCTGCCACAAAACGGCCAACAATACGATCTTTCAGCGATTCAATGACTCCAGAGCCTTCTGTAATCGCCTCAACCTCAATGCCCTTAATATTATTGTTACGTACTTTTACTTCCCGTACATCACTTACTAAAACGGCTTCAATCGCTTCTTCGGTAAGAGGGGTCTCAGCAGCAACAATTTCTACGCCTTGGCTGTCTTTAATAGCATTGGTAGTATTTTTACCTAACATTTCACGTACCATAGCATTTTTCAGAAGTTCACGCATTTTTTCTTCCGGTGCACCTAAAACAATAGCCTCATTGGCTGCAGAAGCATTAACATCTTCTTCTGTAGTAGTTGATACACCACGCACCATAATTTCTGGTACACCATGTTCACCAATAATACGTAAATTATCATCAGCAAGAACTGTGGAACGAGGAATCAAGATGTCTGCTGTTTTCGGATCAAGAACATCTTCAGCTAAGACTCTTCCTAATAGTGTATCTCTAAGAACCTCAATTGCGCCTGTACTGGATTTTGCTAATCGCGCCCGTTCACGGATCAGGTTAATTCCTACAACATCACAGTCCTCTTCACGAACAATAACATCTTGGGATACGTCAACCAAACGACGTGTCAAATAACCAGAATCGGCGGTTCTAAGTGCAGTATCAGCTAAGCCTTTACGAGCACCATGAGTCGATATAAAGTACTCAAGTACTGTCAAACCTTCACGGAAGTTTGCTTTAATAGGACGGTCGATAATTCGGCCGGACGGGTCAGCCATAAGTCCGCGCATACCAGCCAACTGACGAATCTGTTGAATGTTACCACGAGCACCAGAGTTTGCCATCATATAAATCGGATTAAAACGATCCAAGTTATTCATCATGGCTAAAGTAACATCATCTGTTGCTTTTGTCCATAACTCGATGGTTTTCTTGTATCTTTCATCTTCCGTAATCAACCCACGGCGATATTGCTTATCAACCGTATCAACTCGACTTTCGGTAGTGTTCAGTATTTCCTTCTTTGCAGGAGGAATATTAATATCGGCAATAGCCACTGTCATACCAGCACGACAGGCAAAAGCATAACCTAGTCTTTTCACGTTATCAATTACTACGGCTGTTTTGGAATTACCAAATTGTCGATAAGTTTCAGCTACCAATTTACCAAGTTCTTTTTTATCCATCATAATACCTAAATGCCATTCACCATCTCTTTGGAAGAAATAGCGAACTTCATCAGGCAGGTTTTCGTTAAAAATCAGACGTCCCATAGTAGTAGTTACCATACCATACTTTGGAAAACGCACTTTAATTAAGGCATGAAGAGACAATTCTTTATGATGATAAGCAAGTAGTGCTTCATTGATGTCACACATAACTTTACCTTCACCGATATCGCCTTTTTTCTCCATTGTAAGGTAATATGCTCCTAGAACCATATCCTGAGTCGGTGTTACCACCGGTTTACCATCTTTGGTTGATAGGATATTGTGGGCAGCTAGCATCAACATACGGGCTTCTGATTGTGCTTCCGCAGAAAGTGGTACATGAACCGCCATTTGGTCACCATCAAAATCCGCATTATATGCTGTACATACTAATGGATGAAGTTTTATGGCGCGCCCCTCGGACAACACTGGTTCAAATGCCTGAATTCCCAATCTATGTAAGGTAGGAGCACGATTTAACAGCACAGGATGCTCTTTAATCACTTCTTCCAATACATCCCAGACCTCTGGGCGAACTCTTTCCACCATACGTTTAGCGCTCTTAATATTATGAGCATGACCCGCATTTACGAGTTTCTTCATAACAAAAGGCTTAAACAGTTCTAATGCCATTTCTTTCGGAAGACCACACTGATGCAATTTAAGCTCAGGTCCAACTACAATAACCGAACGGCCAGAATAATCTACCCGCTTACCTAATAGATTCTGACGGAAACGGCCTTGTTTTCCCTTAAGCATATCACTCAGTGATTTAAGGGGACGATTGCCAGGGCCGGTTACAGGGCGGCCACGACGACCATTATCAATTAAAGCATCCACGGCCTCCTGCAGCATGCGTTTTTCATTACGCACAATAATATCAGGAGCACCTAGATCCAATAAGCGCTTCAAACGATTGTTACGATTAATAACCCTACGATATAGATCATTCAAATCTGAAGTTGCAAAACGACCGCCATCAAGCTGTACCATTGGACGCAGTTCAGGTGGAATGACGGGCACAACGTCCATAATCATCCAGTCCGGACGATTACCAGATTTACGGAACGCTTCTGTTACTTCCAGACGGCGAATCGCTCTAATTTTACGCTGACCGCTAACTTCCTTCAGTTCTTGTTTTAACTCTTTGCTTATTTTCTCTAAATCCAGTTCTTCCAGAAGCTTTTTAATAGCCTCTGCACCCATGCCGACTTTAAAAGAGCTGCCGTATTTATCGCGGTAATCGCGATATTCATTCTCGGTCAATAGCTGACGTTTCATAAGTGGCGTATCACCAGGATCAAGCACAATATAGGAAGCAAAATATAATACTTTTTCCAAGGAACGAGGCGATATGTCTAATATTAGACCCATGCGACTCGGAATTCCTTTGAAATACCAAATATGAGATACGGGAGCTGCTAGTTGTATGTGCCCCATACGGTCACGACGTACTTTTGAACGTGTTACTTCTACACCACAACGGTCGCAGACAATGCCTTTATAGCGAATACGTTTATATTTGCCACAATGACACTCCCAGTCACGCGTTGGCCCAAATATTTTTTCACAAAATAAGCCATCGCGTTCTGGTTTAAGAGTACGGTAATTTATAGTCTCTGGTTTTTTTACTTCACCAAATGACCATTTGCGGATTTGCTCCGGAGAAGCCAATCCAATCCTCATTGAATCAAAATTGTTTACATCTAACAAAGGGTTATCACTCCCTTACCCAATTACTCAATTTCCTCATCGTCTATCTCTTCCAAGAAGTCACGCTGTGTTGGCTTTCTATCTTTACTTTTAATTTTTTTGACAGATTTACGGCCAGGTAGATCAAGGTCTACCTCATCATCATCAGCTAAGTCAAACTTATCTTCATCCATTTCGCCGATTTCAGCAATAATATCTAATTCTTCTTCTAGCGGTTCCATCTCATCAGTACCTTCGAACTCATCCAATAAATCAGGTTCTATCTCGCTTTTGCTGCGAGTATGAGCTTCCGGTGCAGCAACTGCTCCTGGAACACCGATATTAAGTTCAAGTTCCTTAGCAACCTGATGAACATCTTCTTCTATATCATCAATCATAATCTCTTGGGCATCTTCATTTAAGATTTTAACATCAAGCCCAATACTTTGCAGCTCTTTAATTAAAACTTTAAAGGATTCAGGCACTCCAGGCTCAGGTATGTTTTCACCCTTCACAATCGCTTCATAGGTTTTCACACGCCCAACCACGTCATCGGATTTCACTGTTAAGAGTTCCTGTAAGGTATAGGCCGCACCATATGCTTCTAAGGCCCAAACTTCCATTTCCCCGAAACGCTGACCACCAAATTGTGCTTTACCACCAAGAGGTTGTTGTGTAACCAATGAATAAGGTCCAGTAGATCTTGCATGAATTTTGTCATCGACCAAATGGGCCAGTTTCAGCATATACACCCAGCCTACTGTAACACGGTTATCAAACGCTTCCCCTGTACGGCCATCATATAGGACAGTTTTCCCATCCTCTGGCAGTCCTGCTGCTTTTAAGGTCTTAAAGACCTCTTCTTCATGAGCTCCATCAAATACTGGAGTTGCTAAGTTAATACCAGCTATACCCGGTTTAGGAAGACCATTTTTATCAGAGTCATAACCAACCTCTTTCAGACGTTCTGCAACGCCTGGAGCGTTAGTTCGGACCTGCATGCCAAAGGCAGCTGCTGCCATTCCTAAATGGGTTTCCAATACCTGTCCGATATTCATACGCGATGGTACACCCAATGGATTTAATACAATCTGCACGGGGGTGCCATCTGGCAGGAACGGCATATCTTCTTCACGCATAATACGGGAAACAACCCCTTTATTACCGTGACGACCTGCCATCTTATCCCCTTCGGAGATCTTCCGCTTTTGAGCTATGTATACACGTACTAAGAAATTCACGCCTGGCGGTAATTCATCACCATTTTCGCGGCTGAATACTTTTACATCAACAATTTTACCAGCTTCACCATGTGGTACACGAAGAGATGTATCACGAACCTCACGAGCTTTTTCACCAAAAATAGCACGAAGCAGACGTTCTTCCGCTGTAAGTTCCGTCTCACCCTTTGGTGTTACTTTACCCACTAAAATATCCCCTGGGCGGACTTCAGCACCAATGCGGATAATTCCACGATCGTCAAGATCTTTCAGTACCTCTTCAGCCACATTTGGAATATCCCGCGTAATTTCTTCAGGACCCAGTTTCGTATCCCTTGCATCACATTCATATTCTTCAATATGAATCGATGTATAGATATCTTCTTTTACGATTTTCTCACTCAAAAGAATCGCATCTTCATAATTGTAACCTTCCCACGGCATAAAGGCTACTAGTACATTAAAGCCTAACGCTAATTCTCCTAGATCAGTAGCAGGTCCATCAACTAACACCTGACCTTTTTCTACCTGTTCACCTTTATAAACAATGGGCTTCTGATTAATGCATGTTCCTTGGTTTGAGCGTAGATATTTCAGCAGCTTGTAGTTATCTAAGGTGCCGCGTTCTGTACGCACTTTTATTTCAGTGGCAGTAACCTTTTCAACAACACCAGCATTTTTCGCCAGGATAAGAACACCAGAATCTCTGGCTGCCTTATATTCCATCCCAGTTCCAATGAGCGGTGCCTGGGTTCTAAGAAGCGGTACCGCTTGACGTTGCATGTTCGCACCCATTAAGGCACGGTTAGCATCATCATTCTCTAAGAAAGGAATCATCGCCGTAGCGATAGAAACAACCTGTTTTGGTGATACATCCATATAGTCAACTTTTTCCGCTGGAATGACTAAAATCTCATGTTTATGACGCACAGTAACCCTTGGTTCAACAAACCAGCCATTCTCACCTAGTGGTTCATTTGCTTGCGCGCACACTACTTCATCTTCCTCATCGGCCGTCAGGTAGCGTACTTCTTCGGTTACAATATGATTTTCTTTATCAATTTTTCGATATGGCGTTTCGATAAAGCCAAATTCATTAATGCGTCCATAAGTTGATAAGGAACCGATTAGACCGATATTCGGTCCTTCTGGGGTTTCAATCGGGCACATACGTCCATAGTGAGAGTGATGTACGTCACGCACTTCAAAACCAGCGCGTTCACGACTGAGTCCACCAGGTCCCAGAGCACTCAAACGGCGTTTATGAGTCAATTCTGCCAACGGATTGGTCTGATCCATAAATTGAGACAACTGACTGGAACCAAAAAATTCTTTGATAGCAGCCACAACAGGACGGATATTAATTAAAGCTTGGGGAGTAATAACATCTACATCCTGGATAGTCATACGTTCTTTAACTACACGCTCCATACGGGATAAACCGATACGGAACTGGTTTTGCAGCAGTTCGCCTACAGAGCGTAAACGACGATTACCTAAATGATCAATATCATCTACATTACCAAAACCATCCATCAAGTTAAGAAGATAATTAACAGATGCTAAAATATCTTCCCGAGTAATGGTACGATGATTATAAGGTAATTCTGGATTACACAGCATTTTTACTGGTGAGCCATCTTTTAGTTTAACTTTTACTTCAACCAAAGCATCATTGGCAAATACACCACTTTGATCAATATGATCAAGAACTTTCTCATCCACTACCGTATCTGCAGCAACAATCACTTCGCCTGTTTCTGCATTTACAATTGGCTGATAAAGGGTCTTGCCCATTAAACGACGACGCCAGCCTAATTTTTTCGTTAATTTATAACGTCCTACAGTTGCTAAATCATACCGTTTAGAATCAAAAAATAGGGATTCTAATAATTGGGTAGCATTATCGACAGTAGGTGGTTCTCCTGGGCGCAGCCTTTTATATATTTCTACTAAGGCTTCTTCTCTAGAATTGGTATTATCCCGCTCTAAAGTGGCGCGAACCCGCACGTCATCATGAAACAATTCAGCAATGGACGCATTGGATGCATAGCCTAAGGCACGAATCAATACGGTTGCTGGCAGTTTCCTTGTACGATCCACACGAACAGACATTACATCATTTGCATCTGTCTCTAACTCTAACCAGGCTCCACGATTAGGAATCACTGTGGAATTATACAGTTTTTTACCCGTCGCATCAATGGTTTCGTTATAGTACGCACCAGGAGAACGTACTAACTGACTAACAATAACCCGTTCTGCACCATTAATGATAAAAGTACCATTCTCAGTCATTAGCGGGAAATCGCCCATAAACACTTCCTGCTCTTTGATTTCACCTGTCTCCCGATTAATTAATCGAACATTGACACGTAAAGGAGCTGAATAGGTAACATCACGTTCTTTACACTCTTCAACGTGATATTTGGCTTCGCCTAAAGTAAATTTTTCAAATGTCAGAACTAAATTGCCTGTAAAGTCCTGAATAGGCGAAATGTCGTGGAAAATTTCTTGCAGCCCTTCCTTCAGAAACCAGTTATACGAATTTTTCTGAATTTCAATCAGATTGGGCATGTCCAGTACTTCTTTAATTTTGGCATAACTATATCTGATTTTTTTGCCAACCGGAACAGGATTAAACATTAAATCCTTCACCCCTTAGCCCAAATTAAACTCTATACCTTAGCAGCATCTTGACCTAAAATATGTATTTACTAACTCACAATATTTTGCCGCAGGTATAAAACCTTTTACATAATACAACGTTGTACAGCACATAATATAATATCGATAATTAAACAGAAATATAGAACACATTAGTAAAATATTTGCTAATAGTACCTATTGACTTTAGGGTTAGGCACTACAATACAAAAAAAGCAAGGTTTTTCCAGTCAAATAACAGACCTTGCATTTGTCCACTTGATGAAATAGAATTTCATCCTCCATATATTACTATTTCCTGCCAATCTATATTTTATACACTCTACAACAAAAAAACATTACCCTAAAATAAACATTCTTTGCATTGAACAATAATACCACAATAAGATTTATTCGTCAAGACATTTAGAATAGTTTTAGGAAAAAATATAAAGAGCACCACAAAGGGTACTCTTTATATTTTTTGATTCTAAAATTAGTAATCAGATTTGTTTAAGTACCCTTCCGGATATTAAACAACCTCTTAAAATTACTTAACTTCTACAACTGCGCCAGCTTCTTCAAGTTTAGCTTTGATTGCGTCAGCATCAGCTTTAGCAATTTTTTCTTTTACAGCTTTAGGAGCACCATCAACTACTTCTTTAGCTTCTTTCAAACCAAGACCAGTGATTTCGCGAACAACTTTAATAACGTTGATTTTGCTAGCGCCAGCGCTAGTAAGAATAACATCAAATTCAGTTTTTTCTTCAGCAGCAGCAGCAGCAGCTGGAGCAGCAGCACCAGCAACAGCTACTGGAGCAGCAGCGGAAACACCAAATTTTTCTTCTAGAGCTTTCACCAATTCGGATAATTCAAGAACACTCATGTTCTCAATAGCTTGCATAATTTCTTGTTGAGTCATTTTAAAAGACCTCCGTTAATTTTATTATTTTTTTATGCTGATTCTTTTTGTTTGCGCACAGCATCAAGCGCATATACAAATTTGCGGATAGAACCTTGAAGAACATTGACAAATCCAGCAATCGGAGATTGCATGCCAGCCAAGACCTGCGCAATAAGCACTTCGCGAGCTGGCAGGTTTGCCAAAGCTTTAACGCCTTCAGCATCAATAACCTTGCCATCTAACAAACCAGCTTTCACTTCTAACGTTTTCAACTTGTTCTCTTTTACAAAGTCAGAAATTACACGTGCTGGAGCAACTGGGTCTACTTCAGATATAGCTATTGCAGTTGGACCTTCAAGATAAACATCCAACCCTTCAATCCCTACTTCCTGAGCAGCGATTCGTGTCATAGTATTTTTTACTACACGGTATTCTACACCAGCTTCGCGCAATTTACGACGAAGTTGGGTATCTTGTGCCACAGTAAGACCACGGTAATTAGTTAATACCGCACCTTTTGTTGCAGAAAGTTTACCTTTAAGTTCGGAAACTACTGATATTTTTTCTGATGTTACAGCCACTAAAATCCACCTCCTTTACAAGATTAACAAAACAAAACGACCTCTCAGCATAAAAGCCGGAGGTCGCTAATAGCAAAAGCTATAGTAATAATCCCCGGCCTCGGCAGGCGAACATGAGAAAGATTTATATCTCACTTAGTTCATTATCAATACCTGCTGTCTACAGCCAAATTCGTTTATTTAGTTATATAAGCCGAAGATTATACTGTGCTTCTTACTTACGATTAATTATTTCTTGCTAGAAACCTTAAGTGGATTCACTTTTACACCAGGACCCATTGTAGTGCTCACAGTGATACTACGCATGTATTGTCCTTTAGCAGCAGCTGGTTTTACTTTATTCAAGATATCAACCAACGCTTGAAAGTTTTCAATAATTTTATCATTATCAAATGATATTTTACCGATTGGTGCATGTATATTGCCCGCTTTGTCTGTACGATACTCGATTTTACCTGCTTTTATTTCACTAATAGCACGAGCAACATCTAGAGTAACAGTGCCAACTTTAGGATTTGGCATTAAGCCTTTAGGGCCCAATACTTTACCTAAACGACCAACAGTACCCATCATATCAGGAGTAGCAACTGCTACATCAAACTCAGTCCATCCACCCTGAATTTTTGCTACGATATCATCAGCACCAACGAAATCAGCACCAGCAGCTTCCGCTTCTTTAGCCTTTTCGCCTTTAGCAAAAACTAAAACAGTTTTGCTTTTACCAGTACCATGCGGCAATACTACCGCACCACGTACTTGCTGATCTGCATGTTTAGGATCGACTCCTAATTTAATCGCAACTTCGATTGTTTCATCAAATTTAGCACTAGCTGTTTTTTTAGCAAGGTCTATGGCTTCTTCAGTATCATATAACTTGTTTGTTTCAATCAGCTTAGCAGCTTCTTCATATTTTTTACCATGCTTTGGCATATCAAAAAAACTCCTTTACAATTGTGGTTTAACGGAAAATCCTCCCACATTAACATCCGACTGTCTTAAATCTACCATCTGCCTTATAACCATAAAAGTCAGGCCGTATTGGCAGCTTTAAGCCAGTCTTCGGCAATTCAAGAAAGCCAAAGACTAATCGATGATGTCAATACCCATGCTACGGGCAGTGCCTTCGATCATACGCATAGCAGCTTCCACAGAAGCAGCGTTAAGATCTTTCATCTTTGCTTCAGCGATTTCGCGAACTTTGTCACGAGATACTTTAGCAACTTTTTTCTTGTTTGGTTCGCCTGATGCAGTCTCAATACCAGCAGCTTTCTTAAGAAGAATAGGAGCTGGAGGAGTTTTGGTAATGAAAGTAAAGGATCTATCTTCGAACACGGTAATTTCTACCGGAATAATCAAACCAGCTTGTGCAGCGGTTCTTTCGTTAAAGTCCTTAACAAACGCCATAATATTCACACCAGCTTGACCGAGCGCAGGGCCGACTGGAGGCGCCGGAGTTGCTTTACCAGCAGGAACTTGCAATTTTACAAGTTTTACAACTTTTTTAGCCATTTTGCTTACACCTCCTTATATGCATAATGTGGTTTTGCGGGTATAGTACCCTCCCACTTGATTCATAAAGTTTCAAATTAAACTTTATTTAAACTTTCTCTACTTGAGAAAAATCTAATTCTACCGGTGTTTCCCGTCCAAACATATCTACGAGTACTTTTAGTTTGCTACGGTCGTGATAAATTTCAAGCACCTTGGCTGTCCAATTCTCAAAGGCTCCAGAAGTAATACGAATTACCTGAGAAACTTCAATATTTAACTTCGGTTTAAGCTCTTCAATGCCCATCGATTTAAGAATGTTTTTCACTTCGGCATCAGTAAGCGGGATAGGCTTCGTACCAGAGCCAACAAAACCTGTTACACCTGGTGTGTTGCGTACAACATACCACGATTTATCATTGACAATCATTTCCACCAATACATATCCAGGGAAAACCTTCTTCTTAGTGATCTTCTTTTTGCCATCTTTCATTTCAACTTCATCTTCCATCGGTACAACTACCCGAAAGATTTCGTCTTCCATGCCCATAGAATGGACTTTACGTTCCAGATTAGCTTTTACTTTGTTTTCATAGCCAGAATATGTATGGATTACATACCAATTTTTTTCAGATTCCATTACCTTCAGGGACGCCTATTTACGTCCCCACCCCCTTAGCCTACTTGATAATTAAATGTAATATTTGGGTAAACACAGCATCAATTGCCCATATCAAACCCGCAACCACTAATACAGCAACAAACACCACTCCTGTATTAGAAATAAGCTCTTGTTTGCTAGGCCAAGACACCTTTTTTAATTCAGCTTTAACTTCACGGAAAAATTTCTTCATACGTGAAGTATTTTGAACAGCTGTTTCTTGGGCAACCATTTTCTCACATCCCTGTCTTGTACTGCTAATTCAAGCATTAAAGACCAACTGGCAGGGGCGGCAGGAATCGAACCCGCAACCAACGGTTTTGGAGACCGCTACTCTACCAATTGAGCTACACCCCTACTTACGAAATCAACGTATCAATTATTTCGTTTCTTTGTGTAAAGTATGTTTTTTGCAAAACTTGCAATACTTATTGAATTCCAATCTATCCGGGTCATTTTTCTTGTTTTTATTGGTCTGATAATTGCGTTGCTTGCAATCAGTGCAAGCCAACGTTACCGCATTGCGCATCCTGTACACCTCTCTTACCTGTAAATATGACACTATTTCAAAATGCCACTAATATAATCTAGCACACTTACACTAGCCTGTCAATACCAGATACTCACCATATCTGTGGAAACTATTACTTACTCATAACAATAAATAAAACAGGGAATGCCCCTGTCTTATAGCTATATCCATTTATAGAAATTTTATACTTTTATTTTAAATATGTCAAGGCAAAGAATTTTTTATTTTAAAACCGCTAAAATAAATGAGTTGTTTGAACCACAAAGGACGCAAGGGGATGTTACGTAATAATTTTTTGTATCCTTCATGCATCTTTGTGATTGTTTTTTATTATAAGAAATGTTGGCGTGTCTTTTTGTCATTGCAAGTATAACGAAGCAATCTCTTGCTTACTAAGAGATTGCTTCGTTATACTCGCAACGGAGATGAAATAAATCACAGGAGAGTCAGAAAAGACATGCTATTTGGGATTTTCTTGCTAATGACAAACAGGGCAAATAGAACGATTTAACCACAGAGGCGCAGAGGACGCTGAGGGGGATTTTTAATCTTATCTATCTTTTCTCTGTGCTCTCTGCATCTCTGCGGTTAAATTATTGTTTCTCCATGCATTTTTATGCCTTTTTAGGATGGCTTTTCTTGATAATGACAGATTAATGACATTTTCTCTATCTTCTAACTCTTATAAATTCTGATACTATAAAAAAGAAGCCTGGAACAAGTCCAAGCTTTCTTTATCATTTGCAATTATGCTTCAATCGCAGTTACTACGCCAGCACCAACAGTACGGCCACCTTCGCGAATTGCGAAACGAAGACCTTCTTCAATTGCAATTGGAGTGATAAGCTCAATTGACATTTGAATGTTGTCACCAGGCATTACCATTTCTACACCTTCTGGCAGACTTACTACACCAGTAACGTCTGTTGTACGGAAGTAGAATTGTGGACGGTAGTTCGTGAAGAACGGAGTATGACGTCCGCCTTCTTCTTTGGACAATACATATACTTCTGCTTTGTATTTGGTGTGAGGTTTAATTGTACCAGGCTTAGCCAATACTTGACCGCGCTCGATATCTTTACGCTCAACACCACGTAACAATGCACCAATATTGTCACCCGCTACTGCGGAATCCAATAATTTACGGAACATTTCTACGCCTGTTACAACTACTGCTCTTGGTTTTTCTGTCATACCAACGATTTCAACGTTGTCACCAACTTTGATTTCGCCACGTTCCACACGACCAGTCGCAACTGTACCACGACCAGTAATTGTGAACACGTCTTCTACAGGCATCAAGAAAGGTTTGTCTGTTGCACGAACAGGAGTTGGGATGTATTCATCTACTGCATCCATCAAATCAAATATTTTACCGCACCATTTGCATTCGCGGGTTGCGCAGCCGCAGTTTAATGCTTGTACTGCAGAACCTACTACTACAGGAATATCATCACCAGGGAAATCATAGCTGGAAAGAAGTTCACGAACTTCCATTTCAACTAATTCGATCAATTCTTCATCATCAACCAAGTCAGCTTTGTTCAAGAACACTACCATAGAAGGTACGCCTACTTGACGAGACAGCAGAATGTGTTCACGAGTTTGTGGCATAGGGCCATCAGCAGCACTTACTACCAGAATCGCTCCATCCATTTGCGCAGCACCAGTGATCATGTTTTTTACATAGTCAGCATGGCCTGGGCAGTCAACGTGAGCATAGTGACGTTTTTCAGTTTCATACTCTACGTGAGCTGTATTAATTGTAATACCGCGTTCTCTTTCTTCTGGAGCTTTATCAATCATGTCATATGCCATGAATTCTCCGCCACCGTGTTTGGAAAGAGTCATCGTAATCGCAGCTGTCAATGATGTCTTACCATGATCCACGTGACCAATTGTTCCAATGTTAATATGTGGTTTATTTCTTTCAAACTTTTTCTTTGCCATTGTATTTCCCCCTTAAATTTATTGCAGAAATATGAAATAGGGCCTGTCTTAATTTTAAACAAAAACCTCTTAGACTTTTGTCTGCGTCCTCTATGTAAGTGCAAACAAAATCTCTTGTTAAGAAACCTTACTGCATCATTTATTTTACCAAGCTACAGTATTCTATTATTTTATGAAAATTCCTGCTAAATAACAAAAAAACTTCGCTACAAAGCGAAGTTTTATACTTTTTTGGTGGCGGCGCAGGGATTTGAACCCCGGACCCTGCGGGTATGAACCGCATGCTCTAGCCAGCTGAGCTACGCCGCCATATAGTCTTGTTGGCACTATATCCATTCTAACAATTTAGATGGAGCTAGTGACCGGGATTGAACCGGTGACCTTATCCTTACCAAGGATACGCTCTACCGACTGAGCTACACCAGCATACGAAACTGATCTTAGTATAATATATATAGCAAAAGGATTTGATATTAGCATTGTAAGGTTGATTAAACTACTCACACAAAAATTCTCACTTGTAATCCTTTTGTCCACTACTTAATTGGTTGCGGGGACAGGACTTGAACCTGTGGCCTTCGGGTTATGAGCCCGACGAGCTACCAACTGCTCCACCCCGCGATATTCATAATTACCTAAATTGAAACATTGTAAAGACTTTTGATGTTAGCACTGCGGTGCTAACTAAGCGACTTACACCAAACTTTTACTCGCTCTGCTCGTAAATTTTGGGTTCGCTGCTTAAAATGGTGGATGGGGCTGGATTCGAACCAGCGAAGGCGGAGCCGGCAGATTTACAGTCTGCTCCCTTTAGCCACTCGGGAACCCATCCATAAAATAAAAATGGAGCTGGAAACAGGACTTGAACCCGCAACATCCTCATTACAAGTGAGGTGCTCTACCAGTTGAGCTATTCCAGCATCTTTCATGTCACAAGTTTTGCTTAGCGACATTTACTATTATACAATAATAGATTTATTATGTCAATAACTTTTTTGGTGGCGGCGCAGGGATTTGAACCCCGGACCCTGCGGGTATGAACCGCATGCTCTAGCCAGCTGAGCTACGCCGCCATATGATTACTAATCCCAACTAGTAAAATGGAGCTAGTGACCGGGATTGAACCGGTGACCTTATCCTTACCAAGGATACGCTCTACCGACTGAGCTACACCAGCATACGAAACTGATCTTAGTATAATATATATAGCAAAAGGATTTGATATTAGCATTGTAAGGTTGATTAAACTACTCACACAAAAATTCTCACTTGTAATCCTTTTGTCCACTACTTAATTGGTTGCGGGGACAGGACTTGAACCTGTGGCCTTCGGGTTATGAGCCCGACGAGCTACCAACTGCTCCACCCCGCGATATAAACATAGTTTCCTAAATTGAAACATTGTAAAGACAGTTCATATTAGCACTTCAGTGCTAACTAAGCGATCATACAAAGCTTTCACTCACTCTGCTCGTGAACCTTTAATTCGCTGCTTAAATTGGTTGCGGGAACAGGACTTGAACCTGTGACCTTCGGGTTATGAGCCCGACGAGCTACCGACTGCTCCATCCCGCGATATTCATAATTACCTAACTAAGCGACTTACACAAAACTTTTATTCGCTCTGCTCGTAAATCTTTAGTCGCTGTTTAAGATGGTGGATGGGGCTGGATTCGAACCAGCGAAGGCAGAGCCGGCAGATTTACAGTCTGCTCCCTTTAGCCACTCGGGAACCCATCCTTATATGGAATCATATTAAATGGAGCTGGAAACAGGACTTGAACCCGCAACATCCTCATTACAAGTGAGGTGCTCTACCAGTTGAGCTATTCCAGCACTACCTTTGACGAGATTTAATTATATCATAATATATGATATTTGCAAATGTTATTTTTTGCTATTTTCAATCCCACCATGTGTTGCTTAAATAATATATTACATCTTACCTATGTTGTCAATAGTTTTCTTATTATTAACATAACTATTATTCTCTAACTCTATCTCTCAAAAGAAAAAATAATAATAAGACAGTGCAGCCAATATAAAACGATAATAAGCAAAAGAAGCTAATGTAGACTTATTTAAAAATTTTATAAACCAAACTACAGAGATATATGCTACAACAAAAGCAACAAAGAATCCGATAGCAAACATTTGCATATCCGCTATATTTAGTTTATCCCAAACTTTTAGAAAATCATAAATACAGGCTACTGCCATGAGCGGTACAGCAATAATAAAAGAAAATTCAGCAGCCGCACTACGGCTCATCCCCAAAAGAAGTCCACCAGAAATAGTAGACCCCGACCGGGAAAAACCAGGCCATAAGGCTAATACTTGAAATAATCCGACAAAAAAAGCTTGCTGCATAGTAATTTTATCAACATTTGTAGTTACAGGACGTCTTGCCGCTTTCTCAGCGACTAACATAAAGATAGCACCTACAATCAAGCCAATAATGACAGTATAAGGGGAAAACAGATAAGTTTTTATTGGTTTATGTAATAAATAGCCAATTCCCATTACAGGAACAATCCCCGCCAAAACATGCTGAATCGATAAACCGCCATTATAGATATTTAATTTTTGTGGTCTTAACATATTCAAAAATTTTTCACGGTACAAAAAAAGTACTGATAAAATAGCGCCTAGTTGAATAAATACTTCAAATACACTGGCCTTTTCACCTTCAAACCCTAACATACTTCCCACTAAAATCATATGACCCGTTGAAGAAACAGGTAAATATTCTGTCACCCCCTCAACAATGCCAATAATTACAGCAATTAAATTTTCACTCACTACGTCACTTCCTTATCTTCTTAAAATACCCATAAAATACATTATACCGCATATCGAACTTCAAATAAATATTTATTATTATCATCTCCTAATCACGAGTATACATGTCATGGCGAACGAGCAAGCGCTCCTCTCCTCATAAAGGATTACTTGCTATCGCTCGCCATGATATACAACGCACTTCATCTAAGCTATAACTTAATATTAGAAATTATGCACTCTTAATAAAAAATAGAAAGGGCAAAATTCCCTTTCTATTTCTTCAGCTTTTAGACTTAGTCTAACAAATAAGCAAAGCGTTTGACAAAATCATCTGGATCTACATCAATCATCAAAGCCATTTTCTTCAAATCGGTTGGAGAATATAGATCATCTTTTTCCAATCGAATCATGAATTCACGGGCAATACGGTATTGAACCGAGTTCACATTTACTAAACGAACTTGAGTTTTCTTTGTATCCATATCCAATATTTTTTCAAAGGGAATCGGTACAATTTCATTGTTTTGAAGTGTAATAAGAGCATCGGTGCCATTATTCTTTAAGAACTCGAAGGCCGCGAACCCTAAATCCCGAGTATATTCGATATCAAAAGCATTAGGCGGAGCGCAGCGTAATTCATAGCCTATTTCTTTGCTCACAATTGTCATCTTTATGCCCAATTCTGCAAGGCTTTTCACCACAGCTTGTTTTAATAATTCAGGGAAATTTAATTCGTTATAACGAATATGTCCATGTTCATCAAAGCAGGTACAATCTAATTCTTTTAAGTCCTCCTCTGCCATTTTTTCAATCAATCCTTCGGCAATAACAGCTACACCATAATTACGCTTGCTTGTCAGTCTCTTAATCATAGAACCCACTAAAATATCAACTAACATCTGCAATCTAATTTTCTTATCACCGAATTCTTCAGGAATAATAGTTAGTGTCGCACCTGCACTCTTTCCAATGCCCAAAGATAAATGACCTGCCGTACGACCCATAGCAATAGCAAAATACCAACGGTTTGTGGTTTTAGCATCCTCCATCAGGTTAGTAACAAGCTGACTTCCTAATGCCCGAGCTGTTTCAAAACCAAAGGTAGGGATACCTTCTGGTAGAGGCAGATCATTATCAATCGTCTTAGGAACGTGCACAACAAAAAGGTCGATATCTAAGACCCTTTTGGCATACTCTGATACTTTACATGCCGAATAGGCAGTATCATCTCCACCAATTGTCACTAAATGAGTAACACCCATTTCAATCAAGGTGTTTACAACATTACGCAAATGTGCTTCGCTTTTCGTCGGATTCGCTCTAGCTGTTCCCAATATACTACCACCATCAAGATGAATTCTGCTAACCATATCAATCGTTAGCGGTACTACATTTTTCTCCCCGTTACACAAATGAGAATATCCTTCATAAATCCCCAATACATTCCATCCATTTTTTATCGCTTCAATGGTCACTGCACTAATTACACTATTCATACCAGGTGCTGGACCACCACCACATAAAATAGCTACAGTTTTCTTTGACTCGATCATAATTTATTTTCCTCCTATATATTCATAATAATACCCAACCTAACAGTATGCTGCACTGGGAATCTGTCATTCATCTTCTGTTAGGAGCTGTTAAAATTCATCTTAGGTCTTTTCTGTTTTTGGAACAGGTTCTTTTTTTAACCTTATGTATAGTATAGGTAAAATATTCTTCCTATTTATCGCCAAAGGAGATACCAATCGCTCTAGCAGCTCTTACTAGTTCCCCCTCTATATCTACATGGTGGGAATTACCAACGATTTGATTTATAGGGATACTGATAATCTCATCATGCCGCAGTGCTACCATGTGAGCTCCATCGCCTTTAATCACGCTCTCTACTGCAGCTACGCCATATCGAGTAGCTAAAACCCTGTCATAAGCTGTGGGGCTGCCACCTCGCTGCAAATGGCCAAGCACAGTACATCTCGATTCCAAACCCGCCATCTGCTCCACAGCGCTAGCAATTTTTTCCCCTACACCTCCTAAACGAATTTTTTCACTACTGCCGGCCGATACAGCTGTACCTATCATCTCTCCTCCTAACAGCGCAGCGCCTTCAGCAACCACAATAATACTAAATAACTTTCCTTCTCGCTGCCTTTGCTCAATTTTGGCAATCACCGACTGCATTGTGTAGGGAATCTCAGGAATTAAAATACAATCGGCACCACCAGCTAATCCAGAGTGAAGTGCAATCCAACCTGCATAACGTCCCATTACTTCTAATATCATGACTCTATGATGAGATTCAGCTGTAGTATGCAGCCGATCAAGAGCTTCAGTCGCAACGTTGACTGCTGTATCAAATCCAAAGGTACGCTCTGTGCCTGGAAGGTCATTATCAATTGTTTTAGGCACTGCAACCACATTTATACCTAAATCAGCAAACTCAGCCCCAATTCGCAAGCTGCCATCCCCACCAATAACCACCAATGCTTCAATACCATTAGTATTTAAATTTTCTATAGCCCGACCGGACATGTTCTGATAAATCAGTTCATTATTTCGACTGACACGATAATGAAAAGGGTTATCCCGATTGGTGGTTCCCAAAATAGTACCACCCCGGGGCAATATTCCAGAAATATTCTCTGCTGTCAATTCAATCATTTTATTTTCAACCAAACCGCCAAAACCATCTTTGATACCCCAAACTTTAATACCTTGTCCAATCGCCGTTTTTGCTACGGCACGGATGACAGCGTTCAGTCCAGGACAATCCCCACCACCTGTAAGTACACCCAGACTATGAATATTCCCCATATGACTCCTCCTGTACGTTACATTTTTTCACAAAATTGCAATGGTATAGTTATTTTGTGAACTTTCTTAATATTTCGTCTTCGACATTTAAAATAAAAATCCTGTTAGCAAGGTGTCGTATTTTTATTCTTGAGAAAAAATATATAAAATCTTTTCTTGACATAAGAAAAGAACCTGGCTGGTGCCAAGTCCAGAAGCGAAGAAGAAACTTTACTCTTTATTCTCTGGAATCAAAAAAGCATCCTATTAGGCTGATTCCGTAAAAAAAAGACTTGGCTTATGCCAAATCTAGAGACAAGAGACTGTTCCCTTAGTCTATCTTCTTATACAAGATCGTTCTACTTCCATAAATAAAAACAAAGCATGTTGCTGAGCTTTTTATATGTTTCAATCATTACTTTTATCACCATAGCCAGTCAATCCTTGCGCTTCTTTACCAAAACCCGCAAGACCCTTGTACATATCCTGAATATCGCTATCATCCCCGCGATTATCCAAATAACGCTCCAATTTGCGTTTCACCCGTTGAAGAGCATTGTCAATTGACTTTACATGACGATCTAGTTCTACAGCTATTTCCTGATAGGATTTTCCATCAAGATATGCCATAAGCACTTTCCACTCAAGATCACTTAAAATTTCTCCCATTTTCTCTTCAATATCAATAAATTCTTCCCTACTAATAACCAATTCTTCAGGATCGGATATCTTAGAACCTGACAATACATCTAACAGGGTTCTATCAGAATCTTCATCATAAATAGGCTTATTTAAAGATACATATGAATTCAAAGGAATATGCTTTTGCCTGGTAGCTGTTTTTATCGCCGTAATAATTTGACGCGTTACACAGAGTTCAGCAAAAGCGCGAAAAGAAGAAAGCTTGTCAGTGCGAAAATCACGAATGGCCTTATATAATCCAATCATGCCCTCTTGAATGATATCCTCACGATCCGCACCAATCAAAAAATATGACCTAGCTTTCGCTCGAACGAAATTGCGATACTTGTTTATCAAGTAGTCGAGTGCGATTGTATTATCACTATCTTTTGCATCAAGCACAATTTCTTCGTCACTCATATTTTCAAATGAGCCATACAAATCGCATTGAGTATTAAAACGCATCGCATCGCCCCCACTCTCAAATTGCCACACATTCACAAAAAGAAAATGCACTAAAGGATTAGTGCCCCAAGTTATGTGTACATGCCACTTCAAAGCAAATTATACCTCACACGTCTCTACTTCGTCAAGCTTAACTTGTCCAGCTATACCCGTCTGCGTAATTCATCCAACCTTTTTACCACATCACTGTTTAAACGATTCTCTAATTCATGCCGTTTATAGGTAAGTTCGGAGTCACTATACCCTTCTTTAATCAGCTTGTTGACTTTCTTCACATCTTGCAAAAGTTCCCTTGCTGAAATGCGATAAGCCCCTGCCCCCAAGATAACCAACTGTTCCACCCAGTCAGAAGTAACAACATAAACTAGTTTTCTCTGTCGTACCATATCATATGCCATTTTCTCAATATGACTATCCGCCGTTTCACCCTCCCGAGTATAAACAACTGAAACGTTTCCAATAAAATGTTCAACTACAGCAGATCCCTTTACCCCATTGGCATCAAATATCACAGTTACTTCCAAATTCTGAAATGCACCATAACTTGCCATAATATCAATTAATTTATCCCGAGCATCTTCCAAATTATCTTTGCAAGCACTCAATTCCGGCCAAGCATGAATCACATTGTACCCGTCAACTAATAAAATGTTTCTCATAGAACTTCTCCCATTACCTTAGCCATAGATTTATTGCAAAATGATTAGCTATTTTACAGATACTTGCCCTGTCTGCTTCTTATCTTTTTCCACGAAAGGAGGGACTTTAGTACCAATTTTTACAACTGTATCGTCTCCCAGATATTCATCTTTTGATAATACTTCCCGTGAAATTTGCCGTCCTTTTGACCATACCACTCTTAGGGTTATGACTTTATAACCAGGCTTTCCCTCTTGATCTACCTGGGTTTCTCCCAGATATAAATTGGGATCTTCTTTTTTTACAATGTTTGGCGGAATCGTTTGCCGATCCTCATGTTGAATTTCTACCTTTTGCGTCAAAGGATGCTGTCCTAAAATACCTACAACCAGTTTATTATCTTCTACCTCTGTCATAATGAGCAAAGGTCCATCTGTATTATTGCGAAACTTAAAATCCAGTACATCATAAGCCACTGTAGCATCCTGTCCTAAAGGCACATACGAGAGGGGCTTAGAATGATTATATCTTTCCACAATTTCCAAATTGGCTAAAAGAACTGCATTATACAAAGTAGAAGATACCTGGCATATTCCCCCACCAACACCTGGAACAAATTCACCATCAACAATTTCCAAAGCTTCTTTAAAACCGTACTCTTTTTCCCTTGGCCCAACGATCTCATTAAAAGAAAAAATCTTTCCTGGATACAAAATTGTTCCATTGGCTTTTAATGCAGCCAATTTAATATTATCTGTACGATTAGCATCCTCACTGTTAAAAGTTGTCGTATAACTGCTCAAAATTTCCTTCATTCCTGCATTTGTAATATCTTCTATAGTTACTTTAGGCTGGAGCACTTTCACAGGCAAGGTTATAGCATTATTATCAGATTTCGTGAATGCTTCCAGGATTAGCGGCCGTACAGCATCACTCTCTAAAGCATATCCCAATTCGGGAGGAACAATCTTTTTTGTCCATAAATTGATTACGGCATTGCGAGGTGGAAGATCAATCACAGCTTTCCATTGTCCTATCACGTTATCTAACTTAATTTCATTATATTTAATAGCCAAGGAAATAGGATAGCCTTCTTGCCAACCTGTCCCAATATCTTTTATTCTGTCCCACCACGAACCACGTCGTCCATAATTCCAAACTTCATCCAAAGTGGCATTTACATCAATGTCCAGATCAATAGTACCTGCATCTACTTTTGATTTTGTATCGTTATAATATACCACAATTGATTTATTCTGGTATTTGGGTTGCCACGATGTTACTAATTGAGTTACCTCTTGGCGGCTATATCCACTAAGATCTACACCCTCTAAAATTACACCTTTGTATATCTTCGGGTACCAGGAAAAGAAGATAAAAAGTAAAATTAAAAAACCTGCTAAAATACCTAGCGCGGTCATTCCTAACCACGTTCTTCTCACTTGTTTCTCATCTCCCGCTGCCTAACAACCTCATATAATAGCAGGGAACAGGCTACTGAGGCATTCAATGAGCTAATTTTACCAAGCATAGGAATACGTACTACAAGATCACAATGTTCTTTAGTCAAACGTCCCATACCTTTACCTTCATTACCTACAACTACAACAATTGGACCCGTCAGATCCGCTTCGTAGTAATTCTTTGCTCCATCCATATCGGCACCCACGATCCACATGCCTGCTTTTTTTAACTCTTCCAGCGTTTGCGATACATTACCAATTCTCGCTACTGGTACATATTCTACTGCGCCAGCGGAAGTCTTTGCTACGGTACTTGATAAAGGACAGCTGCGTCGTTTAGGCATAAGTACACCATGTACGCCTGCAGCATCAGATGTACGTAAAATGGCTCCCACATTATGAGGGTCTTCTAATTCATCCAAAAGCACAAGAAACGGGGTTTCCCCTGGTAATGTCGCCTTTGTTAAGATATCATCCAATTCAGCATAAGCTACCGGCGGCAGGCTGGCTACCACCCCCTGATGCTTCTTCCCCTCAGTCATAGCATCCAGTTTTTTCATTTCCAATTCTTGAATAACTAACTTATGATCTCGGGCTAGAGCAATGACCTCACGAATAGATCCTTGTCGTTCCCCCTTGGCAATAAATATTTTATTGATAGGACGGCCACTTTTCAGAGCCTCCATTACACTATTACGTCCCATAATAAATTCTTCCGCTTCTGCCATTATGTATCCCCTTTCTTTTACTATTTAACGACATTTATTTTTCCCTTTTTTATTGCTAGGTATGTGCATTATCATTTTCTCATATTAAATTACACTATGACAGCAATAAATCCTGCCTATAGATATCTACGTAAAATACGTCATGGTTTTCTATTATCACTACGCACTAGAATTAAAACATATGAACCACAAAGGCACAAAGGACACAAAGGGTTATACATTTTGTTATTTCCCTTTGTGTACCGCGACAGCGGTATTGTGTCTTTGTGGTTCATTAAAATTTTCAAAATTACTTTTCAGTACTGCCTTGCATGGCGGCGAGACGCCCACAAGTGAGTTCACCTTCGCCACAGTAATTGCTTGTTATACAAGTTGGGCCTGCTTTCTTAAAGAGCAAAGGAGCAATCTTTTTTACTTCAGCTAACATGAGCTCCGCCAAACTCCTGATTTCCCACTGTGCCCGTACGCAACAGCGAAGTTCGAAAAAATGCAGTAAAGTTCTGGCATTCATCGTCACAACAATTTTTGTTTCCGCAGCATTTGCTAGACAATACCTGGCGTCTTCCTTATGAACTCCTAATTCTATAAGTTCATTATATGTACTTTGAATGCTTTTCATCAATTGTTCAAATTTTTCTTTAGCGATTTTATTGGCCGCTATCGTCGAAGGTATAATATATTCGAAGTCATGCTCACTAACGTAACGCTGAGATTGCTGGGAGTAGGAAGCAATCCGATGACGAACCAATTGATGGGTTAATACGCGAGAAACACCTTCAACAGCAAAAGTAAAACTTACATGCTCTAATGTCGATAGATGTTCCATTTCGACAATCTTACCTACCAGTTTTTCCACTTGTGTGCTAGACATCTTTTCTACTAACTCTTCCGCCCCAACTGGCGAATAGCAAAGTCTTGCTGACATTGCAACCATCCGTTCTGGCTCGGGAGTATGAGATATCAATTTTACTTTCATTTCTTTTCCCCACTATTCTTGGCGCTTTTCGTCATTTCCCGGGAAATAATAGCGAACGCTTTTTCCACAAGTTCTGACAAACGCTCATAATTTTTGTTTAAATATAAATAACCTAGCAGTGCTTCAAATCCTGTACTATTACGATACTGGGCAACTGTAGCACTTTTAGGAACTGACGATTTAGCATTCCGTCCGCGTTTTACGATACTCATTTCCTGTTCTGTCAGTTCATTTTCTAAGGACTGATAAGCTACCGCTTGCATGGCTGCTGACACGATCTTCGAGTCCAGCGTATGTAATACCCGTACCTTATTCTGTTCATAGGATAACAGGGTAGTACGCACATATAATGTGAAATATGCATCACCGACATATGCAAGTACCAATGGATGTAAACGCTCCACTGGTAAATCTTTATACTTTATCGGCGGAGGACCTTCTTCCACCGCCTCTTCAAAGACATTTTGCAGCAAAAATTGAAACTGATCAAATTTCATCGTTTTTTCCACCTAACGCCTTGGGGAGAGTCTTCTAAGATAATTCCCACTGCTCCTAAACTATCACGAACTTTGTCGGCTGTGGGCCAATCCTTGTTCTGCCTGGCCTGTTGCCGAATCTCAATAATAATATCCATTAATTGTCCTACCAGCTCTTGACTATCGTCAACCTTACCCGTTTGTTCCTGCATAAAGATTCCGATAATATTTGCCATCATAAAATAAGTCTGGCGAAGAGCAGTATAGCCCTTAGTGGTATGCTGTACTTTTCCGGCAGTAACACTATTATAATATACATTTATTTCTTTAGCTAAGCCGAACATCACACTAATGGCGAGTGCTGTATTAAAATCATCATTCATAGCCTTACAGAAATCTTCTTCTGCCTGCTTAGCCACCTGCACTAATTCGTTAGCCTGCCCCTCATTTACTGTATCAGGTAGTTTTTCCAATTGCAGTACATTCTCCACGGCAGTCCGTAATCTTTCTAAACTGCGCTGGGCTTCTGATAAACGCTCATCACTAAAATCAAGCGGACTCCGGTAGTGGGTAGATAAAACAAAAAAGCGTAATACTTCAGGAGAATAATGCTCTAATATATCTTTGACTAAAAAGAAGTTCCCCAAGGACTTACTCATCTTCTCTTCATTCACAGTTATAAAACCATTATGAAGCCAATAGCGGACGAAAGGCTGACCTTCTTCCACAAAAGCTTCCGACTGGGCAATCTCATTCTCATGGTGAGGAAAAATCAAATCACTGCCGCCACCATGAAAGTCAAAACTATTCCCTAAGTATTTCAGAGACATTGCTGTACATTCAATGTGCCAACCTGGCCGTCCTTTTCCCCAGGGGCTATCCCAAGATGGTTCGTCAGGTTTAGCACTTTTCCATAGGGCAAAATCCATAGGATGATGTTTACGTTCATCTACATCCACCCTGGCGCCAGCTTTCATATCTTCAATATCTCTGCCACTTAATTTTCCATAATCATCAAATTTGTCCACGCTATAGTATACATCGCCATCAACAATATAAGCATATCCTTTTGCCACTAGACCTTTAACAATATCAATAATTTCTGTCATATGTTTTGATACGGTAGGATATACATCAGCCCGACGAATATTTAATTTGTCCATTACCTCAAAGTAAGAAGCAATGTAACGGTTAGCAATCACATCCCAAGTCACACCTTCTGTATTGGCTGCCTTGATAATTTTATCATCAACATCCGTAAAATTCTGCACATGAAAGACTTCATATCTACAGTGTTCAAGATAGCGCTTGATAACATCCCAGGTAATAAACGGCCTAGCATTACCAATATGCGGATGATTATATGGAGTCACACCACAGACATACATTTTAACTTTACCAGGCTCATGAGGCACAAATTCTTCTTTCTGCCTGGTCATTGTATTATATACTTTTAATGTCATTTTTTCTTAGCTCCTCTTCTAATAGATTTATCCGCTCTTCCATTTTAAACATATGATGCTGAAGACACTGCAGCATTTCCTGCACTGGATCGGGTAAGTCATCATGTTCTAAGTCAATCGTTTCAACACCATTTATTTTTTTACCATCATGCCACACAATTTGGCCTGGAATTCCTACTACCGTAGAATTAGGAGGAACTGCTTTTAATACAACAGAGCCTGCACCAATTTTGGAATTATCCCCTACCATAAAAGATCCTAGTACTTTTGCGCCACTGGCAACTACTACATTATTCCCAATGGTGGGATGACGTTTTCCTTTTTCTTTACCTGTTCCGCCAAGAGTCACTCCTTGGTATAAGGTTACGTTTTTGCCTAGCTCAGCCGTTTCTCCAATCACGATACCTGTACCATGATCAATAAACAATCCCTCGCCAATAGTAGCACCAGGATGAATTTCGATCCCAGTCAAAAAGCGGGCTAAATTAGATATCATCCGTGGAAATACAACCCAGCCCCGTTTATAAAAATAATGCCCAATACGATGGAGCCAAATGGCATGGAGCCCAGGGTAACATAAAAGCACTTCCCACAGGCTTCTAGCCGCTGGATCACGCTCGAATACCACTTGAATATCCTTTTGCAAACGCATAAACATAGGATGCCCTCCTTTTTTATGAAAAATAATCAAACAAAAAAACCACTATCTCATACAGAGACAGTGGTCCGTGGTTCCACTCTGCTTAGGCATAGGAATGCCTCTTAGGCGCACAATAACGGCTGCTACCGAATCAGCTTACTATAAATTCAGCTAACTTGTTCATGGGTGCATTTGGGTGTATCTTACCTTGTATCGCTCTCAGCCGGTGGCGTTACTTCTCTGTTAGGCAGAACTACACTTACTTATCCCAATCATTACATTTTTTTATATGTTTATGCAGTATAACTTAATTTGGTTCCCCGATAAAACAATAACTGCTTATCTATCCATTTTTATCTTATTATGAAATTATACTAAGGGAGGATAGGTGTGTCAATTAGATTTTAGCTAATGTACTAGTTATTCTGCTCAGGATTTTTTCTCTGCCAATTAAAGCAATGATTTTATCCAAATCTGGGCCATGCATTTTACCGGTTATCACAACGCGTAAAGGCATAAAGACTTTTTTACCGCCTAATTTTAATTCTTTGGTAATACTTTTTAATAGTGCTTTCACACTAGCACTATCAATTATTTCTAATGCTTCTAATTTTTCACGAAAGCTCTTAATAACAGCAGGAACATCCTCATCACGCAATACCTCAGCAGCTTCCTCATTTTCAAATTGAACATTCTCATTAAAAAAGATGTCAATATGATGCACAATTTCTGCTGCATAACTAATATACTCTTGTAGAAGAGCTACCACTTGAGTCAACCATTCACGTTCTTCAACAGATAAAATCTCACCAATATAACCAGCTTCTCTCAGATGAGGTAAAGCAAGTTCAGTAATCACTTCGGGACTCGCTTTTTTGATATATTGAGCACTAATAAAATTCAATTTATCCACATCAAAAACTGCAGGGTTTTTTGCGACCCGATCCATCGAGAATTCTTCAATCAATTCTTCCAATGAGAAAAATTCTTTTTCACCACCTGGTGACCAACCAAGCAGTGCCAAAAAATTTACAATAGCCTCCGGCAGATAACCTAGGTTACGATATTTTTCCACAGAAGTCGCACCGTGACGTTTGCTCATTTTCGTGCGATCCGCTCCTAAAATCAGCGAGATATGACCAAAAACCGGCGGTGTAAATCCTAATGCTTCATAGAGAACAATCTGCCGAGGAGTATTAGATAAATGTTCTTCGCCACGAATTACATGACTAATTTTCATTAAGGCATCATCAATCACTACAGCATAGTTATATACAGGGATCCCATCTGATTTTACTATCACAAAGTCACCCACACCATTCGATTCAAAGCTTACTGTATCCCGAACCATATCTTTAAAGATTATTTGCTTGTTCTCTGGTACATGAAATCGTACTGTGGGCTTACGGCCTTCTGCCATAAAACGAGCTCTGTCCTCCGCCGTAAGATGCTGACATCGGCCACCGTAATGGGGAGTTTCTCCCTTGTCTAATTGCAGCTGACGTTCTTCATCCAACTCGGCTTCACTGCAATAACAATAATATGCTTTCCCCTCACTTAACAATTGTTCCGTATAGGTGCGATATGTATCTAAACGTTCTGTTTGACGATAAGGACCATATGGTCCGCCCACATCAGTACCTTCATCCCAAGTAATCCCCAGCCATTGCAGTGCATCTTTAATATTTTCTTCCGATTCTTTCGTAGAACGCTCTAAGTCTGTATCTTCAATCCGCATAATAAATTTACCATTATACTTTTTTGCCAACAACCAATTAAACAAAGCCGAACGAGCGCCTCCAATATGAAAAGGGCCTGTTGGGCTTGGTGCAAACCTCACTCTAATTTCCTGCTGCAACATGTAAACTTCCCCCCAAAAACTTCTTTTATTTAACCTGTCCCTTAAGTTTAGTAGTTCCATATAATTCTAGCAGATTCTATATATTTATGCAAAAAAAGCTTTTGGCACTCGTGATGTTACACCACTAAGTGCCAAATATTCCTTATTGCACCTTTATGAAAAATAATCCATTCACCACATCTGGAGTTATAAACGTTGTTCTGGTGCTATGAAAAGCAGATACTGGTTTTGCACCATCAGCCAAAATTGCTAATCGCCACACTACCTGATTGTTATACCATAATTCACCGCACGTAGTTCCATCCTCTTGGCGTACAACATTTATATTCACCATAAAATCTGCTGCCAATGCTGCACTCGGCCAAAGCATTACTGCTATCATAAAGAAAATACATATTCTTTTACGCATAATATTCCTCCTAGATTCATCAAAATGCTACATAAAATCCAGATTATTTATAATATGTATCAATTCACAAATTTTATACAAATCCTCCTTAATTCTACTTTATTTTATAAGAATACAGGAAAATAAAAAACCATCGTGAATTATTATAATAGGTGAACCTTAGCATTTTAATCATAAGAAGGTATACTTATATATTTTTATAATAGGAGGTAGTAACATGAAAACTTATGTCAGATGTAAAGCCTGCGGTTTCATTATGGACGAAAACCATGTAGAAGATCAATGCCCTGCTTGTGGATTGCCTAAAACAGTCTTTGAACCTTATACTAAGAAGATTTCACCCCGCCGTACATTTCTTATTGATCAGCATATCCATCCAATTAGCGTACATTTTCCCCAAGTCTTTATTGTTGCCATTTTTTTCATGCTAAGTCTTGCCTTTTGGCTGGAAGCTCCCTTGAAAGGCGAATTCCTCATAGTAGCTAAATTTTCGATATTAGCACTACCATTTTCAGTACTTCTTGGTTTTGTTACAGGTTTATTTGATGGTAAAATTCGTTTTAAGAAGCTAAAAACACCGCTTTTAATTCGTAAAGCCGTTGTCGGTGTTATCCTCCAGATATTATCAATTGTCATTTTCGCCTTATATTTGTTACATGGCTTTACCTCCGGTAATATGCTTGTAATGATTATATTAAGCATATTATGCACTATTTGCAGTATCTATCTGGGCAGAGTAGGCTCAAGTATGTTTAATTCTATAATGCCAGGTTAAATGTCAATGGCGGATTATTACTAATCTGAACCGCAGACTATTTAAGACGTACTTTCTAATAACAAAACTGCCAGCTTTAAATAAGCTGGCAGTTTTATTATTCTTTCATTATGGATGCTACCGCATAGGCTGCTATACCTTCCCCTTTTCCAGCGAACCCCAAACCTTCTGTCGTAGTTGCTTTCACGTTTACTTGCCTGCTCTCAATCCCGAGAGCAGCAGCAATATTACTATTCATTTCAGAAATATACATTGCTACTTTCGGCCTCTGAGCAACAATTGTTGCATCAATATTGCTGACTATATAACCATGTTCAGCAATGATATCTCCTACCTTTTTTAACAGTACTATACTGGAGGCTCCCTTATATTGCATGTCAGTATCAGGAAAATGCCTGCCAATATCCCCCAATGCTGCTGCTCCTAGCAGAGCATCTTTTATGGCATGCAGTACTACATCCGCATCCGAATGACCATCTAAACCTAGTTCATAAGGTATTGCTACGCCGCCAAGTATTAACTTTCGATCTCTGACCAGTCTATGAACATCATATCCCATCCCAACTCGTATCATACCCTGAGTCTCACAACCTTTATCTTGAAGTGTACTCTTTCTTTCCTTGAGCAGCGCCTCAGCTATTGTTAAATCTTCTGGTGTGGTAACTTTAAGATTATCGTAACTTCCACAGACTACCTTGACTTTTACCCCCAATCTTTCGACCAGAGAGGCATCGTCGGTTCCAATATACCCCTCCTGCTCTGCTTGCTCATATGCCTTACGCAAAAGGTGAGCCTCGAAACCTTGAGGCGTTTGTATTGACCATAAAGTACTGCGTTCTGGTGTACCTGTCACCCAGCCATTTTCATCCACCGTTTTAATTGTATTTTTTACCGCTACAGCGACTATAGCAGCTTTATATAAAATAGCACCTTTAATTACGTTTTTTATGCATTGCTCCGTTACGAGAGGCCTGGCTCCGTCATGCACTAGAATAGTCTTTGTTGCTCCAGATACTACCTTGATAGCATTAGCAATAGAATGCTGTCGTTCCCTACCACCAGCCACTACTTGCCAAGGCTTAATTTCCGACAAACTATGCAGCATCGTTTCCACTTGTTCCACCTCATCAGGCGCAACCACTACAACTAAATTGTCCACCTCAGAACATGCGGAAAAAGTTAGCACACTGTGCAATAATACAGGCATATCAACTAGTGGCAAAAATACTTTATTGCTACCCCTTCTCATCCTTTTTCCTTGCCCCGCAGCTGGTATAATCACTGTAACCACGATATTATCCTGCCTTTCCTCTAGATACATCATCTATTATTATATCTTATTGTTCTATTCATGCTGTCGAATTACCTCTTTTGCACAATAAATTGGTGAATACCACCTATTTTATCAGAAAATGCTGCGCAGCCTTTAAAACATAGAAAAGAAAGCACGTTGAAACACGAAGATACGAAGAGTGCGAAGAATATGAAAAACATATGCATACTAAGCTCTACAAAAAAATGTCTTCGAGTCCGTTTATTATTAGGACTCGAAGACATCTCTACTTATTACTCATTACTGCTTACGCGCCTTTTTCTATGCCTTTCGGCTTAGCAAAAATCATGCGCCCAGCTGCAGTCTGCAATACAGAAGTTACTAATACACCAATGGTATCACCCATATGTTTTTTACCACTGTCAACTACAATCATCGTGCCATCATCAAGATAACCGATTCCTTGCCCAAGTTCCTTACCATCCTTCACAACATGCACTATCATTTCTTCGCCTGGCAGGACTACTGGTTTCACAGAATTTGATAATTCGTTAATATTAAGAACAGTTACACCTTGCAACTCAGCAACCTTATTCAAATTGTAGTCATTGGTAACCAGCTTACCACTAAGCAATTGTGCTAATTTTACAAGCTTTGAATCTACCTCCGCAATATCCTCAAAATCTTGTTCATAAATTTCCACATGCAAACCAAGTTCTTTTTGCATACGATTTAAAATATCTAAACCTCGGCGGCCACGATTACGTTTTAATAAATCAGAAGAATCAGCAATATGTTGTAATTCATCCAGGACAAACATCGGAACTACAAGAGTGCCCTCAACAAAACCACTCCTGCAAATATCTGCAATACGTCCATCAATAATAACACTGGTATCTAGAATTTTATAAGATGGTTTATTAACTATTTTCTCCTTCTGTCTCTCTCTCCCTTTCCAAGGAAAAGAGACCATCATCCCAATCATTTCTTCTCGTTTATGAATAGCAATATTGATCCCCAAATATCCTAAGATAATACTAATAATACCGGGAACATAGCTACCAATAATTGGAATATGCATAAATGCAGAACCAATTAAATTAGAAATAATTAAACCAACAGCCAACCCTATCGAACCGGCGATAACATCATATACTGGCATTTTATTAAGTTTGGCTTCTACCCAATAAGTAAACTGCCACAAATATTTAATAAAGAAAGGTGCCAATATATAACCAATAATCCCACCTGCTATTGTGCCAAATACTGCCACTAAGATGGTGACTACTGTATCATCACTGCTGATAAATCCTACACGCAAAAATTCATCACTCACTTTAGATGACAAGAAGGAACTAGTACCCAGCCATTTTGCTGTCACAAGACCAGAAACAGCAGCTAATAACGTAATGATAAACCGCAAAATTTTATCCAACAAAATTACACCTCCTTTACTATTTATTTATTATATAAGACTTTCTCTATTCCCACAAGTCTAGTATCTCGACTACACCATCTGGAAACATTATCTATTATATCCTAGCATTAACAAAAAAATACGTCAGTTTCCTGGCGTATTTTCTTGCATTAACTCATCAATCCATTCTTCTATGCTGCCCAAGTCTTTACCACACGCTAATACCAATTCACTTACCATAATTTTTCTAGCAGTTTCCAGCAATCTGCGCTCACCTGCTGAAAGTTTTTTTGAATTGTCTTGAAGCATAAGATTACGTACTACTTCAGCGACTTCATATATACTACCAGTTTTTATCTTTGTTAAATTTAAATTAAATCTCTTATTCCAACTAGCCGTTTCTTGAACTGAAGTAGCTCTTAATATATCCACGACTTTATTAATTCCTACTTCGTCAATTACTTCTCTGAGGCCAATATTTTCTACATTTTTCATAGGAATCATCACTCTCATACCACCGTAAGGCATAGTAAGAATATAATAATCCTGCAGCTGCCCAAACACTTCATGCTTTTCAATTGCTTCAATGACACCTGCACCATGCATGGGATACACTACTTTGTCCCCTATAGCTAACATAGCATCAACTCCTATGATTTGTAGTATATCACAATTAAGCAACATTGTCAAAATTGTATATTTTAGCATAGCATAATAATTATTGTCAAATAGAATTTTAGCATACTAATGAGTCTATTAGGAAGGTAAAACCCAATTTCTCTAGCTATATGCCTAATTTTAGCTATTAAGAATATTATGAAAATACTTATTTAATTTGATGAATCATTAGGATTTGTTTAAAATTCTATTTCATTGTAACTCAAATATTGACAATCATAGATTGAAATTTATATAATAAACATCAAAGTGAGGTGTTTCGTAATGGATGAAAAATGTTCTGATTTCCAATCCGCTGTAGATGATTATCTAATTCGTCACCGCAGTATCCTTGATATTATGACCAAATACCAAGAAGCAAGCGCTCGAGTGAATCGTGCTTTTGCCAAAACAGTTACTGAATGCGGTTGCGTAACAGTAAATGCTACCCGCCAGCAAGCACCTGCTGATATTGAATATAGTAACTTGAAGCAATTCATGTCTTCTCATTTGTCAGGTGAACCTTGCGAGCAATGTAAAGAAGTACTAACTAAAGAACTAGGACATAGCTTGTTTTATCTAGCTGCACTTTGCAACCTGTCAGGCATTAGCCTCAATGAAGTGATGCGAAGAGAATGTGACATGGTTACAACATTGGGATTTTTTCATCTATCCTAATACTCCTGCCTTAAAGGGATTTTTCAAGGAGAATCTAATTTTATAGTAAAACGCGACTTTCGAGGTTGCGTTTTTTTATAGAATCTTAAAGTGTATACCTTAAAATTCTAAAAAAGACAGACTAAGACCTCCATCAAAACTAAAGACTTGGCACAAACCAAGTCTTATTTTTATTTCAAGATTAAATTTATTAGTGGAACTGAAGATGCCCCCTTAAAATTTAGTCTGATTACTACATAAAGGACTTAGCATAAGGACATGATACCATTATATCAATTTGTATTATTCATTATGGGGAATCATTTAAATAGCGAGGTAATTTCATGTCATCCTGCCTAGTAATAATTTCCACAGTATTACTCTTTTTTACTGTTTTTCCTTATACCGCTTCAGCTATTTCTTTGGATAGTGATGAATTAGAGTCAGGCTATAGTACTATAGTCGATGACAATAATACTATTATTTCACAGCTAGGGTTTGCACTCCATATTGGCGACAAATATATTAGTGAAGATAATAAACTGTATGAAATAGTGTTTGTAGAAGGCACATTAGCTAAGGCTCGCTTTATAAATACTGAGCCAAGCTCTTCCCAGGCAACGGAATCTATCACCGTCCAAGGGGCACCAGCAGCCCCACAGCCGCTAATCGCCATCTACCACTCCCATACAGATGAATCCTATATTCCCAGTGATGCAAGTGCAACCACGCCTGGCAATGGCAGTATTATGCTAGTAGGTGATAGTTTCAGTAATCGCCTCAAGGAACTAGGTTATCAAACCATTCACAGCAAAACACTGCATGATCCTCATGACGCTAACGCCTACCAGCGATCCAGACGCACCTTCATGGAGTTGCTAAAAAGCCAGCCAGCGGCATTATTTGACCTTCATCGGGACAGTGGTCCTCTTGCATCTTATCAGACAACAATAAATGGACAAGATGTCGCTAGAATTTTGTTAGTAGTAGGCCGTCAAAATCAGAACCATGCCACTACTTTAAAATTTGCAAAAACGATTAAAACAAATGCTGATGCAACCTATCGAGGGCTAATACGAGGCATTTTCATAGCACATGGCAATTACAACCAAGATTTAAATCCCCGTGCCATGTTAGTCGAAATGGGCACGCAGTATAATACCCGGGAGGCTGCCGAACGCAGCGCTGCATTATTTGCTGATATCATTCCCTCTATCATTGCACCAAATCCCCTCACAGCTGCTGCGCCTGAAACAACGTCTCCCATGCCAGTTGATACTCCTTCTGCTGCTGGTGACACTGCCAGCCCAGACACTACTGTAAATAATACCTATACCTATGATATCTTTGCCATTATTGGTACCTTATTCATTAGTGTCCTTGCTTATCTCTACCTAAGTACAGGCAATTGGCAAGAAGCCAAAAACAAACTCTACAAGTTCTATAAATATGAGTTTACGAATTTCCTCGGTCCACGAAAAAAAAGAAACGATTAATCATACTTCTCCAAGGAGTTGTTATCATGGTAATCACACGCCGCTTCAAATTAATGGCAGCAGTTATACTGGTTTGTAGTATACTTATCTTCAGTTTTTTACACTTATTACCTCTTAATATATTTTCCATCCAGCAAAAACCAGCGCCTGAATCGCAAAAAGCCTATGACTATTATTTTATTCTGGATGAAGCAGATGGTCGCAGTTTAATGTATGTACCTTTAGTGGTAAACATTGGAGATGAAATACTTACGGAAGAAAATAAACTTTATAAGGTCGTAAAAATAGAAGAAAACCGCGCTTATGCCCGGTTTGTCGAAGACGTAAATTTAGATAAATATAAAAAAAAGTAAAATAATAGCTAATACTATGTACCTTTTAGGAATTTACTCATGACGATCTAGCAGAGCCTGCTCACGCACTCTCTTTAGACCGTCTTTTATTGTCTTAGCTCTGACTTCACCAATTCCTTCTACATCATCAAGTTCAGCAATTGTAGCATTATAAATACAGTGCAGAGTTTTAAAATGGGCCACCAAATTTTCTACAATAGCCATTGGCAATCGAGGAATTCTCCGTAAAACTCTATAACCACGAGGTACTACAGGTATATCTAACGTATTAGGCGTAGTTCCATAACCCAAAATACGACATATAGCATAGGGTTCTAAACCTTCTTCCGGTAGTGCAGCCAATTGCTCGCGAATGTTTAGCATATCCTGACAATTATTAAAGCAATAATCCTTAAGCAATAGTTCCATATCATCCTGCTCAGACATTAACTCTTCCATTTGCATACTTACCAAGCGGCCTTCACTGCCTAATTCAATTACATGTCGTTCCACTTCTCCAGCAATACGATTCACTTGCTCAACACGAATGACAATCTCAGCTACGTCTAACAAAGTTACAAAATCTTCGAATTCTAAGGCACTTAAATTCGTCAGACTCCTTACTAATACTTTACGATACTTTTCTAAAGTTTGTAACGCTTGATTTGCCCGACTTAAACTTACCGTAATATCTTTAAGAGTGTATCGTAAATTACCAAGATACATTGTAATTAAATTTCGCCTTTGTGAAATAGCAATCACCAAACCTCCTGTCTGTTTGGCAACCCGTTCTGCTGTACGATGTCTTGTACCAGTCTCTGTTGTCGGGATCTTAGAATCAGGCACTAATTGTGCATTGGCATATACAATATGTTTAAGATCAGAAGACAGAATCAAAGCTCCATCCATTTTTCCCAATTCATAAAAGCCAGCAGGAGTATATTCACAATTTAGGGCAAAACCACCATCCACCACATCCAGTAAAGGCTGATTATTACCTACTAATACTAATACACCCATTTTTGCCCGTAAAATATTCTCCAAACCTTCTCGCAAAGGCGTACCGGGAACTAATTTTTTAATTGTTTTGATAAATTTTGCATCCCATAATTTATCTTGCCGGCCTTTTGTCATATAAATACCGCCTCCATAGCTTCTAATACATTACTAACACCTACTATTTTAAGTCCTTGCTGTTTTATTTTAAGTCCCGTCAAGTTACCCGCAGGAATGACAAACCGTTTAAAACCCATGGTAGCAGCTTCACTAATACGTATATCCACTCTTGACACCATACGCACCTCACCAGTTAGCCCTACTTCTCCCATAACCACTGTTTGTGCATCAAGAGACACATTACGAAAGCTGGAAGCAACAGCTAGTATAACAGCCAAATCAGCTGCCGGTTCCGTTATTTTAATACCACCGACAGCATTCACATATGCATCTTGGTTGGCTAACATTAAACCCACACGCTTCTCTAGGACTGCCATCAGCAAAATAAGCCGGTTATAGTCAAACCCCACAGCCATGCGTCTAGGCATACCAAAGCAAGTTGTACTGACTAAGGCTTGGATTTCTATTAATAAAGGTCTGACTCCCTCCAGACAAGCTAGTACCACAGATCCAGGAGCACTTTCTGGCCTTTCGGATAATAACAACCCTGAAGGATTTTTTACTTCCATCAGACCATCTTCCTCCATAGAGAAAATTCCGCTCTCATGGGTCGAACCAAAACGATTTTTAATAGCACGAAGCACCCGAAAAGCATAAGTTTTCTCACCTTCAAAATATAGTACAACATCAACCATATGCTCTAAAATTCGAGGACCAGCAATATTTCCTTCTTTTGTTACATGTCCAATAATAGCAATAGGAATGCCGCTTTCCTTCGCCAAACGTAATAATTTACCTGTCGATTCACGTACCTGCCCGACACTGCCAGGAGCCGATGGAATCTCCGGGCTATACATTGTTTGAATGGAGTCAATAATCATCAATGCAGGTTTAAGCTGATTAGCAGCCACGGCAATTTCATCCAGGTTGGTTTCTGTCATGATTAACAATTTATCGCTCAGCTTATTAAGACGCTCCGCACGCATTTTGGTCTGCCCTGCCGATTCTTCCCCTGAAACATACAATACAGCACCATAAGTTTGGCTCACACTGCAAGCCACTTGCAACAGCATCGTTGATTTACCGATGCCAGGATCACCGCCAATCAGGATAAGAGCGCCTGGTACAATGCCACCGCCCAATACGCGATCAAATTCTCCCACACCTGTTGCCAGCCTAGGCACTGGAAAGTTGTCCACCTGGGTAATAGGACGCGGCTTAACCCCCGGTCCAGAACTGTAACGATTCTTGCCTTCTGTTTTATTAAATGCTTCTTCTACCATGCTGTTCCAAGCTTCGCAGCCTGGGCACCGTCCCAGCCATTTTGGTGAATCAGTACCGCACTCTTGACATACATAATGAATTTTAACCTTAGACAATACTTTATACCCCTTCCCAACTACTTGCCAAAAAACTAAGAAAGATATTTTGCATCCTTAAAGAATGGTTCATATTAATGCTTATAAATTTCTACTATTACAAGAAAGAGCACTTCATAAAATGCAAGTATATATTTTGCTTTTATAAAGTGCTCTTCGCTTTATTTCTTTTATTTTCCTGCATCAATTGACATAAGATACTATTGTTTTTTAGCCAACATAACCTTTCCCTGCGCATCTGTATCAATCAAAACTGTATCACCCTTAACCACTTGGCGGCGCAGCATTAACTCAGCAATTTCATCTTCTACTAATTTTTGAATCGCTCTTCTTAGCGGGCGAGCACCATATGCATAGTCCCGTCCCTCTTTCACAAGTTCTGCTTTGGCCTTATCACTGCATTCTAAGGTAAGATTATTTTCCAGTAAACGCTTATTTACATCTTCCAGCATAATATCGACAATACTAGTAAGTTCTTTATCATTCAGACTACTAAATACAATTAATTCATCTACTCGATTGATAAATTCCGGACGAAAAGTACGTTTTACTTCCTCCATAACTCTATTTTTAGCATTCTCTGCTTCATTATTCACTTTATCATCTGCTAAAAATCCCAACATAGTATTATCTCTGCGCAAATGTTTTGCGCCAACATTAGAGGTCATAATAATAACCGTATTTTTAAAATCCACCTTGCGCCCTTGGCTATCAGTCAGTCTGCCATCTTCTAATACTTGCAGTAAAATATTGAAAACATCATAATGCGCCTTTTCTATTTCATCTAACAAAATAACCGCATATGGTTTACGCCTTACTGCATCTGTTAATTGTCCGCCTTCATCAAAACCTATATAGCCTGGAGGAGCGCCAATCAAGCGAGATACCGTATGTTTCTCCATGTATTCAGACATATCTAAGCGAATCATAGAATTCTCATCATCAAACAACGTGGCAGCCAAAGCTTTCGCTAACTCTGTCTTACCTACACCTGTTGGCCCCAAGAAGATAAATGACCCAATCGGACGTTTAGGATCTTTCAGTCCAGCCCTGGCTCGCCGTACTGCTCTGGCAACTGACTTAACTGCATCCTCTTGACCAATAACCCTTTTATGCAGTTCTTCTTCGAGATTTAACAAGCGTTCTGCTTCTTCTTGTGCCAATTTCCTAACAGGAATGCCTGTCCATACAGCTACAATATGGGCAATCTCTTCACCTGTAACGACAAGCTGCTCACTACCTTGATGCTTCCATTCTTTATGCTTACTTTCCAACTCTTCTTTTATCTTTTTTTCTTCATCCCTGAGGCGAGCCGCTTGCTCATACTCCTGTACAGCAATCGCTGCTTCTTTTTCGGTTTGCACCTGTTTTAATGCTTTTTCCAGCTCTTTTACATTGGATGGAGATGAAAAGGTTTTAAGTCGTACCCTGGCTGCCGCTTCATCCATTAAATCAATCGCCTTATCCGGCAGAAAACGATCAGAAATATAACGATGGGACAAATTGACTGCTGCTTCAATAGCTTCATCTGTGATACTAATGCGATGAAAAGCTTCATATTTATCACGAATACCCTGCAAAATAGTAATTGCATCTTCTACAGATGGTTCATTTACGGTAATTGGCTGAAAGCGTCGTTCCAGTGCGGCATCCTTTTCAATATATTTTTTGTATTCATTAAGAGTTGTGGCACCAATCACTTGTATTTCACCCCGAGCCAAAACAGGTTTTAATATATTAGCAGCATCGATCGCCCCTTCTGCAGCACCTGCCCCAATCAAGGTATGCAGCTCGTCAATAAACAAAATAACATTACCATCCTGCTTGACTTCTTCCATAACCTTTTTCAAGCGTTCTTCAAAATCGCCGCGGTATTTGGAACCTGCGACCAAAGAAGCCATATTTAAAGAAACAATCCGTTTTACACCTAAGATCTCAGGAACATTATTCTGCACAATGCGCTGGGCTAAGCCTTCAGCAATTGCAGTCTTCCCTACACCAGGTTCACCAATCAACACAGGATTATTTTTAGTACGGCGGCTTAGAACTTGCAGTACACGTTCAATTTCTGTACTCCGGCCAATCACTGGATCAATTTTACCCTCCCGGGCCAACTTATTAAGATCACGGCCAAATTCCTCTAATGTAGGAGTATTGGTATTAGCCTGTTTGCCTCCTCCTTGCTGCTGCTGAGCCCCTTGCCCTGATAAAGTAAACCCACTCAAAAGTTCAGTTACTTTCTGACTCAATACATTAACATCAACATCAAGTCCATCTAGGATTTGAGCAGCTAAACCTTCTCCCTCTTGAAGAAGTCCCAGCAATAAGTGCTCTGTTCCTACATAATTGTGACCTAAATCTGCTGCTACATTAATGGCTAGTTCAATGCACCTTTTTGCCCGCGGCGTATAGGAAATTTGAGAATTGTTAACGTCACCGCGACCAACTAGCTTTTCTACCTCAGACCGGATTGTTTCAATTGTAATATTTACAGCTAATAATCCTTTCGCTGCCACACCTTCCGTTTCATGTAATAATCCCAGTAAAAGATGTTCTGTACCGATATAATCATGTCCTAATCCTGTAGCCTCCTGCTGAGCAAAATATAAGGCTTTTTGAGCTCTTTCAGTAAAACGTCCTAACATTTAATTCCCCTCCTGCGTAAATTGTTCTCGAATGATTTGTGCTCTCAGACTCTTACGTTCATTGTCACTTAATTCGGGACGAGCACTCATTTTTTGCAAGAAATTTGGTCTCGTAACCACCATAAGCTCATTAAAATTACAATCTGAAACTTCATTAATAATTCCCAGTTCATACCCCATTCGTACATCACTCAGCAGCGACAAGGCTTCCTGTCCTGATATACTACGAGCATACTTTAAAATACCATAAGAACGCCATACCTTATCGACCAGCATATCTGTAGTTTCAGCATACAAGCCACCTCGCGCTGTACGTTCATGATCAACTACCTGTTTGACTACACTATATAAGTTATCAATAATCTCCTGTTCTGTAAAACCCAGGGTCAACTGATTGGATATTTGAAAAATATTACCAACCGCTTCTGTACCTTCGCCATATAGACCTCTCACTGTTAAGCCAAGCTGGGTTACGGCATTCACGATGCGATTGATCTGTCCGGTAAGCACCAAGGCAGGTAAATGAACCATAACAGAGGCTCTAAGTCCTGTACCTAAATTGGTAGGACAGGAAGTCAGATAGCCCAGCTCTTCGTTGAAGGCAAGAGTATGCTTACTTTCAATAATATCATCTACTTGATTGGCACAAGTAAAGGCTTCCGCCAAGTTCAGTCCAGGCATCAGGCATTGTATACGCAAATGATCTTCTTCATTGACCATAATACTTACTGTAGTATCATGTTTTACAATAAGAGCCCGATTTCCCGCCTCACGTGCATGGTCAGGGCTTATAATATGTTTTTCAACCAGCACTAATCGTTCTAATAAAGGCAGTTTCTCTAAATCAATAAACATATATTCAGGTTGACCATTACTATCTAAATCACATAAATTCAAGTCACACAAAGAATTCTTGAGCTGCGATACGACTTGCGATAGTTGCTCCCCATTGGCCCTCTGCGGAAATGGTATACCTTCCAGATTACGTGCTAAACGAATGCGGCTGGCAAGTACGATATCACCATCTTGCGCGCCGCTGCTCATCCAGTATACAAACGGTTGATCGAGCAAATTCTCGATTGTCATTTGTTATTCCCCCTTGCCACTTAGTCCAATTTCTTTTTCTAAGTTTTTGATTTCATCTCGCAAGATGACGGCTTTTTCGTATTCTTCATTCAAAACATATTGTTCTAATTGCTGACGCATTTTTTTTATTTGCTGTCTAATCTTGAGTGTGCCGCCACTGCGCTTTGGTATTTTTCCTGTGTGACAGCTAGAACCATGAATTCTTTTTAATAAAGGCTCAAATTGTCCGCCAAAAACCGTATAGCAAGCACAGCAGCCTACTTTTCCTTTACGATTAAAATCATCATAGGTCATGCCACATTCTGGGCAGCTTTCTTTACTTCTCAATACTTGAGGATCGACAAAAATCCCATGATTGAAAATACCTTTTAAAAAATCGTGAACATAAAACTGAGTATCAAAAGTTAAATTAATTTCACCAGCTGCTTTTGCACATTCTGCACAAAGATTTTTTTCCGTCTTTTGATTATTTACTATTTTGGTAATATGCATACAAGCTGTACGTTTTTTGCAATCATCACACAACATCATGCAAACCTCCTTATGTTAACTCTGATAACTTTAGCAGCATAGAACGTAGTAACGTTGATCGTTCTTCTGGTGCTATGTGTTCATATATAATGTCAAAAAAGTGTAATATCAAACCGGATTCTCGACCGGTCAACATTCCTTGAGCGGCAAGACTCTTTACAATATCTACCGCTCCAGAAAACATGGTATCTTCCGTAATTTTCTCTGCTGCATCTTCATAAATTAAATTGTGTACAGGAATACGTTCAATACGAACAAATCCACCTGAGCCACGTTTAGACTCTACAATAAAGCCTCGTTCCATGGTAAATCGAGTGCTTAGTACATAGCTGATCTGAGACGGGGCGCACTCAATTTCTTCTGCCATTTCATTGCGTTTTAATACTATAATATCTTCGCACTCATTCGCCAATTTATGAAGAATGAGTTTTTCAATAATATCTGCCAAATTGCCCATGGTCTCACCTACCATTCTATCTTATTTGACCTTTACTATATCATATTTGACTTTTTGACTTTTTGCAACTATTTTGTTAAGAAAATATTTATTTCATTTATTTTTCCTCTTCCACCATTCATATGACATATAAAGTACTGCCATAATCATCCCTATTCGATTTGCCCATTTAAATTCATTGGCAAAAAACTGGGGTTCCCAATAGGATACTGGGCTGTGGACGCTAATTAGAGAAATAGGATAGAAAAGATAATTTGCATAAGCGGCATGGGTTAAACTGTCGATTAACAAATGAGTACCCCATCCGATAACAAAAGCCCGTAATCCCTTCATAGCTGGCAATAAAGTTAAAATGAATGCAAAAGCCCAAACGACAATTGAGTGACCAATAAGATCAATCTTTACTGCCCATGGATACATGGGCAGTAAAGACATCATAATTGTTGGATTCATATGTAGTAAATCACTCCACGAAACTTGGCTGCGCAGCAACATGATAATTACCGTTACTACATAAATGTAATCCGGCAGCATGGATCCTGCTACGAATTGCCAAACGCGAGGATGACGACGTGTAAAAAAATATAGCCAAAACCCATGATGCCAAGTAAACATAGTAACATGCCTCTTTCCTTTTTTTATAGTATTTCACCAAAAAAGGTTAATCTATGCCCGTACAAGAAAAACGCTGATGCATCCTTTAAAAAATATAACATTTTGAAGCACGAAGGCAGCGAAGACATATTCTTCATATGTCTTCGCCGCCTTCGTGCTTCATCATTTTTCCCACAAACTTTAAATTTTATTGCCATTGTGCTTTTTATCATAAAAAAAGAGAGCATTTCGCCCTCTTTCTCCCAGATAATCTATATATTACTATTTTTTATTCGCTTGAACTTTTTTCGCAAATTCTAAACCAAAATTAAAACATTTTGCCTGTTCTTCTTTATCAGCCGTCCATTTTAAGGCTAAGCCTGATTCTTCAACAGCTATACCAGCATTCTTTAAAGAATCTTCCATCGTTTTTATCGCACCGCCAACCCAGCCATGAGCACTAAAAGCAGCGCCTAATTTATTAACAGGCTTTAACCCCTGGATGTAGCTTAAAAAACCTCCCATGGTAGCTAATACAGTATTATGCTGGGTAGAAGAGCCAAGAATTACCCCGCCTGCTTCCAATATATCATTCATAATATCACTCATTGATGATGTCTTTAACCTATGCAGCTTTCCTTTCGATCCTGCTGCCGCAACACCTTCTAAGATACGGCGAGCCATATTTTCTGTCGCGCCCCACATCGTATCATATACGATAACTATCGTATCATCATGATAGGCATTACCCCATTGCTCATACTTTTTCAAAATATCTGCAATATGCGAGCGCCAAATTACACCATGGCTAGGTGCAATCAATTTTATACTCACGGTTTCTGCCTTGGTTAATGCCTTACCAACCAAGCGATGATATGGCATCAAGATGTTAGCAAAATATTTAGCCGCCTCTTGCATAATATCATGAATTTCATTTTCATCATCAAATCTTTTTGTCGTAGAAATATGCTGGCCAAACGCATCATTGGAAAACAGGATTTCCTCCCCAGTTAGATAGCTTGCCATAGAATCTGGCCAATGCAGCATAGGAATAGTAATAAATTGCAGTTTGTTGCGACCTAGATCCAGCACATCCCCTTCTTTTACAACCTGAAAATCATATTCTTTTTGGTAATGCTTGATGATCGAATCTTTCCCCTGGCTTGTCAATACTACTTTAGCCTGAGGTGCTTTTTCCATAACAATCGGTAAAGCACTGGCATGGTCAGGCTCCGTGTGATTACAAACAATATAATCAATTTTACTTGGATCAACAATCTGACTGATGCGTTCTAATAATTCTGATGCAAAAGGAGCTTTGACAGTATCAATCAAACATATTTTTTCATCTACAATTAAATATGCATTATAGGTAAGTCCTCTTGGTGTTTCATATCCATGAAAATCCCGTATAGTCCAGTCGACTGCACCAACAGAATACACGCCCTTTGCTATTTCAACATTATTCATCATACTATTTCCTCCTAAATCTCCCAGCTTATTTTCTATAATAAATTAGGTGCTTTTGTTAATGCAGCTAAAATTAGTCTAGCTTCCTCAATAATGTGCTCAATAATATCTTTGGCAGGTTCGATCTTAGTTAATGGCAAAAGGCTTTGCCCTGCCTGCACCATACCATTTTCTACATCTCCCTCAATAGCAGCCAAACGGTTTGTACCCGTTGCTAAAGCTGCAAGCTCATCTTCTGAGACATGTTGACGTTCTAATTCTAAAAAGCGTTCTGTAAACTTATTTTTAACCCCACGAACTGCATGCCCGGAAAGCAGCCCTGTCACAACACTATCAATATCAGTTGCAGCAATCAATTTTTGTTTCACATTGACGTGAACAGCACATTCTTCTGCCAGTAAGAAACGGGTTCCCATCTGAATTCCTGATGCTCCCATGGAAAGCGCGGCTACCAAACCTCGTCCATCAGCAAAGCCGCCGGCGGCAACCACAGGGATAGTAACAGCTGGAATGACTTGTGTCATTAAAGCCATCGTAGTCAATACTCCAATATGTCCTCCCGCTTCTATTCCCTCAATAACAATGGCATCTGCACCCTTTTCCTGTACCCGTTTTGCCAATTTGACATTTGGTACTACTGGAATCTTTTTAATACCAGCTTGATCTAATTGCGGAAAGAAGGGAATAGGATTTCCAGCACCAAGCGTAACAAATGTTACTTTTTCTTGGCAGATTACATCCATAATTTCTTCTTTATCAATTGCCATAAGCTGCACATTTACACCAAAAGGTTTATTGGTTAAAGATTTTGCAATACGAATTTGTTCGCCAACCCACTGAGCGTTCCGCCCCCCTGAAGCAATAATACCAGCACCACCCGCCTCAGAAACTGCTGCTGCTAGCTTTCCATCCGATACCCACGCCATACCACCCTGCAAAATAGGATATTTTATATTTAGCAATGTTGTTAATTTTGTACTCATAATGAATGATTCACTCCCTCGTTAATATTATCTCTGAGAAAATTCACTATTGAATTTACATATTCCTGCATAAACCTTCTCTTATTTTTAGTAAAACTAATATCCAGTATTTTCTGTCTTTTTATGCAAAAATATACTTTACAATCTTAGCTAATCAATTTATAATGAAAAGCTAGACAATACATATACTAAAGTGGCGTAATGATACTATCTTATAAGCTAAAAAGCTATTTTTTAGACTTATATAGAAAAATTTTGTCTTAATCATTATTTATAAAGGGGCAATCAATCTATGATAATGGGAATAATCAGCAGGCACCTTACCATTGATATGTATGGATGCAGTTTTGAAAGTCTTAATACTATTGAATTTCTCAAAGAAGCTATGCTGGCAGCTATTACAGAATCCAATATGACACTACTTAGTTTCACCTATCATAAATTTGAACCACAGGGACTGACAGCTCTCGCATTATTGGCGGAAGGTCATATGAACGTACACACCTATCCTGAAAAAGGATATGCTGCCATAGATGTATTCAACAGTAGCGACAATAGTCTGCCGGACCAGGCTCCCAAAGTATTAAAACGTTTTTTGAGACCAGAAAAAATTAAAATCACGAACATAAAACGTGGCGATTTTGGCTCAGTTAGTGATATGAAACCAAAAATTAAAGTCACTAGTACTCCTATACGACGTGTCCGGGATACAGGTGCTAAAGTTTTTAAATTTTTATCTCGCACTAAATAATTCATAAAAAAATCCGTTACAACTTGCATCAAATGCATGTTGTAACGGATTTTTTTATGAGCTCAGATAAGACTCTTTCTTTTAAATAAGAACGACTATATTTTCTATAAGTTAAAATTCACCAGAAAATCAATTCACTTGCTTTTAGTGTTCTCCAAAGTTACTTTTAATCATATCTTCTAATGCTTTGCTGCATTCAGCTTCCTCTTCACCCTCAGTAATAATCGTAACGAGGGTATGTTGTTTCAAACCCATTCCCATAACTGCCAAAATGCTTTTCCCATCAACCACTTTACCATTCGCAGCAATTTTGACTTTACACTTAAAACTAGCTGCCTTTTGCACAAACTGAGCCGCCGGCCTAGCATGCAGCCCGCTGGGATTTGTAATTGTTATTTGTATTTCAATCATACTATCATATCCTTAACACTTATTCAACGTTCGTGCACCTTCTGCCGTTGCTACTACAGCAGCCAAAGGACTGCCTAAAGATGCTTCCACGACAGCGCTGATTGCCCCTTCTAAGATAGGGGCATCAGCGATCTTTACCTTCGCACGCAGTTCATCATCCAAAAATTCAAAAGCAGTTTCGGTACTAAGTACTGCACTGCCTAAATCCACCAGGATTACGACACCATCACCTGTATCAGCTGCAATAATAGCTTCACTCACTTTAACTGCATCTGTACCAATGCCACCATCGGCCATTCCCCCAGCAGCAATCACCTGCTGCTGAGTTGCTGCCATTTGCAGTGCCATTTCTCGTATACCTTCTGCGACCTTTTGGCTATGTGAAACAATAACAACTCCAACCATATCCTGTGAAACCTCCTGTTTATCCGCGACGAAGATATTCTAGCAATGCTTGCAACATAATATAAGAAGATGTAGCCCCAGGATCTTGATGTCCGCGACTACGTTCACCTAGATAACTTGCTCTTCCTTTGGTTGCAACAATCGTCTTTGTATACTCCACACCCTGCCTAGCAGCTTCGCACGCCACTTCCAAACACGCTGTTACCGATTTCTTATCCTTAACACCCTCCACAAAGGCATCATAGGCTGGTTCTAAGGCATCAAGCATCGTTTTCTCACCACGAGTAGCTTTTCCTCTTTCTTTTATCCCCGTAATAGCTGCTTCCAGCATCAAAGCAACAGTCTCAATCTCAAGTTGAGTTTTTCCTTGACTTGGACCAGCTGCGCGCAGAAATGCAGTACCATATAATGGACCTGCAGCACCTCCCACGCTGGAAATGAGAGTCATACCCACCGTTTTCATAACCTTGCCAATATCAGTCTCTGTCTCCATTGCCTGCATCTTACTATTTACAGCTTCAAAGCCTCTTGCCATGTTAATGCCATGATCACCATCACCTATGGCGGCATCTAAATCTGTTAACATTTGCCGATTCTTAACGATTGCCTCTCCCACTGCAGCTATAATATTGTATATGTATGTCCCCATAGAAATAAATCCCCCTTTAAAACTGAACCAAAGCTGGTGTATCTGCAGCAGCAAATAACAATTCTTTTAATTCATTATCAAGTTTTAATATACTAATGGAAAAACCAGCCATCTCTAAAGATGTCATGTAATTTCCAACGTATGTCTTAGCGATTTGTACACCTTTTCCCTTTAAAATGGCAGCCACTTTACGATTCACTATATACAGCTCCATCAGTGGAGTAGCCCCCAGCCCGTTGACTAATAGTGCCACTTCTTCTCCATTAACTAATGGCATGTCAGCTAAAATTTTATCAACCAGATGATCTGTTATTTCATCAGCAGATCGTAAAACTTCACGATGCGTACCTGGTTCACCGTGAATCCCCATACCAATTTCAATTTCATTCTCAGCTAACACAAAGCTAGGCTTACCAGCTGCCGGTACGGTACAAGGCTCAAGTGCCATTCCCATTGATCGAACATTATTGATAACCTTTTCTGCAATTCTTTTCACTTCAGGCAAATCTGCCCCCGTTTCTGCTTTAGCTCCGGTGATCTTATGCACGAGTACGGTGCCTGCGATACCTCGCCTTCCAATAGTCCAAGTACTATTTTCAACTGCCACATCATCATTGACAATTACTTTATCCACAGTAATACCATCAGCAGTAGCCAATTCAATTGCCATTTCAAAATTCATAACGTCACCGCTATAATTTTTTATGATTAAAAGTACTCCCTTGCCATTATCCACTGCTTTTATTGCTTCATATACCTGGTCTGGCGTTGGTGAAGTAAACACAGCGCCTGCCACTGCTCCATCCAGCATGCCACGACCTACAAAACCAGCATGAGAAGGCTCATGACCGCTGCCGCCACCGCTTACTAAAGCAACCTTACCCTGCTCCGGTTTATTAGCTCTTACCAGCACATCGAATCCTTCTATCCTTTTTATATATTGTGGGTGTGCCAATACCATTCCTTGCAACATTTCCTCTACGACCTGTTCTGGTACATTAATAACTTTTTTCATTTTTACTACTCTCCTTCGTTATTTTATATCCCATTTTTAGCAGATCATAAGCTACATATACACATAATATATATATGCTCTTTATGCTTATATATATTATACAAGCAATTATCATGCCAACCAAAAGAAATTTGTCAAATAGAAGGCCATGCCTCAATTAAACTCTTCATTTAGCTAAATAAACATTTTTGATAATTATAAATCATTTATTCATAAAAATATAACTTGGTAAAAAGTATCAATTAAAACCAGATAATTGGTACTTTTTACTCATTATATCTCTTTTTTACCAAGTCACTTTTTTTAGTATGCCATGTTTTCTGGCCTTTGCTGCTACCGTTTTATGGGTTAAGCCTAATGCTTTGCCAGCGCCATTAAAACTATTATATGTATCTAAAGCCAGCTTAATAATTCTCTTCTCATACTCCTCCCAAGGCAATACGGTATCGCCAATAAGCAAACTATTACCCGCTCTATTTTCCAGCAGCAATTCTTCCTTAAGATAACTTGGCAGATGTTCTGCACCAATTAAGTTTCCTTCCGTCAATGTAACAACTCTCTCAATAATATTTTCTAATTCACGTACGTTCCCTGGCCACTTATATTGCATCAGTATAGCCAAAGCGTCATTTTTTATACCTTTTATCGGTTTAGTCAAATCACGGCTTATCTTAGCAAGGAAATGCTCCACCAAAATAGGGATATCTTCCTTACGTTCTCTTAGCGGTGGCAGCAATAAGGGAATTACATTCAAACGATAATATAAATCTTCGCGAAATTCTCCAATTACTACCATGTTTTCTAAATTGCGATTAGTGGCAGCAATAATTCGCACATTCACCTTAATTGTAGTCTCCCCCCCTACACGTTCAAATTCTTTCTTTTGTAACACACGCAGCAACTTCACCTGCATATTTTTTTCCATCTCACCTATTTCATCTAAAAAGATTGTACCATTATCGGCCAGTTCAAACTTTCCTAACTTTCTGCGTACAGCACCAGTAAAAGCTCCCTTTTCATGACCAAAAAGCTCACTTTCCAAAAGATTAGCAGGGATAGCACCACAATTAACGCGAATAAAAGGGCCCACAGCTTGTGCACTGGCATAATGAATACCTTCTGCCACTAACTCCTTGCCAGTACCACTCTCGCCGCGAATTAGCACATTCGAGAAGCCTTTTGCAGCTTTGGTCGCCATGGTTAATGCATCTAGAACTTTACCGCTTCGCCCGACGAAATGCTCAAACGCCCGGTTTGGTTTCTTGGTCCGCCACAATTCCTGTTCTAAATACTCCGCTTTAGCAGAAATATGATTTAATTTTTCCATCAAGCCCTGCACTTCTGTAATATCTTTTACTACTGATACAACACCGGTCAGTTCCCCATCCACAATGATAGGATTAACATTTGCAACCACTGCTACTCCATTAGCCTTCTTACTAATATTACCCAATACCTGCTTGCCAGAGAAAAGTACAGTAGACCTTGCTCCCTGAGGAGAAATTTCTTGTACATTTTGTCCGACCAATTGTTCATACTGTTGATTGACGATACGCATATAAGCTGGATTTACATAGGTAATGATCCCGTCCTTATTTACTACACAAATTCCATCCTGTACTGACGCCAAAATTAACTGGAGCCGCTCTTGTAACTCTTTAATTTCTTGTAACTCCCAAGTGACCTTTTCCAATGCAGAAATATCTTCAAAAATAGCTACGGCACCCTTGACCTGACCATCAATTAGAATCGGTGTTCGATTCGTAATAGTACTCGAAGCACCAATAAGCTGCCTATAACCTAATTCAGGAATTCCGGTCTTATTGACAAAATGTAACCGCGAATTGGGGATTACATCATATACTTTTTTACCCACTACGGCACAAGCCGGAATACCGAGAATCTTCTCCGCAGCAGGATTAAAAATAGTCACTAAATCCTGTTCATCACTCACCATTAATCCGTTAGCCATACTATTAAAAATTTGTTCGGCTGTGAAAGTATTATCTTGAAGCAGCTTATCCACTTCATTAATGATCAAAGCATTATCCAAATGAAAATCACTTTCTAAAAAATCTACCATCTCTTTAACCACAGACTCAGCCTGTTCTCCGCTACTTATAACCCATACCTCATCTCCCGCTTTTATCTTCAGAGAACAAAGCAACATAAAACTGTTGGCTACAATCTTTTCTTGTTGCTTATACCGAAAAAATATTGTGGCTTGGTACTTACTGCTCAGCTCATGTGATTTTTGTACGATCATAGCTGCCACACGAATATGAAGTCCTTTCTGATGCTGAATTACAGCCTTCTTTTCGCAATGCAAGCGATCACCCTCTTTATACAAAATTTAAGTATATTTATCAAGGATTTAAAGCATATTACTATTAATGGGAAAATTTTACTTGACAAAAAAGCGCTAATGGATAATAATAACTAATAGATAATAAATAAAATTTTGGAGGTATTTTTAATGAAAACAGAAAAGAACTTAAGCGATGGCTTTGCCGGTGAATCACAAGCAAATATGAAGTATATGGCTTTTGCAAAAAAAGCGGAAGCTGACGGATATCCACAAGTAGCGAAATTATTTCGTGCTACTGCTGAAGCAGAAACAATCCATGCGCATGCTCACTTAAAGACTCTTGGTAAGATTAAAACCACTGCTGATAATTTAGAAGCAGCAATTGCAGGCGAAACTTATGAATTTAGTGAAATGTATCCTCAATTTATTGAAGAAGCAAAAGCTGAAGGAAATACAACAGCTGCTATACGTTCTTTTACACTAGCCAACGAGGCTGAAAAAGTACATGCTAAATTATATAAAAAAGCTCTTGATAACTTAGAAAATAAAGAATCCTTCCCTTACTATCTCTGTACAGTATGTGGCCATATTCATGAAGGTACCGCACCAGATTCCTGTCCTATCTGTGGAGCCAAAGCACAGGCTTACAAAAAATTCGACTGATATATCTTTCATTATAAGGGAAAGGCCACTTCTTTTGAAGTGGCCTTTCTTTCTACGCTTAATAACCTTCTATAACAACTCTAACTTCTCCTGTTTGCGGATTAAAGATTAATCCATGTACAGGTACATCTTTTGGTATCAGTGGATTATTCTTAATTTTACTAACAACATCCTCAACATTATCAATAGGATGATGAAAATGATCTAACCAATCTTCCAGTTCCTTCTCGACCATTTTTATGGCATCAGGAGAAATTCCCCTATGCAACATCTTTTGTGTTAACTCCTTTGATGTAGCATGAGCTATACCGCAATCCATATGTCCGATTACAAATATCTCTTTTACTCCCAATTCAAAAATACTTACTACTAAACTACGAATAGTGGCTTCAAAAGGCCCGGTAATTGAATTACCGGCATTCTTTATTACCTTGGCTTCTCCCCGCCTGATTCCCAACGCTGGCTCCAAAAAATCGACTAATCGAGTATCCATACATGTAAAGATTGCTAATTCACGATTTGGGATCTTACTCGTCCAAGGACAATAATCAATATATTCTTTAGGCAATGCCTTAACAAAATCTTGATTTGCTTCTAACATTTCTTCTAAAATACTCATATACCAATCCTCCAGATAATTATCCACATATTCATTACTATATTGTTAGTATCTTTCTATACATTCGCTATATCGTATCCTTAAATCCTCTATCTGTTAATAACATAATCTATTTTATCTAATTTATACTCTTATCCCTTGTGCTCAATCTATAAGTACACAAAATTATCCCCAGCTTGTTAATAATTCAAAGTATCTCAGAAATTCAAAATAGAGAGCATTAGCAATATAAAAACCTGCTTCGGCCTTTTAAAAAACAAAGTCTTCTAAAACTTAAGAATTTTGATACTACAAAAAAAACACTCACAAAAGTGAGTGCTCTTTTACTTAACCAGCAACTACCTATCCTCCCAGGACGTTTCCATCCAAGTACTTTCGGCGT
>CAURNS010000019.1:0-68940 GCA_963526485.1 uncultured Pelosinus sp.
GTAACACAAGTATATTGTGTTACATCAAACAATAAAGTATACACGAAATAGGAATTATGTCCATCCTATAAAGAGTTCTAACATAAGATTACTATATTTTAATTTTTGAGATGGTACAAATTCCTTTACTGTGCAATTCTACTTTTGTTTGATGATATTTCATGAGAGTGCTGCGATGTCCCACACTGACAATAGCTGTATTCGCCATGGTACTTATAATCATTTGATAAATTGCCTGCTCTGTCGTTTCATCTAATGCCGAAGTAGCTTCATCAAGAAACAGCCAATGGGGTTTTTGTAATAACACTCTGGCAAAAGCCACCCGCTGCTGTTCTCCTAAAGACAAAGTGTGTCCCCAATCCGCTACTATATGCAGCTTATCTGTTAAATGAGATAGCTTACACATCGTTAAAACTTCTTGCATCATTTTATCATGATCTGCTTTTATTATATCCGGATAAAATAAAATTTCCCGTAAAGAACTAAAGGGCAAATAAGATTTTTGGGGAACAAACATTACTTTTTGTCCGTTAGGTATTTTAATTTTACCAGAGGCATAAGGCCAGATACCAGCAAAAGTTCGTAATAATGTACTTTTGCCGCAACCGGATTGCCCCATGATTAACAGCTTATCCCCTGGCTTTATCGTTAAAGAGAATTCTTGGAGCAAGCAAGATCCATCCGGCAAAAGAATTTGTAAATGATTTGCCGAATATACAGAAGAATTTTCCCGGGAAATATCTAATTGATATGCCCGTCGGGATTGATTCCGTGCCATTTCCATACTAACTAGAAAGTTATTAAGCCGATTGACTACGGCCCGCCACTGCGCAAGCAGCGTAAAGCTATCGACGACAAAGGAGAATCCTGTCTGAACATGATGATAAGCGTCGACAATTTGAAACATTTGTCCTAAATGAATTTGACCGCTGAAGTATCGGGGCGAGGCTGCAATTGAGGCAAAGATACCAGACACTTGGGTGTAAGCGGACGTCAACCAGGTTAACTGTTTACGCACTGTCATAATTTTTCGATAGGTTGTAAGAATTCTACTAAATCCCTGATGAAAACTCCACTTTTCTTGCTTTTCGCCTCCATATAAAGCAATGCTTTCTGCATTTTCTCTTAATCTCATTAAACTAAACCGAAAATCAGCCTCATTGCGCTGCTGGTCAAAATCTAACTTTACTAAAGGCCGGCCTGTCTTTACCGTCCAATAAGTACCAAATATCGCATATAACATAGCTACCCACACCAAATAACCCTGTATGGAAAATGGGTATCCACCAACAGAAAAAGTAAATATTCCTGACAAGTTCCATAAAATAAGGACAAAAGAGAAAACAGTCACAAGATCCTGCAATAAGTCTAAGGAAAGTCTAAGAGTCAGCCAAACAAACATTTCAATATCTTCACTAATTCGCTGGTCAGGATTATCCATATCATGATCTGGGGAGAGTTGCAGTAAGTAATACGTCTTATTATGCAGCCAATCCGTCAAATATCTTTCCGTCAGCCAACGACGCCATTTTATATGAAGCATCATACGTGTATAAATTTGATAACCTCTTACTGCGACCAAACAAACTGCCAATATGCTGTACTGACCAATCGATCTGATAAATCCTTCATAATTACGGCTCTGTATTACTTCATAAAAATTAACTTGCCAGGTATTAATTAAAACTAAAAAATATACAATACCTAAATTCAAGGTAATAACTGTAAGCAAGAGCCCCCAAGCAGACCATTTTTCTTCTGAAAACCAGTACGACCTGGCTATTCTCCAGCTCGTTGCTAATAAGGCGGTCTTCCCTCTCCCCATATATCTTCATCACCTCCTTACTTTATATTCACTTTCTATAAGGAGCATAACAAAAATAAGAAGAAACCACACCCATTCTAAAAAAAACCACACCTTTTAAAACACAAAGAACACAGAGGTATTAAATAAATACACCTTTGTGTTCTTTATATCTTTAGTATTTCAATGGTTTCTCCCATATAATTTAAAGCACAATAAAAAACAAGATTATCTTCCTATTTTTAGGTATAATCTTGACTTATTTTCCTTAACGAACAGGTAAGGTGCTAAGGAATGATTCTAATGATGACACTCCTGCAATTTTTTTTATTCTGGCAAAAAAGTAGCAAAACAAATTAGCTGTGCTCTGATTCGCTAAAGGCAACAAGATCGCAGTCGCTTTTTTATACTGCTGTATTCCAGCATCCCCGCTCACGTAACTATATAAATCTAAAGCTGTAGCTGCATTTTTCACTAATCCTCCTATAGGATCAGACACATCAAGCTTTTCTTCCTGCCTAAAAGAAAACTGCTGCAAATTTTTTTCAACCCATCCTTCATACTTTTTATGACCATCGAAGAGTTGGCACTTTGCATGGTGAGGAACACACATATCCTGTACCAAATGAGCTGCTGCACCCAAGTAAAAAACAGCCTCTTCGACACAGCCCTGCCTGGCAAATTTGATAGCCAGCGCAAAGAACTCCAAATAATCACAAGCCGCATTGGAAAAATGCCAAAATCCGCGACGAGTATGGGGGTGTAAAAAGTGATGTATATTCTTCCAGCTTAAATCAGCCCAAATTACACCATGCTGCAGCTGCTTATAATAGGTACTTAACAACACCGCCTCTTCTATAAAGCCATTATTTTGCAAAATCACTAATGCTTGGTCATTACAATATTGATGCGTAATGCAATAAGAAAAATCAATAGGCTGCAGCACTGGATTCTCCATAAATGATACGGTCTTTAAGCTTGTCGCCACTACCGCTTTTAACATTATCTAGCACCTGCTTTCTGCCAATACTCTTGGCTAGAAAAACGTCTTCTGGCATCATTTCCAGCGAGAATATTAATTTTTTCCGCAATTTGAATACCAGCATGTTGAGGACTAATTTCAGTGCATTTGCTTTGCATCTCTTTTAATACATGGAATTTTTCAAATAAAAGAGCTGCCACCTTTTCTGTAATATCTTCTTCCTCTTGGATCCAAAAGGCACTGCCTTGGTGATGAAGATACCTGGCATTCTCCTCTTCCTGTCCCGGCAATGGATCGAGCAAGATCATGGGCAAATTTACAGCTAACGCTTCACTGCAGGTAAGCCCGCCAGGCTTGGTGATTAATAAATCTGCTTCTTTCATCATGACGGCAATATGAGAAGAAAAAGGCAGTACAGTAATGGTGTTACGTAAAGACATTGCCAAGAATTTTACCCGCTGCTGTAATTCTTCATTCTTACCTGCTATAACAGTTATTTCTACATGTTTCGGCAACTGTTCCAATTTGCGCAGCGTTGCTTCCATTGAGCCAAAACCTAATCCTCCGCCCATAAGCAGCAATTTTGGGGTTGTCTCTCTCTTCTTCCTGCTGACTGGCGTAAATTCTTTGCCAACGGGAATACCGCTGCAGGTGATCTGATTAGCGGCAATACCATATTTCAGTAATTCATTCGCCATAACTTGACTTGCAACAAAGTATTGTTCAACGCCAGCGGCAATCCACCAAGGATGTACAGCAAAATCGGTAATGACACCAGAAAGCAGGAAGTGCATTCCTTTCTTACTGCGTAATTGCGATGCCGCTCCTAAAGGAAAGGGATGGGTACAGATCACCACATGTGGATGATATAAGGTAATTAAACTGTCCATGATTTTCTGATTCGCTGCATTTATGAAATCAATAACCTTACGGGTTTGCTGATTTTCTGTTATTTTATAAATTTCTTTATACACAGTAGGTGCTACTTTCAGGATTCCATAATAAGATGACTTCATTACATTCATTAGTTCTATTTGTAATCGGTTCCATGTCGGATAACGGAATTGACCAACCTGTAAAAAATCTACCAATTCTACACAGCAGGGTGTATTTGCCTTTAATTCCTCACATATCGCCGAAGCTGCCTGCATATGTCCATTACCAATTGATGCAGAAACAATAAGAATCCGCTGTGATTTCATAGACCCACCTCTTATCGTTTTATACCTCTCACCTAACCTTCTTACTTATCTTGACAATACCACAATAGCACAAGAAAAAAATTAGGATTACATTAACATTTCGTTAATATTTCTTCCTCTCTTCGTAAAGAAAAAAACACAAAGTCAACTTTGTGTTTTTTCTATTGCAGCATGATTAAAAATGATTAGTTTTATGACTTCATAGTGAGAATCTGAAGGGCTGCTTCTTTCGGCATTTGCACTAATTTTTCATAATCATTCATACGTCCTATATCCCACCAGGGGAAATCCTGGACAAAGCCATAAATCGGAACTCCTTCTTCTAATAAGAGAGGAAACACATCACCTGGCAGATCCACTTCATTCTGCTCAGGATGAAATTTTTCAATATAAGGAAAGATAGAATGGTCTAAAAGATACGATCCAATACTTACAGGGGAACCCAAATTGGTTTTTTCTAAAAATCTTTTAATTTTATGATCGGCCCCCACTTCTGCTAATCCCACTTCCAAACGATATTGGGTAGAAAATACCACAGAAAAGCCTCGATTATGCTGCTGATAAAATGTAAACACATCCTGATAATGCAGGTGAATAATCGTATCTCCAGGAACTACCAGGAAGGCTTCTTGCTGACCGGCTAGTAAATTGCGTGCCCGCCATATTTCACCAGCCTTACCAGAGGGCATGGTATGATAGCTGTAAGCTATTTTTACGCCCCACTTTTCTCCATCACCAAAATAATTTTCTATCTGTTCCGCTAAATAACTCACAGCGATAACAAATTCCTTGATGCCGCAAGAGATTAAATGGAGTATTACCCATTCCATAAGCGGTTTACCATGTAAGGGAACCATTGGTTTGGGCAGATAATCTGTAATAGGTCTCAGCCGTGTCCCTTTGCCTGCAGCTAAAATCAAGGCCTTCATACGTGCAGTACCTTAGTTTGGACAACTTTCTCAATCATAGCTGCTGCTGCTGCTGCTCCCCCATATACTTTACATAAGTCTCTAAGTTCTTCTGCTTTTCTTTGATAACTGCCATCCTGTAAAATTTGCTTGATTGCTGCTGCCAAAATTTTTGCTGTCAAAGCTTCTTTTTCTAAAACAATACCTGCCCCATGATTCCCTAAGACAGCCGCATTATCTTCCTGCTCTCCCATAGAAGGAATAACAACCGCCGGCTTGCCGCAGGCAAGACAAGTCATTAAGGTCGACGATCCACCATGAAAGACTGTCACGTCACTTGCCTTTATCATCTCTGTTCCTGGTACAAAATCATAAATAGCAACATGGCCAGGCGGGTTAAAAGCAGCAAACTCTTCTGAAGGAATATCTAGCCCGGCAGCGATCACACCTTTTACCTCTGGTAATAGATGAAATGCCTCCAGCACAATCCGCAAAAACTGTTCACCAATTAATTTGGAGCCGCCGCCAATTGTTACGTAAACCATCTTGGTTTGACTTTCTCTAATATGCCGCATCTTCAGTACTGCTTGTTCTGGCATTTTTTCTGGATCATCAATTAGTAATGGCCCTGTAAAACGAATTTTCTCCTTTGAAATGGATGTCCATCCCATATTATTAGCCATGTCTGCCTCATGACCTAATTCTGGTATTCCCTCAATCAGAATGAGAGAAGCCGCATCTAACACCTCATGAAAATAAGTTGTCAACCGCTTATTTTCATGCAGTCCTTTAGAAAACATTTCTAATGTTTTTTTACCATGAGGCTGTAAACAAGAAAATACAGAAGGAATCCCCAGTTGCTTCGCCGCTTGTACCCCGGTTAAAGTACCACAGAGCATAATATCGGGTTGTTCCTTTCTACATGTTTCTAACTCCATCGTTCTTATTTTATCCATTACTTCCTGCATCTTTTGCATTTTTTCTTCAAGCTGCTTACTCGTTTCCGGGAGTTTCCCGCTCAAAAATCCTCCCATCTGAGGCATATTAACAAACTCAATTACATCAAAGCCATATCCTTTAATCACAGCGATTAGCTTATCTCCTGCCAAGAACTTGATTTCATGACCGCGTCGTTGAAGTTCCTTGGCAATTGCTACCACGCGCATGGTCTGTCCCATGACTGTACCAGTTCCCATCTGGGTGGAACACAGAACTTTCATCTTGATTGCCCTCCTTGTTCTCATGTACAATAAGCTGACTTCTAGAAAGAAAATCATCAAGTAAACCATGAAGATAATCTCGATAATGCTGATAAATGATTCCCCGCACTTCCGGATGAGATGGAAAGCCGCTTACGCCTTGAAACGAAGCCTTTAAGGAACCAAAAGTATTCCCCATAATTACACCAATTAGCGGATTTTGATATTTAGCATACGAATATACGAAACCAGCAGATGCAGAATCGCCGCATCCAGTCGTATCTACTACTGGACCAATATCTGTTACGACAGGTACTTTAGCCCACAATACACGCCCCTCTCTTTTCCAGGCAATAAGAGAAGATTCATCGCCAAATGTAATCCAACAGGCTGTCAGCCCCTGTCTTACGACTGAAGTTGCATAGGCTACATATTCTTCATATTGATTCATGGGGCGCCCTGCAACCCATTGAGCTTCTTTAGCATTCATTTTAAGAATATCAATGCATTTCAGCCATTCTTTTGCATTCTGCCAGGGCTTGTTAAATCGTTCGCCATTTTTCATAGTATCTGTTACCAATCCATGGGCATCTAGAAAAATTTTAGCATGAGAAATCCTGCGCAGATTTTGTGCACACTCCAGAGGGATGTCAGTTTCATTCAATGGCATAAGTAAAATTGCTTGACAAGCAGCAAGCAAATCAAGTTCATGGAATGTAATCGGTGACATGTAGCGAAGCTGTTTACTCATACGCTCTTGGGAATTCATATAGGTTAGTTGAATTTCTGTACCTTCTTGCTGCTCTGTATCCATATGGCACAATAAAACATTAGGATGATCCAGCAAGGCAGAAATATGAGGCGCATCTTTCATTGAAATATGTGATACGCATATTACCTGATCATCTGTCTCTTCCAAAAGTTTAGCCAGAGCCAAAACACTGTAAGCTACTGCACCATATTTCTCTATTTTTTTCCCTGTTGGCAATACGATATGGTCTTTAGAAATGGGACCAACAACACCAACCTTCATAGCTGCCACCTTTCTTTCCCATGGATTTTATCTTGTTCTGTATTTAGCCTCATTGAAGCAGTAAATGCTATTCTGACCGCCACAAAAAAGTATGCTGCTAAAAAACTGTAATAACCAATATGCTCTATATGTAGTGTGACCAAGAGTATCATCTACTATGACCATTCGATAAATAGTTAGAATTGTAAAAAATGGTAAAGAAAAGACAGTTCCTTGATTAGAAACTGTCTTTTCTTTACCATTATTCATAGCGTAATGCATCAATGGGATCAAGTAATGCAGCTTTACGAGCAGGGTATAATCCAAAAAACAAGCCAATTACAACAGAGAAGCCAAATGCCGCCACGATAGCCAGAGAGGAAATAATCGTTTTCCAGCCCGCAATTGTTGATATTGCATGAGATGCACCGATGCCTAGGCAAATACCGATTACACCGCCGGAAACGCTGATTACAACTGCTTCAATAAGAAACTGCAGCAGGATATTGTTATATCTTGCTCCCAGTGCTTTTCTGATGCCAATCTCCCTCGTTCGCTCCGTAACGGAAACCAGCATGATATTCATGATACCAATACCGCCAACCAAGAGAGATAAACCTGCAACAACGGCTAATAATGAAGTAATCATACTGGTAGTTTCATCAGCTGTCGCCATAACTGCAACCATATTACGTACCGTAAAATCATCTGGTATCGTACCGGTTAATTTATGACGAGCCCGTAAAAGGGTCGTAACATCTTCTTGTGCCTGATTAATTACATCCGTACTCGCGGCCTGTATATTAATATTTTGCACATAGGTTATACCCATCAGCCGTTCCTGTGCGGTTTTTAAAGGAATGATTACTGTATCATCCTGATTGCCGCCAGCTGATTCACCTTTTTCCTCTAATACACCAACTACCCTAAAGGGTGCATTATTGATTCGAATGGTTTGACCAATTGCTGTTCCACCATTAAACAGGTTATCCGCCACTGTTTTCCCTAGAACTGCTACTCTCGCCCGAGTTTCAATGTCCTGATTCGTAAAAAAAGTACCTTCTTCCATACTGTAATTACGTATTCCCATGATATCAGGTGTTGTTCCCTGGACACTAGTAGTCCAGTTTTGATTGCCGAATACCACCTGATAAGAGCGGTTTACCGATGGTGCGACCAGATTAATATTAGCTACTTCTTGGGAAATAGCCAATGCATCTTTTTCGTTTAAGGTAACACTGGAGCCGGCTGCTTGCCTGGAACCTCCCGTTTTCGCAGCGCCAGGGGTTACAACGAGTAAGTTACTCCCTAAACCTGCAATAGAAGTTGATACTTTATCTTGTACACCCATACCAATGGATACCATCGCAATGACTGCGCCTACACCGATAATAATCCCAAGCATGGTGAGCATGGCTCTTAATTTATTAGCCTTTAGTCCAGCAAAGGCAATAAGAATGCTTTCACTAAACATGGACTCACCTCACTTTCCATTCATCCCGCTCAATCAGTCCATCACGAACATAGACTACCCGCCCTGCATATTCGGCGATATCTGGTTCGTGAGTAACCAGAATGATGGTCCGTCCCTGAGAATTCAGTTCAGAAAAAATATTCATAACCTCATCACCGGATTTGGTATCAAGATTGCCTGTCGGTTCATCAGCCATAATAATCGTTGGATCATTTACCAGTGATCTGGCAATGGCAACACGTTGACGCTGCCCGCCGGAAAGTTCGTTAGGCTGGTGATTCATCCGCCCTTCCAGTCCGACCATCGCCAATACTTGCGCAGCCCTTTCCAGACGCTCTTTTTTCCCCACACCGGCATAGACCATAGGCAGTGCCACATTCTGCAGTGTAGTCATTCTTGGCAAGAGATTGAAACTCTGAAAGACAAAACCAATTTTTTGATTTCGTGTAATAGCAAGCTGATCATCGTTCAATGTGGCTACCTCTTGACCGTCCAGCATGTAAGAACCGCTCGTCGGCCGATCCAAACATCCCAATATATTCATTAATGTGGATTTACCCGACCCGGAGGGGCCCATAATTGCCGTAAACTCACCGGGACTAATACTCAAAGTAAGTCCAGCTAAAGCGTGAACTTTTTCTCCGCCTAACTGATAGATCTTGGTCACCTCAGAAAGCTGAATTGACATTGTAAGCTCCTCCTTTACCTGCCACCAGGACCACCAGGTAGGATGCCGCCTCCCCTAGTTGCTCCTGATGTTTGCGCTTTAGGTGAAGACGCTATAACTTGGTCACCATCTACCAGACCACTCAATATCTCGATCTTATTATCGCCGGTTATCCCAGTAGTAACAGGTGTATTCTCTGTCTTGCCATTTTTTACTACCATTACGTATTGTCCATTGTTATTTGATTTTACAGCAGCTAAAGGCACGCTCAAGGTATTTTTACTCTCCGCTACATTGATGGAAACCCTGGCTGTCATAGTTGGTTTTAATAAATTTTCGCCGCTAGGGTCCACATCAACTAGTACATTGTAATAAACCACATTCGATACAACCGTGGCTTTCTGGGAGACATTGGATATAATCCCGCTGAAGGTTTTATCAGGGTACGCGTCTACCGTAAACGTTACCTTTTGACCTACCTGCATTTTTCCAATGTCAGATTCATCTACCTGTGTATCAATCTGCATTTTAGACATATCGGCAACCGTTAGTAGAACCATCGGTGTAGATACACCGGGCGCTACCGCCTGACCTGCAGGTGTTGGTTTGCCGATAACCTGCCCATTTATAGGAGAACGAATCACTGTATCATTCAATTGAGATACAGCATCATCATAAGCTGCCTGTGCTACAAGATAGTCACTGCGGCTTGTATCCAACGACTGAAGAGTTACGGCACCAATATCTGCTAAATGCTTAGTACGTTCATAGATACTGGCGGCATTCGTTAAACGGGCTTGAGCCTGAGCAACAAGCGCCTGTAAATGGGTATCATCCAGTACTAATAAGACTTGTCCCACTGTAACCTTGTCATTTTCCGCAACCTTTACGTCCTGGATCAAGCCAGTAATCTTCGAACTAACATCAACCAGGTTAACAGGTGAAATGGTACCCGTAGCTGATACCACAGACAGGACATCCCCGCGTTCTACCTTCACTGTCGGCCCCACTGGCGTGGGAGGCGTTTTACCTTTATATACATAGAAAGCGCCTCCAACAGCAGCCAGAAGAATGACTGCCGCAATCCACATTTTGTACTGGAGAATGTTTTTCCATACTAAGGACATACTTTTACCTCCTGCTTATCTCTTGAGCAGCTTTTAAATGCTGTTATTCTACACCTGCTCCAATCGCTTTTTGCAATTTGGCTTGATTTACATTGTAGTCATACAAAGCTTGTGTAGAATTAGTTTCAGCCTGAGTAAGTGCCACTTGCGCATCAATTACATCTAAGTTAGTACCTACGCCAGCATAGTATTTTGCCTGAGAAGCTTTCAGATCTTCATTTGCTTTATCAACTGCTACTTTTGAAGTCTCAATGCGGGCTTCCGCTTCCTTCATGCTCAAATATGCCTGACGAACTTCTAATTCAACGCCAGTACGAATTTGTTGATCATTTTCATTTACTTTATCCATATTTGCTTTTGCTTGTTTTATTTTGGCATTTGTAACACCAGAATCAAAGATATCCCAGTTGGCAGAAACACCAACTGTCCAATTGCTGTTATCACCAGGGAAACTTGAACCTGTCCATCCTTGGGATCCGCTAGCTGTCACGGTTGGCAGTTTTCCACTGTCAGCAACCTTAATTCCAGATTGCGCTGCATTGATAGATTCTTGAGATTGCAGGATCTCTGGTCGTTTTTCATCTGCCATTTTAATGCTGTCTTCCAGTGACATATCATACTTAACATAGGCGAGATCGTCTTTCATGGTATTTTGACTATCTAATGGCATGCCTATAATATTATTAAAAGTTGCTACGGAAACGTCATAGGCATTTTGAGCTTTGGTCAAATTCTGCTGTGCATTTGCCAATTCTACTTCGGAACGCAACACATCCGATTTAGCGATTGTCCCAACGGCAAATTGCGCTTGTACATTTTTCAGATGTTCTGTTAAATTATCAACCGTTTGCTGATTTACTTCCACTAGTTTACTATTTTGCAGCACGCTAAAATAAGCAGTAGTTGTATCCAACTTTACCTGCTCCTTTGCTTTTGCCACACCAATCGTAGCAATACTGGCATTCGATTTTGCCTGATCAATCAAGCCTTCAGCCCGCCCTCCAGTATACAAGGGTACACTTAGGCGAAGAGATGTATTAAAGCTATTATTTGTAGATGCTCCTGCAGCAGCAGCGGCAGCTGAAGACCGGTTATCACTATTTGTCAAAGATAGAGATGGCATTTTACCAGCTTCATTTTCCTTGATGCCCCAGTCTGCTTTATCTTTGTCGGCAGCAGCCATCTTAATCGATGGATTATTCTGCAATGCCAGAGCAATACTGTCATCTAAAGATAATTCTGCAGCAGCGGCCAAGGACATGGTATTTAGAACCAGCAATCCAGTTGCTAGCAGGGAAGCGGCAGGTATAATGAAGCTTTTTTTTCTCAACATTTTACGATATCCTCCTTAAAATTCACTACATATAAAGGGTCTTAGTCATTGAATTCATTCTACTTTCCTACTTTTTGATTTTCTTTAGATTCTATTTGGTAAGTACTGTATGCCAGCAGAATAAAAAATGATTTTCAATCAATTTCTAAGATTATCTTTAAGGTTAGAAATGTAAAATTATATAATATTTTTTTAGCTGCACTATTTCGCATAAAAATAATAAAGAGGCACGTTAAAAGTTCTTAACGTGCCTCTTATGCCTTCTCTTTGAAATTAATTTAACACAACAGATACTTACAAGTTGAATAATGAAACTATCGAATTTCCAACAGTATATAATACTAATATTCCCGTAAAAAACACAATCGGACTATTTTTCCATTCGCTGTTATTCAAATTAATCACCTCTTTACCAATCTTCATTTGATGTAAACAACTGTGTCGTAATGTAATGCTATGGCAACTTAAAGTACATACAAAATATAGTACCTAATGTGATTACACCAATGCATAATGATCCATAAACAATATCTAGCAACATTTATATTTCCTCCTCTATAAAAAAGCAGCTACAGTTCGATATTATATCAGACAGGGACTGTTAAATTTTGTCATTCTAATGTTGTCCTAAAAATTATATTTATAATAAAAAGTATCCTATTTCTATTATGACGAACCCTTGATTTGAAGTAATTCGCAGGATTTTTTATCTTGTTATATTATAAATGCAAAATGTGACAAAATTATGACTGACTAGTCATTTTTGTCACATTACGTTTAATTATGGATGATCTTATGTATCTTTATGATTTTTCAATAGGAATACTAACATACACCTGTGTACCGGTACCAACTTCACTTTCTACCCAAATTTTCCCGTGATGTTTCTCAACAATCCATTGGGCAATTGATAAACCCAAACCAGCCCCGCCTTTTTTACGAGGGCGGGCTTTATCCCCACGAAAGAAACGATCAAAAATACGCGGCAAATCTGCAGCAGAAATACCACAGCCTGTGTCCCTCACTTCCATGAGAGCCATATTGGATTGAATCCGGCAAATAACCTGGATTAGCCCTGAAGGAGGAGTATATTTTATCGCGTTATCCAGCAAAATTACAAATAGCTGCTGTAGACGTTCCCGATCGGCCCTTAACAGAATCTCTTCACTACATTGTACTTGCAAGGTAATGTCCTGTATCTGAGCCAGCGGCTCAAACTGCTCGGCAACAGCTCGAATGACATCATTTAGAATAATGGGCATTGCCTCAATTTCAATCTGGTCAGCATCTGCCCTGGCTAACGTAAACATGGTAGAAACGAGTTTACTCATACGTATGGTTTCTCGTATTACATTGGTAATACGAATGGTTTCTAATTCAATGGTATGCTCCGGGCGACGCAGTAATAATTCAGCATTGCTTTTTATCACAGCAAGGGGCGTGCGCAGTTCATGAGAAGCATCCGCCACAAATTGCTGTTGCTTTTCCCATGCTGCCCGAATGGGTACTAAGGCACGGCGAGCTAAATAATAACTAGCCACGATAATGGCTGTCATGCCAATGACCTGGCCTATAAATATAATAAACAGGAGCCGTCTTAGCATGGCGACCTCAGTATCGACAATACTCACAGCAATAACATCTTGTACCTTAATTGTTTTCTGGTCTTTAACGAACGTATTTTCCTCATAAGGATAGTACGCATTTAAGATGCGATATACATGGTTATCAATTCTCCGTGTCTGCCACCGTTCTTTGCCAGTCCGTTTAAGAAAATTCAACGCTTCTGGTGTTATGCCTTCGATAGGATAGGAATACAAATTAATAATATTTCCTTCCACATCCCGCAGTAGAATCAATATCCGGGAATCAAAGAAAACCGGCGGAGCACCACCACGTCGAGGACGAGAACTTGGAATCCGAAAGTTATCCACTTTATGACTCATGGATTCATCAATATCATCAAAGATTTGTCTGTTTACATACCCATACAGGATGCCACCAAAGGCAATAAAAATCACTAAAAATACCATAGCATTTAATAGTGTCAGTCTTCGCAAGGTTTTCTGAAACATGCCTATTTCTCCTTCATCATAAAACCTGCCCCACGAACCGTCTGAATTAGGTCTGGTCCTCCATGAGCTGCTATTTTCTTACGAACATAATGAATATATAAGTCAACAATGCCAATGGTAGTTTCAGAATCAAACCCCCAGATACGATCAAAGATCTGCTCTCTGGTCAAAATATGCTCCTGATTTAAGATCAGGTATTCTAGTAATTCATATTCTTTAATGGTCAACTGCAGCGCATTTTTTCCGACAAAACCGTCTTTTAATTTTGGATTTACCGAAATATCACCATAAGAAAGTTCACCTTCTTTTCCTCCCATGCCTGTACGCCGCAATAATGCTTTTACCCTTGCCAGCAGCTCTGGAATAGCAAAAGGCTTCACCAAGTAATCATCTGCCCCGCTGTTTAATCCTATTACCTTATCTTGTACACTGTCTTTTGCCGTCAAAAGTAAAATAGGTACTGCATTATTTTGAGCTCGCAGCCGTTTTACAATTTCTAAGCCATCTATTTCCGGCAGCATAATATCCAGTATCAATAAGTCATGAACAGCTTGGGATGCCAAATACAATCCTTCTTCACCACTTTCTGTCTCACTAATCAGATACTCATCTTCCCTAAGTACTGCCACAACTACCTCCCGCAGCATCTGATCATCTTCCACAACTAATATTTTCACTAGAACCTCCCCTTAAAACATCCCTTTTATCTATAGATAGCTTAACCAAGTACGTCATCACCTATAAATTTTTTACAAAGAAAAAACATTGCGAAACGCGAAGATGGGAAGAAACAGAAGTAAAAATATTTTCATAATAGCAAAATCCCTACAGCAGAATGTTGCTGTAGGGATTTTGCTGCTGTGAAATTAAATCATTAGGGAAAAGGATGATTTTTTAAAAATGCCTGAATTGAACCTGCCATGATCTTTTTACCGGAAATGTCAGGATGCAGCCCATCCTGCGCGTATTTTACCGGCAATATTCCATTTTGATCTGCTAACAAGGAATAAATTTCAATGGCATTAGGCTGATTTCTAATAAAATCATTTACCTTTTTTAACTCAATCTGCCAATTCTCAGCCGTAGGCTGATTAAATACCCGCTGTATTCTTTCTGGATTCAGCGGGGGAAGAGTTAAGAAAATAGGAGTAATACCATTTTCCTCACACTTGCTTTTCAAGGTTTGCAGGGAAGCAATTACTCTTTCTCCTGAAACACCGCCGCGAATGCTATTGGATCCTCCCAAAATAAATAGGTATTGGGGCTTAAAGGGCAGTACATCGGTTTCAAAGCGATCCACCATCATCTCACTGGTATCGCCGCTTCTGCCTAAATTTTTCACAGGGAAAGGCAAATAGGAAACATATTCAAATCGCTCGTCCGAGGGAGGATTGGAGATCGCGCCTCCTCCATGCGTAATACTATCGCCAAATACCGCCCACTTCGTTTTTCCTGTTTCCACAGTAAAGGAAGTGGCATCCGAATATTTTCCAATAGGCTTATCGTCTTTATCGAGAGCGATCACTCGCCAATAATAAACTCCTGGTTCCGTATAGGCATGCCTATCATAGTAATCAAAACCTCCTTGTACAATATCCGCACGTATTTTATATTGAGATCCTTCTCTTCCATTGGGGTTCTCTGGGCGATGATTCAATATTTCCACCTGATAAGCAGAAGCCCCCAATACAGGTATCCAGGAATATACAGGATATAAAGGCAGAGGATGATTCTTCTTTAACAAAGAAGTGATAGTAGGCTTGTCAGGGTTAAGTACGCCTTTACTAAGAGCAACTGGTGCAGAAAAAGCAGTCCGCGGGTTTTTATCAAGATCCAAAGGACGAACCCGATAATATAAATGCTTCAGATTCTCACCTTGAAATGCCGATAAGCTCAACTCCACACCAGGAGTTGAAATATTTGTTTTACTATATACAAGCTCTTTACCAGAGGCCTTACGCGTATTCTTGATGGGAGTATTGGCAACCTCCAGTTCATACATGACAGCATCTTCCGCATTGGTCCATACTAATTGTATTTTCCCTTCCTGAGCATAGCCATTTGCGGTTACTACAAACATTCCTAAAACTAGTAACATGATTTTTAGTACTTTCAACAATCGTTCTCCTCTCTTATGTACAAAAATGAATTTTGTCACAAGCATAGGCTTGTGACAAAGAGTATGTATTGATCTGTCTTTGCTTTTTAGCTTATTTCTCTTCGTAAGAGCAGCAATAATCCGCTATGGTTTTTACCCTTAATTTAAAGCGAGAATCACAATCCACGCTAAAGCTGTCGCCACTCTTATAGATATGCCATGTATGATGACCTGGAAACATGACTTCCAGCTCACCTGCTAAAATTTCCATTACTTCAGCAGCGGCAGTACTGAATTCATATTCACCTGGCAGCATAATTCCCAAGGTTTTTTTACTGCCATCTGCAAAGATAACAGTGCGGCTGGTTACCTTGCCTTCAAAATATACATTTGCCTTCTTTATGATTGCTACATTTTCAAATCTTTCCATATTGATGTCCACTCTCCCGCTTATTCAAATCTGTTATCCATGACTCTGATTAACTTACCTTTTAATTTTATCATAACCATAAAAAAACCAAAAGTGAATCTGCCTTACAAAAAATATTGCTAATTTTTATGCCGTTATTGGCGTATTATGGATCTTATATTCACCAATTATTGCATTTTTAGCAGCTTCCGCTAACAAATCCATAGTATCAATCAGGGGGAAGCAAATATCACTTTGAGATAGCAGAATTGGCAAATCGGTGCAGGCTAATATTACACATTCAGCACCTGCATTTTTTAAATTTTCAATGATAGAAAGTATTTTGGCTTTGTCAGCCTTCAATACCTCTCCTTTCACTATTCTGACAATAATTTCAGCTATAGTGACTTGTTCATAAGACAGGGGTAAAATGGGCATTATATGATTTTCATATAATGGTCTTGTATATAGTTGATTTTCAATTGTTGCAGTTGTAGCCAAAATTCCCACTTTTTTTATATTATGTATTTTAAGATACCTGCATGTTTCTTCGACAATACTAAAAATAGGAACTTTCGAAACCTCCCGTATTTCATTGATATAAATATGAGCTGTATTACAGGGGATCACACAAAAGTCAACTCTATCATGTACCATTTCAATGCCATAAAGTACCAGTTCCTTTAACAAATACCCATCTTCGTTACATTGCAAAAAACGATCGGCAACTTCAAATGGCTCAGGAACACTATACATGAGTATCGGAGGATATCCTTTCATATTTGTAAAATGTCTAATAACCTTCATATAAAACAATGCAGTTGCTTCTGGTCCCATACCGCCAACAATGCCGCAGGTTTTCAAAATAGAGTTCCCCCTTATATCTAAATTAACTGGTACAATTATGCTTTGATTTCATCATAACCAAAAATAAGGTCAAAACTTCTATCATTTTTAATAACTTCACGACCATAAAACCCTAAGCTAATTATAAATTTTTGTGAATCAATATCACTGCTTGATACTCTAACACTGTACTGGGGCCGCTTTAAACCCACATTAAAATCTAAATGTAATATATAGCGAAGTAAATTGTTATATTTCAGTTTCAGCTGTTTGATGACAAAACCGTGATCTGTAAAAACTTTTATAGTAGGGTAGTTGGTAGGTGCAACGGTAAGACATATATGTCTATATCCCATTTCTTTAATAACTTGAATATGTCTTTGTGTAACCTGACCCAAAATCCCCTTCTCTCTATAATTTGGGTGCACAGCAGCCGGTCCAATTTGTGCAACTTGCAATAATTCGTCTTCTTGCAGGTTGATTTCCACCCCCAGATTCTCTTCACTCAAACCCGGAAATGTTACCATATTAAACCCAATTAATTGATCCTTTTGAAATAGACCCATTGCACTTTTTTCAATTGTTAGCTGCTTATAAAAAAAATCAGCTGGTTCTACGAAATAAATAGTGGGATCTACTAAGTTCTTTGCAACAATATCTTGTAAATACTGCACTTGATCCAAATGACTTGAATTTAAAAACTTAATCTTAAATTCAGAATTAAAGCCAATTTTATCTACATGCTCCACGGCTACATCTCCTTGCTATGAATTGGTTGGGCTATTTCAAACCTAACAAAAAATTCGGTTCCTTTAGATCCTGTTTCGACATTGATTTTAGCATTATGTCTGGCAGCAATACTATAACAAACTGGCAAGCCTAATCCAGTACCATTATCTTTGGTTGTCTGGAATGGTATCCCAATGTTCTCCAATATCTCAGCTTTAATTCCAGAACCTTGATCTGCAATTGCCAAGACAACTTGACCCTCTTCACAAAATGTTCTTATTTTAATTTCACCTTTTTCTTGCATTGCTTCCAGCCCATTTCTTACCATGTTCAAAATAACTTGACGTATTTCTTTTTCATCAATCAATAAATCTGGAATCCTCCCTAATTCCAGTGTTATCATTTTATTACTTACCGCTGCATCAGCCTGAAGAAGTGGCAAAAGAGCTGTTATGATATCATTTAAATTAGCATATTTACGATTAACCGCTTTATTTTTTGCCAAGGACAAAAATTCTGATATAATCCCATTGGCACGATCTAACTCTTCCATCATAATGCCATAAAAAGCTGCATGAGGAGAGTCATGCTCTTTTTTTGCAAGCATTTGTAAAAAACCGCGTACCGTTGTCATAGGATTACGCACTTCATGGGCAATCCCAGCTGCCATTTCCCCAATAATATTTAATTGATCCAGTCTGGCAATCTGCTTTTCTATTTCTTTTTGTTTTATGGAATACAATAAAATCATTTCATTTTGTTGTTGAATCTTTTTAAAATTTTCCTTTAGCTTCTCTGCCATTTGATTAAAGGCTGCAGCTAATAAACCAAACTCATTCTTGTCCCTAGTGGCCACTCGATACTCTAAATTACCATTAGCCAGAGCTGTAACACCTTGCGTTAATCCACTAATCGGCGCTATCACATATTTTTTTGTAATAAAAAAAATAGAACCTAAAATTAATATTAACATAATAAAACAAGCAATAAAGATTGGCGTCATAATTTTATTTACTTTACCTGCTAATTCGGCCTCCTCAATTATGGCAATCGCCTTCCAGCCCGTTAGAGGAGATTTATTAACAGAAACTAACAGTTTTTTACCATCGATAGTAATCTGCTGTATTTTACCATCATCTACTAAATCTAATAATGCAGGAAGACCAATTTCTAAAGGAGTTTTCATTAGCCATTCCTTGTGTGTAGGGCAAACAATAATCTTATTATTTTGACTTAGTATGATTACATAACCGCTTGTTCCAATTTTGAATTCTTCTATTTCTTTTTCAAGTTCTTTTACATTCCACCCCGCAACTACAACACCTAATAATTTATCATCACGTTCAACAGTTCGTGCAATTGCTACAACCATTTCCCCCGTTGTTTGCATAAAATAAGGATCTGTCAAATAAGCCTTCCCTCTATGATTTAGCGCTTCTTGATACCACATCCTTGATCGTGGATCGTATCCTGCTACTGAAAAAAAGCTGGGATACTCAAAATATCCTCCTTGATCAGTTCCTATAGCAATAGCCATCATACGAGGAAAAATGTTTTGAGAGTTAGTAAAGAATCGATACATCTTAGAGTCGATCATCTCTGACTTTGTTATTTGCTGATTGCCAACACCATGAGCTAACTCTGCTGTCCGATCATCCATTGCTAACAACGATATTGCTTCATACGCTGGTTTAATCGATCCATCATTAATTTTATTATGAATTTTACTTAATACTTCATAGGTATAATATTCAAAGTTCTCATGCACTTGTTCTGTTATCACATTTTCAATATAGAATCCACCAAAGACAAACGACAGCACACATACTAATAAAGTCCATACTATAAATTGATTTCCAATCGATTGTTTTTTTACGTTCATAATAATCTCAAAACAAATATAGGAATCATTTTGTCGCCTCTCTTACCTAAATATCATTATATGTAACTTTTTGTAATCTTCTCCATTAAAACTTATTTTCCTTGTTTAAAAAACCAACAAAATCAAAATGAGAATATTTATTAAAAAGTTCCCCCCATTTTCTCTACCCCAATTACATTTTAAATAAGAAAAAAGTCAGTACCGTTCAGTATCTGACTTTTTTGCGTGTGACTTATTAAATTCAGCTACTCTAAGAGATTTATAAGAATCCTTACACTAGAGTTTATTTCAACTGCAATTTTGCCAGAGCTTCTGCCATGGCAGTATTAAAAGGTCCATCGCTGCTCTTATTTTGTTCTCTCATGTACTTGGCTACTTCTCCCTTGGAGCTTTTTGTACTCTCTTTCTTCTTGCGTTCGTTAAAGGCCGAGAGTTTCTCGCGATAACCGCAGCTGCACACAAAGATTTGTCCTTCTCCTTCCCCCCGCAGTTCTAATTTTTTGTGACAGGTAGAACATCTGGCATTTGTGAGAATAGAAAGATTCTTGCGATGGCCGCATTCCCGATCCTGACAGACAAGCATTTTCCCTTTCTTACCGTTGACCTCCAGCATGAATTTTCCACATTCAGGACATTTTGTTCTGGTAAGATTGTCATGTCTAAATTTATCTTGACTATTTTTAATATCATTCACAACTACTTGTGCATATTTTTTCATATCATTAATAAAGATATTTTTATTCAGAGATCCTTTGGCGATATGGCCTAACTTTTGTTCCCATTGGGCTGTTAACGCTGGAGATTTTAAATCATCCGGAACCAATGCCAACAGTTGTTTTCCTTTGGCGGTAATAAAAATATTCTTACCATTCTTCTCTATTAAGAAACTGTTAAACAACTTTTCAATTATATCTGCCCGGGTTGCGACTGTTCCAAGACCGCCTGTTTCGCCAATAGTTTTTTTCAGGGCTTCACTTTCATTACTCATATACTTTACAGGATTCTCCATAGCAGATAACAAAGTTCCTTCATTAAAAGGGGCAGGAGGTTTTGTCTCGCCCTTAGTAAGGCTGCTATTAACAATCGATATGATATCGCCTTTATTTATATTGGGCAATAATTGCTCCGCCAGATCTTCTTTTGCGTCATCCTCATCACCATTATGCTCATAAATGGCCTTCCAGCCCTGATTAATAATTGTTTTGCCGGTGGCAATAAAAACTTCCCTGCCAATCTTGGCTTTCAAAGTAATCTGCTCATATTCAAAAGGCGGATATAAAGCCGCTAGAAATCTTTTAACAACTAAATCATATATTTTTCTTTCCATATCATTCATCGAGCTCAGCATAGGCGTTTGCTCTGTAGGAATGATGGCATGATGATCAGAAACTTTATTATTATCTACAAACGAAGAATTTCCCTTAATCGGTTTCTTCAAAATAACAGCCGTTATTTGGGAATAAGGCCCCACACTACATGCTTTTACTCTGTCTTTTAAGGTATCGACAATATCGGTAGAAAGATACCGTGAATCGGTGCGCGGATACGTTAGTACCTTATAATTCTCATATAGCCTTTGCATAATAGATGTGGTTTCTTTCGGCGAATAGCCAAACAAACGATTACCATCTCTTTGCAGCTCAGTTAGATCATATAATTGAGGAGAAAATTTCTTTTTATAAACTTTATCGACTTCCACCACTTCAGCATTCTTATGTTTAATACTTTGTAACAGTGCTTCACAACTTTCCTGATCAAAAGTTCTCGTATTTTTAGTTTTTTGATCTTGCCACACTAGTTTTAAGTGATTGTTCCCAGTGGCTGTAATACCATAAAATTCTCTGGGCTTAAAGGTCTTAATCTCTTCTTCTCTGGCAGCAATAATGGCCAAAGTTGGTGTTTGTACCCTGCCGCAAGAAAGCTGAGCATTGTATTTACATGTTAAAGCACGAGTCGCATTAATACCCACAAGCCAGTCTACTTCTGCCCGGGCAACGGCTGAGGCATAAAGATTTTCATATTCTTTGCCTGCCCTTAGTTTGCTAAAGCCTTCTTTAATGGCCTTATCCGTAACAGAAGAAATCCACAACCGCTTTATTGGCTTATTTACATGTGCTTTTTCGATAATCCAGCGAGCAACAAGCTCACCCTCCCGTCCGGCATCCGTAGCAATGACAATTTCACTTACATCCTTACGAGTCATTTGGGTTTTTACGGTATTAAACTGTTTACCGCTTTGTTTAATAACAACAAGTTTCAACTGTGCCGGCAGCATTGGTAAATCTTCTAATTTCCATGACTTATATTTATCATCGTATACTTCAGGATCTGCCAATGTTACTAAATGTCCTAAAGCCCAGGTAACAATATGCCTTTCACCTTCAAAATAACCATTTTCTTTTCTATTACAATGTAATACCCTCGCTAAGTCTCTGCCAACAGAAGGTTTTTCAGCTAACACTACTATTTTACTCATCGTACAATCCTTTCCAAACAAATATACTTTTTAACTAGAATCGTTAAGACATAACAACAAATTGCATCAATAGGACATAATCGTCGTCCGATTTTTGCAACCTTTATCCTGCTAAATTAGTTTCTCATCATTAAAAATACTTTTTTCTTGGCAGGATTTTATTTCCATTTTGCAAAATTTAATTGCTTATATTCCATGTTCATCTATAAGTCAAAATGTACCCCAATTATACCTTTATCATTCAAAATAAGTCAACCAATGGGCATAACCTACCAGGATGAAAGGTCAGCCAATATTGTTATAAAGTGAGGTGATGTTATGAATGATACTATAAATCAAGAAATTTTGGATAAACTGACAAAAGTCTGCATATGTAAAGCAATTAGTAAAGCTTCAATAAAAAAGATAATTGCAAATGGGGCCAATAGCTTAGAAGAAGTCCAAAAAGAATGTGGTGCTGGCTCAGGTCCCTGTAACGGCAAACGATGCACGCCAAAAATAAATGAGCTGTTAGAAAACCAATCATAAGACGGCTAACCATAAATAATCCTGACAGTCATCAAAAACTGCCAGGATTATTTATTTTCTATTTTGCAAAAATGTCTGCTAATGCTTCTGGAAGAGTATTATATTGAAATTCATAGCCTTGTCCCAACAAACGTTTTGGATAACCCCTTTGTCCTTTCAATAAGACTTCTTCGGCCATGTCACCGAAAAACAGTCTGGTTAAAAAAACAGGGATACGAATGCGACTCCGGCTGCCCAAAGCTTCTCCCAACACTGCCATAAATTCCTGCATATTTACGGCATTGGGCGTACAAGCGTTATAAGCTCCCTGCCAACTCTCATCGTCTATTGCCTGCAAAATAATTCTAACAAGATCCTTACGATGAATCCAAGACATCCATTGCTGACCATCTCCAAGAAAGCCGCCTACACCAAAATGAAAAGGCAGTGCTACCTTAGGCAGCAATCCGCCGTCGCTTGCTAATACATGACCAAATCGTAAGCGTACAACACGCACTCCTAACCTTTCGGCTTTCAAGGCCTCATCTTCCCAGCGCCGACATACTTCCGCCAAAAAACCATGACCATTACCGCTATTTTCTGTGAATTTCTGCTTAGGATGGGTACCGTAATAGCCCATAGCCGATGCATTCACCAATACCTTAGGGTAGGGCAAACCCATTTCCTGATTCCTGCGAATACTCGCTACAATACAAGAAGTTATATCGACACGGCTATGTAAAATATTATGTCGTACCCTGGTATTCCAACGATAGCCTGCAATATTTTCACCAGCTAAATTAATAATACAATCTGCCTCTGCAATAACAGCAGAAGAAAATAACTGACCTGGAGCTGGTAAATCAATGAAGGAATTTCTCTGGTTTTTCTTATTTCCACGAGAAACAATCTGAAAGCTGCTTCCCCGCAATATAAGTTGATCAGCCACTGCTCTACCTATGAAACCGGTCCCTCCTGTTAACAACAGACTCACAGAAAAATTCACCCCTTATTTTTCATGTCCGCATATTCAGCTTTGGATCTAAGAAGCTAGGCAGCCATTTCGAATCTCTACAACTGCTATCAATGATTGGCAAATAATCGGATGACTTGGAATCTAGATTAATTTCCAGCCTTCAATATGTAAAGATTTAATCCCCAAAAAACTTCCTACGTGAATGGTTAGAGGAACCGCAGCAGCAAATTTTTCAGGCAGATACACTGTAATCCCGTTAATTTCCTTTATCATATAGCCTTTTTTGTCTGGTGGCTCTCCTAAATAAACAGAGGGCCCAAAGTCAATATTAGCACAGCACAATCCGGTACTGCCATTTTCAAATAAATATACCGTTCCCTTTGCCGCAAGGATATATTTTTTAGCCTCATCACTGACTGTCAGCATCATATCCCTCCTTGATTTTTGTTATTTAGGATCATTATATTAATTTTATACTGTTTCTACATCAAATACTAAAAACCTTTATCTATTGCGCACGCGCATTACCCACCCCATTGCAGACAACATGATTCCTTATCATACAATGGGGTGGGTACATCATTTTTTTTACCTGCATGATCTATTTTGTACCATGCTCTTATAAGAGCCATAGAGCAAGAAAATAAAGTACTATGCAAATTACGCTAAGCCAAATTAGACTGCCAAAATTAAAAATCAGCAAACATAATACTAAAAAAATAATGGTAATCGTAGAATGATCCAGCGCAAAATTTACCCATTCCATACCTACACCTCCCACACTAATTTCATTTATACGGGAGTATTTATCCCTCTGTTATGTAGTATATGCTTTGCAATCCTATTATGTTTTCAAAGTCTATACGAACAATTATATTCTTTTGCACATCCTGAGTATAAACCTATTTAATACAATCTTTTTTCTGCCCGCATTTTATATCTTGCTTTTTTTGATCTAGATTTATGGCTCTCCTTTATGGTATTCTGTACTTGAAAATGACTTTTTAATGAGGTGATCGTATGATGGTCTTTAAGAAAATTTTTATTTTAGTTGCGCTCTTGCAATTCTATACCATTTTCTCCCCTTTACCCGCCCTTGCTTTTAAAACTTATCAGGTCGCGATTGTACCAGTGATTAATACTGCCAACTGTAAGGATCAGGAAGTATTAGAATTACTACATACTAAAGTGAACAATAAATTTAAATATCCTTTTTATGAAATCATCCCTCCTGAAGCTGTCACTACAGCACTGCGAGAAAATACGACTAGAGAAAAAATAATTGATAAAGCCTCAATGAAAGAACTCTCAAACAGGCTTTCTGCTGATATTGTTATCGCGGTCGAACTTGTCCAGGCTCAATCTACGACCATAACCCCTTCCCTGTTAAGCATGAATGATGATACTTATATAGATACAAAGGTCTTACTAAAATGTTATACGTATTCTGCCAGCAATGACACCTATCTATCACTAAAAGCTGCTAACTCGCAAGTAGAAGCTATGAGAGTTGATACAAACCTCTATAATTATGTCGAAGAAGCCATGGATGAAATTATCGCTAAATTACCCTATAAACGAGTTCCTAATGATGCTATTTCCAATCCTAGCAATAACCGTTTGTAAGAAAATTAAGATGTATTACGGTAACGGTGCAGAAAAATGATCCATTCATTACTGCAATAAATGAAATAGAGGTGCTTTATGAATACCAAAGGATTCCACGTTTTATTATCAATTTTATTTCTGACTTTATTCTCTCAAACCGTCTGGGCTGCCGAAAGTTTGCCTCAATCCCAGACCTTTCACCTAACTGGACAGATACACTTCTCCACTCTGGAAGGCGGCTTTTATGGTATTATCGGTGATGATGGGAAAAAATATCAGCCAACCAATTTACCAAGAAAATTTAAGAAAGATGGACTAGCCATAAAGTTTGATGCCAAAAGAAAAGACGTGATAAGTACCTTTCAATGGGGAACCATTGTTGAACTTTCCAATACAGCTCCCCTTACAACTTCAATCTCAAGCGATGAGCGCAGAGCAATTTTGCTATTGCTGAAACGTCTGGATGCCTTTAACACTAAAGATTTAGCAAAACTCCAGGATATAGATACTGTGTCAAGGCAGCTTACCAAAGAACAATTTGACAGCTGGGTCAGCAAATATAACAACTTTACGCTTCAATATGTTGACATCTTTGATGCAGACTCCACTTCCATTACCGGTTCATGCTATTATACCCGAGAGCTGACTAATGGAATGACACTTCATGGCAATACTGATTTAGCAGCCATGACCTTCACGCTATCCCAAACTTCACAAGGCTGGAAACTAACCCAGTCGGGGGCTCTTTCAAATCCGGCAGTTCTTGATAACACCGATGCCCTTGCCGATCTGAAACAAAAAGCTTTTGCCAAATATAATAGTAATAATTTAGCAGCACTTTTTCAATAATACTGCTGCGAAGCCTATATAATAAAAAGGCCAGCGCGGCTATCGTTTCCTCAGTGGATGCGATAGCCGCGCCGGCCTTTTTATCTCATAAAACGTTTATATTCTAACCATAACCCGATTAACCCAAATACTGCTTTTATACATTTTATCATGGAGGACTCTCGATTAACCTTTATCGCTTTAGCATTTTACGCAATTTAGGCCCTAAAAGCAGAGCCGTTTTTAGAACTCTCATCCTTCATAGGTGAGAATTAGGAGCAATATTATTCAGGTATATCTTCCTTAGTTTCTGAATGAAGCCAAGGCAATACGGCTTCCACTAATACTCCTTCCCGTGCAGGTGTATTAGCCCTAAACGTTGTTTTGATTGCTAATCCTGTAAATTCTGTTGCCTGATCCATTGCTGCCGGCAAACTATCTTTGTGTAATAAAGAGCCAACTAGCACACTGGCAAAAATATCTCCTGTCCCAGGGTATTTGGCAGGAATATGGTCACTAAAAACTTCCCAAAAAGCATTTTGCTTTTTATCATATCCTATCGTAAGAATTTTGTTATCTGCAAAGGGAATACCTGTCATTACTACAATAGACGGACCAAAACCAGCTAAGGAAATAAGCCATTCTTTCATTTTTACTATATTATCAACCTGCTCCTGATAGCTTTCTTCCAGCAAGAAGCATGCTTCTGTATAATTGGGTGTGATAATATCGGCACATTTCACTAATCTTTTCATCTGCGCCTGCATAGACGGCGTATAAATAGAATAGAGCTTTCCCTCATCTCCCATTACTGGATCGATTAGCACCAGAGGATGATTCGAGGAAAATTCCTCAATAAACTGATGTACCACATCAATCTGCTGTGCTGAAGCAAGAAAACCGCTGTAAATACAATCAAAGGCAATCCCTTCTGACTTCCAGTGATGAAAGAAATCAGGCATATGATTCGTAAAGTCGCAAAAGGCCAACTCTTTAAAACCGCCTAAATGAGTACTTAATACAGCTGTCGGCAAAGGACATACCTGAATTCCCATTGCTGATAAGATCGGCATAATTACTGTTAACGAGCAGCGTCCGAAACAAGATATATCATGAACAGCCGCCACTCTGGGCACGAAATTTCTCATTATTTTCTCCTTATATTACACTAAAAACCTCATATTTTAAGACACCAAAAAACAGTATATCCCATAGAAAACCACTAGTCAACGAATGCATCCTGCCGCCTTAGCACCTAAACATCTTGCAATCGTTCCCAAATCTTTTCTTTAGGTATTGGTTTACTAATAAGATATCCTTGAATTTTATCACACATTTTTTTCCGCAGGAAAAACCTTTGACCTTCGGTTTCTACGCCTTCGGCCACTACTTTTAACTGGAGGCGATGTGCCAATTCAATAATAGTTTCTATAATCGCTGCGTCAGTATTCTTTTTCATTGCCCCCATTAAAAATGTCCGGTCAATTTTAATGGTATCAATCGGCAGTTTTTTCAGATAGCTTAATGAGCTATATCCAGTACCAAAATCATCCAGAGAAATTTGTACTCCCATGGCTCGTAAGTGATGAAGCTTAGGAATAGCCACTTCAAATTTATCAATCAGCAGCGTCTCTACGATCTCCAATTCCAAGCAGGAACTGGGAAATTCCGTCTCCTCCAGAACTCTTGCAACCTTTGCTACAAAGTCATTCTGTAAAAGTTCTTTGACCGATACATTTACCGCTATACAAATTCCATCCTGTCCGCCATTCAGAAGCTCTTTACCAAATAGACAGGCAGTTCTCATTACCCACTGTCCGATATCTACAATAAGCCCGCTTTCTTCCGCTATTGGCATAAATTTGTCCGGAAGTATAAGTCCATGATCCGGACTTTGCCAGCGAAGCAGTGCTTCTAAACCAACCGTCCTGCCATCTGTCAGATCCATAATAGGCTGATAATAGAGTACCAACTCCTTATTCCCGATGGCCTCCCTCAGCCCCTGCTCCATATACAATTTCTCCAGCATTTCTTGTTCAAATTTTGCCTGGAACCATTGATAGCAGCGTTTTCCTTCTCGTTTCGCCTGATGAAGAGCAATATCTGCACTCCTCATCAATTTATCCGGCTGATTACCATCTTGGGGATATAAAGCAATTCCAATGCTGGAGGTGACAATAAAATAATCCTTATCATTGCCAAAGGGCTGATCAATGTCTTGCGTAATTGCTTTTGCCACATTTTCAATCTTAGAAAAGTCAACTATCCCTTTTATCATGAGAATAAATTCATCACCACCTAAACGGGCAACGAAATTTTGTCCCGCAATATCTTGTAATTTTTTTGCAACTTGAACTAACAAGCGATCTCCATATTCATAACCGAATGAATCATTCACTAATTTGAAATTATCTAAATCAATAAACAAAATAGCCCCAACTGCCTCTTTGCTTTCCAGTTCAGAAGACAAACTCTCCATAATGGATGCTCGATTAGGAAGATTCGTCAAAGAGTCATAATAAGCCATATACTGAATTTGCAGGTCTCGCATTTTATTTGCTGTAATATCAGTAAAAGAACCAGCCATACGAATAGCAACACCATTTTTATCAAACAAAGCCTTGCCTCGTGTAAGGACCCACAAGTACTTATCTGTTTTATCTCGTACCCGATATTCACAAAGATATTCAGTCGTATTACCCGCAAGATGATTCTCTAAGACTTTAAAGCACCGCTCTTCATCCTCAGGATGAATACTATTTCTCCAAGAATATAGGCAGTTTTGGATTTCTTCCTCAGACCATCCTAACCGTTCCATCCAGCGCTTAGAGGTAACCATCCGATCTGTCTGGATATCCCAGTCCCATATGGCATCATTTGCCCCCTCCGTTGCTAAGCGATAACGTTCTTCATTTCTTTCAATTTTTTTCTGTTTATCCCATAATTCATCAAATTGGGCACGCAGCTCTTCTTCTGTACTCGCTAGCTGCTCATACAGCATTATCATCTCTTCACTGCTGCTTTTTAATTGCTGCTCTGCCTGATAGCGGCTTTTTTGCATCAAATCCACAGCCTGGGCCACTTTACCAATCTCATCCTTCCGCTTCAATACATTTGCTGACAAACGCACCGTAAAGTCTCCATTACCAATCACCTGTAAATGACGGACTACTGTATCCAAGGGACGAGTTAGTAAAAAAGTAATGAATGAGGTTCCCCAGACAGTTAAAAGAATCAGAATCAAAACTGCAAGGCTAATAATAAATGCTACTTGCTGATTTTTTGCCAGCAATTCAGATTTCTCGATGACAGTAGCGATTTTCCAACCCGTTGCGCCAGAGGTTTGAAAATTTACATATACGTCTTTGCCATTCATTACCGTTTCGAAAAAACCATCAGATTCCTCCAAGAGTCTATGATAATCTTCATTCCTCATTTTAGACCCGTTTTCCGATTGGCTCTGTCCCTCGTTAGCAGCGAGCTTCGAAACTGATTGAAAAAGCATGTCTTTGTCTGGATGAACCAAAATTAATCCATCTTGCGTAAAAATAAAAAGAAAACTCATATTGCTCGTATTAAATTCTTCAACTAACTTAGAAAGCTGCAGAAGGCTAATATCAATCCCTAAAACACCAATAACTTGTCCACTGTTATCTTTAATAGCCTTTGTAGTACTTATGATAAAATTATCTCCAAGGTAAGCTTGGTAAGGCTCTGAAATCATTACGGTATCTGGTTTATTGATAGACTGCTGATACCAGGGGCGTATTCGAGGATCATATCCTGCTTTCCCTACTTTTTCCTGAGGCCATTGAAGATATCCTCCGGATTTCGTTCCCATATACACATAAGCCACATCAGGATGCGATGTGGCATATCGTTCAAATTCAGTAAAAATACGCCGATCTACACTGTCATCTGCTGCTTCATAGGAAAGAGTTGTATCCGACTGTTTATCAAAAAAAATTGGCAACTTTCCTTCCCCTTGGCTAATAATAGGGATGGAGGCCAACATCTGGTTATCCTCTTTTACATGCTGCAGCATTGTAATCATAAAATGATCTAATTGAACCATTTCTTTACTCGTCGTAAGCATCGTTTCATTCTTTAAAAAATCCACCATCTGCATATAGGTATTGAGTCCTAAAAGCAGCAATGGCACCATAGCTACCATGAGAAAGCTAAACATTAATTTTGCTCGTACGGTTCTAAGCATAATCACCTCTCCAGTTTCTACGTTATCGTTTCACTACGTTATAGCTGCAATAATATTGTTGTAATATGTTGCTGAACATTACTAACAAAGATTTAATTCTAACTTTCTCTTATCTGATTCAAAGCCCGTTATATCTTACTTATAGAGGCTGAGACTCTTGAGGCTGCATTTATTCGCTATTACATAATGGAGTAATAAAATTACAATGAATTAATATCCAACATATTCCTAATTGCAAGTAACTTCTATAATCCCTGCTCAATCTCCTTTTAGAATTTTCTCGAGCACTATATTATCGTGTAGACGAAATGGATGGACGACAGCTATAGCCTAAAAAACTTTTAACTTCTTCCGAATAATGTGTAAACGACTTGTAAATTGCCATAAAAAGAACTTGACTGCAATTTTTTAAATTAACAGTCAAGTTCTTTCGTTTTTCGTTATATAACTAATGAATCACTCTTTAATTACGGTATTTACCTTTTCTAATATATCTCCAGATCCCACAACGACTAGACGATCACCAGCCTGCAGGATAGCCCCAGATCCGGGAGAAATAATAACTTCCATCCCTCTGCGAATTGCAATCAGCGTAGCACCTGTACGCTGCCAGAGACCCAGCTGAGCGACAGAGCACCCTACCGCACTAGCCGTTTCCGGAACATACACCTCAACCGGATTAAATGGCTGCAAATTCCGTAATCGATCAGTATAACGCGTGATCTGATCAACGATCTCGTCAAAGCGATGATTGATTTCGTTTTTCTTTTCCATCAGAAACTCTAATTCTTGTTTTAGTGAATAAGCTGAATGCATTGATAATTGATGACGTATAAATTCCTCAGCTTGTTCTTGAGATTGAACTACAATTTCTTTTCCTTGTGATACGGCAACAACATTCGCCTGTCCCAAAAGGCCAATGGCTTTGCGAATTGTTTCAGGAGAAACATTATACTGACTTGCTAAAAGAGTACGTCCTGAGATTTTTTCTCCAACAGCAAATCCCCCATTGGCAATTCGTTCTGCCACATCTATGGCAATGGATTCATAAACAGGTATATTATGTTTCATACTTTATTCTTCGCCTCAGTTTCTTTCCAGATAATTCCATAGTAACAACCCGTATGACAACTAGCAACTTGTATCTTTACGAAAGTGTTAGTGCGTTGTTATAATATCCTATTCTAATCTTAAAATCAAGAGATTCTTATATATAATCTAAGCGACAGTCCATCGATGCAAAAAAATATTGACCTCCTATTTCAGAAGGCCAATTCCGGACAATATTCTTATTTTTTTTCTGGAGAACTTACAACATACACTTTTACGTCCTGAATACCAAAGTCAGAGGCTTTCCCGCGGTTCATCATCGCAATATCAATACGATTCCCTTTAATGGCTCCGCCAGTATCTTCTGCCACGGCATACTCACCATGACCATCAGGATACTGAACATATAAACGGGAGCCTAAAGGAATAACCTTGGGGTCTACAGCAATGACCCCTGGGCGAATGGTTGTGCCCATATACGTTTTATCACCCCACTGATCATTGTCAAGTGGACCTGGTGCATAAGCTGTAGCACGAATATCCAATACTTTTTCATAATTAGTAGGAATTGTATCAGATTGTTTTTTTTCTTGATTCGATTTGGCAGCTGACTCTGGCTTATCTTTATGTTTATCATTCTCTGAAGCAGCATCTGAAGAATTAGATTTAGGTTTTTCAGGGGAGGTCTCCTTTTTCTTTTCTTTTGATTTTGCAGGCAATGTCTTTGCTGTGTCGGACTTGCTTTCGCTATTCGATTTCGTTGAAGTTTCTGACTTATTCTTAGTGAAGGAAGCTGAAGTCATCGACGAGCCAGACTTATTATCACTGTTAGGTTTCACTGATGTATCGGCTTTATTGTTTGCAGCAGGGGAATAGGCTGTGGCTGGACTAGGAGCATAACTGATCCCAGATTTTACAGGCTTATAGAATGGATTTCCATTCTCAGCCGACTGGAAGGAACTCTTTAGGGCTTTATTCCTGCTGAGACTTTGCTTTATCAAATTCCTTGCCTCACTGCCACTTACGGTTGGCCGAGAGCCATTACGAGGATTTTTACCGCTGTTAATTTTCTGTCCTATCGAACTTTCTTCACGATTTTCATTCTTCATTTTTTGTGCGCTGGTATCACGAGCATTACCTGCATTAGGGTTCATCGCGGCATCAACAGAGGCAATAGGAATTCCTGGAAGCAATGCTGATGACATAAGAATTGCTCCGGCAAATGCAGCTGCAATATGTTTATATCGTTTCTTGAAATGTGCAATACGTTTATGAGCTGTATGCTTCATATGGATTTTCTCCTTTACGAAGTTTATATATCCATAGTATTTACAAATTTTTTTGAAGCATTCTAACAATTTTATCTGACAGCTGCATCTTCTTTCCTGTACGATAAAAAACACTGTTACTTTCATTTTTAACCGCAGAAGACAGAAAAAAAGACCAAGATTCAGCTGAAGAAACTCCACCTAAATCTTAGTCTTTTCATTCGCTACCGTTTAATGATTGTATGAATCTTCTAAAGCCAGACAAACCTTGCTCATTTCGTTTAAAGACACCAGCATCTTCTAATACTCTCAAGAATTTGACGGCTGTTTCTCTCTTTATAATTTCTCCAATATTCTCTTCACTTACTTGTCCATTGTATTGCTGGTGCAATTGTTCTGCCCATGGCCGATGATAGGCAGCAATCGAATGCTCTTTCCCTAATACGTATTTTTCTACTTCGTGTAATTCCTCAATCAGCCTGGCTGGCAGCACTGCCAGTCCCATGACTTCAATTAAACCGATATTTTCCTTCTTAATGTGCTGTACATCTTTGTGAGGATGGAAAATTCCCAAAGAATGTTCTTCACTGGTGCGATTATTTCTTAATACAAGATCTAATTCGAATAAACCATTTCGTTTGCGCGCTATCGGTGTGATCGTATTATGAGGCGTTGACGCTGTATACGCAACGATATCTAAAGCTGGATCATTATACTGCCGCCAAGAATGTAATATGAAATCTGCTGCCTTTACTATCTCCTCTGCCATTTCACTTCGTAAACGAATAACAGACATCGGCCATTTCACAATAGCTCCCCCGACAGCCGGAAATTGGGATAATTGAAATGGATACTCATCTGCCGCTTTAGCCATAGCAAACTCATAGTTACCACCCTGATAATGATCATGAGATAAAATGGACCCTCCCACAATAGGTAAATCAGCATTGGACCCCACAAAATAATGTGGAAATTGCTCCACGAAAGAGACCAAACGCCGGAAACCTTGTACATCAATTTTCATATCCCGATGTTCCTCGGAAAGTACGATACAATGTTCATTGTAATAAACATACGGTGAATATTGCAAATACCAAGGTTCACCAACTAAATTCAGACGAACCAGCCGATGATTGGAACGCGCCGGATGTCCGATTCGACCTGCATACCCTTCATTCTCCACACACAGCAAACATTTTGGGTAGTTTGTACTTTTTATGCCCTTTTCCTTCATAATATCTTTAGGATTTTTTTCTGGCTTTGATAAATTGATGGTAATATCCAGAAGTCCATAATCCGTATGAGATTTATAGTTAATATTTTTTGCAATCCGTTTCGTTTGAATATAATTACTATTTTTACTCAGTGCATAAAAATACTCAGTTGCCCTTGCAGCATTCTGTTGATATTTTTTATAAAAACACTTATTGACGGTGGACGGCTTCGGCATAAAGCAATTTACGATACGGCTTGATAAGATTTCTTTTTCATCAAACAAATCTTCAATAACACTGTTTTCACACGCATAATCCACCAATGCCTCTAACAAATCAGGTATGTTATCTTTATTTTCTGTTTTTTCAGGTAGGATAAATTCGTTCATTCCCAGAAGACATAGAATTTGATTTCTTATATATATTTCATCTTCCCGCTCAATAAAATCCAACGCTACAGCACCATCGATTAATTGCTGAATTACTTGATAGATATTCATGTTGACCTCCTTATTCATCATGATATCCCGCGGGATGATTTTGATGCCAATTCCAGGCATCTGCAATAATTTCCTGAATTAAAGTTCGCTTTGGCTGCCAGCCTAGTATTTTCTTTGCTTTTTCCGACGAGGCAATTAAGGTACTGGGATCTCCTGCCCTTCTCCCGCCCATTTTAAGTGGAATAGAATGTTTCGTTACAACTCTTGCAGCTTCAATGATTTCTTTAACAGAAAATCCCTGACTGCTGCCAAGATTGAAAATGTTGCTTTCCCTCTTTTTTATCACATAATCCATTGCTAATATATGAGCTTCAATCAAGTCCTCAACATGAATATAGTCTCGAATACAAGTACCGTCTTTTGTGTTATAATCCTCACCAAAAACGGTAATAAATTCCCGTTTGCCTAATGGCACCTGAAGCACTAAAGGTATCAAATGAGTTTCTGTGGCATGATCTTCACCAATCAACCCATTCGCCCTTGCTCCCGCCACATTAAAATAACGCAGAGAGATATATTTTATCCCGTAAGCAATATCACACCATTTCATTAATTTTTCCATAGTTAACTTAGTCTCACCATAGACGTTAGTGGGATTTGTAGGCATATCCTCTGTAATAGGCACTTGTTCTGGTTCACCATACGTCGCTGCTGTGGAAGAAAAAACAATATATTTTACGTTATATTGATTCATCACTTCCAGGAGTACCTGGGTGCCGTATACGTTATTATCAAAATACGAAATGGGACTGGTCATAGATTCTCCGACAATAGAATTAGCGGCAAAATGTATGACTCCTTCTATTTTTTCATGCGCAAATACACTGCTTAAAAAAGTTTTATCTCGGATATCTCCCTGATAGAAAACAGCCTTGGGGTGAACAGCTTGTTTATGACCTGTCTGCAGATTATCTACTACTACTACCTCATACCCTTTGTCAATTAATTGATATACGGCATGAGATCCAATGTAACCCGCTCCACCTGTGACTAAAATACTCACGTTATAACCTCCCTGATTTCTATTCATTAACAATACACATTCTTCAACGAAAGTTTAAGAACTCCTTTTAAATTCTACTACTTTATAATATATTTAAAAAAGTATTGTACTACATAATAGTACAATACTTTTTAATAATCTTATATATAGGCTAATTATCTATTACTTCAGCAGTTAGTCATCCACTACTTCTGAGAAATAAATTACGCTTACAATGTCATTCAATGATATGGATTTGCCATAAAGGTTTTCGAAAAATTTGATAAGTTCTTCCGTTGTGGTTATTGTGGGATTTTGATGTACCAAATCTTCTGCCGTTAACTGAGAAAATTTCTTGATAATCACCTTATCAATAATAGCCTGATACAGTTTTCTCCTGGGGCTTAATTTTTTTCCAAAAGTGATCCAAACCAGTGAATTTTCTGCGTATATATCTCTTAAATCCCCTAGTCGAACAGTACAGTTCTTAATGCGGTTCTTTAATAGTTCTTCATGATGTGACGACTGAAAGTTTAATGCGAACATAATTTTCCTCCTATCCATTTTCTTAAAATTATTATCCTTTTTCACAAAAGTATAGTAACCTGCCGATCCTTACTTCGCAAAATGGCGCTAAAAACTTATGTTTTTAGCGCCATTGCTTTGTTGCTCAAAATGTAAAACTAACTTTAACAAACTTATTAAGTTAAGTATATCATTCCTATACTTCATCGTCTATATTTACAGAGCACAAAAATCCATTGATTCTTAATTAATAAATTGATCACCTCTACAGCTGGCATTCTTTCTAACTATTGTCTTTTATAGCATTTTATAGTAGTATTGTGGTTGATATGCATAATTTTAGCATCTTAGATAGACTTAACAAGCCGATAAGGAGTTACCTGATGAATCTAAAAGATGAACTTTTTGACTGGTCATACAGCATTATTATTGCCTTTGCCTGTGCCTTGCTGATTAACGCTTTTTTGTTCCAGCCTACACGCGTACAAGGCAGTTCAATGGAGCCTACCTTACAAAATGATAATTACCTGCTGATATCCAAAATACCTCATACCCTTGGTCAATTACCTGATTATGAGGATATTGTTATAATCGATAGTCGAGTGCAACGGGAACGTACATGGAAAGACGATCTGATAGACCCAATGCTTACCTATTTAACCATTATGAAAGTAGTCAGCGATTCCGACCACCACGTTTGGGTAAAAAGAGTGATCGGCAAACCAGGAGATACCTTAGAATTTAAAGATAATAAAGTCTATAGAAATGGAATTGCCCTAGAGGAACCGTACACGAAAGAACCCATGCGTTATACCTCAGATAATAAGATAATCGTTCCGGAGAACCATGTCTTTGTTATGGGCGATAATCGTAACAACAGCAGTGACAGCCGCTATATTGGTCCTGTACCCAAAAATCAAGTCCTAGGCAAGGTTGTTTATAAACTATAGTACAAACTGCGCGGCCTTTAAAACATATAAAATGAACTACAGAGGCGCAGAGAACACAGAGAAAAGAAGGCATATAATAAGCATAGAAACGACAGATAGAAACTATAACTAGAATAACCAAAATCATCATTTATCGTTAAGATAAATGATGATTTTTTTATAGCAAGCCAGTTACATTACACTGCAGTTTCCTTAGCCACCCACCTGGGACATATTTCGTATCAAATTCGTCCCTTCTTGATTATTGCCCCAAATATGATGAAGGGGCTTGCCTTGCAGCGCTTTTACAAACAGCTCAGCGACTTTACGATCACTCGCACCACTGCGTAAGGCATGCTTAATATCAAATTCTTTGTTTGCAAGTAAACAAGGTTTAATTTTCCCATCCGCTGTCAAACGTATGCGGTTGCAGGTATGACAAAAATGCTCTGTCATAGGCGTTATAAAGCCAAATACCCCCATTGCCCGGGGCAGTCGATAATAATAGGCGGGTCCATTTCCCTTTATACTGAACGCTTTTTCCAACATACCATACCCTGCTGTATTGATGCTGTTTTTTATTGCCCTAATACTAGATCCTGCTTTCACACCGCAGCGTCCAACAGGCATGTATTCAATGAATCGTACTGCAATAGGAAACTCATAGGTTTGTTTTATGAAATAAGACAGATTTTCCAGGGAAAAAACTTCCGTCACAACTACATTTAGCTTAACGGGAGCCAAGCCAGCATTCATAGCACTTTTTATTCCTTGTACCACATCTGACAATTGACCGCCACCTGTAATACGAGAAAATTCTTTTGGATTAAGAGTGTCAATGCTGATATTTACTCGATCTAAACCAGCTTTTTTAAGCTGATAAGCTCTATCTGCAAGTAAGCTGCCATTTGTTGTCATTGCCAAATCTGCAACCGTGTCTATTTCTCTAATAGCACGAATGAAATCTACTATTCCTTTGCGAATTAATGGCTCACCACCAGTAATACGAATCTTATTCACGCCATATTGCCCCAATATCCGAATCACACGAAGCAACTCTTCATAAGACAATATTTCAGAGTGCTCAAGTAAAGGAACTCCTTCTGGAGGCATACAATAGCTGCAGCGAAAATTACAACGATCCGTAATGGAAATTCGCAAATAGTCAATGACACGACCAAAACTGTCCTGCATCCTTTTCACTCCTCTCACCGTTGAAATTTTAACGGTTCTAACCTATCTATTATTAGGAATCTGAGAGGAAGCCATTATCCTCAAGGATTTCCGCAGTTTTTACATACGTCTTTATCACTACATCCGGGCAGCGGGTCAAACGATTCCAAGGATCATTATTCATAATGTGCTGACAATCAATACCGCCATACTCTTTGGCAAATGTCTCCTCAAACCATACTACCAATTCCTGAATCATAGTATTTAAGTGTTGGCTCTCTCGCTCTTCCAGACTTCCCCGACCTCCATACAAGCCTAATAAGCAAACCGCTCCCGTTAATGTTCCGCAATTTTTGCCGCTAAAGCCTAACCCACCAGCTAATCCCGTCATTGCCCGTATTAAATCAGGATTGTTTTTTTCCTGCTCTTCCAGCCCTAACATGATCATAATCTGACTACAGTGAAATCCTTGTATATGCAGCTTAGTTATACGAGCAGCTACATCCCCTGACATTAAAAATTCCCCCTTCCAAAAAAGCATCCTTATCTTCTACAGGTTGTTTCATTTACTAACTTTACCTGCCAACCAGATTTCCTTGCAGTGATGATATTCAAAGATCCATAATCTTGATTCATTCTAAAAAGATTTGCCAGAGGCATTCCTAGTACATAGCACAGCAGCAACCGATTGACTCCAGCATGCCCGACAAGCAAAATAGTACCTGACGAAGAATTCATAATCTCATGAAACGCGTCAATCACACGCTTGTAACAATCAGCAAAACTTTCTCCCCCTGTCACTCGATAATAGCCAATATCAGCTCCACGTGCCTTAAACTCCTCCGGATATTCCTTCACAATATGGGAGAATGTACGCCCCTCCCAATTTCCCATATGTATCTCCCTAAGATCTTTTCGCACAATAATTGGAATAGCTTTGTTACCAGCTATTATCTGAGCGGTCTGCTGAGAACGCAAAAGATCACTGCAGTATACCTTATCAATGCCTATATCTTTTAAGATTGCTTCTAAATATTGAGCTTGCTGTATACCTTCCAGACTTAACGGCAAATTGAGCTGGCCAATATATCTTCGCTGATTATCTTTCAATTTAATTTTTCCATGTCTAATCAAATACACCGTCCTGTTTTCCATCAGCTATCTTTCAACTCCATAATCTTTCTTTTAGGAGCACTGGGAAAAAAAGTACCTTTACTGCAAATTATTTTTACACTTACGAAGAGCTGCCCCGCTTGTCTTGCCTGAACTAGCGCTGGCACACGGTACAGTGCATCCCAAAGTGCACGCTCAGCAGCCTCATTAGACTGACCTAATAACCAAACAGCAACATCCAGTTGTGTTGCTTGCTGCAGACTATCAACACTAACTGTAAAATCAATTACTCCATCCACCGCAAATATTTTTTCATCCAGATCCGACAAGGTGAAACATGTATTTCCTTTGAGAAAAACCAGACCATCCTTTCTTTTGCTGATCCGTTCTAATCTTTTAAGAATGGTTCCACAAGAACAGGAATCAGGAAGAAACCTTGATAGATCCCCTGTCCGATACCGAATGAACGGCATTCCCTGTCTAGTCAGCGTAGTAAAAACAACTTCCCCTTCTTGCCCATCAGGTACTGGTATTCCTCTTTGATCAACGATTTCGAAATACAAATCCGCTTCCCGCAGATGATAACCCTTATGAGCTTCACAGTCCAGGCCGCCTCCCAAACCCATTTCAGTCATGCCATAATGTTCAAATACCTGGCAGCCCCATACGCGGACCAATTCCTGGATAATTACGTCAGGTACATGATCCGTGCTGAGCAGTGCACTCTTTAGTTGAATAGCTTTTTTTGTCATTTCAGTATAGCGAGCTAATGCCAGTACTTGGGTAGGTACACCAACTAAAGAGTCAATTCTTTCCTGTACCATAAACTCTACCGTTCTAGGAATATTTTGTACAAGACCATACAGAATAGGCACCATTCCTGCCCGCTCCAGTGCCTTGGTCAGTAACTCACCAACACTGCCGACACGTTCACCTGGCAGCAGAATCAGTACCCGATCTCCCCTTTTCAAGAAAGTGGACATGCCATGTTGAAAGAAATCAATCGTTAGTTCTTGATCAAAATTGGTAAAATATATGCGTTTGGCCTCACCTGTTGTCCCGGAACTATCTAATGTCACGATTCGACTGATATCACTTTGAGATACACAGAGAAACTGTCGTGCCTGTTCTCTGATATGATCCGCAGTAGTAAAAGGAATTTGCTGCAAATCTTCCAGACAATTTATTTCTTTGCTGACAAAATTCTTTAATAGCTTACGGTAAAAAGGACTGTTCCCGTAGGCCAGCTTGATAGTTTGCCGTACTTTATGCAATTGATAGTGAGCAATTTGCTCTCGGGTTAAATTCGAACCAAATCCCATCTTTTTTGCGTTCCAAGCCTCAAACATTTTGTTTTGTTGCACTGTTCCCCTCATTGCTTACAGTCACCTCTTTAAGGGACGATAAAGAGGATTGCCCTGTTTATCTGTCAAGTTATAAGCGCAGAAGGGGATTATCCGGCTATCCGGGCTGACCACATGAATGAAACACTCTCTTAAACGATCCAGATCCAAATTCCAGACATCCTGAAATGCCATGCCCGATATGCAGAAGGAATACTTTTCCACACGATCTAAAAAAGCATCCATACTGCCAACGTTAATGTCGTCACCATATTTCTCCTCTTTATTTTCTATATTTCTCCTCTCTGCTTTTTGGGGCGCAGACCATCGTTTAGCAACAAAAGTGCGAGCTTTCCTTGCTTCCACAGCTGCTACTTGGGGCTGGCAGCATCCCTTTGAACCTGCGTTTGACCACGCTTTTAATTCTCCATTATTCATTAACACAAAATTTCCATGAAAAGAGCAATAGGCATTTTCTCCCGTAGGAGGCCGAAAATCTTCTAGATGAAATTTTTCGTCAGTCTGCTTTACAATCTCCCTTATAACCTCTGGAATGGTAATCCGTTCTCGATCCGAAGGCTCTTGAGGATATCTGCCAAAATAGCTGACAGGCTGAAAATGAACGCCGCGTACTGTCGGCATTTGTTCAATAGCATATTGGATAATAGATCCGATATTTTGTGTATTCACGCCAGGAACTAATGTCGGCACAAGAACTACTCCTAGCTGCAGTTTCGCGCAATTAGCAATAGCCGCCTGCTTTTCTGCCAGCAAGGCTGTTCCCCGTAACTTCTCATAAACTTCATCATTGGTACCGTCAAACTGTAAAAATACACAGGATAATCCAGCTTCTTTCAGCCTTTTAACGTAGCTATAGTCCTTTGCCAGCCTTAGGCCATTGGTATTTACTTGAATAAAATCATATCCTAAACTTCGTCCTGAGGCTATTATTTCTGGCAAGTCATCTCTTATGGTCGGCTCCCCACCGGATAACTGAATATTATAGGGACCACCACTTTTTAATAAAAGGCGATACCAGTTTTCAATTGTCGTTCTATCTGGATCACTTTCCTCAGAACCCGCTTCCGCAAAACATATGGGACAGTGCAAATTACAGCCTTTAGTAACTTCAAGCAGAACACAACATGTGTGCTGACGATGGTCTGGGCACAAACCGCAATCAAAAGGACAGCCTTGGCTACTATTGGTTGCACATACAGACGGCCTGGAAGGAATTTTGGTAACAGACCAGGATGTATAAGACGGCTGACCCCGCCAAATTACCGTACAAAAATCCCCATGATCTTTACATGTTTTCTCTAGGTAAACAGTATGATTTACTTCAACTTTTTTTGCCTTTATACGCTGCAGGCACTCCGGGCAAAGACTTTCAGTTATTCCTAATATAGTTTTCTTACCCTGCATATCTGTTAGCCGCCTTTCTCTAGCTTCAACTTATATTCAACACAGGTCTCTAGCTGCCATTGCCAGACTTATGCCTAACAGCTGCTCTACTGTTTGTTTCATCTTTTCAGCTCGCAAAAGGCGTTCTCTAATAACAGCAACCGCTTCTGCACTTGCTGCATATTTGTCCATAGAAGCCGAAAACCGTTCCTCAATGGACACAATGCCGCCTCCTATTACCAGCTTATCTGCCAAATATACGACTGCAGCCTCATCTGGCAATGCTTTTTCATTCATTTCCAGATCAGTATGTGCAGCAACAATCTGTGCCACCTTATAATATCCATATTTTTTTAGTATTCTACCGCCAATTTGAGCATGATTAGGCTTCCCTTTAGCTAAATCATGCAGCTTTCCAGCAGCAGTGACAGCGTGAACATCAATATTTAGACCGATTTGATTCAGACGAAGAGCTAAATTCCTCGCTATCTCTGCTACCATCCTGCCATGATTCACAATCGGCTCTGACACATTCATTTTCACTAAGATTGCTTCACACTCAGCCTGCGTCGGAATATCTCGACGATAGTATCCTGTCATAATCTTCTGATAGTCCTTTTGAGTATCAAGATCAAGCAATATACCTTCATCAAATACCTCTACTTCATATGCATTCCCTTCACGTTTTTCTAAAATTTGACGCAAGCCTCCCCTTGTATTGCCCAACAGAATTTCAGGAAAGCAATTGGCACCAATTAGAGGAGGATGCCCTCGATGTTTCTGGAAGACAGGGTAGATAATATCTGCTTTTATCTTATTAAACGCCCGCCCCAACAATTTCACCGTATGACTTTTTACCAAAGGCATATCTGACGGCAGCAGGAAAAAGGCTTTGGTTTCTGTCGGCAGGGACTGCACTCCCTTGACAATAGAAGAGAACATTCCCTCGCTATACCTTTCATTAAAAACATAGGACACCTTTAGCTCATCCAATATAGGTATCAATTCATCAGCCCAATGCCCCACAACCACTATGATATCCACGATACCGGCTTGTCTGAATGTATTGATTCCTCTTTCAATCACTCTTAAACCACCTAAGGGCAGCAGCGGCTTACATTTCACCATACGAGATGAATAGCCTGCTGCCAATAATACTGCGCCCATTTTAGCTTTATTCCACATCCTATTTCACCTGCGCTTTACTTCTTTTCCTCAGATGATTTGAATAAATACCTCCATGATACCCCCACATACCATTCCCTCGTCTGCAGCCATATCATTTAGCATGCTCACTGTGTATAAGCTGGAGCAATTTACATCCAGTGCCGTTAACGCTTGGCGCCTAACCTCCCCTTCTGCGCATCCGCCGCCAATGGTTCCATAAGAGGTACCGTCCGGTAAAATCAACATGTTACTGCCTGCTTTGCGAGGCGTTGATCCACGAGTTTCCACAATAGTGACTAAGGCAGCTTTTTCACCCTTATTCTGCATTTCGCAAATTCGGTTAAGGATTTCTGAATCCATAGTCTCCCTCCCTGGTTCCACTTAATGACCGACCAGACCCACCGCCGCGAAAAACTCCAATTACTTCCGCGGCAATACTCACCGCTATTTCTACAGGTGTTTCTGCTCGAATGTCAAGACCAATCGGAGCCTTTAGACGCCCTTCAAGGTCTTCTGCCCTTCCTTCCTCCCGCAAAACAGCAACTACTTCTTTTACCCGTTTCTTGCTGCCAATCATACCCAAATATCGAGCTTTACTACCCATGGTAGCACGCAAACATTCCAGATCATATCTATGCCCGCGGGTTACAATAATCACAGCGGTATCACTGCTTATGACCAATTTCTTAAAAGCTTGATGGAAGTTTTCGCAAATGATCGTATGAGCTCCCGGAAATCTGGCCTGATTTGCAAATTCAGGGCGATCATCCACTATTGTCACAATAAAATCCAATTGGCTAAGCATTTGGACTAAGGGTTGACTGATATGCCCGCCACCAAACACAATCGCCTGGTATTTAGCTGTCATCCTATCCCAAAAAATCCGATACGTTTCTCCTGCTTGATCTTTAAGAGAAAGTGTCATGGCTTTGCTCCATGGCAGATTTTTCACCGTATCTAACACATGCTGCTCAATCATCCCTTCCAACTGACTTTCTATTCTTCCGTCTTGATGGATAATCAGCATCTTTCCAATGTCACTATCAAGACTACTAGCAATAACAGTAAAACAGTCAGCGGTTCTGCCACTATTTTGAGCCGAAAGCAGGCTACTAAATATCATATAAATCCTCCTTTATCCGGAAGGTTATATCATCCTTCACTGGTAATCTTCACCATATTTATCTTGAAATTGCATTAGGATTCAATTACCATATAGAATGAGTGCCAACGTATTTATTTTTTCCGGAGGTTGATACAATGAATAACAGCAATAACCCCCAGTGGAAAGAAAAATTCACTACTTTTTATAATGATATGCTAAAACAATTAGCTGATCATCATAGGGAAAGTTATGGTGAACTACTAAGTCTGCAGCAGGAATTACATACTCTATATCTTGATACCACCGCTAAACATCTTGAGCAATGGTCCCAAGAATATGGTTCAGCCATTCCTGATGGTAGTAATCTTTTAGACAAAATCGAAGCCGATTCCGTTGTTGTCGAAATCATCGACAATAGTACTGGCAGGGTTTTTAGGCGCAGCCTGCCAATCAAATATCTTGAAACGGACAATGGCTTACTTTTGACAGGCGAAACAATGGAAGGAAATCCTTCCCAAATCGTTTTTCTTTCCGAAACAGCCATCACCAAAGTAAATGATCTCTTAGGCAAGGGACCAGATATCCCTCGCTGCGGCGATACATCTTGATCCTGCTCGGCATGTTAAACATCTCAAGTGAGATGTTTATTCTTTTTTATCTTTGATTGCTCTAAAGGCAGTAACATGCGTTGAGACATTTTACAATTCGGACAAAGGCGTCCTTCACGGGTTTCTGTACATTCCCTGCAATATACGGTAAAACAGCGCACACATTTATAAAGAAGAGTATCTATCAGCTCATTCTTACATCGGGGACATGTTTGCGTATTCAATTTGCACCTTCTTTCTTAGGAACCTTTTTCCGCTATCAGCAAATAATAGCCTAATCCAGGCATTTTTTTATTCAATTTCTTTTTTCCTGTACATTGCCAGAGTTCTTCTATTGAGCCATGCTCCATAATAAAACTTGCGACAAATTCTTTTAGAAAAGCAGTCTGATCCTCAAAGACGAGTATATTAAAATCATGCTTTTGTAATATCTGAAAAAGATCACTGTGAGTCATGATGCTGGGTATATCAGAGTCTCCTTCTCGGATATAAAGATCTGTTATGGCAAGCTTTCCTCCAGAAACAAGAATACGATTGATTTCAGTTAAAACCTTAGAGACATCCGGCATAACCGATAAACTACATTCAGCCAAAACTCCATCAATAGAATGATCGGCAAAAGGTATGTCTGCGCCTGGCGATTGAATGAGCCGTAAATCAGCCTTACGTTCTTTTCCCTGCTGTAATAATGGAGTGGACAAGTCAACCCCCAGGGCATGTACTCCTCGTACATCCCGCAGATACTCTACAGTAATTCCCGTGCCGCACCCTAGATCAACAACTAAAGAACGATGATCAAATTTACAGTAATCAACAAGTCTCCGTGTTAATTGTAATCCCCCTGGACGGGCTCCTTCGGCCATGTTAGCAAAAATCTTATTTTCAAATACATTCGAACTACATTCATGCAGATCTGCAGTGATACGATCATTATGTTGGTCCATCATTTATCCTCCAGTGCTTTTTCCACCTGATCCATCTTCCCCTTCGCTAACTCTTCAGGAATATATACCAACCCGCATTGCGGGCATTTATAAAGTTCAACCGGAAATTCATTCCCCAAGTAGGCTAGGGTTACCTTTCCTAATGCAAGAGGAATATCGCAAGTATTACATATAATGATATTCTGAACTTGCTTATCCATAAAGTCACCTCATGATCCTTTTATCTCTAATCTGTGGCTATAAGCATTATGCACTACAAAGCCATCTTCCTGAGGAGAATACTCTACCCAATACGTTACACTGGCAGGTTTAAAAGATGCAATATAAGAGTTATTTCCCATGTTTTTAAATTTATTACCAGTATGTTCTGCCTGTGAAATCACAGCTATCATATCACTGTCAAGAATCATCAACGCTTCCAAAGTCTGCCGTACATTCTCTGAAATGATCAGCTTAACCTTGCACTCCTCTTTGTCTGCCAACTCTCCCCATACCTCCTTTTGCAGCGTCCTTTTCAGCCTTGCCCTATTCTCCTGTCGCTCAGAATAACCGGGACCTTTTTTGACAGCCACATCTTGCTGCCTTGTTGAAAAAATCAAGTCCAAGAGGTGATAGCTCTGCTTTCCTTGATTGGCAAAATTATCACGGCACATTGCACAGTAAGTAAGAAAGTCATTTTCACTCTGTTGACTGCGCTTCTTTATCATCTTATGGGCGATTTCTTTATTAGCAAACAGCATAAGACCGCCATAACCACAACACTCTGTGAATTCATTACTGTTTTTTAGTTCCTCCACTTGGTGCCCAAGTGTATGCAAAATGTTTCGTATACTTTGCTGTAAGGCAGCTTCATGCCTTGTGGTGCAAGCATCATGTACCGCCAATTTTAATGATGTATGCGGCTCTTTTCTTTGATCCGGCAGTCCAATTTTATCTAATACTGTCCATATTGACTCAACATCCATTGAAGGCCATTCACGCTTAAAAACACTATAGCAAGTGGGACAGCCTGTGATGACCCTGGGAGAACCCAACTTTCGCCAACGATCTTCGATGGTCTTAATTGTTTCTTTAAATAAAATTTCTTGCCCTGCCCAGTCAGCGGGAACACCACAGCAGCCCAAAATTAAACCTACGCCATCCGTTATTTTTTTGCAAAGGAATTGGTACATGCTTTTTACATGCTCCGGGGAAGAGGCACTGAGCTGGCAGCCGGGAAAGAATACGGTACTGCTGGATGCAAAACCTGGCTGATGTCTGCTGAATGCAAACTTTTCACTGGTACTAAACTGCATGTCTCGTAAAGCAAAATCATGGACTCTTGATGGCATTTTCCCTTTTTTGACCATAATCCGTCTTGCTTCTTGGCAAATTTCTCCCATATTCAAATTTCCCGGACAAACCTGCTCACATAAACCGCATAAATTACAGGCATTAATCATTTTATTAGCATGGTGAACGCCCATCACAATGGATGAATTATTATAAATTTCCCGTACATACCGCTTTGGATAAGCGTGAAAATCAGCTAGGTATTCACAAACCTTAACACATTCCATGCACTCACATAATATACAGCGCTGCGCTTCCTTTACTGCTTCTTCTGTCGTATAGCCTTTATTGGCATCAGCACTTCGTACCCTCGTTTGCGGTTCTACCCCAGCAATATTGGTGTAAAGTAAAGAAGTAAAAGCTCCTTCCTTTTCCCGACTGGCCGTGAGAGAAGCATTTTGTAAGAAACGATCAATTGAATTGGCAGCGATTTTCCCATGAGAGATTGAGGTAATTGGTGATTTATGATCAGGTCCCAAGTAAAGACTGCCTCCAGCAAAAACGTTGGGTAGGCTCGTTGCCAGTGTTACAGGATGAATGGCAATCCCTCCACCTGCTTCAAGAGCAAGTCCCCAGTTCTGGGGATTTGTTTCTAGGCAGCCTGCTGCTAAATATACAGCATCAAAAGTTGCACTTATATGATCTAACGATGTCTTTGAATTTTTATGATTATCCACAATAACATGTAAGTTAATTTCTAACGGTATTCTTTTTAATATGGCAAAATCATCAGCAATATTCTGCCTGGGCAGCTGATATTCAGGAAAGTTCCATATACTCCCGCCTACTAATTTCTTTGCCTCAAAAATCACAACATGATATCCTTTTTTTCCTAGTTCAACTGCCGCTGTTAAGCCGCTTAATCCAGCTCCGATAATTGCGATGGTTTTATCCTTAGGCGGCATTGGTGTGATTTTAAGAATCAATTCACTACTATTATCCACGCAGCTTTTTTCCAGCTCATTCACTGCAATAGACTCATCTATTTCTTGCCGCTTACAGGCCTGCTGACAGGGTTGATCACAAATTCTACTAATGATTCGCGGAAAAGGTACCATTTTATATAACAATTGTGCTCCGGCTTTATAGTCCTCTTTTTGAATCGCAGCAACCATGCCTCTTACATCAACATGAACCGGGCAGGCAGCTGTACATCCTGGAGGCTGCTCTTGAACACATTGCTGCTCTCTTTCCTTTAAGACTTTTTGTTCCATACGATCTCCCTTTCCTTCATAATATACGCTAATAAAATTCGTATATTGGAAAGCCTAAAACGAATTGAATTTACGTTTTCAATTCGTTTTAGGTTACATTTATATAGAAACTCTTATTGTTCCCTTGTGGATAGTGCTGCCAGTCCGGCTTTTATTTTTTCGGGCAGTGCAGGAATTGCATAAATACGTACACCACATGCGTTATAAATGGCATTAAGAATCCCAGGATGAGGAGCACTCAAAGGACCTTCGCCTGCACCTGCTGCACCGTGAGGTCCATGCTCACGGGGAGTAATATTATAGATAATTTGCATATCATCTGGTACATCATAAATGAAGGGCAAACCACAATTAACCAGGTTTGTGTGTTTCTTAAGATCTTCGAAGTCTTCTGTAAGAGCAAGACCGATACCTTGCGCTAAACCACCATATATCTGACCATCACAAGCTGTTTTATTCGTAATCGTTCCCATATCAGCAACAGTGGTAAACTTAACGACTTTAGCCTTCCCGGTCTTCATGTCAACTTCCACTTCAGGCATAAATAGTTCATACATGTAGATGGGGAAAGGTTTTCCTTGACCCGTAACTGGGTCACAGTCAGTACACATCGATGCTGTCCATTTACCATCGTAGTGCAGAGGAAGATTTTCGGCTGCCATTTCATCATAGGAGCGGTAAGTACCGTCCGGCTTACGCATAGCATTTAATAACATTTCACAAGCAACCTTTATCGCGTTACCAGTCATGACGTTGGATCGGCTGCCGCCAGACGGTCCACTATTAGGAGTAAAGGCAGTGTCGTTCATCACAAGCTTGATTTGCTCTGCTTTAATACCAAGAGGACGCAGAGTTTCATGAGCATGGCTTAAGGTTCCGATATCTGCACCTTGCCCATGATCTTGCCAAGAATCTCCGACAGTTATGCCGTTCTTTGTCAATTCGACCCAAGCTTCTGAACTATCCGGGCCATCAAGACCACAGCCGTAAATACCAAGAGATAAACCCACGCCACGTTTTTTCTCCGAGGTTGAGAGCTCTTTACAACGTTTTTTAGCTTCTTCCCATAAAGGACGGAGAGTATTAATCATGGCTTCAAAACAAAATACTTCAGGCACTTGCCCTGTAGGTGTAGTAGCTCCTGGACGGTAAATATTCTTAAAGCGCAGTTCTAATGGATCTAAGCCAAGTTTTTCTGCCAGTTCATCCATGGCTATCTCAGAGGCTAAAAAAGCTTGAGGCGAACCATAGCCACGAAATGCCGATCCCCAGGCATGATTGGTGCAGACGGTACGACCTTTACCCCGTATCCGGGGTATATCATAGCCAGCACCAGTAAATTGAGCTTGACGCAGAGTCAGCAAATCACCGAACTCCGAATAAGGACCGTGATCAATAAACCAGTCCGTTTCCATCGCAAGAAGTTTTCCTGTTTTATCCGCAGCAAGCTTACATTTAACAAAGCCAGGAGAACGTTTACCCGTATACGTAATATTCTGATACATGGTGAAATTAAGGGAAACAGGTTTGCCTGTTGCCATGCAGGCAACACCAAGCAATGCTTCAATGGTCGGGCTGAATTTGTAGCCAAAGGTACCGCCAGCGGGGTTTTGAACAATGCGGCATTTTTCAGGTTCAATGCCAATCCCGGCAACAATCATGGCATGATGTAAATGAAGACCGATACTCTTAGAGTGAATGGTCAAACGACCTTCTTCATCAAAATAAGCACATCCGCAATCTGGTTCAAGAGGCAGATGAGGCTGACGACTGCAATAGGTATCCACTTCTACAGTTACTACATCGGATTGTTTCATAATGGGCTCTGTATCTTCGCCTTTTATAATACCCTGCTCAAAATAAATATTAGGTACGCCGGGATGTATTTCAATCGCATCCTCAGCCATTGCCGCAGGTGCACTCATGTAAGAGGGCAGAATTTCTAAATCAACTTTAACTTTCTGGGCTGCAGCTTTAGCATGTTCTTCCGTATCCGCACAAACAATTGCAATAGCATCACCAAACTGAAACACTTTTTCATCGCAAAGAATGGGCCGATCCCAGCCATCCCCTTTATTGGTTGGAAACGTAATCAGACCCGTAATACGATTTTTGCCTTTAACATCTTTATGAGTAATGACCTTATATACCCCAGGCATATTTTCAGCTTCTGCAGTATCAATGCCCATAATATTGGCATGGGATACTTCTGCTTGCACCAAAGCCATTCGCAAGGTACCTGGAGGCATTTGCAGTGCAACATCAGCGCCATAATCCCAAGTACCAGTAACTTTACGCAAAGCAGAAGGACGATGATATGTCGTTCCATAAATTTTATTGCCAACCGGTTTATAGAGTAAATCTTCTTTGTGCATTTCGCCCCGCATTACCTTAGCTGCTGCCATAACAGCATCTACCAGTGGCTTGTAGCCTGTACACCGACATGCATTGCGGTTCTTTTGAAACCATTCACGGACTTCTTCTCTCGTCGGAGCCAAGTTAGTATCCAGCAATACCTTAGCCGATAGAATGAACCCGGGGCTGCAGAAACCACATTGGGCACAGCCGTATGCCATCCAAGCTACCTGCAGGGGATGGAGATTCTCTGGTTTGGCCAAACCTTCAATGGTCGTAATGTTTGCTTCATCCGGTACTCTCTTCATCTTGACAATGCAGGAGCGAACTACTTTTCCATCCATGATAATCGAACAAGTGCCGCATTGCCCCTGATTACAGCCCACTTTGCAGCCCGTTAATAAGAGCTGCTCGCGAAGTACACTTGCCAGACTGGTTTCTGGATCTACGATTAAAACTCGCGGTAGTCCATTAACATGCAATACCTTCTTTTGCATTTCCTACTCTCCTTTATGATTTCATATTATTTCAGAGGAAATATACCCTCTAAAATTTTCTAACATCAGTTACCTTTACCAAAAGCACAATGAGGATATTGACAGGGATCGCAATTGGTACACAAACCACCATGAGCTAAACGTACAATGTCTTTGCGAGTAAGCCCATCTCCCGCTAAAATGCGAGGAAGAATCAAATCAAAAATGGTTGTTTTGCGATACATTACACAACCTGGTAAGCCTAATACGGGAATACTGCCAATGTAGGCCAGCATAAACATGGAACCCGGAAGTACTGGCGCTCCATAAGCAACAACCCTCCCTCCAGCTGAGCGAATTCCTGCCGGGGTTACATCGTCAGGGTCTACTGACATCCCCCCAGTCGTTATGATCATCTCAGCACCATCTTGTATTAATGTTTTGATGGCATTATCAATCATGTGGACAGCATCATCAACAATGATCTGCCTTACTATTCGGCTGCCCAATGCGGTTATTTTTTTATCTAAAACGGGACCAAATTGATCTTGAATACGACCATGATAGACCTCACTGCCTGTTGTAACAATACCTACTTTAAGAGGTTTAAGAGGTTTGATTTCCATGATTGGAAAGGATAATCTACCGATATCCTCCACATTGTTTATTTTGTCAGCCTCGATAACCAGCGGCACCACGCGACAGCCTGCAACTATTTCTCCGACAGAGACTATCTGATGAGAATGGATAGAAGCAACAATCACTTCATGAATATCATTCAATTCTTCCAAGGCATCGATATTAATTTTTAACATCCCAGGAATTTGCGCTTTTAGTTCCACCTTGCCTTCCATTGGTGCTGTTAACATAATTCCTGGACCTGCCACGGCTTTAGCAATTCTCATAGCCGCATCATTTTCATGTATAACATTCTGATTTACTTCCCAAACATAAAGATGCTCTTTTCCCAATTTTAATAGTTTGGATATATCTTCTTTTTTTACAACATGACCTTTTTTAAATGCTCGCCCAGCTACTTTACCTGGAATAATTTCTGTAATGTCATGACACAATACTGTACCTTCCGCCTCCCATACCGGTATGACTCTCATCTTCTCACATCCTCATGCTATAGTAGACCAACCACGATACCGTTTACGACCACAGCAAAATGAAGCGTAAAAAAAAAGACAGCGCTTTGCATTTTTTACCCCTCTGGCAGCACTGTATTCCTTTTTTCACCTGACCCATTGAATAAGGTCATGAACAACTGAGACTTTATCTATTCCAAGCTCTTAGCTTTAGTGTTATTTTTATTAATAATGCAAATATTGTGCCAATCATCGTTTTATCAATCACTATTAATAAATTAAGTCTCATGACCAATAAGAACATTGAATATACGTATCTGGAAAACTAAACGTTTTTTTCTTGAGCAATAAAAAAATACCACCTCCAAGATCATTAGGAGGATGGTATGCTTACTTGTGTCCCATTTATGTCCTATTTGTGTTAATCAAATGTGACATAAGTATATTTTTTTAGTTCTGAATCGCATAAAGGTGCATTTTACGGTAGAGAGTGTTACGTGACATCCTTAATTGCCGTGCTACTACACTTACATTTCCGCCACACTTGGATAATAGCGCTAAAATTTCCTGACGCTCCGCTTCAGCTAATAATTGCCGTCGCTGTTCACGTCCAAACTGTTCATTCAATGATGGAAGCAGTGATAATTGAGCCTGACTACGAACTACTCTTTGAGGAGCATACACTTCTATGGGAAGATGTGCTATCGTAATGAGTTCTGACTCTGCTAAGCTCACTGCTCGTTCGACAACATTCTGAAGCTCACGCACATTTCCAGGCCAGTCAAATTTCTCTAAACAGGTTAAGACGGCTGGATCAACATAATATATAATACCCCGATCCTTTGCTATTTTATCTAAAAAATATTTAAACAATAAAGGAATGTCTCGCGCGCGATTACGCAAAGGCGGAATCGTAATTGAGATCACATTTAAACGATAATACAAGTCTTGACGAAAGTCTCCTTTTTCTACCGCTTGGGATAAATTTTTATTAGTTGCACAAATTACCCGTACACTGACGGGAATTACTTTATCACTGCCAATACGCATTACTTTTTTTTCCTGTAATACTCTAAGGAGAGCGATTTGCTGTTCCAAAGGCATATCACCAATCTCGTCAAGGAATAGCGTACCTCCTGACGCCAATTCAAATTTTCCTGGTTTGCCTCCCCGTATCGCTCCTGTAAAGGCACCTTCAACATAGCCGAATAGTTCGCTGCCGATTAACTCCCGTGGGATTACACCACAATTCACAGCTACGAAAGGTCCATTACGCTGTTCGCTTCGATTATGAATAGCTTGAGCAAAAATTTCCTTACCAGTACCGCTTTCACCTTGCAGTAAAATGCTAGATGATGTTACAGCGGCAAGAGAAGACACCCTTATAACCTCTAGTATTTCTAAACTTTCTCCTACAATGTCACTAAATTGCAAGGTTGCGCAATAACCACTATAACGATTGACTAACTTTTGTATTTGTTTAATGGGACGCAGAATAATAACGCCACCAATCACTTTTCCTTGCTCATTTGTCAAAGGTTCACCAGAGGCTAAACAATGAAACATATTTTTTTTAGTATTTACCATAAATTCCATATCTTCGTAGGGTTCTTTATTTTTTAACATCTGCTGTGTAACAACTGTTTTACTTCCAAATATCCGGTCAATAGACACTCCTAAAACTTCCTGCTCCGTTGTATTTAGAATTTCCTGGGCAGCTGGATTTAATTGGCTGACAATACCTCCGTCATTTACCATTATTACTCCATCTGACATCGTATTAAATATATTGGTTAACCAGCTGTTAGCATTTGATAACTCTTTATTTTTACGCTGAATGTTAAGCTGTGCCATAATGGCCTCAGCAGCTGCTACCACCATTCCCAAGGTATGTAAATGGGATCGATACGATGCACCTGACATATTCAATATACCGATAATTTTTCCCTGATAATCAAAAATTGGAGCTGCTGAACAAGTCAAGCAATGAAGTCTCTGGCAATAATGTTCAGCACCTGAGACTTGGATCGGTTCTTTCATTACTAATGAAGTACCAATGGCATTTGTACCTGATTGCTCGCTCCATAAAGCACCCTGAAAAAAATTGCTGGTCATTGCATTATTTAGTGTATCCTCATCTCCAAACATTTCTACAATATAGCCGCGGTCATCGGTTAAAACAACCACAAAACCTGAACCCTCAACAAATTTATAAAGATTCATCATAAAAGGCTTGGCAATCTTTATAAATTCTTGCTTTTCCAATAACATGGTCGACATTGAAGCATCATCTAATTTTCTATGAGTATTATAATCATAAGGGTCTATACAGGCTTGATAACATCGAACCCATGATGCAACAATTTGCGGACGCGTAGAATATTGCCTCTTATCTCCATTAATAAATCTTTCCCAGCTAGGAAGAGTATCATCTTGATAACTATTATTAATATTCATGGCAACCACCCTCATCAATATTATAGTGATGAATTTCGCCATTACTTTAACAACACCTGCAATCAAATTCTACCGGAAATAACATCTAGAAAAAAATTACCCCTTACTTTAGCTTTTCAGTCAAAATAAGGGGAATTTTTTATCATATGATTAACCAATATAGCCCAACACACGGGAAATACGCAAGGTACTATCTAATAATTTACTGACTACTTCTTTTACAATAAAATCAAGTGAAAATCTCGTAGCAATTCCCGAAACACTAATCGCCGCAACAACTTTTCCCGTTTTATCATAGATAGGAGCCCCAATACATCTGCCTTCCATTTCGCTTTCCTGCTGATCTAGAGCATAGCCTGACTTGCGAACGACTTCCATCTCTTTAAGATACTCAAGAGGTTTTGTTATTGTATATTCTGTTCTTTTTTCCATGCCTTGCTCTTCCAGAAATTCCAAGATTTCAGCATCCTTATGATTCAATAATAATGCTTTACCGAGAGCTGTACAATGCACAGAATTAGTTGTGCCCAGCTTGGCAACCAGACGAGAGGAATAGGGGCTTTCTACCGTATCAACATATAACACTCTTTGCTTTTGCAATATGGCCAAATGCACAGTTTCTTTCGTAAACTCATTCAATGACTCTAAATAACCTTTCGCTAAATTTTTAATTTCAAAATCTTTTTCTGCCCACTGGCTCATCATCAAAAGTTGGTAGCCAAGGCGGTAGTTGCCATTATTATCACAGAAAGCATAGTTTCTGCTTTCAAGATTATTTAATAAACGATATACAGTCGATTTAGGAAGTCCCGTTTCTTCTGTAATTTTTTTTATGCTCATGGGCATTTGACTATTTCCGATTACTTCCAATATGTCAAATGCTCTGTGCAATGATTGAACTTCGATCTTACCAGCCATGTCATACCCCCATGTAAAAGCAATAATTATTATTTCATTATATCACTTTTTTATAGAATATAGCTAATATTATAAAGCATTAGCATTTTTAACAAAGACAGCAGACCAAAGTCATGATCATTTACTTCTAGTATCTGTTACTTCGTCGCCCCTATCACCACTCTAAAGAAGCGACATGCCATTACCTTCATTTTCTCTTGAACTGGAAAGCTCACTGAAGTGAGGCATACCTCTTTTTTCTTAATAGGCAAAAATGAAATAGCTATGCTTGCTCTACAGTCGGTGCTGTACCTTTAGTCTTCATGTAATTACTCCACCAAGCTGTTAACATTGGTACCAAAATGGAAGTTACAATTACCGATGTGGCAACTAATGTAGTAGCAGCCTGCGCGGCAGGCTTGAATTCGGGAAGCATTTCACCAATAATGAGAGGATTGGTAACCGCTGCCCCTGCAGTACTGGATGCAGCAAGTCCCGCCGTACCATTACCGCCGCCAATAAATTTATCTGCCAGCATTAAAGGAACACCTGTAATGATAATCACGGAAATCCCCAGTAGAACACCTAAGAAACCAGTTTTCGTAATAACATTAAGATCTATAGTGTTGCCTAGGGCGAAAGCAAAAAACGGGATCATAACATTGGAAGCTTTGCCAAAGTACTCTCGCAGTTCACTATCCAAGTTCCCTAACGCAAAACCAATCAGGAAAGGAAGCACAGCGCCAACAAACAAACGAGGTTCAAAGGTTGCCAGTCCAGAGGTTCCCATAATAAGCATCGTTACTAGTGGTCCCGATTCAATGGACATCAGCACAAATGCTCCCGCTTCTTCTTTTGAACCATATTGCTGCATAATGGAAGCGTACAGACCGCCATTCGTCATATCCATAGCAGCAATGATTGCCAGCGTGGATAATCCTGCGAAAAATCCTGTCTGTATTCCGTTCCCCGGCAATATTTTAGCAGCAATTACTGCGACAATCCAGGCAACAGCAACCTTAGTTAAAACCAGCGTACCGGATTTTCTTAATACAGTACCCGTAGCTCTAATATCAATACCAGCCCCCATGCAGAAAAACCAAACTGCCAAAATAGGTACGGTACCTGTAATTAAGCCATTGGTAAAGGAACCAAAATATTTCCCCGAATCTGGGAAAAAAGTATGGCAAATTGCTCCTATAAATAAGGGTACCAGCATGAGGCCACCAGGAATCCGATCAATTGATTGCTTAATTTTCATAATAGACTTCCCTCTTTTATAATATATTTTGTTTATACATAAAATTTACAATTGCACATGTAAACCAAATATTTTAGTAACATGGAATATTCGGAATTTAATAGCTATAATATAAGGCAGCCTGTTGCTCGGCTACCTTATTCAACGTCATCGCGACTAACGGTTTAACCATCCACTGTCAACAGCCACAGCGTAAGTAACCATTCACATAGTCAGAAGCTGCTGCCGCCAAGAATACTACTGGACCAACTAAATCCTCTGGCACTCCCTAACGTCCAGCCGGAATATGATAAATCATTATCTTCTCATGACTTATCTCAGGGTTTGCATGCTTACATGATCCATATCATCAAAAGTCTGATTTTCTCCTGCCATACCCCAAATAAAAGTATAGCAAGATGTACCCACACCAGAATGAATCGACCAGCTGGGAGAAATAACCGCTTCCTCATTTCTCATCACAATATGTCTAGTCTCTGTTGGCTCACCCATGTAGTGGAATGCAACGGCATCTTCAGGAAGATTAAAATATAAATACACCTCCATACGACGGTCATGAGTATGGCAAGGCATAGAATTCCACATGTTACCAGGTTCAAGAACGGTCATTCCCATTACTAATTGACAACTCTTAACCCCTTGCGGATGAATAAATTTATATATATTACGATCATTCGACTGCGTTATAGAGCCAAGATGATTTGGCGTTATTTCGCTTTTTTCAATTTTTACGGTTGGATAGGTTTTATGGGCAGGTGTACTATTAAAATAAAATTTTGCAGGTTTATTAGCATCAATGCTAGCGAAACTAATTTCCTTTGCTCCCATACCAATATACAAACCATCCGTACTATTAAGACCATATTCCACACCATCAACGATGACTTTGCCAGCACTGCCAATATTAATAATTCCTATTTCACGTCTTTCCAGAAAATAATCAACCCCCATACCAGATCCCACTTGAAGTTCTACAGGATCAACGGGACTTACACCACCAGTTATCATCCGATCAATGTGGCTATATACCATCTTGATTTTGTTTACTGTAAATAAATCCTGGATTAAAAACTGTTTTCTCAGCTCCTCCGTTGTATAATGTTTTGCATCCTCCGGATGGACAGAATGTCTGACCTCCATGAAAACTCCCCCTTCATTCTCACTATATGGACTTTTTTTTCATTTATACCATGAATTATTCGTTCATTATTCACTAAATCCTTTTTTATTCTCATAAATAAATATTTTATTCCACTAGGTGGAACGTCATTGAAGTAATTGCTCCTCTGCCATAATAAAAAAGACGTCCTATAACCGAAATTCGGCTATAGGACGTCTTTTTATAAAAAATCAAGTCGGCAATTATTCTTCCACTTGACTTTCTTCATCCTCTTCGTCTGCTATAATCTCTTCAAACGTATCAAGAATATTGGAATGATGTTCTTCTAATGCATCACTTATCAATCTCAGTACTGCTCCAGTCTGCTCTTCAGGCAGGCCCATGGCAATAATAATATCTGCCAAGCGATCTTCGAGGAGTTCCATATCGTCTGTAAATAACACTGGAATTTCATCTGTCATTTCAGGATTTTTTTCATCACAACTACACATAATACACACTCCTTGTTCTTTTAAACTTGTCCAATATCATAGTATCATGTATTCACAGCGCTGTCTTGTAAACATTTCGTAAAGTTGTATAAAATAATGTAACGATCCCTCATCCTTATGCTTCATTTGCTGCTAAAGACCGATGGGCCAAGCCTACTGCTACTTCATTTAGATTAAGAACACCAACACCAAAATAAATAGCTACACAAATGTGCTCACCATGGCGAGCGATACCGATTTTGCCACCTACATTAAGACCAGCTGCTTTTGGTGTAATTTGCTCCAATGCTGCATGAGTCGCACCAGCCACAGCCCCTTCACCTACATGATTGGTACTCACCAGTCCTTGACGCTGAGCCGCTACAACAGCCCGTTCAATAATTTTTTTGACAGACATTAAATATTCTCCGCCGAAATCAACAGCGACCGAAGAAATCCCACGAGTATTTAGGCGCTGACGAATTCCTTGCTCATCCTGCCGATCTTCACTGATTGCCATAGCCATTGCCGCCCTGCCCACATCAATACTCGTAATTTCCATGTCATGCAACCGCCTTTTTTTCTATCACTGAAATTTTTTCATTATCTACTGCTGCAACAATAAAGAAAGTAATCAAACAAACTAACCATTCCATATATATAGGATGCGCAAAAATTTGAACTGCAGGAAACATCTGCCAAGCAAATAAAGCTAACATACCTGCCAGTGTCGTATAAAATGCTGAGTTTCGGCGACAAAGCCCCGGTGCAAACATGGTAAACAAAAATACCAAGGTAAAGGCCGTAGTCAAGCTTAAACCAATCAGCATTGTCTTAACTATACCCACGGCATTAAACGCAAACCACAAGGTGAGAATTCCCAGTCCTAAAATGGAGTAGCGGTTAATGATAGTATACTTTTTATCACTAACACCAGGATTTATAAAACGTTTGTAAATATCCTGGGAAAACAATGTCCCTGCTGCAAGTAAAATATGACAGGCAGTCGCAACGTCTGCTGCCCAAAGTGCCGCCAGTGTCAAACCAGAAATGATTGGATCCAGTCCCATAATCATCTGGGGAAGAGCTAAAGTGGCATTCATACCTGGATGGGCAACCCTTGCAGCCATCCCCATAATAGCGCAGGAAAAGCCAACAGGGAACATCAAAAGGGCACCCCACAAAAAGCCCTTCTTCGCGGCCTTGCCATCAACGGCTGAACAGGCAACCTGCACTGGTCCCTGGGCAGTAATCGTTTGTGTCATCATCACAGCAAACCAGCCAATAATCGTAGCCAACCCGAGCCCGCCAAGAGGGCTAAACCAGTCAATAGTAGACGGCAAAGCAGCAGCAATACCACCCAAACCACCTTGATTAGACACAGTAGTAACAGTACTAATCAACACACCGATATAAATCAGCGTCACACTCAAGATGTTGGACAGACCAGATGACCACAATCCGCCGATTAGCGTCGTACCAATAAATACTATAGCACTGGTTATCATACCACCCTGGAAAGAAAATATACTAGGTAAAAGAGAAGATAAAATGGCGCCGCCAGCAATGTATTGCAACGATGTAATAACTAATTGGATGGTTATCATCCCTAATACGCTAATGGCCCGTCCCTTTTTATCGTAATATCGTTCAAATAATTCTGGAATGGTAGTACAATCCATTTCCCGGTATTTTTCCGCTGCCACCATTGCCATCAATACAGCTCCTGCTGCCCAGGCAACATTGTACCAACCAGCGGCAATACCATATTGATAGGCATTTTCTGCGACACCAATTGTCGATGCCGCCCCAATTGCCGTACCCGCAATATTGGTAGCAACCAGTAATGTAGTAAGTTTACGTCCGGCAAACAGAAAGCCTGTACTGCTTTCCGTCCTGCGTTTTACATAAATACTAATACCAAATAAAACACAAATATAAAGAAGAATAATAACCAATTGAATATTCATTTTTCCATCCTACCTTTCTACAAATAATATACAGAAATGGTAAAAACAAAAAAGCACCCCAGAAAATTAGGAGTGCATATTGCTGCATATAACCATCCTGCCATCCTACCAAATCATCCTATCATGTTACAATACTACTATCCTACATAATGATTATATAAGTAATAATGATGTTCTGTCAAATTTCAGGGACACTGACCTGAAGAAAGAGTTGGTGCTATCAATATCAGATATTTCTTTACCACGCTGCGATAACACTATCTGCACGCCCTTCCGTACCAGAAGCGAAAACGCCATTGTCTTGTCTTAGAATGACTTGCCCGCGTCCAAAACTATTGATATCAAAAGACGTTCTAATATCATGGCCTTTTAGAGTTAATGCCTCTGCAATATGTTTAGGAAATCCCGGTTCTACATCAATGATCTTACCTTCTTTCCACTGCCAGCGGGGCGCATCCAAAGCCGACTGAGGATTAAGCCCATGATCAATCATATTCACCAGCAACTGAACATGTCCCTGAGGCTGCATATAGGCACCCATGACACCAAAAGGACCAACTGCCTTACTATCTTTCGTAAGGAAGCCGGGAATAATCGTATGATACGGTTTTTTTCCTGGCTCCAGCCGATTACTATGGGATGAATCCAACGAGAAACTATTACCTCGATTATGTAAACTAATTCCAGTACCTGGCACAACTAAGCCAGAACCAAACCCCATATAATTACTTTGAATATAAGATACCATATTTCCTTCTTTATCAGCAGCAGCTAAATACACGGTGCCTCCAGATCCCGGTTTGCCACTGGGCGGCAATAAAGCTGAATCTGTAATTAACTTTCTGCGCTTAAGAGCATAAGCCTGGGTGAGAAAATCAGCAACTCTTACCGTCATCTTTCCTGAATCGGTAATATGCATCAGCCCATCGGCAAATGCAAGTTTAATAGCTTCTATCTGCTGATGATAGGCATCAATCGGATTATTATTGTCAATCCTAAGACCATTCAGTATGTTTAAAGCGATTAACGCAACCAAGCCATGACCATTCGGCGGCATTTCCCAAACTTCATAGCCCCGGTAATTAACTTTTATAGGATCAACCCACTCTGGCCTGTAACCGGCCAGATCATAAGTACTTATATATCCACCAAACCTTCGGGAAAAATCAGCAATTTTTTCTGCTAAAGAACCACGATAAAACGATTCTCCCTTGGTAAAACCAATCTCCCGCAAAGTAGCAGCATGATCAAGGAGCTGAACCATTTCTCCAGCATAAGGCGCTCTACCTAAGGGAACAAAGGTACTAAACCAGGCAGCAAATTCGTTTCCCTTTAGATTGTCAGAAAAATTTTTAAATGCAATTTTCCAATTTTTACTCACTACAGGGGACACAGGATATCCTGATTCCGCATAGGAAATAGCCGGTTTTAATATTTCTTCCAGAGGAAGTTTGCCAAAACGAGCCGATAACTCGGCCCATGCGGCTGGCACTCCTGGTACCGTCACCGGAATAAAACCGTACTTTGGCATTTCATGAAAACCACGCTGCTTTACCGCCGCTAAGGATATTGTTTGTGGTGAAGGTCCACTGGCATTTAAACCATATAGCTTGTTTTTTACCCAAACCAATGCAAAGGCATCGCCACCAATGCCATTAGAGGTAGGTTCTACTACGGTTAAACAAGCTGCTGCAGCAATAGCAGCATCGATAGCATTACCGCCCATTTTAAGTATCTCCAAACCTGACTGGGCAGCCAGATATTGAGAAGTCGCAACCATGCCGTTCTGCGCAAAAACTATGGTCCGCTGTGAGGGAAACGGATAAGAAAAAGCATCAAAATTCATAGGTAACCCTCCTGAATATGATTCATTCTACGATACTTCTACCACTATGATTCTACGATGAAGCAAATGTTCCTCCTATCATTTATCATAAGCTGCAACTCATAAAACCCCCTCCCCCTAAATACTGCAGCCATTGTATTTAAACAGTAAATATTGTATCATTGCACTAAACTAGCTATCATCATCTTATTAAATATCCACTGGAGAAAGAAGGCCTTACTATGAAATCATTTACTACCTATAAAGTATCCAAGGAGCATTCAGGTCTCACCGTTGAGGAATACATAAAGGGCATTTTACAGTATTCTGGCAGAAAGATTCAGAAACTTACCAGACAAAAGGGAATCTTCTTAAACGGCAAAAAAGTATTTCTACAAAAAAAAATTAAAGCAGACGATATGTTACGTATTTTGGCTGATAAGGATATGACCTATGGAGTGAAACCGGAGGAAGGATGGGTTGAAATTCTCTATGAAGATGATTATATGCTGGTTTTAAATAAACCCGCTTATCAACTTGTCCATCCTACCGGACAAACAACCAGTGGCACGCTGGCCAATTTGCTTGCATATCAATTGCAGCAGCGAGGTGTTATTAGTACGATTCGCCCTATACACCGATTGGACCGAGACACTTCAGGCTGCATCATCTTTGCCAAAGATGCCCGCAGCCAATTTATTTTAGAGCAGCAATTAAAAGATAAAATCTTAACTCGTACTTACTGGGCCTTGGCCAAAGGGATTGTTCATCCCCCTTCAGGCATCATTGATGCTCCTATTGGCTTTCATCCCACTATGGCAAATCGTCGTGCAATCAGCGAAAAAGGCGACCAAGCAATTACTCATTATCATACTCTTCGTAACTTTCCCAAAACATCATTATTAGAGCTAACGCTGGAGACAGGAAGAACCCATCAAATCCGGGTGCATCTTGCTCATATTGGCTACCCGCTTATGGGAGACGGCATGTATGGTGTTCGTGTTCCCTGGATAAGCAGACAAGCCTTGCATGCATCCGCTGTGAGCTTTAGACATATAAAAGATCAGCATGAAATCACAGTACAGGCCCCTCTCCCCTCAGACCTAAACCAAGCCATAGAATTTTGCCTCAGAGAAGAAAATTTCTAAACCATTAAAAGCAAAAACCTCGCCAAAATGCGAGGTTTTTTCATTTTAATGAAGAGTTATAAAAGCATGTTGAAACGCGAAGACGCGAAAAAATATAAAGGACATGAAGAATGATTCTTTTTTACTCTTCGTGTCCTTCGTATTCTTCTTCGTATCTTCGCGTTTCAAAAAGCTTTATTTTTTGAATGTTTTTTCCTATTTATTTAAGTGATAAGGAATAGTAGTCACACTTACATTTTCCTTGATTACCAGCATGGCGTGCAATATCCAGCCAGTTTGATTATGCAGCAGCCTATGCCACCATTTTTTGGTTTCAAATTCAGGAATAACAACTGTAATATAATCCTGTGGGTTCTTTTTTCTTTTTAATTCTAAATCACGGTACAGGCCCCCCTCTCCTCAGACCTGACCCAAGCCATAGAATTCTGCCTCAGAGAAAAAAACTCCTAAACCTTTAAAAGCAAAACCCTCGCCTAAATGCGAGGTTTTTTCATTTTAATGAAGAGTTATAAAAACATGTTGAAACGCGAAGACGCGAAGAAATATAAAGGACATGAAGAATGATTCTTTTTTACTCTTCGTGTCCTTCGTATTCTTCTTCGTATCTTCGCGTTTCAAAAAGCTTTATTTTTTGAATGTTTTTTCCTATTTATTTAAGTGATAAGGAATAGTAGTCACACTTACATTTTCCTTGATTACCAGCATGGCGTGCAATATCCAGCCAGTTTGATTATGCAGCAGCCTATGCCACCATTTTTTGGTTTCAAATTCAGGAATAACAACTGTAATATAATCCTGTGGGTTCTTTTTTCTTTTTAATTCTTCTACATAATCGAGTAAGGGCTGAATGGTGAGGCGATATGGTGATTGAATGATTTCCAGATCCATGCCTGGGTTCCATTCATCCCATTTCGCTTGTACTCTGGCAGCACTCTCTTCATCTTTTGCAATATGCAGCACAATAATATCCTTACTCAAGGTTCTTGCAAACTTTAACGATTCAAACACGACTCGTGTAGGCGATGAAATGGGTACAATTACATAATTACGCACTACCATATTATCATCGTAATGTAAATTTTCCTCCAATGGCAAATGCAGCTGCTCAGCCATATCATTATAATGTGCGCGAATTTTTTTAAAGATGACAACCATCACGGGAATAAAAACTAATACGACCCAAGCACCATGGGAAAATTTAGTTAAGGTAATAACGATGACTACCAAACCAGTAGCAAGTGCACCAATACCATTTACCACTGCCCTCACCAGCCAGCCGGATCCTTTTTCCCTTTTCCAGTGAATCACCATACTGCATTGTGCAATGGTGAAAGAAATAAACACACCAATTGCATATAATGCAATCAAATGGTCTAAATGTCCGCCATAAGCAACAATAAGTGCAGCAGCAGCAACAGTAATTACGATAATGCCATTGGAAAAAGTCAAACGCTCACCACGAGAGCTGAGATATCTTGGCAAATAACCATCTCTGGCGATAATAGACAATAATACAGGCAACCCATTATATGCTGTATTTGCTGCCAAGTACAACACAATCATTGTTGTAATCTGAATGTAATAATAGAAAAAGGATCTATTAAAAACATGTTCGGCAAGCTGAGACAACGCAGTAACCTCTAATATAGGAATTACATGGAAATGCATCATCATGAAGGTGACGCCACTCAACATAAAGACTAAGATTCCTGCCATCCAGTACGTGGTAATGATAGCATTTTTTGCTTCTGGTTTGCGAAATAACGGTACACTATCAGCAATTGCTTCCACCCCTGTCATGGAACTGCAGCCATTGGCAAATGCTCTTAATACAATATACAGCATTGCCATATTCAAAGGCTGCTTTTCTAATGATGCTGCCGGTATCAAAGCGGAGTCCTGGGTAACCGCCTGATAAATACCGGTAACAAGCAGCGCTACCATCCCTAGTAAGAAGGCATAAGTTGGGTACACAAACATATTGGACGATTCTCGCATGCCGCGTAAATTAACTAACATTAAAATAAAAAATAAAACTGCTAAATCAATGCCAACTTCCCGTCCCGCTAAAGCTGGAAAGGCTGATACAATTGCCGCCGTACCTGCAGCAACGCTAACTGCTGCTGTTAGAACATAGTCAGCAAAAACAGCACTAGCTGCAACTAATGCAGGAAGTTCACCAATATTTTTCTTGGCAACTGCATAGGCGCCACCACCACCAGGATTAGCGCGAGAAACTTGTACATAAGACAAGGCCACAATAAGTAATAGAATGGATACTGCAATAATGATAGGGGATAAATACCCATAAGCAACAATACCTTGCGCTGCTACTAAGATAAGTAAGGCTTGTTCTGGTCCATACGCAACTGAGGACAATGCATCAGATGAAAAAATAGATAAGGCTTTCCATTTGGGCAACCGCTCATGCATCATTTCTTTGTTATGAAGCGGCTTGCCAATGAGAAGGCGACGTGCAAAACTAATCAACTGTAATCTGTACCTCCTTCTTACTAAGAGCCCGACCCCAAATACCATCTGTGTCCTCATACTGCCAATTTAAACCGACTTGCCATATGCCTCTGTCCAATTTACTTCTTTTCCTCCTATTTGAACATTTTCTTCAATTACTACAAATAAATCTGATGATTTCCCCCCTCAAGATCTCCTTTTTTGCAAGTGAAGCTCCAGGAAGTTTGCTAAAAACACTAATTAAATGAAGTGAACTTCCTCTGTGACCCAGATTCTCTTTATTATGCATCATTTCATACGATTATATAGCCACACCTACGAAAAAGAATTGAATCTCATAATAAAATAGTATATCACTTCACATAAGTATGGCTTCTACAAGTTGCCTCGAAATTCACTTTACTAATAGCTGCTCAGCTCACTACAAACTGCATGAATGAATTAGCAGAGAAAAATAGCATGGCCTATAATCGAAAACACATTCATCCAGCTATAAAAAATATATAAATTTCCCCCTGTCCAAAAGAAAATTCATATAACATAACATATTACCCTATTGGGTAAAACAAACATTCAAACAAAGCGCAATTGAAGAGTACTGATTAGTAAATGGAACCCTTTGTATTGGACCTTTTTTTAAAGCCAATACAAAGGGTTAGTTCACTATCTTTTTGAAATGATACCACTCATTTTTATTATATGCAGTCTGTAACATATATGAATTGCTTACAGTAATCTTATTTCCCTCTGCCTAAGAAGTTCTTACATGGCTGTTCCCTCTCTCATCATTTTTCGATGCTAGATCAAATACAACTAACCGCTTTCACCAGTTGTACATTATTCGACAAAAGGTAATATTATCCTTTAATTTGCGATATCATAAAAGCTTTGCAAAAATGATGCTGTTCTGCTATATATTGACTATTCTATACATTATTTTAAAAAATACAATACTATTCTTTAATTATTCTTTGTATAAAGTCTATAACCACTATTACATGCTAATTTCAACAGTTGATAATATACTTTCTGCAAGTAAGTGATTCTGAATACATAATATAATGACGCTTGGTCAGAAAAGAGTGTGTTTTTAGTAAAATAAAAAAGCACCCGAATCCCTTCAGGTGCTGATCAGCACTTCTCTTGCCCTATAATAGAGGATTTTTATAAAAAAATGCCGCAAAACGAGCAAGGCGGCATTTTTTTGTGGATAAATCTGTTTATATCCTGTGGATTAGTGTGGATAACCTTTATTGTTTTACGGTACCATCCCAGGGATATTTTTAAATCGGCAAGCGCTTGCCGATTTGCCATGAAAAAAACCGCCTCACCCAAAGGTAAGACGGGGATTAGCTTAAACTAACTATCGTTTTTGCTCTTTAATTTGTTCTAAGATACCAGTTTCTTTGATTATTTTAGATAAATTTTCATTATCATCTAACCATTTTTTCTGAGATTCTTCAGGATTTAGATAATCAACTTGTAGCCCAATGTTTTCTAAATTTTTTTGAAATTCAGGATCAACAATAATGGCTTTTAAGCCATCCGCTAGCTTGGCTTTTACCTCAGTAGGCATTTCTTTAGGAGCAGCCACTCCTATCCAATAGCTAAATACAAGGTCTATTCCTTGCTCTTTAAATGTCGGTATATCTGCAAAGACCGGGTCAATCATCCGTTGTTTTCCTGTTACTGCCAGCGCTCTTATTGTGCCGGCTTTCAGATGCTCCTTAATTGTCGCCGGATTAGTAGTAATAGCCTGAATATGCCCCCCCAACAAAGCTGGCAACATTTCTGACGCACCCTGAAAAGGAACAGGCTCAATTGTAATACCAGTAATATTGGCAAACATATTATTAAATACATGAACTAACGAACCTACCCCAACGTTACCAAACTTTAAATCACCTGGATGCTGTTTAGCATATTCAACTAGATCATCAATATTCTGCCATGGTTGATTAGCCTTGACTACCAATACCATAGGATTGGAGGAAATCTGTGCAAGAGGATCTAAGGCGGTTGGATAATTATATTTAGTTACGCCATATAGCGATTGCAGTATGAATTCAACCCCAGTGATACCAAGAGTATAACCATCCGGAGCAGCACCTGACAATTCATTCCAGGCGATAGTACCCCCTCCTCCTGGCTTATTGACAACAATTAAAGGCTGTCCTAAATGTTGATATGACGTCTTTTCCATTGCTCGAGCTATCAGATCTAAACCTCCTCCCGCACTAAACGGAACAATTATGGTAATCGGTCTCTCCGGATATTTAGTAGTCTTCGTTACCAGTTTAGTCTCCATCATCGTACAACCTCCTATCATAATTGAAATAAGTAACAAATACACTATTAATAAAATCAATACTTTTTTTTGCAATATCATCTCTCCTTCGTTGTTATTATTTTACTTTAAAGACAATATACTACATTTATTGATATGTTTCTCCAATAAATGGTAAATTCCTTTTTATTAAGTTAAAAAAACTAAATATTGATGACCTGAATAAACAAGTAAATGAGCAAATCGCCAAGAACCATTCCCTGATTGAGAAGCTGCAAACTGAGGAGAAGAGCCTGCTAAAAAATTTAGACGGTTTTTATATTTCGATGGAAGAAACCGGCAAGAAACTTGATCCATTTGATCAGGAGCGTATGCAACAAACTAAAGATCGTATAACTGCTGTTCGTGAACAACTTTCCTCTGCCCAAAAGCAAACTAAAAACATTACAGTACCAGAATCTATGATTCGTGAAGTTATCCAGGATTGGTTTCTGGCTATAAAACAAAAAGACCCGGACAAAGTCCAGGCCATGTTGCAAAACGTAATCAGTAAGGTTGTTGTAAACCCTGATTATTCTGTATTAATCCAGCTAAAGCTGGTTTGTCTAGAATTGGTGCCGAGGACCGGAATCGAACCGGTACGGAGATCTCTCTCCGACGGATTTTAAGTCCGTTGCGTCTGCCAGTTCCGCCACCCCGGCATATACAAATATGCCAAACTGTTAAAGGCAGTATATAGAAATTGAATTGGAGGCGACACCTAGATTTGAACTAGGGAATAAAGGTTTTGCAAACCTCTGCCTTACCACTTGGCTATGTCGCCATAAATGGAGCGGGAAACGAGATTCGAACTCGCGACCCTCGCCTTGGCAAGGCGATGCT
>CAURNS010000020.1:0-57612 GCA_963526485.1 uncultured Pelosinus sp.
CCCGGTACTGATTGTACTGTCAGGTAAAAACGAGGAACGTCTTAAAGAGCAGGCCAGTCAATTATTGACCTATATACAAGAAGCACAGTTTACTGATAGAGACCTGAGGGATATGGCATATACTTTACAAGTCGGCCGGGAAGGCATGGAAGAACGGCTAAGTTTTATAGCAGGTTCCATCGAAGAATTGGAGAAAACACTGCGAGGATTTGTGGAAGGCAGGGAAACTCTTGAAGTTTATCGAGGTCAGGTGAAAAAAAATAAGGATGCTTTGATGAGCTTAATGGCAGATGAAGAATTGCAGGAAATTATCAGGAAATGGATAGAATACAGAAATTTTACAAAAATAGCAGACTTATGGGTGAAAGGTCTAACGATGGATTGGAGGCAGCTTTATAGAGAGCATAAACCAAAACGTATTAGTCTGCCATCATATCCCTTTGCCAGGGAACATTATTGGGTACCTAAAACAGAAGAACAGGTAAATGCTGTGATAGGCCAGGCTGCTATGGATAAATTGCATCCCTTGCTCCACCAGAATACCTCCAGCCTATTAAATCAGCGTTTTAGTTCGACCTTTAGCGGAAAGGAGTTTTTCCTAAGCAATCATGTCATTCAGGGACGTCAGGTTCTACCCGGAGTGGCATATCTGGAAATGGCGAGAGCAGCTGTGGAATTTGCTGTGGATGTGGATACGAAAAATGAATTAATCATTGGACAAAGACAAATCCGGTTAAAAAACGTGGTGTGGGTACGCCCGATGGGTATAGTGGATAAGCCAGTTCCTATACAAATCGAACTCTGTCTGCAGGAGAACGGGGAAATTGCCTATGAAATTTATGGAGAAGCAGGAGAAGAGGAGATCGTATATGGGCAAGGGAGTGCAGCTCTGACTGCAATTACAGAAATTCCAATCCTGGATTTGGAGCAGATACAGTCCCAATGCAGACAAAAAGGACTTACTTCCCAGCAGGTGTACAAAGCTTTTAAAGCCATGGGAATCGAGTATGGACCGGGCCATCAGGGGCTTGAGGAAATCTCTACAGGACCTGGGCAGGTATTGGCAAAACTATCCTTGCCACCTTCTGTGGCCAATACCCAAGAACAATTTGTCTTGCACCCCAGTATCCTGGATTCAGCCTTACAGGCATCCTTAGAATTATTAAGTATGGGAAAGAAGAAAGAAACAGCCTCCAAGTCATTTTTGCCTTTTGCTCTGCAGGAACTAGAACTCTTTGGAAAATGTACCTCAGTTATGTGGGCGTTTCTTCAGTACAGTGAAGGCTGCCAGCCTGAGGATAAAGTTCAGAAACTGGATATTGATTTGTGTGATGACTCCGGGAAGGTTTGTGTGCGGATGAGGGGCCTTTCATTACGAGCATTCGAAGGCAAAACAAGGACAGCTGCGGAGACTCTCCTGTTAGCTCCTGTCTGGGAAGAAAAGGCCGCTAACCAGCAATGGAAAGGGGAAGTAACGGAACCTTCCTATGAAAAGCATCTGATAATACTCTGTGAACCCGGTGAGGTTACACTGCAAGAGATTGAGGCGACAACTGAGATTGCAGGGATTGCACATACAACACGTTGTATGAGTCTAGAATCCAAACTAACAGGAATTGACAAACGATTTCGGGCTTATGCTATTCAGGTGTTGGAGGAGATTCAAAATATCTTGAAAGAAAAACCTAAGGGCAAAGTATTGATACAAGTTGTGGTATCAGACCAAAAAGAGCAGCAGCTCTTTGCTGGCTTATCCGGGCTTTTAAAAACAGCCGGTTTGGAGAATCCTAATCTGATTGGGCAATTGATCCAAACGGAGGGTAATGAAGATATAAGCAGTTTAATCTTCAAACTGAAAGAGAATAGCCATTGTCCTTCAGATACTCAGATTTGTTATCAAGAAGGGAAACGAATGCTTTTCTGCCTGCGTGAGCTTGAGGTCTTTGAAGCTGGTATTCCGTGGCGAGATGGAGGGATTTATCTCATCACCGGAGGCGCCGGTGGTTTAGGTTTATTATTTGCCCAAGAGATTGCGAGCAAGGTGAAAGAGGTTACTTTAATTTTAACAGGCCGTTCTCACCTTGATAAAAGCAAACAAGCAAAGCTGCGAGAATTGGAAGAGATGGGTGCTAGAATAAAATATGAACAAATGGATGTAACCGATAAGAAAGCGGTTAGCGCTTTACTGGAAAGTATTCAACAGGAGTACAGTGTTCTCCATGGAATTATCCATAGCGCCGGGGTTATTCACGACAACTATATCATTAAAAAAACTAAAGAGGAATTACAAGAAGTAATAGCTCCAAAGGTTAGCGGATTATTGAATGTAGATGACGCCAGTAAAGAGTTCAGTTTAGATTTCTTTCTTTTGTTCTCATCTATGGCCGGAAGTTCGGGGAATCCGGGACAGGCGGACTATGCAACCGCAAATGCATTTATGAATGCCTATGCATTATATAGGAATGGACTAGTCAATTGTAGACAACGGTGGGGTAAAACTCTGGCGATGAACTGGCCTCTCTGGAAAGAGGGAGGTATGCATGTGGATGAGTCTGTAGAAAAAATAATGTGGCAAAGTATGGGGATGGTTCCCTTGCAGACCCAATCGGGTATTCAGGCCTTATACCAGGCAATGGCTTCTGGCGAGCACCAGGTGATGGTAGTGGAAGGTGATCTGGTCCGAATGAAGCAAAAATTGCTACCAGTGAGTAAACCATTGACCTTTCCAGCAAAGACTGATGTTGCGGTTGCTGCTTCAATAGGGACTGATAGGTTGAGTCTGCAGGAAAAAGTAAAAATGGTTATGAAGCAAATTGTTTCCAGACTATTAAAGGTAAAGGCAGAAAATATTGATGTAGATACGGAATTGAGCGAGTATGGGTTTGATTCAATCACTCTTATTGTGTTTGCCAATGTGATTAACCAGGAGTACAAACTGGAATTAACTCCCGCCATATTTTTTGAATATCCGACACTTCATCATTTTGCCGAATATCTGGTGCAAGAGTATCAAGGTGTTTTTGAAACTAAATTTAAAATGCAAGATAGAGTGTTAAATCCGGTATCAGTCATAAAGTATGAGAAGGAAGAACAAGCAGACAATCCAAAAAAGAGAGCAAGATTCAGCAGAACCGTGATCGTACCTGCGGCCAATTCAGCTGCGAATGTCCCTCCTGCTATAGCGATTGTGGGGATGAGCGGAATCTTCCCTGGGGCTCGGGATATCGATGAGTTTTGGAAGAACTTATCGGCAGGCAAAGATTGTATCAGTGAAATTCCGAAAAGCCGTTGGGACTGGGAAGAATACTATGGCGATCCCCGTCGTGAGGCTAATAAGACGAACATCAAATGGGGTGGTTTTATTGACGGAATCGCCGAGTTTGACCCTCTCTTTTTTGGAATCTCGCCCCGGGAAGCTGAAATGATGGATCCGCAGCAGCGGCTGTTAATGACCTATGCATGGAAAGCAATCGAAGATGCCGGGATTGCCCCTGGAAGCCTTTCGGGAACGAAGACTGGAATCTTTATTGCCACCGCCAACAGCGGCTATAGTAATTTGGTTGCCCAGGCAAATATGCCCATTGGGGAGTATTCCGCCACGGGGACGGTTTCATCGGTAGGGCCCAACAGAATGAGCTACTATTTGAATGTTCATGGACCCAGCGAGCCCATCGAAACTGCTTGTTCCAGTTCCCTGGTGGCAATCCACCGGGCTGTAACTGCCATCGAAACGGGGAGCTGTGACATGGCAATTGTGGGTGGTATTAATACCATATTAACTCCTGATGGTCATATTAGCTTCAATAAAGCTGGGATGCTCTCAGAAGATGGCCGCTGCAAAACCTTTTCTGATCAAGCCAATGGTTATGTACGGGGTGAAGGGGTAGGCATGTTGTTTCTCAAGAAGCTAAAGGATGCGGAGGATACAGGCGACCATATTTATGGTGTGATTCGCAGTACAACGGAAAATCATGGAGGTCGGGCTAATTCCTTGACAGCTCCGAATCCCAAAGCACAAGCAGAATTGATACAAACTGCGTATCAAAAAGCAGGGATTGATCCGCGAACCGTAACTTATATTGAAGCACATGGAACAGGAACAGAGCTTGGTGATCCCATTGAAATTAACGGGTTGAAAATGGCATTTAAGGAATTGTATCAGGCCACGGGAGAGGCAAAGGTCAGGAACAGTCATTGCGGCTTGGGTTCCGTAAAAACGAATATTGGTCATTTGGAACTGGCCGCAGGCGTAGCAGGTGTAATTAAAGTCTTGCTGCAGCTAAAGCACAAGACCCTTGTCAAGAATCTGCATTGTGATACGATCAATCCCTATATCGAACTCAAAAACACTCCTTTTTATATCGTTCAGGAAAAAAAGGAGTGGGAAGCACTGCAAGATGCGCAAAGTACAGCGATTCCTCTGCGGGCCGGAGTAAGTTCCTTTGGCTTTGGGGGTGTTAACGCTCATGTGGTGATTGAAGAATATATACCTTCCCACCAAGAACAAGCAGCAGTTGATTATATGCCTGAAAACCCAGTCATGATTGTACTGTCAGCAAAGAATGAGGAATGTCTTAAGGATCAGGTGAATCAATTATGGGCTTATTGCCGGGAGCAGAATTTCACCGAAAGTGACCTGAGAGATCTGGCATATACCCTGCAAATAGGTCGGGATGCTATGGAAGAAAGACTGGGATTCCTGGTAAATTCAATGCAAGAACTGCTGGAGAAAATGCAGGGATATGTAGAAGACTGGGATACTTTCGTTGGTTATCGAGGACAGGTAAAAAAGCAAAAGGATACATTAGCTGTCTTTACGATGGATGAAGAGCTGCAGGAAGCGGTAGAGAAATGGATAGACCGCAGGAAATATAACAGGTTATTAGATTTATGGGTGAAAGGATTATCTATTGATTGGAAAAAACTATATGGTGATAGCAGAGCTCATCGGTTGAGTCTGCCTACTTATCCTTTTGTCAAGGAATCCTATTGGATTCCTGAATATTCGCAGACAAATCATAAGACAAAAAAGGAAAGGCTTCATCCCTTTCTGGATGAAAATATATCTAGTTTATCACGCTGCGCATTTAAAACTAATTTTAATGGTGATCAATTTAATGCAGATAGTTATATGCAAAAGAATGATAAAAAACTTGCAGTTTCAGTTCTTATTGAAATGGCTTGCGCTTCCGGGCAAATTTTAAAAGGAGAAAGAGTAAGAAAAATAAGTAGTATATCTTTTGGACGAGCATGTATGTACAACGATTTATTTACTGAATGTTTTATTACTGTCTATCCTGCTGCAATGGATTATGAGTATGAAATTACGCTGCAGGACAATGCAGATTCGGAAGTCATATCACTGGGAACTATATCATTTGATCCGATAAAAGAACAATCTATAGTGCCGGATATCAATGTAATTAAAAAAAATTCCTCGATGATTTATGACTATGAACAATGCTATGAAAAACTTAGTGAGATTGGAGTTACTTACGCTAACGATTATAAAAATATACATCAATTATATATAGGAAATGATGAATGCCTTGTTTTTGTAAAAAGGCGATACGATTCCCCAAAGGAATTTGTTTTACTTCCATATATATTGGAGACTGCGTTTCAAGCTGTCCACATATTGGATTCTGTAACCGATTTCAGAATAGGTGGTATAAAATCAATCAAAGAAATAATTATTTTACATGATCTTCAAAATTCATTTTATATTTACATCAAAAAGAATGAGGATCGTTATAATATATATTTTTTTGATGAAGTAGGAAATATTTTAATGAAAATAATAGAGTTGCACTTTGTTAATTTCGCAGTGACTGGCAATGGCGTGTTACCTGATGCTTTAGAATTAACAAGAAAATTAATCGCAGATATCATTAAAATTGCACCAGACCAAATTGATGCAGATGCAGATCTAGAACAATATGGATTATCTTCTATCTCAATTCACCAATTTAATCAAAGACTGGAAGAAAATTTTGGGAAGATCCCTGCTGCTTTATTGTTTAAATATAAGAATCTACGGTCATTAGCGCAGTATCTTAATGAAAATTGTAAAAACATATTTTTAAAGAATGTAACAAAGCAAATTCCAAATAGTAATTTTTCATCCCAGCTTCCAGTTATTTTGTCTTCAAGAGATAAAAGGAAACCTGCCTCAGATTCTATTAGATCCTATGAAGATATTGCCATCATTGGTTTAAGTGGTCAGTATCCGTTAGCAGAAAATGTAGATAGATACTGGGAAAAATTAGAGTCAGGCTATGATGGTATCACTGAAATTCCTAGTGGACGATGGCAATCGGAAACGTTTTATGATCGATCAAAAGATCAGGAGGAATACTGCAAGAGAGGAGGCTTTTTAGAAGATGTTGCTGCTTTTGATGCTGGATTCTTTAATATATCACCTTCCGAAGCAAAAGTAATGGATCCTAATGAAAGGTTATTTCTACAGACTGTCTGGGGATGTATGGAAGATGCAGGATATACTAAAAAGAGTTTAGCGGATAATAATGATGCAGATAAAAAAGCTAACGTAGGAGTTTTTGTTGGCACTACATTTAATGATTATCAATTATATACTGCAGGAGAATGGCTAAAAGGAAATAACATTCCTGTAAATTCACAGATTTTCGGGGTGGCAAACCGGGTTTCTTATCTTTTAAATTTTAGCGGACCCAGTCTGCCAGTAGATACTGCCTGCTCTTCCTCACTTTATGCTTTACATCTGGCGTGTGAAAGTATCAGAAATGGAGAGTGTAAACTGGCAATTGCAGGAGGGGTAAACCTAACGTTGCATCCTGCGAAATATACATCTTTACATGCCTGCCATTTTCTTTCACGTGATGGACATTGCAGATCCTTTTCTGAAGGAGGCGATGGTTATGTGCCATCAGAAGGCGTAGGGGCAGTTTTATTGAAGCCCTTATCTCAAGCGATTACAGATAATGACCATATTTATGGAGTTATTAAGGGCACTGCTGTCAATCATGGAGGGAAAACACAATGGTATACAGTGCCTAATCCGGTAGCACAAACCTCGGTAATAAAAGAAGCTATAAAAATATCAAATATTAACCCCCGTACCATAAATTATATAGAAGCCCATGGTACAGGGACTGCGCTAGGTGATCCGATTGAAATAACAGGACTCTGCGATGCCTTTAAGGATTACACTACTGATAAGCAATTTTGTGCGATTGGATCTGTAAAATCAAATATTGGGCATGGAGAAGCAGCAGCAGGAATTGCTCAGCTGACTAAAGTACTAATGCAGCTTAAGCATAAGAAGTTGGTTCCTACAATAATTCATTCAAAGAACTTGAATCCATATATTGATTTTGAGAATACTCCTTTTTACGTACAACGTGAATATGAAGCATGGAATCAGGTTGAATTAAATAATCAAAAATATCCAAGACGTGCTGGTATAAGTTCTTTTGGCGCAGGAGGAGTCAATGTCCATGTTATTGTTGAAGAATATATTGAACCTGGGGAAAAGAATTCGCGGGAAGAGTCTAAGGCGGTAATAATACCATTATCGGCTAAAGATAAAAGCAATCTGGATTGCTATATTGTTAAATTGATAGCTTTTCTTGAGAACAGTAAAGACAAAAAACATAAATTATCGATAAGTGATTTGGCCTATACGTTGCAGGTTGGCAGAGAAGAAATGCCATGTAGATTATCCCTGGTAGTAGATTCCATTGAAAGTCTGATACTTGAGCTTACAAAGATAAACGATGATTCTGACAGTAAAAATAGTTTTTACGGAGTAGCTGATGCCAGTATTGCTGAAGATGCTGGTGATCAGAGTATTGATACTCTGATAGAAGAGAAGAAATTTACTGAAATAGCTCAAAACTGGGTAAAGGGTCATGTTGTCGAATGGAATAAATTATATAAAGAAAAACCGAATCGCATCACATTGCCTACCTATCAATTCTCAGGAAAAAGATATTGGATAACAGATAGTATAAATGTGGAAAAGGTAATAGAGGAAAACAATAATCTTTTATTCAGGTTAAATAATGTACCGGCTAATGAGAGATTTCCAGTATTATCGTCTTATTTGCAAGAGTTAGTTGGAGATATACTAGGATTTTCTAAGTCTGAACTTCCCGATATGAATCAAGGTTTTTTTGAAATGGGCCTGGAGTCTATACAGTCTATAAAATTGATTTCACAAATTGAGAAGGATCTTAAGGTGGAACTGTATGAAACGATCGTCTTTGATTATTCTACTATCGGAGAATTGGCAGGCTATTTGTTAGATTGTAAGAGCCTTGAGGAAAATATTGAAAGATCAGAAGAAATGATGAGTAATACCAAGCAGGAAATGATGTTTTTACAAAACTATTGGAAAGAGAAAAATATTGCTGCCGATGATAAACCTTTGATGGGCAATATTTTGCTGCTTGATAATAATGATGAATTTTATCATTTCCTGATAGAAAAACAATGCTGCAATATTATTCTTGTAAAGCCAGGAGAATTCTATAAAAAGGCAGATGACAATATTTTTATAGTAAATCCTTTGAGGCAAGAAGAGTATGAGAAAGTAGTTCAAGTTTTGGAAGAGCGTAATATGTTTCCTTTAAAAATGATTCATCTGTGGAGCTTTAACAAGAATAGTAGTGGTGAAGTTGATACTCAGCTGACTGAAAGTATCTATTCATTACATTATGTAAGCAGAGTTCTTTTGCAAAAGAAAGGAAAAGAACATGTAACAACGATGTATGCCTATCCGGATTCTCCAGATAATCCTTATCCAATTTATGAAGCAGCGGGCGGATTTTGCAAAAGCATTTATCTTGAAAATCAAAGGTATATCTACAAGGCTATGGGGATTGAGAGGAATATTTATACAGATGATATTGAATATTTATACTCCATATTACAAGATGAATTCTCTGCTGTTTCAGGTAGCGAAGAAATAAAATATTTAGATAATACAAGAGTAGTTAAATCCTTAAAGACAATTCAATCGAATCTTTCTTTTCAGAATGAGATTAAAAGTGGTAATGGGGTTCTCTTGCAAGAAAAAGGAGTTTATCTCATAACAGGTGGAGCCGGTGGTTTAGGAGAACTTTTTTCTCTCTATCTTGCTGAAAAATATAAAGCTCGTTTAGTGCTTTCAGGCCGGTCTCCACTCGATCAGCCTAAGAGAGAGCTAATAGAAAGAATCGAAGCGGTGGGAGGGCAAGCTCTTTATGTTAAAGCTGATGTAACGAAGGTTGAGGACGTCTTCCATCTTATAAAAGCAGGCAAAGAAAAATTTAATACTTTACAAGGCGTTATCCATATGGCAGGAATAATTAGCGATTCGTTAATTATTAAGAAAAATGATGAGGAGATACGTTCTGTTATTGATCCTAAAATATATGGAACCTTAAATTTGGATTATGTTTTGCAAACGGAAGATCTTGATTTCTTTTTATCCTTTTCTTCCTTATCATCCATATTCGGACAAACGGGACAAAGCGATTACTCTTTTGCAAATTCATTTCTTGATTATTTTACCAGCTATAGAAATCTATTAGTAAAAAATAATGTAAGAAAGGGTAAATCCATAGTTATTAATTGGCCGCTCTGGAGAGAAGGCGGCATGCAGATCGATAAGAATTATGTAGAAAGAATGGCGCAGAAGTATGGCATAGAGATCTTTGATAAAGAAGATGGAATGTTGGCTTTTGAAGAAAGTTTCCTTTTGGATGGGGAACAAATCATAATTATTAAGGGCAATAAGATTAGGATTAAAGAGTTGATTCCTGAATTACTAGACACGTTTGCTATCAAGCAGGAAAAAGAAGAGATGCCAGTAGACTTTGAAGATGAAGTAGCTGCGGATATAAAAGTCATGACCCTGGAAGAGCTCCAAGAGCAACTTTTAAAAGAATTATAAAAGTTAGAAAATATTTATCCATCCCTGCCAAAGTTGCTGATTTGAAATAAAGCCTGATGTAGCAGTGAAGGCATGTAATGTTTTTATAAGGAAGCAGATTAGCAGTTGAAAGAAGATTATTCTGCGGAAAATAAGTGAAGCCCTCCTTTGATACAATACATGCCTTTTTCTGCTTTTTCAGTGATAAACAAGTATTTTTCTGCAAGTGTAAGTTGCTCGAAATTGAGTTAATCCTTATCTAATTGCCTGGTAGATAAGGAGAGTTTACTTAATGATTGGGAGGTTCTTTCAATGTCAACAAATATTGATCATATTAAGTTGTTGCAAAATTCACTGCATACTATCCGAAAGTTGAAAAAGGAATTGCAAGCCAGTAAAGAAACCGAAAATGATCCTATAGCTATTGTTGGAATGGGATGTAAATTTCCTGGAGGAGTAAATACTCCTGAGGACTATTGGAAGCTTTTATGCGGTGCTAAAGATGCTATCGTTGACATCCCAAAAGACAGATGGGATGTAAATGAATTTTATCATGAAGATACGGAACTTCCGGGGAAAATGTATGTTAGAAAGGGCGGTTTTCTGCAAGAAGATATAGGAATGTTCGATGCTCGTTTTTTTGGGATTTCTTCCAGGGAAGCGATGGGAATAGATCCGCAGCAAAAGCTGCTTCTGGAAACTTCCTGGGAGGCATTGGAATATGGAGGGATTGATCCTATAAGTCTTAGCGGTACAAGAACAGGAGTTTTTATCGGAGCAACCGGCTCAGAGTATGCATTATTACCCCGTACATTAGAAGGGTTAGATGGACATTCTGCAACTGGGGCTGCAGCTAATACCATTTCAGGCAGACTTTCTTATTTATTTCGTGTCCAGGGGCCCAGCATAACACTTGATACGGCATGTTCATCGGCATTGGTGGCTGTTCATTTAGCATGCAAGAGTCTTAGTAATAATGAATGTGATCTAGCAATTGCCGGTGGTGTAAATTTACTGCTTTCACCAGCAATCTTTGTAGCGCTGTGTAAGATGAATGCACTTTCTCCGGATTGTTCCTGTAAAACATTTGATGAAAATGCCAATGGATATGTCCGGGCAGAAGGATGCGGAATTGTGGTTTTAAAAAGATTATCAGCAGCTCAGAGAGAGGGAAATGCTATTTTGGCAGTCATTAAAGGATCCGCGGTTAATCATGACGGACAGAGCAGCGGGCTTACGGTACCAAATGGTTTGGCTCAGAAACAGCTTTTAGAGCAATGTTTACAAAATGCTGGACTAAAATCAGATGAGATTGGTTTTATTGAGTCTCATGGTACTGGTACTCCTTTAGGAGATCCTATTGAAATCAAGGCTTTAACGGATGTTTTTGCTAAACGGGAACCCGATAATCCTTTATATATTGGTGCAGTTAAGACGAATATCGGCCATTTGGAAGCTGCGGCAGGGATTGCGGGGTTAATAAAAGCTGTTTTATGTGTCAGCCGAGGCAAGATACCAGCAAATTTGCATTTAAAGAGAATAAACAGCAAGATCAAGACTGCTAAAACAAACCTTATTTTTCCTCAAGAGACAATTCAATGGGAAACAGCTGGAATGCCTCGCAGTGCAGGTGTTAGTTCTTTTGGATTTAGCGGTACAAATGCACATTTGATTATATCTCAGTTTTTACAACAGGAACAAAATCATAGTCAAATTCAAACAGATAACCCTTTAACTATTTTATCAATTTCATCCCAGAATGAGGAAACATTCAAAGCTATTATTCAGCGTTATATCCGATATCTGGAAGAAAAACCACATACCAATCTAGACGATTTTTGCTATACATTAAATATTGGAAGGTTTCATTTTAAGGAAAGGGCTGCAATCATTGCAGAGAATCTTAACCATTTAAAAGAAGAGTTAATGCTCCTTTACCAAGATGAAACCAGTAAAAATATTTTTACTGGTCAAAGGATTTCTGCAGAGTGTAAAACCATATTTATTTTTGATGATAGCATAGATATTACTTTTACACAGGGAAGAAGATTATATGAAACCATACCCAGATTTCAGGAAACGTTTGAAGCGGCAGATACGGTAGTAATGTCATATATTCATGAATCTGCAGTGGATTATATTACCTTAAAAAAAGACGCTTCAAAAAACAAGTATATGCAAGAGATCTGCCACTTTTTAATACAGTACTGTATAGCTAAGTTATTTGGTGAATGGGGGATTATTCCTTATGCTGTCATTGGAAATGGCAGGGGTGAGATTACGGCGGCCTGTATTGCTGAAATTATGTCTCTGGAGTACGCTTTGTATATGTTATTGTTATCACATGAAATAACAATAACATTGGCAAATGAAAAAAAGAAACTCCAAAACCCCAAATTACGTTATTTATCAGGTAGGATCAATACCGGTTTTCAAACTGATTTTCTTCAAGAAGAGTATTGGCAGCAGCTTTATTCTATGGATACTGTAGATAGATCCATAGAGCAAATCGTGAAGCAAGATATTCATGCACTTATTAATTTTGGTTTCGATAAAAAGATTGAAGCGGTCAATGTACCTTGCATTAATCTTTTAGACAATTCAGATATATGGTTTAATATGCTTCGCGCTCTCGCTCAGTCTTACTGCCTGGGTGCCAATATTAAGTGGTCTATTTTTAAAAATGAATCGGCAAGAAACAGATTGCAATTACCAGGTACTGTTTTTAAAAAGAAAAAATTCTGGCATAGTTCCCTTATTCAATCCATGACGAATGATGAAAGTCTTATAGAACCCAAATATGAAAAGAACGTCAATCCCTTAAGCGGCAGAGTGATTCAATCACCAGTTAAAACAACACAGGTAGCATTTCACTTAAACTCTAAAAATTTTAATGAATTAAAGGATAATAATCAAATCGTCCATATTGGTAATTATCTTGAGATGCTTACTAATGCTATAACGGAAAAATTTAAAATCTCAAAGTATAGTATTTTTAATATGAGATTTCTAACAGCTCTAGTTATAGAAGAACTAACAGCAGAAATTATGCTAACTTTCGAAAAAGACGAAAATTGTAAAGTGAAATTTAGTTTCTTTAGTAGAAATAATAAGAATGAAACCTGGGGTATCCACGCTGAAGGAGAGATAATTTTAGGAGAGGATTGGACTGAACCCATAAGCAGTTCCTATGATCGTAAATCGATTAGACAACGATGTAAAAACAAAACTGATTATGAAGAGTTTTATAATTTATTGCAAAAGCGTGGTTTTAATCTTGGACAAAGCGTTAAATGGGTGGAAAATGTATGGTATGGGAATAATGAAGTCTTGGCCAAGTTTAGGAACCTGAATGAAAAAGACAGAAATATAGATTATGGATTGTGCATCCATCCGGGAATCATTGATGCCTGTGCGCAGTTGTTTGCTTTGGGAGGAGCTTCTTTTATGGAAGATCATATGCTTTTCATGGTTGCTGCATTAGAGCGGATTAGAATGAGTAGGCTGCCTGTAACCGGATCAATATGGTGCTATTTGCAGGTTGATGAAAATTTAACATTTGAAGGTTTTATGAGAGGCGATCTAATTCTTTTTAATGACGAGGGACTTTGTATAGGCGAGATATCTGGAATGAATGTACAAAGAATACGCATTACAGAGGCCTCTGTAAAATTGAAGGAAAGGCAGAGGAATGACTTTAAACAAGGTGATCAAACCCTAAAGATAATAGAAGTTCTAAAAAATAAATCAGAAGCGGAACAAGAGGAAATCGTAAGCAGTTATATTAAAAAAAATATTGCATCTATATTTAGAATTTCTGAATTAGAAATAGACTTTACAGAAACATTAATTGATTTAGGTATGGATTCCATTATTGCTTTAGAAATAAAAAAAATCATACAGAGAGATTTTAATAGAGAAATGGCTCTGACTGAGATACTTGAAGGACCTAGCTTATTGCAGCTGAAATCACTGTTGCTCTCCTTTTGTCAAGGTGTTCAGAAGCCTGGGTGGAATTCTAATACTGATAAAACTGCAGATTTGTGGTTTGTACCCCCTAGTAAGCGAGAGATTCAAACAAAGGCACGGCTCTTTTTATTCCATTATGGTATCCAAGGAGCATCTATATTCAAAGACTGGCTGCAACTTCTGCCAAAAACGATAGAGATTTGCCCGTTGCAAATGCCTGGAAGAGAAAATCGCATTAAGGAAAAGCCTATTGAGAGCTTTTACGAAGCTTTACCAAAAATCGAAGAGGCTTTACTGAATAAAATGGATGATCTTCCCTTTATTTTTTATGGTCATAGCATGGGAGCTCTATTGGCCTATAGGAGTGCCTACACAATTTGGGAAAAAACAGGAAGAAAGGCTTATATGCTGTGCGTGGGAGCCTATACGGCACCTACTATTTATCCTAATCCAATCGTTAAGAATGCAGTAGAACATTTTAATAATTTAGGTTTTGATAATATTCCGTTACCCAGCAGATTAGGAATATTAAGTGCTGGAGAGCAAAATAAACTATTGCATAGTGCCTCAGCAAACCCGCTGGGAAGGCATATAAGTGAGGAATATACAGCATTATCACTCCCCGCCATGCTTGGTGACCTTCATATTGTAAAATCTTATAAACATACTATTGATGAAGAAATATTTGATATTCCTATTCTTGCTTTTCATGGCAAAAATGATTCGTTTGTAACAGAAGACGATATGAAATCATGGAGTACATTAACAAAAGGAAAATTTGAACTGCAACTTTTAGAAGGAGACCATTATTTCTTAAATAAAGAACAAAATGAAGAAGAAGTAATTGAAATAATAAAAAGCAAGATTGAAAATATCTGAATTTGCTTAGCGAAACTTAATTTGCATGCCTTAAAACTTAATTTTGAAAGGAAAGATGAACATGATTACTTATGTTTTTCCTGGACAAGGATCTCAAAGCAAAGGAATGGGAAAAGAGCTTTTTAAAAAATATCCGCAATTGGTCAATCAAGCAGATGAGATTCTGGGTTATTCCATCACAGAACTCTGCTTGGAAGATCCTGAAATTAAACTGGGTGAAACTCAATATACTCAGACAGCACTATTTATAGTTAATGCATTAAGCTATCTGGAAAAAGTACAGCAAAATCAGAGGAAGCCTGATTTTGTGGCCGGTCACAGCTTAGGAGAGTATAATGCGCTGTTTGCTTCAGGAGCGTTTGATTTTGCAACTGGTTTGAAACTAGTCCAAAAAAGAGGTGAATTAATGAGTTTGGCAAGGGGAGGAGGAATGGCAGCTGTAATCGGCTTGAAAGAAGCAGAAGTGAAAAGTCTGTTAATGGCTAAACAACTAACAGGCATTGACGTAGCGAACTGCAATTCTCCCTATCAAATCGTTATTTCCGGTCTTAATGAAGATATTCAAAAAGCGAAAAGCATATTTTCTACCGTAAATGATGTTAAAATGGTAATTCCGTTAAAAGTAAGTGGGGCTTTTCATTCCCGCTATATGGAGAATGCCCGTACACAATTTGAGCAGTTTATAGATTCCTTTACCTTTCTTCCCTTAACTATTCCGGTTATTTCCAATGTATATGCCCGTCCGTATAAGCAGGCTTGCATTAAACAATGGCTGCTCGAACAGTTTACCCAATCGGTAAAGTGGACTGAAACGATTCGATATCTGATGGGAAAAGGATCTATGACATTTGAAGAAGTGGGCATAGGAAAGGTTTTGACTGGTATGATAACAAAAATACAAAGTGAAGCCACGCCACTCATTGTTCATGAAGAATTAGAGAATGTGGAAAAAAATAGTGATACAGAAACCACTTGCACTGCTAACACAAAGATTGCTAAAAAAATTATGGATGCGAAGCAGGAGAGAAGTCTGTGCAAGGTTATTGCTAAAAATGGAATGCTCAAAGGAACAAAAACAAATAAAAATGCTTTCAGCAATCAGAATAAGCCTTTGGTGTTTTCTGCAGAATCTTTGGGAAGTTTGGAATTCAAAAAGGAATATAATGTTAAGCTTGCTTATTTGTCGGGGGGCATGTACCGGGGAATTGCCTCCAAAGAAATCGTTGTAAAAATGGCTAAAGCTGGACTAATGAGTTTTTTTGGCTCGGGGGGACTGGATAGTAGCGAGGTTGAAAGGGCAATCCGGTATATTAAAAACGAACTTAGAGATAATGAAACCTTTGGAATGAATTTACTGCATAATCCAGCTAATCCTGGAAAAGAGTTAGAAATGGTAAATTTATACTTGCGATATGAGATACAGAACGTAGAAGCAGCTGCTTATATGGTTATGACTCCTGCCTTAGTAAAGTTTCGGATAAAAGGATTAAAAAAGGATGCCAAAGGAGATATTATGGAACCGCGTCGTATCATCGGGAAGATATCAAGACCAGAGATTGCTGAATTATTTCTTAGTCCGCCGCCCGAGAAAATTATCGATGAATTATTGCAGGAAGGGCAAATTACGGAAGAGGAAGCTGATTTGGCGAAAAGAGTTCCTATGTCATATGATTTATGTGTGGAAGCAGATTCGGGAGGTCATACTGATCAAGGCATAGCATATGCCTTAATGCCGGCAATACTCAAATTGCGGGACGAAATGATGGAAAAATATAATTATAATAAGAAGATTAGAATTGGCGCTGCTGGAGGAATTGGTACGCCTCATTCTGCATTGGCGGCCTTCATGCTGGGAGCAGATTTCATCGTTACCGGCTCAATTAACCAATGTACTGTTGAGGCTGGAACCAGTGATCGTGTAAAAGATTTGCTGCAAGAAATTAATGTACAAGATACGGATTATGCTCCTGCGGGAGATATGTTTGAGTTAGGTGCCAAGGTTCAGGTTTTAAAACGGGGGGTATTTTTTCCAGCGAGGGCCAATAAATTATTTGAACTGTATCGGCAGCATAAATCCTTGGATGAAATTGATGAAAAAACCAAAATACAAATCCAAGAAAAGTATTTTCAGCGAAGTTTTGCAGACATTTATAAGGAAATTAAAGATTTTTATCCATCTCAGGAAATCGAAAGGGCCGAACAGAATCCTAAACATAAAATGGCATTAATTTTTAGATGGTATTTTAAGCATAGCACTCAATTAGCTCTGGCTGGTAATGAAGAAGGTATTGTTAATTATCAGGTGCATTGTGGCCCTGCGTTAGGTTCATTCAACCAATGGGTTAAAGGGACTAAAATGGAGAATTGGCGTAATCGTCATGTGGATGAAATGGGAATTACATTAATGAAAGATGCTGCCGAACTATTAAACCAGCGTATTCAAGAACTCTCCCTGTAAGCCAGAACAAGAAAGTTTTTCTTTGTGCAATCCGGCGAAAAAGATGATGAGCATGTCGAGCAATCATACGTGGGAAAACGTTGCTAATGTTACGATTGCTTGACTGTGCCATCAAAAGAAATAGAAGTGTTTATGATTTGCTGTGTAATCATAACGTAAGGAAGGGAGGCGATCAGGTGAAAGTCTTGGCTCTCAATGGAAGCCCCCGTGGTCAAAAAGGAAATACCGAACAGGTGCTGCAATCTTTTCTCGAAGGCATGGAGGATCAAGGGGCTGTTATAGAGAAGATCTATCTTAAAGAAAAAGAAATCAGGCATTGTCTGGGCTGTTTTTCCTGTTGGAAGAAAACGCCGGGAAAATGCATTCAATTCGATGATATGTCAGATTTATTACCCAGATATATAGAAGCAGATATTTTGGTATATGCTACTCCATTATATTGTTTTACCGTAACTGGAATAATGAAGAATTTCATGGATCGTTGCCTGCCGTCTGTCAATCCTGCCAGTGACAAACAAAATGGATATCAGTGTAACAATAGTATAAAGAAAACAATATTAATCTCGACTGCAGGATTTTCGGACAGGCATAATTTTTCTGGTTTAGTTGAAACTTTTAATGCTATGTGCGGCGGTTCCTTAAATGGAACAATTTTATGTACTCAAGGTGAGTTGCTGCAGATCAAAAGTTTGCAGACAATACTTGCTCCCTTTTTTAATACGGTGCGAATTGCGGGCAGAGAAATTATTAACTATGGTTTTATTACACCAGAAGTGCAAGCTGATATTGATAAAGACTATATAGATCCAAAAGCATATCTCCAAATAGCAAATAAACATTGGCACTCAAGCGGTAAATAGATTGCAGTATCATCCACAAAATTTAAAATCGAATTGACTAAGGAGAAGTATATTGAGAATCTTTGCTATTTCTGATATTCATGCTGATTTTGAAGAAAACCGTCAATGGCTTGATAATCTATCACTTTTTGATTATCAAAATGATTTTCTAATTCTAGCGGGTGATATTACAGATCTGCTACCTTTGTTTAAAAAGACCCTAACGAATTTACGCAAACGATTCCAGGAAGTTTTTTTCGTTCCCGGTAATCATGATTTATGGATACTGCGCGATCGCAATCCTATTATGAAAAATTCATTGGAAAAACTAGACTTTATCCGTAGTATAGCCACTGATTGTGGGGTTCGCATGGAACCGTTGTATTTCTCCTCTGTAGTAATCATTCCTTTATTTAGTTGGTATGATTATTCATTCGGTAAGGCTTCTCCGGAGATTTTAAAAACTTGGGCTGATTTTGTAGCGTGCAAATGGCCGGAAAATTATGATCAAATCAATATTACTAACTATTTTATCGATATGAATCAGCCCATAATTTCCGATTTTAGGGAAAAAACAGAAAAAACAGTTGTCATTTCCTATTCTCATTTCCTCCCAAGAATCGATCTAATGCCGAGTTATATACCTTATAATAAAAGAATCTTGTACCCTGTTCTAGGAACGTCATTATTGGAACAGCAAATTCGTCTATTGGATTCGCAAATACATATTTATGGACATAGTCATGTTAATAATCAAGTTGTCAAAGACAATACGTTATACATTAATAATGCTTTTGGATATCCATATGAGAAGGGAATTACAGAAAAAAAATTAAAATGTATATTTGAGAACTAGGTATAGTTGTAAGGTAAATAGCGGAAAAGGGTGGGATAAGGTGTCCTCAGGGCGCCGTAAATAAAATGAAAGAAATAAACACTTACTTTACCGAATTGAATTTAATGAGACCGGACAGCGAATTTAAAGCAGCATTGTATTATTGTTTTCTACCGCCCAAAATGGAATTTTCAGAATTAACTCCTCACTTAGGTAAGTATGAACTGAATTATTTTAAAACATTGCGTTTTGAAAAACGGATCAGAAGTTATCTGATTGGTCACTTTGCAGCAAAACAGGCAGTCGCTGCATTGACTGGTGAAAAAAGGCTGGCAAATATTTCGATTCAGCCTGGTATTTTCAATCAGCCTATGGTAGTACCTAATCATTACAATATGCAGGTTAGTATTACACATTGTGATGATTTTGGGGCGGCACTTGCGTTTCCGGAAGCTCATCCAATGGCAATTGACATTGAAAGAATTAACCCTGATAAACGAGAGGTCCTGGAAGGGCAGGCAACCGATTCAGAAAAGGAAAAATGCTTGTCGCTGCCCATTTCATATGATGCAGGCCTTACTCTTCTATGGACTGTAAAAGAAGCATTATCAAAAGTATTGAAAACTGGCTTAATGACTCCATTTGATCTTTATGAAGTCAGCAAAGTGGAGTGCTATGACAGTTATATCCTAGGCTTTTATAAAAATTTTGTTCAATATAAGGTAATGTCATTTACGATTGATGAATATATGTGTTCTATTGCATATCCCTTAAAAACAGAACTGTATTTTAATATCCAATCCATAAAAGCAAATTTTACTTTTACGGAAAGCCGGATTAATATTACAAAGTACTCGTAACATAACTAGTTAAAAATCTCTTTATCAGGGGAAAAGTACCCCAGGTTACTATATTGAAGATACTTTCTCCGGCGTGCCGCGTCTTGTACCTCTTGTTGGAATTTTACTGTAGTGTAAGTGTTTGTGAAACCTTACTGACAGTAATTCTAACAAGGGGTATTTTTGTTGACTATAAAAACCTTGCTTCGTTGGCAAGTGAGCGTAATATCTAAAATGGCATGCCAAGAAAATTCATTACGATCATTCACTGTATTACAGAACGTAAGTTAAACATGACATACATCACTTGAGAAATGATAATTGTAACTGACAATTTGTGAAAAAAGTCTGATCAATTGTGATGAATGATATCTATAATAAATAGATTTTTTTAAGTATCATTTAATTATAAGAGTTGCCGTCAAAAAGTAGTTTTTATGTTACTTGCAAAGTTGAGTATAAAAAAGGAAGTGTAAGAAGATGAAGATAGTTGGTGTTGTTGGGGCAGGAGTTATGGGAACTGGTGTTGCCCAAAGTTTGGCTCAGGCGGGATATCATGTGATTCTAGTGGATATTTCTCTGGAAATATTAGAGCGATCTAAAGAGAACATATATCAAAGAGTTCGGTTTCAAACGCTTTTTCAAAAAAGTGAAAATCCTGTATTTAATCCAGATTTAATTATCGAAAAAATCGGCTTTACCACCGACTACCAACAACTCAATCAGGCAGAGTATATTATTGAAAACGCGACTGAAAACTGGAAGATAAAAGAAGAAGTCTACAGAAAAATTGATTCTATTTGTGGTCTGGATTGCATATTTGCGGCTAATACATCCTGCTTTCCCATAACAAGAATAGCATCTCTCACCAAGCGGCCATCCAAAGTAATAGGAACTCACTTTATGAATCCGGTGCCAATGAAAACAACCGTAGAAACAATCCAAGGGTATTTTACTTCCGAAGATACTATTGAAAAAACAAAGCAATTACTTACAAGTATGGGAAAGGAATGTATTCTGGTTAAGGATTATCCCGGGTTTGTCTCCAATCGTATTTCCCATCTTTTTATGAATGAAGCCGCATTTGTTGTTCAAGATCAGGTGGCCACTCCCCAGGAGGTCGATGAAGTTTTTAAAAAGTGTTACAGTCATAAAATGGGTCCTTTGGAAACTGCTGATTTAATTGGTTTGGATACGGTAGTCAATTCACTGGAAGTTTTGTATGACAGCTATCAAGATTCTAAATTCCGCTGTTGTCCTCTGTTAAAAAAAATGGTTGATGCTGGTTTATATGGAGTCAAAAGTGGACAAGGGTTTTATTGCTATTAATCTTATGTGACATCTGAATAAACTTATAGGCTTAGAACCACTAGGATGAATATTGAGAAATCGGTGGAGTCATGTCATTTAAACGGATTGCTTGCATCATAATTTAGTCATAAGGAGATAGGCGATGATGGAGATTGAACCTAAATTAAGAGGATTTTTAAACAAGTTTTTTAGGAAGCATGAGTTGAGAAAAGATGAGGACATGTTTAAGCTTGGTTTTGTAAATTCTCTTTTTGCCATGCAATTAGTCATGTTTTTAGAGAAAGAGTTTAAAATCAGAATTGAAACAAAGGATCTGAATATGGATAATTTTCGAACTATCGGCAACATCGTAAAACTGGTTGAGAATAAATTAGTATCTTTATGATGGAGAGTGTAGCTAATGGATATTTTAATGGAGTTATCAACAGAACACGAAGAGTTTCAAAAAGACCTAAGGACTTTTGTAGGGGAAGAAATTATTCCCTATGCTTCTATTTTTGATCAAAAAAATGAAATCTCTGGAGAAATGGTTGCAAAATTATCGCAAAAAGGTTATTTGGGAACCTTGTTGCCCGAGGAATACGGCGGCAGCGGCAAGGATATGCTGACTCATGCTATTTTAAATGAAGAAATTGGTCGTGGCTGTTCATCTGTGAGAAGCCTATTAACCGTTCATGGTATGGTTCAGATCGCGATTCTGAGATGGGGAAGTCAAATGCAGCATGAATTCTGGTTAAAAAAAATGGCTCTGGGAGATATAATTGGAGCCTTTGCTTTAACTGAGCCGAATATTGGCAGTGATGCCAAGAGCATTGAAACCACGGTTAGTCAGACAGACGATGAATACATTATTAATGGAACGAAAAAATGGATAACTTTTGGTCAAATTGCTGATCTTTTTCTCCTGATTGCTAAACTGGAAGGAAGCCCCACTGCTTTTTTAGTGGAGAAGACTACTCCCGGATTAACAATTAAGTCTATGAGCGGCCTCATGGGATGCCGGGCTTCAGGAATAGCAGAACTTGAATTTGTTGATTGCAGGATACCGAAAGATAATATTTTGGGCAGTCCTGGATTTGGTTTATCGCATATCGCACTTAATGCATTAGATTATGGGCGATATTCAATTGCATGCGGTGCCGTGGGAATAGGTCAGGCTTGCGTGGAAGCCTGTCTTCAATATGCTAGAAAAAGAAAGCAGTTTGGCGTACCCTTGCGGCAGCATCAACTGATTCAAAAAATGATAACGGAGATGGTAGTGAATGTAAAAGCTGCCAGACTATTGTGTTATCATGCTGCATATTTGAAGGAGAAGGGTGCCCCGGATTCTATAATGGAAACTTGGATGGCTAAATACTATGGAACTACTATGTTGCAAAAAATAACAAGTGATGCAGTGCAGATACACGGAGCAAATGGTTGCTGCAGGGAATATCCTGTCGAACGTTATTACCGGGATGCTAAAATCATGGAAATAATTGAAGGAACATCGCAGATGCACGAGGTTCTAATTGCTAACAATGCATTTAGAAATATGATGTGCTAAAGGAGTCAAAATAATGGAAAAAAATCGAAAAAAAATAAAATGTGTTGTCTGGGATTTGGACAATACAATTTGGGAAGGTACTTTAGTAGAAGGCTCCAATGTGATATTACGTAAAGAAATAAAAGAAATTATAGAAACATTGGATAATAGGGGCATCCTGCAATCCATTGCCAGCAAAAATTCTCATAAGCTGGCAATGGATAAGCTGCGGGAAATGGGGTTAGATCAATACTTTTTATACCCTCAAATTAATTGGGGATCGAAATCGATTTCAATAAAAGAAATTGTAAAATCCATTAATATAGGGATGGATACAATTGCTTTTGTCGACGATCAATCATTTGAACGGGATGAAGTAAATTTTGAAATTCCAGAAATTCTCTGCATTGATGTGGCTGACCTCGAGAATCTTTTAGAAATGCCGGCAATGAATCCCCAGTTTATTTCTGAGGATTCAAAAATCCGACGTGTAATGTATCAGCAGGACATTGAAAGGAAAAAAGTTGAAGAAAATTTTGAAGGCCCGGCGGAAGAGTTTTTGGCTTCTTTGAATATGGTGTTTACTATATCGCCAGTCAGAGAAGGAGATCTTGAACGTGCTGAGGAGTTAACTGTACGAACTCATCAGTTAAATACAACAGGATATACATATTCTTATGAAGAGCTTAACAATCTGAGGCAATCAAAAAATCATAAATTGTTAATAGCAGGTCTTGATGATAAATATGGAACATATGGCAAAATTGGTCTTGCACTTATTGAATGCAATGAAGTATGGACAATTAAGCTGTTATTGATGTCTTGCCGTGTAATGTCCCGGGGAGTTGGTACCGTATTGCTCAATCATATTTTAAATCTTGCAAAATTAGCGGGTAAATGTTTAAGAGCCGAGTTTATGCCTAATGAACAAAATCGGATGATGCAGATTACGTATAAGTTTGCGGGCTTTAAGGAAATTAATGCCCCGGGCGAAACGATTATTTTTGAAAATGATCTTTCTCAGATTCAGCCTTTTCCGGATTATATGAAAGTCAACATCATCGAATAACGTTATAATCTAATGATTATGTATTAATGAAAGAGGTGAAATGTCAATGAATGATGTGGCATTATTATTTCCGGGACAAGGATCCCACTTTGTTGGAATGGGACAAGATCTCTACCGGGATTATAATATTGTAAAAGAAGCATTTGAAGAAGCTAACGATATTCTCGGATATGACATAAAGAAAATTTGTTTTGAAGGTAATTTATTTATTTTAAATAATCTTGACAATATGTTTCCAGCATTGCTTACTGTCTGTGTATCGTTGTTTAGGGTATATATGCAGGAAATTGGCAGCGTTCCTCAATTTTCTGCCGGACATAGTTTGGGAGAATATGCGGCTTTGACTTGTTCAGGGGCGTTGGATTTTGCTGATGCCTTACGAATCATTCATAAACGGGGAGTATTATCTCAAGAGTTTACAGATTCAAACGATGGATCAATAACGATCATTGATGGAATTGATATTAAAACTGCTGAAACTGTATGTCGGAATATCAGTCGTAATAATCAATTCGTTACTGTTTCCTGTTATAATTCACCCAGACAAGTCGCTATTTCAGGACAGCAGGACGCAGTAATGGAAGCAGAAGATCAGTTAATGGAATTAGGGGGCCATATATCTCCGCTATTGACAGCTCCACCGATCCATAGTCCTTTGATGCAGTCTGTAGCAGATCAATTTGAAATTGAATTAAAGAATACACATTTTCATGATTTGAGATGGCCAGTGATTTCGAATATAGATGCATTACCATATTTGGATTCCGTCAGTATATTACCAAAGCTAAAATTACAATTGACTAATCCTGTTCAGTGGCTGAATACGATTAATTACTTGGAAAAGCAGGGAGTTACTACTTTTATTGAAATAGGGCCCCAATCCGTCTTATCAACTTTATTAAAAACATTTATTAATGGCCAGGCAATATCTTATAATACAAAAGAAAATCGTCAATTCATACGGGAGTTAATTTCTAGATAACTTAATTGAGTTTGCTTTGCATAGATTAAATTTTATAAAGGATTTATAATTTGTTATAAAAGAGGAACAAGATGAAAAAAAACTTTGTTTTTATGTTCTCTGGTCAAGGATCTCAATATTATGGAATGGGGCAAGAATTATATTTCCATAACTCATTATTTCGCGAGTGGATGACAAAATTAAATAATATTATACATCAACAGGCTGGAATTTCTATTGTAGATAAACTATATAAGGAAGAAAAAGGGCTGGTTGATATCTTTGATGAACTCCAGTATACTCATCTGGCCATTTTTATGGTTGAATATTCGCTAGCACAGGTTTTCCTTGAAAAGGGGTTTCAACCCGATCTTATGTTGGGAGCAAGCTTAGGTGAATTTACTGCAGCTGCAGTTGCGGGAATTATCACAATTGAGGAAGCGTTACAAATCATTTTAAAACAAGTGGAATTAGTTTCAAAATACTGTAAAAGTGGCAGGATGACTGCAGTCATTCATAATCCGGAATTGTATTACCAACATCCTAAAATATCACTTAATTCAGAAATCGCTGCAATTAATTATTCAACCCATTTTGTCATTTCTGGTCATAAGGAAGACGTGCTAAGTGTGGAGGAATATTTAAAAACAAAAGATATTTTATTTCAAGCATTACCTGTGAGCTATGGCTTTCATTCGAGGAATATTGAGATCATTGAAAACGATTATAAAAAGCTAATAACATCTATTTCAATAAAAGAACCAGAAATAACACTTTATTCTTGTATGCTTGGCAAACGTATTGAATCTATTTCTCCAGAATATTTTTGGGACATTGTCCGAAAACCGATTCTCTTTCAAAAAACAATAATTGAACTTGAAAACAATCAACCATTCAACTATCTTGATTTAGGACCTTATGGAACGTTAGCAAACTTTATAAAACAAAACCTGGCAGAAGGTTCTGATTCGAGATATTTTTCTGTAATGACTCCGTTTCATCAGGATATTCAAAATGTTAATAAAATTTGTGATTTGTTTCAGAAGGTGAACTGCTGAATAGGGACAATTACTGGAGTGCAGTAAATATATTTAAAATTAGACTTCTTGTATAAAGAAAACTCAGACGACAGGTAAAGGTATTATAGCTAATAGCCTATAGTACCTTTTTGATTGCAAAAATTCATTTTCTAAATAGGTGATAGTAAGATAAACAATGAAAGATTATAGAATTAACAAGTAATTAATATTTTCTTAAGACAAAGTTATTTTATTATGTTACTATAATGATGAAGCGTTTTAAGAAAATTATATTGACCGGCAAACTTATTGAAAAATAAGGACGCAAAGCTATGGGTCTAAAAATTGTGAGATTTATGACTGCCAGGTTGCTATTCATGTATAGTTTTAGCAATCTGGCAGTTTTTTTATATTATCAAAAGAAAGAGGTAGTAGTATCGTGTAGAGCAGCATTTCAATTACAGCAGAATTAGAAGTAACAATACTAAAAGGAGTGTACCCTGAAATGAATCGTCAAAAAAGATTGCCAATTATTTTGCAGTTAACCAGTATTTTTGCTATTGTCTCTATGCTTTTATTAGCAGCATTAGGTTTTACCATTTACAATTATCTTGCATTAGGAGATCAGTCAAGCTATTTAATTACTCACACATCAGCTAAAACTATGGCGATTAAAGATGCTCATACCAATTATGTAAAAGCTCTGCTTAATTTCCGTGGATTTCTGCTGTATCCTGATGGGGTAAGTTATGAACAGGGTTACCGTGATGATATAAAAAAAGCAATAGCAAGTGTGAAAGATTTGAATCAGACTTCAGTGATTCCAGAAGTAGTTGCAGAGGGAACAAAACTTGATAAATTATTGACGGAGTATCAAGTTTTAGTAGATAAAATGATAGCAGCCAAGAAGGCGAATGATCCTAATTTAGCCCAACTTACTACCGAAGGTCGTCAGCATACTCAGAATATTGAAGAACAGTTTGCGAAACTGGCCGAATTGCAGCAAAAAGCAATGACGGAAAAGAGTAATGAAATGATAAGCGATGCGCAAAGCCATAGTAGAAATATAATGGTTGTCAGTGTCATCATTTCTGTATTGGTAGCTGTATTGGTTATCTGGTACAGTCGTGATCTAGCCAAGCGTTTTAATAATCTTAACAGAGGGATGGCTACCATTGGTCAGCTGGACCTTACAGATAAAGATATAATGATTCGCCGTAATGATGAGATTGGTGATATGGGAAAGATTTTAAATTCCATGCGTAAGTCCCTCAAAGATATCGTGGCATTACTTCATGCCAGTTCTCAGACGTTAGCAGCTTCAAGTCAGGAGTTAAGTGCAACGGTGGAAGAGCACTTAAGAACAGTTGAGGTCGTTGTACATAGTACCGAGGAAATTGCTGCTAGTGCGTCCCAAAATTCTGATAGTATTACTACCATTTCAGCAACGATTGAAGAAATTTCTGCCGGTGCAGAAGAAATTAACGCCAGTGCAGCAGAAGTAAATACTACCACGCAAAATGCAGTGACCGAGGTAGAACGGGGCATGTCTATGCTGCGAGGTGTTGTTGAACAAAATGAGAACGTTACCGACTCTATGACACAAATTACGAATGTAACGAATACGCTTTCCCAAGGTTCCCAAGAGATTAAGGGAATTGTTGATGTAATTAGTAATCTTGCAGGACAAACCAATTTATTAGCCTTAAATGCAGCTATTGAAGCCGCTCGCGCTGGTGAAGCAGGCCGTGGTTTTGCCGTTGTGGCTGAGGAAGTCCGCAAATTGGCAGAACAAAGTGCAAATTCCACACAGGAAATCACGGAAATTATTAATCGCATGGGCAATGAGATTACTATATCTGTTACTGCTGCCGGGAAAGCGAATGAAGAAGTTGCTAAAAGTAAAGCCTCTGCCGTAGTTACACAGCAGGGTTTTGAAGTAATTGCAAAACGGTTACATACGGTAAAGGATAGTATTGGGCATATTGCCGCTGCGATTGGCGAAACAGCCCAAGGAACACAATCAATGGTAGCGAGCGTGGATACCATTCGCATCGTCGCTGATATAACTTCTGCAGGCATTCAGACTGTGGCCGCCTCTGCTGAGGAGCAATCGGCCAGTATGCACGAAATTAGTGCTAATGCTGATTCATTAGCTGAATTGGCAACAGAACTAAATGCGGTGGTACAAAAATTTAAGGTATAGTAAAAAACATACTTGCATACTGTACATATATATAGTACTATTTAGCTGATTTGTAATGAGCAATGAAGCTCTTAGGTCAAAAACCTTTGAGTTTTGCTGCTCATTTTTCTTACAACTATAGAAGAAAATAAAGATATAACTCTTGATTAAACTAATGGCGTTAGGGGTAATAAGCATAAATGTAATACATTATAATATAAAAATTGTTTTCTCATAAGTTAATGCTTATAATTTATATATTGGAAAAATATTTTATCTGGAATGTGTTAAGTCATGGATTACCCTACTAAAGGAAACGGGGGAGTGTATGTGCTGCTGAAGAAATGGATAATTCTGATTCTTGCTTTTACTATGTTTGGTGTGTTACTGACAGGCTGTAGCAATGCTTCCAGGAATCAAGAGCAAGTACTGCGTTTGTGGGAGGGTGGTGAGCCTGAAACGATGGACCCGGCGAAAGCTACTGGTGTACCAGAAGCCAATTATCTGCTGGCGATTTTTGAAGGCTTAACTTCACTGGATGCCAAAGGGCTGCCCATACCTGCGGCAGCAGAAAAATGGGAAGTATCAGCCGATGGCTCTACCTATACGTTTCATTTGCGGGCCAATGGAAAGTGGTCCAATGGTAATCCTGTAACTGCCCAGGATTTTGAATATTCCTGGAAGCGGTTATTAAGCCCACAGCTTGCTGCAGAATATGCCTATATGCTTTTTCCAGTTAAAGGTGCAGAAGCGTATAATAATAATAAAGGTACGATTGACCAAGTCGGCGTAAAAGCACTGGATGACAAAACACTGGAAGTCACTCTGGAAAAACCGACTGCTTATTTTTTAGCTGTTATTGCTCATCATTCGACTTATCCCGTCAACAAAAAGGTGGTAGAAGCGACGGGTGATAAGTGGGCTGGTGAAGTTGATACATTGATTGGCAATGGACCTTTTAAGGTATCAGAATGGACTCATGGAAGCAAACTATCCATGGTGAAGAATGAGCAATACTGGGATAAAGATAAAGTGAAACTTAGTAAGTTAGAATGGGCATTGCTTGAGGTTAATACTACTGCAATGTCTATGTTTGATAATAAACAGCTGGATTATATGCGTGATCCGCCGATAACGGAAGTTGATCGTTTGAAGCAAGAAAACAAATTACAGCTGGGTAATTATTTAGGGACTTATTATTACGAGCTTAATAACAAAAAAGTCCCATTTGATAACCCAAAAGTCCGCAAGGCATTTGCTTTAGCGATTGATCGTGAATCTCTTGTGAAAAATGTGCTGAAGGATATCCATAAACCAGCTACTGGCTGGATACCTCCAGGATTTACTGACCCCACTACGATGAAAGACTTTACCGAAGGATCTGGCCAATACATAAAGACCAATGTAACAGAAGCTAAGAGGCTGCTGGCAGAAGCCGGTTATCCAGATGGCCAGGGATTGCCGTCCATCAGCTTATTGTTCAATACGAATGATAATCATAAAGCCATTGCAGAGGCTGTACAGGAAATGTGGAAGAAGAATTTAGGGATAAACGTAGAACTGCAAAATCAGGAATGGAAAGTGTTTCTGCAAACCCGTAAATCTGGTGAGTTTCAAATTGCCCGCGCTGGTTGGATTGGAGATTACCCCGATCCTATGACTTTTACAGATTACTTTCTGACAAATGGCGGTAATAACTGGGGAAAATATAGTAATCCTGCCTATGATAAGCTAGCTGCCATTGCCCAGGAAAGCAATGATCAGAATGTACGAATGAAGGCTATGCATGAAGCTGAAAAGATATTTATTGATGATATGGGAGTTATTCCGGTTTATTTTTATAGTAAACCTTATTGTCTTAATCCGCATGTTAAAGGTATTGTTGCTGTAGCGACAGGTTTGGTAAATTACAAAGCCGCTTATATTGATAAATAAGAGAGCATAGGAGTATGAGAAAGATGTACACAGCTATCTGTGTACATCTTTCGATATCACAAGGAGGGGAAGAATGCTTAGCTATATACTAAAACGCCTGTTGAATTCAGTAATCGTATTGCTGGTGGTCATTACGATCACTTTTTTACTGATGCATGCGATTCCCGGCGGCCCTTTTACGACGGAAAAGAATCTGCCGCCCGCTATTCTTAAAAATATTGAAGAACGTTATCGGCTCAATGATCCATTGTGGAAACAATATGGAAATTATCTAAATAACCTGGCACATTTTGACCTTGGTCCTTCCTTTAAGTATCAGGACCGCACCGTTAATCAAATTATTAAAGAAAGCTTTCCAGTGTCTTTTGAATTAGGTATGAATAGCATCGCCTTATCCTTATTGCTGGGAATTCCCGCTGGTATTATTGCCGCACTAAAACGCAATAAATGGCAGGATTTTACGGTTATGTTTCTAGCTACATTTGGAGTATCCGTACCAAGTTTTGTTTTTGCAGCGGCATTAATTCACGTCTTTGCGATTCAGTTAGCATTATTGCCTGCGGCAATGTGGGGTGGTTTAGAATATAGAATTTTGCCATCAATAGCCCTAGCTGGCATGCCGACCGCTTTTATTGCAAGGTTAACCCGGTCCAGCATGCTGGATGTACTGGGACAAGATTATATAAGAACTGCCAGGGCCAAAGGGGTGGCACAACATGTCATTACGTATCGCCATGCTTTAAAAAATGCTTTGATTCCTGTAATTACCTATATTGGTCCCATGGCCGCCGGTATATTAACAGGCAGTTTTATTATTGAAACCCTTTTTGCCATTCCTGGCTTAGGGCGCTATTTTGTAACCAGCATTTATAATCGTGATTATACCACCATTCTTGGTGTTACCATTTTTTATAGTATGCTGGTTGTGGGTCTTAACATGCTGGTAGATTTGATTTACCCACTGTTAGATCCACGCATTAAACTAGGTGATAAGCAGGAGGAATAAGGCATGCAATTGGATCCTGAAAAATTTATGCCTCTAACACCGCAGGACGCTGTTTATGAGGCTGCACAGAGTAATACGAGCTATTGGCAGGATGCCTGGCGGCGTTTAAAGCAAAATAAAATGGCTATGTTGGGGCTTTGCATTATTATAGTGCTGCTATGCTCAGCTCTTTTTGGTCCAGTACTATCCCATCATACTTATTCGGATCAGGATTTATTAAAGGCTAATCTGCCGCCTAATAGTGACTATTGGTTTGGCACAGATAATCTTGGGAGAGATCTTTTTATCAGAGTATTATATGGTGCACGCATTTCGTTAGCTATAGGTATTGTAGCCAGTCTCCTAAATTTGACGGTGGGGGTAGTGTATGGCGGTATTGCTGGCTTGGCTGGCGGCAAAGTTGATCGTTTTATGATGAATATTGTTGATGTTTTGTACAGCGTTCCTGTACTCTTATATGTCATTCTGCTAATGGTTGTACTAAAACCAGGTTTAACCAATATATTCATTGCTTTGGGAATTGCCTATTGGCTGCAAATGGCTCGCATTGTGCGAGGTCAGGTTCTTACAATTAAAGAGCAGGAATACGTACTTGCCGCTAAGACGATTGGCGCCAGCCAATGGCGAATATTATTTAAGCATTTGATTCCTAATAGTATGGGGGTAATTATCGTAACTATGACTTTGGCGATTCCCGAAGCTATTTTTACGGAAGCTTTTTTGAGCTTTATTGGTTTAGGAGTAGCAGCACCTATGGCTAGTTGGGGCGTGCTGGCTTCTGACGGTATTGCCAGTCTCAGATCCTATCCTTTTCAATTATTTTTTCCCGCCATGGCGATTTGTATCACAATGCTGGCATTTAATTTCCTGGGTGATGGTTTGCGTGATGCTCTTGATCCGCGCATGCGGCGTTAAAGGAGGAAGAACAAATGGATTCATTACTAGAAGTACAAAATCTCTCTGTGTCTTTTGATACCTATGCGGGAGAAGTAAAAGCCGTACAAAATGTAAGCTTTTCTGTTAACCCCGGTGAAGCAATCGGAATTGTTGGTGAGTCAGGTTGTGGTAAGAGTGTAACCGCCCATTCCATTATGGGGCTTCTTCCTATTCCACCAGGGAGAATCGTAAGCGGTAAGATACTTTTTAATCATACCGATTTGTTGCAGCTGCCTAATAAAGCAATGGAAAAGATCCGGGGCAATGAAATTGGCATGATCTTTCAAGATCCAATGTCATCGTTAAATCCTGTCTTGACCATTGGTACGCAAATAATAGAGACTCTGCAATTGCATAAAAACATGTCAAAAACAGCAGCTATGGAAAAAGCAGTAGAAATGCTGCGCTTAGTGGGAATTCCTTCCCCAGAAAAACGTGTGAAGGATTATCCGCATCAGTTCAGTGGCGGCATGCGTCAACGTGCCATGATTGCTATGGCTCTGGCCTGTAATCCTAAATTGCTGATTGCTGATGAACCGACCACAGCGCTGGACGTAACGATTCAAGCGCAAATTTTAGAGTTAATAAAGAGTCTTAACAGGAAATTTAATACTTCTGTAATTATGATTTCCCATGATTTAGGCGTTATTGCCAGTTTATGCAGCCGGGTCATTGTCATGTATGCTGGCAGAATTGCTGAAACGGGCTCCGTGTACGATGTTTTTCATAATTCTCAGCATCCCTATACATGGGGTTTGTTAAAATCTCTGCCACGCATGGATATAAGTACAAAAGAACCCTTGGCAGTCATTGCGGGGCACCCTCCTGACTTATTAAACCCACCGACGGGGTGTCCTTTTTATCCCCGCTGTTCATATGCCATGCAAGTGTGCACTGAATATTACCCTGAAGATAGTTGGATTAATGAAAGGCATATGACTCGCTGCTGGCTGCAGCATGCCAATGCACCTCAAGGCAGACGGGAGGTGAAAGTCTAATGGCAAGAAAGCCCTTGCTGGAAGTTCGCAGTTTAAAAAAATATTTTACCGTGACCACTGATTTTTGGGGTAAACCTAAAAGTTATTTAAAAGCAGTTGATGATGTAAGCTTTAGCATCCTTCCCGGTGAAACTTTGGGCTTGGTAGGAGAAAGCGGCTGCGGTAAATCCACAACCGGACGTACTATAATTGGCCTTTATCAGCCAACAGCGGGAGATATTTTATACAAAGGTAAATCAATGATTGCTGCAGGCAAAAATCATCCTATGAACTTAGATATACAAATGATTTTTCAAGATCCCTATGCGTCGCTTAATCCACGGATGATGGTAGGAGATATTATCGGTGAGCCTCTTGATATTCAGCATTTAGCTGTAGGCGTCCAGCGTAGTGAACGTATTATGGAGCTATTGAGTCTGGTAGGTTTAAACAAGGAGCATGCTAACCGTTTTCCCCATGAGTTTAGTGGCGGACAACGGCAGAGAATCGGCATTGCCAGAGCTTTAGCTGTAAATCCTAAACTGATTATTTGTGATGAACCAATCTCAGCATTGGATGTTTCCATTCAGGCGCAAGTGGTAAATTTACTTGAAAAACTACAGCGGGATTTAGGGTTGACCTATCTCTTTATTGCTCATGATTTGGCGATGGTCAAGCATATTAGTACGCGGGTCGCTGTTATGTATTTAGGAAAAATTGTTGAACTGGCAGAGACTGAACTACTGTACAGTTCACCACAACATCCCTATACCCAGGCTTTATTAGCTGCTATCCCAATTCCTGATCCAGCAGTGGAGGCGGTCAGGAAGCGTATCCCTTTGGCAGGAGATATACCGAATCCTATTTATCCTCCCTCAGGCTGCCGTTTTCGTACCCGTTGTCCTTATGTCATGTCAGTCTGTACTGAGCAGGAGCCTCAGCTGGCAGAAATTTCGGGTCGTTTTGTAGCATGTCACAAAATTGTTTGACAATGAAGCACACCCTTAAGCAAAGGGTTTATAGCTCTCAATACTATGATATAATATAGAAAATATTGGATGGGAGGTTATTATAAAATGTATTGTAAGCCCTTATTTGAAAATGACGTTCCCAGTGCATTTCCTTCCTAAATGGATTGGATGGAATACTGGCATCCCTTCTGTTTAGTGTGATGTTAAAAGGAAAAACGGAGGGGAAAATCATGATAAAAAATTACCTTGGTCCTATATACCTGACATTAGCTGCAAGTATTTGGGGTGGGATGTATGTCGTAAGTAAAATGGTGCTTACCTTTATTGCCCCCTTGGAATTAGTTTGGTTTCGCTATGTGGTGGCTTTAATTACGCTTGCTGTTATTGGTATTGCAACTGGTCAAGTATGGAAAATTCAACGAAGAGATATACCAAATATTTTCTTGATTGGTCTGATTGGCTATTTTATTTCAATCTGGGCTCAATTTGCAGGCACACAACTTTCTTCTGCCCAAATGGGAGCAATCATTACGTCGGCAACGCCCGCATTTATGGTTCTATTTGCTCGTCTATTGCTAAAGGAAAGGATTACCTTGCGCAAAGGATTTTCTGTTTCTTTAGCAACGATTGGTGTTTTGTGTATCATTGGGATTGGAGACATTGGCAATTCATCACACTTAGGCGGTATAATTTTAGGTCTAGCAGCTTTGACCTGGGCCTTTATGTCTGTTCTTGTGAAAAAAGTTCCTAATTGTTATTCTCAGCTTGTTGTGACAACCTATGCAATTTTAGTAGCAGCAGTAGCCATGACACCTCTTGTTGTTTCCAAGATAAATATAGCCGAATTTCAACAGGTATTGGCGCAGCCTATTGTGTGGGGCGGCATATTATATCTTGGTGTTGTCTCCACCGCAGGTGCTTTCTTTTTCTGGAACAAAGGCTTACAATTGGTGGATGCCACTCGTGCTGGCATATATTTCTTTTTTCAGCCTTTGGTTGGAACACTGCTAGGCTATTTGTTCCTTGACGAGCAAGTGGGAATCGGCTTTTGGATTGGTACACTATTAATCATTGGCGGAGTTTTATTAGTAGTTAAAGAACCTTCTTAAGTATTATGGCAAAAGCATTCTAAAATGAAAGTGCCTTGTGTTGCGATAAAAATATAAAAATCGATTAAACGCGAAGAGGCGAAGAATTGCGAAGGACACGAAGAAATAAATATAATATTTCTTCGTGTCCTTTATCACGTTCTTCCCATCTTCGTGTTTCAAAATGTTTTATGATTTTATGAAAAGACGCACCAGTATTTTTCTTATATATTGCATTCTTTCTCTATAGGTATATAATAGAAATGAGCATATGCTCATTTGGAGGTGTACTATTTTGGTAAGACGGCGTTGTTGCGGCTTGGTAGATCAGGAACCGAGCTATCGAAAATTTATACCTGATGGTCAAAAAAATACCAAAACCATGATTTTGCTGGTTGAGGAATTGGAAGCTCTGCGATTGAAAGACCTTACTGGCATGGATCAAGTTACTTGCGCTGCTGAGATGGGGGTGTCAAGGGCAACCTTTCAGCGAATATTGCAATCAGCCAGAAAGAAAATAGTTACATCTCTAATTTATGGGCAAATCATTATCATAAAAGGGGGAAGTTATATGGTGAAAAACAGAAAATTTGAATGCCTTGATTGCGGAGAAGTTTGGGAAGTTGAACCTTGTTCAGAGAATGGTAAACATGGTTATGAAATTCCTTGCCCTAAATGTGCAAGCATGAAGAAAATAAGAATATCTGAAGATGGTACCAGACAAACTTGTGGTCATGGTCACGGTCATGAGCATGACCATAGTAGTGGCTGCTGCGGTGATTCTTCCAAGTAATGCAAAAATTTCAATATTTTATGAGGGGCAGGATACTAATCTTGTTCCTCAATTTTTTTATCATTAAAAAAATGAAATGAAATAATGGCGGCCTTAAGCCGCCATATAAAATATAAAAATTTTATTCGTAATCGTTATTGGCATCGTATTTTGCAGTTAGTGTTTGGTTTTTTTGTTGATTTTTATTGTTTGCTTTGTTTTGATTTTGAGTAGAGCTGGAATAGTCATTGTTGGCATCAGCCATAGCAGTAAATGTTCCGTATTGATTTTTACTTTGCTGCGTATTGCTGCTCATTTGATTCTGAGAATAAGCATTGGAAGAAGAATAATCATTGTTGGCATCAGCCATAGCAGTAAATGTTCCATATTGATTTTTACTTTGCTGCGTATTGTTGCTCATTTGATTCTGAGAATATGCATTGGAAGAGGAATAATCATTGTTGGCATCAGACGTAGCAGTAAGTGTTCCGTATTGATTTTTGCTGGCAGCTTGTTTATTTTGAGTTGATTGCGTGGAGCTAGTCATTGAAGATTTTTGAGATTGATTCTGATTGTTATTTTTAGCCATTGTATTGCCCCCTTTTTTTATTTATTAGATTTTCGGATGCAATATTATTTTCTCCCATAGTTATAATCAATATGTTATTGAAATTCAGCCTTATATGGATGAAAAAGTAAATTATTTAATGACTAAGCCGCCTAAGATTCAGATGGCGTTAAAACACCATCTGAGTCAAGTCTTTTTTAGCCAATCCAGTACCAGTTAATAAAAAAGGAAGTGCATAGTAATAGAAGAGATGCACTTATGAAGAGAAAGCAATAATACAACTTAGGAGGAAGTTTACCGAGAAATAGATATAGGGGAAATATAGGCAGAATGAAGCGCGACATGCTGTAAAGGGGTAAACCGGGAGCTGTGGAAATGAAAGGGATTAAAAACCACAGCCAGCCAATCAGGAGATAAGATGTTGGAATTTTGAACTGCGGTAGAAAGGTTAGGGAAAGTAATCCAATGGTACTGCTGATAACAGTGAATGTATCTAGGGCAATTCCAGGCTGACTATCAGGATTAGCAGAGAAGGTTAGGGGGATGTTAGCCCAGAGATTGCTCCAGGGAAAATCAAAATGTCTGCCCCAGCCTTGCTGTGAGTTGATAAAAGCAAGGGGGTCTCCCAGCAGATATTGGTTATACAATATAAATAAGGCCAAAGCTATGGGGAGAAAAAATAGAGGTAAAATGTTATAACATGATTTACGCTGTTGAGGAATTTTTTCAAAGAATTCATAGAGAAGAAATAAAAAAAGAAAGATTCCCAGGTTTCTCGTCAAGGCAGCAAATGCACCGGCAATTCCGCTATACCACCATTTTTCCTTTCTGGCAAAATAGATGCATAGGAGAGAGAAGGTTATAAAAACTGGTTCCGTATAGATACTGTTGAGAAAAAGAGAAGTTGGTACCAGGGCATAGGCAAAGAGGGCGTATTGAACTTCCTTTGCAGAAAAATCCAAGCGAAAGGTAAGATCCATAATCCAAAAACTGAAAAAAGTAAATACATTGCAAACTAGTAAACCTGCAAGGGCTATGTGCATACCTAAATAGGATAATAGCTTGATTAAAAGAATGAGAAGTGGGAAAAAGACAATGGATTTTGCATCATATCCATGACCAGCAACATAGGTATACCAGTGCGCATCCCATCGAATTAGTTTTTCCATAGAGGGAGGCATGGGATAGAGTGATTGATCCACAAAACCTGCTGGCGGATGTTGAGGTAATTTATCAGCTAGTAAGTAACCGATAAAGAATAGTAATGTATGGATAAGGAAAGCAAACCATACCGTTTTTGAAGGAAGCCTCATTTGGTGATGCCCTTTCTGTTTAATTCCAGAATATTTGAAGTGTTTTGTTAGCATTGGAGAGACGGAGTTCGGCGAAAGAAGTGGCAGGTGGGGTTAAAAATCTATCTGCATTAAATCTTCTTTGTGAGGTAATTCTTGTGTTATAACTAGTTTTCCCTGTTCATGAATTGATTCCGGGTAAGGTGTGGCCCAAGTCCATTTGTTGTTTGCTGAAAAATTCCAGAATGTTGACAGCGCAATTCCTATAAGCTGACCAGCATATATGTTCCATTCTAGGATAAGGAAAGCCTGAGTCATTAGAGTAGTAATGGCAATGCCAAGTGTGGAGATTAGTGCAAATTGAGGAAATTGCATAATACGCTTTCGCAGCGCCTCCTGCCTACAATGCTTCCATGTTACCCGATCATTCCAAAGAAAATTATGAAACATTGCAACACAGGAGGAATTGATCGAAGCTGCCAATTCTCCAAGATTAAGAAAATCAAGGAAAATATGCAAACTTAATAAATTTACCAGAGCTCCTAACATACCAATCGTACAGAAAGAATAGAATTTCCGATCTTCAGAGCGACAGCTCATGAGCCTGACTATATGCTTTAAATAATTCCACTGCTCGGTAAAATTCATTTTGGAGTGTCCTGCTTCACGAGCAACGAAGGAATAAGGGATTTCATGAATCGTTTGGTATTGCCCTTTAACAAGAATTTCGATAAGAATTTTCCAGCCAATAGGATTTAAATCCACTTGCTCGATAACATTTCGTTTTAAGGCAAAATATCCACTTGTTGAGTCAGAAATACAGCGTAATTTTTTAATACAAATATAGCCAATTCCCCTGGCAATTCCTGATATTAATTTACGGAATAAATTTAAGCCGCCATCTGATCCTCCCGGAACGAAACGACTGGGAATTACCAGATCGGATGTTGCTAATCTTTTCACAATTAATGGAAGAAGTTCGGGCGGATGCTGAAGATCAGCATCCATAACGATAATATAGTTGCCTTCAGAATGAGAAAAGCCTTTAACAACAGCAGAGGCTAAGCCGCGTTCGCTGCTGCGGTGAATATATTTGACTTCTTTATATTCTTGGGAAAGCTGTTTTAGGAATAGAGGGGTATCGTCAAGACTGTCATCAACAAATACTATTTCATAGGAGCATGTTTCCTGATGCAATAAGTTAGCAATTTTAGTAACGAGTGTCCTAACATTATTTCTTTCATTAAAAGTAGGAATTATGATACTAAGATCCATGTCAGCTAATGTCATCCTTCCTATCGCTACCTATTCTTTCCTATACTAGTTTTTTGCGATATGGACATTGTTATGCTAGGTAAAAAATGGTCTTTTGTTTGTTCTAATCTATAAGGAAGCAAAAAACAGTGCCTCATGACACTGTTTTTTGCTAATCTAGACACAGAATTAAAAGGGAGACTGAGAGGAGGATTTTCTAATCCTTCTCTGTGATCTCTGTGCCTCTGTAGTTAATTTATTTTAAAAACGTAAGCGTTTTTATGATGGATTCTTTTGAGAAAAGAATAAGTGATCGTAGAAAATAAAGATTATTGCTTTATTCGGTATTGAGATGGGGTAACGCCATTAACCTTTTTAAATAACTGGCAGAAATAGGAGACATTGCTGATACCAATTTTATTGCAGATGTCCTGTAAGGGCAGGGATGTCGTTCGCAGTAAGAAGGAAGCTTCCCGTAAACGGCGGTAAGTAAGGTATTCTGTTATCGTACTTCCTGTGGCTTTACGAAAGAGATGGGAGATATGAAAACGTGAAAGGTGGAGTTCTTTTACCAATGATTCTAAAGTAAATTCTTCATGAAAGTGAGCATCAACCCATCTCATAACCTGTTCGGCATAGTGAACATGGCGCAGCTGAATTTCTCGCTCAATTTGATTCTGAACAGTCCATTGCTCTTTTACTGTACTGATGAATAGTAAAAAGAACAAAGCAAAACTTTCTGTAATTTCCAAATCTTTACGGCGCGAATGATAGAGATTAAATAACGTATCAAGTTGAGAAGGATTAGTTATCTGAATGACCTGACAAGGAAGATTACTCTGCAAGAGGTATTGGAAAAAGCGGTACAATACAGCAAATTTATTTACGTATGAATCCATCGTAGATGGATCAAGAAGCAGTTTTGAGCGAATATAAAAAGTTTCTGCCGGTATTTCCGCCTTTACCCTATGCAGTTGAAAGGGCTGGAAATACATTAGTGAACCGGGTCTAAAGGGATAGATATTTTGATCAATGATTGCTGAGCCTTCTCCTTGCTGTACATAGATAAATTCCATACCAGGGTGGGAATGGAATTTATCCCAGATATTTTGGGACGAGGTAGTATGCTGATGGATAAATTGGTGAGGGTTTGCAGTAAGTTCAAAATCAAAATCACTCATCGGCAAGTCGATCACTCCAAGATACAGAATCACAATATAACAACATTTTACCACAATATTCGATTGATACAATGATCAATAAACAATTACAATGAAGCTAAATTGCTATAATTATGACAGTTAAAAAAATAGAGTGAGATAATTGTAATTAAAAATAAGTGGAGTAAGCTAAGTAGTTTATCATTATTTACCGTTTCTACATTGGTAATGGGACTGTAACTACTATTCCCTGTCACTTAAATAAGTAATAGAATAGTTTGCATAATAAAAGCCCATATTCTGCTAAGATATGGGTAATTTTATGAGAAATTCGGTTCCCAGGCCGAGTTCACTAGTGACTTGAATGGAGCCTCTGTGAGTTTCAACAATCAGCTTGGCGATGGCAAGGCCCAGGCCTGTACCACCTTTAGAACGGGATGTATCTATTTGATAGAAGCGATTGAATATCTTTTCTAAATGCTTTTTTTCTATACCCTCGCCAGTGTCGGCGAAGGTGAAGATGATTTCTTGAGCCGATTGCTGTAAGGATACAGAGATGCTGCCGTTAGGGAGGGTGTGGCGAATGGAATTATCAAATAAAATACCAACCAGTTGTTTGATGGCACCTTCGTCGCCATGAAACATAATTTCGTGGCTAACAGAAAGATTTACCTTAAGCCCTTTCGTGACGGCTAAGGGGTTGAGTGCATCTATTGCCCGTATAATCCCTTGACTCAGAGAAAAGTCTGTCTTTTTAATTAGTTGTTGCTGAGAATCGGCACGTGCCAGAAATAATAGGCCATTTACCAATTTGGCCATAGTCTCTGCTTCGTCTTTCATATTATGCAGCCATTTATTCTGACTTGCCACTGTTTCTTGTTGATTGTCTAAGATGATTTCCAAATGTGTCTGCATGACCATTAATGGCGTGCGCAATTCATGAGAGGCATCGGCCAGAAAATTCTTTTGTTGTTCCCATGCATTGCAAATTGGAATCATAGCACGATTGGCCAGATATAAGCTGGCAACCAAAGATAACAGTAAACAAAGGATACCGATAATGATGAGTGCGGTTATAAGACTGTGCAGCAATGTCTTTTCATGCTCAAAATTTTGAAACAGGATAAGCATGCCAGATTGGTCCTGAAGCGGGGCTTTAAAATAAAAGAAGGAAGTTGCTTGAGAAAAAATAATTCCTGTTGTTTCTTTTTTTTGGAGGGTTCCCTGCACAAGGTCTAATAACTGATTGGATTCTAGCGGTTGGTCGGATGATTTAAAAATAATTTTATTGTCAGGGGACGTTTTAACAAAGAAAAGAAGTGGATGGTCTGGCGGCGGATGATCGGGTGGATGGCGCTCATCATTGAACAGAGGTACTTCCCGGTTAAATGGACCGTGATTGGGGAGGTCTTCAATCATACCATTTTGTATGTCAGCAACTAAATCTTTGCTGAATTTTTCAGCATGGCTTTTCATCTGGTTCTCGGCAAAGAAATAGGTTCCGATGGTTAGGATTAAAAAAAGTGCGGCAATAATAATTAGGTTGATGATGGTAAGCTGCATACGTAATTTATGAAACATGTTGGCTTTCCTCAAAAAAGTAACCAACCCCACGTACAGTTTTGATGGCAGTAGTATTCAGTTTTTTTCTTAAGTAGTGGATATAGAGGTCTACATTTGCAATATCGGCACCTGAATAATAACCCCAGATTTTTTCGAAAATACGCTCTTTGGTGATAACTTGTCCTTGATTGCACATTAAAAGTTCCAGTAAGAGCGATTCTTTGACACTTAGTTGTATAATTTTATTTTCTTTGCTTACTTCACCTCGCAGTGGATCAAAAACCATTCCTGGTACCGTGATCGTGGCATTAATGAGTTCTTTATTTTTTCTTCGGGCTAATGCTCGTAGTCTGGCAAGTAATTCTTCAGTAGAGAAAGGTTTAATCAGGTAATCATCAGCACCTGCATCTAAACCTTCCACTCTGTCTTTGAGAGTATCTTTTGCCGTTAAAAATAAAACAGGAGTATCAAAACCTCGATGACGAAATTCTTGCAAGAGTGAGATGCCATCTAACTTAGGAAGCATTCGATCTAGAATAATTACATCGTAAACACCAGTTAGTGCCATTTCAACGCCAGTTTCTCCATCGGTAGCCGCATCGGTGGCATAACCATTTTTTTTTAACAAATAGGAAAGTGCCTCTACAAGGCGTTGTTCGTCTTCAATCAATAACAGTTTCATAAAAGCTCCTTTAACTAGTTTCCTCCAAGATATATCTATCTATATTTTAAGGGATGATTCTTTGAATTGCATTTAAAATCAAATGAAATTCAAATTAAATTCAAAGAATATTTCCCGATATATGAAATGGCTTAAGAGAAAATTTTTAAGGCATCCAGTCTTCTTTATAATAATTTGGGATAAAATACTAGAAGACAAGGAGTTTTCCATGACAATAAAGAATGTTTCAATTAGTAGAAGAGTATTATTAAATAGGAGATATTGTCTTCTTGCAAATGTAAGACAAGGCCAAAAAAGTATGTTGGTTTATAGTGATATGGATCAATACTGCTGCTATTGTTGCAGAACGAGTAGAAAAAATGGAGGAATGGAATAGATGATGCGCGATGTGTTTGTAAGTCCAACTGCTATTGTTATTTTTGGAGCATCTGGTGATTTAACCCAGCGTAAGATTATCCCAGCCATTTATAATTTATTTATTGATGGATTATTACCGGATCCATTTTGTATAATTGGTGTAGCCCGTACCAGTTCTGATAATGAGGCATTTTGTCAGCAATTGCGTAGAGGAGTAGATGATTTTTCGCGCAGAGGCAAGAGCAGGGATCAGGATTGGTCTAGATTTGCTGCCAATATAACCTATATGGCGGCTGATTACCATGATGAAAAAACTTATATTTCTTTGTTAGCAAAGCTGGATCAGGGGTGGCAGCGTTCGGCGAATAAAGTATTATATCTGGCTACTCCTCCTGCATTATTTACTGTCATTGTGAAACAGTTAGGAAGATTGAAGTTATTTCGTGAACAAAAAGACTATCGTATCGTTATTGAAAAACCTTTTGGCAGAGATTTAGAATCGGCTCGTATGGTCAACCGTGAATTGACAGCGGTTTTTGATGAAGGACAAATTTATCGTATTGATCATTACTTGGGGAAAGAGACAGTCCAAAATATTTTAGCGTTTCGTTTTGCCAATGCTATGTGGGAGCCTATCTGGAATCGCAGCTTTATTGATCATGTTCAGATTACCGTAGCAGAGAAAGTGGGAGTTGGCAGACGGGGGGGTTATTATGAGGATGCTGGGGCTTTGCGGGATATGGTTCAGAATCATTTATTGCAAGTCATGTGCTTAGTGGCTATGGAACCGCCAACATCCTTTAATGCTGACGAAGTTCGTAATAAGAGAGTTGATGTATTAAATGCAATTCGTCCGATCAGTAAAGAGGAAGTCCCTCAGTTTGCCGTACGGGGTCAGTACGGTGAAGGAGTAGTCGATGGTGCACCTGTACCTGCTTATCGTGAAGAAAATAATGTAGCATCTGATTCAAATAGGGAAACCTTTGTGGCAATGAAATTATTTATTGATAATTGGCGTTGGCAGGGAGTACCTTTTTATTTACGTACAGGTAAACACTTACCAGCTCGTGTTTCTGAGATATCCCTGCAATTTCGGCCAGTGCCTCATCACCCTTTCTCTGATAAGGTCATACAGTCCAATCGTCTGGCAATTCAAATTGAACCCCAAGAAGGTATAATGCTCCGGACTCAGGCAAAAGAGCCTGGACCAGGCATGAAGATTAAGCCAGTAGAAATGCATTATACCTACCAGGAAGTATTCAAGTCTTCTTCTCCTGAAGCGTATGAAACACTACTCTTGGATGTCGTACGCGGTGATCCTGGATTATTTATGAGAAATGATCAAGTAGAGACGGCTTGGTCTGTTTTAGCATCGGTATTAGAACATTGGGAGGAAACACCGGCTGCTGATTTTCCTAATTATGCTCCTGGTGAATGGGGCCCTCAGGCCGCAGAAGATTTGATTACCAAGGATGGAAGAAAGTGGCTGGTGCCTGCTTGTTTAGAATTCGATGGGAGGAAAGAGTGTAACGATGATTAGAATATATAAAGATGCGGAAGTGCTAGGTTTGGCTGCTGCAGACTTATTTTTAAAAAAAGCATGTTTGGCAGCGGCGCAGAAAGGGCGGTTTATAGTATCTTTAGCCGGGGGAGAAACGCCCCGGCGGATTTACGAAATATTGAGTAAACCACCTTATAGTAACAATATACCCTGGAAACAGGTACACATATACTGGGGAGATGAACGATATGTACCTGCTGATGATCTTCGCAGCAATCAACGGATGGCCCGTAAAGCTTTGTTAGATCATGTGCCTATTCCTCCGGAACAAGTTCACCCCATTGTTTGTGAGACTAGCCCGCAGCAGGCAGCACAAGCTTATGAAAAAGAAATTGCTGCTGATTTTCCAGAAGCTAGACCTCAGTTTGATTTTATTTTTTTAGGTTTAGGGTCTGATGGACATACAGCATCCTTGTTTCCCAATACACCCGTGCTGCAGGAAAGAGAGCAGTGGACCGGTCATGTATATTTACCAGAACAGGATAGTCATCGTGTGACTTTGACAGCACCACTAATCAACTATGCCAGGTGCATTGTCTTTTTAGTGACAGGTGACAATAAAGCTGAAATTGTACGTGAAGTGCTAGAGGGTCCCCAGGATCATCTGAGATTGCCATCCCAAATGATTGCACCCCAAAATGGCGAATTATTCTGGTACTTAGATCAAGATGCAAGTAAGCTGCTAAAAGATAAGAGGTAAAATATAATGAGAATCCCTAGACAGGGATTCTCATTATATTTTACCTCTTTAGAGGCGATGTATTTCAGTTTATGATTTTTTCAGTGAGAACAGAGGGAATAACTTCTAAACCTTGTCTGGTTACTGTAATTATATTGATTAATGCAAGCGGAAAGATACGGGAAGGGTGGTCGTACAAGCTATTGCTCTGCCGCTGCTGCGATCTTTAGCGGGGATAAACTGCCATTTCCTCACGGCAGTTACTGCCGCGTCATCCAATACAGGATATCCAGTTGATTGGATGATTGTAATTTCATCGGGCCGTCCATTAGCCAGAATCTGTATTCTCAGCATTACTGTGCCTTCCAGGCCGGCTTGCCGGGCAGCCGATGGATAGATCGGATCAACTTTGGCTAAGATGCCCGGTGCAGCGATGCTGCTGTGGGAGTCCCTGCCTGATACTGGCATAGCAGATGGACTGGCTGTATTGGTAGTGGCGGAACTGGCAGAGTGATTTGCTGCTGGGGCAGAGGGCGGAACTTCGGCTGCTGTCATAACTAACTCGCGAGTGGTAACCAGTGAAGCTGGTATGTTATCTATAGGTTCTGTCTGGATGGGCATAACTGGAGTGCTTTCAGCTAGGGGCTGCTTAGGCGTATCCGGAAGTTGAGGTGATTCTGTAGGAACGATGCTGTTTTCAAGGCGGTCAGCAGGGTCATTTATTAGATCCATTTCCAGGATCATTTCTTCCAGCCGCGGCAAAGGCACTGTTAAGACCGTCAGCAGATGGCCTGCTGCGATTACAATAAAAATATGCAGGCAAACCGAGATTGCCATGGCTTTACGCCAGTGGTAGGCATAGGTCATAGCTCTACCTCCTTTTCTCCACAGCCACTGATACCCGGTGGGCACCAGCCTGTTTCAATTCATCCAGAACGGTGATTACCTGACCGTAGGCTGTCTGCTTGTCGCCTCGCAGGACAAAGACTGTGTCTGACTGTTTGCCAAGCTCCAGATTGACACGCTTGGCCAGCAGCGTAAGAGGAATCTCTTCTTCGTTAAACATGACGCTGCCATTTTCCAGTACCATGACAGTAATGCTGCTGGGTTTATCTTGCTGGACGGTGGCTGCCTGAGGCAGGTTTACCGCGAGTGTATGCTGCTGAACCATAGAAAGAGTACTCATCATAAAGAACACCAGGAGAAAAAAGATAATATCGATCATTGGAATAATCATCAGTTGAGGCTGATGTTCTACACGGAGGCTACGCAATTTCATGGGACTCTCTCCGTCCGGTTTTTTTTATCAGTACATGACTGATTACCAAGGCCATGGTTTGCTCAATATCGGTGATCAGACGATTGGCCTGGCGGGAAAAGTAGTTATGTAGAACCAAAGCCAGGATTGCGATACTAAGACCAGTAGCAGTGGCAATTAAGGCTTCACCCACACCGCCAGTGATTGCCATGGGCTGACCGGCTTGAGAATTAAAGACACTAAAGGAATTGATCATACCAATAACCGTACCGAGGAGACCCAATAAGGGAGCGAGGGTCACGACTGTGCTCAAGTCATCGAGATGTTCTCGCAGGCGATCTGCAGCCAGCATAGCGGCACTCTCCAGGGCATTTTCAATCTGACTGCCCCGCTGGTAGGCTATAAGACCAGCTAATGCAGTATGGGCAATAGCGGTTGGAAGCTGCTCACACAATTGAGCTGCTTCATTAAAGCGTTGCTTTTCCAACAGTGGTTGCAGCTTCTGCTGAAAAAGCTGGGCGTTAGTAGAGATACTGCGATAGTATAAAAAACGTTCGAAGGCGATAGCCACAACAAATAGCGAGCAGGCCGCTAAGAGGTACATAACGGGGCCGCCTTTATGAAATAAATATATGGTTTGAGTTATGAGTTCCATAGGTTTGCTCCTTTATTTTCAAATTATCTTTATTGCATTAGGTCAAAAAGTTACAGAGGCGTTAGCACTCATTCCTTTTCTACACGGCATGACTTTTATTTGCTAAGAAAGTCATGCTTCTTTATTGCTCTGCAGGGGAATTTGTACTGCTGTTGATTAGAATGTCAGGATGAGATGATGTTATATTGGCATTGTTGTATTGCTTTTTGGCAATGCAGCAAGCTGCTGCTGCCAGCAAGGCTCCCAGTATGATTGCTGTTAAATCAACACTGGCAGTCATCCAATCGCCCCGGGAGATGGACGGCAATAAGCCTGCTTTGGTCGTCAATCCATTAAGAACAGGTAAACCTAAGCAGAGTCCTGATGCTATTACCAGCTGTTCAAACCAGGCACGCATTGGTGAACGGCAAAAGGCATGTACCAGCATAATCAGCCATGCACCAAAAAATATAGATATTTCAGTATCAGACCGGTCGTGCATGGATAGTGGTAAAATCCGATTGGCCCACAAATAGGTAATGCACGCAATTAGCATGCCAGTGACGGCTGCTGCATTCAATGCTTCCACGGTGCGATAAGCATATTGGACCGTTTTGCTGGCCTTAGCATAGCGGCTGCGGCGTTTGACGGTGAAGAACACCAGTCCGGCAGCAATCATGATGCAGCTGATTAAACCAGCGAGAAAATATAACCAAGTTAGGGTATAGCCGCCAAACCTGGCGACATGCAAGCCAGCTAGGGATCGAACGGCATACACATAAGGATTCCACTTAGTATGGGTACCGAGCAGTTCACCCGTAACGCCGTTAAAAGAAGCTCTGTCACCTACGGCTGCAATTCGATCATCAATACGCCGGATGAAGGTTACTACAGCCTCTTTGTCTCCTGGGTTTTTCACCTGCACATAGAAAATCATGTCTTTGCCCAGCTGTTCTTCAGCCAGAGGCAGCAGCTGCTGTAAGGGCAGCAGTGCAGCAGGTATATTTGTCCGGGAAGGATTCGATACTAATCCCACATCGGCCCATAGTTTTGCAGGACTTTCATACAAAACCTGAGTGGCAACTGGCATAACTTCAAGGAAGGTCAGCACCAGGCCCGTATAAGTAATGATAAGGACAAAGGGCAGTGTGAAGACACCTGTCATAATATGGGCATGAAGCCAGGTTCGCCGCCAGCGCAGCAGAAAGAATTCCTTAAAGACCTGCCTGCGAATGACAATTCCGGATACCAACGCTGCCAGCATTACGAGAGAAGCCGCTGTAACCAGCCATAAACCGGCTTTACCGCTATGTAATTCCGAATGAAATTCAGTAAAAAAATGACCGCCTTCTGTTTTACGCTCTGTTAACACCGCTCCTGTCAGAGGGTCTAAATGCTTTTCTGATGCTGTTTTGCCTTTTTTCCAGTTAACCTCTAGTACCGGCTGGCGGTCCTGGGGGAGTAAGATATTCCAGGAATCAGCATGGGGAGCAGTCTGACGAAGTTTCTTATCGGCTGAAGCGAGGGCCTGCTCAGGCAATACCCGGCCTGCCCTGAACTCCGGCCTCATCCAGTGGGTCAATTCAGGCTGGAATACTGATAGTGTACCGGTCAGGAAAATTGCAAAGAGCAGCCAGCCAAAAATCAAGCCGCCCCAAGTATGCAGTTCACTCATTGACCGGATAAAGTTTTTATTTATCGTTGTTTTTATCACTAAGAAATACTCCTTTAATGCGTCCTAGAGGCTGCTAGAGCCAGGATACCCAAAAGCGCTGCTGTTCCGAACAAATCGCGGCAGGCTCGCTGAGCAGTGGGGGCGGCAAAGGCCCATAGCAGGGCCCCTAGCCAAAGAATGCCAGGAAACAGCGCACTGAAAAATACCACATCGACTCGCGGCCAGGGCAGCAGCCGGGCTAAAGCTGCTAGAGCGCTATAGGTTAATCCAAAGCCGCCAAACACGGCTGTCAGGATGCGCAGGATAGTTTGCTTTGTTTTGTTGGAACTGGCTGAAATTTTTCTCAGCCAGCGAATAGATTCAAATATAGTAATATTCATAAATAATGCCTGTCTTACAGCTGCATAGTTGCAGATAGTTTAAATGTACGAGGATCACCCAGAGTAACGTATCCATCACCAAAGGAACCTGCCCAATATTTTTTATTAAAGACATTTTCCACACTGGCCCGGAAAGTAACTGGAGTTTTATCAATTGTTGTTTTGTAGCTCGCACCAAGATCATAACGTATCCAATCTGAAATCTTGAGCGTGTTTGTATTATTAATGTATTGGGAATCGGTGTACACTGCCTGCAGGGACAGGGCTAAGTCGGGATTCCACGGTGTATCCCATTCCACACCAAGATTCATCTGCCATTTGGGTATACCGTAAGGGGTATTCCCTTGATTGACTCCTTTCGACGTACGGGTTAGTTCACTCTGCATGTAGGTGATACCGCCTAAAAGACGCACGTTGTCCGCTACTTTGCCGAATGTACTCCATTCAATACCCCGATTTCTCTGTTCACCATCAGATGTTACATTATATTTGGCGGGTGTATTTATTGGATCAGGGTACACATTTATTTTACTGGGTTTTTTAATTTGATAAAATGATAAGGTATTAGCGAAATCACCGCTATCCCATTTAACACCGACTTCTTGTTGCTTACTTTTGTAGGGTGCTAATATCTCACCAGCATTAAGTACATTCACGCCTGTTCCGACAGTTTCGCCGGCACTAAGTCCTTCAATATAATTGGCATACAATGAAACAGATTTGCCCCATGGCTTGACAACAAGACCAACCATCGGCGTATTTGCACTTGCATCATATTCAGCGGTCTTAGCACCAGTGGAAACATTAAAACTTTTAGTGTGTACATTTTGTCGGCGCATACCTAACGATAATTGAACCTTTTCTTCATTAAAAGAAAGTGTGTCGGCGATGAAAATACTGGAAAGCTCTTTTTCACCGGTTTTAATTGGTCTAAGTGGTGATGGTGCAATTGTGCTAAAGCCACCTGGATTATAAATATTTGTTGTACCTGAAACAACATTCAGGCTATTATTTCCGGAATCATAACTCCCCGCGCTTGATCCCAACACAATTTGGTGGTTGATTGATCCCGTTTGGTATTTGCCTCGTAATCCCAGTTCAGAGGTGACATTATCATTCCACCAATATTGGTTATACCGGTAGACAGTGGCAGTGCCGTCTGCTAGAATTGAACGAGCATGATTACCGGTGACATTACCGGTTGTGCTGCCGGTAAGCTTACCGATTCCTGCATAGGCAGTCAAATTGTCATTAATATCATATTCGCTTTTAAATAGAAGTGTATTATTACGGGCTGAACCAGAAACAGGTCCTTTTAGCAAATTGGTGGAGCCGTCAGGGGGCTTAATAATACCATTGGATAGATCATACATAGAAACCGATCCGTTATCGAAATTTTCCTCAGATCCATAGGCATCTAGTGATACTCGCCATTTATCGTGATGATAATCTATGCCTAAGGCGCCTAATAGCCTTTCTTTTGACTGACCATCCGTTTCTGTCTTGCCGTCTTTATAAACACCGTTAAAGCGAATGCCTAATTCTTTATTTTTACCATAACGGCGGCCAATATCAATATGCCCGCCGAATTGTGATGCAGAAGTGAAGTCCGTAGTAAAAGTGGTGACGTCTTTTTCACCGGCTCGTTTAGGTACTAAATTAACAGAACCACCAACTGCTCCATTTACCGTCCCGTTTAGGAAGGAACTAGGGCCCTTGAACACTTCCACTCTTTCTAGGAATTCAACGGGGACATGACTAAGGGGAGCTAATCCCTGCATACCGTTAAAGTTAACTTCTTCAGCTGTTAGCGAAAAGCCGCGAATGCTAAAATTCTCCTGGAGGTGTCCGCTGGAAGTGGTAAAGCGAACAGATGGGTCATTAATCAGTACATCATACAGTGTGCTGGCCTGCTGATTTTTAATAGTCTCGGCAGTATAACTTGTAAAGTTAAAGGGGCTATCCATAAAATCCTTATTGCCTAGTACACCAAGGCTGGCCCCGCGGGCTACTTTACCACCGGCATAGGGTGGAAAAAACGCATTCTGCTCTCGGTTTGCCGTTACTTCCACTTCTTGCAGCTTAAAGGTTTCTTTTACTATAGCCTGCTCTTCAGTAGCTTCTGTAGTTGATGTTGTCTCTTCTGCTGCATCGGCAGCGAACGGTGTATACAAGAATAAGCTGCTGCTAAGGAGAGCATATAGCAATTTTTTGCTAGCGCGGGACATCTTTTTCTTCTTCATATGTAGTTTATCGACTCCTTTGTTATTCGCTTGGAAAGGTTAGGCTAAAACGTGAGATGGAATTTATAGCATTTCGCATAAACTAAGGATCATTTATGCGATGATATGAAAACCACTCTCAATGTTTTTCAACATCATATCAGGCAGATATGTTTGAGTAAATGGAGTAATTTCAAAATAATCATGGATTTTTTTCGGAATTCTGTGGAATTTAGTCTAATTAATTTAGACAAGAGGTTGAGAAAAGGCAAATATACCAAGGGTTTAATTGACAAAAAGTACTTAACTATAATATGATAATGAGTATCATTATCATATTATAGTTAAAGATTAGATGCTAAGCAATACTTAATAAAATAATATAAAATATGATAAATATTCTCGCTGAGTATGGACGGTTATTTTAATGAATTACATAAAGCTTGAATGACTTCTTTTATAAGAGAAGTTGTTTTTTGATAAAGGAGGCAGACATAATGAGAGTTGATATTGATGAGATGGCAGATGGTTTTTCTCGAGTATCCTTTGATATACTAGATGCGTGTAAAATGGTAATAGAGCCAGGAACAAAGCGCTTAGGCACTCATACGGCACCAGCTTCGGGAATTGTTTTCCCCTTGCGGGGAAGGGCGAGGATGACTTTTGATGGCGTAACCTATGAAATGGAGCCTGGCAAGTTTTTTCATGCAGGCCCCACAATGAAGCTGGATAAAGAGGTGGTAGGGGATTCAAAATGGGAATATGTGCTGGTTCATTACCAAGTTTCTGAAAGTGAAAAGCATAGGTTTCCTTATTCACTATCTCATTATGAACTTAATCCGGGTTATAACCCGCGAATCAACGATATGCTGCATAAACTTTGTCAAACATCTGCAATGCCAGGAAGCTTGCAGGCCCTTAAGGCTAAATCTTTATTTTTTAATGTTATGGACGAGGTTTTAACCTGCGCGGGAAATCGCCGTGATGAAAGCGGACGAGGAGTGGTTGAGCAGGCAATGGAGTATATGGATCGTCATTACATGGAACCACTGACCATACCGAAGATGGCTGACCAGTATGGCTTAGGCAGTAAACAGTTTGCTTATTTGTTTCAAAAACATGCAAAAATGAGCCCAAATGAATATTTAATTTTCCAGCGGGTGAGTCGCGCCAAGGAATTGCTATGCACAACAACTTGTTCTGTAACAGAAATTGCTGATTGTGTAGGCTATTCGGATCCTTATTATTTTAGTAAGCTTTTTAAGAAACGCACAGGTATTTCTCCCAGCAAGATGCAAATTTATTTTGAAAAAAATAAAGGCTGATTTGAAATAATAAAAGGAAAAGCACGCCTTGTAACGTGCTTTCCCCATGGTGGAGCAGAGGAAGTTATTTTACTGTTTAGTAGAGTTCTTTCATTAGGCTGGTAATATCAATATTATCAATTTTTTGTTGTAACAAGGGTTGCTGAGAAAGTTGTGGCAAAGTTTCATGGAAGGTAGGCCGTATAGTACGGTAGTATAACCCTATAGGGATTTCGTCACCCCACAATGCTGCAAAAGACAAGGCTTTTTCTAAATTGGCAGGATCATATCCTTCCATGTCTTCAATCGGTTTAACCCGTTGTTGATACCATTGATATGTATTTGTTTTATTAAAGCTAACACAAGGCTGCAGAATATCAATTACAGCGAATCCTGGGTGCTTAATTGCTTCTGCCATAAGGGCAACGAGCTGTGTACTATTACCAACAAAACCTCTGGCAACAAAGCTGGCACCTGCATTTAGCGCCATTTTCACAATGTTAACGGGGTGTTCTACATTACCAAGAGGAGCAGGAGTAAATTTGGTAACAGCTCCTAAATCACTAGTCGGTGAAGATTGGCCTTTGGTTAAACCATAAATTTGATTGTTATGAATAAAATAGGTTATATCCAGATTACGTCTGGCAGTATGAATAAAATGCCCCATACCGAGTCCCATGCCATCGCCGTCGCCGCCTTCTGCGATGACGGTCAAATTATGATTAGCCAATTTAATACCTGTTGCTACTGGCAGAGAGCGGCCATGTAAAGTTTCAATACGATAGGTATTAATATATTGGCCAATTTTACTGGCGCAGCCAATACCAGTTGCTAATACAGTTTGTTCCAAGTCAAGATTTAGAGAAGTCAGAGCTTTTTTTAGAGCCATAAAAATGCCATAATCACCACAACCGGCACACCAGGTGGGCACATAAGCTAAATCAATATCATGAGCAGCCATTAGGAAAGCACCTCCTTGATTTTTTCAAGAATTTCTGAAGGCACGAAGGCGCGGGAATTATATTTTAGAAAAGTATAATCCGTTTTGTAACCTGTGTTAGCACGCAGAATGCCGCCAAGTTGGGCCGTTTTATTGCCTTCAATAAGCAGCGTTTTATTTGCCTTTTCCAGGAGCGGTTCAATAGCAGCAGCGGGGAAGGGAGAGATATAAAGAACTTGCAGAAAATTTATGGATAGACCTTGGCTTGCAGCCAGTTCCATCGCTTCTAAGATAGCCCCTTTCGTGGATCCCCAGGCGATAATAGTCAGTGAAGCATCTGGAGGGCCATAAAATTTAATGCCTGGAATGTCTTTTTCCATAGAGGGGAGTTTGTTGAATAGTTTATCCATACTTTCTGTTACTACCTGTGGTTCATGAATGGCATATTCCTTATTTCCCGAACTATAGAAACCATCCTCGCCATGGGTATAGCTAGTTGCAATGTGGCGCCCCCCGACTTGACCGGGAATTGCTCTTGCAGAAATCCCATCGGGTGTATTCTGATAGCGAAGATAGGGGTGATCAACAGTTTGCTCACTGATTTCGAACAGCTTGCCGCGTTGGATGGTTAAATTGTCTGTATGAAAGAATGGCTGAGAAACAGTGGTATCTGCCAAGAATTTATCAGTTAGAATAATGCAGGGAACTTGGTATTGATCTGCCAGGTTAAAAACTCGGAAGGTTTCATAAAAACATTCCTCAATGTCACCGGGTGCCAGGACGATACGGGGAAATTCTCCCTGGGAGGCATGGAGAACAAAATTTAAATCCGCTTGTGCTGTTCTGGTTGGAAGTCCGGTGCTGGGACCGCCTCGTTGGGCATTTACCATGACAAGTGGTACTTCTGCCAGAGCTGCAAAGCCTAAAGCTTCAACCATTAAGGAGAAACCGCCGCCGCTGGTTGAGCCAATGGATCTTACACCTGCAAAGGAAGCACCAATTAGCATATTGATGGCAGCAATTTCATCTTCTGCCTGCTTGAATACCAGGCCATATTGTGGACCGTGGTCTGCCAGATAACTCAAGACACTTGAGCCTGGCGTCATGGGATAGCCGGCAGAGAATTTACAGCCTGCTTTAATTGCTGCAATGGAAATGGCTTCATTGCCATTAATCAGCATTTTGGGTTCAGATTCTGGCTGAAAAGTAAACGGAAAAATCTTTTTCTCAGATAAGGACGCGGTTATCAGATCATATACTTCTTCAAATATAGTCATATTTTCTTGCCGAACTTTTTCACTATGAAATTCACCTTTTATAACATCAAGAAGTGTATTTTTTGGGTAGCCGGTGAGAGCACAAAAACCTGCTAACATTGCGCTGTTAATCATGATTTTTGCTCCACCCTTGGGAATGTGGCTTGCAAGGGCGACTGGATACAGCACGGTACCAGCAGGGACTTTACTTTCGTCCAGTTTTATTTTATCAGGGTCATACAGCACAATAGCACCAGGACTAAGTTTGTCGGCATAACAATCTAAAGCCTGCTGTGAGAAGAGCCCTAAGAAGTCAATGGTTTCTTCATAAGAGGATAGTGGTTCATCTGCAATACGGACTAGGCAAGAGTTAAGCCCACCCTGAATTAGAGATGGGTATTCATTTACTACAAAAGACCACAAACCACTACGATTTGCTCCTTTGGCAATGATAGACCCAGCGCTCATGACGCCAAAACCAGCCTCACCGCCAAAAAGGCAGGTATAATATCTTTTGTTCATACTAGTATCCCCCCTAGACATAAATTACCTTTATATGACAAGAGTTTCGTGAAAAATAAATTAAATCCTTTATATATATGATAGAAATAAGGAATTTTTACCTAAAAAATCAGATAAAGAAATAGGGTCAGTGTTTCCTTCTTAAGACAAGAAGGAAACACTGACCCTATTTCTCCTATATGAATGACTATATATTATTAATATAGTTCACCTTTGAGACGAGCAGTTTCTGCTTGCTGCTCTAAGTAGTACCATCGTATAGATTTGCCAATAATGCAGCGCATAGCATCAATTTTCCCTTCTTTGGCCAGTTTTCTCATTTTATCGAGATCGAAGCCGTTGTAAGAGAAATAGCTTGCTGAGATAAAACCACGATTTTTCAACTTCTTGCGATATTGACTAACATCTCTGCTATCTAATTCAACTTGCCAAATCGCCATACTGTATCCCAGCCCTTCATATAATTAATTTTTAAGTCCATTATACACCTTTTTGAGCAAAATGGTGTTATTTATATGTAAATTTATTGTGAATTTCACTGGAAATATTTATTAATAGTACAGTATGTTTTTTCCAAGTAGACTATAATGTTAAAAAAATGAGGTATAGCAGTACTCGCAAGAGGCAAATTATAAAATAGCTACCAAACAAAAAGTGATATAAAATAGCATCAAAAGCTAATTTATATCACTTTTTGTTTGGTACTTTCGGTTTATGTGTTATGAATCATTTACGAGAGACAATTATCAGGGCAGCACTCTTTTTATTTTGTACCGAAAATTCGGTCACCAGCGTCCCCTAAACCTGGGACAATATAGCCATGATCGTTTAATTTTTCATCAATAGCAGCAACATAAATATTTACATCAGGATGAGCATTGTTGATCAATTGGATGCCTTCCGGTGCAGCAACTAAGCACATGCATTTAATATTTTTAGCGCCTCTTCCTTTAAGAATGTCGATAGCAGCAGCTAACGAGTTGCCTGTTGCCAGCATTGGGTCAATCAGGATAAAGTCTCTTTCTGCTACATCACTGGGTAATTTACAGTAATATTCAACTGGCATCAATGTTTCCGGATCCCGATAAAGGCCAATATGTCCGACTTTAACGGCAGGAATTAATTTTACAACTCCATTGGTCATCCCCAGGCCCGCTCGTAAGATAGGAACAATACCTAATTTTTTACCTGACAGCATTTTGCAAGTGGATTTTGCCACAGGGGTCTCAATTTCTACATCTTCCAAGGGTAAGTCCCGCGTGATTTCAAATGCCATTAACATTGAAATTTCTTCTAGTAATTCACGAAATTCTTTCGTTCCTGTATGTATATTGCGTATTAGGGATAATTTGTGTTGAATTAACGGATGGTCAATCACTTTAGCGTTCATTTTATTATCAACTACCTTTCTCAATCTATTGAATAATTTACAACAAAATAGTTAAAAAAGCAACCTAACAGACGTTTTTATTTTAATTTGCTACATATATTGTATAGAAATCTTCTTATTATGCTTACACTAAAGGAAATAAAATATGAACTTCAGGAGGCGAAATATGAGTCATCAATTTATTCCTAAACGGGCTTTTTTTGAACCTAAGGCATTGGAATATCCAATTGGTCAAAAGGTATATGACCAACTACAAGCAATGAAAGTGCCGATAACATTAACGAAATCTCATAATAGAATTACGGGCATACCGGGAGAATCTTCACAGGAAGCCTATCGAGAAGCCAAAAATACCTTAGTCGTAGGTATTCGAAAGAGTTTAGACTTTGCAGGCTGTAAGCCATCGGCTCATTATCAATTGCCGTTAACTACTAGTTGTTCCAGTATGTGTGAATATTGTTATTTAGCTACTACCTTAGGAAAGAAACCTTATTTAAGAGTATATGTAAATGTGGATGAAATTTTGGGACAAGCGAGTCGTTACTTAGAGGAAAGAGCACCTGAAATTACTCTATTTGAAGGGGCAGCCACTTCCGATCCCATTCCAACGGAATATTTGACAGGCCTTTTATATAGGACCATTGAATTTTTTGGGAGTCAGCCATTAGGAAGGTTTCGCTTTGTTACAAAACATGATCGGGTAGATTCTTTGTTAACAGCGAAGCACAATGGACATACCAGGTTTCGCTTTAGCATAAACGCAGCAACCATCATTGATAAATATGAACATAAAACACCATCATTAAGCCAAAGGGTGGAAGCAGCTGCCAAGGTCGCGGCAAAAGGGTATCCTATTGGTTTTATTATTGCCCCTATTTTTTATTATTATGGCTGGGAAAAGGATTATCTTGCTTTATTACAGGAATTAGATACACAACTTCCAAAGCAAAAGCGTGAGGATGTTACCTTTGAATTAATTTCTCATCGTTTTACGCAAAGAGCAAAAAATAATATTCTTGAAATATTCCCAGAAACCACACTGCCTCTGGAAGTAGAGGAACGAAAATTCAAGTATGGACAGTTTGGCTATGGTAAGTATATCTATCATAAGGAAACCATGGCTGAGATGAAAAACTATATGCAGGAGGGAATCTATAAATATTTTCCTGATGCTGCTATAGAATACTTTGTGTAACTGTGAAGTAAATTCTTGATTTGGTAAAGTACTATTTAAATAAAAAGATAGGCTTCATACAGAAGTTCTGTACGAACCTATCTTTTTTAGATGGGATAATATAAAAACTGATAAATCACAAAGACATAATGCGCTGATACAGCACACAAAAAAGAATTTATCCCCCTTTGTGATCTTTGCGTCTTTGTGGTTTCTTTTTAGCCCCCTAAAAGATTTGAACAATGTGTCTTAAATCTGGTATATTAAAA
>CAURNS010000021.1:0-52247 GCA_963526485.1 uncultured Pelosinus sp.
ACATCTGGCTTATTTTAACCTTACTTACATTGTTTAGTTTTCAAGGAACACATTGTCGCTCACAAGCAACTTCTACATATTAACATAATATCTTTCATCTTGTCAACATATTTATTTATCATTATTATATTTTTTTATCAGATAAGTAATCGGCGAAAATTATTATAGTTAAAATTAAATACAACTCTAACGATAATAACTTGTCGCCAATTGTATACTCTTTAATACTTTATCAAGTTAGCAATACGTAGTAATATAAATTTCACTCAATTCGTCTAATACTCTATGCATTTCAGCTATACTTTCATTAGCTAAATTATATTTAGCTAAATCATCACTATGCAGCACCGATGATAATTTTCCAATGCGAGACAACAATTCTAATTTTTCCATGTATTTAACTTACACCTCTGTTTTAAAATCACGAATTTTATTTTATCAATGAAAGCAAAAATTGTAAAGACATAAATTGGTTAATTTAATTTAAATCACAAGAATTTTTGCACTGCACTCCCATTTAAATAATTACAGTATTTCCCTTGCCAAGTATCACGTTCTAATAGCATCTTTTCAATTTCATCACGAATCTTCCACCAACCTGTCTGCCAATTCGTAAATAAGGTATTTTTTTCTGGAGCACGACCAATTAAACGCTGCACTACAATATCAGGATGCAGATATTCCAAAAATGTTACTACTCTTTCTATATATTCCTCTTTTGTAATTAAAGCAATTTGATTATTTTGATACCAATCAGCCATAAGCGTATTTTTAACAATATACAATGCATGTAACTTTACCTGATCCACACTCATAGCTGATAATATTTTGGCATTTTCCACTACATCAAGCTCATTATCCCAGGGTAAATTCAATATTATATGAGCACAGACTTCAAGTTTGTACCGTTTTATGCGTAGAACAGCATCAAGAAATTCTGCTAAGGTATGACCCCGATTTATTTGTTTAAGGGAATGATAGTTTACTGTCTGCAGTCCCAATTCAATACTGATATCAACTTTTTTAGAATGGCTGAATTCAGCTAACATCTCTAGATACCTGTCATTTACACAATCAGGACGAGTTGCCAAGGCTATACTAACCACATCCTCCTGGCAAGCTTCATTCATATATTGTTCAAGCTGTAATATTGGCAAATAGGTATTACTAAAGTTTTGAAAATAAGGAATAAATTTTTTGGCCTTATATTTGGCTGCAATATGAACTCGATTTGCAGCAATTTGCATTTCCACGGTCATCGAAGCAGGTAAGTTTTCATACCCCGCACCAATTTCACCACAAAAAACACAGCCTCCCTTGCCGCAGCTCCCATCACGATTGGGGCAGGTAACTGGTAAACTCACAGGCAGTTTATAAACCTTTTCACCATAGCGTTGGCGAAGATAGTCCGAATAAACATTATAACGCATACTTATCCCGCCTCTCAATTGGCCTAAAGTCACAATCCGCAATATGCTGATATACTGCAGCTTCTTGACGGTATGAAAAGAGAATAGGTGATTCTTTGCTAACAATCTTACCTTTCTGTATATATTCAATTATGTCAATCGCAAAGACTTCAATACGATATTTCTTTTTAATATCTCGCCATGTAGTAAAAACATAATCAGCAATATACTTACTTGCTATATGCTGATTACGCCAAAATTCATTTTTTTCTTCAAACCATGCCTCTTGATTCCACGTTAAAATTTCTGGCTGAATTGTTTCTTTCTCGCTCATTAAAACATCAAATTTTAAAAATTCCTGACAGATGGGCACTGCTTGTCCATGATGAAGGGTGCAGAAATCTAATAAATATTTATATACTGACTTGTTACTATGAGCAACCAAATGTAGTTTTTCATTCTCCCAATATGCAGAAAGATCATGATAAAACTGGAAAGCATTCCCCTCATAAAGTCTTATTAAAAAAATTAAAGAATATTTAAATCGCCCAGTATTATACACTTGATTGAAAACTTCTTCTACTATTTTAAGCTTTCTAACTTCTCTATAGGTTAAGCAATCATTTGCTAATATTTCATAAGGTGCATCGTCTAGAAAAATATAACCGCATTGTTCTGCAATATTACGTAAACCAGCACCTTTTAACATTTTTAAAAATCCAATTTGCAGCATATGAGGCTGAAGTTGATACACATCGTTAAAAGATTGTCCAAATCGAGCGTAGTTTTCATAAGGTAAGCCTACAATTAAATCAAGATGCACATGAATATTTTGATAAGAAATAATACGTGTTACATGTTCAACTATTTTAGGCCAGTTATTATGTCGTGATATTTTTTCAAGAGTAGATTGATTGGTAGATTGAATGCCAATCTCAAATTGAAATCTTCCCACGGGCACTTCTTGCAAGAAATCTAAGACCTCATTATCTAAACTATCAACAGCAATTTCAAAATGAAAATTAGTACGGCAATCTTGTTTTGCTAAAAAACGTAGTATTGGTAAATAATGCTCCTTGCGCGCATTAAACGTTCTATCTACAAATTTAACTTGTTTTACATTATAACTAATAAAAAATTTTAATTCCTTATATACCCGATCCAAACTAAAGAAACGTACACCAGAAGTAGCGCTTGACAGACAATATTGACAAGAAAAAGGACAACCTCGAGCACTTTCATAATAAATTATCTTATCTTTTAAGTTCTCCATATCACTATCGCAATACGGAAAAGGAATTAAACTGACATCTTTGATAATTTGTGGTATGCCTATAATGACTTCTTCCCCTTGACGAAAAGACAAACCATCAATAGCATTAATTGGTTTATTAGAGCGTAATGCTCCTAATAAATCCCTTACTATATTTTCACCTTCGCCTTGGACTATATAATCGATATAATTATGTTTTTTCATAACATCTAAAGGGTCAAAAGACACTTCGGGGCCACCTAATATAATAATTAGATTAGGCAATACCTTTTTAAGCAGTCCAGCCAACTTTAGCGTCATTTCTATATTCCATATATAACAAGACAAACCAACAACATCCGGTTGCTCATTATAAATATCACTTAATATAACAAGCAATTCATTGTTAATTGTATACTCCTTTAATACAATGTCAGCGGGCAGTGCGCTACAAGCCATTCGTAAATATTTTAATGCTAATGAAGAATGAATATACTTAGCATTCAAGGTTGAAAAAACTACCTTCATAATACAATCACTCCATATATATTTTATATTTATGTATTAATTTCTATTTTCGACTTTACTCCCCTTTATAGTGTTCACCAACTACTGTTTTTTTGAATACTATAAAATAAAAGTAGCCTTTAAAGGAAGGTGCCATAATGCGGATAGTTATAGATGGACAAAAAGTACCAGTTAATGTCCGGGTTAGTAGAGACTTATTAATGACACTGAAAGCCATGTCGCAAACGCTTCATTGGCGAATTACTTATGATACAGCCAATGAGTTAGTGTATATTTATTCTCCCAACTATGTTATTCCCAGTTCGAGCTCGTTAGATCGTCCTGCCCCAGTAATAGAGGAACCAGAAAGCCAACGTCTATTGGGCAAAATCATCTGTCTTGATGCCGGGCATGGTGGAAACGATTCTGGCGCAATCGGCCCATCCGGAACAATGGAAAAGGATAATACATTAGCTATTGCATTACTCTTACGAGATATATTGGAAAGTAATGGCGCAACAGTGATATTAACTCGTGACAGTGATCGTAGTGTTTCCTTCCCTGATTCTTCCGATAGCGAAGAACTCGCTGCCAGGGTAGAAATCGCTGCTGATGCCAATGCTGACATCTTCATTAGTATACACAATGATTCTTTTACCAGCAAGACAGCAATGGGTACAACTACATTTCATTATGGAGACGCTCAATCAGCTAAATTAGCAGCCCTTGTACAAAAAAATTTAGTAACTGAATTAGGAACTAAAGATCATTCCTCCCGGTTTGCGAGTTTCTATGTCATTCGCTATACTAAAATGGCTGCTATTTTAATTGAAGTCGCTTTTATTTCTAACCCAGAAGAAGAAGTCCTGCTCTCTAGCATTGATGGCCGATCTAAAATAGCGGAAAGTATTTTCCAAGGCATTGTAAATTACTTTAAAGTATAAGAAAATATTTTTTCCATATGCTATACAGGAATCCGAAGACTATTTTGCTAATATATACAACTATATCTATATTATACAAAGGAGTGTATCCATGTTTACAATACCACAAATCCATTCTTTGTCTCTTAGCGCTATAAAGTACAGCAATATTGCCGGAGAGACCGCTACTGGTGAAACGTCCCATGTTCCTCCCCGTAGTGAAATACCCGACCAATATAAGTGGCATTTGGATGATATTTATGCTAATGATGAACTCTGGCAGCAAGATTTTGACACTCTAAAAAACAGTCAAGAACAAATTATGCAGTTCACTGGCAAGCTGAAAAACTCTTCTCAGGATTTATTAGCTTGCCTTAAAGCACGAGATGAACTAGGCATCATAGCTGGTAGACTATACGCCTTTGCCCGCATGCATCGAGATGAAAATACCGCTGATACCAAATACCAAGCTATGACTGGTAAACTAGAGTCCTTATTAGCAGAAGCAGGTGCAGCTACCGCTTTTATTGAGCCTGAAATTCTAGCTTTGCCTGATGCGACATTAACTAAATTTCGTCAGCAAGAAGAAGGGCTAAAAGAGTATAGTTTTTATTTCGACAACCTTGCCAGACAAAAAGAACATGTCCTCTCCCCTGCAGAAGAATCTCTTCTCTCCAAAGTATCAGATATAACACAAGCATCTGAAAATACATTTAATATGTTAGCACATGCTGATATGGAATTTCCCCAAACAATAGATGAGCAGGGCCAATTAGTACAATTAAGTGAAGGGCGTTATAGCTTATTCATTCGCTCCAGCGACCGCAATGTTCGCCAGCAAGCCTTTATGAATTTGTTTAACACATACAACCACTATCGCAACACGTTTGCATCGACCTTAAGTGGAAATGTGAAAAAAAATATTTTTTATGCCAAAGTCCGTAATTATACTTCTACTTTGGAATCCGCATTAAAAAGTGACAATGTTCCAACAGAAGTATATGATAATCTAATTACTACTGTCCACAAGAATCTTGCTCCCTTACATCGTTATGTGAGTCTTAAGAAAAAGTTTCTTAAGCTAACAGAAATTCATATGTATGATTTATACACCCCCCTTGTCGATAATGTTAAATTCCCACTCCCTTATGCTGAAGGACTCAAATTAGTTTGTTCAGGTCTTAAGCCCTTAGGTCCAGAATATGCCAATATCTTAGATAAGGGGTTAACCTCTGGCTGGATTGATGTTTATGAAAACAAAGGAAAACAAACAGGTGCTTATTCCTGGGGTAACTACGGTACACATCCATTTGTATTGCTAAATTATAATAATCGCTATGATGATGTTTCTACCTTGGCTCACGAAATGGGGCACGCTATTCATAGCTATTACAGTCAAGAAAACCAGCCTTATTCCACCTCAGCCTACACTATTTTTTGTGCTGAGGTAGCTTCTACTACTAATGAAATATTACTCTTACATCATATGCTCAATACAACTACTGATAAAAAATTTAAATTATACCTTATCAACCAGTATCTAGAGCAAGTACGAGCTACGGTCTATCGACAAACTATGTTTGCTGAATTTGAAAAAATTCTCTATGAAGAATCAGAAAAAGGTGAAATTTTCACCGCAGATGCCCTTAATACTTTGTGGCATGACCTTAATGTTGCCTACTACGGTTCCGATATAGTCGTTGATAAAGAACTAGATGTTGAATGGGCACGAATTCCGCATTTTTACTCAGAATTTTATGTATATCAGTATGTGACAGGTTATTCCGCTGCCACTACCTTAGCTGAAAAAATATTGCATGAAGGTCAATCTGCTCAAGAAAAATATCTACGTTTTCTCAAAAGCGGCGGCTCAGATTATTCTCTCAATATTTTAAAGCAAGCAGGTGTTGATATGTCTTCACCAAAACCAATTGAAATTACCTTAAATAAGTTCTCTACCATGCTCGATAAAATGGAAAAATTATTAACAGAATAAGATCAAAAAAGACTGGATATCCAGTCTTTTTTTTGCTAAAAGTATAACTAAGCAAGAATCTAAAAATACTACTAATCAGAGGTAATGTATATGCAATTTATCAAACCGATGTTAGCTAAATCTTCTGGACTTCCCACCGATGATAAACAGTATAGCTTTGAAATCAAATGGGATGGAATCCGAGCGTTATTATACTATACAACAGAACAATTAATCATTACAAGTCGGAATTTAAAAGATGTAACTAGTCAATACCCAGAATTACAACAATTAGCAGAAATGCTAATTGGACAACAAGTAATACTAGATGGTGAAATTATTGCATTCAATAAAAAGGGGCAACCCTCTTTTACGCTATTGCAACAGCGTATGGGCCTTAACTCCCCTATCACCATTAAAAACAAAATGTTAGAAATACCTGTAACCTATATTATTTTTGATATTCTGTATTTTAACCAGCAATCTCTCCTTGATCACCCTTATCTAGAACGCCGACGTATTTTAGAAAAATTGAATCTTTCAGGTACCAATTGGCAAACTCCAGCCTATCAGCAGGGTAGTGGTAAGGAAATACTCACAGCAGTCTCTGCCTTAGAGTTAGAAGGTATTGTTGCTAAACGTCTGACCAGTAGCTATACTCCTGGAAAACGAAGTGAAGATTGGCTGAAAATAAAGAATCAGCACCGTCAGGAATTAGTAATTGGTGGTTGGCTACCCGGCAAAGGACAACGTTCAGGAGGAATTGGTTCATTATTGCTAGGTTATTATGATATAACATCACAACAGGCGAAAAAAGAAAATAAACAACAACACTTCCTCTATGCCGGGAAAGTAGGGACAGGTTTCACAAGAGATGTCCTTCATAAATTATTAACCCTTCTTACTCCTTTACATCGATCTACAAGCCCCTTTATTATAAATAATTTTCCCAAAGAGACTATATTTGTAGAACCTCAATTGGTTGGTGAATTTGAATTCACTGAGTGGACACCAAATCATACTCTTCGTCATCCATCCTTCAAAGGATTACGCAATGATAAGTCTGCTCACGACGTAATACAAGAAGGTTAAACAGCAATCTTTACTAAAGAAAGGAGTACATTACATGCCTAGACCAATGTGGAGCGGCACGATTAGCTTTGGATTAGTCAATATTCCTATCAAGTTATATAACGCTGTTAAAAAGAAAACCCTGCAATTTCATCAACTGCGTAAAAGTGATGGTTGTCGTATCAAACTAAAGCGTATTTGTAGCAGTGATGGCAACGAAGTACCACAAGAACAGATTATTAAAGGTTATGAGATTTCACCAGAACAATATGTTACCATCTCACCAGAAGAGTTAGAGAATATATCTCCAAAGAGCTCACGAAGAATTGAAATTTCAGACTTTGTTGATTTAGAGCAAATTGATCCTATTTATTTTGAACATTCTTATTATCTTACCCCTGAAAAGGGTATGGAAAAAGCCTATTCTCTTTTACTTATCGCTATGAAACAATCAAAAAAAACAGCAATTGCCAGCTTTGTCCTACGCAATAAACAATACATTGCTGCAATTCGCCCTACTGATAAGTCAATTACCTTATCTACAATGTTTTTTTCTGATGAAATTATTCCTCAGAATGATTTAGAAGATCTGCCAAATGACGACCACCAGCCTAATGAACGAGAGCTCAGTATTGCACTCCAATTAATTGAATCACTTTCAAGTATTTTTACACCTGAAAAGTATCATAATGAATATAGGGATAAAATGTTATCTATGATTGAAAGCAAAGCGCAAGGTCAAGTCATTACGCAACAGCCAATTGCTGAGCAAGGAGGGAAAGTAGTTGACCTAATGGCGGCATTAGAAGCAAGTCTTTCAGCCTTAAAGAAAAAAACGCCTACGAAAAGCAGGAGGAAAAAAGCAAATGTCCAATAATTCAGTAATAAAAATCGATAATCTAAATTTAACTATATCAAATTTAGATAAAATTTTTTATACTGGAACAAATTTTACCAAGGCACAAGTAATCGATTACTACATTCGTATTGCTCCTGTGCTACTACCTCACCTTGCTGGGCGACCGCTCACTCTTAAACGGTATCCCAATGGTGCAGGAGCAAAATTTTTTTATCAAAAAGAATGTCCCAACTTTCGTCCCAACTGGTTATCTACAGTCCCTGTTTGGAGCGAAAGCAAGAAAAAAAGCATTCATTTTTGCTTGGCCCAAGACCTTCCCTCTCTTATTTGGGCTGTCAATTTAGCAGCAATTGAACTTCACACTTCTTTATCAAAATCAGAAGATATAATGCGCCCTACTATATTAGTTTTTGATCTAGATCCTGGTCATCCAGCCACAATTGTTCATTGCGCCGAGGTAGCTCTTACACTACAAAAGTTCTTAAGTGAAAGGAAAGTTGAAAGTTTTCCCAAGACGTCTGGTTCGAAAGGTTTGCAAGTCTATATACCTCTTAACACGCCCGCTGCCACCTATACCCAAACCAAAGAATTTGCTCATACACTAGCACAGCTATTAGAACAGCAAAACCCCTCTCTCATCGTATCTAAGATGAAAAAAATATTACGTAAAGGCAAAGTGTTCATTGACTGGAGTCAAAATGATAATCATAAAACAACAGTTTGCGTATATTCTCTAAGAGCAAAAAAAATTCCTACTGTATCAACGCCTGTGACTTGGTCGGAAGTAGAAGCAGCCTATCTACAACAAGATCCTGCACTACTTTCATTCACTACAGATCAAGTTTTAAGTAGGGTACAAAAGATGGGTGACTTATTTGCCCCTGTTTTGAACCTGCAACAAAATTTACCTGCTCTATAAAATAATTAAAAGTGGCCTGAGTTTACTACTTCAGACCACTTAACTATACATCAGATATTAGGACCAGCACTGATCACCTCTGCCGGTATGGAATTGCCAAATTTCAAAATATTCTGATTAAATAACCAAGCTAATTCCTTTGCTTTATAAAGATAAGCGTCTTTATCCTGCCAAGTATGAATAGGATTCAAAAGCTCTTGTGGTACTTCGGGACATTCGGTTGGGATATATACATTGAAAATGGAATCAAGCTCATACTCAACCTCATTTAACTGGCCTTCAATGGCTGCCGTAACCATGGCTCTGGTATATGCTAATTTCATCCGACGACCTACACCATAAGGTCCCCCTGACCATCCTGTATTAATAAGAAATACATTTGTATTATGCTTTTCCAACTTTTCTCCTAAAAGCTTTGCATAAATCAAAGGAGACAACGGTAAAAACGGTGCGCCAAAGCATGCGGAAAAAGTGGCTTCTGGTTGGGTAATACCTAACTCTGTACCAGCTAACTTACTCGTATAACCTGATAAGAAGTGGTACATCGCCTGTTCTTTGTTTAATTTAGAAATTGGCGGCAAAACTCCAAAAGCATCTGCTGTTAAAAATACTACTGTTTTAGGATGCTCACCTAATCCTGGAATAAGTGCATTTGGAATAAACCCTACAGGATATGCGACTCGGGTATTTTCTGTAATGGATGGATCATCAAAGTTCACTATTCTATTATTACCGTCTACTACAACATTTTCTAATACAGCACCAAATTTAATAGCTTCCCAAATCTGCGGCTCAGTTTCATGACGTAAGCCAATACATTTAGCATAACAACCGCCTTCAATATTAAATATACCATGGTCACTCCAACCGTGCTCATCATCGCCGATAAGTTGACGTTTAGGATCTGCCGATAGCGTCGTCTTACCCGTACCACTCAAACCAAAGAATAATGCTGTTTCACCATTATGACCCATATTAGCTGAACAATGCATTGATAAAATTCCACGGCGTGGTAATAAGTAATTCATAACAGAGAAAATTGACTTTTTCATTTCCCCAGCATAATGAGTTCCGCCGATAAGAATCATTTTACGCTCAAAATTGATAACAATAAATGCTTCTGAATTAGTCCCGTCAATATCTGGTACAGCTCGAAAACCAGGCATACAACATATATGAAAATCAGGCTTAAAGTCTTGGTTAATAACTTCTTGACGCACGAATAATTGATGAATAAACAGATTTTGCCAAGCAAACTCATTAATAAACCTTACGCTTGTATGATATCTCTCATCAGCACCTGCAAAACCATCAAACACAAATAATTCACGATTTTCCATGTAGGCTAGCATTCGATTATATAAATGCTCAAACTGCTGCTCTGTAAATGGCTTATTGCTTCCCCAGGCAATATCATTATGTACAAATAATGAATCCACAATAAATTTATCATTAGGAGATCTTCCCGTATATTTTCCTGTAGTTACCCTTAAAGCACCATTTTCAGTTAATAAACCTTCGTTTCTTCTTAAGGATAATTCAACTAACTCTGCTGAAGTTAAATTCCAATGAACTAGGCTTGCACTACTCAGTATAATATTACTTTCCATGACAACTCCCCCTTCATATGAAATTATTCACAAATAGAACAGAACTACCTTCCCAACAATATATGTTTTATGATACCTTGTTATTCCCCAGATAGGAAACAATTCCCCCCAAAAACAACTCAATGTATTAAAATTACAATCGTAATTTTTAGATTTGTGCTATGAATCACCTCACTTTAACATCCAAACCGCACTCTTTTTAAGGATATAATAAACACTTGATTTAAATAGAGTTTAACTTCGTTTGGCTTTTAGTCACATTACGCCAAATTAGCCGTACTAACCTTAATAATAAAGCTGGAGTCCCAGCCATGCTTAATTAAGCCTAATCTTCATTTCTATCTAATATTTGTTTTATAACGATAGACATTTCCTCTTTATTACATACAGTGTGATGACGAACAGAAGCCTTTTCCAAAGCTGCTAATGCTGGAGGTACAGACCAACCACTTATCCTAGATAACTCATGCAACATAGCAAATTCGTCTTTCTCAGATGTGTTATACGAATCTGTAATAGCAGCTAAGACACTTTCATTAAACTTAAATGGGCTAGCAGTAGATACAATAATTTGCGGGGTCACGTCCCCAGTCTGCTGACGATATCGATTCCCAACTTGCCAAGCAACCGCAGTATGAGGGTCAGTTACATACTTATATTCCTTAAAAACATCTGCAATCATCTCGACTGTTTCTTTATCATCAACCCAGTCAGCCCAAAAAACATTTTTAATATCGGCTAAATATTTTTCACCTACATAATATTGTCCATTACGAGTGAGTTCTTCCATCCAATTTTTTATTTGTAGAGTATCACCTTCTGTAACTTGAAATAACAACCGTTCCAAGTTACTAGAAATTAATATATCCATGGAAGGGGAAATTGTTTTATGAAAAGTACGTTGTTTATTATAGATACCCGTGCACAAAAACTCAGTTAATACATTATTACTATTAGAAGCACAAATTAATTTCCCAACTGGTAAACCCATTAATTTGGCATAATAGCCTGCTAAAAGGTTACCAAAATTACCAGTAGGCACAACAAAATTTACTGTTTGCCCTAATTGTATATGCTTTGTATTTAACATATCTGCATAGGCACTGAAATAATAAACGATTTGAGGTGCTAATCGTCCCCAATTAATGGAATTAGCTGATGATAATTGAAAACCCATTACCGACAGATCTTTATTAAATTGCAAATCATTAAATATAGTTTTTACGCCTGTCTGAGTATCATCGAAATTGCCTTTAACGGCTACAACGGATACATTTGAACCTGGTTGGGTAACCATTTGAAGACGTTGAATCGGACTAACCCCCTCTTCAGGGTAAAAAACTATAATTTTAATCTGATCAACATTAGCAAATCCCTCTAAGGCAGCCTTACCAGTATCGCCTGAAGTTGCTGTCAATATTACAATTTCAGCTTTTTCATTCGTTTTATTAAGAGCACTTGACATTAACTGCGGCAGTATCTGTAGTGCCATATCTTTGAAGGCGCTTGTTGGCCCATGCCATAATTCAAGAAGAAATATATTATCATTCATGGATACAACCGGTGCGATAGCAACAGTATCAAACTTATCTGCAGTATAAGCATTATTAATACAAGTTCTTAATTCTTCTTCACTATAATCGAATAAAAATAAGCGTAATACTTGAAATGCTCTCTCTCTATAATCAAGATTCACGAGATTGACTAACCATTCCTCATCAATACTCGGTATGGTGCTTGGCACAAATAATCCACCATCAGCCGCAATTCCTCTTATAATGGCCTCAGCTGCAGATAAGTTATCATTTTCTCCGCGAGTACTTTTGTACATAACAAACTCCCTTTCTTTCGACAACTTCTTTTTCATAGACTAATAATATCTTGAATTTCTACGGTACCACCATTATGGCAAAGCATCATATCTCTTGCAAAATTAAGGATCTTGGTGAGCTCTTCCTTGTTTACTTCTTCATCTCCATATGCCACTAATAGAATATTGCGCGTAGCTAATGTCACCTTAGTACGAGCAGCATCTAAAGTAGAATTACCAAATCCCCCCTTCGCATCAGTTAATAAAGGTTTTACAGTTACAGGCATATTTTTATCATCAAACTTTTCATGTTTCTTTTCTATATCCAATTTATAGCTTATATCTCCATCAATTTGATCTAAATCATATAAACCAAAAGGCAATAAAAATTTAATAGCACAATAATTATTAACGGCAACTGCACTATTTACGTAATAAGTGCCATTTCGTTGTATTATACTACGAACCAAATCTTCTGAAGCTTTATTATGCCTCATAGGGTTAAACTCTACCTTTTTGTAGATACCTCGTACACCTATAATAGGAGGAACATCTAATAATTCTTCAATATTGTAGAATTTAGCAGCTTCAACTTGCAAATGAAAGAACTCATGCGCCAAAGAAGGAGGCGTGCCTTGTACCACTATATTACGAATAACAAGATAACCTAGACTACACTTAGGAATAATTTTTTTTACGCTTTCATGAATGTGAAAGTTCATAGTATGCCTCCATTTGAAAAATAAACAAGTTGTTATTACATGACACGGGAAATTACACAAACTTCCCCTTTAGTAGCACTTACCAAATCATCAGGAGATACCAGAATCTGGCACCCCCGTATCCCAGCACTAATTGAAATATAGGAGCAAGCCATTACACTATTATCAATATATATAGCATACTGTTTTTTTGTGCCCAAAGGTGAAACACCACCTCGGATATATCCAGTTAATTTCTGTACATCTTTTAGAGGTACCATATCAACTTTCTTATTTCCGCTAACAGCAGCTAACGCTTTTAAATCAAGTTCAGCACCACCAGGTATACAAGCCAAAAGTACCCCGGTTTTATCACCAGAAACAACTAATGTCTTAAAAACCTGAGCTAATGGCACATTTATTTTCTTTGCTACATTTTCAGCACCAAGGTCACTCTCATCTACTTTATATTCACGTAATTCATAAGTAATCTTTAGCCCATCCAAGATACGTGCGACATTTGTTTTCTTCAAAACTCTCCCTCATTTACTCAATTTAGCAAATATATTATATATTTACTACCTTTTTTATGCATCAAAAAATGTCATATTTTACACAGTATAGTATTCTTATTTCTACTTGTCAATAAACTACATTATGTATTTATTTAGGGTAAGTTCACTTACGACAAATTTGGTAACTACAGATATACCCCTTAATCTTCTTGTACTTACTATTATAAAAAATAATTTGCTATATATCTATAATAATTGATTAGTAGGCTTTAATAATTTCTTCAACTGTATATTGTTATAACTTATAAATAATTACCTAAAATCCTGCTCGTCATTTAATATAGCATATCTATTTTAAATAATTATTTTTCACTATTGAAGTGCTTCGCTGTCTATCGTCTTTTGCAGAATCATCTGAAGTCCACTTACAAGCAAATGTAAACTTTATCATACATTTTTTGCTTCAATATTTGAAATGTTTTTTACTAAACTGTATTCCTAAGTTTTCTTTTTCCTGATATCGGGGAAGGATATCATTATATAATATAGAATTATTATATCTCATATAATTAAGTTTAAGAATCTTATTTACCTTGCCAAAAATTCTTTTTTAGTTGCAGGTAATCTAATAAAAAGAGGTGATTATTTTTGCTTAAAATAGCTTTAGCGCAAATAGAAATTATTCCTGGAAGACCAGATATTAATACCAGAACAATGCTCGATCAGATAGAACAAGCTCGTCAACAGCAAGCACAAATGATTATTTTCCCCGAGATGTCCATTCCAGGATATTTTCTCGGCGATACTTGGGAACAACCTTCATTCCTAAGGGACTGCGAGGAATATGGCCAACAAATTATTGCAGCATCCACTGATCTATGTATCATATTTGGAAATATTGCAATGGATTGGAATAAAGTAAATGATGATGGTCGTATCCGTAAATATAATGCTTGTTTTGTTGCATACCAAGGTAAGCTTTTAGGTAATGACAATTTTCCATACCCGTTTCGCATTAAGACACTTCAGCCCAATTATCGAGAATTTGATGATTCACGCCATTTTTATAGCTTACGCAAACTTGCCATTGAATTAGAATTAAATGTGAATCAACTCTTGCAGCCGGTAACGCTCAATATAAACAATAAACAAGTCAAACTTGGCTGCCTTCTTTGCGAAGATGGTTGGAGTGATGACTATGCTGTGAAGCCAATTACTGCTCTTCACCAAAATGGTCCCGTTGACTTTTTTATCAATATATCAAGTTCTCCCTATACGATTGGCAAAAATAATAAACGTAATCGCACCTTCTCCCATCAGGTAAAACAAGTGAACCGTCCTTTAATATATGTAAATAATACAGGTATACAAAATAATGGAAAGACTATCTATACTTTTGATGGGTGCAGCACTGTCTACAATCAAAAGGGGGAAATCATAGAATATTGTCCCGCTTTTTCTTCATTTTCAACTTGTATTGACCTGCCTTTATCGCCAGAGAATCCGAAAACTCCATGTATTGCCACTCCCAATGATGACAGGGATATTGCAACTATTTATCAGAGCCTTGCTTATGGAACGAAACATTTCTTAAAATCTATTGGCTTAAAAAAAGTAGTGATTGGTGCATCTGGAGGAATTGATTCAGCAGTCAGTGCTGCTCTCTACACGCAAATCCTCGGACCCGATAATGTATTATTAGTGAATATGCCTAGTATATATAACTCAAAAACTACTAAAGATTTATCTGCAAAATTGGCACAAAATTTAGGTTGTTTATACACAATCATGCCAATACAGGAGGTTGTTGAATATACAACAAAGCAGCTTGGTAATACTCCAATAATAGATCTCAAAAATGGGCAAGAACAAAATTTAAAAGTAAGCTCTTTTGCCATTGAAAATATTCAGGCTCGTGACCGTTCCTCTCGTATCTTAGCGGGTGTTGCTGCTGCCTTTGGAGCAGGTTTTACCTGTAATGCCAACAAAAGTGAAATGACCGTAGGTTATTCTACTCTGTATGGAGATCAAGCTGGTTTCTTAGCTGCTTTATCTGATCTCTGGAAATATCAAATTTATGAAATTGCAATCTTTTTGAATCAGCATATCTTTAAAAAAGAAGTAATTCCTCAAGAGATCATCGATCTTGTTCCCAGTGCAGAACTTTCTTTTGAACAATCGGTAGATGAGGGCAAAGGTGACCCAATCATTTACCCTTATCATGATTACTTATTTAGGGCCTTTATGGAGCATTGGAACCGCAGAACTCCGGAAGACATATTACGCTGGTATGAAGAAGGCGTTTTAGAAGAGAAAATTGGCTGCCATTCTGGTCTAATAGACAAATTATTCTCCACCCCGAATGACTTTATTACAGACTTAGAAAAGTGGTGGAAACTCTATACAGGTATGGCTGTTGCCAAAAGAATTCAAGCTCCTCCTGTATTGGCTGTAAGCAGACGAGCTTATGGCTTTGACCATCGAGAAGCTCAAAATAGTGCCTATTTTACACTGAACTATCAAAAAATAAAGGAACGACTATTACAAGTATAAAGAAGGCTAGAGATTCTGAGTTAAACTTCGAATCTCTAGCCTTCTTACTATTAAGATGATCAACCCTTGAATAAATCCGCTATATAAAGAAGAGTTAAGCACTTCTTATCTTCTATGACAAAGTACTTTACCTGCGCACGCCATAGAAAAAAAATAATATTATACTAAGAACTAAAATTGCAATCGGTAAAGCAATAACTAGTAGTCCTGCAAAAATAACGCCAAGTATAATTTTGGTAACTATACCTGTTTGCCCCAAATTTACATGTCGTACGTAAATCCGCTGCTTTTCATCATTGTCAAGATAATCATCATAGTCATTCGTTTGTTTTCCTTGATCTTGTTCAATCGTAATACCGGAAAACTCCTGTTTTTCTTCTGGTGTTAGCACTTGCACTTTATGCTCCAATTCCATGCATAAAGGACAAAGCTGCTTATCCGGTTGTATTTCAGCGCCACAAGCTATACACTTCACGATATCTCTCCTGACATAATATATTTACTTCAGGCATGCATTATTCTTTAAATAAGGAAATTATAAAACCATCTTCACTTAAATAACGCGCATCAAAGTTCTGTAGCTGCAATACTTCATATAATTGAGTCCTTCTTTTGTAAATGCTGGTTGTTGATATTGCTGCCTTTTGTGCAAGTTCTTCCACAATAATATTGTTGACACCATTAATTTGTGTATAGGCCAAAAATATCGTTACGGCCCAAATTGCCGCCTTACGAACATTAGCAACATAAAGCTGTGAAAAATCATGCCACATTTTTTTTAGCAAGCTTTCATCATAATGAGAAAGTCCGTGTTCTAATACTAATTCATGCAATAAATTGATTACATTGTTATTTGGTATTCTTTTCTCCTCAATGACTGGATAGCTACGCTCCAATTGATTCATGGATGTAACATTTACTTTTGCAAGGGTAACTAAAATATTTATAGTATGCCGAACCACTAGTGCATGGCGCTTAAAAAAATCATTTAAAGTTGCTTCTGGTTTTTGAATCATAAATATTTCCTTTTGTCTTAATACTTCATCCTTAATACGTCTTCTAAGGTTTATGCTAATCTCCATGCTTGTCACATAATTTATCATTACTAAACCTTTAGAAAATATATGCCCAAAAAATAATAATTTCTTTAATAGTTTATAATCAAAATCAGGTGTAGGTAATTGAAATATTTCATTTGTAAACAGGTTGACACACTCTACTAAATCCTGACCTATAATTTTCCTTATATAAAAAACTGTAAAGCTAGACCCTAATAAGCTTTGTAATATTTGATATTCATCTCCATTAAGACGCTCGCCAGAAGTAGTATTAAAGTATTCTAAGGGCTTTAAATCATTTTCTAATAAGTGATAATCAAATAAAAAATAGTCCCAAAATCCTAACCAAAAATCTTCTTCAACTTCTTCAGCTACATTATCAAATGGTCCCGTATATAAATACAAGGCACGCTCAAAATCTTCTGTAAACTCCTGTTGCTGAAAGTATTTTCCTAACTTAAGCATTAGGCCTTCAACAGCATCTCCAATTACTATACCCAAAGATACTTTATCATCAAAATGGTCAGTAGTATCTTCTAAGATTCGCAAACCATCAACAAGAGACTCTGATTTAACGAGATTTATTTTCTTCCCCCCACTAATTTCTCGGGCCGCTTCTTTAATTTCATCCAAGCTTCCTATAATTTTCTTCATATGTAAAAAAGTGTAAAATTCTGTGAGAATATTAAAAAAATGACGTACTGGTTTTAACGTCGCTTTAAAGCCTGTCACATTTTCACTTAGCCACTTAATCATAAAGCTATATTCAGATAAGCTAATTTCATCTAAATCTTCATTATTAAAATGAGTTAAATAAAGAATAAAATGTTGTATTTGGTGCCATATATCTTTAAGCTTATCATCGCTAATACCCTGCCATGCCTTTTGTCGTAAAAATCCTTCAACCCATTCTTGCTGGATAATCGGTTCCCATACATTTGCTTCGTCATAAAAGCCCTGTACCTGATCATACACATTTTTCTTCATTAAGTATAAAAATCTCCTTTAAACCATAGCTTCCCACATATAATCCTTTTAACATTACAGGTTATTATAACATTTTTCCTGATACTCAACCAGTAAAAGCATGATGATATCCTTCAATTCTATAATCTGATAATAAAAATCAACTAATATATCTAGAAATAAAAGAATATGTTATAATATTAACCGTATAATTCTTATAAAATTCAGCAAGCGAGGTGTATAATGTTAAAAAAATCTATATTACTTATTTTAATCCTACTTTTTTTGAATATCTCTATATGTTTAGCGGCATCAGCAGATGATAATGCTATGATTGCAGTTGCCTTATACATAGACACTTCAGGACATTATGTTCCTGGAACGGATTTTCTAAATAAGGCGCTAAATGAAGTAATACGTTTTAAAATTAACGCTTTATTTTTAGGCAGTGAGGTACAATCTGGCAATGCTGTACTGCGAGATCTTAATCGTTGTGGCATTACAAATACAACTTCCGCTACTCCTGATTTATTATCTACATATGCTAATACTGCCCATGTCAATTACGTAATGCTCTTTACTGTTCATCCTCTGGATTTCTCCCTCGATTTGAAGGCTTTTTCTTCAGCAACGAATTCCTACATTGTAGATAAATCTGTAACTCGCCCCGATGGTACAGAAGCTTTAACGGCACTTGATACTTTCTCAGCTATGATCGGTGACCAACTTTCACAAATCTTTCAGACAATCCACTCTTAAAGAGAAGAAATCCTCTTTCACTTATGAAGAGGATTTCTTCTCTTTAGAACATGCTATTCTTTAATTATCTCAGAAAAATATATTACGGTTACCGTATCATCAATATGTATCGTTTTCTCATAAACTATTTCAAAAAAATTAATTAACTCATCTACCGTTTTTATATCAGGATTTTGCTGGCTCAAATCCTGTGTAGTGAGTTCAGAAAACTTTTTTGCGATAGCCTTATCAATAATCGCCGCATATAATTTTCGCTTATCAAAGCCTTTTCTACCAACGGTAATCCAAACTACCGAGTTCTCTGGGTAAGTCTCTCTAATATCACCTAACCGAATAGTGACATTTTTTTGACGGTTCAATAGCAATTTTTCATTATGCGGTGATAAAAAGTTTAGTGCGAACATAGATATACTCCCTTCATGACTTTAGTAATAGCAAAATTATATAACACACTTAATTTTTTCCTCTAAAATACCAAACAGGAAAAAAAGCACAAGGCACAGCTTATTAATAAGCTGTGCCTTGATTTATGCTTTGCTTACCATTTTTTGAATCCTATTTCATGTCTGTTTGATCCTCAATGATAATGTCAAACGGACTTTTGCTTTCGGTATAGCCACACTCATCGCATTTCCACTCATCAGTAAAACTTTCATTAAGACTAATCTTATGCATTTTACCAAGATGACATTTGGCACATGTCTTAAGATTCTCTTGTTTAGACATAGCAACGCCTCCTACCCTATTTAAATTAGTATTTCGGCAACAAATATTAATCTCCTTCAATTACTATATAAATATACTTTTTCCTTTAGCAAAAGTCTTCAAATAGTGGAAGCTCCTTTTTAAACGTATTAAGTTTATTGAATATCTTCTGCGGATAGACTTTTTCCTAATTTACCTATCGCTTTTTTCTCAATAAGAGCAACGCAAGTAATAAAAAATAGCGATCCCTCCGACGACGTAAAAATGCTTTAATTAAAAGAACTGCAACTATTCATCTGATAATACATTAAGATTGTATAAGTATAATAGTAATCCTACAGTTAAGATAATATGAAACATATTAAATAACCAACGTTCCAAAACCATACTATCATCTCCTTACAATTTTTTTATAAATGAGCTGATTTGATTGTATTTAGAGTTTCTATTGAGAATTTTATAAACCGGCTCTACAATCAATCTGTTTCTTGCATTATAAATAAAAACTATGACGAAAATATGACGAAGAACAAAAAAACTCTCAGTAATCTTTAAAGATTAAATGGACATTTATGAGAAAATATTTGTCACATAAAACTAAAAACCATACTTGGCAATTCTGCTAAATATGGCTTTGGGTACCTTTTCCTTATACAATTTGTCACTTGTGTTGTGAGTTCTTCTTTCTACTCACGTATATAATTTTAATTATCACGCATAATAATTATGCCTAGTTGCCATAATAATCTCTTCCATAATTCTTTTATTTTTAGACAATCTGCACTAAGAAGGTGTTTTGATAGTGTTAATTATTATTGCGGTGCTAGTGATTGCAGCCCTCTTAATTGTTTATTGGGATCGGGTAACATCACCTTGGAGATAATTGTAATATTACTTAATTAATAAATTTTTGGATTATTCATTTATCTCCAATATTTATCAAGGAAATTATCAACTGGTCATCTTTTATTATTTTTTTTATTGGTTAAACTATTAACAGGAGGTGATCACTGTGAAAAAAACGCTTAATGGGGGCATGTTTTCAAGTGTTTCTGATGCTGAGCTGATTACCCAAATGCTTTCCGAAACTAACGATGAAGATGATGTTCAACCCAAAGACGGCATAAAACCAGAAGCTGAAAAAATAAATAACTGGCTGCCAAATTTATAAGATGCATTGCCGCTTCACCAAGAGTGAAGCGGTATTTTTATTAAAGGTTATCTTCTTTTAATATTTGAGGCACAAGTGTTCCCCAAACCACGTTTTCAATATTTTTTACAATTTGTTCCGGTATTTGTTCTGGTGGATATAAGATTTGATTTTCTTTAATACCATGCCACCGTATAATATATTTTCCGACTTTTTCTTCTCTCATTCTCACTCCTCCCATATAATCTATGAACTACTGCTTTTCCACATTACTCTTGATCTTTACGTGAAATGCAAATGTAATGCTGAGTATAGAGATAGCATATAGATGTTTCAGGTATTCTTTTTATTCATTAAGTGAACAACATACGTTAGGGGGATATCATGAACGCAATTTACGCAAGAGTCTCAACAACAGAGCAAGTAGAAGGATATTCACTGATTGATCAACTGTCATCAGGACGTAGTCATTTATTAGCAATGAAATTAACTAATATACAAGAATATATTGATGATGGTTACAGTGGCGAATATTTAGAGCGTCCCGCCCTTGACCGCTTACGTAATGATTTAAGAAACAAAGTAATTGAATATATAGTGATTTATGACCCTGACCGTTTGAGTCGCAATCTCACCAATCAATTACTATTAGCCGATGAAATAGAAAAAGCAGGTGCCAAACTTATTTTTGTTACACATGACTATGATGCATCTCCTGAAGGTCGTCTTTTCTTCTCAATTCGCGGTGCTATCTCGGCATTTGAAAAAGCCAAAATTCGCGAACGTACTATGAGAGGTAAAAGAACAAAAGCTCTCTCTGGCAAGCTTGTATTTAATGACAAAGCCTTTGGATATAACTACGATGAAGAAAATAGCATGTATATTATAAACGAGGCAGAAGCCAAAATAATACGCTTAATGTATGATCTTTGTGCTGCTAAGCACTACAGCCTGCGTGACATTATGATAGAACTACGAAGCATGGGAATTTCAAATCGCAGAAACAAACCTTTTACACTTTCGAATATTCATAGAATTATCAGCAATGAAATGTATGCTGGTACCAAATGGGCATTTAAATATTATGGAAAAAAAACCAGTCAATATAAGACCCAAATAATTACAAGACCGGAAGAAGAATGGATACCAATTAAAGTACCAGCCATTGTGACAAAAAGAATCTGGGATGCAGCAAAACAAGCACTTGCTAATAATAAGTTAATCGCTGAACGTAATACGAAACGCGAGTATCTGCTGCGTGGGATTATAAAATGTGGATGTTGTAATCGTTCCATGACAGGTGTTTGCCGTGTACAAAAAGGCATTGAATATAAATATTATATATGCAATAAAAATATGGAAAATTGGTATTTGCAAACAGGCAAGTGTACTAATTCGCATATTCGTGCCAATTTATTCGAAGATGCTGTATGGAAGACGTTGTGCCTTCTTGCAAGAGGAAATGGAGATATTTCACAATATTTGCAAAAGCCACGGCCTAAGGATAATTCCAAGGAACAATTTGACCGTATGACCATCTATTATGAAGAATTACAAAAAAAACGCACTGATATTATGCGCTTTTTTAGAGATAATTTAATTGACAGCGAAACAGCTCAGAAGGAACTGCAAATGGTGCAAAAAGAAATCACGAATACAACAATTACCTTATCAGCCATTAAAGATAAAAAAATAATAAACTATACAAAATCATTGAATGTAACAACTGATGAAATCTTGTCAGCTACCACCTTTCAGGATAAGCGTAATATCTTACTAAAGCTCGGCTGTATTATATATGTAAATAAAACAAAAAATGATATAGATTGGTATTTAGCTCATTAATAATTTTTTTATCATTTGTTTCGCTGATTTCTCAATTCTAGAGACATAGGATCGAGAAATACCTAACATTCTGGCAATATCACGTTGGGTTTTGCGATTACCATTAGGCATACCAAATCTCATCTCTAATACCCACTTTTCTCTACTACTCAATCGATTAATTTGTTTATTCAGCCGTTCGTGCTCACATTGCGTTTCTACCGCTTCAGCTACTACATCAGGTGCTGTACCGAGAACATCAATTAAGGTAATTTCATTATCTTAATTGATTTATCTGTATATTACATAGAGAAAGTCTATGAAAATCATAGATAATTAAATTATTTTAATTATAAAATTCTCCATTGATCTTAATAAAAAAACCGTCCTATTCGGACGGCTTCTTAAGATCTAGCAGGTTACTTTCTAGCTTTTTATAAAATTCTTCACTCTTAAAATAGTTTTCCAATAGTACATATGATTCTTCTGATATGACACTATCCCCAGTAACAAGAGTATTTAGCTTTTGAGCTGCAACCAACTCACCTCTTTGCATCAACTCTCTATAAATTTGTTGCAACCCTTCTGTTCTTCCATTCTTTATATTATTAACATTATTAATTATAAAATTTTGGCACTGTGGTAAATACAGATACTGATTCATATAACTCATTAATTCATCATCTTGCTTATCCTGCCAGCAAGTAAAGACCGACGTTAAATCATCTACAATACCTACTACGCTATCCATTATGATTCCTCCCATGAAAATTTAATTTATCCGATAGCCAAACCAGTCTAGAATTCACCTCTTCTCTGATGCGAATTAAGATTAACAAATCCGAAATAAACTAAAACCTTGAAGGAACTAAAACTATACCTGAATCAACCTTCTTATTCTAAGTAGAAGCAATTTTGTTATTAATTTCACAAGCAAAAAATAACTTTAATAAAGCTATTTTTTTAAAAACAGACTTATTTTTTAAAATATCTCAATAGCAGCTCATTAATAAGGTTTCGCATAAAATAGTAAATCAATACAATATACAAAAAAGCAACTATATTTTCTGAAAGAAAAAAATTATCAATGCGATAATAAAAAATTGATAAAAAGCTAATATTCACAAAATTAATTACTACATTCCATGCAAAAGCCTTATAACACGTACGAGTTACTCTTATATATATTTCAAAAATCATAATAATAATCATAATAATTACATACATCATAATAATCGACTGATATATAACTTCAAGCAAATTTACAAGACTTAAATCCATAATACCACTCCTGTCCGTTGATTATAAATTCGGCAGGAGAATTTAGTTTCCTTCAGCAAGTGAAATAGAATTAAATAAGAGCCACAGGCCCATTTCTATTTATTTTCAAAGTTTTCTATTTTAGCTGTCATTAGTTTATGATAGGTATTAAGTAAAGTGTCTAACTCTCTACTAACAGAAATAATCTCTGGATCTGTAAATTTTTCATTTTTAACGTGAGCCAATTTATTTAAGTTTTCTCTTAATTCTTCAATTTCTCTCAAGATTTCTTCAATCTCAGGCATCTAAACACCATCCTTTTAGTAACAGTGTTAACACTACAGCAAACTTTTATGCAGCGCTGAAAGAAATCTTCATTGCCATATGAATTCTATATTTACTCTAAACATCTATATGCCATTAATTCCTTCATTATGATATTACATTTGATTACTGTTAATCATCTGGCTGGTCCATTTTGAAAAATTGTTATTTTCCTATTATGGCTAATAAGCTTTTTAATACCACATGCTTAAAAAGCGATTTGTCTAAAAAAAAGATAATCCCGTTAATATCGTGATCATCTTATATCTACTTAAATGGCTATTGTTCTATACATGGAGCTATATGTATTTGAACTGCATTATGTTTGTTAAGCCATTCATGCAAAACTTTCTGCGCTTTTTCTTTTTCATCTTCGTGAACTTCTAAATGCAAATAATATAAGTTTTCTTCGGAGCCAACACGAATATGTATGCGAACACTCTCGACGTTCTCAAAAATTTTTTCAACAATTATATTTTCCATCGAAAAATACGCTTTTAAATCTTCTTTTATTTTATCCCTTCTGCCCTTTACATATATAGCCGCATAAATTTTTGCAGACATAAGACCATCTCCCCTTTATAATTTCCTTTCTATTTCGACAAAAGGAAATAGTATCCTTCACTCTAAATGTAGTAATTTATCATCGCATTAACAGCCATAGGTAAGTCATCAGATGGTATCTAAAGCTTTATTGATAGTGAAAAGATGGTTCATTAAATCCGCCCAGGAATGATCTGGCTACTTCTCACTATCTTCTGCATTAATTTTTAAACGTTCCTCAACTGTTAGCGAATTCCACACATTCCATGCGTGATAATAAAACTCATAAAGAATCCTTTCTTTCTCCGCTTCTGTCATGGGAGGAGGAGCAACTACATGAACAACAGTATTGCCTAGATGATATGTAGCATCATATGGAGGTTTTTGTTGGGTATTTGCCATTCTTCTTATCACCTCATTACAATTTATGCACTACCGCTTGTCCTGTATCACAAGAACCAAAGTATGATATGGAATTGTAATCTATAGTGGTAAGGTTGTTCACTTACATATTTTGAAATAGAAATTATATCTATAATAACAACTATTTATACCAATATGCGGCAAAAAGACACAGCATTACTCCATTAATAAAATGGCTATGCCGTGTCTTGTATCCTTTTGAGCATAATAAATTGCTAACTATCGATAAATTAATTGTTTATTTTGAATTGTTGACCATTGCCCTAACAATTGTCTTATATTCTTTACCTGCTATATCAAATAATGAAGATAGCACTTATACAAATACCTGAAATACTCTTATTATTTATCACTGTATTTACAAAGTTTTTGCCAGTCAACATTCCCTTGATTTGGATTTGCATCCTTAAGCTCCTCCTGTTTATTTTAAGAGGTTTCGCTGCTCAGCAACCTTCTTTAAAACGTCTAGAGCATTTACAGCACGAGGGAATCCTGAATACACTGCACAATGAATAACTACTTCGATCACCTCTTCCAAGGTCATCCCAATGTTTAATGCAGAATTAAAATGAAATTCAAGCTGTCCTTCTCCTGCGCCCTGCGTAATTAAAGAAGATAAGGTTATTAGCTCGCGCTGCTTCAAATCAAATGTCGGCCTAGAATAAACTTCACCGAATGCAAACTCAACAATCATCCTACCAAGATCTGGTGAAAAAGCTTGTACGCCATCTACAGCTTGTTTTCCCTGTTCACCAGCTAATTTCATCATCATTTCCGCACCGCGTTGATATCGATTCTTTTCCATTTCATACATCTCCAATCTATTATAATACTCTTCCTAAAATGGGGGGAACTTCATCCGGATCGACCATAACTTCAATAACGGTGGGCCCTTGATGATTTAATGAAAATTGTAAAGCATTTGTGATATCATCTTCCGTACGACAGCAAAAAGCTGCAGCTCCCAATGACTGACCGAACAACTTAGCATCCATAGGTGTTTCATAAATAGTGCCGATTGAACAACCAACCATCTTTTTCATTCCTTTGTCTACCATATCTAGTCTGCCATTATTAAGAACAATGAAACTTATAGAAATACCGTTGCACACGGCAGTAGATATTTCCGTTCCGTGCATCAACATACAACCATCTCCAGTGATACAAGCAATTTGCTTATCTGGTCGAGCTAGCTTAGCACCAATGGAATAACCAATTCCATGCCCCATTGCAATAAAGTTTTCATCAAAATAGAATGTACCAGATTCAAAAATATCAAAATGTTTAACGGCATGAAACGTATTACTGCCAGCATCACCAAAAATGATCGTATCGCTAGGTAAATTCTTTCGTAAGATATGCATTGTCTGAGCAGCTGAAAGAATCTCAGTTTCTACCGCTACTGCTTTTCGCTTCTCTGGAAGAATTCTATCAACTTTATTAACAGGGGACTTATTAGCCTGTTTCAATAAGATTCCGAGATTTTCCTTTAAGTCCCCGACTATCCCAATAGTAGGAACAGGAATAGATTTCCCGATAAAAGTTGGATCATAATCAAATTGAATAATTTGTTCAGGATAGAGAGCTGGAGTAAGTCCGGCCATTGACATATCTGATAACTTACTCCCAATAACAATCATAAGATCAACGCCATTTCGAAGCCAATGTTCTGCTTGGTCGCTGCCGCCTAAGCCAAAAGCCCCTAAGAAAAGAGGGTCATGATTAACGAAACTCCCCTTACCTCCAGGAGTTGTCATGACAGGAATATTCCAGCGGTTAGCCAGCAATTTTACTTCTTCATACGCGTCTGACCAGTGCACACCTTTTCCTAAAAATAAAACCGGTGTTTTTGCCTTATCTAATAAGGGAATAATTTGATCAATTTCAGAGGAAATAAGCGGTGCGTATTGCGGTAATTCAAATTGAGATCGGTCAATTTCCTCTTCCAGCACGTCGGCAGGGATATTCAAGTGAACAGGACCATGTCCTCTCAAAGCCTTTTCCACTGCATGTTGAAAATAAAGGTGAAAAACTTCGCTCCGTTCAACTCGCGCACTAAATAATGTCACTGGTTCAAACATTTTTACCAGATCAGCTCCAAAAAAAGTGGCATCTTGACCAAGTGCTCTGCCCGTTTCTCGCATTGAAGGGTGACCTGTAATGAACAGTACGGGAAGATTCATAGCTTTTGCTTGCCCGGCTGCTGTTAACATGTTCATTCCACCTGGCCCTGCTGTAACAACGGCGACTCCTAATGTTCTATTCATCAAAGCATACCCTGATGCCGCAAACCCCGCACCGCATTCATGCCGGCATAAAACATATTTTATTCCTTGTTTCTCAATTTCCAAATTAAGATGCACTATCGGTTTTCCAGGTATACCAAAAATATGAGTAACTCCACATTTCTTTACTTGTTCAACTAATAAAGTTGATACTTTCATCATATACATTCTCCTAGCTCAAAGCATTTCCACATAAAAATCCATCTGCGTTCTTTGACAATAGGCTTTCAAATTCATCAAGAGGTAAAGGTTTGCAAAAATAAAATCCTTGAACAATATTACAATTTTCATTATATAAAAATTGTAATTGTTCTCTGGTCTCCACCCCTTCAGCTACTACTTCCAATCCTAATCCTTGCGCCATGGAAATAATTGTGCTTACGATTCTTGCATCTTTTTCATCGATCATTATATCTCGAACAAAAGATCGATCAATTTTCAAACGATGGATCGTAAATTCCTTTAAGTAATTCAGAGAACTATATCCCGTTCCAAAATCATCAATGCTAATTTCAACACCAAGATCATTTAAATCTCGAAGAATAATGATAGATCTATCAACATCCATGGTCATAGATTCTGTGATTTCGAGTTCTAAATATTGAGGATCTAAACTAGTTTCCCACAGTATTTTTTTTATGGTTTCTACTAATCCTTGCTTTATAAATTGATACATGGACAAATTGACCGCAATTCGCGCCTGGTATAAGCCTATCTCCTGCCATTTCTTATTCTGCTGACATGCTGTGCGGATCACCCATTCTCCAATGGGAACAATTAATCCTGTCTCTTCGGCCAAGGGGATAAATTGATCAGGAGGTATCAATCCCCAATCTGGGTGCTGCCACCGGATCAGTGCCTCCATGCTAGTCATTTTCCCAGTACATAGCTCAATTTGAGGTTGGTAATATAAAACTAATTCGTTATTTATAATTGCTTTGCGTAAGGCTTTCTCCAGGGCTAATTTCTCATAAGATTTATCATTCATACTGGAAGTATAAACGATAAAATTATTTTTCCCCTGTTCTTTGGCTCGAAACATTGCTGTATCAGCATGAATCATCAGGCTATTAATATCCTGTCCATCATGGGGATAATAAGAAATTCCGATGCTGGCAGTGACATCAAATTCATATTCATGTATCATAAAAGAGGTTTTAAATAGTTCAATAATATTCTTGGCCCATTGCGTTGCGACTTCGGGATGATAAATCTTTGGCAACAAGATCGTAAACTCATCTCCCCCCATGCGAAAAACGGTTCCTTCCCCCCCAATACAGTCCTGCAATCGTTTAGCTACCTCTATCAACAGTAAATCTCCCTGCATGTGTCCTAGTGTATCATTAATCATCTTGAATCGATCAAGATCCAATAATAATACGGACATCATCATTTTGTTCTTCATGGCTATGTCCAATGCCCGTCCCAGCATTTCATGAAAAAATCTGCGATTGGGCAGCCCCGTTAAATCATCGTGATGAGCCATATAACTTATTTTTTCTTCCACTCTATGTCTTTCTGTGATATCTCTTAATTTCCCAACAGCACCGATCAACATACCCCTTTCATCATAAACGGGCATACCATCAAATAAACAGACCGTTTTATCCTCATCTCCAGTTTTCTTGATAAATACTTCCCTATCTTCTTGTTCTTCATGTGACTGAAGTATATTATGTATATATTTACCAAATGGATCTAAATCCATAACAGACTTTCCTATAAGATTTTCCCTTTTTAAACCCGTTAAGTATTCGGCATACGTGTTAAATTCCGTTATATTCCCCTCAATATCTGTAAGAATAATACCAGTTTTAGTTGCATCCATCATAATTTGATTGAGTATATTCAACTTGCGATTTTGGAAACGTAATAACAGCTCTCTTTCGATAGAATCTACAACAGTAGATAGTAGTGTAAAAAGAAAATCGTTTGCTTGTTCAATAGAAGCCATTATGGTAATCGTTCCTAAGATATTTCCTAAATCGGAATATTGGAAAGGCACAGAATAGCAAACTGATGAATGTAGGAAATAATGATAATGGTCATCTCCTATAATCTTTATTGGATGTTTATAATCTAAAGCAAGGGAGATGGCATTAGTCCCTGTTGTTTCTTCTGTAAACCAAACTCCTCGCGTAATTCCTAGTCTTTCTATCATGGTGTGGATTGTTTCGTCTCCTTCAATTTCCAAGACAACCCCCTGCTCGTCAGAAACTATTACAAGGATTGGTGTCCCTTTCATATCATTTAGCAGTTTTTCAACAAAAAATTTCACAACAGACAGGATTTCCTGATATTCCAGGCATTTTTTTTCTAGTATTTCTTTACCCACTGTTATAAACGAGGGAATACTTGCCGGGTCTAATCCTAACGCCAAACATTTTTTCTTCGATTTTGAAATATCTATTCCATTTGACAGCATTATTACCTTCCTTTGTAACATGATCTTTATTGGTATTTACATAGTTTGACATAACTCCCATTTCACCTTCATTTTTGTCAAACTTAAAAGTATAATGACTATTTAACTTTCAAAGTGAATTTTTACCAATAAACCCAATGGTACAAGAATCTTAACAAAATGATCTGGGACCCTATAGATTTTTCAAAGTCTTTCATTTTAGTGAACTAAAGCTATTTAGCCTGTAGAATTGACGTTATATAACTCACTGTGATAGAATAACTAATTTTACCGGTAAGTTCGACGCACCTGGAGGACTAAATGTAAATGATAGCGACTCACTGCTATCATAAGTACCCAGAAATGCAAACTCCCTCTGCTTATCCTCTCCGAAATATACTTTGCCCCGTGGTGTTGCTATAGGACTCCAGGTTACATCCGGATGGTGTACCCCAATGGCACCAGCGTAGCACCCACCCATTGGTACAAGATAATACGAAAGTCTCCGGTCATTTCTCGCAGGAGGTACAATTTGATACACTACACCATAGTTTCCATAATCAACGACTCTGGTTCCATCAGTTGCATCAATGCCCTGTAAATAAGGATCGATTATATTGTCAGCTAGCGTTATTCCCACTGCTCTGTAAAGAACTGGATCATACGCATCCACTGAAGTGAGTTTCCGATTTGCTCCCTCAAATGTACCACGCAAATGCCACTGATCAGCAGGTAGTACCCGAGCTGTTTGTGAAAATTTAACATTATCTTCAAATAAAGGTAACATCATAACTTTAACGTTTACTTGATGATCAACTGTAAAATCATAAATACCATGAATCAACATATTAGGTAAAACTGCTGTTTCACTTATCTTTGCTGATAATGGCATTGCTCCACCTGGTGGAATACTAATTTGATACGACGATGATTTTCCCGCAAGGTATGACGTCAGTGTTTCTTTTCCTACAGCAAACCAAGCATAACCTGGTCCGCCCAAACTGGATTGATTTATATTGACATGAGCAACTTCATTACCTTTATTCTCTAAGAGCACCTCCATAGTTTTAGCAGTTTTCGATGCATTTACATGATAAAAGAAGAGACGAGCATTCCCTTCCACCTTGTCTTGATATAAAATGCCATCATTTTCTACCATCTCAGGACTATCAGAAAGTAAAAGTTTGCCACCAAGAGAAGTATTCTTCATTTCCCATTCTGGGAAATTTTCTATATTATCCATGCTAATTTGCCCATAGGCCACAGCAATAGATTCCTTTCCCATTACAATTATCATTAAAATCAAAACCAACTTTATTGCATATCTCATTTTAAACCTCCAAACCTACAACATATGTAATAATAAATTATAACTAACCTTACTCATAAAAAATTTATTCTCCCCTAACGACGCATCGTAGGGGAGAATAAATTTCAATACTGCCCTAATGTCAGTTTATTTTCTAATATAAGTATATTTCCATTCTAGATCACTGTCAAATCTCATATCTAAATTTAATATCTCTAGTCACAAACCACATTGAAATTTTCAACAACAAACATTCTTATAAAATTAAGATTATATTTAGAATGTTTCTTCTGATTAAGGCAATCAGTTAATATACTTAACTATATTCCGAAATATATATATTAGCAACCATATCATAATAAAGAAGGTGCTAATTTGAATAAAAAAGATAATAAAGATTTAGAGCCTTGCTGTTTCTACCTCCGCAAGTCGCGCGAGGACCAAGAGGCGGAATTAAGAGGCGAAGGTGAAACTCTTGCCAAACACAAAAAAGCATTATTAAAAACGGCTAAAGAGCACGGTGTAAACATCACTAAGATATTTGAAGAAGTTGTCTCTGGTGAGAGCATCATCCATAGACCAGAAATGCTAAACCTGCTAAAAGAAGTCGAATCAGGAAAATGGAAGTCTGTTTTTTGCATGGATATAGATCGCCTCGGTCGTGGTAAAATGCAAGATCAAGGATTAATTATTGAAACATTTAAGCAAGCAGAAACAAAGATTGTGACGCCTAGAAAAGTGTATGATCTTAATGATGAGTGGGACGAAGAATATACAGAATTTGAATCCTTTATGGCTAGAAAAGAATTAAAGATAATTACCAGGCGTTTACAAAGCGGTAGAATCAGATCACTCGAAGAAGGCAACTATCTTGGTGCGATGCCACCCTATGGATACTTGATCGAAAAAAGTGACCAAAAGAGATACTTAATAAAGCATCCAGAGCAAAATGAACCTACAGCTTTAATATGGAGTCTCTACAAACTTGAAATGGGAACAAATAAAATTGCGAATGAACTGAATCGAATGGGATATCTATCTTATACTGGAAAGAAGTGGTCTGCATCATCAGTTTTAGCCATTTTAAAGAATCCGGCCTACGCCGGTATAAATGCCTGGAAAAAAGTAATCTCTAAAAAATCCACTACTCGCATTGGCAGGGAAACAAAACTTCGTCCTCGAAAAGAACAAATCTGGATATACGATTGCCACGAACCCTACATCACACTTGAAGAATTTGAACATGTGCAAGATATGCTAGCCAAGAAATATCATCCACCTTATCAATTGCTAAATGGCATTACGAATCCGCTAGCCGGGTTAATTAAATGTGATATATGTGGCAGTTCCATGATTTATCGACCGTATCAGCATCAACAATACCCGCATCTTATGTGTTACAACAAGCATTGTATAAATAAAAGCTGCCGTTTTGAATATGTTGAAAAGAAAATACTTGAAGGCCTGCAACTATGGCTTAATGACTATCAAGCCCAATGGAATAATTTTAGGCCAAAGGAGCAGGATAAGACTATTAATTTAAAAGAGAAAATCTACAAAACTTTCAAAAAGGAATTAATAGAACTAGAACAGCAAAAAGACAATTTACACGACCTATTAGAAAAAGGAATTTATAACATTGACACATATCTGAAGCGATTAACTAAACTATCTGAGAAAATTGCTGATACAAAAAAAAATAAAGATGAAGCAGGATTTGCTTTATCTAATGAAATACAGTGTGAAAAGATCAGAAAAGATATTATTCCTAAAGTTGAAAGAATTTTGATAATCTATGAGAAATCCAATAATCCATCAGTGAAAAACAAAATGTTAAAATCATTCCTCAACCATGCTACTTATCGAAAAGAAAAATGGCAAAAAGATGATAATTTTACACTAGTATTATGCCCGCGTTTACCTCAGTGATTACTGAAATATTGACTCTATACAGATAACTCTACAACGTTAATTCATTTCCCTCTTTATCTACACCAATAGGATCATATAAACTAACTTCAGCTCTAGTTCGTCGAGTACTTCTCAGGTGCATTAAAATTTCATTTTCAATACATCTTGCTGCATATGTTGCTAGACGAATTTTTTTAGCAATATCGAAAGTATTAATCGCTTTAATTAGTCCGATTGTGCCAATTGAGATCAAATCATCAATGTCTTCGCCAGTATTGTCAAATTTTTTAACAATATGTGCTACTAATCTTAGATTTCTTTCAATCAACACATTTTTAGCACTTTCATCACCATTTTTCAACCTATCTAAATGTATCTGCTCTTCTTTTTCCGAAAGAGGTAAGGGAAAAGTATTATTTGTTACGTAAGAAACTAGTAGGGAAAGGCCATTAACAACAGAAACCGCCAATGCCATAAAAAAAGACACCAAACTATTCACCCCCGCAAATCACTTGCTTCATTGTATGGGATAATTACCGTTCTTGTGCCTGTTAATTTTTGTATATCTGATTTTTCATTAAAAGACACATTTTTTCTAAATTCGGTTATTATAGACTTGCACCTTGCCATTACATAACATATAATCGCACCAGGAGGATGATACAATGGATCAATATATTGGAGATTTTGAGCTACTATTTGCTGCAATTCTAATAATCATCTATATGTTATGGGACAAACTTTTTCCTGACTAATGTGCAATTTATTGGTTAAGTACTGAACCTTTTTCCTTATTTATAGCCTCCCCCACTACCTTACCAATACACTTACTAAGTTTCACAACGATGGATAAGGGAGTACTTTGTAGATCTAAATATCCCATATAACCACTGGCATTAACCACACCAATAATAGAAATAGTACCTATATAAGGTAATTTATTGCCAACAGCAATCCCTGCTTCCAAGCCCCCTTCCCATATTTCAATATTACCAATTTCATCATGTTTACCTAAGCATGCATCAACAGCAATTATAATAGGTTGACAATATTGTTCTTTAATACTTTGAATCACCTCTACCAAATTCCCTGCATGTACAGGCTTATCTAAGCTTCCATAAACAGTGCATTCTGTATTTTCTTCCAAATAAGATCCTACTAAGGGGCCTAAAGCATCACCGATATATCGGTCCGATCCAATACAGAGAATAATTATCTTTCTATTATGTAATTCATCCTGTTGCTCTAATAAATGTAACATATAATGATACATCTTATTATATGCTAAGATATCATTGACATTGATAACCAATTTGTCGACGATTTTTTTTTTCATATTATGATCTCCTTATCTAATATTCCCCATAAATATGTATGCTTCGTCGCTATAAAATATCCGCATTCCCCCACTTAGACAGCGTTCTCCGATGTACCATTCAGATATATTACAAACCCTCTTTACCATATTTAGGTAAAGGGGGTTTCGTAAAAAAAATTCTTTGTTTCTATAAATTCATTTATCATCATACATTAATTGCATAACGCTAGATGGAGGTAATACAATAATGTATGTTATGCTAGCTTTGATCTTAATTGGTACCGCGTTGTTATTAGGTGGTATTTTCTTCATGCGTCTTGGTCTACAAAAGATTTTATGGACTAGATTACAGTGCTTTTTAAGTCAATTAACGAGTACACCTTGGCGTGGACTCTTGGTTGGCATAATAGCAGCAGCTATAATGCAAAGCAGTACTGCTGTATCTTTATTAACCATAGGTTTAGTCCATGCTGAATATTTATCATTTTATCAAGGCCTAGGAATTATCTTAGGAGCTAATATCGGCACATGTTCTACCGTGCAGTTAATGGCAATCTCCGTACCAGAAAATATAATCATGCCATTATTTGCATTCACACTACTCCTTACAATAACAATTAAAAAATTTCGCTATTTGGGTATGGCACTCTCGGGTTTACTCAGCATGTTTATAGGTATGAGTATTTTATCAGAGGCGTTAAATACTATTTCTGAATTTACAACTGTCATTGATTATTTATTATCCGCCAAGGAGAACCCTTTGTATGGAATCATTGGAGGAATAATAATAACCTTGCTATTTCAATCCAGCAGCGCTGCCACTGGAATTTTAATGGTCTTAGCCAGCGATGGTATTATCGATTTGACAACAGCCACTTATGTAGTCTATGGCAATAATATTGGCTCCTGTTTATCTTCCTTGATTGTTGGGGTAACTGCCTCCTTATCTGCCAAACGTTTAGCAGCAGCACATATTTTGCTTAATATTTTAGGCGTCATCATTTTTTTACCCTTAACCAATATACTCGTAAAAACAGCCACCTATCTCACAGCAGATTTCGCTGGACAAGTGGCCATCGTACATACATTATTCAATATTATATCCTCACTGGCAGTATTACCAGTAGTACACCAATATGCTAATTTAGTAATGTTACTTATTCCCAAAAGAAGATGAATTATATTCTTCCCCATTTTCCTTTAAATTAATGTATTTCCTAATAATTGTCGTAAGAATATAAAATATTATGGACGTGATTACAATTGTACCACCTGGAGCAATATCCAAGTAAAAAGAAGAGATTAGGCCAATAAGTACTGCTAACATAGAGAATATTACCGCCCAACTCATAGTAGCTTTAAATCCAACTCTTAACAAATGAGCTGTTGCCACAGGTACAATCATGAGGGCACTTACTAGCAAAATACCAACAATCGTCATACCAACAACAACGACTAACGCTGTCAATATACTAAACAACATATTTATCATTCCTGTATTAATTCCTGCTACATTCGCAATATCTTCATCTAAAGACATTAACATAAGCTTATCAAATAGAAAGTAAACGATGATCAGTACTAAAGTACCAGAAAAAGCAATTGTTAGTACATCCATCAGTGAAACTGTAATTATACTGCCAAATAAAAAGCTTAACAAGCCAGTGCTCGGCATTCGAGTCATCGTACTGAAAATAATAGCCATAGCTGCACCTGCATAAAAGAATATTGCTAATCCCATATCAGCAAATTCTACATGTTTTCTCCGGACTAATTCAATACCAACCGCTCCTGCCACAGTTAAAATTAAAGCTCCTACAACTGGGTACAAACCTATCATATATCCACCCGTTACTCCAGCAAAAGCAATATGTCCTAATCCATCACCAATTAGGGATTGCCGGCGCACCACTACAAAACTGCCAATAAGAGGGCATACAATTCCCGTGATCAGACCTGCTAATAATGCCCTTTGAATAAAATCATATTGAAAAAACTCCATGTCCTCACCTCATCACCCTGTATAATACCACAAATGCCGTGCCTGAGCATGAGTAGTATCAAATTCCTGGCTACTACCAAAAAAGCATAATTTTCGATTGATACAAGCCACCTTATTAGCCCATGATACAGCTTTATCAATATCATGGGATACCATTACGATAGTAATCCCAAGATTCTTATTTAGCGTACCCAGCAATTCATAAATTTTAGTACTAGCCTCATAATCAATCCCGCTAGTAGGCTCATCTAATAGCAGCAATTCCGGATTTGCGGCTAAAGCCATGGCTACCATGACTCGTTGCTGCTGCCCGCCCGAAAGTTCTCCAATACGCCGATCCCTTAACTGCTCTAAGCCTACTAATTCCATCATATGACTAGTAATATGTCTAGCGGCTTGTGGATTCTTTCTTGTAGAGGCGGGTCCTAAGGTCAACCCCAATGCTACCACTTCTTTTACCGTTGCTGGAAACCCCATTACATTTTTACCATAGTTTTGCGGAACATAGCCAATTAGTCCATGTCCTTTCGCAGTAAGAATATCTTTTTCTCCAATATGTACCTGCCCTCTGCTTGGAGTTATCAGACCAGCCATAATTTTGAGCATAGTGCTTTTCCCTGCGCCATTAGGACCAACAACAGCAACAAAATCTCCTGGAGAAATAGCTAGAGATACATTTTCTAAAGCTATATTATTATTATAGAAAAAACTAATCTCCGATAATTTTACTTCACACATTTTTTCTTCTCCTCACAGAGTTTTACAATTAGTACATAAACCTAGTAACTCCACATTATGACGAATAAGTTCATATCCATTCATTCTAAGCATTTCGATAAATTCCTGATTAATCGGACAATAATCAATGCAAATAGCCTGACCGCACTTAGCGCAAACAACATGATGGTGATGGTTCGCATGAGCCAATTCATACCGTGTCCGATCTTTTCCAGTACCTGTTATTGGTATAAGAACTCCATTCTCTGTCAACATATTAATATTTCTATAAATCGTGTCTAATCCAATATCATTATATTCCTTGCGTACTAAATTCCAAATTTCATCTGCTGTTAATAGACCCGCGGTCTGGACTATTTTCTCCACAATGACGCGTCGCTGAGGGGTTATACGATAACCTTTTTCTTTAAGTTGCTTTATTACTTCATATATCATATTATATCTTTTCCTTTTTTACAAATAATAATATTCTTATTACAATAATAAAAAAATAGAACTGAATCTATCTTTGAGCATATCTGTCCAAGTTTATGCTTGTTGCTCTTCATTATATACAGCCTGAGCATACGCCCCCCCCTGTTCCATAAGCTCAGCATGAGTTCCCATTTCTATAATCTTTCCATTTACCAAATAGATTACTTTATCTGATGCTAGCAAGGTAGATAACCGATGTGTAATAAGAAATGTGGTGCGGTTTTTACTGACTTTGCGTATCGACTCCATAATCAATTTCTCAGCTGCAGTGTCAAGAGCAGCCGTAGGCTCATCCAGCAATAATATTATCGGTTCCATAATAATCGCACGAGCAATTGCAATACGCTGTCGCTGACCTCCAGACAAATTATTTCCTAATTCACTAACCATAAAATTAAAATCACCTGGCAGTTCCATAATAAACTGATAAGCATTCGCAAGCTTTGCAGCCTTTTCAACCTCAACCATACTAGCTGTTGGCCGCCCATATCTAATATTTTCTAAAATACTCATATTAAATAAAATAGGTTCTTGTTGAATAAAACCAATTTGCTTGCGCAATACACTTACTTTGATTTCTTTTATATCAATATTATCTAAAAAAATTGCACCAGCACTTGGATCGTAAAAACGTAATAATAAATTCGCAAACGATGATTTGCCAGCACCGCTAGGTCCTACAATTGCAACTATATCACCAGGCTGAAAAGTTAGATTAATATCTCGCAATGTTCCCAGGCTTGGAAGATATTCAAAATTCACATTCTTAAATTCAATTTTTCCAATAGCCTTTTCGATTATTTTATTTCCATCAATGATATCAATTTTTCCATCTAAAGTACAGACTCTCTGCCAAGCAACAATACCTAACCTCAAATTAGTAACTGCCTCACTGATCTTCCTTATGGGGGTAGGCATATTGATAATATATATCAAGAAGGCAAACATACCGCCTATTGATAAGCGATCATCGATTACTTCTTTACCTCCATACCAGATAATAACCGTTAAACCTATAGAGGCTAAAAATTCAACTAAAGCAATTAAAATTGCTTTCAATCTTTGTAGTTTGATAAAATCCCTAGCAGCTAAGTGCATACTTTTATTAAATTTTTGGCATTCATACTCTTCACGCACATAACTTTGTACTAGCATAATGGATAGTAAAGCCTGATGCAAAATACTAGTAACTTTAGCTAAAGTTTCTTCTACTCGCTTGCCTAAATCACCAATCTTGTTATTAAAAATACTAACAGCGAGAATTATAAAAGGCAGAGTAGCAAATGTCACTAATGACAGCTGCCAATCAAAATATACCATAATTATCAGAATAACAATTAAATTAAGTGACTCTACTAACAGATCAGGTATTGCCAGAGTAATAGCTTGCTGAATAATGCCTAAATCATTAGTAAATAAAGAGATTATATCGCCAGTGGAAGTATTAATAAAATACGCATAATCTAATCTTTGCAATCGTTCAAACATGGTCTGACGCAATTGTGCCACCATTTTATTTCCAGCTTTGGCTATCGTTTTTCCATGAATATAAGAAAACCCGCCGCGCAATAAATATAATCCGACAATACTTGCCATAATCAAATGTAAGTATTCGGCGTCTTCGTATGTTAATGCATCATCAATTAAAGACTTTATAATTAAAGGCGCTACTAATCCAGCAACACTGGCAACAATAAAGCACACCAATGATATTAAAATCAATGACCAATATGGAACTATAAATTTTCGCCAATATAATTTAAACATATAAGCCTCCGTATTTAATAGAGGCAACGCTCTTTTGCCTAATTTACATTAAATACTTATTAAACTCTCCCAATATACAGAGCGCCATAAATATCATCTTGATCAATACTAGTGTATAATATCAAAGCATAAAAACTAGGCTTACCGCCTATTTCACACTGACAGAGCCTAGCTTTTTCTTATGTTAATGTCCCCTAATTTACAATAGTCAAATAAAAGTAAGGAGGCACAACCTTGCCTCCCTCACACCACATTATAAAACCCGACGCGCTCCCAAGTAACGAGCTCCCCAATAACCACTATCCAACCGATCAATTACTACTCCACGGCTAGATGTGGCACTAATAAATTTTCCATTTCCCACATATATACCAGAATGAGACGCACCAGCTTCATATGTAGTAAAAAACACTGTATCCCCTGGTTGTAGTCGACTGTAAGATACGGCCTGTCCAACTTCATACTGTTCATCAGCAGCTCTTGGTAAATAAATTCCAGCTTGCGCAAATACATAACGAGTAAAACCCGAACAATCAAAGCCATTCGGTGTCGTGCCACCAAATGCATAAGGAACACCTTGATAACTCAGTGCCGTTTGGATCACTCTTCGAACTATAGCACTGGAACTATCACGACTCACTTGCATTTCCCTACCCATAATAGCACGGTACGTTTGCATACCAATTACTCCATCAGCATCCAAACCTCTGTCTCGTTGAAAATTTTTTACTGCGTTTGCTGTTAGTTCACCAAAATCGCCATCAGCACTACCAGCATTGTACCCAAGGGCATTTAACTGGGCTTGAATATTTGCAATATCGTCCCCCTGGTCACCTTGATGATAGGCTGCTGCAGCGCAGGTTACAGTTCCTGCACTAACTAAAACTAGTAAGAACACTACTACGCGAAGAAATTTAGTCAATACGCATACCCCTCTCACTAGCCTCCGAGGTTAGCTGACGGGTTAGGGTTGAGATCCCCCTACTTTCAGGCAAATTCAAGATTAGCCTTATATGTTTCACCCCAAAACTGTGGTTCCCCCGGTCCCGTGCACTGATTCGGCATTTATAAAACCGCACTTTTATATCATTCGCTTTACTTAGAAAAAATCCTGCCTAATATCTCATTTTTTTACATTTAATTTTCGTATATATTCCATATTCTATTCGTTACTATCCTTATTTTAATACATGCATTCCCTTATCCTTTTTGCTGTTGCTTAAGCTCTACACGTAATAAATATAAAGGCCGTTGTTTTACCTCTTCAAATATACGTCCTACATATTCACCAATAATACCAAGACCAAGCAGTTGCAATCCACCTAATAGTAAAATACTTGCTGAAATCGTTGCCCAACCAGGAACTGCTTCTAGAGTAAACAATTTTATATATATAACATGCAGAGTAACCCCAAAACTCACTAAGGCAAAAAGCAGTCCTATATAAAAAGCAAAACGAAGTGGTAATTTCGAATAGGCAGTTATACCATCCAAAGCAAAGTTTAGCATTTTACCTAAGGAAAATTTAGATGTACCAGCATAACGCTTAGGAGCAATAAATTCTACCTGAGTCTGGCGATAGCCGATCGCACTGATCATCCCGCGTATAAACCGAGCTCGTTCTTTAAAGCGCCGAAAGCTTTGCACAACAGCCTTATCTAATAAACGAAAATCCGAACCGCCCTCTTGGATATGCACTTTTGACATCCCATTTATTAATTTATAGAATAAACCAGAAGTAAAGGATTTAAACCACGAAACCCCTTCTGTACTAACTCTTATAGTTTGTACTACTTCAAAACCCTCTTGCCACTTTGCCAAAAGAAGAGGCAGCATTTCTGGTGGATGCTGCATATCACCATCCATTGTTATAACACAATCACCATCAGCATGGTCAAGTCCACAAGTCAAAGCCAATTGATGGCCGTAATTACGTGCCATAATCAATCCTCGCACTCTTCTATCGTGCTGTGCTAAGCGTTCTAAAATTAAAGGTGTTGCATCCTTTGAACCATCATCTACAAAAAGTAATTCAAAATCATAAGATAATGGCTCCATATATTTACAAACTTCCTGATAAAAAACTTGGATATTCTCTTCTTCATTAAAGACAGGTATAACAATTGAGATTAATTTCATCTTTTTCCCCTCTATCTCAAATTGCTCCAATTCCCAGCTATCTAACCAGTATCTGTACATAAAGCTATAATTTTATTTCCCCAATAAAATACCTTCCTCTTTTACAGCAAAGTACACTATTAGGAAATCATCTATATTTATGACAACATTGGAAACAAATTTAATTATCTTTATTAATATCTTGTCTCAACACTACTGCTCCTCTTAAATAAATATGTTTAATTGCCTTTTGAGATAAAACTGTATTTAAAAGTATAAGTACACGAATACAGTAAGGTACCCCATTAGGACTGTCAATCTCTTGTGTACCAAATAAGGGAACTTCCGTCCATCCTAAATTCCTAGCAGCAACAGCAGGAAAAGTAGAATTTAAATCTGGAGTAGAACTAAAAATAACAGCTCCTATATCTTCAATTTCTATTTTATTAGCTTGTACCATGGTAGATAAAAGTTCAGCAACCTTTTCAATAATCTCTGCAGACTCATTTTCATCTACTGTTATGGCGCCCCGAATACCACGCAACAATAATATCATCCTTTCTTACTCTATATCTTTAGGTGTAAACAATTCGGTATTCACAGCTTTATATCCTCTAACAAAATATAAAATGATTAAGATTTATTACAATCACATGAACCACAGTAATTGCATTTCCACCATCCGCATATTGGACAAACAGGATTAGACTCATTTAATTCTATATACATACCTTCGTTATAGTCCTTCCAGCAAAAAACACTACCCTGATCTCTATATAATACAGCTTCATAAGCGTCAATCCACATCTCTTTTCCATACACTGTAATAAATACCTCAATATGACCAGTTTCATGATTTTCACGACATGCTTCTACTTTAAACTTCTCAATTTTATCTGTATTCATCCATATTACATATAAATTTTTAATATTCATCTCCTTCGCCCCCTCCATAATACATATGAAGTTTTAGAAGTATGTATACCTGAGTAAATATAAAACCTGGAATTCACCAGGTTTTATATTTACTCTTTCATTTTACTTTTGGTAGAAGGTTTTACAGTTAGTTTGTTCACTCTGATTTGCGGATTTACCGCCTCCATCCACATTCACTTCAATTGCTGAAGCATCACAGTGCTCACCACTTTTCCAAAACTTACAGTTTGCTACTGTACATTTTACACCTGACAGCATGAAATCACCTCCTTCTTTCAAACTTAGTATATAAAAAAACCTTAGTCTTTATCCTCAAACCATCTAAAACAAAAGTACTGAATGAAAATCAGTTCTCAGATTTTCATTCAGTACTTATTTCTAACCGTAGTTTCAATGCTTTCAAACCACAGCTTACATCTTCTCTTTGTGAAGAAGCCACTTGTGGGAACTTTCCAATCTCAATTGTTTCAAGTATCGGATTTTTTGTATGATCATAAAATACGCCATACCATATCCCAGTAACCCCACTTTCCATCCATTCTGCGGGTTCAGCACTATCTGATAAATGTACTGTGATGCTCCCTCGACCAAGAAAATCACGAATAGCCTGACGTTCTTCAACAGTAAGTGACATTTTATTAATAAATATACTCCATGTTTCGCCAGTTTCAGCAAAGCGCTGAAGTGCTCCATAAAGTTCAAACAGTATAGCCTTAATATTTGGTGCTAACATTACTTGTTCATTCATCATTCTTTACAACCTCTACTTGCCAACTCTTAAGTACTAATAATATCTTTTCTATTACATTTTCTACTGTTTTACTTATCAAAGGGGTCATCTCCAAGCCAATATCAATTGCAAGTGGCTGTACCCCAACAATCATAACCTCTTGGGCAGGCTTTTCTAAAACTTCCATTACAGCTAATACATCTTGAATGCCAAGTTCATGCATCGACACTTTTTCTTTAAAATAGGCTTTAACTTCATCATTTTGGAACTGATAAAGAGATCCTGGCGGCAGAGCCCCCCCTACAGCATCCACCAAGATCAATTTATCTGTCCCAACTAAAAATCGTAATAATTCCATACCAAGTGTACCACCATCTAATACTTGTACATTGGGAGGAAAAGAGTATTGGCGAAGGAGCTGCTCCACAACTCTAACGCCAACACCTTCATCTTGCATTAAAATATTGCCGACCCCTAATACTGTGATTTGTTTCATTCTTTAAGATCTCCTATATCATCAGGTTCTCTATCATAAAATTTCACACCTGAGAACATGGCTGAGATTTCACCATACTTCTCACTCATATCAGCTCTTGTCGCCATATAAACATGAATAATCACAAATAAGATAATCATCCAAGCCACAAAATGATGAATAAGATGAACACTATATTCATCAATCAATAAATGATTAATCGGACCAAATATTTTAGATATTCCACTATTAGGATTGATCTGTCCATACATAGCAAATCCCGTAAAAGCCTCTAAAAGAATCATACCATATACTCCGCCATATCCTGCACGAGCCATTGAATTCCTTAAATATGGTCGATGTTCGGAGCGCAAAAAGCTGTAATGCAACCCCATATCTAACATACCTGTCCAAAATAGCTTTGTCCAAGGCTTAGGAAGCATGCGGTCACCCCGGTGAATAATAAAACCATAAATTCGGAGAATAAAGGACGCCATTAATATATATGCTGCCGAAAAATGGATAAACCGAATCGTTGACATAGATGCCCAATTACTAACCGCAAATGTTGGTTCTATCCCCTGACTGCCAATATAGAATGGATTGCCAATATATAGACCAGTAATAAACAACACAGCAATTGCAAGCGCCATTAACCAATGAAAAATTCTCGTCCAAATAGTAAAAACATAATAAACTGAAACTACACGAGTCTTCATTACATTTCCCCCTTACCTACCATTCCTTAGATCTTCACATAAGGATCACTATGTACAACCGCCAATTCGCGACCTGAAGTATCATATAAATGGGTAGCACAGGCTAGACATGGATCAAATGAGTGAATTGCTTTTAAAATTTCCAAAGGTTTATCAGCAATCTTCACTTTTGTGTCCATCATCGTAGCTTCATAAGGTCCAAAACCAGATTGACTATCCCGTGGGCAAGCATTCCATGTAGATGGCACAACAGCTTGGTAATTTGCAATCTTACCATCTTTAATAACCACCCAATGGCTAAGGCCACCGCGAGGAGCTTCATGCAGTCCCACTCCTTTAGCTTCTTTCGGCCAAGTACTAGTTTCCCACCTTTCCATATTTGCTACAGAAGTATCACCCGCTTTTATATTATTCACTAATTTCTCAAAATAATATTTACTAATATACGCCATCACCTGAGCTTCTAATCCTCGTACTGCCGTGCGACCAACAGTGGATAACAACCATGTTTGTGGTGCTACATTTAACAACTTAGAAACGGCATCAACCTGGTCAACCATCATTTTTTCAACCCAAGTAGGCTCTTGAAGAATTCCCTGCTTCACCTTTGTATATACAATAATGTAGCGGGAAAGAGGTCCAACCTCTGCCATCTTGCCTTTCCACTTAGGAGTCTTGATCCAAGAATATTTACCATTCTCATCAAGATACTTCCACTCAGTTTTCGTCCCTTCTTTAGGTGTCGTATATTCTGGCTTGGTCACTCCGCTCCAAGGATGTAAGTCAACATCTTTATCAGGATAACCATACCAAGAATGCTCTACACCTTCTGTCAATACTTCTGGGTCGGTTAAATCCTTGGCTTCGAAAGTATAATACGTTGCTTTCTCCACACCTTGTACGAAATTTTCCACAATACCATCGGAACGAAGCAATAAGTGCTTATGAAAATCGCCATTAGAAGTTCCTGAATAACTATCCTCAGGATAATCCCCAAATCCAAGGACTCTTTCCTTGGCTAAACCACCACCATCTACATAACCTTGCTTAACATATAGTTCGCCAATTGCCAATATATCAGGAACATAAAAAGAACTTGCAAGAGTAATCGCCATATTGATAGATGTATCAACTGCTGCTAAACGTTCTGCATTAATCGGTGCATTCATATCATTCATTGAAATAGAACAAGGCATACCACCAACTACATAATGTGGATGAGGATTCTTCCCACCAAAAACAACATGGGAAACAACAATTTCTCGTTGCTTATCCAACATATTTAAATAATGCGATACAGCCATCAGATGAACTTCTGGTGGCAAGAGATTATAATCAGGATGGTCCCACCATTGTGCCGAAAAAATTCCCAATTGACCGCTTTCTACAATCTTTTTAATTTTTTCTTGGACACTTTTAAAATAAGCAGTAGTGGCTTTGGGAAATTCTTTAGGATATGCATCTGAGTCAAACCCTACAGGTCCCTTTAAATCCATCTGATACTTCTCTAAGACTGTATTTTGCAAAGCCGCCGTAGCTACAGGATCAGCTTTAAGGGCCGCTACAGGACTAACCCAATCTAATGCATGCAGATGGTAAAAATGAACACTATGATCATGCACCATTTGTGTCGCCGCAATAATATTCCGTATGTAATTAGCATTTTTGGGAATTTCAATACCTAAAGCATCTTCTACTGCCCGCAAACATCCTAAGGCATGCACTGTAGTACATACACCACATATTCTCTGAGCAAAGACCCATGCATCTCGTGGATCGCGCCCCTTAAGTATTAATTCAATACCGCGCCATGCAGTACCGCTTGATAAAGCATCTTGCACTTTACCACTTGTTTCATCAACCGTAACCTCTAATCGTAAATGACCTTCTATTCGATTTACAGGATCAACAACTACACGTTTCACAAGGCATCTCCTCCTGATCTCTTTTATTTCTTATCATTTTCTGGTTCGTTTTTCTCCTGATGATGCCTTTTATGCTGAATTGTAGAAAGAGCGCCATGAATAATCACACCAGCAGTAAGTGCTCCTGCTGCAACCATACCAACTTTATCAGCATTAACAATCGTATTAGGCAATGGAATATTTGGCATTCGCTCATAAAAATTATCATTGTCCCAAAAATTATTCGAGGCACAACCTACACAAGGTGCACCAGATTGAATTGGATAAGAAAGTCCATTCCACCAACGCATATTGCCACAGGAGTTATAAGCCTCTGGTCCACGACAGCCAACTTTATATAAGCACCAACCAGCCTTACTTCCTACATCATCGAATTTTTCAACAAACATACCGGAATCAAAGAAAGGACGACGATAACAAGTATCATGTATCCGGTTGCCAAAAAATTGTTTAGGCCGTCCTTTACTATCTAATGGTGGAAGTTGGCCAAATAAAGTATAATGCATGATCACACCTGTAAGAACCTCAGGAATTGGCGGACAACCAGGCACTTTGATAATTGTTTTACCACTAATAGTATCACTGACGGATACAGATTTAGTGGGATTTGGTTTAGCCGCCTGAATTCCGCCCCAAGCAGCACAGGAACCAACTTCAATAATCGCAGCAGCCCCTTTAGCTACTTCTCTAAGATTATGTACAAAGGTCTTACCACCGACCATACAATAGATACCGTCATCATTTAATGGTACTGCCCCTTCTACAGCCAACAAATATTTACCATTATACTTTTTCATGATTTCTTGCAAATGCTGTTCCAAAGGTTCACCCGCAGCGGCAGCCAAAACATCCATATATTCCATAGAAATCATATTTAATAAAACGTCTGAGGCTAAAGGCGTCTGAGAACGAATGAAAGCCTCATCACACCCCGTACACTCATGTCCATGTAACCAAATAACTGGAACTAAGGACTGATTCTCAGCAGCAGATACCACATCTGAAATTAGACTTGGTGATAATCCTAAAATTCCAGTTATCGTTACACAAGTTTTTAAAAAATTGCGCCGGCTTACATTTTTTCTCTGAAATAAATCCCACAAAGATTCTATATCTCCCACAATTATCCTCCCTCCCATTTTACAAAAAAAAGACTTGACGCATGCGCCAAGTCTTTAAGAACGCAGATAGAAGTACCTATATTTTCACTTCTCTAACTCCACGGTCACACCATGGCTCTTCTGCCATATAATCGCCATCATAATAGTAATATGCACGAGCCCTACAACCACCGCATATACCATCATAACCGCAAGTTCCACATCCACCCTTTAGTGGTTCATGTCTTAATTTATTAAACATTTCACTGTCACGCCATAATATATCAAAATCAGTTTCACGTACGTTACCTATCTTTATGGGTAAATATGGACAGGCTTGTACATCACCATTCGGCAAAATTACACAATAGCCAGTTCCAGCCAAACAGCCCCTCGTAAAGCGCATCGACATATTTCGTTCTTTTGCAATACGCATAAACTGAGGAGCACAAGTAGGTTTAAGTTCAATAGGTACTTCTTTCTGTTTATCTAAGATACGAGTTAGTACCGCTTCATATTGCTCTGTTTTTAAGGTTGTATCTTCAATATCTTTCCCTCTACCCGTAGGAACTAAGAAAAAGATATGGTGAGCCATGGCTCCCATCTTAACTGCTAAATCGGTAATATCCGTAACTTCTTTTTCATTCCAAGTTGTGATTGTCGTATGAATTTGAAAAGGAAGCCCTACTTCACGACAAGCCTTCATGGCAGCAATCGTTTTATCCCAAGCACCCTGGGACTGCCGAAACTTATCATGAATGTTTTTATCTCGACTATCAAGACTGATGCCTGCAGCACCAAGTCCAGCCTCTTTTAGTCTTATAGCAACTTCCTTAGTAATTAGTATGCCATTTGTACCAAGCACTGGTCGTAAGCCAATACTTTTAGCATAAGAAATTAATTCATAAATATCAGGACGCATTAAAGGTTCGCCACCACTTAAAATAATAATTTTAAAACCAGCACGAGCCATTTCATCCAATAACTTTTTCCCCTCTGCTGTACTTAACTCATCGGCCCTTTTTTTTCCTGCATCACGATAACAGTGAATACAGCTGATATTACAGACCTGAGTAGTATTCCATGAAATGATCATATATAACTCCTTTCGGACTTGCTAATTTATAATGATATTAGGTGAAAAAACGCTTTCATATAAAATAATACTAATTCTTCTACGATTTATGATTGTTATCATCACTGTCAACAGATACCTTAAAATTACTAAATCCTTGCTGATTATCTTTCCAATTTTCAGCAATTTCCCTGGCCAAAGCCAACCAATGCAATCTCTAAAATAACCACAAATTCAGACACACTAAAATTAAAAATGGTAACTCCCCTCTTATTCATATTATCGCAAATTAATAACATTTACACAATATAAATTTCTCTAATATAGAATTCACAAAATTATGCAAAAATAGAAAATCAACTCAAACAAAGGTTTAAGTAATAATAAGAAAGGCATAAGCCTTTTTATTACAAAAGAGGCTTAGTTCCTGCTAAGCCTCTTTTGTATTTATAGCATCTTATATCACTTTGTCAATAGCATCCATCAAATCCTTACGTGGACGATATCCTACAATCCGATTGACTTCTACACCATTCTTAAAAAGCAATAAGGTAGGAATACCCATAACATTATAGTTACTTGCAAGCTGCTGCTGTTCATCAACATTTACTTTTACAACCATAGCTTTTCCTTCATATTCCGATCCTACAGCCTCCAGCTCTGGAGCTACCATTTTACATGGCCCACACCACGAAGCCCAAAAATCTACAAGGATAGGTTTATCTGTTTGAGAGATTTTTTCTTTGAAATCACTTTCGCTAGTAATATTCAATACACTCATTATGTAGCCCTCCAATATATTTATTTGTTTTATTATTAACCATATTTATTTTTTCATTACTTCATTTAAAAGCTTATCTATATTTTAGAAAATTTTAAACTAAAAGTCAATAGTTTATTAATGTTAGTTATTATATTAATATTTATATTTATTAATATTAATTATTAATAAATATAAACTCTGTGCACACTATATACACAGAGTTTATTTTTCATAAAGTTATGAGTAATCAATAAGCCGAGTTCTGTACCGCTTACGCGGTGATGATCATCTATCTAGTCTGACAGTTACCTGGCAGCTCTAGCGACGCAACCCGGAAGGTTCAGCGGGCAGCTTCATCCCTTCCCTATTTGGTCTTGCTCCGGGTGGGGTTTACCTAGCCAGTCAGTCACCTGACTGCTGGTACGCTCTTACCGCACCGTTCCATCCTTACCAGCATAACTGGCGGTTTACATTTCTATGGCACTTTCCCTGAGGTCACCCTCGCTGGACGTTATCCAGCACCCTGCCCTATGGAGCTCGGACTTTCCTCGTATGCTTTATGGGCATCCGCGATCATCTTTCCTACTCACAACACTATATAATTAATTAACATTAATTTAACCAGAAATTAATTATATCATAAGGAATCATTTTGTTCAAGTTATTTTTGAAAAATTAATTCTATTTTAATAACGTTGAAAAATATCTTTACTTATAACATCAGCCTTGATATCGACTGACCATTTACCTTCAGCATTACATGTATTAAGATAATCCTTTATATAGGATACTATCGGTTGTTCTGTAGCAAAATGGCCCGCATCAATCATTGCCATACCAATGGATACAGCTTCTTGACCTTCATGATATTTAACATCGCCAGTTACTAATACATCTGCTCCTGCAAAAGCAGCTTTATGTAATAGGCTAGCACCAGCACCACCACAAACTGCTACTTTTTTTATTAATTTATCATAATTACCTACTATATTAACGGATTGAATTCCTAAAGCAGCTTTAACCCGATTGGCAAACTCCGCAAGCAGCATAGGAGTAGCAAGTCTACCAATACGTCCCAGACCCCATTTTTCGCCAAAATTCATAAGCTCATATAAATCATAAGCCACCTCTTCATAGGGATGAGCTTTAAGCATGGCATTAATTACGGATTTACTGATTTTCTCAGGCATAATCGTTTCTAATCGACTTTCCTTTGCATATTCTAGTTTGCCGGTACTTCCGATAAAAGGGTTAGAGCCTTCCAAGGGTAAGAAGGTACCAACTCCATTTGTTTTAAAACTACAATGACTATAATTACCAATATGTCCCGCTCCAGCTCTCATTATAGCTTCCTCTACTATTTCTTCATGGGTTTGAGGTACAAATACTACCAATTTACAAAGTTTCTCTGTAGAACTTATTGTCAGTGGTTGAACATCACATAAATTGAAAGCAGCAGCCAAAACATCATTCACGCCACCTGTTACAACATCAAGATTAGTATGCGCTGCATACACTCCTATATTTGCTTTTAACAAGCTGGATAAAATTTTTCCTTGAGGTAAATCAGTTCTTATTGTTGTAAAACTTTTGAATATAAGAGGATGATGTGCAATAATCAAATCAATACCATCCTCAATAGCTTGCTCAACAACTATTTTTGTTACGTCTAAGGTAATTAGTATTTTACTAATGGTTTGAGTGGGATTGCCAACTAATAAACCTACGTTATCCCAGCTTTCCGCTAAATGCCTCGGTGCTAATTTATCCATTGCATCCATAATTACCTGACATTTTACAGACATTGCCGTTTAGCCTCCAATTGTTTTAACTTTTCTTTATACTCACCGTATTTCAAACTTTGTCGAGCATTACTACTTACCGCCATCTCTCCTAAAATGCGTTTAGTCTGAGAAATCAATTGGTCAACATGCAATATTAGAAATTCAGATTTATCATTCCATAATTTCTGTCCAATATCGTACATGACAGGTTCACAAATAAGAGCCTCGCCTTGCTCTGCCACAATTATTTCATATAGCCTTCCATCGTCTTGAACCAACCTCTCATCCGCAAGATACCAGCCATTTTCCCCCAGCCAACGACGTACAGACGCTGCGGCTACCATAGGTTGTAATATCAAACGATCAAGAGATTTGGTGACTTCAATACTATTGTTTAGTATTTCTATGATTGTCTGCCCCCCCATACCAGCAATAACAGCAACTTCCACTTCTCCTGGAGAGAGCACTGCCATGCCATTACCTAGGCGAACAGAAATTTTTCGTTCCAATCCCAAAGCTTCCACATGTTCTTTAGCTGCTTTATAAGGACCTATATGAACGTCGCCAGCAATGGCTGAAACAATAAGGTTATCTTGTATTAGTTCAATCGGCAAATATGCATGATCCGTCCCAATATCCGCTAAACGCGCCCCCTGAGGCACAAATGTCGCTAAAGCGGCCAATCTTCCTACAAGCCTCAATTTCTTTACACCTCATTATTACTTTTTTCCTTATTATACTAAAATTTTACAACGAATCAAACGCCAATATGTCTTTATATATATATCTACTTGAGTACAGAACCTATATTATTATAAGCATAGGTTAAATACTAACGTTAGGGCATTATAATATGACTTCCTATGCAAACTACCTAAAATATTTACTTTCTAGCATAATAAAAAATGCAAAGCACCTGCTTTGCATTTTAGTTTTAAATGGTGGGCGATGACAGGATCGAACTGCCGACATCCTGCTTGTAAGGCAGGCGCTCTCCCAGCTGAGCTAATCGCCCGTATTTGGTGACCCGTGGGGGAATCGAACCCCCGTTATCGCCGTGAAAGGGCGGTGTCTTGACCGCTTGACCAACGGGCCATTATTAAGTATTATAAAATGGTGGGCCCACCTGGGATCGAACCAGGGACCAGCCGGTTATGAGCCGGCTGCTCTACCGCTGAGCTATAGGCCCTAGAGATATTAAAACAGGTTTTCCATAGAAAGCCTGTTTGTAATCTTGTATAAGATGGCTCCTCGAGTAGGACTCGAACCTACGACCGATCGGTTAACAGCCGATTGCT
>CAURNS010000022.1:0-40929 GCA_963526485.1 uncultured Pelosinus sp.
CACAGGCTTCATGGATAGCTGTTAATGAGGAGGAACACATGGTATCAATGGGCATGCTGGGACCTTGTAAATTCAAGAGATAAGAAATTCGATTCGCAACCGATCCAAAGGAGGTGCGGAGATGAAATTTCTTGCCCTGTTTCCAGAGAGCAGGACTATATAACTCAAAGCCTGTTTTGGTGATTCCGGCGAAAACACCCACCCGACGGTTGTATTGTGTTTCCAGACGCTCCTTCGTGTACCCTCCATCCTCTAATACGTTCCAGCAAGCCTCCACAAACAATCGTTCCTGGGGATCCATATCATTTGCTTCCCGAGGGGAAATATTGAAGAATAGAGGATCAAAATCGGCAAAGCCTTCCACAAAACCGCCCCACTTGCTATAGCTCTTTCCTTGGGCCACTGCTTCCTGGGAATCGGAATGATAGAAGCCGTCCAGAGACCAGCGTTCCTGCGGAATTTCGGTAATGCAGTCTCGGCCTGCTTTTAAATTCTCCCAGAACTCTTGCAGTGTTTTTGCCTGGGGATACCGCCCGCTCATGCCAATGATGGCAATCGGCTCCTGCACGCTGGGATGGGAAACTCGCTTTAAACCTCGAGTTAATTTCTTCCCTGTTTTTAAGGAGGAGCGCACAGAAAATTCGTCACTGCAATGCGTAGTGAAAGGCGATGCTATTGATTTTTCAGGCATTGGCGTCTGGTCTTGGAGGCCGCTCCACTTTAGACACTGCTGAGGATAGTCTGCCGTTAAATAGTCTGTTAACGCGTTCAAAGTCTGATACTCATAAAATAAAGTTTTGGATAGTTCTCCAAAGATACTGCCCAGTTTTTGATTCAGCTGGGTAATCATAATGGAATCGATCCCATAGCTTTCTAACGGCTCTTCAGGATCAATCCCTGTGATATTCATTTTTGTAATTTCTCCAAATAGATTTTTGACCTGGTGCAAGATTCTTTCTCGCAGCAGCCATGCCTCCACAGGGGCAGTAGATGCTGCCTCAGAATGTTCAGGAGCTATTTGTGTAACTTCCAGTAGGTGTGACCGCAAGCGGGACAGATCACCTTCCATTACCATTACCTGCTCTTTGCCGGAAGCTAAAGCTTGATGCAAGGCCTGAATGCCGTTCGCAGTTTGCATGGCGGTCATTCCCAAACTTTCTCTCATCATCCCTTCAGTTTCAGCATCAATATGCATCCCGCCCTCTTGCCACAGGGGCCAGTTAATGGATAAGGTCTGACCGTGGCGTTCCTTCGCCACCACCAGAGCATTGCGATACTTGGCGTAAGCATCCATAAAGGAGTTAGCGGCGGCATAGTCTGCCTGACCTACATTGCCTAAGCTTCCGGCTATTGAAGAAAAGAACACAAAAAAGTCGAGGGGCAGGTCTTTGCTGGCCTGATCCAGGTTCACCAAACCAGCGACTTTGGGAGCCAGCACTGCCTGCAATTCTTCTTCAGTTTTCTTGAGAATAAAATTATCTTTAATCACACCGGCACTATGAATAATGCCCTGGAGGCCACCGTAATGGTCTTGAATGTATTGAAGTAAACGGTCAACTGCTGCCTTTTGAGATACATCGGCTTGCACGTATTCAACCCGTACTCCCAGAGCTTCCCATTCTTTTAGTTCAGCTTGCTTCGCCGTGTTAAGGTCAGATCGTCCGATAAGCACCAGTGTTGGATTTTTGACTTTACATATAATTTCTTTGGCAAAAATTTGTCCCAGACCACCGCCCCCGCCGGTAATTAAATAGACCCCCTGGTCCTTCCAGGGGATCTTCGCTGCCTTCGGAGAAGCTTCTACTTCCTTCCAGCCGCCAATATAACGTTTACCACCTTGATAGCGAATATGGTGATCCGTCGAATAGTGACTATTCTCCTGCAGTATTTCTATCATTTTAACAGAATCTACTCCCGTTTCCACTTCAATCAACTGGCCAATCAGTTTTGGATTCTCTATTTGAGCCGTTTTCAAAAGACCCGAAAGTCCGGTGAAAAGGTACTTCTCAGCTTGGTCAGATACTATAATCTGGAGGAGCAGTTTATTTTTAGGCTTATCAGTAAAATTTTTTTTGATCTCTTCAAAGGTTCTAAAAACATAATCCTGGAACCGATCCGCTATGCTAGCTTTCTCAGATGTAAAGATAAGGAGACGCACTCCGTGCATATAAGCTGTAATATTTTCATTGAGGGCAATCTCTGGCTCACAGAATATCACCAAATGCTGGTCATAATCAGCCATTGTGCTTACCGAACCATTGGCCCACTCCTTCCAGCTAGGCTGCAGCATGAGTACCTCATGACCTGCTATCGGCTTAACTACGTTTACTTGTACTTCCAGTGGACGAAAGGATAGTCCTGTCATGCGTATACATATCCTTCCCTGTGTATCGCACAAATCAATATTGATTTTCCCGATCTTGTCATAAGCAGAACTGCTGCCACTACAGCTAAGTAACGCCCACATCGTGTCGGTACAGCTACTAAGTATTTCAATTTTTTGCAGTTCACAGGGCACCATTGGCTTGTAAACCGCTTCACGGTTCGCCTCCCCAGGGAGCATCATTACGCTGATCAACGCTTGCAAAGCTGCTTGTATAATACTAGGATGCAGTATGAATTGATTTTGCGTAGCTAAAACACAAGCAGGCAAAGAAAGTTTTGCCAATACTTGGCTAACTCCCACGTACACCATTTCAAGCCCCTGATAACTTGGCCCATGATCAATCCCTATTTTTTTAAAGGATTCGTAACATTGCGCAGATGTCAGAATACTACAAGCACACTCTGCCTGTATAGCTTTAAGGTCCAAATCAGGAATATTTTCAATTTCAAATAGTATAGCACTGCCCTGGCTGTGTACTGTATATTCTGCATTCACTTCTGAGGGCTCGCTGTAGATTTCATAGCTGATTTCTCCATTGTCCTCCAGGCAAAGTTCGAGATTCACCTGAATTGGCTGATCTCTTACGTAAATGGGCCTGTCCCAAACCACATTCTTCAGACAAATGCCTGTCTTATCTTCTCTAAGAGATCTCGCAGTAGACTGTTCTACTGCAGCCCGGACCATCTCCAGATAGGTTATTCCAGGCAGGATACGCTGACTCTGAATCATATGATCTGCCAGAAAAAACTCTTGACCAGTAAAGATGGACCTGAATAGCTGCCCTGACAGGTCAGAAGCATTTTCTTGCAGCAATGGATGAATCTGACCTAATTTTACTGAATTATTAGGACGGTCAGCCATAACTTCGGGTAACCAATAACGAATCTTGGCAAATGGATAAGTAGGTAAACTAATACGATAAGGTTTTACTTGATCATATAATAGATTCCAATCGATTATGCCTCCTTGAACCCAATATTGTGCAACTTTGTCTAGCTTACTTTTAGTGAACCATTTCTGCACCAGTTCATGGGAGTCTTCATCGTTCCCTAATAAAGCGACTATATTTTTACCTTGCTTTACTTGCCCCTGCCAGCAATCAGCTATATGTCCTTTCTCTTGTATAAATGCTTCTAGCTTTTCGAATAAATCTGAAATTCCCTTCACCAGAAAGACAATTCGTTCTTCCATGGCTGTTCGTCCAACTTGTAATGTATAGGCCAGATCCCACAAATTTATATCTTCATCTTTACGTAGCCGATTTTTTCCTTTAATAACGGATTTGCTTAAAAAGGCATGAAGTTGCTCTGCAGATTTCCGCAAACATGCTTGCGTTTTTGCGGAAATGGGAATCATCACGGTATTGCCGTTATCTGGCGATACCGTGATTTGCTGCGCTGTACTGGAAGGAATATGTTCCTCGATGACTATATGTGCATTAGCACCGCCAAACCCAAAGGAACTAATCCCTGCCCGGCGAGGAATATTATATCCTTCTGAATCCTTTAGCCTTTTCCATTCCTGCATATGTTCCACGACAAAAAAAGGACTGTCTTGCAAGGAAATGTAAGGATTGAGTTTTGTAAAATGAAGAATACCAGGCAGAGTCTCATGTCTCATGGAAAATAGGACTTTAATCACTCCGGCGATGCCTGCTGCCGATTCACAATGCCCAATATTGGTTTTCACTGTTCCCAGACCGCAGAAAGCATGAGAAAGATCCGGATTCATTTCCTGAAAGGCCTCTTGTAGTGCTTTAATCTCAATTGGATCGCCTAAAGGTGTACCCGTACCATGTGTTTCTATATAACTAATGGTTTCGACAGGCAGACTGGACTTTTGATATGCTGCTTTAATCAGCTCTTTTTGAGCATTGAGATTTGGCGACCGGAGTGAATTAGAATGACCGTCATGATTGATAACAGCTCCTTTTATGATGCCATAAATAGTATCCTGATCCGCAATAGCCTGGCTATAAGGTTTGAGCAGTACGGCACCATAACCTTCTGCTCGTACAAACCCGTCTGCCTGGGCATCAAAAGTCTTGCAGTGCCCATCTTTTGACAACATACCCGCTTTATTGCTGGCATGATAAGTACGTGATGCCAATATAAGATTAATCCCTCCAGCAATGGCCATACTGCTTTCACCCCGACAAATAGATTCTACCGCATGGTGAATTGCCACTAATGAACTGGAACAGGCAGTATTAACAACCTCACTGGGACCCCGAAAATTAAACCAGCGAGAAACTCGATGGGCAATCATACTCATATGAAGTCCTGAATCCAAATAAGCTCCATAAATATTGATCAGCTCTGGTTGTCTTGAAACCAATTCTGCATAATCATTGTTATGTGCCCCTATGAACAAAGCAATATCGCTGCCTGACAATTGTTTCGGATCATAGCCGCTATTCTCAATTACACTCCAGATAAGTTCCAAAACCTTTCGCTGCTGAGGATCCATACTCTCAGCCTCCATTGGCGATATACCAAAAAAAGGAGCATCAAATGATTCAACATCTTCAACAAACCCACCCCAAGGCGGGAAAGAATCAGACAAATCACCTTTATAGTTTTGACAATCTGCTAGTATTTGAGGTCGGCTTTCAGTAACAGAAGTAATACAATCTTTTTGCTGCACCATATTCTCCCAAAACTCTTCTAAATCAGTAGATCCGCCTGGAAAATTATAATGAATACCAATGATAGCAATGCTTTCGTCTTTAACGTTAGGAGAATGCATTTTTGCTTGGGGTTTTACCACATCAATCACTTTAATTTGCTGTTCCTCTATTGGTGAGGAAAGATATTCTGCCAGTTCTGCAAAGTCTCGATGTTTAAACAGCATACATGGGACAAATTTAATTCCAAAAACAATTTCAATTTCCTTAGATATCTGTACATATTGGATTGAATTCAGTCCCAATTCACTAAATGTCTCTACCTCTTCCAGCCTCACTGGATCAATATTAAGCACTGGGAGAAAAATCTGTTTTTTTAAGGTTTCCAAAACTTTACGATTTGGCAGAGGCTGAGGAGTCTGCGCTTTACGTTGTAACCCGGTAATTCCCTGTTGATATTTATGGAGTACCAGCAATTCTTGATTCATATATGAATTACGGCATAGTTTTCTTTGAACTTTACCACTGGCTGTTTTCGGAATCATTCCTTTTTCGACCAAAATAATTTCATAAACTTCAATTGCATGATTTTCTGATACGGCGGTAAGTATTTCGCCAATTCGTTTTTTATATTCTATTTCACTTGCTGATCTTTCTACTTCTTGGATTATAACTACCTTTTCCTGCTGATTTATTTCGCAAGAAAAAACCGCAATCGGCAAGGTAAGGTCAGGGATATTCTTTTTAATAGTCCATTCAATATCTACGGGATAATGATTTTTGCCGTGTATAATAATTGTTTCTTTCTCGCGACCAACAAGATAGAGCTGGTTTTTTTCAATAAAACCAAGATCGCCAGTGCGTAAAAAAGGTCCTTCCTTTGTACTTCTAAGAATTCCGACAAAAGTGCTCTCTGTTTCTTCAGGCCGATTTACGTAACCAGCAGCCACTGCAGGTGATTGAATCCAAATCTCACCGATCTCTCCTGATTCACAAAGCTCGCAAGTCTCCGAATGAACAATCAGTATTCGTGTTGTCTTATCTATTTGACCGCAACTAACTACGGATTTACTATTATTTATTTGATTTGTGATCTTGATTTTATTTTCTCGTAAAAGAACTGAATCTAAAGAAAGGAACCTCAAAGGTTTATTTAGCTTACTGGCAGTGATAGAGCCCGTTTCCGACGAGCCATAATCAACACAAAAAATATTTTCTTTGAGTCCTAAATTTTGGAATTTCCTTGTAAAGTTTTCTATAGTCTCTTTTCGAATCGGCTCACCGCCACAAATTATCGCTTGCAGAGAATGAAAAGAGCACATGTTTAACACCGTTTGATCAATTAACGAACAACAGTAGTCATAAGCAAAGTTAGGCGCAGCAGTATGAGTTGCCTGGTATTTATCAATGGTCTGCAGCCATTCTTCCGGGTTTTTAATAAAGCATCTCGGTGACATAATTACACTGGATGCTCCTGTTAATAGAGGACTCAACATATTAAAAGAGAGCCCGAAACTATGAAATTGCGGCATCCAGGTGACTATACAGCTTTCTTGGCTTATTCCCCAGCGTGCCGCCCCTGTGGACGCTTGCCATAACAAGTTGCTATGACTAAGCATAACTCCCTTTGGCTGGGATATGGAACCGGAAGTATAGAGTATCAGAGCAATATCTGACGGGGATTGTGTTCTTGCTTCCCTGATGTCGAAATCATCAGGAGGCAATTCATCAATATTCAGTATCCGAATTTGCGCAGCCAGTTGCTGTGTTTTTAGAAATTCGTTTAAGTTTGTATCTGTTATAATACATGTCGCTTGTGAATCTAGAAGAATGGCATTGATTTTTTTTAAGATCTGCTCTGGTTCCAGCATATCTGTCAATGGAACTGGTATTGCTGTAACATTAGCGTAAAAGCATGCCAGCAGGCTGTAAATGTATTCCAACCCTTGAGGGAAAAGAAGCAACGCTTTTTCCTGCGGTGCTAACTGCTGCTGAAGGATACTGCCGAGTATTTTGGTTTTGTGAACAAGAGTCTTCCCAGTAAGAAAATCGGGAACCTCCTTTTCTTTTAGAAAAGTAAACAGCTTCTTTTCCGCTAATTGTTCATCCAGTTTTAAAAATTGAGTAAGCAGCGGAGTACCTCTATGATCAATTCTTCGTTTCATATATTCTCCCCCTCAAAAAATAACAGGGTATTTCTGTAATACTTCTCAAATTTTTTGACATACATTCCTTAGGTTTTAAACAACACCAATGTTTGAGGTTCTATCGCAACATAGTTCACCAATCTTTCCCGATCGTACTTTTTATTGTTTTCTTTATCCAGCAGGAGCAGGTCGGTCGGAACCAGAGATTCTTATGTTTTGACAAGGTATTATGCCATAAACATTCCGACCTGTCACAGCTTCGATTTTCTTACATGATTTCCAAGAGCCTTCAAATTACGAGCTTTTCTCTTTGGCGGTTTATTTTGCGTTTTGTAGACAAATTGCAGTGTTCATTCCGCCAAATCCCATACTTAAGCTTAAAGCATGTTTAATTACATGAGGGATAGATTGGCCCCGTACCCAATTACAAGAAGGATCTATAGGATCTTCTAAATTCCGCGTAGGATGAAGCGTTGACTCTTTCATTTGCAAAAGTATGGCAATGACTTCTACTGCACCTGCCGCACTCAAGCCATGTCCTATGATTGATTTCGTAGCATTAATATAAGCATCTGATAATTGGCAATCACAGATTGCCTTTATCTCTGTTTCATCTCCTACTATGGAACCTGTTCCATGAGGGTTAATATAATCAATCTCTTTAGGAGATAAATTCGCTTGCTGCAATGCCTTTTTTATGACCCTGACTTCCCCGTCATAAGAAGGGTTGGGATTGCGATTTCCATCCATTCCTATACCCCAGCCTGTAAGAATAGCATATGGTTTTGAATGACGTTTAACGGCTAAATTTGCTCTTTCAATTACTACTGCACCACAAGATTCCCCATAGATAAATCCATCATGCTGCCTATCAAAGGGGCGACAAGCGAGGTTTGGCTCATTAGCATATCGATCTGTTCCCATAGCACCCAAAGACCTTAGGGCATGACATTCCATATAGGAAATGTCCATCAAGGCTCCCATAGCAATACAAACATCCAATTGACCAGTTTCAACCGCTTGTGCCGCCTGTAATATTGCTACTTGTCCACTAGCAGAAGCACCGCCTAAAGTATATGCTAACCCTCGGATTCCAAAATGTTCTGTACAAAGCCCACATAAATCACTGTCCATGAAAGTCATTCCATAAGTGGGCCGTATAAGATGCGAACGATCTTTATAGTTATCATAGTTTTTTAGTAACTCTCGCTGCTGTATGTTCGATCCTCCCACTATTAAACCAATGCGGGTAGGATCCACTGCCCCTAAATTAGCTTCTTCCCAAGCTTCATGAAGGGTGGCTAAAGCCACCTGACTCGAAAAGGATGCTGTTCTCAACACTCTTTGGGTAATACTTTCCGGAAAGGATACTTCAGGTATTTCAGCGCCTATAAAAGCCGTTCCATTTTGCCGATAGGGACGCTGCATTACTCCAAAAGCATGCTGACCTTTCATTAAAGCTGAGGTAAATGCTTTCTTTCCCTGTCCAATAGCTGAAGTAACGCCAACACCAGTAATAACTAACTCAGACTGATTTTGATTTTTCATATCATACATCGATTCATTCTCCTATATTATTTTTCAACTCAATGCTTTTGAAAGAAATTTTAAATATGTACAAAAACAGTTTTAAAGTAGTTTTTTCAGGCTTATGGAACCCCTGGAAGTTTTAATGTTGATTGTACTGCTGCTGTCTCCAAGTTTTCCAGTCATTCTTGTTTTGGATAATTCGCTTACAGTTAACGGCAGATCTGCATAAGTAATATTTCCATTGGAAGTATTCGCCTCCAGTTTTCCAGCAATGTTTGCGGCAAAGAAAGCTGTAATGCTGCCGTTGCTGGATCTTATCTCCAGATTATCTCGAATAGCCGGAATCTCTACCGAGATATCGCCTCTGTCATTGCGGGCTTCGTATAAACCACCAATCTCGGTAATGTCAATTTTTCCATTACTGGTTACAGCCTTAACAAAGCCATTTACTTTATGAATTTGTATCTCCCCTGTGGATGTATTAGCGTCAACATCCCCCGACACACCCTCCACATTGATTTTTCCGTTAGAGGTTTCTACACGTGTGACCAGCACGCCTTTAGGAACTGTGATCCGGTATTGAACGGGAACAGCCTCGGATAAAGACGAGCTGTAAAGAGTCCGGATAATCAATTCATTGCCCGTTAATACATCAATCTCAGGCTCTTTCAAAAAACTAGTAAATACATTGCTTTGCTTTATGGCTTCAATTTGAATTTCATCACGATCCCAGCTTGACACATTAATATTTCCATTTTTGTTATAGATCTTTATAACGGTTCCAGGTGCTGCGGAAAAGGTTTTTCGATACTCTTTGCCACTCTGGGGAGCAAACCCTGACCCTAACATGGTGATTCCAAAAAGACCTGTAATTAACAATAAGATAGGCAAATGTTTTTTAGGCGCAGCTGCTACAGTCTGGCCGTCTGCTTTTCGATTAAACATACTTATAATCCCCTTCCTCAATAAAAGTTAAGTTTCTTGTAAATTCATCATCCATACAGTTACCTTCCCGAAATATACCGGAGCCCTTTTATAACAACGCCTTCATGGTTATAGATCCTCGGGAAGTTTCGAGGTTAATTCTATTGGTACCTTCTCCCAGCTTTCCTGTCATCTTTGTTTTCGATAATTCATTTACGGTTAAAGGCAGATCTGCATAAGTAATATTTCCATTGGAGGTGCTTGCTTCCAGTTGCGCAGAAATATTTGAGGGAAGGGAAACAGTAATGTTGCCATTACTGGATCGTATCGCTAAATTATCTCGGATAGCCGGAACCTCTACTGATATATCTCCTCTATCATTGCGTGCTTCATATAGCCCACCTACTCCGCTAATGTCAATATTGCCATTACTGGTTACGGCCTTCACAAAACCATTTACTTTGTGGATTTGAATTTCCCCTGTGGATGTATTAGCATCAACATCTCCTGATACCCCCTCCACATTAATTTTTCCGTTGGAGGTTTCCACATGTGTCACCAGCACCCCTTTAGGTACGGTAATTCGATATTGGACGGGAATCGCCTCAGATAACCCTGAACTGTAAAGAGTCCGAGCAATTAATTCATTGCCGATTAATATATCAATACTCGGCTCTGGCAGGAAACTGGTGAATAAATTGCTCTGTTTAATAGCTTCTATCTCAATGTCATCACGATCCCAGCTGCTCACATCAATATTTCCGTTTTTGTTGTAGATCTTCATAATGGTTCCCTGGGCTACGGAAAAGCTTTTCCGATACTCCTTGCCATTCTGTGAAGCGCATCCTGATCCCAGTAAGGTTACTCCAAAAAGACATGTAATTAACAATAAGGTTGACACACGTTTTCTAATCACAGATCCTCCCCACTGACTGCTTGCTTGTCGATTAGAATATTGATAATCTCCTTCTTTAATAAAAGTAAATTTTTCTTTACATTTCTCGCTCATATTGTTACCTCCCAAATAATGTGTGAATCCGCTCCTTAACCTCTGGCTGATGAAATGTCTTGTCGTGCATTATACGCTCTTTTTTAACAATGGCAGGTAATTCCTCCCGAAGGGGATCTACTAGATGATCCTTTAATGTAATTAGTGAAAATCTTGGTTTTTCAGCTAATTGCTGAGCCAATTCAAAGGCGTAAGGCAAGACTTTTTCTCGTGGTAATACCGGAAATGGAATCCCTCGTTTCTCAAGTTCTGCTCCGCGATAAACACCTGCATTTAACAATAGTTCTTCTCCTAAACTAAACCCTAATTTCTTAGTTACAATGTAAGTCGCTCCCATTCCTGGCGTAAATCCGTATTTCATAAAATTGGTGCTATAAACACTTTCCCTGCTCAAAACCACAAAATCAGCATATAACCCCAGAGCAAATCCACCACCAATTCCATGCCCCTGCATGGCAGCAATTACGGGTATCTTACATTCCAAAGCCAAACTGTAGATGTTAGTATCGGTAAAATTGGTTTTACCATCATATATAGCTAATAGCCCTTCCTGGGTACCGCCGGTACAAAAGTAATTATCATATCCAGTCAGGATCACCACCTTATAACTTGGATTGTCTTGAATAGCTTGAAAGGCTTCCATTATGCCATGAGACAATTCATAAGATAACGTATTTTTATTAAGCCGGTCTTGCAGTGTCACTTGAACAATGCCTGGTTGAACCTCACATACATTAACTGCAGATTCCATCCTGTCTTCTCCTATCCTGCTATTTCAGCAGCAAACTTATTTGAAAAGATTACGTGGGCGTGAAGCCACCTCCTCTCTATTGAAACTGCTCATTTTTTCAAAACTAGGTAATTGTATATAGTTTTTCGCAGAAATCAACAATCGCTTCTAGTGGCTTAGGTTCACTCAAGAGCATCATATGATTAGAAGAGTCCACATCCAGGATTTTAAAAACAGGAAGGTGCTGCTCCCAGTCTTCCCAATAATTAATCTTATCAACTAAAATTTCATCATTTGCACTTAAAAAATAGGGTTCTAATTCTCCCAAGAATAATCCGCTTTTATTGCGAAAATAGTAACAAGATACAGAATTAGGATCAGGTAACGGCCAAACAGTATAGTCATCTAGTTTGTAAGCTTGTTGAACTCTTACGCTTTGCTGAATTTGTGATGCTAATTGAGCCTCCGTTTTAGACAAGCCGCGCGTTTGGGCTAGATTAATCATTTTTTCAAAAAAGGCTTCATTCTCTAAATTCAAATCCACTTCATCCCGATGAATAAGTGTTTGGCCTAATTTTTCCGGTTCTTGCATAACCGTCGATGCTAACGCCATGTTAACGGTTTGCAAGATCACATTTTTTTGAGATGCGGCCATTTTCTTCATCCTAGCAGGATCTATAGAATCCAACATGACGATTGAATTTACAACCTGTCCCAGCTCTTGTAATTGACGTGTGGCCTCATATGCCAGGGTTCCACCTAGGGAATATCCGCCTAGATCGTAAGGTCCCTCTGGCTGCACCGCTTGGATGATATGAATGTAGTAGGCAACCATTGCCTGAATACCATGTAAAGGCAAGCGATCTGTCATGCAGCCTCGCGCTTGAATCCCATAAAAAGGCCGCTGAAACCGCTGGGCAATATCTTGATATATTTCTATACCACCCAGTCCTCCGTGAAACCAAAATACTGGTTGCCCTTGAGTGCTCTGATTGAGATGAATGAGCTCAGGAAACTGCCATCTTTGTGAAGGTGATGCCACAGGGAATTTTGTTAAGTCTGTCTTTTTTTCACTCAATTCTTTTTCTATAAATTTAGAGAACTCGCTAATCGTTGGATAATCATAGACTTTAGTTACGGCAATTGAGATTCCATATCGTTTATTTATTTTTTGAATCCAGTTCACGCCTACAATTGAATCCATCCCCATATCAATAAACCTTATATCTAAGCCAATATCACCCGGTTCCCTAAACAAAGCTTCCGCCAAACTTGCTGCCAATTCTTCCTGTAGAGATTCCACCGAGACGGAATGCCGCATCATTTCCGAGCTTGTAGCTGCAATAGCAGCAAATTCCGGCTTGCTCTCAAGCGCCCAATAGTGTTCCCTGGCAAAAGGATAGGTAGGTAAGCTGATTCGGCAAGGTTTGGCACCAACATAGAGTTTATTCCAATCAATGTTTAATCCTTTCACCCATAATTTTGCTACTTCTTTCAGTTTCTGCTCCCGTATCCAAGTTTGGAGCAACGCTTTTGTGCCCTGATCCTCTTGTGTCTTGCCATTTTTACCCTTTATTACTTGAGCTGACATGATTTCTGGCGAAGAAGTGCCGTTTATGAATTCTTCTAATACTTTTAGTAGGGTCTCTCTCGAATCGGCCACAAAAGCCAGGCGATAATCCATTGCCTCTCGTCCCGTCTGCAGGGTATAGGCCATATCTGCAACATTGAGGTTTGTATGTACTTCAGCATAGCTCTGCATAGATTTAGCATAAACCTTTAATTGCTCCTCACTTTTGGCAGATAATACAATGATTCGGGAATCATTTGTATTTATTGGATTAGGTCTTGCTGTATTGCCTTGATATTCTTCAATAACCACATGGGCATTAGTCCCGCTAAATCCAAAAGAATTTACACAAGCGCGTCGCAAAGTTCCTGCGGCAACTTCCCATGGTTGCAGTTTGGTATTAATATAAAATGGAGTATCGTCTAAACTAATGTACTCATTTAATTTTTCAAAATGTATCGTAGGCGGCAGCATCCGATGCTGTAAGGCAAGTACTATTTTAATTACACCGGACACTCCTGACGCTGACAAAAGATGACCAATATTACTTTTTACCGACCCTAGTGCACAATAATTCTTATTTTGTGTGAAAGACTGGAAGGATTCGATAAGTGCTTCCACTTCCATGGAATCACCAAGTTTTGTCCCTGTTCCATGTGCTTCTACCAAAGATATTGTTTTGGGGTCAATGTTAAAGCGCTGATACACCTCCTTTTCCAAAAGAATTTGGGAGTTCACGCTCGGAGCTGTAATTCCATTGGTCTTTCCATTTTGATTAATCCCCCAGCCACGCATTACTCCGTAAATTGGATCATGATCCCGTACAGCATCAGATAGTCGCTTTAATAAAACAACTCCAACTCCTTCGCCAGGAACAATGCCATTGGCCCGGTCATCAAAGGAAAAACACCGGCCATCCGGAGATAACATGCCTGATGTACTCGTTTGGATATGCATTGACGGACCTGCCATAACAGATACTCCGCCTGCTAATGCAAGATCACTGGTCTGAAGTATCAGACTATTACATGCTTCGGTTATTGCTACCAAAGAGGAGGAGCAAGCGGTATCAATAGCTAAACATGGGCCTTTTAAGTTTAGTAGGTATGAGATTCTGGCAGGCAGAATCGAGCTTGCACCGCCGGTGAACCCCTGAGCATTGAATCCCTTTCCTTGTTCAAGCAGTAATTGTCCATAATCACTGGGTGTACAACCCACGAAAACACCACAACGACTTCCAGATAAGGAGGACGGAATCAATCCAGCATCTTCAATACAACTCCAGCAGTTTTCTAAAAACAGACGTTGCTGAGGATCCATACATTCTGCTTCTGGGGGTGAAATCCCAAAAAACAATGGATCAAACTTAGCCACGTCTTCTAAAGCACCCATATATCTACAATTTGTTTTCCCTGGAACTCTGGGGTCTGGATCATAATATTCATCTATAGACCACCTTGTTTGGGGAATTTCCGAAATACAATCCGAGCCCTGAGCCACATTATTCCAGAATTCTGCCAGAGTCTTTGACTGGGGAAATTGTCCGGCTATCCCAATGATAGCAATGGAATTCTCTAGTGCTTGATTCTGCAATGGAATTTTCGCATTTCCAGGCATCGCTGTATCTTTTTCGCTGTGTATTGTCGACCCTAACGATTTCTCATTATTATTTTCCGATGCTTCTCCATATAACAATTGAATTCGTTCTCTTACCCCAGGTTGATTTACGAAAGTTTTTTCATGCATTTTCAATTCTTTTTCATAAGTCAACGCTACTTTTACTCTTATAGATTCAGCCATAAGATCTTTTAAAGCGATCAATGCTTCTCTAGGTGACTCAGCTAACGTTTTTGCTAATCGTATTGCATAAGGCAGAACCTCTTTTCTTGACAAAACAGGAAAAGGAACGCCCATCGATTTTAATTCGGATCCGTGATATTTCTTTCCGGTATATAAAATTTCTTGTGATAAGCTAATCCCAAGCTTCTCCGGAAAGATTAACGTTGCACCGGCACCGGGAGTAAATCCATATTTAATATAATTGCTGGTATAAATACTTTCTTGACTCATGACAATCAAGTCGCAAAACATACCCATAGACCAGCCAGCTCCAATCCCATGACCCTGCATTGCAGCAATTACAGGTATTTTGCAATCTAATGCAAGGCTATAGATATTCGTATCCGTAAATTTGTTTTTACCTTCATATATGGACAATAAACCTTCTTTGGTCCCCCCAGAAGCAAAGTAGCTGTCATAACCGGTTAAAATTACAACCTTATAGTTTGGATTGATTCTTATTAGCTCAAAAGATTCCATCAGTCCCGACACTAATTCATAGGAAAATGTATTTTTATTAACCCTGTCTTGCATGGTCAGTTGAACAACGCCTGGTTCCACTTCATATAACGCAACGGCAGCTTGTTGCATTCTATTTTCAGAGGACTGTTGGTTGGGCTGCTGCATTATTCCATCTTCCTTTATTTGCTGCAGTTCTTTCACTGCCTGCTCAGGGCTTATTTCCCCAGCCTGTACTGCATGTAAAATCGCTTTTTTATTCATTATCAACCTCTCGCTATCTATTTCCATATTATGATCTCTCCCATGGAAACTGTCCCTTCTCGACATACCAATAAATCCCCTCAAGGGTACGAGGGTCGGAAAATATTTCATGGTTGGCCGCTAAAGCTAATGATTTAGATTGGAATGCCGCATTATTCAGCTGACTCATATAGTTTTTGTACCTAGTAATGCCTGCTTTGGATAAACGCCTGAGACGGAGTAAATGCTTGCGAAGTAAAGAATCACTCTGAGCTTCATAGGCATCAACCAAGCCCCATGCATGTGCTTGCTGAATGGAGATCGGCTGAGTCATTAATGTTAAATAATGGGCTTTTTGGAATCCAACTCGACGAATTAAAAATGGCATAACACAAGCCGGAAAAAGTCCGAATAATAATTCGGACAAACTAAACTGAGCAGTTTCATCAGCAAGCACTATATCACTGGCAGCAACGAATCCTACCCCTCCTGCATTAGCCTTTCCCCGGACATGAGAAATGGTTATGAACGGTCCATTAGCCAATTTCAACCATAGGTCATACATTGGTTCCGAAGTTTTTGTGCTGCTTGGATGTGAACTACCACTCCTTCCTGGCATTCTTTGGTGTATTCCTTGAAAATCAGCTCCAAAGCAAAATACTTCCGGCGACCCTTCCAATACTACGACTGTAATGGCCTCTTCGCACATTGCCAGTACATGGTGACATTCTTCAATCAGCAGATCATTAATTGTATTATTGGCCTCAGGTCGGTTAAATTGCAAAAAACAAATTGATTCTTGAAAGCGAACTTTAATCGTTTGATAATTCATTAGATCCACCTGTATTCACGATGAAATTCTTTAATTTCATCCAGGAATAACCGCCCTTTTCCTTGGCATGAGGCCACTACCCCAGGAAGAAAATCTAAGTCCAGTTTAATATTTCGGGTACCGAATTTCATTGCACTACTCCCATATAAGTTTGCATCATATTCAGCCATGGATAATTGATAACGTTCATTCAATTGTCTCTCAACCCCAAACCGTCGCAGACGTTCCTGACCTTGAGGCGTCGTTACTCCGCTGAAGAATTCAGAACAACAACCGGATCCGTAAGAAAAACATCCTATTCGCTTTGAAGAATTAAATTGGCCATTATCGATGGTACTTACCAGAGACAGCAGCGCAGTAGCCCCCATAATATTTCCCACACGTTGGCAGTAGACCATTCCCGGCGTCACCCGCTGTTTGAAATCGGCTTCGATCTCAGGGGGTTTGGCTTTGGTCATCTTCCGCATCATGGTTCGATGTGCTCCCTTCACCATACCGCCAAAGGGAGTATGAAAGGCAAGATACTGGAATGTTGTTTGATAGTCTACGCCTGTCACTCGCTTTTTATATTCCAGAAAGGCGTTCTCACAACAATCTAAATAGGAAAGCAAGGATAAATCTGCATCCCCAGCTTCACTATCAGGAGTAGGACGGCAAGTATCCATTACCTCATAGCCATAGTATCCATTGGCACCTACGTCTATTTGCAATACATCCGGATTTTCACCAACTAAAACCGCCACAGCCCCTGCACCCGAACTGGGTTCTGCATAAGACCAGTCCGCAGTCATTTCCCCGCCTTCTTCTGCAATAAACCGAGAAATATCCGTCGCAACTACCAAGGCTTTGGCTCCTGGAGAAGCTTGTGACAAAATAAAATTCACAGCCATCTGTAATCCGGCAACTCCTGAATAACAAGCGTTTTTAAGTTCAAATAAACGGCAGTTACGATTTAATCCCAAATAATGATGAATATAAGTGCTCAGAGATTTTCCAAAATCAATCCCTGATTCCGTGCAGGTTATCAGGAGTTCAATCCGATTTTTCTCGGCTTCAGAAAGGGAATCTATGATTGGTTTTGCTGCATTAACCCCGTAAGTAATTGGATCTTCATAAGGTAAGGCTACAGCCTTTTCTTTCATTAGTAGATTTTCAAACCTTGTGGTATCTAATTTACGATGTCTGGCTAATTCCATCACATCTACATAAGCTGTACCTCCAAAGGCATTCATCGCTTCAATTCCAGCAGTAATCATACTTTTCTCTCCCTTTAATTTTTATTTTATTTCTATTTTTATAAACAAAGCGGCGGTTATGGATCCCGCTCAAATATAGTTATTAAAACTTTAAAGCATGTTCACCGGCAAAACCCATAATCATCCCCACAATTTGCACTCAGATCTGTCAACCGGTGAACAGTCTACTTCAGGACATAGCTAACTCTCAGCTGTGGTGACCATAAATCTCGATACTTTCTTTTTGTTCATTTTACTTCTTTATAGAAAACGATTTATTAGGTGATCAGCCTGATCCATATCCAAAGTCCCCTTATGCAGCTGCTGCAGTACCTCCTCTAAGGAAAGAGCTGGGGTTGATTTAAGCAATTCTTTTTCCATAAATGCCGCGAATTCACTAATGGTTGGATAGTCATAAACTTTATTTGCTGCGATTGAAGTTCTGTATCGACTATTGATCATCTGAATCCATTCCACGCCAATAATCGAATCCACCCCTAAATCGATAAATTTGGTATCAATATCCATATCACTGCGTTTCATATACAAGGCTTTAGCTAAGCTTGCTGCCAGTTCTTCCTGTAAAGCTTCCAGTGATTGAATTGGATTTAGCTGCAGGGAAGTATGAATGGATTCAGACGACGGGAGAACGGGTACTGTAACCATTGAATTACTTACAATTCTGTCACCTTGTTTCGTGAGTTCCAGTTTTAAATAACCAGCAAATTCAGTAATTGTTGGATAGTCATAAACTTTATTTGCTGCAATTGAGGTTCCGTATCGGCTATTAATCTTTTGAATCCATTCCACGCCGATAATCGAATCCATTCCCAGATCTATAAATTTGGAATCAACGTCCATATCACTCCGCTTCATATATAAGGCTTCGGTTAAACTTACTGTCAGTTCTTCCTGTAAAGATTCCACCGAAACGTTGGTTTGAATTTGCAGACTCGGTTTAGCTTCATTGGCTATCGGCAAAATATTGCTTTCTGACAATGAAGGAGGATTGATTGGCATTAATTGAATTGCCGGAGATTGCACCGCTTGTTTAGTGGTTACTATTGGACTGTTTGACAGCGATGTTAAAGAAATTTCGCCGGGTTTATCGGCTATGGTCGATATCGTCGGTCCTTGTACGATACTGAGCGGCAAAGACTGCTGCGGAAGTGTCGCAATAGAAGAGATATTCTTACTTACTGCATTCGTTTCTTCCGTTTTACTGACCAGCTGCCTCTCAAAATCAGGGAACCAATAACTGTCCCTGATAAATGGATAAGTAGGCAGACTGGTACGATGAGGCTTGTTATCGTCATACAGCTTATTCCAGTCAAGCGCCAATCCCTTGACCCACAGGTCTAGAAGCTTTGCATATTTCCCCTTAGCAATCCAAGCATCAAGCGTTTTTGTCATATCTTCATCTTCGGCAAAAAAAGCTAACATCTCCTTATGACGCTTGACCTGCCCTCGATAGAAGTCTTCAATATCATCCTGACCTTTCAAGAAACTGTCCAATTTTTCTTCCAGTTCTTTAATTGATCCCGTGACTATCGCCAGACGCTCTTCCATAGCTTCACGGCCAATTTGGAGGGTGTAAGCCACGTCAGCCAAGCTTACGTTGATTAACTGCTGCATTTTGATAGCAGTTAATAATTGTTTGGCCTGTTCCTGAAGCCGCTCTTCATTCTTAGCAGACAATACAATCACTACTGGGTTCTGAGGGCTAACTATGATTTGAGACTGTTCCGCTGCTAGAGGAACATATTCTTCAATCACCACATGAGCATTAGCACCTCCCGCTCCAAAAGACGAGATGCCCGCAATCCGTTTATATTCTTTGACTTTTCCAGCTTGCTCAATTACGGGCCGTTTCCATTCCGCAAGTTCTTGCTGAACTATGAACGGAGTATTGGCAAAGTCAATATTGGGATTCAGAATCTGAGAATGCAAGGAGGGAGTCAATTGGCGATATTTAAGCTGCAGTAATACTTTTGTCACCCCGGCAATACCTGCCGCGCTCTCACAATGCCCAATGTTCGACTTGGCTGAGCCGATAGCGCAGAACTGTTTATCTTTAGTGTGTTTCTGGAAAGCCTTCGTCAAACCCGTAATTTCAATTGGATCTCCCAAGGAAGTTCCGGTGCCGTGAGCTTCCAGATAACTGAGTGTCCTAACATCCACTCCGGCCTGCATAAAAGCTTGTTCGATTACTTCTGCCTGAGCATTAGGGTTGGGAACAGTATAGCCATTCGTTTTCCCGCCATGATTGACAGCGGTACCTTTGATGATGCCATAAATTTGATCTCCATCAGCCACGGCTCTAGCCAGCGGTTTTAGCAGCAGCGCCCCCACGCCTTCTCCCGGCACATAGCCGTCGCCTCCTTGCCCAAAACTTTCACATCTGCCCTTACTTGATACAAACTTGCCCTGTCCGAGTAGCAGATATTTGTTAGGATGTACAGAGACATTGACACCGCCCGCAATCGCCAGCTTGCACTCTCCTCGCTGCAGGCTATGACAAGCCAGATGAATCGCGGTTAGAGAGGAAGAACACATGGTATTCACGGACATGCTAGGGCCATGGAAATTGCAGAAATAGGACACCCGATTGGCTATTGTTGCCGGATTCCCGCCAAGAGCTACCTGTCTGCCCTGGCTCTGTGCCTGAGCTCCGTAGAGCTGATACTCTTCGTACATAACACCTACATAGACCCCGACATTGCCTCCCAAGCTAAAGCTCTGGTTTTCGCCAAGAGCTTCACGAGTATATCCCGCATCCTCCATAGTTTCATAGACACACTCTAGAAACAAACGTTCCTGAGGATCCATAAATACCGCTTCACGGGGTGAAATATTGAAAAATTGCGGATCAAATTGGTCCACACCATTTAAAAACCCGCCCCACTTGCTGTAGGTTTTCCCTGATTTATTTTTGTCTTCATCAAAGTACAAACTGTGATCCCAGCGGTCTTTAGGAATTTCGGTGATACAATCTTTTCCGTCCCGCAAGTTTTCCCAAAATTCACGGATATTCCTTGCTTGAGGATACCGTCCGGACACACCAATTATGGCAATGTCCGAGGCTGTTTTCTCTTCCCGAACTTCCACACATACCGATGCAAAACGCGGACGGCGCCGACGGCTGCCAACGGTCATTTTTCCCATATCCGTCACTATTTCAAAATTCTGAGGCTGCTTGGCGGGTACAGCTGTTTTCTCCTCAAGTCCTAATAATTCTGTCAGCTGATCGCGATAGTTTTCGAGGAAATATCCGGTTAACTCTTTAATGTTTTGGTATTCAAAGAATAAGGTTTTTGACAATGAACCGAATATTTTTTCCAATTGGTTCGTCATTTGCGTGGTCATGATGGAATCAATCCCATATTGTTCCATGGGAGCATCTGCTTCAATGCGGTGCGCCGGCAGCTTAATGACGGAAGACAATAACTTTTTGAAGTAATTCACGGCCTTTTCCGGGAGCGAATTTTGATCAATAGCCGATACAGCTTTGCTTTTTTCTAAGGTATAAGGCGCTTTTAAGGATGGTGTTTCGTTCTGTTGTTTGCAGAATGCTGCCTCAAGCCCTTGGCGTTCACCTTCTATCACCAAGAGCTGATCCAGACCAGAAGCTAAGCCTTGATACAAAGCTTGAATGCCAGTTGCTGTCTGTATAGCAGCCATACCGGTATTTTGCCTCATTATCTTTTCGGTTTGAGCATCAATATGCATTCCGCCCTCTTGCCAAAGCGGCCAACTGATCGACAGGGTTTGACCTCGGCGCTGCTTGGATGCCACCAGAGAACTGCGATACTTTGCGTAGGCATTCATAAAGGCATTGGCAGCTGCATAGTCGACCTGACCTGGGCTGCCGACAACTCCCGCAGCAGAAGAAAAGAGGATAAAAAAGTCAAGTGGCTGATCCTTACTGGCCTGATCCAGATATACGAGGCCTGTAACCTTTGGCGCCAGCACCTCTAAAAGCTCCTCTTTCGTCTTTTTAATAATAAAATTATCTTTTATCACACCCGCGCTATGGATGATACCATGAATACCGCCAAAATCAGTCCGAATCTCTTGGACTAAACCATCTACAGCTTTCTTATGGGTGACATCAATTTGTCGGTAGATGACGCGGGCCCCCAAGGCTTCCAACGCCTTAAGCCTGGCTTGCTGCGCTTCATTAAGCAAGGATCGCCCAGTAAGAATCAAGGTTGTATCCTTGACTTTATGAGCAATTTCTTCCGCGAAAATGAGTCCCAGACCACCGGCACCGCCACTAATTAAATAAACCCCCTGATCTTTCCAGGGGACTTTTAATGCTGTCGGTGAAGTTTCCACTTCTCTCCAACTGGCAATCAGGCGCTTGCCGTCCTGATAACCAATTTGTTTAACAAGGGGATAGCGGCCGTTCTCTTGCAGTTTTTCGGTTATACTTTCTGCATCTTCCCCATGTCCTACTTCAATCATTTGGCCTATTAATAGGGGATTTTCCAACGAGACAGTTTTCAGCATTCCGCTGAGGCCGCAGCAGAGCTGTGCTTCATTCTGAGAGGAAATTACAATTTGTATTAAAACTTTTCCCTTAGGTTTCTCTTTAAGAATATTTTGGATTTCTTCGAAAACTTGAGCCGCGTAAGCTGAGAAACGTTCCTCTATACTTTGCTGTTCAAGGGCTAAGGTGAGACAGCGTACTCCGGGTATGCGAGTTTCGACACTTTCCCGGGAAATCTTACCTTGTTCGCAAAGAATCACTAGATGCTGGATATAATCGGTAACGGAATCCTCTTGTTCTGCAGCTTGTTCCTGCCAGAGAGGTTTCAGAATAAGTGTCTCCAACTTTTCTGGGACCGCTGGCGAATCCTCTGCGCCTTCCAGCACTCTTGTTGAATACCCTTTAAGCTGCACACAAACCTTTCCGTGCTCGTCACATAGATCAATATCAAATTTCTGTACTTTATCCTTGAGGGCACTGTCCTCTCCATATCTAATCAAAGCCCACATACTGCAAGTACATTTACTAAATACCGTAAGGTCGTCCAGCGCGAAGGGTACAGCCGGTTTGAATGAAGCTGTGCTGCCTTCACTTTCTGCAAGCAGCATAAAACCGATTGAGGCCTGCAAGGCCGAATCCAGCAAACTGGGATGCAGAATAAATTGATCTTGCGTATTAGCTACTGAGGCAGGCAAGGAAAGTTTAGCCAACACTTGGCCGGAACCTGCATGCACTATCTCAATTCCCTGGTGCCCCGGACCATAATCAAGACCCATCCCTTTAAAGATCTCGTAGCATGAAGCGGCGGAAAGACTGCCTTTACTGCACTTAGCCTGTAAGTCCTTAAGATCCAAAGCGGGAATTTTCTCTGTTGAACATAGCATTGCGCTGCCTTGGCTGTGCACTACCGGCTCACCGTCATCAGCCGCAGACTCACTATAGATTTCATAAGCAATCATCTGGTCATTGTCTTCCGGAAAAAGTCCAATGTGAACCTTAAGGGGTTGATCCTCTACCGCAATAGATCTGGACCAGACTACGTTTTTGAGCTGGATCCCAATCTGTCCTTCTTTCCAAGCCCCTGTCGCCTGATCGACTGCCTCCCGGATCATTTCCAGATACGCCACTCCAGGCAAAATCCGCTGCCCTTTAACTACATGATCCTTCAGGAAGAACTCCTCACCAGTAAAGGTCGAACTAAACCGCTGCTCAGTAAAATCCGAGGTATTTTCCTGCAGCAGGGGATGAAGAGCGGCTGCAGGTGCCCGGGTTATGATGGTATTGCTTATAGGCCGGCTATCGTCCTTAACCGCCCAATGGCGTTCTCTGGCAAAGGGATACGTAGGCAGGCTGATGCGGTGAGGTTTAGTTTCGCCGTAAAGCAGATTCCAATCTACGTTTAATCCCTTTACCCATAATTCTGCAATTTTTTTGAACCTTCTTTTTAGAAACCAGGTCTGCAGCAAGGATACGGCATCTTCATCCGTTTCAAAGACGGCTGCTTCATTCTTGCCTTTTTTCACTTGATCGGTTAGAATGCCTCCCATTGATTTGTTATCAATAAAATTTGTTATCGTTTTTAGCAGCACTTCTTGGGAATCCGCCAAAAATGCCAAGCGGTAGTCCATGGCCTCCCGGCCTATCTGAAGGGTATAAGCCATATCCGCCAGGTTTATATCTTCCTGTGATGCTATCCAGTTCCTCATGCATTCCGCATAGACTCTTAATTGCTCCTTAGTTTTGGCGGATAATACAAACAAGATGGGGTTATTTGTATCGCTCAAACTGGGGGTGGTATCAGCAGCATTTTGAGGAAGATATTCTTCGATGACAACATGTGCATTTGTCCCGCTAAAGCCAAAGGCACTTATGCAAGCACGCCGTGGAATGCCTGGACTAGCTTCCCAGGACCGGGTTTCAGTATTCACATAAAACGGAGATTCTTTAAAATTAAAATGTTCATTCGGCACTTTAAAGTTTAATGTTGGCACCAGTTTTTTGTGCTGCAGACAAGATAGTACCTTTTGGATACTGGCCACACCAGCTGCGGCGGAGGTATGCCCAATGTTGCTTTTCACAGAACCGATAGCACAATAATTCTTTTTCTTTGTTTTTTCTTTAAAAACCGTTGATAATGCATCCAGTTCAATAGGATCGCCTAGCTTAGTTCCAGTCCCATGCATTTCTACATAACTGATGCTTTCCGGATTTATGTTGTGCTTATCATATATACTCCTTACCAATTCCATTTGACTTTTGGCACTGGGAGCGGTAATTCCATTTGTTTTACCATCCTGATTGATTCCTGATCCGATGATAACGCCATAAATATGATCACTATCTGCTTCAGCGTCTTTTAGTCTTTTTAGTACCAAAGTGCCAACGCCTTCTCCGGGAACAAACCCATTGGCACCATTATCAAAGGTTTTGCACTGTCCCTCTGGTGATAGCATGCCAGCTGCGCACATACCAATATATGACTCTGGTATAAGGTATAGAGTTACTCCTCCAACTAAGGCCATATCAATCTCATTGGCTGATAATGCCTGGCACGCTAAATGAGTCGCCACCAAAGAGGAGGAGCACGCTGTATCAATTGGTATGGCAGGTCCTTTAAGATTAAGGAAATAAGGGAGTCGCGCTGCCGCAATAGCGTAATTGTGATCCGTTAATCCAACATTTTCGACAGCTTGACTTTGCAATATCATCATGCCATACTCACTATTCATGATCCCAAGGTATACACCGCAATTTTTGTTATTCAATGACTGGCAGTTAAAACCGGCATCTTCAAAGGCCTTATATCCTTCTTGTAAAAAAAGACGATGCTGCGGATCCATCCCTTCGGCTTCCGCCGGAGAGATATTAAAAAATAATGGATCGAAATACTCTACATCATCTAACATTCCCAGCCATTTACAATATACCTTCCCCCTCTGATAAGGCCGTGGGTCATAATATTGACTCACGTCCCATCGAGACTTAGGTATTTCCTTGATCGAGTTTCTGGCATTAAACAGATTCTCCCAATATTGGCTCAGATTATTTGATTCAGGATACCTTCCAGACATTCCCACAATTGCTATGGCTTCTCTGCCATCCGATGATTCTGAATAAATTTGAGGAATAGTGGTAGCAATCGCTTCCTTAGCGCTTATTTTTTTTGGGGGCAAGGTTGCCGTTTTTCTGGCTGTCTCTTCATTTTTTACTGACTGCAGTTGTATCTGATTTGGCGACTGCGAGGGAAAGGTTGATGTATTGGATATTCCAGATGAATGGAGCGATGGAAATTGCCCAGGTACCATATCTTGTAAAGTTAATTCTTTTTTGGCATCTGCAGGATTGATCTTTCTTGCTTGCAGTGCCTGCAGAATCTCTTCATAATCCATAAATAATCCTCCTTTGAAAATCCTAACTTAATAATATCCTTCGTGTATAATTCTATTCCTACTTCAATTGTTGAAGAAGGACAGCGGCAAGCTTGGCATCTAAAGTCCCCTGATATACTTGACTTAGTATTTCATCGAAGGAAAGAGATGGAGTTGAAATATGCAATCCTTTTTCTAAGAAATCGGCAAATTCGCGGATACTTGGGTAATCATACACTTTGGTTGCTGCAATCGAGGTACCATATTGTTTGTTGAGTACCTTAACCCATTCGACACCGATAATTGAATCCAGCCCCAGATCAATAAACTTTCTGTCAATGTCGATCTCACTCCGTTCCATATACAGGGCTTCTGCCAAACTTGCTGTCAGTTCTTCCTGCAATGATTCTGCCGAGATATGACCTGGTAACGGCTTAGTCTGTACAAAAACGCCTACTGGCTCAGATGGAGAGTTGGGCCTGGTTATTGCCGTCAGCTCAATGGCTGCTGCCGGGCTTTTCACGGCCAATGGTTCCGGCTCCCAAGAATTGCTGAAGCCCGGCTCTCTTTGCTGACTTATTTCCGCTTCCAGGAAACCGGCAAATTCACGAATACTCGGGTAATCATATACTTTCGTGGCTGGAATTCCCGTACCATATTGTTTGTTGAGCACCTTAACCCACTCGACGCCGATAATTGAATCCAGTCCCAGATCAATGAACTTTTTGTCAATGTCGATCTCACTCCGTTCCATATACAGGGCATCTGCCAAACTTGCTGTCAGTTCCTCCTGCAATGTTTCTGCCGAGATATGACCTGGCGGCGGCTTAGTCTGTACGAAAACGCCTACTGGCTCAGATGGAGAGTTCGGCCTGGTTATTGTTGTCAGCTCAATGGCTGCTGCCAGGCTTTTCACGGCCAATGGTTCCGGTTCCCAAGAATTGCTGCGGCTCGGCTCTCTTTGCTGACTTATTTCCGCTTCCAGAAAACCGGCAAATTCACGAATACTCGGGTAATCATATACTTTCGTGGCTGGAATTCCCGTACCATATTGTTTGTTGAGCACCTTAACCCATTCGACACCGATAATTGAATCCAGCCCCAGATCAATAAACTTTCTGTCAATGTCGATCTCACTCCGTTCCATATACAGGGCATCTGCCAAACTTGCTGTCAGTTCCTCCTGCAATGTTTCTGCCGAGATATGACCTCGCGGCGGCTTAGTCTGTACGAAAACGCCTACCGGTTCAGATGGAGAGTTTGACCTGGTTATTGCCGCCAGCTCAATGGCTGCAGCCGGGCTTTTCACGGCCAATGGTTCCGGCTCCCAAGAATTGCTGCGGCTCGGCTCTCTTTGCTGACTTATTTCTGCTTCCAGGAAACCGGCAAATTCACGAATACTCGGGTAATCATATACTTTCGTGGCTGGAATTCCCGTACCATATTGTTTGTTGAGCACCTTAACCCACTCGACGCCGATAATTGAATCCAGTCCCAGATCAATGAACTTTTTGTCAATGTCGATCTCACTCCGTTCCATATACAGGGCTTCTGCCAAGCTTACTGTCAGTTCCTCCCGCAATGTTTCTGCTGAGATATAGCTCTCGGACTTCTTAACCTGTGGGGTTGCAGCGATTGGCTCAAAAGAATTTTGTTTTATATTTGAAAATTCTGACAAACTTACTGTTAACATTTCCGGCAATGGTTCTATATGATCATAATTTTCCGTTTTCAAACTGCTTCTAGGCTGTAATCGTGAAGTACTTGTTAAGGATAATACAACTGCTTGTTGGGCTTGACCAACTGGTTTACTAATTTGACTATCTGACAAAGACTGCAAAGAAATTCCTGTCGGCTTATCAGGTATGTCAGTAACGATTGATTCCTTTTTGATTAGAGAGGATTGCATATCTGCCATTTCCACGATTGCCTGATGAGCAGGCCCTGTTTGCTGTGATTGTGAAATTAAGCCTGACTGATCTGATTTTATTTTACGGTTAGCATCTTCCTTTAATGACGTTATCCAGTGACGTTTTCCAATGAATGGGTACGTGGGTAAACTGACTCGATGAGGTTTACTATCACCATATAGTTTGTTCCAATCAAACTTCAGACCCGCAACCCAAAACTCCCCGATTTTTTTAACATTTTTTTCTGAAAACCAATTATCAATTAATTCTTTAGGATCTTCCTCAAATTTGAATAAATTAGCAACATCTCTTGTGCTTTTTCTGTTGCCTCTAAAACTCCCCTTGATAATTTCCTGCTCATTAATGAATTCTTTTAACTTCTCAGTTAATTCTTCCTTACTATTGACAATAAAGATGACTCTGCTCTCCATCGCCTCTCTGCCGACCTGCAAGGTGTAGGCCAGATCAGCTAGGTTGAGCTCCACGTTAACTGACGAAGTTTGGATTAGAAAATCAAATAGTTCTTTAGCGTAAGATCTGAGTATTTCATTATTTTGGGCTGATAGAGGTACAATGGCCGCACTCATGTGTTCATGGCCTGGACCAGCTTCTGGCAAAGATTCAGCCAGCGGATATTGTTCAAAGATTAAATGAGTATTCGTTCCTCCTACGCCAAATGAACTTAATGCAGCTCGATGTGGAGTAGTATTTTGTTCCCATTTTTTCAGTTTATCAACAATGTAAAAGGGCGAATTATCTAAGTCAAATATGGGATTTGGGTCTTTGTAATTTATAGTTGGCGGAATTTCATTATTTTGTAAAAGCATTGCAACTTTAATGCATCCAGCCAAACCTGCGGCAGTATCCAAATGTCCTATATTAGTTTTGACTGACCCCAGTCCACAAAACTGCCTTTTGTTTGTATATTTTCGATACGCTTCATTCAACGCGGCGAATTCTATAGAATCTCCTATTTTGGTTCCAGTACCATGAGCCTCGACATAACCAATTGATTCGGGATTGATTTTTTTGGCTTCCAATACTTTTTCAATTACATCAACCTGGCCTTTAATGCTGGGAGCATAAAAGCCCACTTTATCTGCCCCATCATTATTTATACCAATTCCTCTAAGAATGGCATAAATATGGTCTCCATCTTTAACAGCATCATCTGCCCTTTTAAGGAGAATTACAGCAGCCCCCTCGCCTCCTATCATCCCATCGGCAGCAGTATCGAAGGTTTTTATATGTCCATCACTGGAAAAATTTAATCCATGTTGATGCACATATCCCAGATTGGCTGCAGCTGATATGGTGGCTGCTCCAACCAGAGCATACTTTACTTCCCGCGACATGAGACTGTGGTAAGCTGAATATAATCCGACCAAGGAGGAGGAACAATTAGAATGTAAAAAGAAACTGGGGCCTTTTAGCCCCAATTTATAAGAAATCATGGTAGGAATAGTGCCGCCTTGCCCTAAAACCCACCCCATATATTCATTTACATTTTTTATTACTTGTGTGGTTGAATGAGTCATTGCTGCCGCTTGATAAAAATTATTACTAGCAGACATAAACACACCTGTCTCAGGGATCTGCCCGGGAACATAACCTGCATCCTCCAGGGCTTTCCATGAATGCAGCAGCAAAAATCTCAGCTGAGGATCCATAAATGCCGCTTCTCGCGGAGATATATTGAAGAATCCAGGATCAAACAGATCTTTTCCTTCGATTGCTGATTGCACAGCAATATAATCAGGATTTTCAACAATTTCTTCTGGAAGATTTAAGGCGTAAAGTTCTTCCTTCGAGAAAAATTTAGTACTTTCTTTGCCTTGCTTTAAATTTTCCCAAAATTCATAATGGTTTTTTGCACCTGGAACCTGGCAAGAAATGCCGACTATTGCCAAGCATTCTCCATAATAGTCCGGTACTGCCAGTACCTTAATATCCTTTTCCAACGTTGATGGGTCATATGAACCTTCCTTGGAGGTTGCCTCTTCCTTAAATTCAACCGTATCTTCAGCAGTTTTCTCTCTTGCTTCTGTAATATAGTTGCTGATTTCTTTAATATTAGGATACTTGAATAATGTCGTAACATTGAAATCACAATTCAGCTCATTTTTAATCTTCTCGGATACACTTACTGCTGATAAAGAGTCTCCTCCCACTTCGAAAAAGCCTTCTTCTGTATTTATATCTGCGATTTTAAGAACTTCTTGCCAGATTGCTAAAACTTTAGCTTCTATTGCCGATTCAGGCAGAGATTCTTTTCTTTTTCCCTCAATTATAACTTTTCGTTTCATTAAATCTTTTCTATCTACTTTTCCGTTGGAGGTTAAGGGAATTGCTTCCAGTTCCACAAATATACCAGGAATCATATAACTAGGTAGAGTGATTTTCAAAAAATCTCTTATTATTTGCACATCCAATAATGTTTTATCGTCATTATGGCTGCGAACATAATAAGCAATAAGTTGCTTAATTCCATCCTGTTCTTTCACAACTACAACACCATCTTGTATCTCTTGATGCTTGTTGAGTTGGCTTTCAATTTCACCAAGTTCAATACGAAATCCGCGTATTTTTACTTGATGATCAATACGTCCTAAGAATTCAATATTGCCATCAGGAAGCCACCGAGCTAAATCGCCTGTTTTATAAAGTTTTGTGCCTTTATGAAATGGATTGCTAATGAATTTTTCTGCTGTCAGCTCTGGTTTATTTAAGTATCCTTTCGCCAGTCCGTCACCAGCTATATACAGTTCACCTGGTATCCCGATAGGAACAGGCTTCGAATTTTTACCAAGGACATATATTTGGGTATTGGCTATAGGTTTACCAATGGTAATGGGTTCATCTTCTTTAATCAGTTGGATGGTAGACCAAATGGTTGTTTCTGTCGGACCAAACACATTCCATGCTTCACTATTCGTTTCTATAAAAAATTGTTTTAATTTTTCAGGAAGTGCTTCTCCGCCACAAAGGATTTTTAATTTTTCTTCATTCTTCCAGCCAGCTTGGCAGAGCATTGTCCACGTAACAGGGGTTGCCTGCATAATTGTTGGTTTTATTTTTTGAATTTCCTTTTTCAGTTTTTCTACATCTCTTGCTTTTTCTGAGTCACAGATGAAACATTGAGCACCGGTAATAAGAGGTAAAAATAATTCCAAACCTGCAATATCAAAGCAATATGTTGTTACCGCAAGTAGTTTATCTTGTGAAATTAAGCCCGGTTTGTTTCCCATGGAGATAAGAAAATTCGTCAAAGCTTTGTGGGGAATCATTACCCCTTTGGGTTTTCCTGTTGTTCCGGATGTATACATTACATAAGCTAAATCTGTTTTTTTGTTGATTACTGTCAAATTTTCAATATCTGCTGTATAGGATGCCCCGTTATCTATTGTAATTTTTTCACCTTTAAACGTAAATCCGGCAGCAATGCTGCTTTGGGTAAGCATAATTTCAGCTTGGCTATCTTCTAACATATATGTAACTCTTTCATCAGGATAATCAGGGCTTATAGGCAAATATGTTCCTCCTGCCTTTAAAATTCCAAGCATCCCAATGATCATTTCCAGAGATCGCTCTACCATTATACCGACAATACGATTTGGCTTTACGCCTTTTTCTCGCAGTACTTTTGCAAGCTGATTTGCACAATTGTTCAGTTGCTTATAAGTCAAGCTATTTTCTTCAAATACCACTGCAATTTGATCTGGTGTTTTCCCAACTTGTTCTTCGAAGAGCTGATGGATCGTCTTATTGGGGTAGGATGCTTTTGTATTATTTAATTGTTCAAGTATTTGTGCCTTTTCTTCCTCTTGTAATATTTCAATCAATTCTAATTTTTTTCCCGGATTATCTGCCATCTGCTGTAGAATTTTCTTGAAATGTCCCTCAATATTCTTTATCTGAGTACTGTCATAAACCATGGTATTGTATGCAAACTTGATAGCCATTTCTGTGCCTGGCATCACAAATATATTAAAATTATAGTTCGTCCGCTCTGACATCTCGAATTTTTCAATCTCAAGTTTCCATTCTGGATTTGTTTTAGCATTTGTTGCTTCTTTTGCTATAGGATAATTTTCATATATCATTATATGGTTTATTAAATCTCTCTTTAATTCAGTATTTGCCTGTATTTTAGCAAGGGGCAAATAATCATACTTTGTAGATTCAAAAAGATTGTCTCTTATTTGCTCTATTATTTCATTTAAAGTGCAGCTGTGTTCAAATTTCATCCTTACCGGAATGGTATTGATAAACAGCCCTACCATAGTTTCTATACCCTCAATTTCCGAGGGTCTGCCTGATACCACTAATCCAAAAACTACGTCTTCTGTGTAGTTATATATATGGAGCAGCATTCCCCAGGCGATCTGAAATAATGTATTTACTGTTGTTCCCTTTTGTTTTGCCAGCACTGTTAGTCTATTTGTTAAGTCCTCACTTAAGGTAAATGCGGTTTCTCCTAAAGTATAGCTATGGTCCTCAATCTTTCTTTTAAGAGAATAAGGGATTTCCGCCTTTTGCTCATATCCTTCTAAATGCTTCTTCCAATAGGAAAAGCCCTCTTCGATTTCCTGATTTTCAATCCATTTAATAAAATCGCTATAAGGCTTTGCGTCTATTATCTTTAACTCTTTTTTATCTTTCAGTAATTCATAGTTCGCCAAAATATCTTTTATGATTACCCCTAAGGACCATCCGTCCATAATTATGTGATGAAAGCTTACTATTATTTCACAGCTTCTTTCATCAGTTTTAATTATCGACATTCTTATAAGAATATCCCTGGACAGATCAAAACCTTTTTCCATATCCTGCTTTTTAAATTTCTCTATATATTCCGTTTTTTCTAGGCCCGCTTTGGTTGAAATGTCTTCAAAACGTATATCAGTTTTTCTATCTTTTAATACTAACTGAACCGGCTTTTTGACATTTTTGTAAATAAACATGGTTCTTAAAACATCGTACTCTTTAATAACAGCATTAAAACTCTTTTGAAATAAGTCTAGATCTATTTGGCCTGATAATGTAATGGCTATTTGTTCAAAATACATTCCTAAACTCTCGTCTGCTAAGGTATGGAACAATATACCATGCTGCATAGGGGACAAGGGATAAATGTCTTTTATATTGTTTTTATCCAACTTGATACTCCTCCCATTTAATGTTTTTCATGCTAGATTATTTTGGTATTCCTTTAATATTTTATCGAACTCTTCTAAATCAATTTTGTTGGCAGTCGTATCGCTTGGCGTAATATGTACTTCTTCTTTCTTAATACAATGCTCTATGATATTTTTCAAATTTTTATTGAAGCTGTTAGAAAGTTTTTGTATTGTATTTTTATCATATTCATGCTTATTGTAATTGAAGGATATACTAAGCTTTCCATTTACAATAACTCCAATTATATCTAAAGCATTGCTTCTTTCTGAGTCCTCGCTTACATTACTTCCTGAAGGGAAGTGAGATAATTCAAAGACTTCTTTATTTATGTCTTGGTCAAACTGTCCCAGGTAATTAAAAATGACTTCCGGCTCTCGATTAAGGCTTGCTCCTCCTTGGATCGCAGAGGATGTAAGGTATCTGGATATACCGTAACCGATTCCCTTTTGCGGTATTTGTCTAAGATTTTCTTTTATCCTTATTATTTGCTGAGATATCTCGTCTGTCTGTGTAAAGTCTAATATTACCGGATATATAGATGTAAACCATCCTACTGTTCTTGCTATATTTATATTGAGAAAATCTTGTTCTCTCCCATGGCCTTCTAAGTTGATCAGTACCTTTTCTATTCCTGACCATTCTTTAAATGCCAACCCTAATGCTGTAAGCAATATATCATTTATTTCGGTATTATAAGCTGTATTTACTTGTCTTAGGAGTGACTCGGTTTCAACATCTGACAGGGTACTGGTTATAATCTCACTATCTCCCACTTTATCCTTTATTATTGGGTTGTCTTTAGGGAGAGGTACTATCTTAGTATTTTCTATATCGTGCCAATAGCCACTTTCATTTATAAGTTGTTTACTGTTTGCATACTCTTTAAGCTTTTTTGCCCAAACCATATAGGACTCTGTCTTTTCCGGCAGCTTTATTTCTGTATTGCTTATCGTTTGAGAATACGCTATTTGAAAATCTTCCAGCAATATTCTCCATGATAATCCGTCTACTACCAAGTGATGTATGACGATTAGCAGATGATCTCCTTCTTTGGTTTTAAATAAGCCTAATTTTACAAGGGGTCCAGTGTTAATATTAATGCTGCTCTGTATATTGTTTGACTCCGTCGTTATTTTTTGCCCATAATCATCGTCATCGGTGAAATCATATACTCTAAGGGTAAATAGTTCTTCTCTTATGCTCCTTATGGTTTGTACTATTTCCTCCTTATTAATAGTATAGGTACTCCTTAAAATATCGTGATGTTCAACGATCTTTTGAAATACCTTTCTGATTGCTGTTTCGTTAAGCCCATGCTTGTTATAAAGCATCACCGCCTGATTCCAATGATGTATATTGGTATTTTTTTTGTCAAAAAACCATTCCTGAATCGGAGTAAGCTCAACTTGGCCAGTTACAGTTCTTTGGTCTAGTTCGTTGACGCCTCGTATTATATATTTGTTTACTTCTTTTATTACCGGATTTGTCAGCAAATTTTTTACATCCAATTTTAATTTACGTCTCTGCAGTCTTGCTATCACTTGTATTGCTTTTATTGAGTCCCCTCCCAAAGCAAAGAAGTTATCATTTATACCTATATCTTTAATTTCTAATACTTCCTGCCATATTTCAACAAGTATGTTTTCTATCTCATTTCTAGGTGCTTCATATCCTGATCCCACTGTTATGCAGGTGCCATCCGGATCAGGCAATGCTTTTCTATCTGCTTTGCCGCTAGACGTAAGTGGTATTTTTTCTAATTGTATTATATAGGCAGGTATCATATATTCCGGCAATTCCTTGGATAAATATTCTTTTACCTCAGTTAGATTGATCTCTTCTTGTGCAACAATATAGCCGCAAAGATATTTGCTTCCTTCTTTGCCTTCTTTTGTTATTACTACCGCTTCTTTTATTGCTTTATAGCTTTGAAGCCTATTTTCGATTTCACCTAGTTCTATTCTGAAACCTCTGATTTTCACTTGATGGTCTATTCTTCCCAAGTATTCTATATTCCCATCAGGCAGCCATCTTGCAAGGTCACCTGTCAGATACATTCTCTGTCCAGGCACAAATGGATCAGACACAAATTTTTCTGTTGTCAGGTCCGGCCTATTTAGGTATCCTCTTGCCAATCCGTCCCCGGCTATATATAATTCTCCGGTTATTCCAACAGGCTGCGGCCTTCTCTTCTTGTCCAAAACATAAAGTTTACTATTGTCGATTGGCTTACCAATAGGTATAACATGTAAATCTTCCCCTGGTGAGCAGTCAAAATAAGATACATCAATCGTTGCTTCGGTTGGCCCATATAAATTGATCAGCTTAGTATTATTGCTTTCAAAGAGTAACTTGTTGAAACGCTTTACTTGCTGTAATGAAAGTGCCTCACCACTAGCAAATACCTGTATTAAACTGGAAAGTTTCTTTAAGTCTAGGTCTGCTTCCATATATTCTAAAAATGCATTTAACATGGAAGGTACAAAATGCATCGTTGTTATATTGCTTCTTTCTATTTCATCTGCGATTTTACTAGGATCTTTTTCATCCCCTGGTTTCAGGAAACATACTCTGGAACCCTGCAAATACCACCAGAATAATTCCCACACCGATACATCAAAAGTATACGGTGTTTTTTGCAAAATGGTATCACTTTCCTTAATGGGATAGCTTTTCTGCATCCAATGCAGTCTGTTTATGAGTGAATGATGTTCTATCACTACTCCCTTAGGCTTGCCTGTTGAGCCAGATGTATATATCACATATACAATGTCGCTAGGTAAATTTACATTCTTGAGATTTCCTTTTTCTCCCACATACAGCTCTTTCTCTTCTAAATCTATCGTTATTCCATCAAAATGAACTTTATGAATAAAACGGTTTTGTGTGAGCATTATATTTGCCTCACTATCTTTTAGCATATATAATATTCGCTCTGCCGGGGTATCGGGACTTATCGGTAAATATGCTCCTCCTGCCTTTACAATCCCCATAATCCCTATAATCATTTCCAAAGATCGCTCTACCATTATGCCGATCATACTATTGGGCATCACGCCTTTTTCTCGCAATACTCTCGCAAGTTGGTTGGCTTTATCATTTAGCTGCCGGTAAGTAAGGCTGTTTTCTTCAAATATCGCTGCTATATTCTCTGGCGATTTCTCCACTTGTTCTTCAAAAAGCTGGTGTACTGCCTTATCTTTTGGATAGTCTGCATCCGTCGCATTCCAATCCATAAGTACTTTAGATTGTTCCTCTTTTGACATTAAAGAATATTCTCCTAATGTCAAGTTTGGATCACCCACAACTCCTTCAGCCAGTTTGATATAGTGTCCCATCATTCGTCTAATAGTTGAAATATCATATAAATCAGAGTCATATATAATATTTAGAGTAAATTGGTCTCCATGATCAAAAATCTCTAATGCAAGCTCAAACTCTCCCTCTTGGTGAATATCTTCCATAAATGCTATGCGGAACGAGTTTTGACCTTGTTCCTCTATGGCTTTTAGGCTGGATGATTGAAGAAAATTTTGATAGATAAAAGCTACTTGAAAAACAGGCGAATTTGTCTGTCCACGAGGTACATTTATTTCTCGAACTAATACGGGAAAAGGATAGGCTGCATGATCTAATCCATCAACTACAGTTAGCTGCAAATTTTTAATAAACTTAGAAAAATACTGTTCATCGCTTACTTGGCTTCTTATCGGCAGCATATTAATAAAATAACCGATCTGTGAGTCAAATCTTTCCGCAGGACGCCCAACAGCCGGCATTCCTACAATAATGTCCTCCAAACCCGTATAGCGATATACCAATACTTTAAAAATTCCCAGTAAAACAATAGAAAAATTCATATGCTGCGCTTGAGCAAAGGATTTTATTCCTTTAGTCAATGCAGGCGAAAGCAAGCTGGTATAAGTTTCGCCTTGTGAGCTTTGCGAGGAAAATCGAGGTCTATCGGTAGGAAGTTCCAGTATCGGTAATGTCCCCGACAATTGCCGTTTCCAGTAAGAACGATGCTCTTCACCTTCCTTACTGGATAACATCCCTTGCTCCCATTCAACAAACTCATTGAAGTTTGTTGAATGGGGCTTTTCTCCCGGCTCCTTTCCACTGCTAAGATCGCCATATGCTCCTAGTAAGGTTTTAACAAGAAGTAAGGAGGAACTTCCATCAAAAACAATATGATGAACGACAATAAGCACAATGTGTTCTTGCTCAGACCGGGACAAAAGCTGGATCCGCAGTAAAGGACCATTTTCTAGGGAAAATGGTTCTTTTGTTTTTGTCCTGATATAAGGAAGAATTTCGTCAGATGCAAGTGCGGAAATATCTTCTTGCAGCCAGGCTAGGGGCTGGGATGGCTGAACCATTTGGTAAGGGATGCCATCCTCTTCCCCAAATACACTTGTAAGGATGGGATACTGATGCAGAATAAAACGGCAGGCTTGTTTAAATCTCCCAATATCCAGTTTCTGATGAATACAAAAGCATAACGGAATATTATACGAACTCATATCAGGCGAAACCTTTTGCAACATCCACAAGCCTTTCTGACCTTCTGAAAGAGGCGCCTTGGAAGGCTGCTGCTTGAGGGCATGAAGTCGATCTTGTAATTCAACTATCGATAACTTACCATCTTTATATGCGAGGAGAAGTTCTTGACGCGTCATACTATATCACTCCTTTATCTAACAAGCTCTCTATCTCTTCAAGGCTTAATGCCCCTTGTTTAAATTTTTCCAAAGCATTCAGTTCTGGTCCATCAACAGGCGAATCTGGCAGCTCCAATGACGGAGATTTAATTTCCAACACATTGTCTTCTGCAACATCTTGAGGAGTTATTTCCTTTAGTTTATAAGCCAGATGAGATGATATAGCACCAATTGTTTGATGATCTAACATTTCTCGGCCTGTAATTTTGATTTTAAAACGTATTTCAAAATTACGCATAAGTTTCATTATAATAATTGAGTCTATACCATAGCCTTGGAGATTTTTATTTACCTTGATTTGGTCTTGGGGAATATACAGTTCCTGTGATAAGAATTGTACAATATAAGCCTGAATGTTTTCTTGTGCTGCCATACTGGTAGTAAGGTTTCTCTTCAAATCTTGGTCGTCAGCATATGGAATAGAGGATGACTGCTGATATTCCTCCTTTTGTTGGGAAATCCAGCAGCGCCGCCGGGCAAAAGGATAGGTAGGCAAGGGTATTTTGTGAACTCTTTGACCTTGATGCAGCAGCTTCCAGGGGACCTTTCCTCCCTGAGTCCAATAAATAGCGATTTTTTCAAAATCCTGCTCTGCCAAAAATACTTGCAAAACAGCTTGCTCTGCCTTTCCCGAAAGCAGGCTTATAACCTTTGAAGAATCTCCTTCCAGGTCTCCACTAAAAGCAGGTATGAAAACTTCGGAATTCTTGCTGAGATACTCCTTCATCCCCTGGATGAGCTCTTCCTGATTGCTGACTATCATTGCCAATCGGACTTCCATCGCTTCACGTCCTATTTGGAGAGTATAAGCAAGGTCCGCTAAAGAAAGATCTTTTTGAAATTCTATACTTTTAAGTATTTGCTCAACAACGATCACTAATTGCTCTTGGCTTTTAGCCGAAAAAACCACAATTTGAGGTGTTGAAGAACAGGTTATCGAAGATGGTTCTCCGTGTAAAGGAGCATATTCTTCGATAATTAAATGTGCGTTTGATCCCCCTGCCCCAAAAGAACTAACCGTAGCCCGCCGTGGAACCTCTTGTTCATCTCCATCAATTGTTACCACAGGCCGTTTCCACTCCTGAAGTTCTCGCTGCAGATAAAATGGGGTGTTATCAAAACTTATATTAGGATTTAGAGGGTCCGCCTTAATCGTGGGGACCAGTTGTTGATGCTGCATTTGTAAAATCACCTTAGTAAGCTGAGAGATTCCCGAAGCTGCTTCAGCGTGGCCAATATTGGATTTTACCGACCCGATTGCACAAAATTGCTGATCGGCTGTAAATTTTTTAAAAGCTTTATGTAAGGCAGTGATTTCAATAGTATCTCCTAAAACCGTTCCATTTGCTGCCGCTTCTACATAACTGATTGTCCGAGGGTCAATCCCAGATTTTTTAAAATTGTCTTCGAACAACTGCGCTTGTGCGTTAGGATTGGGAACGTAAAATGCATTACTGCGTCCTCCGTGATTGATCGCTGTTGATTTAATTATCGCCAGAATGGAATCTCCATCCTGGATTGCTTTAAAAAGCGGCTTTAACAATACAGCTCCCACGCCTTCCGCGGGAAGAAATCCATCCCCAATCCCAAAACTTCTGCTATTTGGATGGCTGCCAATTATTTGCATCTGGCTCAATCCCAAATATTTATTAGGATGAATGGAGAGATTTACACCTCCGGCAATTGCTAACTGACACTCTCCTTTTATTAGACTTTCACAGGCTGCATGAATGGCAATGGCCGATGAAGAACATGCAGTATCTATTGCCATACTAGGCCCCTGGAGATTAAAGTAGTAGGAAACACGATTGGCAATAGAGCTGTAGGAAGAAACTGAAATCATAGATTGTGTCATTGGATCTGAATTAAAATAATGATATTGCTGATACATTGCACCGACATAAACCCCAACCTTAGATTGATATTGGTGTTGCAAGGTTTCTTGCGTATACCCTTTATCTTCCAGTAAATTCCAAACAGTTTCTAAGAAAAGACGGTCCATAGGATCTGTCATTTCTGCTTCTTTGGGTGAAATATTAAAGAACAAGGGATCAAATTGATCCACATCTTCTAGAAAGCCTCCCCACTTGCAATATGTTTTTCCTTGCTTGCTTTTATCTTCGTCAAAGTACAGTCTGTGATCCCAGCGATCTTTTGGAATTTCGGTGATGCTATCCTTGCCATTTTTGAGGTTTTGCCAAAGTTCCTGGATATTCCTTGCCCCAGGGTAACGCCCGGACAAACCGATGACCGCAATGCCCTGAGCTGCTTGTTTCTGTTCTGTTCCTATCCTGCTTTCTTCAAAAGCTATGGACTGCCTGCTAAGGTCTGGTTTTTCGATAGGCTCAGATTCAAAATAAACAGCATCGCCGCTTTCGTGCTTTTTAATTTTTAAATAATCTATTAATTCTCTGATATTATTATTTTCAAATAACAAAGTCGGACTTAATGATAGGTTAAAGGAGTTTTCAATGTCATGTACGATAGCCAACAGCTTAGATGACTCCAGACCCATTTCATAGAAACCTGAGTGTATATCAATCTCAAAAGCTGGCTGATCAAGGTGCTGAGAAAAAATTTTTCGTAAGCGGCTTTCGGTGTGTGTTGAAGCTGCCTTAAGCTGATATTGAGATGATGCTTCAAAAGCAGTTTTTTCTGGAACAGGGAATAAAGCAGTTTCTTTTTTCAAATGGGAGCTAAGCTGTTCTTTAAAGCGTATCCGTTTTGCAGTTATTCCATTTAGCCGAGCAACCTGCTTTCCTGCTGCATTAAAAAATACAATATCCGTGGTGCGAACATCATTAACCATACGAAGGGAAGACGAATTGACCCAAGCATAGCATCGGGTATGCAAGGGTTCAATAGAAGTAAAGGATTCGTAGTACAATGGAATATACAGTTCTTGATTATTTCCGCTATCACCTTCGCTCACCGAAAATCCTGCAGCCATTCCGGCACCATCAATAAGAGCGGGATGAAAAAGAACCTTTGGTTCTTTTTCATTGTAAGCATCCGCTACTTTGATCTCAATCAAACACCCGAAATCAGTCAAATAAATTTTTCCTTGAGCCTTGATCATTCCTTGATGAACCAAGCCGCGTTTTCTAGCTGCCTCATACACCGTTTCCATATCTACACACTGGGAGGCTGCCTGTTTTATAGCTTCAATATCTATCGGCTCCTCAAATTGTGATATGGCTTCATGTAATTCAGCCGTGATATACAATTTGGCCGGTAGTGGATTGCCAAGGTCGTCTGCTTCCGTACCCTCAACTGTAATTTTCCAATAGCCTGAAACCATGTCGAATCGAATTTCAAGCTTTACCGGATGGTTCTCTCTCACGATCAAGGGATTGTAAATGGATAATTTCTTCAAACCATGTTTCGTATAATCCAGTCCCATATTATCCCGTACCAAATGATACAGCATATCAATATAGGCTAATCCCGGCATCAGATGTTCTTCATAAACCATATGTCCTTTGATGATGGGATGCTCTGCGGTTATTGTTAAGCTATATTTCATGATATTCCCCCCATAAGCTTGGTATGGCCCCACGATTATGCTGCTTCATCTTCCAATCAGGCTTTTTACTTGGCTCTTTAGTAATTGAGGAAGATTCCAATAATACAAAGGAATGTAAGGGAAAGTGTTTTTTCATCATTTGCGGAGCTTGCTTTGGAAAATACTGCTGCTGATACATTCCCTCCGGCACAAATTCTTCAA
>CAURNS010000023.1:0-39913 GCA_963526485.1 uncultured Pelosinus sp.
CTTGATTGTACAACAAAAGACGGCTTCCGACTATTGTCGGTTGCCGTCTTTTGTTAATTTAGAGCTTTTTTTAGTGCGACAGCCCCTTTTTTCGTGGCCGCTCTACTTTTATTAGGGTTTGACAGTCTCCTTAAACATTTGCTTGCCATCTTTCATTTCAATAATCACAACACTTTTTACCGCATCATGAGTAGCATTTAAAGTAGTGCTTCCAGTAATTGCTGGATAATCTTTGGTCTCGGCCAATGAGGCACGAATTTTTTCAGGTTCAAGGCTATTAGCACGCTTGATAGCATCAATAACAATATTAGCTGCGTCGTAGCCTAGCACAGCCATAGCATCAGGCACTTGGCCATATTCTTTTTTATAAGCTTCTACAAAGGCTTGAGAAGCAGCACTGGTGTCATCCACGGAATAATGGTTGGTGAAATAAGTATTGTTCAAGGCTGTACTGGTTCCAACCTCCACCAGTTTAGGTGAATCCCAGCCATCGCCACCAAGAATAGGCATGTTAATGCCAAGTTCACGAGCCTGCTTCACGATTTTTCCGACTTCTTCATAATAACCGGGAATATAAATAAGTTCAGCATTCAGCCCTTTTATTTTTGTTAGAATGGTTTTAAAATCCTGATCTTTTTGCAAATAGGCCTCTTCGGCTACAATGCTGCCGCCACCTTCAGCATAGGCATCTTTGAAGAAAGTAGACAAGCCCTTGCTGTAATCGCTGCTATTGTCCACTAATACTACTGCCTTATTCAAATGCAGCGTATGCAAGGCAAAATTTGCCCCTACAGTTCCTTGAAAGGGATCGATAAAACATACACGAAAAGTATAATCCTTTACCTTACCACTTGCCTCATCCACAGTCACCTTAGGATTGGTGGCACCTACGGCAACAAAAGGAATTTTTGTCGCTTCCGCCACACTGGAAGTGGCAATTGCATTAGAACTGGCAAATGTACCTGTTACTGCTGCCACTTTATCTTGGGAGACAAGTTTGGTCATGGCATTCGCTGACTCAGAAGGCTCACTTTTATTATCCGCAATCACAGGCTGAATTTGTTTGCCAAGTATACCACCTTTAGCATTGGCTTCTTTAATTGCCAATTTCGCCCCATTTGCCGAAGAAGTCCCCATGGTAGCATTGCCGCCTGTCATCTCATTTAATATACCAATTTTAATGTCTTTTGAAGCTGAAGCTCCGCAGCCTGTCAAAATTCCAGCCAGTAATACGATTATGAACGATACCATTACGAATTTTAAATCTGATTTTCTCATATTATTTTCTCTCCTTTTTTAGTGTAGCTGCATGAAATACAACTTCAATGTACTCTCAGATCTCCTAAGATAATACAAATCCGGCAAGAAGAGAATTTGTGTGCCATTTCTATTCTTTCTAAAGAAATAGACATACAAAATAAAAGAGTCAAATCACATAATGATTTGACTCTGGATAACAAATGAATCCGCTAAGAGCGTTTTCAGCATCACAATATAAGAGATATCTACATATCTCGCATATACGACTTTGTCTCTGTCCTTTTGCCTGAGAGATTTGTCAGCAACAGGTTGTTGCTGTATTTCACCTTCGGCGCCCTGTATAAGAGTCTCTCCAGAGTCCCGTCCACTTACGGTTCTACTCGGTGATCCGAGTGCCTGAGAGTTTTACTCCTTCGGCGGGCCACAACAGCCACTCTCCCGCAAACTTCATTCGGAAAACATATGTAGTTGTAGCAAGTACATTTCTTGTAAGTATTATTATAAAACAGCACATCAAATAATTCAATAGTAAGTAGGTATATTTTTTCAGCATCTTTATCTTTTTATTCTATTCTGGTTGAACATTTAGAGCAGAATAGAACCACACCAGAAGCACAAAACACAGAAATAGACGGGAGAAATAAAACAATTTTGAAACGCGAAGATGCGAAGAGAAAGAAGAACACGAAGTAAAGGTGCCGAACCGCAGAGGCACAGAGAACACAGAGAAAGGATGTCATTGCGAGCGTCAGGGAAGCAATCCCCTTCTTGTTAATAAATTGCTTTACTATGACAGATTGATGTTACTTTCTACAACTGCTGAAAATTATAAATCCTAGTATATCATCAAAAGGAGGCCGCCTCAATCCTATATTGAGGCGGCCTTTTTTCATCGGCTAGCGTTTTACTTCAACTTTAGCCATCTTTTCGTAATATTTTACTAAACTGCCATGATCTCCATCACCCATACCATCCACCTTGAGAGCCTGCATCATTTCCATCACAGCTGCGGTAAGGGGCAGGGGAACACCCATTCCATGGGAAGTTTCTAATACGTTAGCCAAATCTTTAATATGAAGATTAATACGAAATCCTGGATCAAATTTACGATCCATCATTAGAGGTGCTTTGGCATCCAGAACTGTACTTCCAGCTAAGCCACCACGTATTGCCTGGTATACCAAGTCTGGTTCTACTCCGGCTTTGCTGGCTAACACCAAAGCCTCAGAAACTGCTGCAATATTAAGAGCGACGATAACCTGGTTAGCAAGTTTGGTCACATTGCCTGCTCCTACTTCACCCGTCCGCACCACCGAACCGGCCATAGCTTTCATTATAGGATAGCATTTATCAAATACGTCTTGTTTACCGCCTACCATGACAGACATGGTACCGTCAATGGCTTTCGGTTCACCGCCGCTTACGGGCGCATCTAACATTTCTATCCCCTTTTCTGCAAGCTTTTCTGCCAATTCCCGGCTTACCAATGGAGCGATCGAACTCATATCGATGAATATAGTACCCTTTCTAGCGCCTTCAATAATACCGTTTTCACCTAAAACCACTTCTTTTACATGAGGTGAGTTGGGTAACATGGTAATGATAATATCTGCCTGTTCTGCCGCAGCTTTAGCAGTTGCTGCACTCTTTGCTCCTGCAGCAACCACCTCGTCCACAGCAGCTTGATTTCTATCCACAACAATAAGTTCATAACCTGCTTTTATTAAATTTTTACTCATAGGTTTGCCCATAATTCCCAAGCCGATAAATCCAATTTTCATTTCATTACTCCTTATTCTGTGATTATTTATTTTATATTTTTTTGCCTTAGCGAACCAAGCAAGGCCGCTTATTATCAAATCTCCAGTCTGGAATTAAGTATTGCATAGCCATTGCATCATCCCGGGCACCCAGACCATGTTCCATGTAGAGTTTGTGAGCCTTCTCAATCTGCACCATATCTACTTCGACTCCCAGACCAGGCTTATCAGGAACAGTTACCATGCCGCCAACTATTTTAAAAGGTTCTTTAGTTAAACGTTCCTGACCCTCCTGCCAAATCCAGTGAGTATCCAGGGCGGCAATTTTTCCGGGAGCAGCGGCCCCGACATGGGTAAACATAGCCAAAGAAATATCAAAATGATTATTGGAATGAGATCCCCATGTCAGCCCCCATTCATGGCACATCTGGGCAACGCGTACCGATCCTTGCATGGTCCAGAAATGAGGATCGGCTAAAGGAATATCTACGGAGTGCAGCTGAATGGCATGCCCCATCTGACGCCAATCCGTAGCAATCATATTGGTAGCCGTCGGCAGCCCGGTCGCTCGACGGAATTCGGCCATAACCTCTCTTCCAGAATAACCATTCTCAGCTCCACAAGGATCTTCAGCATAGGCTAATACATGCTGCTTGTTGCTGCATAATCGGATTGCCTCATCTAAGGACCATGCACCATTCGGATCAATGGTAATGCGTGCTTTGGGGAAGCGTTCAGCCAGCGCAGTAACCGCGGCGATTTCTTCTTCCCCCCGCAGTGCGCCGCCTTTTAGTTTGAAGTCATTAAAACCGTAAAGCTCATGTGCCGCTTCGGCCAACCGTACAACAGCCTCTGGCGTCAGTGCCTCTTCATGGCGTAAACGATACCAGTCACTTGTAGCATCCGGATTACTCAAATATGGTAAATCCGTTTTTGTACGATCACCGACATAGAACAGATAGCCGAGCATTTCAACTGCCTTACGCTGCTGGCCTTGCCCAAGCAATGCAGCAACAGGCACTTCGAGGAACTTGCCTAGCAAATCAAGTAAAGCAGCTTCTAATGCTGTGACAACATGAATCGTTATACGTAAATCGAAAGTTTGCAGTCCTCGTCCGGCAGAATCTCTTGCCGCAAAGTTCTGCCGAACTGTATTGAGGATATTATTGTAATTCCCAATGGATTTGCCAATAACCAAATCTCTTGCATCTTCTAATGTTTGCCGAATGCGTTCTCCTCCAGGAATCTCACCGACTCCGGTATTACCTGCATTATCTTTTAAAATCACGATATTCCGGGTGAAAAAAGGACTATGCGCACCACTGAGATTTAAAAGCATACTATCCTGGCCCGCAACAGGGATGACTTGCATTGCAGTAATAATCGGTGCAGATGATCTGCCTTGTTTTTTGCTCTGATCCATATTACCTCACTCCTCGTTATCATAAGCTGTTTTAAATGATCCTGTCCTAACAGCTACGCATTATTTTAGCAATCCCATTTCTATTAATACCTTAGAAAGCTGCTCTCTTTCACTATGTGTCATTGGACCTGCTGGATCCATGCAAGGCCCGGCTTCAATCCCTAATAAGGTTAGGGACTCTTTGATCACTGCGGGAAAAGTGCCAATGGTAAAAGCAATTCGCAGCGGTGCCAGAGCAAATTGAGCTTTGAGTGCTCCTGTCAAATCACCGGCTGTATATTTTTCATAGATGTCAGCACATAATCTTGGAGCTACATTAGCACAAGATGCAATGGAACCAACAGCACCATAGCAGAGTGCCCCATAAATTAAGGTATCCCGCCCCATTAGTACTGAAAAATCCTTTCGATGACGCGTTAAACGTATATATTCCGCAGTCAATGTCAAGTCACCACTTGAATCCTTGATACTTACAATATTGGGAATCTCAGCTAACTTAGCTACTGTCTGCGGTGTAAGATTAACAGCTGTCTTGGGAGGATTATTATAGAGGATTACAGGGAGAGAAGTACTCTTTGCAACATCCTTAAAATGTTTCAATAACTGCTCTTGATTCGGAGTCACAAACATCGGAGTTAAAACAGATACGGCATCTACTTTGCATTCTTCTGCCAGTTGCGTAAGCGTGATACTCTCCCGAGTCGTAATGCCATTCGTGCCTGCATAAACTGGTACCCTGCCTTTTGTCTCATCCATCGTAACCAGCAAAATTTCCCGTTTTTCTTCAGGCGTTAAACCATAAAATTCGCCCGTTGTCCCTGTAACAAATAATCCGTGTACACCGCCGTCAATCAGATAATTAATTAATTTACGCATAGCTTTTTCGTTAAATTTTTCTTCAGCTGTGAGGGGAGTTATCACCGCTGGTATGATTCCCCTTGGTGTAAAGCCTGCTTTGTTTTCTGTTATTTCCATTTATTTTTCCTCTCCTTTAGTTCTTAACGCACCATACTAGGACGCTTTGGATCATACTTCCAATCAGGAATCAGATATTGCATAGCCATGGCATCATTTCGGGCCCCTTGACCAATTTTATTATATAGTTGATTTGCTTTCTCGATTTGCTCCATATCAACTTCAATGCCAAGGCCCGATTTTTTCGGTACCTCTATCAATCCATTTACAATTTTAAAAGGTTCCTTCGTCAGATTCTCCTGACCTTCTTGCCAAATCCAATGTGTATCAATAGCAGTAATGTTACCTGGAGCAGCTGCAGCTGCATGAGTAAACATAGCGAGAGAAATATCAAAATGATTATTGGAGTGGGAACCCCATGTCAAGCCCCATTCATTACACAGTTGTGCAACACGTACCGATCCCTGCATCGTCCAGAAATGTGGGTCTGCCAGGATGATATCCACAGCATGAAGATTCGCTGAGTGCCCTAATTGCCGCCAATCAGTAGCAATCATGTTTGTTGCCGTAGGCATTCCGGTAGCACGCCTAAACTCTGCCATGATTTCTCGACCAGAATAGCCATTTTCAGGACCACAAGGATCTTCCGCATATGCCATTACATTCTGTTTGTTATGGCACAGACTGATTGCTTCTGCTAATGACCAAGCACCATTAGGATCAAGCGTAATACGTGCCTCAGGGAAACGTTTGGCCAGAGCAGTCACAGCTTCCATTTCCTCGGCACCGCTCATCACGCCGCCCTTTAATTTAAAATCTTTGACACCATAGCGTGCAGTCGTCGCTTCGGCAAGGCGAACAATTGCATCAGGTGTTAGTGCTGCTTCATGGCGCAAACGCAGCCAATCATCTTTTCCATGCGTATTACTAAGGTAGGGTAAATCGGTTTTTTTACGGTCACCTACGTAAAATAGATAAGCAAGGGTCCTTACAGCATCACGCTGCTGCCCGCTACCTAATAATGCTGCTACCGGCACATTTAGAAACTGTCCTAGCAGATCCAGCAAAGGAGCTTCTATTCCCGTAAGCACATTGTCAACGCGTAAATTGATTTCATGAGGCTGTTTTAATACAGCTTCTTCCGCTGCGGAGGTTACTTTGTGCACTGTAGACTGGGGGCCTGTTGTATTTTTTCCTAATAATTTTTGTCTTATCATATTGAGAATATTGTTATAGAGACCAATGGATTGCCCAATTACAAGCGGCCGGGCTTTTTCTAATGTCCGCAGGATGCTTTCTCCTCCTGGAACCTCACCAACCCCTGTATGCCCTGAGCTATCCTTAAGTATTACTATCGTCCGGGTAAAGAAAGGGCCATGTGCACCGCAAAGATTAAGCAGCATACTATCATGTCCAGCAACAGGAATTACTGTCATTTCTGTAATAACCGGTGTAGCTGAATAAGTATGATTGTTCACTTGATTGTCCATAACTTTCATACCCCTCCTTATTAATGAAGCTCAACCCGTTTTATTTCCCCAACAACAAACAGATAACTGACAATGGCGATAAAGGCATGTACCACAACATAGATGAGCGCACCATTAAAGGACCCTGTTAATTGTATAATATAGCCAATTGCAATTGGAGTGGTAATGCTAGATAAATTGCCGCAAGTATTTAACAGGCCGCCGCTCAAACCAGCAATTTGTTTTGGTGCCGTGTCAGAGTTAACTGCCCAGCCAAGTGCACCAACTCCTTTGCCGAAGAAAGCCAGGGCCATAATCGCAATAATCATCCACTGAATATCTACATAGTTACAGGCAAGCATACTCATGGATAATAACATGCCAAGGACAATCGGCACTTTCCTGGCAACAGTAAGAGAATAACCCCTTTTGAGCAGGAAGTCGGATATAATACCACCCAGGATACCGCCTAAGAAACCGAATACAGCTGGTACCGATGCGGCAAAACCGGCTTTGAGAATTGTCATTCCACGCGCCTGTACCAGATAAACAGGAAACCAGGTGATAAAGAAATATGTAATGGCATTAATACAATACTGGGCAACATAAATTCCTACCATCATACGATTTTTCAGCAGTTCTTTAATATAATGCAGGTTAGGTCCTTCTTGCTTAGCAGCATCCTGCTTTGCCTGATCCATGTCACACTGCATGTTACCCCCTTCTTGCTTACAGACACCCCTCTTTGCTTGATCCATATCGACCAGGCCACCGCCCTGTTCAATATATTGAAGCTCAGCCTCATTAATCATCGGATGATCCTTAGGATTATGTATATACTTTTGCCATATTAATGTAAAGAGCATTCCCAGTACGCCCATGACTGAAAAAACATAATGCCAGCCAAATGTGTGAACAAGCCATCCCATGAGAGGTGCAAAGATAACGGTAGCAGCATATTGGGCTGAATTGAAAATAGCCGATGCAGTGCCGCGTTCTGCCGCAGGAAACCAGGCGGCAACAATCCGGCTGTTCGCAGGGAAAGAAGGTGCCTCAGCGGCTCCCACTAAGAATCTTAAAGCAAATAAAGTTATGATAGCTGCAGCACCAGCAAGAAAACCCACAAATCCTTGGAACAAAGTGAATAATGACCAGAAAAAAATGCTGAAGGCATAAACCTTCTTGGAACCAAACCGATCTAGTAAGTACCCTCCTGGCAGCTGAGCAATAACATATGCCCAGCCAAAGGCGGAAAAGATATAACCCATTGCAATGGAATCCATTTTTAATTCTTTTGCGATAGCCGGCCCTGCAATTGAAATCGTAGCACGATCAGCATAGTTGATTACGGTAATAAAAAACAGTACGGCCACGACTAACCAGCGAACATTACTTTTTTTAATAGAATTATCCATAATATCCTCCTCATAATTGATAATGCTGGCAATACTTTTGTCATTATCGCTTAATTCTAAAAGCTAGCGATTCTTCTGCCAAATGATTATTATGATGCTATCATTTCCTTTCTCTCTTCTTTATAAGTCTCATTGATAAATAACGATCATGTTAAAAAAATCCCCTTTCAATTATTCCATATATTATAATTAAATTTCATATATTGAAATTTAATTTCTTTTTTATCATTATTCTATTCATTATAATAATATTCCTTCTATTTTTTATAAATAAATTAATTTTTCTAAATAGAAATACTATTTTGGGCCAATCTGATTACCTTGGGCAGTAATGGGATTGTTTTGCTGGTATTTATTTTAATGGTATTATCATACAATAGCACAGAGCACTCGTTGAATACTTCAACGAGTGCTCTGTGCCGAATCACAATTATAGCTTTTGTCTTAAGAATTTTTCATATCCTTCCTCACCAGCCGCCTCTTGATCCCATTCTAGCTGAGAGACGATTTGAGTATTCAATCAAAACGGGGACATACTCCATTAGTTTTTCCAGCGGCTGCACGCTTGTCGGTCCAGAAATGCTAATGCCCGCAATGACTTTTCCCGCAGCATCATATAACGGAACAGCAATACAGTTAATCCCATTGTTCCACTCTTCAAAATCTACTGCATACCCCTGCAAGCGCACTTTTTCAATTTCTTTAACAAAAGTCGCTTCATCAGTGATGGTATGCAACGTATATCGATTCACTTCATGTTTAAAAACTTCTCCAACGATTTCAGGAGATTTACAAACTAAAACCTTCCCTAATGCAGTACAGTAAATCGGCCGCCGCATTCCAATATGAAAATAGCCGTACATACAATAAGGAGTTTCAGCTCTGGCAACATAGATAACCTCATTGCCATCAAGCACAGCAAGATTTACATTCAGTTTTAAATTATTTGATAACTCCTCAAGATAAGGAAGACAAACGCGCCTTATTTCCATAGAATTAAGAACAATACCCTCATATTTCAAAAATCCCCGGCCCAATAAGTAATTCCCTTCATGCTGTTCTATGAGATTAAACTCTTTTAACGTATTTAACAAGCGATAGGCAGTCGGTTGATTGATTCCCGTCATGTCGCTAATATCCTTTAAACGCAATCTGGGTTTTTCGTAAGAAAAGCAGTTTAATATGGTTATAGCCTTCGTAATACTATTATTTAACAACCCTTTGTTAACAGTCATTATGCTCACTCCATATTTCGTATATTAATAATTTCATTCAATACTTGACTATAATTCATTATTGTATGAAATAATCCTGCTTTTCATGAAATATCTTAAAACCTGCTTCCATCACTTGCTATTTTACTCCTATCCCTGTCAATATTTCGTCCTGTGATTATGAATCGAAGTCACCAGATTCCCCTCCTCATCAAACTCCATGTATTGCGGTTCACTTTCTGCTTCCAGGCCGTCGTATTTCCCATTAATAACATCCTCATAATAAGCTTCAGATAACATAATTTCGCCAATATGAAGGCTGTTAGGAATACGAATGATCCTTGCCCTTTTCTTGTCTATATTATTCAAAGTCCGTATACATAATTGAATGGCTTCCTTATCTGTTGCTACAACGATCGGAATCCCTGCCGACTTCAGTACGGTACTTGTTAAACAATTAGGATACATTTTTTCAGGATCTAACTTATCAAATAATCGTTTTGTAATTACACTCGCTAACCCAGTGCCTAAGCCATTGCCATGAGAACAGTCTGATAAATTTAACATGCAAGTTCTTTGAACCTGTACGCCGCCCGTTGCATATTCCGTAGAAAATGTGCCTGTAATATTAGGATCTACCCCAGTGCCACTATAATTTTTACCAATTTCATCTACGATGAGCACATCAGTCTCTCCTACAATGAGTCGCGGCATATTCGTATGAGCCCATTCTAACAGCTCCGGTTCTCTGTCCATAATATCATCTTTATGAATGGCTTCTATTTTACAGGTTTCATCATAAGCATTTTCCATACAAGGAATTGCCAACAAAATAGGAGCTTTATCCAGAATGACTTTCGCATTGGCAGGCAGATTCTCTGCAATTTTTCCCATACCATCACTATGAACGCTTTCTGCACCTTCTTGCTTCCCTAATCCAACCACCATCATTTTACAAGGGCCGCTTTCGTATGTACCGCGAAATGCATTATGAAGCTTTAAACGACAAGAGACAATAATCCCATCTGATTCATAAGCTATTTTATCTAAATACACAGGTTTCCCTAATTCAGAATATCCTAATATGACCGTGTCCATAGAGGATTTTATGGGACACCCCATTGTTTCTTCTGTAATATTATATCCCGCTAAAATTTCTATCTGCCCCTCTGCTGTTGCTCCACCATGGCTTCCCATAGCCGGAACAATGAAAGGATTGGCCCTTTGTGATTTAACGAAATCTACGATTGTCCTGGTAATAATATCAACATTCGCAATACCCCTGCTGCCTGCAGTAATTGCGATATTCATGCCCTTCTTAACCTGTCCAGAAAATTTTTCTTTAGATAATTCTGCAAAAACAACTTTCGGAATCTCTTCTGGTTTAATAACTACTCTTGGAAATATTTGTTTAGCACGAAACATTTTAGGAATATATACATCTCGCAATAAATTTGATACAACTCCACCTTTTTCAATTTTCATTATTTACCTCCTTGATTTAGACTTTAGTCTCTTTTTCTCTATCTCTACTGGAACCTTTCCTAGAAATTCATCTACCGGAAAACAATGTTCCCAGCCCGGACGGTTGCTTGCGGCAACAGTAATTTTTGACCTATACGCCTTTCACTAAAGCAGTCCCAAACTCACATCTATGCTCTATCAATTTTAATATAGCCACATCTGCGCATGCGCCTGGTGTTAATATGCCAACTCACTTTGGATCAAATCGTTGCATCCAAATGTCTCCAAAAATATTAGAAAAAGCATATCCTACCAGAAAAGTAGTAAGAACCAAACTAGATGTGACAGCAAACTCTGCACCTGTAAAACCGAACTCCTGCGAAATTGAAGGTAATCCAACAGATAAATTTATACGGTCCATATAGGCAATAAATAGGCCTACCATCAATGTACCTTCAATCCTAATCCATTTATCATACATACGTTTCTCGAACCGCCTTTTTATCATTAGCATCGTCTACGCTTATAATGGTTCATTATCATCATTATAAGCGCAATAATTTATAAATTCCGAATATTAAAAATATAATATTCCGTGTACTCCATCATCAATCAGATGATTAATCAGTTTACGCATGGCTTTTCATTAAATTTTTCTTCATTATCCAGCGGCATTATCACTGCTGGTATGATTCCTCTTGGTGTAAATCCTACTTCTTTTAACTAGTTTACATTTTATTGCCCTTCATTGTTTAATATCAACTATTATAACTGCTATAAACCAATCGTTTTAGATTCACTTGCCTCACTGCTTAACTCCAATCTTTTTACATTACCAACAATAAACAGATAAGACATCGCTCCTAAAAACCCTACTACCCCCACATATACTAATGCACCATCAAAAGATCCACTGGTTTTTAAAATATAGCCTATTGCAAGCGGGGTTACAATACTCGCTATATTTCCACAGAAGTTAAAAATCCCACCGCTGATTCCCATTAGTTCTTTAGGCGAAGTATCACCAATAATACACCACCCCAGATTTCCTATACCTTTTGCAAAAAAGGCTAACGACATAACTGCGATCACCAATACTTCCGAAGAAACATAATTGGCAGCAACGATAGCACTGGAAAATAACAAACCTAAGATAATTGGTGTTTTACGGGCAACAGTGAGACTGTTACCACGTTTCAACAGCCAATCTGACCAAACTCCCCCTAGCATCCCCCCAACAAAGCCCGCAATAGCTGGAATTGCAGCAACAAGACCGACTTTTAAAATTGACATTCCTTTTGCTTCAATAAGATAAGTTGGAAACCATGTTAAGAAAAACCATGTAATTGTCGTAAGGCAGAATTGTCCTAAATATACGCCAAGCATCATTCTGTTGCTAATAAGAGCCTTTACCTGTGACCATTTTATTTGAGTCTTATCATCACCAATATTTGATAAGCCACCACCAGTCTGAATATAATCTAGTTCTGCTTGATTTACACCATTGTGATGTTTAGGCTCACGAATGCATTTTAGCCAAAAAAAACCGATTGCTACACCGACCGCACCCGTCCAGAAGAATATATAATGCCAACTCCAGGTATGCACAGTCCAAGTCATCAGAGGTGTAAATACCGCCAATGCAAAGTATTGTGCGGACTGAAATATAGCTGTTGCCAAGCCACGCTCATGAGTGGGAAACCACATTACAGTAAGGCGGCTATTTGCTGGAAATGCTGGTGATTCGGCTATCCCCATCAGAAAACGTAAGATAAAAAGCAAAGCAAAAGCAGATGCAAAATAACCAACAAAACCTTGGAGAAATGTAAATATGGACCATAATAAAAGGCCTGTACCATAGACTACACGTGCGCCATATTTATCTAAAATCCAGCCACCGGGTATTTGCATGGCTGTATAAGCCCAGCCAAAGGCAGAAAAAGCAAGCCCCATAGTCACAGCATCAAAACCAAGTTCTTTTTTCATACTTGGTGCGGCTATTGATAATGTAGCACGATCAACATAGTTGAAGGTGGTGACAATAAATATAAGTAATAATATAAAATAACGGACATTTGTTTTTTTAGCATTTTCCTGATTTATTTGCATAAAAATAATCTCCTCTTTATTTTTTTCCTATATCTACAGCAAATAATGTATTATTTGTGCTTTCATCTACTCAAGTTACCGGCGCAGGGTTAAACAAACACAATGCATTGTGTAATCCCCAATGCTCAGCCCATGTCTCTTGACGACCGCTGGCAACTTCGATAATCAAGCGAAATATTTCCCAGCCAACGTCTTCGATGGTTGCGTCACCCGTTGCGATTTGTCCTGCATTCACATCAATCAGATCATGCCATTGTTCTGACAGGGCGTTCCGCGTCCCCACCTTAATGACCGGTGCCATGGCTAATCCATAGGGCGTTCCTCGACCAGTGGTAAATACTTGTATATGAATTCCAGAAGCCAGCTGCAGGGTACCACAGACAAAATCACTTGCTGGTGTTGCCGCGTAAATCAACCCTTTTTCTTTTGCTTTTTCTCCTGGTGATAATACTCCTACAATGGCACTGCTGCCCGATTTGGCAATCGAGCCAAGAGCTTTTTCCACAATGTTAGCTAGTCCGCCTTTTTTATTACCCGGTGTTGTGTTCGCACTCCGATCTACTCCACTAAGCTCCAGATAATGATCGTACCACTTCATTTCCTGAATGAGTTTACGACCGACCTCTTCATTAATAGCTCGCGGCGTTAACAAGTGAATTCCATCTCTCACTTCTGTAACTTCCGAGAATAGAACTGTTGCACCAGCACGAATCAGCAAATCTGCGGCATACCCTACGGCAGGATTGGCTGTTACACCAGAGAAGGCATCACTACCGCCGCACTGCATACCAACTACCAGATCAGAAAGGGGACAAGTAACGCGCTGACGGGAATTTAATCTTTTTAATTGTTCTTCTGCTTCTTTCATAATCTTCTCAACCATTTGATGGAAACCATGCTGTTCCTGCAACACTACAATTGCAGCAGCCTCTCCATCTGGTATCAGCTTTTCAGGAACAAGTTTTTCACAACCTAAGCCTACTACCATTATTTCTCCACCAAAGTTGGGATGCTTTGCAAGATTTTGCAGGGTGCGAATGGGAATAATCGCTTCCGGAGCATCAATCGCCACACCACAGCCGTAATTATGATTCAATGCCACTACATTCTCTACATTAGGATATTGAGGAAGAAGTTCTTCTTTAATCCGCTTTACTGCATAATCTAAGACACCTGCAACACATTGAACACTTGTGCTAATACCTAGAATGTTTTTTGTTCCTGCACTGCCATCTGCATTGCGAAAGCCTTCAAAGGTATACCCTTTAAGAGGTGGCAGTGGTTGTAGAACTTTATTGCCAATTGATAATTCATCTAAATCTGGTGGTGTTGGCATGCGCACTAAGGATTCATCAATCCAACTGCCTTTGGTTATTGACTGAGCCGCGTATCCAATAACTTCACCATAACGAAGGATTACCTCGTCTTTTTCCAGATCAGCCAAAGCTACTTTATGTCCTTGGGGAATATGCTCCTTGAGTTCAAGACCACAGGCAAATACTGTCCCTTCAGGCAATCCCCCGGAATTGACCACAATCGCAACATTGTCAATTGGATTTATTTTTATATAAAGCGGTACTTCTTTTAACCCTTTACTCAAAGACATCTATTATTTCTCCTTTACATTCTATATTTGGTGCTATTCTTTAACGCTTGCTCTCCATCAGCTTTTAATTTCGCCCTATGAATATCACCAACAATAAATAAGACAAAAATTTTGATCATTGATCAATAAAATTCCCCTCCCTTTATTCTGCAATATTACCATCATTCTGATTATTTAATATTTTAAGAATATTTCCGCCCTACTTTATATTAATGCAATAACCATGCCAATTAGAAAACGTTGAATTATCTGATCCTTATAATAATCTATTTGCTACAATTGCGCTAATTTATATAACAATTGTAGTTTTTAACGCTACAATTGTTATATTTTTTCTTTTTTAAATCCTGTATAATAGATAAGAAAAAATTCAATATAAAGGACTGAAAGTATTGCCAAAGATCGCCTTTATTGCGCCGGATAAACAATTGTTTTTACAAGGTAAGAAAATCATTCATGAGCTAGGCTTACAGCACAAATTTGATCTTTATTTAGCACGACTAAATAGAGGAATTAGACTTGCAAAAAAACTGCAAAATGAAGACGTCGATGTGATTGTATGTCGAGGTGGCACTGCCCGGTTAATCATTGAGTCTAGAGTGAATATCCCTGTTGTTGAAATTCCCATTACGGGCCAAGATCTAGCCCAAGTTTTTCATGAATCAAAAAAACTAACAGGGCTGACCCATCCCAAGGTTGCAATATTAGCATTTAGTAATATGGTGCATGATATTGAAATACTCTCAACTATTCTCGATATTGAATTGACGATATATCCTCTTAAAACAGTTGAGGATCTTCCTTCTAAAATAGCAGAAGTAGCAGTGACAGATGCTGATATCGTGGTAGGCGGTATAAAATCTATTCTTCTGGCTGCAAAGAATGGATTAAGGACTCATCTCATACGATCCGGAGATTTCTCCATTCGAACGGCATTCCTTGAAGCCCAAAAAATTATGATGGGCCGAAAAATCGAAAAGGAAAAAGCCCAAGAATTTAAGGCTTTGGTAGATTATTCATTAGAAGGTATCATCAGCATTAACAAAGATAAAGTGATCAAGGTTTTTAACCCTGCTGCAGAACGATTGCTAAATCTTTCTGCCAAAGATATATTGGGACAAAATATCGACTCTGTACTTACCTTAATCAATTTTGATAGTTGTTTATTAGAAGGACAGCAATCTATTGGTCAAGTGGTTCAGCTTGATACAGTATGGATCAGCTTTAACATTGCACCTATTATTGTCGGCCAATTGATCATCGGTGCCATCATCGCTTTCCAGGATGTCACTCGCATTCAGGAAATGGAAGCTAGGATACGTAACAAATTAATCACCAGAAAATTTATTGCTAAATATCACTTCACCGATATATTGGGAATTTCACCTCAGATGATTGAAACTAAACGAATTGCACAAGAAATTTCTTTAATTGACGCCACTGTATTAATCTCAGGAGAATCAGGCACCGGCAAAGAGTTATTCGCTCAAAGCATCCATAACAAAAGTCAAAGAAGGCATGGTCCATTTGTAGCTGTCAATTGTGCTGCTTTGCCGCAAAACCTCCTGGAAAGTGAACTATTTGGCTATGTAGAAGGAGCATTTACAGGCGCAACAAAAAAAGGCAAACCCGGTTTATTTGAAATGGCCCATACGGGTACTATTTTTCTTGATGAAATCTCAGAAATGGACAAATATGCTCAGAGCCGCTTACTTCGCGTATTGCAGGAAAAACAGGTCATGCGCCTTGGGGATGACAAATACATACCCGTTGATATGAGAATTATTGCTGCTACCAATAAAAACTTAACGGCACTTATTAAAGAAGGACAGTTCCGGCAAGATCTTTTTTATCGGCTTAAAGTATTAACCATACATTTACCTTCATTACGCAGTCGAAGTAATGATGTATCTTATCTCGCTCATCATTTCTTGGAACATTATAAAAGGCAGCACAATAGGGAGTTAGAGATTACTCCTGCTGGCTATAATTACCTGGCAGCATATTTTTGGCCAGGAAATATTAGAGAATTAAAATACTTTATTGAAAGGCTAGTAGTAATTGCCAGCGAAAAGGTTATCACTGAAAATGTTATCAAAAAATATTGGGATGACAGAGAATGCGAGACGGAACCTATAGCTACAGTAGATCCCCCGCAACTGTCAGAGGAACAGCAAATTCTGCTTTCATTAACTAAGTGTAATTCAAACATAACTCGCACCGCTAAATTACTAGGCATGGATCGAAGTACACTCTATCGCAAACTAAAAACTTATAAAATGGAAGTTAAGAAGACTTATTAATAATACAACCATCTTTCTCTAAGTAAGCTTAGGAAAAGATGGTTGTATTTTAACCAGAATATTTAATAGACTTTGCCGGCATGGACTTCTATTAGGTTCTGCCAATCGCTGGTTTATGCTTTTTGATATTCAATTTGACCACTGATTTCAATATCTTCTTCCTTAACCTTTTTCGCTGAATCCCGAATCAGTAATGCTGGGATAATCCCCAGCGCACATAACAGAGCTGTAATTAAAAATACATCTTGGAATGCTATAACGGAAGCCTGCTTTGCAATCATCCCCTGCATAGTTGTTAACGCTGCTGCCTGGGCCTGAACGGCAGCCAAGCCGTTATGCATGAAACCATTTGTCAACGCAGTGAGTACTTCCATCGTCATATCTGAACTAGGGGTAACATAATTTACTAATATTTGATTATGAAATTCCTGTCGGTTTGTAAGCATCGTTCCCATAATTGCAACACCAACACTGCCGCCTATATTTTTAAATAAATTAAACACTCCTGCCCCTACACCAACTTTGTCTTTAGGCAATGTACCCATAACGCCATTAGAAAGAGGTGACATGGTCAAAGCCAAGCCTATTCCCATTAATACTAGGCGCCAGGCAATATTCACATAAGCGGTTCTTTCATCCAGCACATGAAAGGAATATAAGGCCAGAGTGATTACTGCCATACCGATACTTGCCGGAATCTTTGATCCCATGGTATCTGCCAGTTTACCGCCCAATGGCGCTAATAATATCATTGCACCGACTAGCGGCAATAATGAGATACCTGCTTTAATTGCTGTATATCCTAGAATATTACGCAAATAAAAAGGCAGCAGAAACATTCCACCATACATGGCCATCAGGGATAGAAAGCCTACAATATTCGAAACAGTAAACGTGGTATTACGAAATAAACTTAGTTCAACCAATGGATACTTTAACATATTTTCAACATAAATGAAGATAATCATCGACAATACAGTTACAATTAGAATGCTTACAATATAAAAGGATGTCCAGCCTTCTTTCGATCCCTGGTTCAATGCTAATAGAAGGCTGCCTAAACTGATAACGATCAGCATACCGCCGAGATAATCAATTTTCGGTGCATCAGCAGATATGCTGGATTCCTCTAAAACATATATACTCAATACTAATCCTAGGATTGAAACGGGGATAATTGAGTAGAACAGGATTCGCCAATTAAGATACTCAATAATATAACCACCAATTGTCGGTCCAAGAGCACTGCCGCTGGCAGCCAGTGCTCCCCATAGCCCAAGAGCCTGTCCCCGCTCACTGGCAGGAAACGCATCGGAAACAATCGCCATTGCATTCGGAAACAATAAGCCGGCACCAATCCCTTGAAGTACCCGAAAAATAATGATACTTGTGCTGCTCCAGGCTAATCCCACTAGCAGAGTCGCTAAAGTAAAGATGCTAACGCCCGCAATGTACATTTTCTTACGACCAAATTGATCACCTAATTTTCCCATGATTGGCAGCATAGAGCCATATGGCAACATATAGGATAAGGAAACCCATACAACAGAGTCCATCGTGAAGTTAAACGCCTGCATAATATTGGGCAGAGCAATGTTTATCGAACTGCTTACATAACCACTCAAAATAGTGCCAATACAAACCGTGAATAGCACCATATATTTGTTCGGCTTTGCAGAAAGCAGATTACTTTCCATAAGAGTTCACCTCATTTCGTAGAAATAGCGATGTAAGCCGACATACCTGGTTTTAATATATTCTCACCTGTATCCATAACTTTTATTTTAATTGGCAGGCGTTGCGTTACTTTTGTAAAATTACCAGCGGTATTCTCGCCTGGCAGTAAAGAAAACTGAGAAGCAGATGCAGACCCGACTTCCATTACTTGTCCTGTAAATTTTTTATTAGGATAAGCATCAACAGTCACTTCCGCAGCCTGTCCCACCTGTACTTTGCCAATATAAGTTTCTTCAATATTGGCAGCAACCCATACATCGTTCAAATCCGTAATATTAAATAGAGATTGTCCAACGGCAACAATTTCACCAACCTCAACAGATTTCATCGCAATCACCCCTGCTATAGGGGCTTTAATTTCCGTATTATCTAATTGCAATTGAACATTTCTCAAAGACGCAGCCGCCTGTTCCACCTGCGCCTCAGCAACTTGAATATCTTCTGTCCTTGCTCCTTCTGCACTCAAATCATAGGCCTGCACAGCCCCATCATACTGTGATTGAGCAACGGCTAAAGCATTCTGAGAGGTATCTTTTTGTTGGGCTGATATAGCCCCGTCTTCATATAGTTTCTCATTTCGCTGTGCGTTACTTTGAGCATTCTTAAGATTAGCCTCCGCTTGCGCAACGCTTGCATCAGCTTGAGCAATTTGCTGTGGTCGATTTCCAGCCTTTATTCCTGCTAATTTTGCCCGTGCCGCAGCAAGATTGGCCTGGGCTTGAGCAACTTGTACTTCCAATTCCGTACTTTCCACTTTTGCAATTAACTGGCCTGCCTGTACACTGTCGCCTTCCCTTACCAGTATTGTTTCAATTCTTCCAGGAACTTTAGTACTAATGCTTGCAATAGTACCTTTAACGCGTGCATCATCAGTAGATACAATACTGCTGGCTCTTATCCACCACCATGCACCACCTGCTGCAAGGATAACCGCAACTACTATCACAGCTAACATTATTTTATTTTTACTCATCTTCAGCTTTTCTTTTTCAGCCATGATACACACTCCCTCAAATTAATAAATCTTTCCGCAATATAGCTATCTTGCGATTTCGCTCCTCTAAATCTTCTCTTACCTTATTTTCTAAAGCAGGCATTAATAACAAGCCAGTTTCGGTAATTCGATAAATACGTTTGCTTCGAGTATCAGGATTATCCCACATCCCAATAATGTAACCATCCTTCTCCATCTTACACAATAATGGATACAAAGCATTCGGATTAGGAGTATACAGATTTTGGGTCCGAACTTTAATCTTCTCAGATATCTTATTACCATATGCTGGTCCATTTTTTAATATCTTGAGGATATATAAGCCTGTAATAATCTTAACTCCAGTTTTATAGTCATCAATTTTAATTGTCATTCTTTCGCTCCTTAAAAGTATTATAATTAATTATATTAAATTTAATATAATTAATTATAATACTATCGCTTAAGAAAAACAATGACCTGCAAAAGTTACCATTTCCATGAAGTTAGGACATAAAAAAATGGCTGCTTCCTAAATGTCAGGAAGCAGCCAGCATCATATATAAATAGCAATATAATACTTACTCAAACTTCATTATGCTGTTCTAACTAGTATTCTATGCCTTAGTGACAATAAAACGACAGCATTCATCGCCTTTGGTCTTACATAGAGGTCTATCTAATTTAGCGTTAAAACCATTATATAAGACATCATCAATTTCACAATACATGCTGCCAAGTTCTTGATCCCCTAATTCGGCCCACATATCCTGCATCGGGCAATATGTAATATCAGTTGGATTATCAGGGTTCTTCTTCCAGGACGTTCCTGGCATATCGCGTACTGCTAGATAGGTTTCAAAATTTACAGCCAGCCCTTTTTCGGCAGCCTCCTCATGCATGGCTGCAACTCTCGCTTCACCAAATTTACGTATAGCAGAGCGAATAGCTGCTTTGCCCTGCTTGTCGCCCATTGTTTCAATCATTTCTTTTCCCATAAAAAAATATAATTCAGCCATTAGCTTTGCCATTCTTTCTACGGGTTCATCATGACTGCGAATCTTCGTCATTTGCTATCATTCTCCTCACTCTGAAAAGATTGCTTCCTTCATGCAATAATCTCCACTCGATTATCTTCAGGATCTAACACACAACTTTCATAATAACCATCACCTGTTGTTCTGGGTTCACTAACAACAGAGACCCCTTTTCTCCTTAGATCTTCGGTGATAGAATCTACCTTTTCTTTGCTTCCTACTGAAAAGGCAATGTGAGCATAGCCAATATATTCTGCTTCCTTATCATTCTGTAAATCAATAATTGACGGCTTTTTCATCAGTTCAAGCCGTGCTCCTGATGTAAATTCTATAAAGTAAGACTCAAATTTGGTTTTAGGGTTACTATATTTCTCGCTTGCCTTAGCGCCAAAAACTTCCTCATAAAAGTTTTTCATCATTTCTAAATCTCTTGTCCACAAAGCTACATGTTCTATTTTCACAGTACAGTACCTCCATTTTCACTTCATCAGAAAGTTAAACAAGCAGTTCTCACTATTTCTTATTTTTCTTATGATATTCTGCTACTTTAGCAAATGCGTAGGCGCTTGCAGCAATAGTAGCAGCTATGTCTTCTGTGGTGTGGGCCGCTGACATAAAGCCTGCCTCAAATTGAGAAGGAGCCATATATATACCTTGTTCCAACATTGCATGAAAAAAGGTGTTAAATGCACCAATATCGGATTGCTTCGCACTTTCATAATCATATACTGGCTTATCACTAAAGAACATGCCAAACATAGCACCCAACTGGTGATATTGTAAAGTAAAACCAAATTTCTCACCTTGCGCACGGATGCCTATACATAGGGTATTTGTTTTCTCAGCTAATGCTTCATATAAGCCTGCTGTCGTCGATAACAGCGTAAGAGTCGTAATCCCTGCCGTCATAGCCAATGGATTACCGCTTAGTGTGCCTGCCTGATATACAGGACCAGCGGGAGAAATGAGTTCCATAATATCTTGGCGGCCACCATAGGCGCCTACAGGTAGACCACCACCAATAATTTTCCCCAGACAAGTAAGGTCAGGTTTTACACCAAATACGGACTGAGCGCCGTTATAAGCAACACGAAAGCCAGTCATTACTTCATCAAAGATCAGCAATGCACCATATTGTTTTGTAAGCTCACGTACAGCTGCCAAATATCCTTCCTTTGGTAATACCATTCCCATATTACCTGCCACAGGTTCAATGATAACAGCAGCAATATCTTCACCATTTTTTTTAAAAACTTCGGTTAATGCCAAAATATCGTTATAAGCTACTGAAATCGTCCCGCCAGCAACAGCATCCGATACGCCAGGGCTGTCAGGTACTCCTAAGGTTGCTGCACCTGATCCGGCTTTAACCAGGAGGCTGTCATGATGGCCATGATAACAGCCCACAAATTTAACGATTTTATTACGTTTGGTAAAAGCCCTTGCTAAACGCAGCACACTCATAGTAGCTTCCGTCCCGGAATTAACCATGCGAACTAGTTCCATAGAAGGAACAGCTTGTTTTACTAATTTAGAAAGCGCAGTCTCCAAGAGAGTGGGTGCCCCGAAACTTGTGCCATGGCCAACAGCCTGCGTTAGAGCTTCTACAACCGCAGGATGAGCATGTCCTAAAATCATTGGTCCCCAGGAACCAATATAGTCAATATAATCATTGCCATCAATATCATATAAATGACTGCCAGCCGCCCTGGCAATGAAGGGTGGCGTACCGCCTACACCGCGGAAGGAACGAACAGGACTATTGACACCACCGGGAATATATTGCTTCGCTTCATGAAACGCCTGGGCTGCTTTGTCCAAATTAAATGTCATAAATAAACCTCCTTACAATAATAATGGAACCACCAAGACACAAATAACACAAAGTTGTCCACAAAGGTACCCGCCCTCATGCTCTCCTTTGTGTGCCGCGCTAGCGGCATTGTGTCTTGATAGTTCATATGTTCAATGTTTATTCTTCTTTTAACCAGCCGGCAACATCCATCGCATGATAAGTAATGATAATATCTGCACCAGCTCGTTTCATACTCAGCAAGGTTTCCATTACGGTGCGCTTTTCCTCAATCCATCCATTCGCTGCGGCGGCCTTTACCATAGCATATTCACCGCTCACATTATAAACGGCCAAGGGATAGTCAAAACGATCTCTTACTTGACGCACAATATCCAGATACGCCAAAGCGGGTTTCACCATAATGATATCGGCACCCTCAGCAATATCCAGCTCTACTTCACGCATCGCTTCCCGGCTATTTGCAGGATCCATTTGATATCCTCTGCGGTCACCAAATTGTGGCGCCGAATCAGCCGCATCCCGAAATGGTCCATAATAGGCAGAAGCATATTTTACGGCGTAAGACATAATCGATACATTACTATAGCCATTCTCATTTAGTGCATTGCGAATAGCCAAAATCCGACCATCCATCATATCAGAGGGCGCGATCATATCAGCTCCGGCCTGAGCCTGGCTTACAGCAACCCTTGCCAATAATTCCAATGTACTATCATTATCAACTTCATGACCATTCAATAAGCCGCAATGACCATGGCTGGTATATTCACACAAGCATACATCGCCGATCACTACCATATCAGGCAATGCCGCTTTAATCAAGCTCATCGCTTTTTGTACAGGGCTATTCATGTCCCAAGCACTTGAACCTTCTGCATCCTTATATTCAGGAAGTCCAAAGACAATAACTGCTGGTATCCCTAAATCATAAGCTGCTGCCGCTTCCTTAACTGCCATATCAGGTGACAAATGAAAAACACCTGGCATAGAAGAAATCTCCTTACGTACCTGACTGCCTGGAACGACAAACAGAGGATACACTAAATCACTAACCTCCAGGGTTGTCTCCCGGACTAATTGCCGAATTCCAGCAGAAACCCTAAGGCGTCGTGGACGAAGCAGAGTATTCATTTTCCCGCCTCCCCATATAAAGTCTTAATAGACTCCACCATACCATGAATAGTATATTCTTCTGCTATTACATCAGGGTTAATACCATTTTCTAAACAAGTACCTGCTGTTATCGGTCCAATACAAGCAACCTTTGCCATTTTCAGCAATTCAGCACCCTGCGCTCCTAATAGACTGAGTAAATTCGTAACAGTAGAAGAACTAGTAAATGTTACAAGATCAATCTCACCCGCTTGCAATTTTGCCGCTAGTATTTGCCCATCTGTATCTCCTGTTAAGGTACGATATGCAGGTACTACATCTACCGTTGCCCCCATTTCTCTTAACTGTTCTGGCAGCAGATCCCTGGCAACTAATGCTCTAGGAATGAGCACTGACATGCCTGGTGTAATCCGGCCATTCATAGCAGCTACAATCCCCTCAGCTCTAAATTCTAAAGGCACGATATCAGCCAATATTCCATATTCTTTAAGCCTTGCTGCAGTTTGCACACCAATGGCAGCAATCTTCACCGATCCCAATGCCCGACTGTCTTTCTTCATGCTATGTAAACGATTATAGAAATATTCGACACCATTTACACTCGTAAAAATCAACCAATTATATGTAGATAGCTTATCAATGGCTTTATCCAGTTCAGCATAACTTTCCGGCGGCACCAGCTTGATCGCTGGCGCTTCTATACACTGAGCCCCCATAGCTTCTAATTGAAACGTTAAAGCACTCGCCTGTTCCCGTGCACGAGTAACTAATACTGTTTTACCAAACAGCAGCCGCTGATCAAACCAGGCCAACTGCTGCCGTAAATTGACAACCTCGCCAACGATGAAAATGGCTGGAGGTTTCATGCCTGCTTTTGCGACATCATCGGTAGCCTTGCCAACAGTCGTAACTAATACACGCTGTTCCGGTTTAGTCCCCCAGCGGATAACCGCAGCAGGAGTATCGGCAGACCGGCCATGTTCTATCAGTTTTGCTGTAATATGGGATAGATTTTCTACGCCCATTAAAAATACTAGAGTATCTACACCAGTAGACAAATGAGACCATTTAATTGTTGATTCTGCTTTAGTAGGATCTTCATGGCCCGTCACTACAGCAAAGGAAGTAGCAATACCCCGATGAGTTACAGGAATACCAGCATAGGCAGGAACTGAAATCGCCGAAGTAATACCAGGCACTACTTCAAAGGAAACCTGATTTTCAACTAAAGTTAAGGCTTCCTCTCCTCCTCGTCCAAAGACAAAAGGATCTCCGCCTTTAAGACGTACTACATTTTTACCTTCCTTGGCCTTATCTACCAATAGCTGGTTAATATCTTCCTGACGCATGGTATGATCGCTTGAAGCCTTCCCTACATAAATAAGTTCTACATCTGCCCGGGCTGTAGACAGCAACCGATCGTCCGCTAAACGATCATAGACAATGGTGTCCGCTTGTTGTATATATTCAAGAGCTTTCACACTAATTAGTTTATAATCACCGGGACCTGCCCCTACTAGATAAACCACACCTTGTTTCATATTTTCTCCTCCTATTGGGCCGCAATTTATATTTTTACAAAGATATATTTGGTTCCAGCTCTTGCAGAATTTCTCGTCCACCTGCTTGCAGCATACGTTGCGCCAGAGTTTGGCCAAGTCCTTTGGCCTCTGTTGGATCACCACTGATCGTTTGTCTAACCTGTCGAACACCGTCAACTGATAAAATAACGGCCTCCAAGGTTAATGCTGCTTGTTGTATGGTTGCATATACACCAATGGGGATTTGACAGCCCCCCTCAACCTCAGCCAGATACGCACGTTCAGCTTCCACAGCCCAGCGGGTTTCTTGGTGATTTAAGAAAGCAAGGATATCTAATATCTCCTCATCATTACATCGAGCCTCAATAGCCAGAGCACCTTGTCCTACGGCAGGCAAACAAATTTCACTCGGCAGCACTTGTGTAATTCTATCCTGCCAGCCTAAACGCTTTAGGCCAGCTACTGCTAGTAGGATTGCATCTAAATCACCCGTATCTAATTTTTGTAATCTAGTATCCAAGTTCCCCCGTAAATCATGGATTGTAAGGTCAGGCCTTAATTTAAGCAGCTGGGCTTTACGCCTTAAGCTAGAAGTCCCTACCTTAGCTCCTTGGGGTAAATTTTCCACTGAACCGTATTTAGGGCTAATAAAAGCATCACCAGCATCAGTCCGTTCCGTAATAGCAGCCAATAGCAATCCTTCTGGCAGCTCGGTAGGCATATCTTTTAAACTGTGTACTGCTAAATCAATTTGTCCATTCAGCATAGCAGTTTCTAATTCTTTAGTAAATAAGCCTTTTCCACCAATTTTCGCTAAAGGTACATCCAATATTTTATCACCTGTAGTTACAATATGAAGTAGTTCTACATCCACATCAGGATACTGAGTTCTTATACGGTCAGCAATATGATTTGCTTGCCATAACGCAAGTTTACTGCCTCGCGTACCGATAGTAATTTTTTTTCTTTTCACGATGTCTGCCCTCTCCTATTGTATCAAGTTTAAACAAATCAAGTATTGCATCTAAATAAAACTGTTCATTTTGCGTGCAGGCTCCCTGATTGATACAAACCATAGGATCCCTCAGCATTTTGCGGATTATCATCTTGGACATGTTTTCTATAGCTTTACGCTCATCTGCTGTAATCTCAGGTAACTTAGTCAAGGCTCGCTTTAATTCCCGCTGACGAATTTTTTCAGCCTTATCTGTTAAACGGGCCATTACGGGACGAAGTGACAAATAACGGAATTTAAGCATTAGTTCTTCCAATTCCTTGTTGATGATTTCCTCCGCTAGTTCTGCTTCCTGCTCCCTTAAGCGGATATTAGATTCCACAACAGCTTCCAAATCATCAATATTATATAAACGTACACCAGCGATCGCAGATACCTCAGGCTCTACATCACGGGGTACAGCAATATCAATAATAATAATAGGGCGTCCTTGACGTTTGGGCATTAAATGGGCTACATCCCAGGCTCTGATAACATAATGAGGAGCGCCAGTAGAAGTTATAATAATATCAGCATCCACAGCACTTTTCATAAAGCTTTCAAAAGGTACTGCTATACCACGAAACTGCTCCGCCAGTTCTACAGCCCTTTCATATCGGCGATTAGAAACAATTACAGTCTTCACACCATTTCCCACTAAATGTTTTGCTGTGAGTTCACCCATTTGTCCTGCTCCCAACAATAACACATTAGAAGCAGACAAATCGCCAAATACCGTCTTGGCCAATTCTACAGCAGCATAACTTACGGATACTGCGCTATGAGCAATACGGGTTTCCGTACGGACTTTCTTGCCCACAGCAATGGCTCTGTTAAATAACGTATTCAATACAGTACTGGTGGTACCAACATCTCTGGCTATGGAATAAGCCTTTTTTACCTGACTTAAGATCTGTCCTTCACCAATAATCAGCGAATCAAGACTTGCTGAAACCCGGAATAAATGCTCGATACAGTCTTCCTCAACATAAAAAAAGAAGTCTTCTATAGCAAGGGGCGATTCTGAAATTCGCTGTAAAAACTGCTGCATTACGGGTAAATCATCTTCTGCATCATCTACTACAGCATACATCTCTGTGCGATTACAGGTAGATAACAATACACACTCGCTGATTTCTTCATATTCATGAAGATGATTTAGTGCCTTTTTTATTTTGTCTTCGGAGAAAGTAAAACACTCCCGCACATCTACCGATGCGGTCTTATGATTAAGTCCTAGAACAACCAATTGCATTATTAATCTTAGCCTCCGCCTCTTTTATCTTGCCTGCTTTGAGCAAGATAATTACTTCTTGATCTAAAGTTTCCCGCCAAAAAGTTTCTCTCTCTTTTGCTGTGGAGAGCTGTCTTCTTATTTGCGCTCGCGCCTTCGCTACCAACTCAAGATATATTCCATATTCTGGGCCATACTGTTCTTCTAATTGCTCACGTAATTTTTTTGCTAGTGCTGGGCTTTTGCCACCAGTAGAAATTGTAAGCAGCAAATCCCCATGAGAAATTTGCGATGGTACACTAAAATTGCCAAGTCCAGGTGCATCTGCTACGTTGACAAGGGAACCAAGACTCCGGCCTTCCGCAGCGGCTAATTGATTTACCAGCTTATTATCAGTAGCGCAGATGACAATAAAATAACCTTTTACATCACCTTGCTGATAAGTTCGAGCAATATGAGTAATTTTCTTTTCTTCTAGCAATACAGCCAAATTGTTGGTAAGGTATGGACTCAGTACTGTAACCATCCCACCTGCAGCCAATAGACCCATTACTTTGCGCTCAGCTACGCTGCCTCCTCCAACAACCACACAAGGCTGATGACTAATTTGTAAGTTTATTGGATAGTACGGCACATTTTTCACATCCTTCATATTTTAGCATATTTCGCACTAAAAATGTAATAATCCTTTATTCAATCGTAGAAAGTATCCTTTAATTTTTAAATACAATTTTTTACTTCTTGTCTCCAAAATATGCCTCCACAATTTTTCGTACCACAGGTGCTGCAGCAACAGAGCCTTCACCGCCTTCTTCTACCAATACAGCTATTGCAATTTCTGGATTTTCTGCTGGTGCATAACAAGCAAACCAGGAATGGACCGTGCCCGTTCCGGTTTCTGCTGAGCCGCTCTTCCCGGCTATTTTAGGGGTGATTCCGTCAAATACTGCCAATCCTGTACCTTTAGTTGTAACAGCTACTAAACCGCTCTTAATAGTATCCCAAGTCTCTGGCTTTAAATAAATAGTATGAATCACTTCTGGGGGGTAGCTTGTCATCACCGCACCATCAGCACTCAATACTTTATCCACCAAAATAGGTCGGTATATCTTGCCGTTATTGGCTGCTGCCATTAATAATAAAGCTTGCTGCAACGGCGTTGTCAGATAATACCCCTGCCCAATGGCAGCAATAATCGTCTCACCAGGATACCAAGGTTCATCATAGGTCACTTGTTTCCAATTTTCCGTCGGTACTAACCCCGTTTCCTCCCCCGGCAGCTTAATACCGCTTTTTTGCCCTAAGCCAAAAGTCAGAGCATAACTAGCAAGATTATCAACTCCCATACGACGACCTAATTCATAGAAAACAGGATCACTGGAAAAAGCTATGGCATCTACGATATTAAGCTTTCCTAACCCCTCTGTCTTCCATCCATAAAAATTCCACCCACCCAATACATATACTCCCTTATCGTCAAAAATCTCATCTTTCGTCACATAACCCATATCCAATGCTGCGGCTGCAGTAATAATTTTAAATACAGAACCTGGTGGATAAGCACTTTGAATAGCCTTATTGGCAAGAGGATGATATGGATTATTGATAAGTTCATTCCAATTCTTCGTACTAATGCCGCCGGCAAACACATTCGGATCAAAGGATGGGTAACTAGCCATAGCCCGGACTGCACCTGTATGTACATCTAAGACAATAGCACACCCGCCCTTAGCCGGTTCCCCTTCCCTGCGGCTTTCTTCAATTTGTTCTTTAAGAGCATCCTGTGCTGCTTTCTGCAGATTTCCGTCAATTGTTAAGATTAGCCCCTTCCCAGATACCGCTTTCTTTTCACCGATGAATTGAATTTCTTCTCCTAACGCATTTACTTCCACCTGCAAGCCACCGTCAATACCACGCAGTACTTCCTCCCACTCCTGCTCTAAACCATCCTTGCCAATGAAATCAGTTGGTTTATAACCTTGTGCTTTATGCTTAGCATATTCTTCTTCATTGATACTGCCAAGAAAACCTATCACATTAGCCGCCAAATCGTTATATATATATTGTCTTACTGGCACTGCTTCAATCATAACACCAGGCAGTTCATCTTTTCGTTCCTGAATTTTCGCTTGCAGTATCGGATCAATATCTCGCTTTACACGTATAGGAATATAGGGAAACTCTTCCCCGTCCTTTAACATTTTTTCAATCTGTCCTGCTTCCATACCAATCATATCTGCCAGTATCGCGGTAATATTATGATTATTGTTATATTCTGCCGGTATTATTGAAACGGCAAAACTGGGGCGATTGGTAACTAACAAAGCACCATTATGATCATAGATATTACCACGGGGTGCTTGTTCTGTTATTTGATGGATGCGGTTTTCTTCTGCTACTTTCTTATATTGAGGACCATGGACTAATTGCATCCAAGCCAAGCGCAACATTAAAAGCAGAAATACCGCTACAATTACCCATGTCATAATATTGATTCTACGGGATTTTTCTGTAATCCACATTACATAGTGCTCCTTTTTTATATTCACACTCTTCTATATAGTATCCCGCAAACAAAAAAAAATAGCCCTTATGGGCTATTCAATACCAGCTATTTACCTGTATAATCTTTACCAATCACAACCACTGCATCTGTAGCCCTACTTTCATCTTTAGTAATCTGCAATGAAAATTTAAAGGGCAGCGATGATAATTTATTAACTACTGTACTATCAGTAGTATTGGAAATAACCACAGTATTTTTATACGCATTTTGGGTATTGCTTACACTTGATACTTCAAAGCCTTGGCTGCGAAGAGTCTCGGCAACCTTTTCACCAGAATCCGGCACACCACTTGCATTCACTACTTCTATGCTGACTTTAGAAGCAGCAGCTTTTTTCACAACAGGTTTGCTTGCATCGGAAGAAGCATCAGGCTTTTCCGGTTTTTTTGGTTTCTCTGGCGCAGTTGATTTTTCTGCTGCTTTTTTTACTTGAGGAGTTTCGGCCACTTTCATTTCTTTAGGAATAGAAGTTTCGTACTCATGGACATCCCGCTGCGTAGCCGCTACATATTTTTCTTCCATGGGTACACCTAAGGTTTGAGCCACATGTTTTCTTAGGGCCATTACATCAGGCAGCCAATAACTAATATCATCAATATAAGCAGGCTTACCTGGTACCATGTCGGTTTTCAAGCCTTTTTGGGATGCGTTATTTAGTATTTTAGCAAGGTTGAGCATTTCACTGGTAGATAAATCACTATTAACCACACTGCCTACTTCTTTAATAATAGCAGGTATTTTAGTAATAATAGATGGGCTAGCTACTTCTTTCATCAAGGCCTTTAAGAACTTTTGCTGCCGCTCTACACGCCCAATATCACCCTCCTCATCCCGGTAGCGCACATACTGAATAGCCGTGTTACCGTCCATATGCTGTTCACCTGGCCGTAAATCAATAACAAAAGGACCGCCGTTTTCTCCATTATCATCATAGGGATCACTATAATACATACGTTTTTCAACATCAATGGTAACGCCACCAACAGCATCAATAATCTTTTTAAAGCCAGCGATATTAATCGTAAGATAATGATCAATTTTAATGCCTAATAAGCCCTCCACTGCTTGCTGTGTCAACTTGTGACCGCCATAAGCGTAGGCATGATTAATTTTATCCCAGCCATGTCCGGGTATCTTTACTCTAGTGTCTCTGGGAACTGAAAGCATTGCGACTTCTTTCGTATTTGTATCAATCGTAACTACAAATAAAGTATCAGAACGCCCTACATCATCGCTGCGTTCATCTACCCCCATAACCATAATATTAATTTTATTTTGAGGAGTTACAATACTTCCCTTATCTTGCTTATCTTTGCTTTGTTCCAGCCCTCCACCAAACCAATAATAGGACGCGCCGGCTACTGCTAATATAGCTAATAAAATACTTAGGACGGCAACAACACGTTTTCCCTTGCCATTTCTTTGTTCAGACAATCGTTTTTCCAGTCCTGCCATAAAGCGCATCTCCCTTCTATTACCCAGTAGTTTCACACTTTCCAGGCATTAATTTTAAATACTTAAATTAAAAAATCAATAAACAAGCCCCCAACTTGGGAGGCTTGCTTTTAAGTATAACAAAATGTAACAAGAAAGGTCAAGATTTTTATGTACTGTACCACAATATACCACAGTTTGATTATTAAATAATATTATTTATCCGCTAATTAAACTGCAACTCTTACTTGTTACCAACCACAGTATAACCCTCTTCATCAACAGCTTCTTTTATTTTATCCAGCGATACTTTGGCTGTGTCAAATTCCACAGCAAGCGTTTTTTCTGCCAGATTCACCTCAGCCAGTGCTACACCTGTCAATGCCCTGACAGCCTTCTCTACTGCATTCTTACAATGTCCACAACTCATACCTTCTACCAAAAGAACATTTTTTTCAACACTCATATCAATTACCTCCTAGTATGATCATATCATTATACTTTTTCATTACTAGCTTTTGTGATTCTCATTTACTATATTATTCTTTTTTCGACATACTTGCAACCACAGTCTTCATAAGATATAAGAAATACCCGCCGATAATATCGACAGGTATTTTTTTTACTTTTTGGGAAATTTCCCATCAATTATTGACCAAATTTCAGGTTGCTCCTGGCCTAAGCGCCATATTGCAATACCAGCAGGATTGTACTTTGCAATAATATCCAGCTTTGCAGTGGTGCTTTTGTCATTTTCAAACCAAACTTCATGGTCTTTATATGAATAATGAGGGGCCTGAACCTTGTCATCGTACATTACCTCGGCACCATGTTGCTCAGCCCGCACGATTGCATCTACATAAGTTATAGTTTCCCCTTTTTTATCAACCCAGTCATAACCATATGCACCTACACCAACAATTACTTTTTGGGGACCACCGCAATTATCGATAGCGTACTTGATATTCTTCTCATACCAATCAATTGGCGCAATAGGCCCTGGCCCGGAAGTAGACCAATGATTATCATAAGTCATAATTTGCAAGAAATCAGCACTCTTAGCCAATTCCGGATAATTATAAGCCCCTGAAACATCTTCAGCTACATCGACTTGCGGGAATACAGAGATAATCACTGTTTTATTTATATTCTTCATCTTAGGATACAGCTCTGCCATAAAGCTAGTTAAATTATCGCGTTGCGCTGGCGGTAATAATTCAAAGTCAATATTAATACCATCGTATTGCTTTTCTGTTACTAGCTTTACAATGTTATCGATCGCCTTACTGCGAACTGCTGGATTACCTAACAATTCCTCTGTTGATCCAGTTTTATTCGTAATTAAGGGATACATTTTAAGCCCTAAATTTTTGGCAGTATCATATACCTCTTGGCTATCTTTTGCATCTACACTTCCGTCCTTGGTTGCCCTATACCAAAACGGTCCAACACCTGTCATACTTTTAGCAAAGCTTTTCATACTAGGAAAAGAACCGGTTTTATCAGGTGTACCTGGCCAAGGATTCTCGTAATAGCCAATTATCATTCGTTCCGGCATAGCAACCTTATCCGCTGCACCAGGCGCCGTATTATCTTCCGACCCTGTTAGTGGCTTCGGAGCTGGTTTATTGCTGCAACCTCCTACTAATCCGACTACCATTATCACAATACATAACAGCACTATACTAGTTAAAATCTTTGAATAACGCAATATTGTCACCCTTTCCCTAATTGCTATACTAAGTGCAGCCTAAAAACGGTCCTTACATACCACCTTTTTTTCTGCCCTTAATCATAGTATTGGCAGTGACAATTTTCTTATACAAAAAAATAACAATACGAATTTTGAATTAATAAAAAAAACAGCATCAAATAATTGATACTGTTTTCTTATTAACTATTATTTATTCATCGTAATTTTTAGCATAGGCTACTTGCAGAACTTCATCAGGCAGTTCATTCTCCCAACGTGCTACGACAACAGCTGCTACACAGTTACCTATAAGGTTACAAGCAGTTCGTGCCATATCAAGGATACGGTCAACGCCTAAAATGATGCCAATACCTTCAACCGGCAAACCAAAAGCTGCAGCCGTACCCGCAATAACGATGAGAGATGCACCTGGTACTGCCGCAATACCTTTCGTTGACATCATCAGTGTCACTAGCATAACCAATTGAGTAGCAATCGGAAAGTCAATATTATATACCTGGGCAATAAAAATAACTGCCAGTGCACTATATAACGTAGAACCATCCAAGTTAAACGTATAGCCTGTCGGTAACACGAAGGTTACAATATGCTTGGGAACTCCAAACTTTTCTAACTTCTCCATGGCAATCGGTAATGCTGCTTCGCTAGATGCCGTTGAGAATGCAATAAGGATTGGTTCCTTAATGGCTCTTAACAGTTGGAAGAAATTCATACGAATAATAAGAGAAGCACAGGCCAATAATAAAACAATAAATAATACTAACGCAAAATATAAAGAACCTATGAGTTTTGCTAAAGGAATTAACATACCCAAACCAAACTTGCCTACAGTAAATGAAATCAAGGCAAATACACCAATCGGTGCCAATTTCATTACATACCAAGTAAATTTAAACATAATTTCAGCAACGCTAATAGCAAGGTTTACTACAGGCTTACCTTTTTCTCCCATGTGAGCTGCTGCTACTCCAAAGAAAGTAGAAAATAAAATGATCTGTAACATATCACCGCGACTCATTGCATCAACAACATTAGTTGGTACAATATTAACAAACATATCTACCATACTAATCGTTTTCTTTGCAGCCGCAGCCGCTGTACCAGCATCAGCTCCTGTTGCCAGGGCCACACCTACACCAGGTTGGAACGTATTAGCAACAAACAGACCAACAAACAATGCCAATGTTGTTGCAACTTCAAACCAAAGAATCGCTTTGGCACCCAGACGTCCTAATTTCTTAAAGTCACCAGTACCCGCAATACCCATAATCAATGAACTGAAGATTAGTGGGACGACAATCATTTTAATCATGCGAATAAAAGCGTCACCAACTGGTTTTAAAGCTTCACCATAAGCAGGAAAAATATAGCCAAAAACAACACCTAAAATAAGAGCAATAAAAATTTGTGTGGTAAGACCTATTCCTTTTTTATTTTTTTCCACAAGCTAACCCCCTTAAAATTCAAAATGTATCCTGAGAGCATACACTCCTTGAAACTAATACAAGTATATCAGCTACGTCCATAAAAAGCTACCCTCACCATTCTATTTTTAGTCCTTTGTACGCAATATTCCGAAAACATTTTTTTCCACACTTCTATCTTGCTGTAGTTCTTTAAGTTAATTTATTTTGTCAACTACCAGGTTGTCCTAAAAATAATCAGAATTTTGCAAATAACATAGCCATCAGGAGGTTATCGCACTAAAAAGCCGCATAATCACGATTTTTGGCCAAAACCCATTACACTTTTCTTACAGTAAAATGATATAATGCTGTCAACTACATTTTATTCTAGTAGTAAAGGGAGTGTGTTGATAATTGAAAAAAGATACTGTAATTCAACCCATGCCTCCACTTGACGGTTATGCTGTTAAATCACTGGAAGATGCCCTTGATAAATCCTCCAGCAAAGTCATTCGTTTAGAAATTAACAATACTATTTATCAGCTTTCCCGCGAAGGTCACTGGTTTAAAATTTCTCTTCTTACCAAAAAGAATACGGTAAAACGTTCTACCATTTTCCAAACAATCACTGAGATCTACAACTTAATTATTCATGGACAAGACTGGCGTATTGCCGAAATCTATTAAAGATTGAAATAACATTATAAAATATAATTTCCTTCATTTACTCCCTCTTACGATTAAGAGGGAGTAAATTTTTACTCGTAACCAATGCTCTTACATACTTCTAAGAATTTCTGCAGCACTTGTGCTGTCAATCCCCAAATTACATATTTTTCATATTGATAAAATAATACCGGATAGGTTTTGCGAGCCCGCCATTCCTTTGAGTAACCTGGTACTAACGAAAAAGGAAAATTTTCTAACGGTCTAGTACCCATTTCCATGTGTGCGATGATTGGCTCATATTGCAGCAGAAAGTTTAAAGGCACTGCAAATACTTCTGCCACCTCATCTTTACTAGGAATAATAGGATGAGAAGGCGAAAGAACTCCCACATATGGATGCAATTTTACTCCGATAGAGCTCGTTATTTCCTCTAACGGCCCTAACACTTGTATTTCTTTGTCTGATAATGCAAGCTCCTCTTGAGTTTCTCGTATGGCGGTCGCTTGAGGGCTGCTATCTTGAAGTTCAATACGGCCACCTGGAAAACAAATTTCTCCTGGCTGCCAAGATAATTGTGTGGAACGGACCTCAAATAATATACAGATTTCATCATTTCTCCATATAAGAGGTACTAACACTGCTGCAGAAAAGTATTCATTACTATCTTCCTGGCTACCTGCACCAACCGCTAAAAAATTTGAGATCTTTATATATAAATCTTCCATTTCCATATCCTTTCCAATATTAATTCATGAGATATATTCTATTTTTTAATAATTACACTATTTTTTATAATCATGCTGTTAATTATATATGATGATGTACATGCATATGCTCATCTTTCTGATGAAAGTGTACATGTTGGTCTTGATCAATAATATTCGCCGCTAACAGTAATTTTTGATTTGTTAAAATAGCTGCGGGCTTATCATCTGCCATAATGGTATGCTCATCCCCCATTACAACTACCCGATCAGCCAAATCCGGTACTGAATCAAGCTGATGAGTTGCAATAATAATGGTTTTACCCCACTCATTCAATTGCTGCAGCATTCCTCTCATCCACCGCTGGGTTTTAGGGTCAAGTCCATTGGTGGGCTCATCCAAAATTAGAACCTCAGGATTCACAACAAGTATGGCCCCAATAGCCACTTTTTTCTTTTCTCCGCCACTTAAATGATGAGGTAATCGATTCGCCAATGAAGTAATACCTATACACTCCAAAATCTCTTCGGCCTGTGCCTTAGCCTTAGCATAGGGTACTCCCATAGCCAAGGGCCCAAACATAACTTCATCCAGTACGCTGGAGCAAAATAACTGGACATCTGAATTTTGAAAAACAAAGCCAATCTTGCGTCGATAGGCTGCAGCAAAGCTCTTATCCTGCATTTTTTGCTTCGTTATCCTAGTACCATAAGCCCAGAATTCTCCTTGTGATGCAAAAATTAATCCCGCTAAGATCTTTTGTAAGGTAGATTTGCCGCAACCATTAGGCCCGAGTAGTACTAACCGCTCACCAGCGTCAATCTCAACAGAAAGATCTTGTATCGCTGGTTTATCAATTTGATAGCAATAACTTATATTTTGAAGCTTAAATAACAAAATTATATACCTCCCTCTCTATGACAGCAATACACTCCTTACTGTATTCCGTATAGAATACAAACACTAACTATAATTCCTAAAAAACAAACATCCATCATGCTAATGCTTCTCCCTAGCTTTTGATGATATTCACCATTATAGCCACGCGCGACCATCGCACTAGAAACTTCCTCACTATATTCTAGACATATCCGAAAAAAGCCAGCCATTGCTCCACCAATCCATTCCCACTGACTCAGTGGTCCTTCCCTGCCTACTAAACGACTTTTCCGGCCAAGAATATAATCACACAATAATAATAAAAATAAGAATAAATATCGATATGTTAAATCAAGTACCATAACAAATATTGCTGGTACCCCCAAATAACGTAAGGACTTTGTTAAAATGGTCCACCGCGTAGTTTTTACAACTGCCACAATTAGCATTAAAGATGTCGCTGTCCGCATAAATACAAAACCAGCTGCTTTTACCCCCTGCGTTGTTACAGCCAGTTGCTCTGGCAGCAAAAATGGGCCAATATGCCAATGTAAATTTTGATAAATCACGAACAATACATCCCCAGGAGTAATCCAATTCACAGTAGCCGGTAACATTGTAATTCCAGAAAAAAGAAAAGCAGGTAGCCATACCCGCTTTTTATAATCAAGTACACTAATACCAGATAATAATACACAAAATAAAGTTATTCCATGAATGCCTGCTAAAAACCAGAAGCTATGGCTCATAGCGGTCAAACCTAATAGTAAGATACATCCTATAATTTTTAGTAATGGATGTATTCTCTGCAAGATACCTGAATGATTGGCAATACCATCCTGATACATATCTTCAGCCATTACTTGCCCGATATCATCCAAAGTCTTCTCCAAATAATCGCCGCTGAGCCATGATGAACCTGGAGTGGGCAAAGCAGAATACTGAGTCGTAGTTAACCAAATAGGCATTTGCTGCTTATTCATTGGTTCTCACCTGGAGATAATTCAATCTTCCCCTCAAGACCAGGAGTGACAATTATTTTACCATCCATCGTAACGATTACTGCCTCATTTCCGGGAAATTGTTTTAGCAGGGCTAACCCCTTTTCTACACCCAGCACAAAAATAGGCTTACTCAAGACATCACCATATGTTGAGCTATTCGTAACCATAGTTACACTGGCTACCTCCCTTGGCTGCCAGCCCGTACGGGGATTAAGAATATGTGAATATCGTACACCATCTTTCATAATAAACCGCTGATAATCTCCAGAAGTCTCCATAGTATCCCACTCTGTCATAGCAAGTTTTGCAGTAATACCATCTGCATTCCGTGGATCCTGAATGCCGATTCGCCATGGTTTGCCATCTGGCTTATTGCCAATTACCCGCACATCTCCCCCTGCATTAACCAATGCTGATGTGATGCCTTTAGACTTGAGTACTTCAATGGCCTTATCTGTAGCATATCCTTTTGCAACGCCGCCTAAATCAAGCATCATACCAGGTTTCGGCAAATACACTGTATTTGCCTTATCATCTACTTCAATCAGCCGATAATTAACCAAAGGCAAAACCTTATTGATTTCAGTCTGACTTGGTACATAATCACCCTTATGACCAATACCCCACAATGCAGATAAGGGACCAACGGTTATATCAAAAGAGTCGTCCAACTTAGCAGCTACATCCTGAGATAACTTAATTATATATACTAAATCAGGATCGACAGCTACTTTATCCTTGCCAGCCATCTGGCTAATTTTTGAGACTTGACTATTTTCGTCAAAATTATTTGTTATGGCATGCAGTCTCTGAAACTCGGCAAAAGCAGCCCTTACCCCTTCCTCCGCTTCCGGACCATAGGCTGTAATTTCAACAACAGTATCCATAAGAAATTGTGTTTCTTTATAAGACTTAGATGCAGCCAAATTATTAGGCAAGCATCCTGAAACTAGCACAGCCAAAACAATTATAACAACCATACTGATTGATAATCTTCTTCCCACAATACACCTTCCTGACACCCTATGTTTAATCAAAGCTATAAAAATTACTCAATTTCAAATACTTTTGTCAATCGAGTTAATTCAAATAATTCTTTTACTACGCCTCTAATATCCTTTATACGTACACTACCGCCATTTTTTATCGCACGCTTTTGTACTCCGACAAATACACCTAAACCCGAACTATCGATATAATCTACATTTCCCAAATTAATAACAAAATATTTATACCCCTTATCCAAATATTCTACTAGCTGTTCACGAATGCGTGCAGCTTCTTCCACATAAATACTGCCACTAATCGTCATACTAATTTGATCATGATTCACTATAATATTACTTGTCACGCTATAATCCTCCTTAGTAAATTAAAAAAATTGCTTCTTATCCTATGTCAGTCCCGCTCTGTAACTGACCCATCTTGATCAGCATGATTAACTACAATCCTTATTGTAATATATTTCGTTAGTTTTTTATATAAAACCTTCAATAATAGTTTCAATATATACTTTTAAAGATATATTTTTCTGTAAAAAGGTTCTGCCTAAAGCCTATAAATTAATACGTATCTTTAAAAATCACAGACTTAGTGGCAGGTTCCTGTTATTATAAGCGTAAGCACCATGCTAATAAAGAAGCGTTAATAATAGGCCTACCACGCTTTTCAAGCAGCTCTTGGCATTAGCTAATAAGAATAACGTTAACACGTTCTTTTTAACCGCAGAAAGCACAGAGAAAAAATTTGTTGAACCGCGAAGATGCGAAGGAGTACGAAGAATTAATAGGAAATAAACATAATTTTCCTTCGTATTCTTCGTGTCTTCGCGGTTTAGTGATTTTATTTCCCCATAAAAACTCATAAATTTTGATACTACAAAAAAGCACTCATGAAAATGAGTGCTTTTTTAACCAGCAACTACCTATCCTCCCAGGACGTTTCCATCCAAGTACTTTCGGCGTATGTGGGCTTAACTACTGTGTTCGGTATGGGAACAGGTGGAACCCCACAGCTATCGCCACTGGATATGAGAAGTACATATTGTATATGTTCCTTCAAAACTTCACAGAAGCAGCGCACCAAATCTTTGTTAAATGATTTGTGTAAGTCGCTTCGTTAGCATCGAAATGCTAACATCATTACAACTTTAC
>CAURNS010000024.1:0-21805 GCA_963526485.1 uncultured Pelosinus sp.
GCATGCGCTGCCCGCAGAGTCCGATATAACTGGAAGGATGCAGATACAGATTAACACCGCCGGCAATAGCTATTTCACACTCACCGCGGTAAATATGTTCACAGGCTTCATGGATAGCTGTTAATGAGGAGGAGCACATGGTATCAATGGGCATACTGGGACCTTGTAAATTCAGGAGATAGGAAATTCGATTCGCAACCGATCCAAAGGAGGTGCGGAGATGAAATTTCTCGCCCTGTTTCCAGAGAGCAGGACTATACAACTCGAAGCCTGTTTTGGTGATTCCGGCGAAAACACCCACCCGACGGTTGTATTGTGTTTCCAGACGCTCCTTCGTGTACCCTCCATCCTCTAATACGTTCCAGCAAGCCTCCACAAACAATCGTTCCTGGGGATCCATATCATTTGCTTCCCGAGGGGAAATATTGAAGAATAGAGGATCAAAATCGGCAAAGCCTTCCACAAAACCGCCCCACTTGCTATAGCTCTTTCCTTGGGCCACTGCTTCCTGGGAATCGGAATGATAGAAGCCGTCCAGAGACCAGCGTTCCTGCGGAATTTCGGTAATGCAGTCTCGGCCTGTTTTTAAATTCTCCCAGTACTCTTGCAGTGTTTTTGCCTGGGGATACCGTCCGCTCATGCCAATGATGGCAATGGGTTCCTGGATACTGGGATGAGAAGTTTGCTCGAAACCAGCAATCAGCTTCCTCTCTGTTTCCAAGGAGGATGGCACAGGAAATTCATCAATACAATGTGTTCTAGAGGGCGACGCTATAGATTTTTCCGCCATAGGCGGCACCTGCTTTTGGAAGCCGCTCCATTTTAGACACTGCTCAGGATACTCCGCCGTTAAATAGTCTGTTAATGCGTTCAAAGTCTGGTACTCATAAAATAATGTCTTGGACAGTTCTCCAAAGATGCCGTCCAGCTTTTGATTCAGCTGAGTAATCATAATGGAATCGATCCCGTAACTATCCAGGGGCTCTTTATGATTAATCCTGTCAACACTGAGTTTCGTAATTTCACCTAACATAACTTTAAGCTGATGCAGCGTTTTTTCGTGCAGCAGCCACGGCTCCACAGCTGGAAACGCGGACTCCGCGGAATAGGCAGGCACTGGGGATGAAATTTCTAGTAGGTTAGTCCGAATACGGGACAGATCACCTTCGATTACCATCAGCTGCTCTTTGCCCAAGGCTAAAGCTTGATACAATGCCTGAATGCCGCTCGCCGTTTGCATGGCGGACATTCCCAAACTTTCTCTCATCACCCTTTCGGTTTCGGCATCAATATGCATCCCGCCCTCTTGCCACAGGGGCCAGTTAATGGATAAGGTTTGACCATGGCGTTTCTTTGACACCACCAGAGCATTGCGATACTTGGCGTAAGCATCCATAAAGGCGTTAGCGGCGGCATAGTCTGCCTGGCCTACATTGCCTAAGCATCCGGCTATTGAGGAAAAGAGCACAAAGAAATCGAGGGGCAGGTCCCGGCTCGCCTGATCCAGGTTCACCAGGCCGGCGACTTTGGGAGCCAGCACAGCCCGCAGCTCTGCGGAGGTTTTCTTGAGGATGAAATTATCTTTAATCACGCCGGCACTATGAATGATGCCTTGAAGGCTGCCATAATGATCTTGGATATATTGGAGTAAGCTGTCAACGGCTGCCTTTTGGGTCACATCGACCTGCTGGTAATCAATCCGGGCGCCCAAAGCTTCCCATTCCTTAAGTGCAACCTGCTTAGCAGTGCTAAGTGCAGATCTTCCCGCAAGAATCAGCGTTGCATTTTTAACGGTATGTATAATGTCTCTGGCAAAAAGTTTTCCCAGACCACCGGTGCCGCCGGTAATTAAATAGACCCCCTGGTCTTTCCAAGGGATCTTTGCTGCTTTCGGAGAAGCTTCTACTTCCTTCCATTCGCCAATATAACGTTTGCCGTTCTGGTATCGAATCGATTGATCAAGAGGGCTACGACTGTTCTCTTCCAGTTTTTTTGTGATTTCTGTCCATCCTTCAACAGGTTCTATTTCTATAAGCTGTCCCACTATTTTAGGATTCTCTAGTTGAGTGGTTTTCAATAATCCGCTGAGCCCGGCAAACAGTTGCTGATCATCCTGAAGGGAAGTAATAATCTGAACTAATACTTTCCCCGCTGTTTTTTCTTTGAGGATGCCTTGGATTTCTTCCAGAGCCTGAATCGCATAGTCTTGAAAACGTTCTTCTATACTTCCCTGCCTGGAATCAAAAGTGAGGCAGCGTACCCCCTTTACTTCGCCTTCAAGAATTTGACGGGTAATGTCATCCGGCTCACAGAATATTGCCACATGACGGATGTAGTCAGGGATTGGGGCTTCCTGATCAACGACTTGCTCTTTCCACACAGACTGCAGCATCAGAGTCCCGATAATTACTGCATTTTTTGTTACACTCTTTTCACCTTCTGACCCTCGTGGCAGAGGATGACCGCCAGCTGTCATTGCTGGAGTTATGCTTGTAGTCGTCGCAGATTCAGGAACCCAATAGCGCTCCCTGGCAAAAGGATACGTAGGCAGGGAGATTTTGGAGTACGGTTCGTTTATAAAGAGCTGCTCAAAATCCAATTCATATCCCTGAACATATAAATCAGATATCGTGGCTAAATGCTCCAGATATTCAGCCGCATTAGTGACATTGCGGCAGTTCTGAATACACTCGTTCCCATATCTTTTCAAAGATGGCTGCTCCCGACGATCGCTTTCCTGCAGTTCTGCAGTATAGACTTGCGGTACCCTGCCTTTTTCTAGCCATTTAGTCAAATGGTTAATCAGTTCCTGCTGGCAGCGTCCTACACATGCCAGACGATGATTGAAGTGTTTTCTTCCTAGCAGCAATGTATAACTCATATTCCCCAAGTCCGCCTGTGGCTCTCGCTCACAGTACGCCAGCAGCTGTTCGGTCTGCTGTTTTAACTGTTCCAAAGTGCGAGCCGACAGCACTATCAGATAACCCAGGTTTTCAGAGTGGCGACGTTCCATGTGGGGAGCTTCTTCAATGACCACGTGGGCATTCGTCCCGCTGAATCCAAAAGAACTGGTCACGGCACAGCGGGCAGCTTCTGCTTCAGTGGTCCAATCTTTAAGGCTTGTATTAACATAAAAGGGACTGTCTTTAAACTGAATATGGGAATTTCCTGACTGAAAATGAAGTGATGGCGGGATCTGTTTGTGCTGCAGTGACAGCAGAACCTTGATGAATCCGGCGATCCCTGCTGCTGCTGTGGCATGACCGAGATTCGACTTGATAGACCCTATAGCACAATACTCCTGCTTATCTGTATACGCCCTAAAGGATCTGGTTAGGGCTTGATACTCGATGGGATCTCCTAGTTTAGTGCCGGTTCCATGGGCCTCTACCATCTGGATCCCTTCGGGGTCGATATGGAAGGTATCGTATACATAGCGCTCCAGGCGCTCCTGAGATTTGGCACTGGGTGCGGTGATTCCGTTGGTAGCGCCATCTTGATTGATACCCGATCCCCGGATCACGCCATAGATGTGGTCGCCGTCTGCCATTGCCTCTATGAGCCTCTTGAGCACAACCACTCCGACACCCTCCCCTGGAACAAATCCGTCCGCCCCTTCATCAAAGGTATGGCAGCGTCCAGTTGGAGATAGCATACTTGCCCGGTTTGCCGCTAAATAAAAGTCAGGCGTGCATTGGATGAATACTCCGCCTGCCAGTGCCATTTTCGTTTCGCCTGTCCAAAGCCCTTGGCAGGCAAGGTGGATAGCGACCAGAGAGCTGGAGCAGGCAGTATCAACGGCTATGGCAGGTCCCTGTAAATCCAGGTAATAAGCGATGCGAGCGGGAATTACAGAACCCGCATTTCCCCAAAAAGCCTGGGGGGGAGGGTCGCTGCTAAACAGCTGTGAGTAATCGCCCCCAGAGCACCCTACATAGACCCCGCACAGTTGCCCTTGAACTCCGGATCCCGCATACCCGGCATCCTCCAACGCTTTCCATGATTCCTCTAAAAAAAACCTTTGCTGCGGGTCCATGAAGGTTGCCTCCAACCCTGAAATATTGAAGAAAAGGGGGTCAAAGCGATCAATGTCGTCCAGGAAGCTGCCATGCTTACAGCAGCTGGTCCCTTCTGGGTAATGCTCTGAAAGATTCCAGCGGGAGGCTTCTTCGATCAAGTCCTTCCCCTCAGCTAGGTGCTCCCATAAGTCATTCACGTTTTTAGACTTGGCAAAGCGCCCGCTCATTCCGATAATAGCGATCGGCTCTTTGGGGAGCTGAGTCCTTAAATCAGTGCTTGCACTCACCAAAGCCCTATCTGTAAGCTGCTCCTCTATAGGAATGCTACCTTGGGGTTTCAGATCCTGCCGTAGGAATCGGCTTTCTGGCAACTTTCGATTGGTTCTAGGATCATCATTCTCTTTTTTCCAAACTGGGACGGGTATTACCTCCCTACGAGACTCGATACTTGTTTCCAAGACAGACATGGTTTCTTGTAAAGAGGAAATTAGGGTAAGCTGATGTTCTCGAATGATGTATTTGGTCAATTGATCCACATTATTGTAATCAAACAATACGGTGGTTTGCAATGTGATACCAAACTGCTGGTTCATTAAATTTACTAAATTTACAACGATAATAGAATCCACGCCGTATTCTGAAAAACTACGATCATTCTGTATTTGTTCTTCTTCCATTTTCAATGCTTCCGCAATGCTTTCTTTAATAACCATCCGAACGTGATCCTCGACTATCTGGTCGTTAACAGAATCACTTCTTGGAACTACATTTTGTATTGCTGGCTGCTGATGGTGTACCGCAGTGCGCTTTGGAAAGTTTTGGCTCGTCAGTGAACCACCCGCCTTGGTCTCTATATTCATTTTTACCTGTTTCTTCTGCCGAACGATCCCATCACTTTCGCTGACGATGATCTGTTGACCAAGTTCGTGTGCCGCCTCTACGGGAAAGAAGACGGACCGAAAACCCTCATCCTCTAATACTCTCTGCCAGGTCTGAGGAGACAATCCAGGGCATCCCGGAATACGTAATTCTGCATCCTCGTACAGCCACCACCCTTTTAACAAGCCAAAAGTAAGGTGGGTGAAAAGCGCATTGCCGCTAATCTCATTTAAAAGGAGCAGACCATTTCTCTTTAGGGTCGTCTTAGCATTACGTAACGTATACCGGATGTTTTTGGTTGCATGCAGGACATTGGCAGCAATCGTCAGGTCATATCCGCCCGCCTCAATACCTTGTCCGGCCAAGGGTGCCTCTACGTCGAAAATACGGTAAGTCAGGTAAGGATTTTGCGGACCGTATTCTTTTTCGGCATGTATGAGGAAGGCTTTGGAAATATCGGTATAACAGTATTCCTTTATGTGATCCTGATAGGGTTTTAATTTTTTAAAGACAATGGCGCTCGTTCCTCCGCTGCCGGCTCCGATCTCCATAATACGAATTTGTGCGGCTGGGTCTTGCCTGAGGCGTTCTTCGATATAAATAATCAGCATGTCAGCGAGGGTCTCATTGAAGTAATCTGCAATGGGGTTGCCCTTGTAGACTCCTTCAACCATTTTGGTAGAAGAGTTCGGGAATAAGATATCGGTTGCAGGTGTCTTTCCAGTAAGAATATCCGGCAGAGCGCGCAGGGAAGCCTCCACCAGCAATACCTGCCCTTGCATGCTGGAATCCTTTAACCATGTGCTTTTCTTTGTATCCCACTCTTTCCATGCGTCATCCATATCAATAGGGTTTGGGTTTGGCACTGTGCATTTGTCTTGATCGAAGATGAGGTAGTGATTGCGGGTTAAAACCGCTATGGTTTCTTCGAGCCAGCAGTCATAAAGTTCTTGCAGTCCATTTTGGGATTTGAGATCAGTAATTCCGGGATTCTTTTCTGTAAACAGTCCAATAGATTGTAATTGACCCCAAAGCAGCTTTAGTAGAATTTCGTTCATCGCTTTCACTCGTAAGCCCCCCCTTCGATTTGCAGTCTTTGCGTTTTTCCATCTGCTTTTAGCGCGTTTTCAAAACGGTTTTTTAAATTATGAATATTGGAGGGAAGACCTTCAGGGTAAATATCTATCCACTCCTCCGTGTTGGCAGATATATTCCATTCTTTTATGGCCAGAGGTTTTGTTGTTTTTAGCAGTACCATTTGATTTATCTGACCATTCAGGAGCGTTTCCAAAGCCGCCATACCTTCCTGAGGCTCAATGGAACCCATACCAGCCTGTTTTACCCTCTGCCGATACTCTTCGGAAGCTACAATCCCCGCATTTCCCCAATATCCCCAGTTCATCACTTTTATCATACACTTCCATTCCCTGGCAAGCTCATGGGCAAATGCATCCTTAAAGGTGCAGCCTGAAACATAGTTGCTTTGCCCCGGAGATTTTAGAAATGAGTTAATAGAAGAAAAAAACAGCACAAAATCCAGCGGCTCATTTTTGAAAACCTGCGCAATGCGAACGCATACATCAATCTTAGCTGAAAGTACTGCTTTAAATCGTTCTTCCTGCATATTTGCCAGGCTTTGGTCGAGCAGCACTATCGCAGAATGGATTACACCATGTATCGTAATGTATTGGTTTTTGATTTCCTCATAAGTTCGCTGCAAAGCTTCCTGATTCGTGGCGTCAGCTGTAAAATAGACAGGTTCCGCACCTAGGGCGCTAAGCCTGTCTATTTTCGCCTGTATCGCTTCATCCTTTTGCCGTCTTCCCAACCATATGATCTTCGCGTTATAGGTGCGAATCATATATTCAGTCCAGACTTCTCCGATGCCGCCAGCGCCCCCAATCACCACATACACTCCCTCCGTCTTATATAAAGTCTGATTGAACTCACAACTTTGTACGGAAACCAGCTTTTGCCTATACCACTGACGGTCTCTGCAGATTAAAAGCTCTCCCTGAGAGTCAGAAGGCAGGGCAAAGATATCGTCATTGAGCCAATTGTAGCTGCTTTCTACGTCAGCAATTCTGACTTTCCAATTAGGATATTCCTTTGCCATCGAGCCGATTAATCCGTGGAGGCTCGCATTAGTTGGGTTTACTACATCGTTTTTTCCAATAGCTTGTGATTCTGTAGTTATAACTGTCCATCCTAGATTTTTAACACCATAACCCAAACGCAGCAAAGCCTTAATTATTCTGAATACTTGGAGGATTCCCTGATTCTGTTCTGCGATTAATACATCATCTGTCAGAGATTTCAAAGGATGATAGGGGGCAATCCATATTATGTGATCGATAGGATTATGTACTGTTAATACATGGGCAATCTCTTCTATAGTATCGTCAGGCTGGATAGCCAGAATCTGTGCTTTAGGATATTGCTGCCCTATAGCGCCCCTGATCTCTTTATCTCCTCCGACAATCACAATCTGATCCTTTGCAGACGGAAAAGCTTCTCCTCTTTCTATATAAGCGGCATCCCATACGGGAGTCAGCATGATGGTGCCAACGAGTTCGAGCTGTTCAAGGGGTGATGCAGGCGAGACTGCGGCTGCAGGTAAATTATCAGTTGGGAGATTTCCTTCCAGCAGCTTGGATATGAAGCCTTTCATACGCACGCAAATTTTACCCTGATCGTCGCAGAGCTCAATGTCAAACTTCCGTATCTTATCACCTGCTGCTTTTCCTTCACTAGAGCGAACCAGAACCCACATCGAAGGAGTGCAGCGTCCAAAGATTTGAATTTCGTCAATAGCAAAGGGCAGCATCAGCTTATTGGTATGTAAATGATCAAACGCAAGACCTGCTGAAGCCTGCAAAGCTGAGTCCAGCAAGCTGGGATGCAGGAAAAACTGGTCTTTCGTATCGGCAATGGAGGATGGCAGGGACAGTTTACCCAATACCTGCTCTCTCCCTACGTAAAGCACTTCCACTCCCTGAAGACGCGGACCGATAGCGAGACCTGTCGAAAGTATCTGCTGATAGCATTGGAAAGAAGAGAATTCGCTTTGACTACACTCAGCTAATAATGACTGAATATCCAGTATTGGAACCTCACCAATCGTTATCAGTGCCGCCCTGCCCTGGCTGTGCATAACAGTGTCCGCGCCATCTGTTTGTGCATCGCTATAGATCTCATAAGCAATTGCTCCGTTTCCGTCCAGGGAAAGTCCAATATATACCTGCTTTGCCTGATCCTCCACAGTAATTGGGCGGGCCCATACTATGTTTGTAAACCGCATTCCGGTCTGTTTTTTTCCTAAAGTTCCCGCTGCCTGCTCGATTGCTGTGCGCGCCATTTCAATGTAAGCCACTCCTGGTAAAACCTGCTTACCTTTCACGATATGGTCAGCTAGAAAAAACTCCTGGCCTGTAAATGTGGAACTAAAACGCTGTTCATGAAAGTCCGAGATATTTTGCTGCAGCAGCGGATGAATGAAAGTAGATCTATTTTCCCTTACCCTTGTTTCTGTCTTATAGACCCAATGACGTTCTCTAGCAAAAGGATATGTTGGCAGGCTTACACGGCGAGGCAGCGTATGACTATATAGTTTTTTCCAGTCACAATCTAGACCCCTAACCCAGAGATTCAGAAGCTTGGCATATTTTCTTTTCCTGATCCAGTACTCAACCGCATTTTGTAAATCTTCATCTGCCGCGAAGAGGGCAACTGTATCTTTATTGTCTTTGGCCTGTCCCCGGTATAGATCATCCAAACCATCTAAACCTTCCACAAAACCCTTCAGTTTCTCCTCAAGTTCTGCCATGGATCCCACAACTACGCCCAAGCGTTCTTCCATTCCATCCCGTCCCACTTGAAGCGTGTAAGCCAGATCTGCCAGGTCGCCATCAGTAAATTGCTGTATCTGAATTGCCTTCAGCAGCTGCCGTGCCTGTTCCCTAAGACGTTCTTCATTTTTCGCTGATAGTACAATGATGGCAGGGTCTTGAGATGTAATAGCAATTGGGGTACGCTCCAACGTTTTCGATATGTATTCCTCTATTATAATGTGGGCATTGGCACCTCCGAAACCAAAGGAACTCACACCAGCCCGACGGGGTATTTTTTTACCTTGAGCATCCTGCAAGCTCTGCCATTTTTTATTTTCCTGAACTACGTAAAACGGACTGCCTTTAAGTTGAATATATGGATTCATACTATCAGAGTGCAGACTTTTTACCAGAACCTTATTTTTAAGTTGTAAGAGCACTTTTATTACCCCTGCAATGCCCGCAGCCAGTTCCAAATGTCCAATATTGGTCTTTACAGATCCCAATCCACAATGGCTGCTTACTACCTGAATATCTCCTGCGGCCTGGTACAGTTCTTGAAAAGCCGTTTTCAATCCGTTGATCTCAATTGGATCGCCCAGCTCTGTTCCTGTTCCATGGGCTTCAATGTATCCAACGGTTCTCGGATCGATTCCCGATTTGGTGTAAACAGTTTTCAATAAGTCCGCCTGGGCTTTGGTATTAGGTGCAGTTAGTGAATTGGCACGGCCTCCATGATTCTCAGCAGTGCCCCGAATGATTCCATAAATATGATCTCCTGCGTCTTCTGCATCCTTGAGCTTTTTTAGGAAAAGCATTCCTACTCCTTCACCTCGTACATAACCATTCGCTTGATTCGAAAAGGTTTTACATCGCCCATCTTTAGAGAGCATGCCAGCTTTGTCAAAACTGATGTAAAGCTCTGGTGTTACTATCGTATTGATGCCACCAGCAATCGCCATCTCACAACTGCCATTCGTTATGGCGTTCACCGCCCGGTGAATCGCGATTAAGGAACTGGAACATGCCGTTTCAATTGGCTCGCTGGGCCCATGAATATTGAGAAAATAACTCATGCGATTCGGTCCTACCGAAGGAGCCATACCAGTGGAAGTATAGCCCTCAATTGGTATGTTAGCCTTAGAGACCAAACTACTGTAACCAAGACTTGCAGTACCCACAAAAATACCTGTTTTACTCCCCGAGAGATTTTGCGCAGCATAGCCAGCATCTTCAATAGCCTTCCAGACATAAGTCATTAATAGACGCTGCTGCGGATCCATGAGCTGGGCTTCCCGAGGCGAAATCCCAAAAAATAATGCGTCAAATTCATCTATTCCCTCAATAAATCCGCCCCATTTGATGTTGGTTTTATTTGCTTCGGATTTAGGATCGCCGTAGTATTCCCGCCAATCCCAGCGGTCTTTAGGAATTTCACTGATACAATCTTTACCGTCATGTAAGTTCTGCCAGAATTCATTTATATCCGCCGCCATTGGAAATTTGCCGCTCATACCTACGATAGCGATAGGCTCAGGAGTACTTACATCTGATTTGTCTGCTGATAATAATGTCATTTTACTCAACCGAGAATGCTGCTTTTTGCTAGATAAGTGCTCCTCTTCGTCTTTCATACTTTCTTCTGAAATAGTATCATGCACCTGAACCGCAAATTGGGCAGCAAATATGTTTTGATGTTCTTTCAGCAAATATTCCCTGAAACTGCTGATGGTGGAATATTCAAAAAATATGGCAGGTGTCAGATCAAGGTTATATTCCTTATTCAATTTATTAGCAAATTCAGTAAAGGTGATTGAGTCAAATCCATAGTTGCTAAACTCAGCAGCCAAATCGATTTCTCTGCCCTTCATTTTGAGCAATTTAGAAATAGTTTGCACTAAAGCCGTTTCTACTTTGTCCTGTAAACTACTAGTATTAATTGGGATAACGGAATGGGATGGACTAGAAACCTTTTTGGCTGGTACATTGGCAACATTCAATGACATTTTTTGCTTCATACGCACTAGGTTGCCTTCCATTACCATACACTGATCTGTGCAGGAAGCCAAGCCCTGATACAAGGCTCGAATACCTGTCTGAGTCTGCATGGCGATCATACCCATGGTTTGCTGCATCCTATCCTCGACTCCTGCATCCATACGCATTCCGCCCTCTTTCCACAGCGGCCAATTGATTGATAGGGTCTGACCCTGGCGTTGTTTTACGGCTACCAAAGCATTCCGATACCTTGCGTAAGCATCCATAAAAGCGTTAGCAGCTGCATAATCAGCCTGCCCTGAATTTCCTAGGCTGCCAGCCAGCGAGGAAAACAATATGAAGAAATCGAGTTTTAAATCTTTACCAGCTTGATCTAAGTTTACCAGTCCTGCAACTTTAGGTGCCAGCACTTCTTGCAGTTCTTTTTTGGTCTTTTTAAGTATTAAATTGTCACAAATCACTCCGGCTCCATGAATGATGCCATTGATACTGCCAAAATCCTTCTGGATTTGCTGGACTAAATCAACAACTGCCTGCTTTTGCGTTATGTCAACTTGAATATATATAATCCGGCTGCCCAAGGTTTCCAATTCTTTCAGCCTAGCTTTCTTCAGCTCGTTCAGCGGCGATCTTCCCGTGAGGATTAGGGTCACATTCTTAACTTGCTGTACAATGTCATCGGCAAAGATGAGTCCAAGGCCGCCCGCGCCGCCCGTAATTAAATATATCCCCCCGTCTTTCCAAGGAATTTTTGCCTCCTCTTGGATAGCTGATGCAATTTCATGCCAAGCAGCAATATATCGTTTTCCGTCTTCATAGCGAATTTTTTTATCTTTTTGACTTTGACTGTTCTCTTTGAGTTTTTTGAGGATATTTTCTGCACTTTCATCTGAATTTACTTCAATTAATTGTCCTATTAGTTTTGTATTTTCCAGACAAGCAGTATTTAAAAGCCCAAAAAGACCGGAGAAAAGCTGCTCCTCTCCTTGGCTGCATACGACCAGCTGAAGGAATACTTTGCCTGCAGGCTTACCCTTGAGAATATTTTGGATTTCTTCAAACACCTGTGCAGCATAGATTTGATATCGTTCCTCAATGCCCATTGAGCGGGAATGCAAGCTGAGACAGTGTACTCCGTTCATATGAGAATTAATTTTTTTCCCAATCACATCATTCAGCTCACAAAGTATTACGAGATGCTCGGTAACATCAGGAGCTGCGGTTTCCTGAACGATGGATTCTCGCCAGCAAGGTTCAATCATCAACGTCTCGGGATTTGTCAGGAAGTCTGGCGAGTTCATTTCATCTTCCAGTATTCTAAATAAAATGTTTTTCATCCGTACACAAACAAGCCCTTGATCGTCGCATAAATCAATATCGAATTTTTGCGTCTTCTCTCCCCCTGCCATATTGCCCTCACTGTATCGTACCAGAGCCCACATTGTCGATGTGCAGCGTCCAAAGATCTCAACTTTCTCAATAGCAAAGGGCAGAGATGGTTTGTTTCTCCCTGCATCTCCAAACATAAAAGCTGCCGAAGCCTGCAAAGCTGAGTCCAGCAAACTGGGATGCAGGAAAAACTCAGCTTTCGTATCAGCGATGAAGGATGGCAGGCTGAGCTTAGCTATCACTTGCTCCGTACCTATATGAAGCGTCTCGATTCCCTGGAGACGCGAACCAATAGCTAGGCCTGTCAACAGTATATGCCGGTAACATTGGTCAGAGGAGAATGTATTGGGGCTGCACTGAGCTATTAATGTCTGAAGATCCAGGATTGGAACCTCACGTACCGTAAATAGCATCGCTTTCCCCTGACTGTGTATTACTCTTTCTGCACTGACTGTTTGTCCGTCACTATAGATTTCATAAAAAATCTCTTCATTCTCTTCCAGAGAAAGTCCGATGTTTACGTGCTTTGGCTGTTCCTCCACCATAATGGGACGAGCCCACACCACATTTTTCAGCCGTATTCCGACCTCTCCCTGTTCCAATATTCCTATTGCCTGTTCTACTGCCGCTCGTGCCATTTCCAGGTAAATCACTCCTGGCAAAACCCGCTGTCCTTTCAGGATATGATCTGCTAGGAAAAACTCCTGACCTGTAAAGCTGGAGCTGAATCGCTGTTCGTAGAAGTTAGAGGTATTTTGCTGCAGCAAGGGATGAATGGCAGCCACAGCAGTTAGACTATTATTCAGTTGGGTCTCATGGACCCAATAACGCTCCTTAGCAAAAGGATACGTCGGCAGACTGATGCGGCAAGGTTTGACATCAGGATACAGTTTATTCCAGTCAAAGCTGATACCCTGTACCCAGAAAGTAAGAAGCTTTGCATATTTTCCTTTGCTTATCCACAACGCAACCGCATTTTGTAAATCTTCGTCTGTCGCAAACAAAGCAGCCGTATCTTTATTATTTTTAGCTTGTCCCCGATATAAATCTTCAACATCATCTTCGCCGTCCACAAAGCGAATCAATTTCTCTTCAAGTTCTTTAATGGAGCTCACAATAAAACCCAAACGCTCTCCCATGGCTTCCCTTCCTACTTGCAGCGTATAGGCCATATCAGCTAGGTCATAATCCGTATATTGCTGTTCCCTGACTGCAAGCAGAAATTGCTGTGCCTGCTCATAAAGCCGCTCTTCATTTTTGGCCGACAGCACGATCATTGCCGGGTTCTGAATTGTAATTAAAATAGAAGGAGGTTTCGGCTCTTCAGAAATATATTCTTCAATTACAGCATGAGCATAAGCTCCTGAAAAGCCAAAAGAATTCACTCCGGCCCTCCTCGGTATCCCAGGTAAACTTTTCCACTCCTCAATTTCCTGATTAATATAAAGTGCTGATTTAGTCAACTGGATGTATGGATTCAGCTTTTTAAACTGCGGCATCGCAGGAATTTGTTTTTGTTTCATCTGCATAATGACTTTTACAATTCCGGCAATTCCGGCAGCACCTTCTGCATGACCGATATGAGCTTTGGCTGATCCGATTGCACAAAAATATTCTTTATCTGTAAATCGTTTGAAAGCTTTTTTCAAACTGCTGATTTCAATTGGATCGCCTAATTTTGTGCCTGTGCCGTGGGCCTCAATATAAGTTAGGGTTTCTGGGTTGATTCCAGCATCTTCCCAAGCTTTTAAAATGACATTTTCTTCCCCTTCGACACTCGGTGCAGTTAAGGAGGGAGTATATCCTCCATGCAGAGCTGCTGAACCTTTGATAACTGCATAAATAGGATCACCATCTTTTCTGGCTTGTTCTAATGGCTTCAATAAAATACTGATAATGCCTTCCCCCGGAACATAGCCATCAGCAGCCTCATCAAAAGCATGACAGCGTCCTGTAGGTGATAAAGCGCCAATACTGGAAAAATAACGATAATGAGCAGAGGCCAGAAGCAGATTTACGCCTCCCACAAAAGCCATATTACATTCTTTATTCCGCAGAGCCTGACAGGCGGAATGCAAAGCAAATAGCGAGGAAGAACAAGCTGTATCTACGGCAATGCTGGGACCTGTAAAATCAAATAAAAACGAAACACGATTAGCAATTACCGTGTGCGCGTTACCCGTCCCCAGATAAGGATCAACAGGTATGTTTAGCTCAGCAATCTTATCCGCGTAATCATGAAAACAAACCCCTACAAACACTCCCGTATTGGTTCCCCGCAACTGATTGATAATTCCTGCATCTTCTCCTGTAGCATAAACGCTCTGCAGCAGTAAACGAAGCTGGGGATCCATCCATTCTGCTTCCCGACCAGAAATATTAAAAAAACCAGCATCAAATTTATCTACATCATCTATAAAGCTTCCCCATTTACAATAAGTTTTATTTTTTGCTTCTGGGCTTTTATCATACCAGGGCCGATAATCCCAATGATCAAGAGGAATCTCCTTCATTAAGTCTTTTTCATCACGTAAATTCTGCCAGAACTGCTTTAAATTAGAAGCTTCTGCGAACAAGCCATGCATTCCAATGATTGCAATATCATCTCTACTGGACTCATCTCTGGCAATCTTTAGTGATTCAGGGATTTGCAATTTAGCATGGCTGGAGTGCAAATACTCCTGGCTTGCTAGTAATGAACCACTCTCTTTCCTTTGACGGATATCCTCAGAGGCTCCGCGCTGTTTCGCATCAATTCCCAATAGTTCCGTGAATGACGCGGGATGCTCCTGAGAAAAATACGCTGCAAGTTCTTCAATACTAGGGTATTCAAAAAATAAGGTTGGATATAATTCAATATTTGTTTCCTTTTTGATCTCATCGGTGATTGCAAGCAGCTGAGAAGATTGCATTCCTAAATCCATCAGATTAGCCTTTACATTTTGCAGTCTTGATCGGTCAGGTATGATTTCACTTAATTTATGAATCAAGTATTTTTTTATTTTACCCTTAAGATCAATTGCATGTACTCCTTCCAACTGATCTAACGCTGCCGTCGTCTGATTCTGCTGTGGAAGCTCTGGAAAACTGAATGTCAAATGATCTTGCCCAGAAAATCGCCCCGCAGCCCGAAGTCGTTTCATGGAGCATCCTGAAAAATTAGCAACAACCTGTGACTCATCATTAATTACATCTGCATCGAAGATAATCATTTCTCCTGAGTTCTTGACTAATCTTATAAGCAGCCAGCATTGTTCCAACTTATCGCTTTTTTTGCAATAGATATCTTTAATTCCAAAAGGTAAAAAACCTTCTTTCATATCGGCTTTTTCTAATAAAGAATTCACTGCTAGAAACGCACTATTAATAATAAGTGGATGCAATACATATTTATGTTTTTCTTCTCGAGTGGTTTGACTTAAAACAACTCTTGCCAGTACTTGTTCTTTTCCTGTAAAAAGACGAGTAATAGGTTTGAAGCTATCACCTAATCCCACAGCTGGATTACTTGTATAAATCAAAGTAAAGTAGTCCAATTCCAGTAAAGATTCTTTGATATTCTCTATATCAATATTTTTATTTTTGAAGGAATCCTGCTGTAATTTCCCTGTAGCAGCCAGATCCCATATCGCAGAAGAGGTATAACGATACCGAACCTGAAAATCGATTATACCTCCTTGCTGGGCTGGTTCCACCAATACTTCTACACGTTGATCGTTTTTTACCTCGATAGGTTTAATAAAACTCAGCTGATGAAGATGGACGCTGTTTTCTTGAGGGAAGATCCGGAAAAAGACATTCATTGCCAAACTGCCATGAGTGGCACCGATGAGTACCTGTTCATTATAAACCGTGTGATCTCTTAGGTAAGGTTCATCGTAGACATACACCTCAGAAGCAATATTACGATCATTCTTCAGACTCGATGATGGAGCGGTTTTAGGTGTGTACTGCTCTCTAATTTCGTTAATTTGCTGTAAGGCTTCTTCTTGACTTATCCTTCTTTCTCTCACCTGCTGATATAGAAAACTAAGTTGCTTATCCATTTCCATCCCCCTTGTTTAACATTAAAACGCTCCTGGAATTTTGCCTGAACAGGTGACTCATTGCAGCTTCTTGTACAATAATTTTTTCCATCGTTAGAGAAATGATACCATTATGATTTTTTTGTAAGATTCACAACTACTTTACAATTCTCTTTTAATAAAATATCATTATTTCCCAATATACTTTTTAACTCATCCAGCCCATCCACTACCAAAGTTACACTGTTTCTCAAATCAATACGCCCAGCCCGGTATAAATTTAAAAGACTGGTAAAAGCTCCGCATAGGTGTCCGCGAGAACCTTTGACACTGATTTGATTGGTAATCATATGGTCAATATTATTTAGCGAAAGGGAGGATCCGCTCCTGGCAAGCATTACAACCTGCCCATTAGCATCAATTTTGTTAAAAATCCTGGCCACGTTATCTAAATCGCCAGAAGCTTCAATAACTCCATTGATAGTTGTCACAGATTTCTCTAATGATTCTACGTTTTCATATACCCTGTCCGACCATTGGGCTGCTAAATTTCTACGGTATGGAACGGGTTCAACAAGATGTACTTCCGACGCTCCAAAAACCCATTTGCTTAGCATTGCTGCAAACACTCCAATGGGTCCGCCACCAAACACAACAATCCTGTCTCCGCCTTTTACCTGTGTATTTTGACATGCCACATAGGCTACTGCTGCCGGTTCCAAACATGCAATCGCAATTAAGTCACATTCACTTTTTACATAATCAGTAATATTGTGGGCTAATTTAGCCGGCACATCAACAATGGTCCCCATCAGACCATCCTTCTCCAACCCTAGAAGCTTAGCATCCCGGCATTGATTAAAATTCCCTTTTCTGCAAACGTCACAGGTATTGCAAACGATAATTGATTCAAATGTAACATACATTTCCGGGTTTATTTTCTTTACGTTCTTACCTACCTGCAAAACTCTTCCTACACCTTCATGGCCAATAATTCGGCCTTCCTCAGGAATGTCAACGGGGGCAGAAGAACATATATATCCGGTCTCAGGGTTATTGGTCGCCAAATGAATATCTGTGCCGCAGATACCTACATACATCATTTCTATTCGTATTTCATCAGGATCTACGGGTCCCATTTCTCGTTCTTCAATTGAAATCTTTGCATTTCTATAAATCTGGTTGGGTTTAGGATTTTTTATGCCGCCTAGAGGAACTTTCTCAGCTTTTATCAACGCTACTCTTGTTTTCATTTTTTAATCCCTTTCCATTAAATTGTATTTTCGAAAATCAAAAAACCTTTTCCCTTCAGAAATTTAAAATGGTATTACCCTTTAGAGAGAATCATTGCAGCTTTAAAGTCTGCTTCAGACAATTCATCATTTGCTATTTTTTCTAAAAGAATTCGATCAAACTCATTCGCAGCTAAGCTTTCATTTTGATTGTTTATCATGTAATTATGATTGAAATCAAATTTAATAGTATGTTCAAAAGCATATTTAGGTAAATCATGCTGGCGAATGCCAGACTTTCCGCCAAGTTGTCTGAAATCTATTGCTGCACCGGATACCCAATACTGGGCTAATTGATTTAAATCCTTTTCTTTTAATGCTTGCTGAATGAGCAATGCCATTGTGGCATCCATATCAAAGGTTACATTGGAAGACATATAAATCTTTGAATCTGTTACATTTGCTTCTGGTTTTTGCAGCAGATTCAACTTTTCGCAGAAGTCTTGGATAGACGAAGTAATAATCGCTGCCTTATGCTCTAAATTGTGATTGACTCTTTGTAATGACTGCGCAATATCAGCTATTGCAACAGAGGAATCTTTCTGCAGAAACCTTTGCATTTTCTCAATATATTTCCATAGACTCCATTTTGTTTTTGCTGAAAATAGGATGAGGTACTCCTGTGGGAGCAATATATTCGCTATTTTTGCAGGAGTATCTTCCATGAATTCTTCTATAATCAAATTTGCGTAAGATCCTCCCGCACCAAAAGAATTAATCATGCTTCTGCGGGGTAGATTTTTTCCGGTCTCCAGATCAATAAGCTGATTCCACGGCCCCATTTTTTCTTGAAGATAAAACGCTGTATTTTCTAATCTGATATTGGGATTTTGGGGACTTGCATTGATGGTCGGTACTAGGGTTTTATGTTTCAATTGTAAGATTACTTTGCTAATCTGAGAAATTCCTGAGGCTGCTTCCAAGTGACCTAGATTGGATTTAACAGACCCTAGTGCCGAAAATCGTTGTTTTTCCGTATATTGCCTGAACGCATTATTGAGGGCAATCATCTCAATGGAATCTCCCAGGTCCGAACCATTGGCTGCTGATTCAACATAACCAATCGTTAAGGGATCAATTCCTGAACGCTGCAATGAATCTACAATCAATTGAGCCTGCTGCTTTGGTTCAGGGGCAGTATACACCTGTCGCCCCCCACTATGATTGATAAAACTGCTCTTAATGATTCCATGGATTCGATCACCATCTTTCATTGCCAGAGAGAGCGGTTTTAACAGCACTGCACCTACACCTTCCCCGGGAATATAACCGTCACCAGTTCCAAAACTTTTACTAAGATTGCCGCTTCCTAAAAACTTAATCTGTTGTAACCCTTTATATTTAGAAGGATCTAAGGTTAGATTAACCCCACCAGCTATGGCCATCGAACAATTATTCTGTTTAAGACTCTCACATGCCAGATGAACCGCCGTTAAAGAACTGGAACATGCGGAATTGACGGCAATACTTGGACCAGTGAGATTAAAAAAATGGGAGGTCCGATTCGCAATTTGCCATTCAGTCGCATTAGAGTTCAGCACTGCTTGCTCTAGAGAAGGGATTGTCCAAGAATACTGATTGTACATGCTTCCTACAAATACTCCGACCCCACTGTGATGACGGCTTTGTATTTCTTGCAATAACGCCTTGGTGTAACCAGCATCTTCAAAGGTTTCCCATACGATCTCCAAAAATAGCCGGATTTCCGGGGAAAATTCCATGACCTGCGCCTGAGAAAGTTCAAACAAATGATGGTCAAAGCGATTTACGTGATCTAAAAAACCGCCATAATACCTGGGGATTGGTAATTGATCTTCGGCCAATGCTGTGATTAACGAAATATTCCATCGATCCTGGGGAGCTTCGGTAATGCAATTATCTCCGGCTTTTAAATGTTCCCACAGTTCTTCCAGGCTATTTGATAAGGGATAGCGTCCGCTGATACCAATTATTGCAATATCATCTGTTTCTTTTTTTATGAATGCCTGCTCGGCTTTTTGTAATTTTGTAAAACGCTGCCTTTTTTGCAAAGCTAAGTCTGCACCTACTGAAAATCTTGAAAGGCTAGCTGTCTCTTGCTTCAAAACCTGATCACTTTCTAATGCACTTGCGTTCACCAGCCTATCAGCATGATGTTTCATGAAATACTCTGCCAATTCCTGAACACAACTATGTTCAAATAAGAGTGTCTTTGAAAGCTCGCCTGTTACCTTTTCCATCTTTTGAATTAGATTCATTTGCACAATGGAATCGACTCCATATTTTTCAAATGGAGTATCTATCTGAATCCTTTCTGGGGAAAGATTAAGTTCATCTGCCAGAGTTTGTTTCACAAAATTTAAAGTTTGTACTTTTAGTGAACCATCAGACACACTATTGATTTCTTGATGATTTGCAGTCTTACGAGGAGTAAAAGTTAATTCTATCCAGTGCTTTAATTGCACCACGTCGCCTTCCATCACCATGACCTGATCTGCAGCCAAAGCTATGCTTTGATACAAGGCCCTGATTCCGGTTGAGGTCTGCATAGCAATCATCCCTGTATTTTTCTTCATCATCTTTTCGGTTTCGGCATCAACATGCATTCCGCCCTCCTGCCACAGGGGCCAGTTGATCGACAGGGTTCGGCCGTGACGCTGCTCCAATTCTACCAGCACATTACGATATACAGCATAGGCGTCCATAAATGCGTTAGCGGCTGCGTAATCGGCCTGCCCGGGATTACCGAGAACTCCTGCTCCGGAAGAAAAGAGAATGAAAAAGTCGAGGGGCAGCTCCTTGCTGGCTTCATCCAAATACACCAGACCTGCAACCTTAGGTGCCAATACTGTCTGCAATTCTTCCTTGTTTTTTTTTATGACGAAATTATCTTTAATTACACCTGCGCTATGGAGAATGCCATCGATACCGCCAAAGTCTGCCTTAATACTTTGAATTAAGTTCACAACCGACTTTTCTTGGGTTACATCCACTTGCCTGTATTCGATCTGGGTATTCAGTTGCTGCAGCTCTCTTAACTCAGACTGCTGCCTTTCGTTAAGCGGCGATCTACCTGTAAGAATCAGGATCGACGCCTTAACTTTATGAGCAATTTCTTTGGCAAAAATAAGTCCCAGGCCGCCCGCACCACCAGTAATTAAATAGATTCCCTGATCTTTCCAGGGAACCTTTACTCCTTCCAGTGAGCCTTCCACTTCCTTCAGACCAGCAACATATCGTTTGCCGCCTTGGTACCGAACATGATTATTAATATAACTTTGGCTGTTTTCTTTCAGTTTTTCTATGATTTTTTGCGGCCCTTTACCCGATTCTATTTCAATCAGCTGTCCGATTAGTTTGGGATTCTCCAGTTGGGCTGTTTTTAAAAGTCCAGAAAGACCTCCAAGCCATTGGTGTTCCTCCCAGTTCGCTATGACAATCTGGATCAATACCTTGCCAGCAGGCTTGGATTTAAGAATGTTCTGGATTTCTTCAAATACTTGAGTAGCGTAGTCTTGGAACCGTCCCTCAATGCCTTTCTGCTTGGACTCTAAGATAAAGCAGCGTGCTCCGTTTAGTTGGGTTTCGATCATCTCCTGAGAAACTTCATTTGCTTCACATAATATTGCTACATGCCGAATATAAGTTGGGACTATAGCATCTGGAACACTTGCTTGTTCTTTCCAGCAAGGGCAGAGTATTAGAGTACCCAGTGAAGCCGAGTGTATCGAAGTCACTTCTCCCTCCAGCACTCTGGATGCCAATCCTTTAAACCTCACACTAACGTTACCTTGCATATCATACAAATCAATATCGAGTTTCTGCACTTTATCCCCAGGTTTACTGCCGTCACTATATCGAACCAGGGCCCACTGCGAAGATGCACAATTCCCAAGTATTTCAATTTTATCTAAAGCATATGGCAGGACAGGTTTAAGGGTAGTGGACAGCCCCATATCACCAGCACTCATAATTAAGCCAATTGAAGCCTGTAAGGCTGAATCCAGTAAACTAGGATGGAAAACAAACTGCTCCCGAGTACCGGAGATCGAAACAGGTAAGGACAATTTCGCCAACACCTGACCTGAACCTACATATACCATTTCAATTCCTTGATGACCCGGACCGTAGTCAATCCCCATTCCCTTAAAAAATTCGTAGCACTGACTAGGCGAAAACATACTTTGTCTACACAGAGCTTGTAGATTGAGCAGATCCACTGCCGGTGCTTTTGTCAATAAACTCAGCATGGCACGTCCTTGACTGTATACTACTGGTTTGGCACCTGCTTCTCGGGATTGGCTATATATTTCAAAGGCAATCTCACCGTCCTCTTCCAGAAATAGCCCGATATGAACCTTAACCGGCTGATCTCCTACAGCTAGAGGGCGAAT
>CAURNS010000025.1:0-18719 GCA_963526485.1 uncultured Pelosinus sp.
TACGACCGATCGGTTAACAGCCGATTGCTCTACCAACTGAGCTATCGAGGAATGTCGTCAACATTGACTATTATAATATAATATCAACGTTACGTCAACAACTTTTTTTAGAATATAAAATTTAATTTGTTTTTACTCTAAAAAGTCCTTCAATTTTTTACTGCGGCTAGGATGACGCAATTTTCTAAGAGCCTTTGCCTCAATCTGACGAATACGCTCACGAGTAACGCCAAAATGTTGGCCCACTTCTTCGAGTGTGCGGGCCCGTCCATCATCAAGCCCAAAACGCAGTCTAAGAACCTTTTCTTCCCGTGGCGTAAGAGTTTCTAGTACTTCTTCCAATTGTTCTTTTAGAAGCATGAAGGAGGCTGCTTCCGCTGGTGCCGGTGCATCTTGATCTTCAATAAAATCACCTAAATGGGAATCTTCTTCTTCGCCAATCGGTGTTTCTAACGACACTGGCTCCTGGGCAATTTTCATAATCTCTCTTACACGTTCAACACTAATATCCATTTCCTTAGCAATTTCTTCAGGCTGAGGCTCTCGTCCTAATTCTTGCAGTAATTGTCTAGATACTCGTATTAATTTATTAATTGTCTCTACCATATGAACTGGAATACGGATAGTCCGAGCCTGATCAGCAATCGCTCGAGTAATCGCTTGACGAATCCACCAAGTGGCATAAGTACTAAACTTATAACCTTTATTATAGTCAAATTTCTCAACTGCTTTAATTAGACCTAAGTTGCCTTCTTGAATTAAATCTAGAAATAACATACCACGCCCAACATAACGTTTTGCAATGCTAACTACTAAGCGCAAATTTGCCTCAGCTAAACGCCGCTTGGCTTCCTCATCACCTTGTTCCATACGTTGAGCCAATTTAATTTCTTCATCCGCAGTCAGCAAAGGCACTCTGCCAATTTCCTTAAGATACATACGAACGGGATCATCAATACTAATTCCTTCTGGAATTGTTAAATCAATATCAACTTCCTCAGGAGTAACTTCCTCTACTTCTGCAACATCAGGCTCTTCTGGCCTTTCAGCATCATCGGGAAGCTCATCAACTATTTCAATCCCCTTGCTAGAAAAGATTTCATATATCTCTTCAATTTCATCAGGAGATAAATCTTCATTTTGGAGAGTATCCATGATTTCACTATAGGTTAATACGCCACCCTGTTTTTTCCCTTTGTTCACTAATTTAGTTACATATTCATTTGGAATAGTCTTTTTTTCTGTCATTTTACTCCCCTCCTCCATTGGCCACTCCAATCAAGGCGTAGTTTTTTTTTGGATTATAAATTGTGTAATTTATTAATTTCATCGTTTATTCGTTGACTTTCTGCTAATGCCTGCAGAAATTCACTATCCCCCAGACGTTCTAATTCATCAGCCCGTAATCGGTGCTGTTCATATAACAATTTTAAATTTGTTAGGCGCATATTTTTTATACAATCATCAACCATTTTGAGATTATCACTATCATTATATTGTATATCAATTAACATAATATGAGATAGTTCCGCATTTGCTGCTTCACTTAGCATCATTGTCCAAGCAGTATCCGTAATATCTTTTCCCATATTATATTCTTTAAATATTAATTTAATTATCTCACGCCTATTTTCTCCCTGTATTTCTTCAATGGAAAGTTCTTTCTCAATATATGGTATAAGAGAACTATTCCCACACATTAATCGAACAATATGACTTTCAGCCTGTTCTATAGCAATTGATGGTTTTCTTGCAACCAACATATTAGATATACTTTTCCCTATATTTACATTTTTATCCTTTTTAGATTGAAACAAATACTTTCGAACTTCACTACGTATAGCACTTTCATCAATTGCTAACGCTTGTGATATAGAGGCAATATGAGCATTGACTGCTACAGCATTATCAGCCTCTGCTAATACAGGAACAACTTTGGACACAACAGCCACTTTACCCTCTAGATTACTATGATCAATATTGTCAAAAGCCTGTTTTATTTGATACTCCATAGTATCAGCTGCTTCTTTAATGAGTCCCTTAAAAGCTTCTGCACCGTGTTTACGAATAAATTCATCTGGATCCTTGCCATCTGGAATCAAGATCACTCTGGCATTTGTCCCCAAATTCTGTAAAATTGACAGCGCTCGTAAAGTAGCATTTTGCCCAGCAGCATCACTGTCATATGCAAAGAAGATATCCTTAGCATTACGCAGTAGCAATTTCGCCTGTTCAGGAGAAAAAGCTGTTCCCAATGATGCTACTACATTTTTTATGCCAAATGCGTGAGCGGTAATAGCATCCATATAACCTTCCACTACAATAGCCTGCCCTGTTTCCTTAATAAACTTATGTGCAGCGTCAAAACCAAATAAAATATATCTTTTATTAAAAACAGGAGTCTCTGGTGAATTCAAATATTTAGGTTGGCTATCATCAATCACCCTTCCCCCAAAACCAACTACTCGACCTCGAGCATCAGAAATAGGAAATATTACACGACTGCGAAACCTATCATAAACACCATCTCCGGAACTTCGCTCTACTATTAAGCCAGCTTTTAGCAAAACATCCTGTTCTACGCCACGCTCTAGGAAAGCGTGTACTAACTTATCCCAGGCCGGAGGAGCAAAGCCAATTTTAAAACTTTCAATAACTTCATTTGTAACACCACGGGACTGTAAATATTCTCTTGCCTTTTTACCATAAATTGTTTTTGTCAAACAAGCATAAAAAAACTCCCTAGCCATTTCATTGGCACGGTATAATTTAGTATTTTCACGCTCTCTTGCCAATTCTTGTGTTGTCTTTTCTTTTTCTGGCAAGGGGATATTCATTTTTTGCGCTAATATTTTTACTGCATCAAAGAAACTAATGTTTTCAATTTTCATTAAAAAATTAAATACATTTCCTCCACTTTGACAACCAAAACAATAATAAAATCCTTTATCAGGTGTTACAGAAAATGACGGAGTGTTCTCATGATGAAATGGACAACAGCCCCAATAGTTTTTCCCCTTCTTTTTTAAGGGCACATAATCTGATAGAATGCTTACAATATCACTTTCAGAGCGCAATCTTTCAATAAACTCATCATAAATTCCATCTTTCATAAACTCACCCTTAACCTACTTGTAAACATATCGGCTCTTTGTTGCGTTATTAGATCAATACTAATCCTTATTGACCAACTTCTCCGATTTATGCATACTTCATATATCCTGTTTTCATGTTTTCGCGATTTTTTCCCATATTCCTGCTAATAGTAGCATATCCAATATGATTAAAAGAAAAACTAATTTTGATTTTTGATTTATTTCTACAAAAATTCCCATAATCCTTCTACAATACTCCTGCACCGTAGTACTTATTATTCCATACTGTGGATAGGGAAAATTCGCAGGATAAACTATTCTGGATAAAAATAAAAAGATTAACTTTTCTTCCATAAACAATAGTATTCAATATAACTTATAAATATCCTCTTTTCCCTCTTGACAACTAATATATTATTTGATAATAAATAAAAAAAGCGGTGCCTGCTGCTTTAAATCTGTATATTATAAGCTATAATCATTGTTTATTCGACAAAAAAAGTAATCAAAATTGAACTTCGACTACTTTTTTATTGTTCGTATGAGTTTTTAATGATAGTTATCTTGCAATCCATTTTGCAGGTATAAATAATTCTTCAAATAACTGAATGGCATAAATATCTGTCAATCCTGCAATATAATCCGCAATGGTTACTTCCAATCCCCAAATGCTTTCTCGGTCTAAAAACTCTTGAGGTAAACGCTCTGGATGAAGCAGAAAAAATTCATATAATTTATGGATAATGAATTTAGCTTTCTTACGGTCTGCTTCCAGATCCACTGAGTGATAAATTTTCTGAAACATAAATTCACGAAATTCTTCCATAGCAGTTTTTACTCTCGCCGATATGCATATTTCATTATGTCCCTCTGATGTCTTTATCATATCAGATACCATTACTGTAATCATATTGGAAGGATTCGTTCCTAATGTTTTAGCAACCTTCTCAGGTAAATCAACAGTTCTAACCATACCTGCACGAATGCCATCATCATAATCATGACATAAATAAGCGATACGATCTCCAATACGCACAACATTACCTTCTAAAGTAAATGGCTTATTAGTACCCGTATGATTTAATATCCCATCCTTAACTTCCAGTGTTAAGTTAAGTCCCCTACCACTTCGTTCAAGATGTTCCACAACCCTTAAACTCTGTTCATTATGATTATAGTGACCAATAATCTCACGCAACGCATATTCACCAACATGTCCAAAAGGAGTATGCCCAACATCATGTCCCAAAGAAATAGCTTCTGTTAAGTCCTCATTCAACATTAATCCCCTGGCAATGGTTCGGGATATTTGAGAAACTTCCAAACTATGGGTCATCCGCATACGATAATGATCTCCAGGAGAAATATATACCTGCGTTTTATGCTTTAAACGCCGAAAAGCCTTGCTATGAATAATCCGATCTCGATCACGCTGAAAAGCCGTACGAAACTCACAAGGTTCTTCTTCTTCTTTGTCTCGCATTGCTTCCTTACTCTTACTAGCAAAAGACGACAGTATTTTATACTCTTGGCCCTCAATACGTTCACGTATGTTCATGATAGCATCTCCTCCATTTTAATCCTTACTTCATTACATATCTAACGTAAAAGGAATGAATCTATATAATCTTTTCATCATACCAATCATTTACTCCTCCATTTTCTTAAAAAATCTGCTATAATACAAATAGAAGATTTTTTTAAGCCTTATTAATAAAGAGAGGAGAATACTATGAAAACTAAAATTTTCATATTTACTTTATTGGTTATGTTACTTTTTACAACGACCACATTAGCAGCTAAGCCTGTTATTACCGCTGATCAGCAATACTTTGATGTTAATTCTGGCTTATATGTATTAAACGGAAACGTATACATAGAGGTTAAAAACCGCATTATTACAGCAAGCCAGGCTAAGGTTAATATGGCTTCTTTGGAAGTGTGGGGATCAGGTGGAATTACTGTCAACCAGGATGATATTTCCTTTACCGCTGATAATGTTTATGTATCTGGTTCTCAAGATCGAGCTACAGTTCAAGGAAATGTAAGCTTTGCACGAACAAACCTAAACGTTACAGCAAATCAAGTTGACTACAACTGGCGAGATAAAACTGCTGTGTTTAGCGGCAACGTGCAAGTTAGACAAGATGGTAATTCATTTTCTACAGAAAACATCAAGTATAATATACTAACGAATGCTTTCCTTTAATAAAACTCTCATGGTAAATATAAAAACCTCCGGATTTACCGGAGGTTTTATATTTTTGAACAAAAATCTGCTCCAAAGATATTAGACTGATTTTTTTTACAAACCAATTCCAAAATTTTATTGGCCGTTTCCTCAATTGCCTTATTAGAAACATCGATAATAGGGCATTTCAATTTGTACATAATGCTTTTAGCATATTCTACTTCCTCTGTAATTCGCTGCGAATCAGCATAACAGGATGTAGGGTCCAATCCCATAGAACGTAGTCTTTCTGCACGAATATGATTCAGTTTTGCAGGATCAATAATCAAGCCCACAATCCTATCTGCAGGAATTTCAAATAATTCTTCTGGTGGTGCCACTTCAGGCACCATTGGTACATTAGCGACCCTTAATTCTTTATGGGCCAAATACATACTCAAGGGTGTCTTGGATGTGCGTGATACCCCAACAAGTACAACATCCGCTTTTAATATACCATCTGGATTCTTGCCATCATCATATTTTACCGCAAACTCAATCGCTGCAACCCGCTTAAAGTAGGCTTGATCTAAGGTATGAATTAATCCAGGCTTTAATTGTGGTAACAATCCTGATACATGTTGTACTGCATCAATCATCGGTCCCATAATATCAATGGTCGGAATACCATAACGTTTTGCCTGTAACAATAATGCTGTTCTAAGCTCAGGGCCTACAATCGTGTGGCAAATAACACTGGTATAATTTGCTGCTTCTTCAAGGATTCTTTCTATTTGAATGGTACTACTAATATACGGGATACGAATAATTTCAAAAGCCCCAACTTCAAATTGACTAGCTGTAGCTCTCGCTATCATTTCAGCCGTTTCCCCAATAGAATCAGACAAAGCATAAATTACTGATGATTTAACTATGACTTTTACCTCCTATATATAAGAGTTTTCTAGAAAAAAGTAAAACAGAATGATGAAATTCTTTTTACCTACAGAAACTAAATCTGAAACATAAGGTTTATCTTAATAATATACAAGCTACTTGTATATTATACGCTAAAATATTACAAAATCCTTTTCCTAGGAGTTACTATTGCAAAACATAGACAATCCCTTATGATTACACAATATCTTTATATTTTGATCCACCTTGGTCTTGCACCCTCCATTCAAATTTTTACCCTCATAGAAAGAGTCTGTACAATTATGTACAGACTCTTTCTATGAATTTATAAAGCTACAATTTTACTTAAATCTGCCAACTGAACAGTAAGATTTGCAATAGCCTTTAACAAGGCTAATCGATTATTTCGTATTGCTACATCTTCGGCCATAACCATTACTGCACCAAAAAATTCATCAATAGGCTGGGTCATCTTCAGCATTACATGGAGTATACCACTATAATCCTTAGTTATCGTCATTCTATTAATATCCCGATAGGCCTTTTCATATGCAAGAAATAAGGCATGTTCTTCATCAGCTGTAAACAAATTTTTCTCGATAGTTTCTATTGTTGCATTTTTAGCCAAGTTGCTGACTCTAGTAAATGCCTGTACAGCCTTTTGCAATTCACTGCTGCCACTATTCTCTGCCATAGCCTTAGCTCTCAGCCAAGTATCATATACATCATCTACGTCAACTGCCATTACAGCTTCGATTATATCATAACGAACATTTTCATCCCCTAAAACATTTTTAATCCGTAAGCGAAAAAACTCCTGTATTTCAATAAGTAAATTTCCCCGCTGTTCGCTTTCATTAATGCCTAACAAATTTAAAGTCTTAGTTAACATATCATTTAAAGATATGTGATATTTCGCATCAATTAAAATATTAACAATCCCCAGAGCCTGGCGCCTTAAGGCATAAGGATCCTGTGAACCAGTTGGAATTAAACCACGACTGAAAGTTGCTGCAATATTATCAAGCTTATCAGCTATGCTAATTACCCGGCCAACCATACTTTTAGGTAATATATCTCCCGCAAAACGCGGCAAATAATGTTCAAATATAGCTTGAGCTACTTCAGGTTCTTCTCCATTTAATAACGCATATTCCCGGCCCATAGTACCTTGCAATTCAGTGAACTCACAAACCATACCTGTTACAAGATCAGCCTTAGCTAATTTAGAGCTTCTTTCAATAATAGGTCCCCTATTCTCAGCAGCAACTACCTCAGATATAACCAAGGCTAAATGTCCAATGCGCAATGTTTTATCATAGATTGTCCCTAATCCCTCTTGGAAAACAATCGTTTTAAGTTTATCTAAACGATCAATTAATTTAATCTTCTTATCTTCCTCAAAGAAGAATTGAGCATCAGCTAATCTAGCCTTAAGTACCCTTTCGTTACCATGGCGAACAATATCAATGTGCTCAGAACCACCATTACGTACTGTAATAAATACAGGTAAGAGCTTGCCTTCAGCTGAGACGACTGGAAAATATCGTTGATGTTCACGCATAGGAGTAATAACTGCCTCTGGCGGTAAGGATAAATACTTATCTTCAAACTGACCACAAAGGGCAGTCGGATATTCCACCAAATAGACTACTTCTTCCAATAAATCTTCATCAATAGCGGCAGTACCACCTTGGTTTATAGCAATTTTTTCAACTTGATCACGAATCACTTTACGTCTTACTTCCTGATCAACCATAACATAGTTTTCGTGTAATATCTTAAAATAATCCTCAACCGAATTGACAGTTAATTCACCCTTACTTAAAAAACGGTGTCCCCTTGTAACATTACTAGTAGATACTTCTGCAATTTTAAAGGGAATAATCTCATTGCCATAAAGAGCTACTAACCAGCGGATAGGGCGAACAAATTTTTTATCTAAGTTAGCCCACCGCATATTTTTAGGAAAATTGAGACTATCAATGAGATTACTCAAAAAATCAGGCAGTAAGGTTTTCACGGACTTTCCAACTTCATGCACTAGAGCATAAACATATCCATCTTTGACTATCAATTTACTTGGATCAACGCCTTGTCCTCGAGCAAATCCCTGAGCAGCTTTTGTTGGAATACCATTTGCATCAAATGCAATTTTTATAGAAGGCCCTTTATTTTCACTGCTCTTATCAGCTTGCTCCTCTACTACGTCCCTCGCAATAAGAACTAAGCGTCGGGGTGTACCCAAAACTTGAATTTCTCTATATCCAATTCTGAGATCATTTAATTTATTCTTAGCAACATTTTCAAGCTGACTTAAAGCTCCTGCCATAAATCTTGCAGGAATCTCTTCTGTGCCAATTTCAAATAATAAATCTTTTACCATCATTATTTATCCTCCTTGAGCAGCGGAAATCCTAATTTTTCACGCTGTTCTAGATAGCCTTGCGCACATAACCTCGCCATATTGCGTACTCGTGCAATAAAACCAGTTCGCTCACTAACACTAATCGCACCCCGAGCATCTAGTAAATTAAAAGTATGAGAACATTTTAATACATAATCATAAGCGGGCAGCACATATCCAGATTCAATAATCCGAATGGCTTCTTTTTCATACATATCAAACAATTGGAATAACAAATTAGTATCAGCAATTTCGAAATTGTAATGAGACTGCTCTACTTCATTACGATGAAATACATCACCATAAGTAACACCATCCACCCATTCTAATTCATATACATTCTCTTTACCTTGTATATACATAGCCAAACGTTCTAAACCATATGTAATTTCCACAGATACGGGCTTCACATCAATACTGCCCACTTGTTGGAAATAAGTAAATTGGGTGATCTCCATACCATCAAGCCAGACTTCCCAGCCTAACCCCCATGCTCCTAAGGTTGGTGACTCCCAGTTATCTTCAACAAACCGAATGTCATGCTGGCTAGGATCAATTCCTAAACGAACTAAACTTTCTAAATATATTTCTTGAATATTAGCAGGTGATGGTTTCATGATAACCTGATATTGATGATGTTGCAATAATCGATTAGGATTATCCCCGTAACGGCCATCTGCCGGTCGGCGTGATGGCTCTACATATGCCACGTTCCAAGGCTCAGGTCCCAAAGCTCGTAAAAAAGTAGCAGGATTCATAGTACCTGCCCCCTTTTCCACATCATACGGCTGCATTAAAATACATTTTTGTTCAGCCCAGAAATTTTGAAGTGTTAAAATTATCTCTTGAAAAGTCAATTATAATACGCCTCCCCCAAGATATTAAAGCAATTTAACTCGTCTTTCTTGCTATCAACAAGTACACAATATCCATATTATCATAAACACAGAAATATGAATGACGAACATTATTAATATGGCTTCTACACGGACTACCTAAAAACACATGTAACTGCATGACATATGAAACTTGGCTCTTCATGAGTGCAAGCCTTTGTTACACTTAGACAAATAGAAAACTCATATTATATTCTTATTTACATATAAAAACCCCTTCGTCCACAGTAACATATCGTTACAGGGACGAGAGGTTTATTCCCGCGGTTCCACCCTGATTGACCACATAATATGATCCACCTTAAACTATAGCAAGTTTTACTTTTCTAATAAGAACTACACAAACATATTCTACAATTAGAATTTCCTCTTGCAGCTTGGGGATGCCTTTCATCTATCAACCTGCCAGGCTTACACTATCCCCAGCTCGCTAAAATAATAGACTACTTTTTCCCCGCATTGCCGTAATTTAGTTAAAATCATAACAAAAGTCACTTTATTTGTCAATGCTATCTTGAATTATATTCCACTATCCTTGTGATACGCTTGCTTTTCCTCTTTGACGATTTTCTCATCTGAAACTTCTGTTTCTGTAGTACTGCCATCATTACGTACTACTTCAATAGTGCAGCGTTTAAACATTGCTACTAATACTCCTAATGCAGCAATCTGCGGTAATACCACAGCACCAAGAGCCCCCAGCGTCACAGGAATCTCAACTAACGTTCGTCCTTCACTCTTAATACTAATTTTATTCACATTGCCCTCATGAAGCAGCTCTTTTACCTTATCAATCACTTCACCAGAACGCACTGAAAAGCCCTCAGTCCATTTTGTTTGTTTTTTATCCTCTAATTCAATTAAAGTATCAAGCAAATTTCCTTGATTTTTTTCTAAAGCCTCTTTGGCTTCTCTGTATGATATACCAGTACGACCACGTACAATATCAATTTTTTCTAAGGTTATTTCTTTCATAATAAAATCAGTCCCCCCTGTCATTTTTTTTATTATTTCCAATGAGAACAATCATTATTCAAAATTCCATATTATTCCAATTTCAATTTATTGGTTTTATCAGCAACAAATTATTTGCGGTCGTTTTGCATTACTGCAGCAACCTGTTTAATAAACTTCATAGACTTAAGTGGTTTATCCAAACATTGCATCAAATACTCCATTAATACTTTTTCTGTTTGCATCAATACCGTACCACTTACTGTAAATTCAACGGGGTTCTGCCAGTCAATATGCAATAAACAATTTATAAAATGAACCATTTTTTCACTAACTTCCAAAAGTTCCTTGTGATCACAAACAGAACAAATACAACCTCCATCTGAGAAACTAAAATATGCTGGCAAAGCTAAGGTTTGTCCACATATAACACAATGTTCAAAGTCTGGATAATATCCCATAATAAATAGCAATTGCCATGCCCAAGCCAAAGCAACCATGCGTGGATTGCGCAAAGAAAGCATCATAAGTACTTCTAATAGCAAATCAAAAACTTGGGGCTCCGGATGGCGTTCTGGACAAAGCTCTGCCACCAATTCAGCTATAAACGTACCATAAGCCATGCAGTTAAAATCTTCTTGTACATGACGAAAGGAATGTTTAATCTCACATTGTTTAACAGAATCATAATTCTTTCCTGACATCAATCTTACATCAAGATGGGTAAAAAGCTGCATTCCACCAGCCAAAGAGCTTTTAGGCCGCCTCGCCCCGTTGGCAAAAGCAATAATCTTTCCATATTCACGAGAAAACAAAGTTACCATCTTATCAGCCTCGCCCCAATCGCGTGCTGCCACTAAGATGGCTTCTGTATGATATTGTGACATATATCCCTCAATATATCCAATGTAAATTTTAGATTTATCTTATGACTTAGCCTACAAACTTCCTTTCCTAAGCAAAAGTTAAAGCGCTAAGCCTTTATATAAAATAAGTGCGGCTAAGATTCAGATAAAATACATTCTATCTGAATCTTAGCTTTCCTTTATGTAAGAGGCGTTCATAGAATACACGCCCCTATTTTAGTTACTCATCATGCTAGTTAATGTAAGGATATCACAATCCTATCTTAGTGACCGGCGGTGTTTCAGGTTGAACTTTAGCCTCAGTGCATGAACGATAAATCAAATATGCCTCAATTTGTCCGGTGCTTTGGAAAACTTCCCACATTAAATCTCGTAACAACACTTGACATCATCCCTTCGCACATATTTTTTTAACGCACCCTTATAACATTCTCGCCTATAAACCTCCTTCCCCCAAATATACTTAAATCTATAGCTAAGCTTCACTACCACCATCTTCAACAGGAGGTAAAGCTTTTACCCTAACAACACGAAAACCATTTACCTGTAATACGATAAAAATATATCCATCGATGGCTACTTCATCTCCGATTTCAGGACGACGTCCTAGAACACCGAAAATATAACCACCAATAGTATCTTCTTCATGTTCTTCCAAATGGATATTTAATAAATGAGCGACATCATCTAATAGTACCCTGCCATCAAATTCATAAGTATTATCAGGCATACGTTGAATTTCTGGTTGAATGATTTCATCATGCTCATCTTTAATATCACCAACGATTTCTTCAATAATATCTTCCATGGCTACCAGACCCGCAGTACCACCATATTCATCAACCACAACAGCAAGATGAATCCGCTTACGACGCATCATCTGCAAAATTTTAGCTACTGACATCCCTTCAGGAATAACTAATATTTCCCGCATAATCGTTGTCAGATCTTTTTTCTCTGTATTGCATAAATCGAAATCCATAAGATCTCTAAGATGAATCATGCCCATAATATGATCTTTATCTTCTAAACATAATGGAAAGCGAGTATGATGCGTTTCACGTACAACCTTTATATTTTCTTCATAAGAGTCATCTGCAAACAAACAAACAATGTCCTGACGAGGCACCATAACTTCACGAGCTAATCGATCAGAAAAGTCAAAAACATTATCCAGAAGGTCACTTTCCATTTGATCTAAAACTCCACCACGGTGACTAGCACTGACAATCATTCTTAATTCTTCTTCTGAATGAGCCAAATCAGCTTCACTAGTCGGCTTTACACCCAGGAGCTTTAAAAAAAACCAAGCAGTATGATCAAATAAAGTAATTACAGGATAACCAATTTTATGGAATATATATAATGGCCATACTACCCAAAGCAGCATACCTTCCGCTTTTTGGATAGCCAGTGATTTAGGAATCAATTCACCAATAACAACATGCATAAGAGTAATAAAGGTAAATCCGATGGTAACTGTTATTGTGTGTAACAATAAAGTCGATCCTGGAAAATAAGCAAATATGAACGGTTCCAAAAGAGAGGACATGGCAGGCTCACCAATCCACCCTAACGCCAGTGACGCTAACGTAATACCCAATTGAATAGCACTTAGATAGGTATCTAAAGATGATATAATTTTCAATGCTAATTCAGCTCGTGAGTTTCCTTGCTGTACAAGTTCTTCTATACGAGTTTTACGAATCTTCACCAAAGAAAATTCCGCAACTACAAAAAATCCATTTAGTAAGACCAATAAAAAAGCTCCTAATAAACTTAGCGAGCTATATAAAGGCGACTCGATAGCGCATCTCTCCCTCAAAATATTACGGTTCTGTATTAGAACTACGATTTATTTATATTTATAAATATGCTCTGCAATATATTGCTCAGAAAAATAGTTTCTATAACCATAGCACTCAAACATTAGCATCTAAATTTATTATAACCCAAAATGTCATAATAATATTAAGCTTTACCATCATAATAATTCTATTTCACCCCTCTTTACAAATGATACCATCTTGCAGCATTCCGGTCAATAAAGAATGGCTATCGCAGTGCGATAGCCAACAGAAAAAATATGTAGATTATAATACTAATATTCACTCGTAGCCAAAACTTCGCAAACTACCTTCTTTATTACGCCAATCTTTTTTCACTTTAACCCATAAATCAAGAAAAATCTTCGATCCTAGCAAATTCTCAATATCAGTACGTGCTAATTTTCCCACTTCTTTTAGTAATTGACCTTTAGAGCCAATCACAATTCCTTTTTGAGATTCACGTTCTACATAAATAACAGCGCGAATATACAAATCCTCGTTAGCCCTAGTTGTTATTTCTTCAATGTCTACAGCGATAGAATGGGGAATCTCGTCTCGTGTAGCATGAAGAACTTTTTCACGGATCATTTCAGCAATCACTAAGCGTTCCGGTTGATCCGTAATCATATCTTCTGGATAATATTGAGGACCAGGTTCTAAATATTTCTTAACTTCTACAATTAAATGATCCAAATTAGTATGCTCCATAGCAGAAATAGGCACTACCCCAACAAAATTATAACAGGCTGAGTATTTTTGTATAATTGGCAGCAATTTCGTTTTTTCTATTTTATCGATCTTATTCACTACTAGAATTACTGGAGTTGTAACTAACTCAAGCAACTCAAGTATATATCGTTCGCCACCTCCAATATCTTCTGTAGCATCTACAACAAAAAAAATGACATCTACTTCGCGTAATGTATTTTCTGCCGCCTTAAGCATATATTCCCCTAATTTATGCTTTGGTTTATGTATACCAGGTGTATCAATAAATAAAATTTGTGAATCCTTCAAGGTAAGAACACACATAATTTTATTGCGTGTTGTCTGGGGCTTATCAGACATAATTACGACTTTTTGCCCTATGAGACTGTTAATTAAAGTTGACTTACCAACATTGGGTCTGCCAATAACTGAAACAAACCCTGATTTATAATCTTTATTAACTTCCATTTTCTTTTCTCCTGACACATATTTTTTCAAATTAATGAGACAATAGTTCGCTAAAACGTATTCATGACCTTGCAAAATTGCAATTAAACTTTGCAACCATATGCCTTCTCTGATCCTATATTTTAGAAAAAAAGAGCATATAACCAACGATCAGTGAAAACATCGCCGTTATCAACACAGCACCAGCGGCTATATCTTTAGCAATTTTCGCTAGAGGATGAAATTCTGGAGATACCATATCCACGATAGTTTCCACTGCCGTATTAATGATTTCCGCTACCAATACACATTCTACTGTAAGTAACAGAATAAGAATCTCAGATTTCTCTAGCATGAACCACCAAGACAAAAAAATTACTATTAGTATAGCTCCGATGTGAAATTTCATATTACGCTCATGCCAAATACAATAGTAAAGTCCCGCAACAGCACTCCGAAAAGCACGCAGTACACTTTGCTTCCTAATCATTATACACGATTAATACCCAAAAAAGATAAAATGTGCTCCTCTTCTTGGCGCATCTCCTGTTTTTCATCTTTTGTCATATGATCATATCCTAACAGATGCAAAATACCATGCACCGTCAAATAAGCTAACTCCCGTTCCAGGTTATGTCCATATTCCTCCGCTTGACGTGTAGCTGTTTCAATAGAAATGATAATATCGCCCAATAAAATCTCCTCAGCCTTCCCAATGATCTCCGGTTCTTCTCCCTCATTCAAAGCAAAAGAAAGTACATCTGTCGGACAGTCCTTCCCGCGATAATGGCGATTTAACTGATGTATATATTCATCATCAGACAATACAACACTAACTTCAGTCTGAGACTCAATCCCATAAACCTCAGCAGTTTTATTTAATACCGCTCTCACTATTTGTTCCATTTGAGGCGTTACTTTCATCTTTTCCTGGACACTGCTTATTGCTATTTCCATTTTTCGCTTTTCTCCTCTCTAATTCTTTCAGTGTGTCTGGATACTCAATCCGGGTATGAAACATACTGGAAAGAACTCTAATGAATACGTCGCCGATTACGTTTAGATCCTTTAAAGTTACATTACATTCATCAAGCTGCCCATCATGTAGACGTTCACGGATAATTTTACGAACTGTAGCTTCAATTCTATTTATGTTAGGCTTACCAATTGATCTCACCGCAGCCTCACAAGCATCAGCTAACATAATGAGAGCTGCTTCCTTACTCTGCGGACGAGGTCCCTCATAACGAAAGTCTGCTTCAATAATACATTCACTATGTTCATTTTCGGTAGCTCTTTTATAAAAATAAGATACCAGCATAGTCCCATGATGCTGCTGCACAATATCAACTATAATTTGAGGTAATTTATAATCACGACATAGATCGACACCGTCTTTAATATGAGACGTGACAATTAGCGTACTTAATGAGGGAGCAATCTTATCATGGGGATTTTCATTTACTACCTGGTTCTCCACAAAAAAGTAAGGCCTCTTTATTTTACCAATATCATGATAATAGGCTCCTACTCTTACAGTAACAGGATCAGCATCAATATATCCCGCTGCTGTTTCTGCCAAATTTCCTACCAAAACACTATGGTGATAAGTTCCTGGAGCATCTAAAAGCAGTCTTTGCAGCAAAGGATGATTGGGTTGAGCTAAGTCTAATAACTTTAAAGGTGTGGTTATATTAAAAGCATTTTCCAAATAAGGCAACAAACCTGTTGTAATGACAGATGCTGCAATACCACTTACTATACCTTGTACACCTTGCATTAAGATTTGAGTACTGTTTAATTGTTCAATAAAACCAGTTGAAGCAATCACTAAGAAATTCACAACAGCGATCCAAATCCCTGTCCTCGTCAAACTATATCCATGCGCCATCTTCGATACACTATAAACACCAATCAAACTGCCAATTAAGGCAGTTGACACCGCTCTTAAATCATGCTCAACAATAATGCCAAATAGCAGCGCCAAGGCTATACTAATAACTAAACCGAGCCGAGCATCAATTAAGATAGCAACAAGCAGAGCTCCTGCCGCAACGGGAGCTGAAAAATCCGAATAATAGTGAGCAGCCTTCCCTAATAGTAATGTTACTAACATTATTAAACCCAATAACACTAAATATAAGTCATTAGCGTAAATTGGATACGCAAATTTATACATATATCCTAAACTGAGTAACATAACAGCCAATACAAAAATAGCTAGTCCAAAAATACGCATTTCATTTACATGTCCTTTGGACAATCCCAATTCTTCCATGGCATGAATCTGGTCAGCTGTGACTATATCTCCGCGTCTGACCATAACCTGACCTTTTTTTACTGTTTCACGGACTGGTTCTATACTACTCACAGCAGATTGCTTACGTTTATCCGTCTCCCGTACATTTAAAATAAAATTCGGCCTTAATAAAGATTGTCCTATGCCGGCCACTACAGATTCAACGGTCTTCCCTAAGCCCATTTCTTCCGTTTCAATCACAATATGTTTCCTAGCGATATCTAAGTCATCGTCACGAATGCCGCGCTGAAAAAATTTCCGTAATATGGTTTTGGCCTGTTCTTCAGCCTTTACCATTGATGCTGTATCAAGGCGTACCAATCCTTCAACAACGGTACTCGGCAGCGATACCGGAAGATTCTGCTGTAATTTTTCAGCCTTTTGTTCCGCCGAAGCCAGCTCTTTATTTGCAATAACCAGCCTCGCCTCGTTAAAGATAACTCCTATACTTTCTTCTGCTTTAGCAATCACCGTCATATCCAAATCATATACGTTAGCTACACTAGCTAATACTTCGTCTTCAAATTTTTTTGTTCTAATCAAATCCACATAGGCCACTGTTCTTGGAGCAATCACATCACGATCACTTACTTGTCCGACTTCAAGAGATACTTTTTCCGAAACAAAATCAGCCGACAAAATAATCATAAACAAGAGAAAAAACGCCAAGCCTAAGACGATTCGCCTTACAATTGGTTTTGCATATATACTTGTGGGTTGGGCAAAAATCTCTCGCAACTTATTGTTTAATGATATCACGAATTTCAACTCCATGATTTGGCAGCAGCTAATTTACCTGCAGCCAAAATGTTTAACTTCTTGGCAATAAATAACAATAACAGTTTTCCCCGTTACGTCTCGTCCTATTCCAGATAGTAGAATTCTCTCTACTCCCCAAGCACATCGCTCTTCTTAATACTATTTTAGAATAGCAGGTTTAAAAAGAAGAAAGGGCCTTCAATCTACGTTTTGGTATACTATGACAAAACGCAAGCCCTTTCAACAGCTTTAGGGTATAAACCAACCATAAATTTTCGGCGACCAAGTTGCTCTAAAAATCCTACCTTCCTAAAATGGCTAAAAAGCAACTAAATCCCTGAATTAGTGTATTTAATATTTAGCTAGAATTCAGTTTCATAAATCAAGTTTTCTTCATTAATTTAATGGTATATTAGTCGCATCTTTTATGGTTATAATATCCCCAATATCCTCTATAGTTTCTACACTAGTTTTAACGCGAACCAGATTTTTCTCAGGCATCTGCAATACTTCAATATTCCTTGATAGCACATGTGCTGTTTCAGGAATTAAGGATTGCAGTGCTGTCAAAGCCCTAACCTTCCCCTGCTCCTTGGCTTCCTCCATGCTAATCTCAACCTTTTTGGCATTGAGTTCATAATACGTACTTATACTAGATTCGACAGCAATATCATGATTCCTCCACCAGGAAAGCTTTTTATTCACAACCTCAACTTCAACTAATTTTTCAGGGTTTTCTGCAACCTTTTTCAATTGAAATTCCTGCTGACCAATCTTAAGAGTAACACCGATCTCCTGACGGCCTGTTCGCTCATAGGTGGTTGTCATCAATTCAGATTCACCATAACTTTCATACCATACTCGTGCTTTTATAATTCCATTGGCCCTAATTTTCTGAGGTGGTACCGGTGGACTACTAATAGGCGAATCAACAACTGGCCCTTCATAGCTAACTCCTTTAATCAGCAAATCTCCTTTTTTAACCGTATCACCCTTTTTAACCACACTTTGTCCAGACAAAGCAATAATTTCGGTGATGACTCCATCTTTTGCTGCAACAATATTCGCTGGCGTCTTATCTTGTGGTTTAGAAATGGTTTTCTCTACTATTTCCACTACTGCATGTATTCCTGTGAAACGAATTCCTACCCATGCAACTTCAGGTAAGGCTAACATAATTTGATTTTCAACCTTTTTTATTGGAATATCATTTTTCAACATACCTGGTTTTAACCCATTTTCATATACAAGAGTTCTAATTTGCTGAGCAGGTATGGATTTTACTCCAACAATATCAATAAACCATATATAAGAGACCAATATATTAAGTATGATCAGAAATAAAGCTGCACCAATTACCAGCATTTTGCG
>CAURNS010000026.1:0-16876 GCA_963526485.1 uncultured Pelosinus sp.
TAATATACCAGATTTAAGACACATTGTTCAAATCTTTTAGGGGGCTAAAAAGGAATGGTGAAGGCATACAGCATTTGGCGCTGCGGGTCGATAATATCGAAACAGCGATTGCTGACTTGAAAGCAAAAGGCGTACGCATGATTGATGAAACACCTCGTTATGGTGCAGGCGGTGCATCCATTGCTTTTGTTCATCCTAAAGCTACTGGCGGCATTTTGCTCGAGTTATCAGAACGTAAATAATTTTATAGTTAAGTCTCATTAGCAGCAGTAATTTATGGAGGTGTAATATGACAACTGTTAAAGAAAAAATCCAAGAGCTAAAACAACATCAGAAAAAAATCAAAATGGGTGGCGGTCAAAAAAGAATTGATAGTCAGCATGCAAAAGGCAAACTCACTGCACGTGAACGCATTGCCATACTGCTTGACAAAGGTTCTTTTATAGAATTGGACCAGTTCGTGGAACATCGTTGCACTAATTTTGGCATGGAGAAAGAAGAAGCTCCAGGGGAAGGTGTTGTAACAGGTTATGGTACCATTGAAGGTCGTCTAGTTTACGTGTTCGCTCAGGATTTCACTGTCATCGGCGGCTCTCTTGGTGAAATGCACGCCGCAAAAATTTGTAAAGTACAAGAGTTAGCTATGAAGATGGGCGTCCCAATCATAGGCATTAATGATTCTGGTGGTGCACGGATTCAGGAAGCGGTAGATGCCTTGTCAGGTTATGGCAAGATTTTTTATCAAAATACCTTGGCATCTGGTGTCATTCCGCAAATTTCAGTAATTATGGGACCATGCGCAGGTGGCGCTGTGTACTCTCCAGCTTTAACTGATTTTATCTATATGGTTAAAAATACGAGTCAGATGTTCATTACGGGACCGCAGGTTATTAAAACAGTGACAGGTGAAGAAGTAAGTGCGGAAGCACTCGGTGGCGCCATGACCCATAACGCTACTTCGGGAGTTGCCCATTTCATTGCAGAAGATGATACAGACTGCTTGGAGCAAATCCGCTTGCTTATCAGCTTTCTTCCTAGTAACAACTTGGATGGAGCACCTATAATCGATCCTAATGATGATCCTTCACGCATCGAGGAAGAACTAAATGCAATCATTCCTGATAATTCGAATCAATCTTATGATATGAAAGAGATTATTACTAAGATCGTTGATAATGGAGATTTTTATGAAGTGCAGCCCTACTATGCGGCTAATTTGATTACAACTTTTGCTCGTTTAGATGGACAGACAATTGGGATTATTGCAAATCAGCCCAAGGTAATGGCCGGGTGCCTCGATATTAATGCTTCTGATAAGTCTTCCCGTTTCATCCGCTTTTGTGATGCCTTCAATATTCCTCTATTGAATTTGGTTGACGTACCTGGTTTCTTACCTGGAACGAATCAGGAATATGGCGGTATCATCCGTCATGGTGCTAAGATGCTGTATGCTTATTCGGAAGCAACCGTACCGAAAGTAACACTTGTTGTCCGTAAAGCGTATGGCGGCTCTTATCTGGCTATGTGTTCCCGTGATTTGGGGGCTGACCAGGTGATAGCATGGCCGACGGCGGAGATTGCTGTGATGGGACCTGCAGGGGCAGCTAATATTATCTTTAAGAAAGACCCTGATAGTAAAGCCAAGACCGATGAATATGTGAAAAATTTTGCGACTCCTTATCAAGCTGCTAAACGTGGCTTTGTAGATATGGTGATTGAGCCGCAGGAAACACGCCCTATACTGATTAGTACCTTTAGTATGCTTGCTTCAAAACGGGAAGGACGACCTGCCAAACGCCATGGTAATTTTCCAGTATAAGAGTGATAAAATGCGAGTGATCAAGAAGTAGAGAAAGCAATATTAAATAAGAGGTGAAATAAATGGGACAGCCAGTTACAACCAATCCAGTCTTAATTGCGCTAATCAATATGACAGTCGTATTTTGCGTTCTGTATGGTTTAAGTTTAGTTGTTAAGTTAATTAAAGTGATTGATCCTACGCAAAAAAAAAAGATAACGCAGAAAAAATCTCCTGAAATAGTGAATAGGTCGGAGGGAAGATTACCTACAACGAATGCAGCGCAAGAAGATTATGATGAAATGATCCTTTTATTTACGGCAGCAATTGCAGCATATGGATACAGTAGTGCGCGCATCGTTGCTGTCCGGCCAGTTAGCAGTAATGCTTGGTCGCAAGTTTCTCGCATAGAAACAACAAGTTTACGTAAACACATGTATTAATGTAAGCAAAGAGAAATGCAGCATAAATTAAGGAGGATAACAAATGAAAAAATTTCAGATTACATTTAAAGGTCAAGTTTATGAATTAGACGTGGAAGAAATAGGTGGATCATCCCCGGCTGTCAAGAAAGCTGTTGCAGCTCCGACTCCCATACCGCCAAAGTCAGCAACGGCTTCTACTCCGGCGCAAACGTCAAAGGTGGCTTCTCCTCCTATTCCTGCCGGTGCTCAAACCGTACTTGCTCCCATGCCTGGTAAAATCTTAGCAATCAATAGCAAAGCTGGCGATTCAGTAAAACGTGGCGATGTATTGTTTATCTTGGAAGCGATGAAAATGCAAAACGAAATTATGGCGAATCAAGATAGTAAAATTGCAAAAGTGAGTGTAACCGTTGGGCAAACCGTGTCTACGGGTGATGTTTTGGCTGTGCTTGGTTAAGAAAATAAATCTATAATACTTATTATGGGAAGATAGGAGGAAACATAATGGACGCATTTATTGTCTCCCTGCAAGCTGTATGGTCAGATAGTGGTTTCACCGCCTTTACCTTAGGCAATGGGATTATGATTGCAGTTGGAGTAATTTTACTATATTTAGCTTTTGCCAAGGGGTTTGAGCCGTTGCTCTTGTCTCCCATTGCTTTTGGCTGCATTTTAGCTAATTTTCCTAAGACCGGTTTTGAATCCGATCCTGGTCTTATGCAAGTGATTGCCTGGGGGATTAGCAATGAAGTATACCCGCCTCTTATTTTCTTAGGGGTAGGAGCAATGACAGATTTTGGTCCTCTGATTGCCCGTCCGTCAGTTTTACTTCTGGGCGCTGCGGCTCAAGTGGGGGTTTTCGTAGCGCTAATGGGCGCAATGGCCCTTGGTTTTAATGTGCAAGAAGCTGCTGCTATTGGTATTATTGGTGGTGCAGATGGCCCAACTGCCATCTACTTGGCTATCAAATTAGCACCGCATCTGCTTGGTGCAATCGCAGTCGCTGCCTATTCTTATATGTCTTTAGTGCCTTTGATTCAACCGCCAATTATGAAATTACTCACTACCGAAAAAGAGCGGGCAATCGTTATGGATCAATTGCGTCCTGTTTCTAAGTTTGAAAAACTGGCCTTTCCTGTAGTTACTACTATTATTATCAGTCTTTTGTTACCGCCAATTGCATCTCTTATGGGGATGCTTATGTTGGGAAATTTATTTCGTGAGTCTGGTGTAACTGACCGACTTTCGGATACGGCTCAAAATGCGCTGATTAATATCATTACTATTTTCCTGGCAACGGGCACTGGTTTGACAATGAAAGCCGAAAATTTCTTAAATTATCAGACTCTGATGATCATTTGCCTTGGTCTAATTGCCTTTGGCGCTGGTACCGCTGGAGGAGTACTCTTTGGTAAAATAATGAACTACGTTAGTGGTGGTAAGATTAATCCTTTGATTGGGTCTGCCGGTGTTTCAGCAGTACCAATGGCTGCCCGTGTCAGCCAAGTGGTTGGCCAGCAGGCGAACCCCGGAAACTATCTATTGATGCATGCCATGGGACCGAATGTAGCTGGTGTTATTGGTACTGCTGTTGCAGCAGGTACTATGCTGGCAATGCTAAAATAATAGGATTTGGTGAATTTTTCACTCATTAATATGCAGTGAGGAGCTGCCCAGCAATGATTTTATTGGCACTTTACGTTAAAATGGGAGGGGAATAATATGTCGCCAGCGATATTAACACTTATTGTACTGGGTATTGTTGCTTTGTTATTTGTTACAGAAGCTATCCCATTGGCTATCGCAGCTATGGGAGGAGCCATCGCTTTGGGAATATTGGGAGTTATTCCAATTAATACCGTATTCTCTGGTCTTTCTAATTCTACGGTAATTCTATTTGCCGGGATGTTTGTCATTGGTGGTTCCATGTTTCATACTGGGCTCGCTCAGAAAATGGGGGAAACCGTTGTGAAATATGCTGGTAAGAGTGAAAATGGTCTAATGTTTGCAGTTATGCTGATTACGGCAACATTATCAGCTGTCAGTTCTAATACAGGCACAACAGCGGCACTTATGCCTGTTATCATTGGTATTTGTGCGGTAGCTAAAATTTCTGCTTCTCGCCAGCTTATGCCGTTAGCTTTTGCTGCTGGTCTAGGCGGTATTATCACCCTTGTAGGTACGCCGCCTAATATTATCGCTGCTGGTGCTTTGAAAGCAGCTGGTTTTGAGCCCTTTGGCTTTTTTGAATTTGCTTGGATTGGTATTCCTCTTACCATTGCGGGTATGTTATATATGATGTTCATTGGTAAGCACTTATTGCCTAAAATGGACATTTCAACAGAGCAGGAAATTGAACAGGAAATTGAAGTGAGTGTAAGTGACCCAAGGAAGATGTGGATTTCCGGCATGATTTTGCTTGCCGTAGTTATTGTTATGGGACTTGATCTTAAAGCAATACCTCTCGAAATAGCTGCTATCGTTGGTGCTATTCTTGCCGTACTTACAGGTTGTTTAAAAGAAAAGCAAGCATATCATAGCATTGATTGGGTCACTATTTTTCTCTTTGCGGGTATGATGCCAATTGCCACTGCTATGGAAAAGAGCGGAGCAGGTAAGATGATCGCTGACATTGTGGTAAATGCAATGGGGGGCAGTCCCTCACCGATGATGGTAACTGCAAGTTTGTTTACTCTTTCCTGCGGTTTGACGCAGTTCATGTCTAATACAGCTTCTACTGCGTTGTTAGCACCGATTGGTATCTCTATTGCAAAGGGAATTGGTGCCAGTCCTCAGGCTGTATTGATGGCGATTGCTGTTGCGGCATCTTGCGCCTTTGCGACTCCCGTAGGGACTCCGCCGAATACGTTAGTGCTCGGTCCTGGCGGTTATAAATTTATGGACTATGTGAAGGCGGGTACTGGACTTGTTGTTGTCTGCTTTATCGTATCCATTCTTATTATTCCAATGGTATGGCCATTTTTCCCCAAATAAGCTGATCTACGTCTAGGGGCAAGAGAATATCTTGCTCCCTAGACTATATTTACTATATGATAGTATTAGATAATTTCTAAAAGATCTCGTATTAGGGAGAATGGATGCAGGAGGTATTATGGTAAGGTATGAAGAAGTCTCACAATTCGATAAAGATAAACTCTTTTTGTTAGGGCTGTCTATTGTAGCGCTTATGGTATGGCTGGGGATTGAGATTCAATCCTATATGGCAGGAAAGCCAAGCTTCCTTGGTATAGCTTATATTATTCTATTTTTTTGTTTATTATTATGGCGTTATGGGGTTCGCTATTCTTATATCTTGACTAATCAGGATTTAATTGTTACAAGTCAAATCCTGCATTATTCTCGCACTTTTACGATTGCGTTAAATTTAATAGAAAGTTACAGTAATGAATATAAAGGAAGTCTTTTTAAGCGTACAGGAATAAGTCGTTTTGTTCATCGCTATTCTACGGCTGATAGTAGAATGATTCGTATTTTGATATTTACTAAAAAGGGAAAAACTTGTGGTTTGCTTTTGAAAGTCAGTGATAGGTTTATGAACGAGTTAAGAGTCTTGCATCCCAAGATATATGAAAAAATGTAAAGAAAATAAAAAATTGTTCATTCAGCAGATATAAGGATATCTCAAGAAAATTACGACATTCTTACTATATTTTTTAGAACTTAGGAAATATAAACTATAAATTTTACTAGAGATTATGATATACTACAAAATATATTATTTTGTAGCAGTATTTTTGTTATAGAGGGGAGTAGAGCGCATTTAGCGCCAAGTAATAATGGATTTTGTTGCAATTGATTTTGAAACCGCCAATGCCAGCCGGTCTAGTGTATGTAGTATGGCGGCGGTAACAGTAGAGAAAGGACAAATTGTACGCTCTGCTTATTCCCTAATTAGACCGCCTGTGTTAAAGTTTGATTATCGTAATATACAGGTTCATGGCATATATCCAGAACAAGTAATGAACAAGCCAACTTTCGATCAGCTGTGGGAAAAAATCCGTCCTCATCTTGAAAATAAAATTGTGATTGCTCACAATGCAACCTTTGATATTAGTGTACTTCGCAGTATTTTGCGAGAATATTCTTTGCCTTTTCCTGCTTTTAAGCATGCTTGTACCGTGCAAATTGCCAAGAAAGCTTGGCCTGGTGGGGAAAACTATAAATTAAATACTTTGGCCCAGCGTTTTAAGATCGATTTTGATCATCACAATGCTTTGCATGATGCACGAACTTGTGCTCAAATTGCATTGCTTGCCGGTCAAGAATTAAAAGCGAATAATTTTTTGCAATTGATGCATTTGCTGAAACTATCAGTAAAAGATTTTGTGTTAGTGTAAAGCTTAAAAAATAAGTTACATGCACAGATTTAGTTTTGTACTTGTATTCAATTAAGTTGAGATATATAATATAAACAATCGTATAATAAAAATTTATGGAGGAGTCTGTCACCTGACAGGCTTCTTTTTGCATTTTTAGGGAAGCCTAAGGAATGAAGGAGTTGATGGTTAATGAAAGTACAAAAGTGGAATGAGCCGACTTTTAGAATGATTATGAACCCTAAGGGATAAAGGAGAATTAATGTGGAAAAATCACTTGTAGCGATCATTATTTTTTTGCTGGCATATGCTTTGATAATCTCAGAGAAGATTCACCGCACTGTTACTGCTTTGACAGGTGCTGTTTTATTAATTCTATTTCAGGTTATTAACCAGGAAACTGCATTTCATCATATTGATTTTAATACAATTGGTCTATTAATCGGGATGATGATTATTGTTTCCATTGTGAGCCAAACGGGCTTATTTAACTATTTAGCAATATGGGCAGCTAAAAAAGTGAATGCTGATCCTGTTAAGCTGCTTGTTTCTCTTGGTACTCTAACTGCAATCAGTTCAGCACTCTTAGACAACGTAACAACAGTACTTCTAATGACTCCTGTTATTTTTAGTATTACAGCCCAGTTGAAAGTTACACCGATGCCTTATTTGATTACAGAAATCATTGCATCCAATATCGGCGGCACGGCAACTCTGATTGGCGATCCGCCCAATATAATGATTGGCAGTGCTGTGAAAGAACTGACTTTTGCCGTATTTCTCAATAACTTAGCGTTGATTTCATGTTTGATTCTGATCATTACCTTAGTGATCCTGGTATTTATTTATCGTAATTGTCTAAAGACTACGGATGAACTTAAGGCTAAAGTGATGGAACTTGATGAAAGGAAACAAATTCAAGATATTCCATTACTCAAAAAAAGTTTGTTTGTACTTTTGATAACCATTGGTGCTTTTTGTTTCCATCAGGTTTTTCATTTAGAATCGGCTACGGTTGCTCTTGCCGGGGCAGTACTATTATTGATGATAACTTATGCTAAATCTGAGCATGAGTTGGAACGGGTTTTTCATAAAATTGAGTGGTTAACAATTTTTTTCTTCGTAGGATTATTTGTACTTGTTTCGGGATTAGTCGAGACAGGTGTAATTTCTGTGCTAGCCCAAGACCTAATGAAGCTAACAGCAGGTAATTCAGTGGCGACTGCAATGCTCATATTGTGGCTTAGTGCAATCGCTTCAGCTTTCGTTGATAATATTCCATTTGTGGCTACCATGATTCCACTTATCAAAGAGATGGGGATTATGGGAATTACTAACCTCGAACCCCTGTGGTGGAGTTTAGCACTGGGGGCTTGCTTAGGGGGAAATGGTACCTTAATTGGAGCCAGTGCAAATGTAATCGTCGTTGGCTTAGCTGCACAGCAAGGTTATCCTATTTCATTTATGAAATATTTTAAAGTAGCTCTTCCGTTGATGTTATTATCTATCTTAATTTCAAGTGTATATATTTATGTAAGGTATTTGATTTGAAATTCAGATAGAAAAAAATTCAAAGGAAGAAATTGATAAGAATGACAATAAAATATTTTATAAGTTAACTAACAACTCCTTCTAGTTATATGGGATTTTAGATATATGTTTTTAAAATAAAATATAGTATAATAACATTGTTATCATAAATATGAAATATTGTGGGGAACATGGGACCCAATTATCAGCTTCTTTATTAGTCAACAGCAGCAGATCTTGCTATAAGAACATTAAAAGGGAATGGCATTAGCCATTCCTGCAAATTTTTAAAACGGTATACTGTACGGGGGAATGTGTATGCATACACCAAGAGTAAGCAAGGTATATTATTCATTAACTCATTGGCATGATTTTCGTTTAAAATTATTTGGCGAAGGAATTTTAATTGGTCTTTTGGTTGGGCTAGTTGTAGTGGCTTTTCGTTATTTACTTGAGCAAGCAGAAATGTTGCGCTATGTAGTCTATCGTTATCTGGAGGCAGGACATTGGACACTTACAATACTGTGGTTTTTTGGACTATTTGTTATTGCTTATATATTGAACCTAATCGTTAAAGTAGAGCCGATGGCTGCAGGCAGCGGTATCCCACAGGTAAAAGGGACTATTTTAGGATCAATGAAAATGAATTGGTTAAAGGTATTGATAAATAAATTTATCGGTGGTGTTTTAGCTATTGGTGCTGGTTTGTCTTTAGGTCGCGAGGGTCCTTCCATTCAATTGGGAGCAGTAATAGGGCAAGGTTTAAGCCGAAAGCTCGGCAGATCAAGAATGGAAGAACGATATCTATTAACAAGTGGGGCTAGTGCAGGCTTGGCCGCAGCTTTTAATGCTCCATTGGCGGGAGTAATATTTTCATTGGAGGAATTGCATAAAAACTTTTCTCCTACGGTTTTAATGTCAGCGGTAGCTGCAGCTCTAACCGCAGTAGTCGTATCGCGACATTTCTTTGGTTTCAATCCTATATTTGACTTTGTTGGCTTACCTATTTTTCCTGTCCGTTACTATGGGATTATTATCTTACTTGGCATTTTTATTGGATTTTTAGGCATTGCTTTCAATCGTGTATTAATAAAAACATTAAATCTTTATGAACAGCAAGGTTTGCTTTCTGGCATGGGGAAGATAGCCTTGCCATTAGTTGTCGCTGGAATTATTGGCTTTTTTCTGCCAGAGGTTTTAGGTGGTGGCAATAACCTGGTAGATCTGCTAGCATCACAACCTTTTAGTCTAAAAATATTGTTCATATTACTAATAACAAAATTTTTGTTTACAATGTTTAGTTATGGTTCAGGTGTTCCAGGAGGAATTTTCTTACCGATGCTAGTTATTGGCGCATTAGCCGGCAGCGTATTTAGCCATATACTGATAGCGTTAGGTCAGCTAGATCCATATTACAGCACTAATATTATAGTCTTATCCATGGCAGCATATTTTTCAGCGGTAGTTAAAGCACCGATAACAGGTAGTATATTAATAATGGAAATGACGGGTTCTTTTAGCCATATGCTTTCACTGATTGTGGTGTCTATGATTGCCTATCTTATTGCAGATATTGCTAAAATTAAGCCTATTTATGAAGAACTATTGGATAGATCTCTTAGTAAGCAAGGAAAAATTTCAGGGAATATTACTCCAAAGAAGAGAATGATTCTTGAGGTGGCAATTTGTATTGGCTCAAAACTGAATGGTAAACAAATAAAGAATATTGACTGGCCAGTACACTGCTTATTAGTAAGTATTAAGCGTGGGGATATTGAATTAGTTCCCAAAGGAGATACCCGAATCATCACTGGTGATTATTTGTATGTATTAACAAATGCGGATCAGGCAGACCGAATTCGAGAACTAGCGGAGGAGTGTATACCTCAAAAATCATGATGGCACGTAGTATCTTTTGTGTAATCTTGACAAAGACTGTATATTATAGGTATAGTATGTAGTATATAGTTTAAAGGCTATGATAGGAAGGAGTACGTTATTACCACCGATTAGAGAGGAGATTCTTGGCTGAAAGATCTCTCGGAATGGGGTAGCGGAAGGTAGTCCTGGAGCTGCGGCATTGAAATGATAGTAGGTGCAGCCGGTTATGTCCCGTTATGGCATTTGAGTCCGTGTAGCTGCTGTGTTGGCTGAGCGGAGAAACAAGGTGGTACCGCGAAAGTATGCTCTTTCGTCCTTTTGAGGATGAAAGAGCTTTTTATTATTTTATGAAAAAGTAGGAGGATCTATATGGAAAAGAATATTCCGACGGTGTATGACCCGCAGGCAGTAGAAAAAAAATGGTATACGTATTGGGAAGATAATGGTTTCTTTCATGAGGCAGTTGATAAGGCGAAAAAGCCTTTTAGTATTGTTATTCCACCACCAAATGTAACAGGACAATTACATATGGGGCATGCGTTAGATAATGCCTTACAAGATATCCTAATTCGCTTTCGCCGTATGCAAGGCTACAATACGTTGTGGATGCCAGGTACAGATCATGCTGGCATTGCTACCCAAATTAAAGTAGAAGAAATGTTGGCGAAGGACGGCATAACTCGTTATGATTTAGGACGTGAGAAGTTTATTGAAAAGGTTTGGGAATGGAAAGAGCAATATGGTGATAGGATTATTAAGCAATTAAAAAGTTTAGGTGCTTCTTGTGATTGGCAGCGAGAGCGCTTTACCATGGATGAAGGTTGCTCTAAAGCAGTACGTGAAGTTTTTGTATCACTTTATGAGAAAGGACTTATTTATCAGGGGAATCGTATTACAAATTGGTGTCCTCGCTGTAATACCGCATTGAGTGATATTGAAGTGGAGCACGAGGAAAAGCCTGGGCATTTATATCATGTTCGCTATCCTGTAGAAGGGAGTAACGGTGAGTATTTGACTGTGGCAACAACTCGCCCGGAAACGATGTTAGGTGATACGGCAGTAGCTGTAAATCCAGAAGATAGCCGTTATCGTCATTTACTTGGCAAGAATTTGATTCTGCCTTTAGTAGGACGGCTTATTCCTATTATTGCAGATGAATACGTAGATCAGGCTTTTGGTACCGGTGCGGTTAAAATTACACCTTCTCATGATCCAAATGACTTTGAAATGGGATTGCGTCATAAATTACCACAGATCGTTGTTATTACGAATGATGGTACGATGTCAGCAGATACTGGTAAGTATGCTGGGATGGATCGTTACGAGTGTCGTAAGGTGTTGGTGAAGGATTTAGAAGAACAACAATATTTGGTGAGGATTGATGATCATATGCATGCCGTAGGTCATTGTCAGCGCTGTACAACGGTTGTAGAGCCTTTGGTATCTAAGCAATGGTTTGTCAGCATGCAGTCATTAGCTGAACCTGCTATTGAGGCTGTGACTTCAGGAGATATTCAATTTGTACCGGAACGTTTTACGAAAACTTATACGAATTGGATGGATAATATTCGGGATTGGTGTATTTCTCGCCAAATTTGGTGGGGGCATCGTATTCCTGCTTGGTATTGTGAATGTGGTGAAACCATTGTAGCGCGAGAAGAAGTTACTGTATGTCCTAAATGTGGCAGTCATCATTTAAAACAAGATGAAGATGTACTGGATACTTGGTTTAGTTCAGGCTTATGGCCTTTTTCTACTATGGGGTGGCCGGAAGACACTGAAGAATTAGAACAATTTTATCCGACAAGTGTGTTAGTAACGGGCTATGATATTATTTTCTTCTGGGTAGCTCGAATGATTATGATGGGATTAGAATTTAAGAAAGAGATTCCATTTAAACATGTATTTATTCATGGGTTAGTAAGGGATTCTCAAGGACGTAAGATGAGTAAATCCTTAGGTAATGGGATTGATCCTTTGGAAGTAATCGAAAAAAATGGTGCTGATACCTTGCGTTTTACACTGGTAACTGGTAATACGCCGGGGAATGATATGCGTTTTTATTGGGAGCGGGTTGAATCTAGTCGTAATTTTGCCAATAAGCTATGGAATGCATCTCGTTTTGTGCTAATGAACTTGGAAGATGTGGACAGTATAAACCAATTAGCAAGTTATGAAGCTGCTAAGAATAACTTTACATTAGCTGATAAATGGATTTTAAGTCGTTATGCTAAAACTGTGAATGAAGTGACTCGAAATTTAGAGCGTTTCGAATTAGGCGAAGCAGCTCGCCTGTTGTATGAATTTATTTGGAATGAATATTGTGACTGGTATATTGAGATGGCCAAGGCTCGATTGTATAATAAGGAAGCTGCAGTGGCTCGTGGAACGGCCCAATATGTTTTGTGGTATGTACTGGAAAATACATTAAAATTATTACATCCTTTTATGCCATTTATTACCGAAACCATTTGGCAGCATTTGCCCCACGAAGGGCAGAGTATTATGATTGCTCATTGGCCAGCAGATAGTTCAGTGTTCATTGATGAAGAGATAGAACAGCAGATGAATATTATGATGGAGACTATTAAGTCTATTCGTAATATGCGGGCTGAAGTTAATGTGCCGCCAGGAAAAAAGAGTGAGGTTATTTTACAGATTGCCACAGGTGAGCTGCAGCAGGTATTTACTAATAATCTGCAATATTTAAAAACTCTGGCTGCTGCGGAACCGATTCAATTGATCGGGATAGAAGAGGCAAAGCCTGAAAATGCCATGACTGCTATAGTGAGTGGTGTAGAAATCTATTTGCCACTCAAAGGGCTTATTGATGTAGAAAAAGAATCTGCTCGTTTAAATAAAGAGTTAGCAACATTGGATAAAGAAATTAGCCGTATTCACGGAAAACTTTCTAATGAAGGCTTTGTAGCGAAAGCACCAGCAGAAGTTATAATGAAAGAAAAAGCTAAAGCAGAAGAGTATCAAGAAAAGCAAATTGCAATTCGGGAACGTTTGGCTTACTTAGCCGCGTTATAGAATCATAAGGTAGCGCAAATAGTAATGTAATAGCCTCAGAATACAATGGCACAGGAACGCTGTGGCGGTACAAAAACCTTTTTGGAGTTTCTCTGCGTTACCTGTGCCTTAGTAAAAAGACCTAGTAACTGTTTCAGTTAGAAAGGTGTGAGAAGTGTGAATTATGAAGAGTCTTTAGCCTATTTAGCAAATTTAAATAAATTTGGTATTAATTTAGGCTTAGCTAGAATTGAGAAACTACTGAAATTGATGGATCATCCAGAACGAAAGTTTAAGACTATTCATGTAACAGGGACTAATGGCAAGGGCTCAACAACAGCTATGTTAACATCTATTTTAACAGCTGCAGGTATAAAAACAGGTATGTATACGTCTCCACATCTGGTTCAATATACAGAAAGGATGATTGTGAATGGTCAGGAAATTTCACCGGGACAATTTGCGCAAGCTATTGAGTATACAAGTGGATTTGTGGATAAAATAATAGCACAGGGATTTGACCATCCAACTGAATTTGAAGTACTAACTGCAGCGGCTTTTCATTATTTTGCAATATGCGGCGTGGAGTATGCTGTTATCGAAGTTGGTTTAGGCGGGCTTTTAGATTCTACTAATGTCCTTATGCCTGAAGTATCCATAATTACGAATGTTACTTTAGACCATACGGATAAATGCGGCAGCACGATTAGTGAGATTTCGAAGCATAAGTCTGGCATCATTAAGCAGGGAATCCCAGTCGTTACAGCAGCTACAGGAGAAGCACTGGATATTATTAAGATGATTTCTCAGGAAAAATCTGCTGAATGTTATGTATATGGAAAGGATTTTTTTGCGAGATTTCTTGGAAGGGAAGAACACTGTCAAGAAATTATGATGGAGCTTGTAGATGCAAAGACAATTGGAAAGTTTGCTGTAAATCTTTTAGGCGTTCATCAGATTAATAATTCTGCAGTAGCGATTATGACGGCAATCATCCTAGGAAAAAATGAAAAACGAATTGATCTATCTGCTGTAGCAAAAGGTCTGTTTAAAGTGCGATGGCCTGGAAGATTTGAAGTAATTCCTGGTCAGCCAATCATTATTATTGATGGTGCGCACAATCCAGACGGAGCAAGAGTGTTACGTGAAAATTTGGATCAATTTTACGAAGAGAAGAAAATTGTTTTTTTATTAGGTATTTTACAAGACAAAGATGTAAAGACCATTGTTCGTACCCTAATACGTTTTAACGATAAGGTGGTAGTGGTGGCTCCCTTATCGACAAGGGCAGGCAAGCCAGAGGTTGTTGCCCGGGAAATACAGGCAGAATATGTAGAGACTGTGAATTCAATCAGCGAAGGGCTGGAACGTGCTAAAATATTAGCAGGTGATGATGGTGTTCTTTGTGTAGCAGGTTCTTTATATTTAATTGGTACAGCTAGAAAGATAATATGTAAGTAGACAAATGATTTTTTCTTAGCTATAATTAAAAATGGTGATTGAATCTGGCAATTGTACATAGTATTGTAATGCGAAGAATACTATAGCAAATGCTAATTAGATAGGTGAGACTGTGTATACAATGTATAGAACGGCCCAGACCCAGTATTTTTTAGAATATTTAATTGAGCACTGCATCTTGGCGGTGACCTTTTTTTTGCCGTTGTCTCTTAAAATGAGCAGTGGTTTTTTAGGTCTTGGTGCTTTGTTGTGGGTGGGGAAAATGATCGTTATGCGAAAAATGGATTTTAAGGCGACTCCTTTTGATATAGGTATAGCCTTGCTGATAGTATTGTCCGCATCTTCCATTTGGGCATCACCGGACCGGGAATTTAGTTTTTATAATTACTACAATTTAATGGGACGATACATATTGATTTATTATTTGGCTGTTAATAATATTCGCTCTAGTGATCAAGTGAAACGTCTTATGTGGGCGATGCTAACTTCAGCGGTCGCGGTGTCTTTATATGGATTTCATCAATATTTCTTTGGTGCTAATGTTTCAGCTATGGAGTGGGTAGATGGAGAGCAATTTCCAGACCTTAAAATGAGAGTATTTTCTACATTGGAAAATCCTAATTTATTAGCTGGATTTTTAGTGACAATGATGGCTATTGCCTCAGGGATGGGATATAAATCAGATACGGTAAAAAGTAAGATGATTTTTGCATCGCTGGTAATCCTGTTTGGTGGATGTTTAGTTCTTACTTATTCACGGGGTGCTTGGCTTAGTTTATTAGCGATCATTGGCATGTATGGTGTGTTATGCAACCGTAAAATCTTCTGGTTACTGCTTCTATTACCTATTATTGGATTCTTTGCTCATGATGCTTTATTGGAACGGCTCATGTCAATCATGAATCCTACAGATACTTCCTCAACGCTGCGATTAGCCTTGTGGGAGAGTACCATTGCGATGATCATGGATAAACCTTTCTTCGGCATTGGATGGGGAGCTTACTGGATGGTATATCCGGACTATGATTTTTTCATAAATAATGCGAATACTAAGATTTTTCATGCACACAACATGTATTTAAATATTGCTGCCGAAATTGGTATTCCAGGATTGCTTACTTTCTTATCAATGATGTATGGTCATGTACGATTAGCTTTATCTTCTATGAGGGGAGCAGCGCAGCATTGGTCATCAGGAGTTATGCTCGGAATTGTGGGGGCAAATTGTGGCCTTATCGTAAATGGATTTACAGATTATGTATTGTTTAATATACAATTATCGATGTTATTTTGGTTGTTAAATGCATTAATAGTAGTTGTATGGCAATTGAATCATCAACGACAGGATCAAAGCCATTTATTAAAAAAAGTAATATAAATTATCAAATAAAAATGGAGCCATTGTGCTCTATTTTTGCTATTAGGCTAAAGAAAACCTTTAAGAATGCGGTTTATGCGTTATTTGCATAATAACGGATTATAAATACATTTATGGTTTAAAAAGTAAAAAAATGTAGAAAATAATAAAAAAATTTAAATAAATTTTAAATAATATCTTATTTAGAAGCAGGATTTTTTAGTTTATGTGAGAAATTGTACATACTAGAGAAATGATAGAAAATAGAGAAAAAATGTTAACTGATGATCGCCACTTACATTTTGAGGGAGGCTTTTGGGTTGAGAGACAGTAAGGACAAAATTTCCATTTCCAAGGCTACTATAGACCGTTTGCCATTATATTTTCGTACTCTGAGACTTAGCCAAGAAGAAGGTATGGAAATTATTTCTTCAGAAGAGTTAGGACAGCGCTTAGGAGTTACTCCTGAACAAATTCGTAAAGATTTGGCATCTTTTGGTCAATTCGGCAAAAAAGGTGTTGGCTACTATGTGAGTGAGCTCATTCGTAATATAGGAGAAATACTTGGGCTTGATTACAATTGGCATATTGCTGTGGTTGGTGTAGGGCATTTAGGCTGGGCATTAGCCAATTATCGCAATTTTGATTCTCTGGGTTTCAATTTGGTAGCTATGTTTGATATTGACCCCAATAAAATTGGGCAATGTATAAAAGGTACTGAGGTCTTTCATTTGGACCGTTTAAAAGAGGTGATGGAGGAAAAAACAATTCATATTGGCATTATTGCCGTACCCGAAATGTATGCTCAGGAAGTAGCTGATCAATTGGTTGCTGCTGGGGTACGTGGGATATGGAATTTTGCCCCGAGAAAAATAAAGGTGCCTGATGCTGTACGAGTTATTAATGAAGACTTGTCAGTAGGATTAAGTAGCTTGTCTTTCTATTTAGCCAGACAGACACCAACAAATTAATCACTCTAATGTTTGGAGGAAAGTGTTAAAATGATTGATATCAAAGATCGTGTGCGTAACAAAGCGCTTCATGCGAAAATTGTGAGCGCAGAGGAAGCTGC
>CAURNS010000027.1:0-14475 GCA_963526485.1 uncultured Pelosinus sp.
GTGGATGAGTCCGTGGAAAGGATGATGTGGCAAAGCATGGGAATGATCGCCATGCAGAGCCAAGCGGGCATACGTGCATTGTACCAAGCTATTGTTTCCGGGAAATATCAAGTCAGCGTGGTCCAAGGAGATCGTAAGCGACTCCAGGAAGGCTTTCTGCTGCCTCATGAAAAAGAAGATTGGGCAACAACTTTTATTAACATAAAAGAAAAGACAGTTGTTCCTGTAGTGGATTATGATTTATTTTCCCGGAAAGCAATACATTATTTTAAAACTGCTCTTTCCTCCATTCTCAAACTGCCAGTGCACCGAATTGAGGAAGATACTTCCTTTGAGAAATATGGAATTGATTCCATCATGGTGATGGAACTTACCCATGAACTGGAAAAGAGCTTTGGCATGCTATCTAAAACTTTATTTTACGAGTATCAAACGATTGAGGAATTAACCAGTTACTTTCTGGAATTCTATCGAGAACAGCTTATAGAATTGCTGGGAATGGAAGAAAAGGCAGCAATAACGACAGAAAATAAATTGACACCATTGACTAAAGTGCTGCAGAGCGGCAGAGAAAAGCATAAACGTTTTACATCGCGTTCTGCAGCATCCCAAGGTGAAAGCATTAGCAGAGATGTTGCCATTATTGGAATTTCCGGAAGGTATCCTCAGGCGCAAAACCTGGATGAATATTGGAACAATCTCAAAAGCGGTAAAGACTGCATTACTGAAATTCCGACAGAACGCTGGGATCATAATTTATACTTTGAGACTGAAAAAAATAAACAGGGAAAGACCTACAGCAAGTGGGGCGGATTTGTTGATGGAGTGGATGAATTTGATCCGTTATTTTTCAATATCTCTCCCCGGGAAGCCGAATATATGGATCCTCAGGAGCGCTTGTTCCTGCAATGTGCCTATGAAACTATCGAGGATGCTGGCTATACTCGGGACACGTTAGGAAAAAATCTAGAGACGGGCTGGGAAGGAAAAGTAGGGGTTTTCGTTGGAGTGACTTATCAAGAATATGAGTTGTATGGAACTGAGAAACAAGCTCAAGACAGAATCATTACGATTCCGGGGAATATATCGTCCATAGCCAATCGTATATCGTATTTTTGTAATTTCCGTGGTCCGAGCGTTGCGCTGGATACTATGTGTTCCTCATCCTCAACTGCGATTCATTTTGCCTGCCAAAGTTTGCAGAGCAGCAGCTGTGAACTGGCAATCGCTGGGGGCGTCAACCTCTCCATTCATCCCAATAAGTATTTAATGCTGTCCCAATGGAATTTTTTATCTGACAAGGGACGATGTGAAAGCTTTGGAAAAGGCGGTGACGGATATGTTCCAGGGGAAGGGGTTGGAGCCCTGCTGCTAAAACCTTTAGAAAAAGCCATTGCAGATGGAGATCATATTTATGGTGTGATTAAAGGAACTGCAATTAACCATGGGGGCAAAACGAATGGGTACACCGTTCCTAACCCCAATGCCCAAGCAGATGTTATTGAGCAAGCTTTAAAGGAAACGGGCATGGATCCTAGACTAATCAGTTATCTGGAAGCTCATGGTACGGGAACTTCCTTAGGAGATCCTATCGAAATCACCGGTTTAAGCAAAGCCTTTCAAAAATATACAAAAGATAATCAATTCTGTGCCATTGGTTCGGTTAAGTCAAATATTGGACATTGCGAAAGTGCGGCTGGGATTGCTGGAGTAACCAAAGTACTATTGCAGATGAAGCATCGTCAACTAGTGCCTTCATTACATTCCGAGGTACTAAATCCTTATATTGACTTTAGCCATACTCCCTTTCTAGTGCAGCAAACCTTGACAGAATGGAAACGTCCCATCGTCGAACTAAATGGCAAAAGGAAGGAATATCCAAGAGTGGCTGGCATTTCTTCCTTTGGTGCCGGGGGATCCAATGCTCACATTGTAATTGAAGAATATATTGCCCCCAAAACAGAGTCAATGCCGGCCGCTGAGCTTCAGAACCCTGTCTTGATTGTGCTGTCAGGTAAGAATGAGGAACGTCTCAAAGCGCAGGCGAATCAATTACTTGCCTACATTCGCGAATCGCAGCTTGCTGAGCTGGATTTAAAAAATATAGCATACACGCTGCAAGTAGGCCGGGAGGCCATGGAAGAACGCTTAGGGTTCATGGCTGCTTCTGTAAAAGAAGTGGAGGAAAAATTGCAGAGTTTTGTACAAGATCAGGAAAGTCCTGAACTTTATCGAGGCCAAGTAAAAAAGAATAAGGAGACCTTGACGATTTTTACGGCAGATGAAGAATTACAGGAAGCGATCGCAAAATGGATTCAACGGCGAAAGTATACAAAATTAGCAGATTTATGGGTCAAGGGTTTACAGGTGAATTGGAATCAGCTTTATGGAGATAGCAAACCTCAGCGCATCAGTCTTCCAACCTATCCTTTTGCTAGGGAATCCTATTGGATTTTGGCAAAAGACGAGATGGTGCAGAGTAAAAATAGCAGTTATAAAGCGGATAAGACCAGAGACGTGCTTCATCCTTTATTGCATCAGAATAATTCCAGTTTTTCCGAACAGGGGTATAGTTCGATCTTTATGGGGCAGGAGTTCTTCTTAACCAATCATATTATGCAAGGATCCCAGGTTTTACCTGGAGCCGCGTACCTGGAGATGGCAAGAGCAGCTGTAAAATTTGCAGTAGATAAGGAAACTAAAAAAGATTTAGCAACGTGGCAAAGACAAATTGAGCTGAAAAATGTGGCATGGGTTCGTCCCTTGAGAATAGTAGATAAACCGGTTCAGGTACAAATTGAACTTCATACGCAAGAAAATGGAGAGATTGTTTACAAAATTTATGAAGAAATAGGCAACGAGGAAATTGTCTATGCTCAGGGTTCTGCAACCTTGTCTGTGAAAACGGAAAAATTGACTTTGGATTTGGAGAAGATACAGTCGCAATGCAGCCAAAGAAGACTGAACTCCCGTGAGTTGTACGAGAATTATAAAATTATGGGAATAGAATATGGACCAGACCAGCAGGGGATCGTGGAAATCTATGCGGGAACGGGACAGGTATTGGCAAAGCTATCTCTGCCGGTTTCTGTGGCCGATACCCAAGATGATTTTGTCCTGCATCCGATCATAATGGATGCCGCCTTGCAGGCAGCCAATGGGTTTAATGAGGGGAAAAATGGAAGACAATTCATTTACAAACCTTCCTTGCCGCTCGCTCTACATGAATTAAAGATTCTCGGAACCTGTACTTCCATGATGTGGGCCTTCATTCAGTTCAGTGAGGAACCCCAGGCAGGGGATACTGTGCATAAATTTGATATTGCTCTATGTAACCAATCTGGGGAAATTTGTGTGCAAATGGTAGGGGTTTCATTAGCGCTCGTGGATGGAGAGGCATTTACTCATCATTCTTCTGAGGAGATCGTGACAATTTATCCTGAAGAACCGCACATAAATGTTCAGAATTTCAACAATCGTCTTCACGCTGCCCTTAAAAATAAAAAAGTTATTCTGACATCCAACGCTATAAAGAGGATGGATAATAAAATCTTGCTAGAGAAGATTTCATTATCTCTAAAGAAGATTTTGTCAGAAGTGCTGAAGGTTGAAATTAAGAATATTGACGCTGATATTGAGTTCAATGAATATGGATTTGATTTAATTAAGCAGCATGAGTTTATCAATACCATAAATCAAGAATTTAGTATTACATTAAAGCCTGCAATGATCTTGAACAGCCAAACTCTCAATAGTTTTACGCTTCACTTAGTGAAAGATTATGAAGATCTGTTGACCGACTATTGTGAATCAATAGAAATTAATGAACTTAAATAAGGTGAAGAGAAGCAACTTGAAATTTTGTTTATCGTTACAACCTATCAAGAAGGGGGGGCATGTAAGTGAAACAGATGGAAGAGATTCTTTGTAAATTATTATGGTGTCAATTACAGAATTCAGGATTATTTACGAAAAAGAATTTGTCTATTAAGGACCTTAAAAAAGAATCTGGTATGGTTGAGTTGTATGAGAGGTGGCTTGAACAAAGTATCAGGATCTTGGTGCAGAATAAATATCTTCAAGTTACTGGAGATCATTATTCGGCAATTGATGATACAAATGTTATGGATGCAGGTGCTTTATGGAAAGAATGGGAGCAAAAAAAGGTTTTATGGTTGGAAGACTCCAGCTTGAAGGCTCAGGTGATGTTAGTAGAGGCAACAGTGAGGGCTTTGCCCCAAATATTACATGGAAAGGTATTAGCAACCGATATTATATTTCCCAATTCCTCCATGGAATTGGTAGAGGGGATTTATAAGAATAATGCAGTTGCGGATTATTTCAATGAGATACTTGCCGATACTTTAATCACTTACATACAAGAAAGACTAAAGCAGGATTCATCTGCACAGATTCGCATTATTGAAATTGGAGCAGGTACTGGAGGAACTAGCAGTGGAATCTTCCAAAAATTAAAATCTTACAAAGAGCACATTGCAGAGTATTGCTATACAGATATCTCTAGAGCCTTTTTAATGTATGCCAAACAAGCATATGGAGCAGAGAATCCCTACTTGACCTATAAAATATTTAACGTTGAAAAATCGGTTTCCGGACAAGAAATTGATGCTGGCGGATACGATATTGCGATTGCAACTAATGTTTTACATGCTACCAGAGATATCCGAAAGACAGTGAGAAATGTCAAAGCAGCCTTAAAAAAATATGGATTAATTCTCATAAATGAAATGAGTAATAATAATTTATTTAATCATTTAACCTTTGGACTTTTGGAAGGCTGGTGGTTATTTGAAGATTCCCGATTACGGATTCCAGGATGCCCTGGTCTTTATTCCGATGCTTGGCAAACAGTCCTGGATGAGGAAGGATTTCAGTCTGTTTTCTTCCCGGCAAAAGAAGAACATCAATTAGGGCAGCAGATTATCGTTGCTGAAAGCGATGGAATCATTCGCCAGCAAAAAGATTTATCGTCTCAAAAAATTATAACACAACGCTTGGATTCGAAGGAGACGGGGCAAAAGAATGGTATGATCCCCAAATATGAGCATTCCGCACCAATAAAGAGCAGTAAATCTTTTCAGAGCAATGCAAATTACGAAAAGGCAAAAGATCATATTAAAGAGACAATTATTGAAAAACTGTCAGCAACCTTAAAATTGGATATGGATAAGATTGGTAACGATGAATCCTTTGCGGATTATGGTGTAGATTCCATCTCGGGTATTTCGTTAATTAACGCTATCAATCAGATTCTAGGCATAGAATTAAAAACTACAGACATCTTTGATTACAGTTCTATTAATCAACTTACAACCTATATTTTTTCACAATTTAAAGAACAAATTATAAGGGAATTTGAGAAAGACATAAGGCAAGATAAAGATAATAGTAAAGATGAGTTATTTTATGAACAGCAAGAGACGCATTATCAACAGCATTCAAACAAGAGGGTATTGCCAAAACGTAATCCTATACAGACAGATAATGCTGAAAAAGCAATAGAGAAAGAACCCATAGCGATTATCGGTATGAGTGGGCGCTTTGCTAAATCGAAAACGCTGAATGAGTTGTGGAAACACCTTGCAAGCGGCACTGATTTAATAGAAGAAGTATCCCGCTGGGATCTATCAAAATATTATCCCAAGGAAAAGAAGTATTGTAAGCATGGCAGCTTTATAGATGGTATTGATCAATTTGATCCTTTCTTTTTTAGAATTTCCGGTATTGAAGCAACGTATATGGATCCTCAGCAGCGTCTTTTTTTAGAGGAATCATGGAAGGCACTGGAAGATGCGGGTTATGCGGGTAAAGAAGTACAGGAAAGCCAATGTGGGGTCTATGTAGGTTATAACTTTGCGGATTATTGGGAGCTTATTAAAGGCAGCACGCCTCCGCAAGTCATGTGGGGAAATGCCAGTTCCATCATTCCCGCCAGAGTTGCTTATTATTTGAATCTTCAAGGGCCGGCCATAACTGTTGATACAGCTTGCTCCAGTTCGTTGGTTGCTATTCATCTTGCCTGCCAAGGTTTGTGGTCTGGGGAAACAGAAATGGCATTGGCTGGTGGTGTACTTATTCAATGCACTCCTACATTCTATTTAGGCGCTAATTTGGCAGGAATGATGTCTCCCACCGGACGTTGTCATACTTTTGATGAAAGGGCTGATGGATTTGTTCCTGGAGAAGGGATCGGTGTGGTTGTACTTAAGCGGCTCAACGAGGCAATGGCAGATGGCGACCATATTTACGGAGTGATTCGTGGATCAGGAATTAATCAAGATGGTACTAGTAATGGAATTACGGCACCAAGCGCAAATTCACAGGAGCGTTTGGAATGTAATGTTTACAATAGCTTTCATATCAACCCCGCGGAGATTCAAATGATAGAAGCCCATGGAACCGGCACAAAGTTGGGAGATCCCATTGAATATGAAGCTCTGACTCGGGCCTTTAACAAATATACAAACAAAAAAGGCTATTGTGCCATAGGGTCAATTAAAACCAATATAGGCCATACCTTATCAACATCGGGGGTTGCCGGACTTATTAAAATATTACTTTCACTGAAACATAAACAAATTCCCCCGTCCCTTCACTTTAAAAATGGCAATCCTACTATTAATTTTAAAGACAGCCCATTTTATGTGAATACGGAACTTGAGAATTGGACTATTAAACCAGACTCAAAGCGCTGCGCTGCGATTAGTTCTTTCGGTCTTAGCGGGACTAATGCACATATGGTTGTTGAAGAAGCTCCTAAATCGGAGCGAAGGCATTCAGAAAAACCAGCTTATTTAATAGTGTTATCAGCGCGTACCCATGAACAATTAAGGCAACAAGCGGAACAAGCGGTTACGTTTTTTGAACAAGAAACGCAGATGGATTTTGGAAATGTTAGCTATACTCTTATTTTGGGGAGAAAACACTTTAATCACCGTTTAGCATGTATTGTGGCGAATCATGGGGAACTTGTCAAACATTTAAAGAAATGGCTTAAAAAAGGGAAAATATCCCAAATATATCATTCACAAGTACACGAAAAAGATAATCGTGATCAGCCTTCTTTGCGGCGATATGGAAATGAATGTATAAAAAAGTGCCAAAATACTGCGAATATGGATGAGTATTTGGAAAATCTGGCACTCGTTGCAGATTTGTATATTCAAGGATACACATTAGAATATGATCAATTATTTGCAGACGAGCAATATTCAAGAATTTCCTTGCCGACGTATCCTTTTGCCAGAGAACGGTATTGGATACCTGAAGCTTCAAATCAGTTTGGTCCTGAAATTAAAACAGGTATTGCAGCAGTTATTCATCCCTTACTGCAGCACAATACCTCGAATCTTTCTGTGCAGAAATACAGTTCAACCTTTACAGGTCAGGAGTTCTTTCTTGATGGCCACATCGTCAGGGGACAACGAGTCTTACCTGAAGCAGCTTACTTAGAGATGGCAAGAGCAGCGGTAGAGTTTGCTTTGGATACAGATATAAAGCAAACCTTAGCTGAAGGGGAAATTCAGATAGGGCTGAAAGATGTGGTGTGGGGCTGTTCCCTGCAAGTGGATTCCGATCCGGTCAACGTACATATTGAACTAATACCTGGCCGCAATGAGGAATTAGCTTATGAAATATTTAGTGAATTTGAAGATGCAGAAACTGTAGTACACTGCCGCGGTATAGCAACCCTTAATCCGCCGGCAGCAGTTCCGCAGCTTGATCTTAACTCTCTGCAAAATCAGTGTACCGAAAGCATTTTTTCCTCTGCTCAATGCTATAACGTTCTTAAAGAGATGGGCCTTAACTATGGTCCAGGATTGCAAGGGATTGAGACGGCTTATATTGGGGCGAATCAGATCTTGTTAAAATTGTTGTTGCCCTCCTCTGTTTATGCTACGCAAAACCAATTTTTCCTGCATCCAAGCTTGGTGGATTCAAGTTTGCAAGCAGCAGTCAGTTTATTGATGAGTTTTAGTAATACCAACTATGCTGGTATAGTAGCTCCTAGCTCAGTTCTGCCTTTTGCTTTGCAGGAGCTTGAAATTTTAGGGAAATGTAATCATTCTGCGGTGTGGGCTTTTGTCCGTTACAGTGATGGACGTGTAGCGGATAAGGTACAGAAAATTGATATTGATTTGTGTGATGAGCAAGGAAATATTTGTGTACGGTTCAAGGGGCTGGAGACACAAGAAGAATCAAAGCTTAATACCCAGGTACCAACAAGCCTGAAACATGTTACAGATGATAAAATAGAAGAAATCTTTGAGATGATGACCTTTAGGGAACTCTGGCAAGAGCATACTTTGGAAAAATCTTCTCCACGCAAAATTAGAAAACTGCTTTGTTTTGTTTCGGATCAGGAAAATCAGCAAGTGATTCGGGAAGAAATGCAAAAGCTTGATCAAGAAGCGCAAGTAATCTTCATTTCACAAAGTACGACGTATCAAAAGCAGTCCTCACTGATGTATTGTGTATCTAGGGAGGAGCCAAAAACATATGAGAAAGCTTTTCAGAGCATTCAGGAAGATCATGAAGAAATAGATGCCATATTGTATTTATGGCCGATTGAGGATGCAAGTCGTATTCAGGACTATAACAGTATTGTTTATCTTTTGCAGGGGATCGCATCAGTAAAACTAAACGTCAGGAGATGCCTATTGGCAGCTCAATTTCAGCATGCAATGGAACGTTGTTATTTGGAGTCTTGGATTGGCTTTGAACGTTCTCTAGGGCTTATACTGCCGCGGACACAAATTGCAGTAATTTATCAAGCAGCTAGGGTGCAGGACCAAGGAATGGTTACAAAAGAATGGGTGAAGAAACTATGGTCTGAGTTACAGACTGATACCATCCAAAGTGTAATATATCAAGAGGGAAAACGGCATATTTGCAAAATTGAGCCAACAATCATTCAAGCTGGCCGTAATCCATTACGGTCAGGGGGGACCTATCTTATTACAGGAGGGTGCGGAGGATTAGGATTGTTGTTTGCACAGCATTTTGCTGAAAAATACACTGCAAATCTAATCTTAATTGGCCGTTCTTCCCTTACTGCAGAAAAACAAGAAAAAATAACAGCATTAGAAGCATTAGGCAGCCGGGTATTGTATATTGAGGCTGATATTTGTGATCCAATCACTATGAAAGAAGAGTTACGTCGGGCAAAGGCATGCTTTGGCGGCATTCATGGAGTGATTCATGCTGCTGGAATTCAGAGCGAGCAAAGTATCTTGAAAAAAAATATTCGAAATTTCCAAGAGGTACTCGCACCTAAAATTACAGGAACTATTGTGCTTGATGAATTGCTTCGTGAAGAAGCGCTTGACTTTATTTGTTATTTTTCTTCATCCGCAGCGATCTTAGGGGATTTTGGATCATGTGATTATGCCATTGGCAACCGTTTTCAAATGGCTTATGCTCACTATCGCAGTGAATTACAACACCAAGGTAAGTCGATTGTAATCAATTGGCCTCTTTGGAAAGACGGCGGCATGGGGTTTAGTTCTGATGAAAATACTAAAATGTATTTAAAGTCTAGTGGGCAGCAGTTTTTGAATACAGAAAATGGTATAGCCATATTTGAACAATTATTGAGCACAAATAGTATACAGCATATGGTATTCTTCGGGCTGCGCAGCCAAGTACAGCGTTTTTTAGGACTAACTAAAAAGCAAAAGCAGCCTGCTGTGTTGGTTTCTAATATTACCGGTTCCTCTAGCAGAGGATGGCGGGCTGAAATGAAAGGTTTAAAGTTAGAGCAATGTATTGAGTGGGACCTAAAAGAACAAATCAGTAAATTCCTCAAAACTTATCGCGATAAGCTAGGCCGGGAAGATAATTTGGCAGATTTTGGCTTTGATTCCATTGGTCTGGCACAATTTGCCGCCTTATTAAGCAACTATTATGGAATGGAGATTACACCGGCCTTATTTTTTGGATATGCTACCATTGAAAAATTGACCACCTACTTTCTTACAGAACATCAAGCAGCCATGCAGGAGTTTTATAGAGAAGATATGGTGGAGAAAACGATTTTGCCAAAACCTATGCTGGAGACAGTACCAAGGCAGGAGAGCAAAAAATCCAGATTTACCATGAAGAGCATTGCCGCAGGCAGCCCAGAACCCGTTGCCATTATTGGCATGAGCGGACGATTCCCCCAAGCCCGCAATATAGAGGAAATGTGGACAATTCTTATGGCAGGACAGGATGTGGTTGCAGAAATTCCTGATGATCGGTTTTCTAATGTGGGCAAATGGATGTGCGGCTGTATCCCCGGTGTGAAAGAATTTGATCCTTTATTCTTTGAAATCTCTCCTCGTGAAGCAGAATCCATGGATCCACGACAGCGTCTTTTATTGCAGGAAGCTTTTAATGCTCTGGAGGATGCTGGTTATGGGGCAGCACAGATTAAGAAAAGCAAAATTGGGATGTTTGTGGGCGTTGAAGATGGAGATTATCAATTGCTTGTTAAAGACCAAGGGAGTGTTACGTCTAATCATAATGCAGTTTTGGCAGCACGCTTGGCATATTTTTTAAATCTAGATGGTCCTGTTATGGCAATTAATACGGCATGTTCTTCCGGTTTAGTTGCTGCGCATCAGGCTGCTGTAAGTTTGCGAAATCAAGAGTGTGATACGGTAATTGCCGCTGGTGTCAATTTAATGCTGACCCCGGGACCTTTTTGGGGAATGAGTCAAGCTGGCATGCTATCTCATGACGGCAAGTGCTTTGCATTTGATAAACGCGCTAATGGCATGGTTCCAGGGGAAGCGGTTGCTGTAGTCGTACTCAAGCTATTATCGAAAGCGCAGGCCGATGGTGATCCTATTTATGCGATCATCCAGGGAAGTGGCATTAATTATGATGGGAAGACTAATGGAATTACTGCTCCCAGTGGGGTTTCGCAAACGAACCTTTTAAAATCAGTCTATGATCAATATAAGGTAAATCCGGAAGAACTAGAATATATTGTCACCCATGGGACTGGGACCCAGCTAGGAGATCCTGTGGAAATTAACGCCTTATATAGTGCTTTTAAAAATTACACCAAAAAGCAGGGATATTGCGCGCTGACTTCCACAAAAACAAATTTTGGTCATACCTTTGCGGCTTCTGGATTGGTCAGTCTAATTGGTTTAGTACAAGCAATGCGATACGAAACGATTCCAGCCAGTTTGCACTGTGAACAGGAAAATGATTATATCAATTGGCAGGAAAGTCCTTTTTACATTAATAAAACCAGCAAACCGTGGGCACGAAACCTTAAAAAGTGCCAGATGGGTGCTGTAAGTGCTTTTGGGGTGAGTGGTACCAATGCTCATATGGTTGTGCGAAGCTACTCTCCAGAGGAAACCGGGCTGCATCATGAGCAGGCATCATACTATCTGCTCGTACTTTCAGCCAAAACTCAATTGGCTTTGCAAGAAAAAATTCAAGACATGATTGAGCGATTACAAAGCAAACATTGGCAAGAGCAAAGCTTGTCCCAGATTAGCTACACGCTGTTAGAAGGCCGTCAGCATTTCCCTCATCGCTGTGCCATTGTGATACAGGACCGAGAAGATGCCATACATGTCCTTAAACAAGTCGGGGGTAGAGAAAAATTACCCAATCTGTTTCAAGGCATGGTATCTAGAGACTTTATAGGTCAAAAGGCCTTAGAGCAGTACGGGCAAGAATTGTTAAAGAAAAGCCGATCCTTGCAGGATAAATACAAATATCAAGAGACACTGTATGCCTTAGCGGACCTTTACTGTCAGGGCTATGAGCTATCCTGGCATGAATTATATGGAGATATAAAGCCCCACCGGATCAATTTACCTACTTATCCCTTTGCCAAGGAACTTTATTGGGTGGCGGAGAGTAAAAGCAATGCTGACAAAATAATTGCAGCTAGTTCTAACTTCATTCATCCGTTGCTGCATTATAATAATTCGAATTTGTCAGAACAGCGTTTTACTTCGACCTTTACTGGTCAAGAGTTTTTCCTGGAGGACCATGTTATTCATGGGCAGCGGGTTTTACCTGGAGTGGCATATTTGGAAATGGCGAGAGCAGCCGTTGAATTCGCCTTAGGTGAGGAAACAAAAAAAGCTTTACGTATTGGACAAAGGCAAATCGGATTAAAAAATGTGGTATGGGTTCGGCCTTTAGGAGTGTCCGCTGAACCGGTACAAGTACAGATTGAAATTTATCAGGAAGAAAATGGTGAGATTGCCTACGAGATTTTCGGAAATACAGAAGAAGAGGAAGTCATATATGGCCAAGGAAGTGCAATTCTGACTGCGATAAGCAATATTCCGACTTTGGATTTGGAGAAGATACGGATTCAATGTAAACAAAGCGGGCTGACTCCCCGGAGGTTATATGAAAAGTTTAAGATGATGGGAATGGAGTATGGACCAGGCCATCAGGGAATTGAGGAAATTTATGTGGGATCGCACCAGGTATTGGCAAAATTGTCCCTGCCGAGCTCCGTTGCCGATACCCAAGAACATTTTGTCTTGCATCCAAGTATTATGGATGCAGCCTTGCAGGCATCCATCGGGTTAGTAAACATGGAAGAGGAAGGAAAAGTGGCAGAAAAAACTTCTTTGCCTTTTGCTCTGCAAGAACTGGAAATTCTGGCAAGCTGTACTTCTGTCATGTGGACGTTCATCAGATACAGTGAAGGTTGGCAGTCAGGGGATAAAGTTCAAAAATTGGATATTGATTTGTGTGATGAACGCGGTAAGATTTGTGTGCGGATGAAGGGGTTTTCATCACGTATTTTGGAAGGCCGGACAGGGGTAAATCATGTAAACGAAACTAGCAGCACTCTTATGCTGGCTCCAGTTTGGGAAGAAAAATCCGTACAAGCAGAGGGCAGAGAAAGACTTGTCTATGAAAAGCAGCTGGTAATCCTTTGTGAGCTTGAGGTAAGTCCGGAAGAAATAGAGGCACATAATAGTGATATTGCGCATCCGCTGCGTTGTATAAGCTTGCAATCCACACGGAAGGAAATTGACGAAAGATTTCAGGTATATGCAATCCAAGTATTAGAGGAAATCCAAAACCTGCTGAAGGAAAAACCTAAGGGAAAGGTATTGATACAACTTATTATATCTGGTTCAAAAGAGCAGTATCTTTTCGCTGGTTTGTCCGGGCTTTTGAAAACGGCTGGATTGGAGAATCCCAGTCTGGTTGGACAATTGATTCAAATGGAATACGAGGAAAATGCAAGCAGCATGATTGTGAAACTAAAAGAAAATAGCTGTTATCCTGAAGATTTGCAGATCTGCTATAAAAATGGAAAACGGAGGATCATTAAGTGGAATGAAGTTACTATAAGTAAATCTTCCAATAAAGTAGATATTCCCTGGAAAGACGGAGGAATTTATTTGATTACCGGAGGAGCTGGTGGCTTAGGTTTGTTATTCGCTCAAGAAATAGCGGAAAAAGTGAAAGATGTTACTTTAATTTTAACTGGCCGTTCTCTGCTTAGTGAATTCAAACAGAGAAAGCTGCAAGACTTAGAGGGGATGGGTGCCAGAATACAATATAGACAAGTGGATATAACCGATAAAAAGGCGGTTAACGACCTGATGAAAAATGTCCAGGAAGAATATGGCTCTCTTCATGGAATTATCCATAGCGCGGGAATTATCCGTGACAGCTATCTCCTTAAAAAGACAAGGACACAACTGCAGGAAGTACTGGCTCCCAAAGTGACAGGGTTAATGAATCTAGATGAGGCTAGTCAGGAATTGCCCTTGGATTTCTTTATTCTCTTCTCTTCCATAGCAGGAATTTCAGGTAATACAGGTCAGGCAGACTATGCTGCAGCAAACGCTTTTATGGATGCCTATGCGGCATATAGGAGTGAGCTGGTCGATGCTAAAAAACGATGGGGCAAAACGTTAGCGGTGAACTGGCCTCTATGGAAAGAGGGCGGCATGCATGTGGATAAGTCTGTAGAAAAGATGATGTGGCAAAGTATGGGAATGACTCCCCTGCAGACCTTATCTGGTTTTCATGCGTTGTATCATGCCATTGATTCGGGAAAATCTCAAGTCATGGTGGCTCAAGGCGATCGTAAGCGGCTCCAGGCAAGCTATTTTCCTTTAGAGGAAAAGAAAGAATTCGTAACAACTTTTGCTAACAAAGAAACAAAGAACGTAGTTCCTGCTATGAATTACGATTCCCTTTCCGAAAAAGTAATACAGTATTTTAAAACTGCCCTTTCCTCCATTCTTAAGCTGCCGGCCAATCGAATCGAAGCGGATACTCCTTTTGAAAAATATGGGATTGATTCCATTATGGTGATGCAGCTTACCAATGAATTGGAAAAGACCTTCGGTTCCTTATCTAAAACCTTGTTTTTCGAATATCAGACCATCGAGGAATTAACGGGCTATTTCCTCGATGTTTATCGAGAGCCGCTCATTGAACTGCTGGGAATAGGAGAAA
>CAURNS010000028.1:0-3183 GCA_963526485.1 uncultured Pelosinus sp.
AATTGACAGAGATTCGTTAAGGCTAATGTCCAAATATAGGGGGTTAGACCGGTTCAAAAATCTTCTTTGTATCTTCGTTATCTTTGCCTCAGGCACGTTTTGTATATTGGCGTTTCAAACATTTATGTTTTGATATACATTTTCATCTAATGAAAGGAGGTACACACATCATGTATGGTCTAACGCTAATTGCCGTTCTCGTTATTACAGGCGGTGTTATTGCCTATATTGGTGACAAATTGGGTACTAAAGTAGGAAAAAAGAAACTGAGTATTTTCGGCTTGCGTCCTAAGCATACTTCGATAGTCGTTACGATTATTACAGGTATTCTGATTACCGGATCAACGATTGGCGTACTGACATTAGTATCTAAGGATGTGCGTACCGCTCTCTTTGGTATGGAAGCTTTGGCTCAGAAATTAACATCATTATCACAAGAAGTGACCAGTAAGAACGTAGAACTGGATGCCAGCCGGGTGGCTCTTGAGTCTAAGAATGCAGAGTATACTTCTTTATCTGTGAAGGTAAAAGATACAGCTGAACGGTTGCAATCCATTACCGGTGAATTAGCGGCCGTAACTGCTCAGCGCGATCAGGCGGCCTTAGAATTAGAACAAGCAAAGGGTGATCTTGGCAATGCCAAGCAAGCTATCAGTACTTTGCAGGAAACGAAGAATCAATTGGATTTGCGTGTTCAGTCCTTAAATCAATCTAAGGCTACCTTGGAGAAAGATGTTGACCGCTTAAACGATTTAACCGCTAAATTAGGGCAAGGCATTCAGGTCGTGAGGGAAGGGTCGATTATCTATAGAGCAGGTGAAGTGCTCGCTACTTTGACCCTGCATGGCGGCGAAAATAAAAGTGATACGGAAAGTGCCTTGCGAGAGGCTATTTATCAAACCAACCAAAATATTATTGACAAATTAGGGATTGAGAATCGAAATTTGGGTGTGCTTTGGATTGCACAATCGGATTTTGATAAAATAGTGGCTACCTTGGTAAGCAGCCCGGAAGACATGATCGTACGTATTTCAGCAAATGGCAATACTGTTTACGGTGAACCTGTTATTGGTCAGATTGGACTTTTCCCCAATCATCTTATCTATGGGCAAGGTGAGGCTATTTATATGTCTACTATAGAAACCGGGGCTAATGCTTCCCTGCCAGAAGAAGCGGTTATGGCTTTTTTACAAAAGGTTAATGCATCAGCAGTGGAAAAGGGTATTTTGCCGGATCCGATTCAAGGAACCGTGGGGGCGATCAATGGTGCCGATTTTTATGATACGGTTAATAAGTTAAAACGTTATAATGGTAAGGTTACAATTACTGCTACTGCCAAAACAGATATATATACCGTTGGCCCTTTGAAAATTGAGATGCATCTTCAAGGTGTTTCAGGATAAAGGTAATAAGGAACCCACTTACCAACAAGTACCAGAGGAGAATCCTGTTGAAAAAGCAGGATTCCTTTTTTTTTTGGCGAAATAGATATCTATAAGTTTTATGTAAATCTATTATTTTTTTTAATCCTAAGTGACCAGATAGTCAATCTAGTGTACATATAGAAAATTACCAATATTTACACTAGAGTAGTAAGCAGGAAATAAAAAAGATATATAGAATTATGTAAACTAGAACCTGTGAAAAGCGACAGGGACATGAAAGGGATATTACGATACGGGATGACTGTTCTTATGAGGAAACGTGGAAACTCATGAAGCACTCCTTTATCAGATAGCTCTTATCATGTTGGTGATTACACCCGCGAAAAAAACAACATTTTAAGGGGGATATTTCCAAATGAACAAGAGACTTTTAAAAGTAGCAGTAACTGCTGCGCTGGCTGCCAGCATTTCGGTGCCAGCATTCGCTAATCCATTTTCCGATGTACCTGCAAAACACTGGTCCTATGATGCCGTAAACAAATTGGCGCAAGCTGGAGTTATTGAAGGGTATGGCGATGGTACTTTCAGAGGCGACAAAACCGTTACTCGTTACGAAATGGCGCAAATCGTAGCAAATGCTATGACAAAATCCTTGAATGCAGATCAAAAAGCTACAGTAGAAAAACTGGAAAAAGAATTTGCTACTGAATTAACCACTATGGGTGTAAAAGTAGACGGTATGCAAGATCAAATCGACAACATGGTTAAAGTTTCCGGTGATGCTCGTATTCGTTACACCAATGTAGAAGATCAAAATGATAAATCCGATGCTCGTGCTCGTGTAGCATTCGATGGTAAAATTAATGATGATCTTAAATTTAATGCTCGTTTAAGCGGTTCATTCGATCCTGATTCCGAAAAAAATAACAGTGTTGCTGTAAACTTAGACACTGCAAATGTAAGCTTTAATGCCCTTGGTTTAACCAACACTCTTGGTCGTCAAGATGTTACACTTGGTTCCGGTATTCTGTTTGATGATACAATTAATGGTTTCTCCACTCAAGCTGGTGGTTTAAAATTATTCGCAGGTAATACGACTGGTGGCGTAACAGCTGCTGTAGCTAACAGCACTGCTACTGAAAACGTTGCTGAACGTTTCTATGGCGCAGAATATGGCGTTAACGTTCTTGGTGCAAAATTAACTGCTGATTATTTGAAACAAGGCGATACTAAATCCTATGCAATCAATGGTTCTGCTCCTCTTACCAGCGGCGTAACAGCTCTTGCTGATTATGTTAAAAACGATACCAATGATGCTGATGCTACTGCCTTTGGCGTGAAGTTCACTAAACTTGGTTTAACTGTGACTCACAGAGATGCAGATGCCGGTGTGTACAACGCTTACTCCACTGCTGATGTAATTGCACTTCCTACCGATGTAGCAATCAAAGGCATGGAATACCAATATGACAGAAACCTTGGCAAAAATGCTGCTTTAAATGTTAAATACCAAGATTTCGATAACATGGATGCACGTACTTCCGCAGCTGTTAACGTAAAATTCTAAGCTTACTCTTAAAAGCACCCTTCGGGGTGCTTTTTTTCTTTGAGTATCAGGATTTATAAGTTTTTGGGAAGTAAAAAGAAACCATTGAACCGCAAAGGCACAATGCTGCGATGCAGCACACAAAGGAGTACGTTACAGAGATATTTTTATTCATCCCTTTGTGTCCTTCGCGTCTTTGTGGTTCCTTTTTAGCCCCCTAAAAGATTTGAACAATGTGTCTTAAATCTGGTA